>NZ_CP022961.1:2670000-3895833 GCF_002285795.1 Plantactinospora sp. KBS50
TAGCTCACTGGTCAAGTGGTTCCGCGCCGACAATGTAGCGGGGCTCAAGTACACCGCCGAAGCTGTGGCATTCACGCGTGTGCCTCGTGCGATCTCTTTGTGGGGTTGTGTGCAGGTGTGTGGATGGGTAGGGGAGCGTCGTGCCCGTGGTGAAGCAGCGGGGTGACCCAGTTGTGGAGGGGGCACGAGTGAGAATGCAGGCATGAGTAGCGAAAGAAGGGTGAGAAACCCTTCCGCCGGATGACCAAGGGTTCCAGGGCCAGGTTAATCCGCCCTGGGTGAGTCGGGGCCTAAGGCGAGGCCGAGAGGCGTAGTCGATGGATAACGGGTTGATATTCCCGTACCCGCGTGGGAGCGCCCGTGATGAACCTCGTTGTGCTAACCACCCGAGCCTGGTGCGGTTTTCGGATCGTGTTGGGGGAGCGTGGGATCCTGGCGGGTAGTAGTCAAGCGATGGGGTGACGCAGGAAGGTAGCTGAGCCCGGCCGGTGGTTGTGCCGGGGTAAGCGTGTAGGCTGGTGTGTAGGTAAATCCGCGCACTGTGTGGCTGAGACGTGATGCCGAGCCGATTCAGGTGAAGTCAGTGATCCTATGCTGCCGAGAAAAGCCTCTAGCGAGTTCCCGAGCGGCCCGTACCCTAAACCGACACAGGTGGTCAGGTAGAGAATACCAAGGCGATCGGGTGAACTGTGGTTAAGGAACTCGGCAAATTACCCCCGTAACTTCGGGAGAAGGGGGGCCGGACGCGTGATGCCCCTTTGCGGGTGGAGCGTGGTATGGCCGCAGAGACCAGGGGGAAGCGACTGTTTACTAAAAACACAGGTCCATGCGAAGAAGTAATTCGATGTATATGGACTGACGCCTGCCCGGTGCTGGAACGTTAAGGGGACCGGTTAGTCTTTCGGGGCGAAGCTGAGAACTTAAGCGCCAGTAAACGGCGGTGGTAACTATAACCATCCTAAGGTAGCGAAATTCCTTGTCGGGTAAGTTCCGACCTGCACGAATGGCGTAACGACTTCCCTACTGTCTCAACCACAGGCCCGGCGAAATTGCACTACGAGTAAAGATGCTCGTTACGCGCGGCAGGACGGAAAGACCCCGGGACCTTTACTATAGCTTGACATTGGTATTCGGATTGGCTTGTGTAGGATAGGTGGGAGCCGGTGAAGCTTCAACGCCAGTTGGGGTGGAGGCAATCTTGAAATACCACTCTGGTTGATTTGGGTATCTAACTTCGGGCCGTTATCCGGTTCAGGGACAGTGTCTGGTGGGTAGTTTAACTGGGGCGGTTGCCTCCTAAAAGGTAACGGAGGCGCCCAAAGGTTCCCTCAGCCTGGTTGGCAATCAGGTGTTGAGTGTAAGTACACAAGGGAGCTTGACTGTGAGACTGACGGGTCGAGCAGGGACGAAAGTCGGGACTAGTGATCCGGCACTTGCGTGTGGAAGCGGTGTCGCTCAACGGATAAAAGGTACCCCGGGGATAACAGGCTGATCTTCCCCAAGAGTCCATATCGACGGGATGGTTTGGCACCTCGATGTCGGCTCGTCGCATCCTGGGGCTGTAGCAGGTCCCAAGGGTTGGGCTGTTCGCCCATTAAAGCGGTACGCGAGCTGGGTTTAGAACGTCGTGAGACAGTTCGGTCCCTATCCGCCGTGCGCGTAGGATACTTGAGAAGGGCTGTCCCTAGTACGAGAGGACCGGGACGGACGAACCTCTGGTGTGCCAGTTGTCCCGCCAGGGGCACGGCTGGTTGGCTACGTTCGGAAGGGATAACCGCTGAAAGCATCTAAGCGGGAAGCTCGCTTCAAGATGAGGTATCCCACCCCGTGAAGGGGGTAAGGCTCCCAGCTAGACGACTGGGTTGATAGGCCGGAGATGTAAGCCCGGTAACGGGTTCAGTTGACCGGTACTAATAGGCCGAGGACTTGACCTACAAAGATGCTACGCGTCCACTATGCAACTCTGAACCAGCAGACACCACCCACCCACCCGCGAGGGTGGGGGCCAGGGGTTGGGTTGTTTGACAGGTTTATAGAGTTACGGCGGTTATAGCGGTGGGGAAACGCCCGGTCACATTCCGAACCCGGAAGCTAAGCCCACCAGCGCCGATGGTACTGCACCCGGGAGGGTGTGGGAGAGTAGGACACCGCCGGACAGCTATTACAGTTCGAGGGCCGGCCCCCATCCGGGGTACGGCCCTCAACTGCGTTTGCCGCACGGACGGTGCGGCCAGGAACCCAAGCGCTTCACTGGAAGGACCCCCACCGTGACGTCAGGACCGCAGGGCGAGGATCGTCCGCGCCGATACGAGGATCGCGCCGACCGCCCCGGCCGTGGCGGCCCCGGGCGCCGGGACGACCAGACCACCCGGGCCGGCGACCGCCGCGGTGGTGACCGTCGTGAGGGCGGGTTCCGTGGCGGTGACCGTCGCGAGGGCGGTTACCAGGGCGGTGACCGTCGTGAGGGTGGTTTCCGCGGTGGTGACCGTCGTGAGGGTGGCTACCGGGACCGCCAGGACGGTGGTTTCCGTGGCGGTGACCGTCGCGAGGGTGGTTTCCGTGGTGGTGACCGTGGCTACCGTGGTGGCGACCGTCGTGAGGGTGGCTTCCGCGGCGGCGACCGTCGCGAGGGCGGTTACCAGGGCGGGGATCGCCGTGAGGGTGGCTTCCGTGGTGGTGACCGCCGGGACAGTGGCCCCCGGGACGGTGGTTACCGGGACCGTCGGGACAGCGCCCCCCGTGAGGGTGGCTTCCGCGGCGGCGACCGCCGGGAGGGCGGCTACCGGGACGGGGATCGCCGTGAGGGTGGTTACCGGGACGGGGATCGCCGTGAGGGTGGCTTCCGCGGTGGTGACCGTCGTGAGGGTGGCTACCAGGGCGGTGACCGCCGCGAGGGCGGTTTCCGTGGCGGTGACCGTCGTGAGGGTGGCTACCGTGGTGGCGACCGCCGGGACAGTGGCCCCGGGACGGTGGTTACCGGGACCGCCGGGACGGTGGCCCGCGCGACGGCGGGTTCCGCGGTGGTGACCGGGACGGTGGCTTCCGCGGCGGCGACCGCCGCGAGGGTGGCTTCCGCGGCGGTGACCGTCGCGAGGGCGGCTACCAGGGCGGGGATCGCCGTGAGGGTGGCTTCCGTGGTGGCGACCGCCGGGACAGTGGCCCCGGGACGGTGGTTACCGGGACCGTCGGGACAGCGCCCCCCGCGAGGGTGGCTTCCGCGGCGGCGACCGTCGCGAGGGCGGTTACCGGGACGGGGATCGCCGTGAGGGTGGCTTCCGCGGCGGTGACCGTCGCGAGGGCGGCTACCAGGGCGGGGATCGCCGTGAGGGTGGCTTCCGTGGTGGCGACCGCCGGGACGGTGGCCCCCGTGAGGGCGGCTACCGGGACCGGCAGGACGGTGGCTTCCGGGGCGGTGACCGCAGGGACGGTGGCCCCCGTGAGGGTGGCTACCGCGGTGGTGACCGTCGCGATCAGGGCTTCCGCGGCGGGGAACGCCGTGAGGGCGGTTACCGTGGTGGCGACCGCCGGGACAGCGGCCCCCGCGAGGGCGGCTACCGGGACCGCCGGCACGACGAGCGGCGCGAGAGCGGGTACGCCGCCCGGGGAGACCGGAGCGAGCGGAACCGGGACGATCGCCCTGCCGAGCGGGACGAGCGGGCGAAGGGTCCGGAGCTGCCGGAGGAGATCAAAGCCAGCGACCTCGACGGAGACGTACGCGCCGAACTGCTCGGCATGGCCAAGCCGGTCGCCGAGACGGTGGCGCGGCACCTGGTCGCGGCCGGACAGCTCATCGACGAGGAGCCCGCGGAGGCCCTGGCGCACGCGCTCGCGGCTCGCCGGCTCGCCTCCCGGGTCGCGGCCGTTCGCGAGGCGGTGGGACTCGCCGCCTACCACAGCGGCGAGTGGCAGACCGCCATCGCCGAGCTGCGGACGTACCACCGGATGAGCGGACGGCAGACGCACCTTGCGGTGATCGCGGACAGCGAGCGGGCGCTGGGCCGGCCCGAGCGGGCCGTCGACCTCTACCGGGGCGCGGACCGCGCCACGCTCGACCAGGTCGGCGCCATCGAGCTGCTCATCGTGGCCGCCGGGGCGCGCGCCGACATGGGCCAGGGGGACGCCGCCGTGGCGATGCTCCAGGTCCGGGAACTCACCGCCGAGCCGGCCCAACCGTGGACGGCCCGGCTGCGGTACGCGTACGCCGATGCGCTGCTCGGGGTCGGTCGGCGGGACGAGGCGCGGGAGTGGTTCGCCCGCGCGGCCGACGTCGACGAGGAGTCGGAGACGGACGCCGCCGAGCGGCTGCTCGAACTCGACGGCGTGGTGCTGGACGACGACAGCGACGACGAGCTTGACGGCGACGCCGACGGTGAGGTCGACCGCGACGGCGAGACTGGCGCCGACGCCGTCCGGGACGCCGATGTCGACATCGATGCCGACGCCGTCGACCACGACTACGACGATGACGATGACGATGACGACGACGATGAAGACGACGAATACGACGATGACGCGTACGACGATGACGATGACGCCGGGACCGACCTCGACGCCGCCGGCTACGTCGATGACGCCGTCGACGTCGACGGTACCGACGATGACGACGACGGTGCTGACGAGGACGATGACGACCTGGATGGCGACGTCGACGCCGGGACGGTCGAGGCGGTCGAGACCGACGCGACCGTGAGCACGGGTCCCGACTCCACCGGCGCCGTCCCGGCCGGCCGGGACGAAGACGGTCCCGCCGCCGGCACCGACCCGGACGAGCCCACCGCCGCGGCGGACCGGTCCGACGGGTCCGCGGCGCGGTGACCGCCCCCGGCGCGGACCGGCTGGCCGACGGGTACGCCCTGATCGTCTTCGATCTCGACGGCGTGGTGTACCTGATCGACCGGCCGATCGCCGGTGCCGCGGACGCGGTCGGCGGCCTGCATTCGGCGGGCGTGGCCGTCACCTACGTCACCAACAACGCGTCCCGGCGTTCGGCCGAGGTGGCCGAACTGCTCACCGGGATGGGGTACCTGCCCGTCCGGAGGAGGTGCTCACCTCCGCGGGCGCCGCCGCGGCGCTGTTGGCGCAGCGGCTGCCGGCCGCCGCGCCGGTCCTGGTGGTCGGGGCGGACGCGCTGCGCGCCGAGGTCGCGGCCGTCGGGCTGACCCCGGTCGACGGGGCCGATGCCGCACCGGCCGCCGTGGTGCAGGGTTACGGCCCCGAGGTGGGCTGGCGGGAGCTGGCCGAGGCGGCGGTCGCGGTGCGGGCCGGCGCGCTCTGGGTGGCCACCAACACCGACCGGACGCTACCCAGCCCGCGTGGGCCGCTGCCCGGCAACGGCTCGCTGGTGGCCGTCCTGCGTACCGCGCTCGACCGCGATCCCGACGTGATCGTGGGCAAGCCGGAGCCGGCCCTGTTCGGCACGGCCGCGGCCCGGGCCGACGGCCCGGTGCTGGCCGTCGGCGACCGGCTGGACACCGACATCGAGGGAGCCCGGCGCGCCGGGCTGGACAGCCTGCTCGTGCTCACCGGGGTGAGCACGGTGGCCGACCTGTTGCTGTGCTCCCCGTCGGCCCGGCCGACGTACGTCGCGCCGGACCTCGGCGGCCTGCTCGACCCCGACCGGGTGGTGCGGCTGCCCGCACCCGGCCCGGACGCCGGCGCCGGCGACCGACCCGGCCGCCCGGACGGGGCTGCCGACGGAGCCGGTGCCCCGGATGCCGATCGACCCGGTGCCTCGGCCCCGGACGCCGACCGGGCCGGTCCGCGGGACGGCGGCTGGCGGGTGAGTGTCGCGGACGGTACGGCGCGGCTTGCCGGCTCGGGTCGCCCGCTGGACGCGTTGCGGGAGCTGTGCGCCGCGTCCTGGGCCGGTTCGCCGATCAGCGTCGTGCGGCCCGAGGGCGAGGACGCGGCGCGGGCGGTGGCGGAGCTGGGTCTGCCGGGACCGGCGGACGCGCCCGCGCCTTCCGGGAGCTGAAGGTCAACTCATCTTCGGGGAAGTCGGGGGGTCCGCACCACCGGGACACCCCAACTTCGCCGAAGACGAGTCGATCATGGCTCTAGAGCAGCTTGCGCAGCTTCAACAGGTCGAACGGGTTGGCGCTGATCGCGATCCGGCGCGCGGCGAGCGCCTTCGGCACGTCCAGCTCACCGCGGACCAGCGCGAGCAGGTCGTCGCTGGTGGTGCTGAGCGCCACCTTCGCCTGCGGATCGTCGCCGTCGGTCAGGTCGATGAGCCGCCCGTCGCGCAGCCGTCCGTGGAAGGCGGTCTTCAGGTCGGTGATGCGGCAGGCCAGGGTGCGGTCCAGGTTCACCCGGTCGCGGACCCGGTCGGCATTGGCATCCAGCCGCGCCGCGAGGTCGTGCAACGCCTGCCGGCACTCGTCAACGCTGGCCAACCGCCCGCTCCCCTCCGTCGGACCCACCCGCCGCTCGCGTGGTGGGACGCCACGATCACTAACCGGCACCGTACCGCACCCGAACGGCGGCGCACGCCCGGTAGCGTGACAGCCGGAGCAGACGTCATCGCGAGAGGATTCGGGCATGCAGGACGCATGGCGGGCCTACCTGGAAATGGCCCTCGGGTTGACCGAGTCGTCCCGGCGGCGGGCCGAGACGGCGGTGCGCCGGGTGGTCGGCCAGGGCGGGGCGACCGCGACACAGTTGCAGTCGCTGGCCGAGGAGCTGTTCTCCGCGGGGATGGCCAACCGCGAGGCGTTGTCCAAGCTTGTCCGCTTCGAGGTGGACCGGGCCCTGGGCGCGGTGGGGCTCGCCACGGCGGAGGAGGTCGCCGAGCTGACGGCCCGGATCCACCAGCTCGAACGGGAACTGCGGGACGCGCGGGGCACCGCGGTGGCGCCGGCGGCGAGCGCGATGACGCCGCAGACGGCGGCCCCGAGCACCGTGGCGAAGAAGGCCGTGGCAAAGAAGGCGGTCGCGAAGAAGGCGGTCGCCAAGACCACCGTGGCGAAGAAGGCCGTGGCGAAGAAGGCGGTCGCCAAGAAGGCCGTGGCGAAGAAGGTGGCTCCGGCCGAGGCGCCGGGCGCGCCGACCGGCGAGGCGGGTGGCCCGCCGGCCAGCACGCCGCCGGGCAACGCGCAGCCAGGGAACACGCCGCCGGCCGCCGCGCAGCCGGGCAACACCCCGCCGGGGACCAAGCGCGTCGCCGCGAAGAAGCTTCCGGCCACGCCCGAGCGCCGGGCCGCGGCCCGGCGGCAGCCGCCGGCGGCCTGACCAGCACAGCAGAGGGTCTGACCAGCACAGCAGAGGGGTAGCCGTGAACACCGACCTTTCCGCAGCGGATCCCACGGGACCGCGGCCCAGCCCGCCCCCGCGACCCGGCCCGCCGCCGTCCCCCCGTCCCGGGCCACCGCCTCCGCGGCCCGGCCCGCCGCCGGCGCCGTCCCCCGGCCCGGCACCATCGGGGTCGGCACCATCGGGGTCGGCGCCATTGCCGCTGCCCGGCCCGCCGTCCGCGGGCCGACCGGGGCCGGCCCCGCGGCCCGGTGCGCCGGAATCCGGCCGGGTACCCTTCGCTGGCGACGTCTCCGCTTCGGGGGGCGAGGGCGGTCAGCCCCGTCACCCGGCCGTGGACGCCGCGCTGCAAGGCATCGCCAACGCGGCCGAACTGTCCCCGGCGGACCAGATCGCCCAGTACGAGGCCGCGCTGCACGTCCTGCAGGAGACCCTGGCCGGCATCGACCAGGGTTGACCCGTACCCCCGGAGAGTTCCGCATCATGGCACGTCGTACCCGGCTGGATGCCGAACTGGTCCGTCGCGGGCTGGCCCGGTCGCGCGAGCAGGCGGCGGCGCTGGTCGATGCGGGGCGGGTCCAGGTGCGCGGGCAGCAGGCGCGCAAGGTGGCCGCCATGGTCGACCCGGCCGACCCGGTCCGGGTCCTCGGCGAGGACCCGAGCAGCGAGTACGTGTCCCGGGGCGGGCACAAGCTGGCCGGGGCGCTGGCCGCGTTCGGCCCCGCGGGCCTGGTGGTGGCCGGGCGGCGCTGCCTGGACGCCGGCGCCTCCACCGGTGGCTTCACCGACGTGCTGCTGCGGGCCGGCGCCGCCGAGGTGGTGGCGGTGGACGTCGGATACGGCCAACTCGCCTGGTCGCTGCGTGGCGACACGCGGGTTCGGGTCTTCGAGCGGACGAACGTGCGTACCCTCGGGGCCGGGACGATCGGCGGGCCGGTGCAGCTCACGGTCGCGGACCTGTCGTTCATCTCGCTGCGCCTGGTGCTGCCGGCGCTGGCCGCCTGCACCGTCCCGGATGGTGATCTTGCGTTGATGGTGAAGCCCCAGTTCGAGGTGGGTCGGGAGCGGGTCGGCGCCGGCGGCGTGGTCCGGGATCCGGGGTTGCGCGCCGAGGCGGTCCTCGACGTGGCCGCCGCGGCCGCCGACCTCGGGCTCGGCCTGGCCGGGGTGGTGGCCAGCCCGCTGCCGGGTCCGAGCGGAAACGTCGAATTCTTCGTATGGTTGCGCCGCGGCGCACCGGCCGCGGACCCTGACCGGGTACGCGCGGTCGTGGCGGCCGGGGTGGGCGACCCCGGCGCGACGACACAGGAGGCGTGATGGCTGCGACGACGAGGGGGACCCGGTGGGTCGGACCGCACTGCTGGTGACGCACACCGGCCGGCGGCGCAACACCGAGCACGCCCGCGCGGTCGCGGCCGACCTGATCGAGGCCGGGTTCGAGGTGCGGGTGGTCGCCGAGGAGGCCGAGGACCTGGAACTGCCGGGGGTGCTGCCGGTCGGTGGCGTCGCCGCGGCCGAGGGCGCCGAGATCGTGTTCGCGCTGGGTGGGGACGGCACGTTCCTGCGCGCCGCGGAACTGGCCCGCCCGGCCGGCGCGCCGCTGCTGGGGATCAACCTCGGCAAGGTCGGCTTCCTCGCGGAGGCCGAGATCGGCGACCTGGACCAGGCGGTCCGGGACGTGGTGGAGCGCGACTACACGGTGGACAGCCGGCTCACCCTCGACGTGCGGGCCGAGTTCGACGGGGGGCCGCCGATCGAGTCGTGGGCGCTCAACGAGGTGAGCGTGGAGAAGGGCGAGCGGGCCCAGATGCTGGAGCTGCTCGTCGACGTGGACGGTCGGCCGCTGTCGCGGTACGGCTGCGACGGCGTGGTCTGCGCCACCCCCACCGGCTCCACCGCGTACGCCTTCTCGGCCGGCGGCCCGGTGGTGTGGCCCGAGGTGGAGGCGCTGCTGCTGGTGCCGATCAGCGCGCACGCCCTGTTCAGCCGGCCGCTGGTCACCGCGCCCACGTCCACGTTCGTGATCACGGTGGATCCGTTCACGACCCTGGCCGTGCTGTGCTGCGACGGCCGGCGGGTGTACGACCTGCCGCCCGGCGCCCGGGTGAGCGTGCAGCGCGGCAGTCTGCCGGTGCGGATCGTGCGGCTGCGGCCCCGGCCGTTCACCGACCGGTTGGTGGCCAAGTTCGGGCTGCCGGTGCAGGGTTGGCGCGGCAACCGGCGCTGACCGTTTGCCGAGTGGTCAAGTGTCGGCGACCGCTACTACTGTCGGTGGCTGTGTTGGACGAGCTTCGCATCACCGGACTGGGCGTCATCGAGGACACGACTCTGCCGTTGACCGGCGGCATGAACGTCATCACCGGCGAGACCGGCGCGGGCAAGACCATGGTGGTGACCGGTCTCGGGCTGCTGTTCGGCGGCCGCGCGGACGCCGGTCGGGTCCGGGCGCAACCGGGGCGGGCGGTGGTGGAGGGCCGGCTGCGGCTGGCCGAGCCGATGGCCACCAGCGTGCACACCCGGGTCGGTGACGCCGGCGGCGAGCCCGACGACGACGGGTCGCTGCTGCTGAGCCGGACGGTCAGCGTGGAGGGCCGGTCCCGGGCACACGTCGGTGGCCGCAGCATGCCGGTGGCGATGCTCGCCGAGATCGGCGAGCAGGTGGTGGCGGTGCACGGCCAGTCCGACCAGCTGCGGCTGCTGCGCCCGGCCGAGCAGCGGGCCGCGCTGGACCGGTTCGCCGGCCCGGAACACGAGAAGCTGTTGGCGGCCGTGCGGGACGCGTTCCACCAGTGGCGGCGGATCGAGGACGACCTGGCCGACCGGCGGCGCAACGCCCGGGAACGCAACCAGGAGGCCGACCTGCTCCGGCTGGGGCTGGACGAGATCAGCCGGGTGGATCCGCAGCCGGGCGAGGACGACGACCTCAAGCAGGAGGCGCAGCGCCTGGAGCACGCCGAGGGGCTGCGCACCGCGGCCCAGTTGGCGTACCAGTGTGTGACCGGCTCGGGGGAGCCGGTGGACGAGGCGCCGGACGCCACCGCGCTGCTGGGCACGGCCCGGCGCACCCTGGAGGCGCAGTCGGGCGTGGACCAGGCGCTCGGCGAACTCGCGCTGCGGTTGGAGGAGGCCGCGACGCTGGTGACCGACGTCTCGGCCGAGCTGTCGGCGTACCTGGCGGCGCTGGACGCGGACCCGGCCCGGTTGCAGGCCGTCTACGAGCGCCGCGCCGTGCTGCGCGGACTGACCCGCAAGTACGCCGACGACGTGGCCGGGGTGATCGCCTGGGCCGACCGGGCCCGCGCCCGGCTGTCCGAGCTGGACACCTCGGACGAGCTGCTGGATGAGCTGGACCGGGAGCGGCAGCGGCTGGCCGGTGAGGTGGCCGAGCTGTCCGGCCGGCTGTCGGCGTCGCGCCGGGAGGCGGCCGCGCGGTTCGCCGATCAGGTGACCGTGGAGCTGGCCGGGCTGGCGATGCCGCACGCCCGGATCGAGGTGGCGGTGCTGCCGCGTACCCCCGGGCGGGGTGAGCCGACCCTGGTGGTCGACGGCGCGGAGGTCGGCGTGGCCCCGGAGGGGGTGGACGAGGTCGAGCTGCGGCTGCTGGCGCACCCGGGTGCGCCCTCGCTGCCGTTGCAGCGCGGCGCCTCCGGCGGTGAGCTGTCCCGGGTGATGCTGGCGATCGAGGTGGTCTTCGCCGGCTCGGGTGGCCCGCCGACGCTGGTCTTCGACGAGGTGGACGCGGGCGTGGGCGGCCAGGCGGCGGTGGAGATCGGCCGGCGGCTGGCCAGGCTGGCCCGCAGTCACCAGGTCCTGGTGGTCACCCACCTGCCCCAGGTCGCGGCGTTCGCCGATCGGCATCTGGTGGTGGCCAAGGACACCGGGGGAGCGGTCACCACCAGCGGGGTGCACGTGGTGGAGGACACCGAACGGGCCCGGGAGCTGGCCCGGATGCTGGCGGGTTTGCCGGATTCCGACCTGGGTATCGCTCATGCGGAGGAACTGTTGGCCGTGGCGGCCCGGGAGCGACGCCCGTAGGGCGCGTGACCCCGCCCACCTTGTGACCTGAGTCATATTCGTGCCCGGATCGACCGGTTCACCGCCTGGCGGGGTCCCGATCGGGGCATGTCGGCGCGGGAAACTCGGTTTCGCATGCCAGGATGGGGGCGATGCGTCTACCCACGTTGCGCCGATCCCGGTCCGCGGAGCCGGGAACCGTGGTCGGCACCGCCCGCCTCGACCGCCGGACGAAGCGTCTGGTGGGGCGACTGCGGCCCGGTGACATCGCCGTGATCGACCACGTGGATCTGGACCGGGTGGCCGCCGACTCGCTGGTGGCGGTCGGCGTGTCCGCGGTGTTGAACGCCAAGCCGTCGGTGTCCGGGCGGTACCCGAACCTCGGCCCCGAGGTGCTGATCGGCGCGGGCATCCCGCTGGTCGACGACCTCGGCGAGAGCGCCTTCCAGCAGATCCACGAGGGCGACGCGGTCCGGGTGGACGGCAACACCGTGCTGGTCAACGACGAGCCGGTGGCGCACGGCATCCGCCAGGACGCCGAGAGCGTGGCCAAGGCCATGGCCGACGCCCGGGAGGGGCTGTCGGTGCAGCTCGAGGCGTTCGCGGCGAACACCATGGACTACCTCAAGCAGGAACGCGACCTGCTGCTGGACGGCGTGGGCGTGCCCGACGTCGACACCCACATCCGGGGCCGGCACTGCCTCATCGTGGTCCGCGGCTACGACTACAAGGCCGACCTGGACGTGCTGCGGCCCTACATCCGGGAGTTCAAGCCGGTCCTGATCGGCGTGGACGGCGGCGCGGACGCGCTGGTCGAGGCGGGCTACACCCCCGACATGATCATCGGGGACATGGACTCGGTCACCGACGACGTACTGCGGTGCGGCGCGGAGGTGATCGTGCACGCCTACCCGGACGGCCGGGCTCCCGGCCTGGAGCGGGTGCACTCGCTGGGCGTCAGCGCGCAGACCTTCCCGGCCGCGGCCACCAGCGAGGACCTGGCCATGCTGCTGGCCGACGGCAAGGGCGCCTCGCTGATCGTCGCGGTCGGCACCCACGCCACCCTCGTCGAGTTCCTCGACAAGGGCCGCGGCGGCATGGCGTCCACCTTCCTGACCCGGTTGAAGGTCGGCGGCAAGCTGGTCGACGCCAAGGGTGTCAGCCGGCTCTACCGGCAGAGCATCTCCGGTTCGTCGCTGCTGTTGCTCGTGCTCTCCGCCGTCGCCGCGATGGCCTCCGCGGTGGCGGTCTCCACGGTCGGCAAGGCCTATCTCGGCCTGGTTTCCGAGTGGTGGGACAATCTGGTCTTCCAGCTCGGGCAGCTCTTCTCCTGAGGTCGACGATCAAGAGGCTGCGGTGTGATTAATTTCCGGTACCACGTGGTGTCCCTGACGGCGGTGTTCCTGGCCCTGGCCATCGGGCTGGTCGTCGGCACAGCCGCGCTCAACGGCGAGGTCGCCGACTCGCTGAGCAACAACGTCGCGGCGCTGCGCAAGGACAACCAGCAGCTGCGGCAGAAGGTGGACAGCCTCCAGGACGAGGTGAACCGCGAGGAGGACTTCGCCCGCGACACCGCACCGATGCTGCTGACCGGGAAGCTCACCGGGCGCCGGGTGCTGCTGCTCACCCTGCCCAGCGGCCGCGACCACGTCGACGGTGTGAACGACATGCTGCGGATGGCCGGGGCCACCATCACCGGCCGGGTCGACGTGCAGGACAAGTTCGTGGACCCGAACAACGGGGTGACGCTGCTGGAACTCGCCGCGAAGGCGGCCCGGCCGAGCATTCCGGCCAGCTCGCTGCCGGGCAACAGCGACGGGGTGGAGACCAGCAGCGCGCTGTGGGCGGCGGCGCTGCTGGACCGGCCCGGGGCGCCGGCGGTCAGCGAGGCGGACCGCCGGGCGGTGCTGTCCACGTACACGTCCGCGGGCTACCTGACGGTCAGCGACAAGCTCAGCAACCCGGCCGAGATCGTGGTGGTGGTCAGCGGCCAGCCGTACATCGACCGGGACTCGGCCAAGAAGGACTCGTCGGTGGTCACCATGGCCAACCAGTTCGACCGGGCCGGGGCCGTGGTGGTGGCCGGCAGCGGCACCAGCGCCGGCAACCTGGTCAGCGCGGTCCGGGACGACCCGGCACTGTCCAAGACCGTGTCGACGGTCGACAACGCCAACACCGTGCAGGGCCAGGTGGTGACCGCGCTCGCGGTCATCGAACAGGTCACGGTACGCAAGGCCGGGCAGTACGGCCTGGGCACCGGCGCGACCTCTCCCGTCCCGAACATCCCGGCACAGTGAGCGCGAGGAGTGAGCGAGCGCAGCGAGTGAGCCCCGCAGTCGCGAACAGGGATGGCACAGTGAGCGCGAGGAGTGAGCGAGCGCAGCGAGTGAGCCCCGCAGTCGCGAACAGGGATGGCACAGTGAGCGCGAGGAGCAGGGGCGGCCGGTTGCTGGCCGCCGGCGCCGGCGCGGTGACGGCCCGCTGGGTGCTGCGCGCGATCGGCGGTTCCCGGTACGCCGGCCCGCTGCGCCGGACCAACTTCCACGGCCGGCAGGTGACGCTGGCCGCCGGGCCGGCGCTGGCCACCGGCGCCGCGCTGGCCGCCGCCGCGGGTTCCCCGAGCGTGCCGGCGGCCTCCGCCGCGCTGGTCGCGGGCCTCGGGTCGGGCGCGGTCGGGCTGTACGACGACGTGGTGGGCGCCCGGCCGGAGCAGAAGGCGGACAAGGGGTTCGCCGGGCACCTGCGGGCGCTGTCCGAGGGCCGGGTCAGCAGCGGCCTGGTCAAGATCGCCGGGGTGGGCGCCGCCGGCCTGGCCGCCGCCGCGCTGCTGGCGGCCGACCCGACGGTACGCCGCCATCCGCGGCGCACCGGTGGCGCGCTGGCTCGCGGCGTGGACGTGCTGCTCGGGGCCGGCGTGGTGGCCGGCACCGCCAACCTGATCAACCTGCTGGACCTGCGTCCCGGCCGGGCCGCCAAGGCGGCGCTGCTGGTGGGCGCGCCGCTGGCCACCGGCCCGGCGGGCGGGCTGGTGGCCGGGCCGCTCGGCGCGACCGCCGCGGTGCTGCCGGCCGACCTCGACGAGCGGGTGATGCTCGGCGACAGCGGCGCCAATGCCCTGGGCGCGCTGCTCGGGGTGGCCCTGGCGGCGCGTACCGGCCCGCGCGGCCGGGCCGGCATCCTGGCCGCGCTGGTGGCGCTCACCGCCGCCAGCGAGCGGGTCAGCTTCACCCGGGTGATCCAGTCCACCCCGGTGCTGCGCGAGTTGGACGCGCTCGGGCGGCTGCCCACCGAACCGTGAGCGGCGGTTCGCCGCCGACCGGCACCGGAGCGCCCCGCCTCGGCGGCCGGATCGCCGGGGCGGCCACGCTGATCGCCGTGCTCACCGTGGGCAGCCGGCTGGCCGGGTTCGGCCGGACCGCGGTGTTCCAGTCGGTGATCGGCGGCACCGACCTGGGCGCCATGTACGTGGTGTCGAACACCGTCCCCAACATCATTTTCGAGATCGTCGCGGGTGGGGCGCTGGCCAGTCTGGTCGTACCGCTGCTGGCCGGCGCGGTCGAGGCGGGCGACCGGCGTAGCGTGGCCGCGACCACCGGCACGCTGCTGACCTGGACCCTGGGTCTGCTGCTGCCGCTCGCGGTGCTGGTGGCGGTGTTCGCCCACCCGATCACCGCGGTGCTGGCCGCCGACCGGCCGGCCGAGCAGGTCGACTCGGCCGCCCGCATGCTGCGGCTGTTCGCCCCGCAACTGCCGCTGTACGGGGTGGGGATCGTGCTGACCGGCGTGTTGCAGGCGCACCGCCGGTTCGCCTGGCCGGTGCTGGCCCCGCTGCTGTCCAGCGTCACGGTGATCGGCGCGTACACGATGTTCGCGGTGGTGGTGCGCCCGGGCGCGGACATCGCGGCGGCCGGCCGCACCGGCGAGCTGATCCTCGCGGTCGGCACCACGGCCGGCGTACTGGTGCTGTCGCTGTGCCTGCTCGTGCCGCTGCGGTCGCTGCGGCTGCGGATCCGGCCGGGGCTGCGGTTCGGTGGCGCCGCCCGGTCCGCGGTGGGTCCGCTCGCGCTCGCCGGTGGACTCACCGTCGGGGCGCAGCAGGTCGCGCTGGCCGTCACGATCACCCGGCTGTCCGCCGGCCCGACCAACGCGCCGGCGCTGTTCAACCTGGCCCAGACGATGTACCTGCTGCCCTGGTCGGTGCTGGCGGTGCCGCTGGCGGTGGCGGCGTACCCGGCGCTGGCCGCCGCGCACGTCGGCGGGGACGTGCGCGGCTACCGGGACACCCTGGCCCCGACGGCCCGGCGGGTGCTGCTGTTCAGTTGCCTGGGCGCGGCGGTGCTGGCCGGCACGGCCGCGCCGGTGGCCCGGTTCTTCGGCTATCCGGGCGCCCCGGCCGCGCTGGCCATCGCCGGGTTCGCCCCGGGACTGCTCGGGTACGGACTGTTCGCCGTGCTCAGCCGCGCCATGTACGCTCGCGGCGGCGCGCGGCCGGCCACGGTGGCGATCGTCGCCGGCTGGGCGGTCGCCCTGCTGGCCACGCTGCTGCTGTCGGCGCTGTTCCCGGTCGGGTACCGGGTCTTCGCGGTCGGCTGCGCCAACTCGATCGGGATGCTGGTGATGGGCGGGTTGCTGGTCCTCGCGGTGGTCCGGGCCGCCGGTGCGGACGCGCTGCGCGGTCTGCGCCGTACCGCGCTGGTCGGCCTCCTCGCCGGGGCGGTGGCCGCGGCCGGCGGCGCGCTGAGCGCGTACGCGCTGGCCCGCGCGATGGCGGGCACCCCGGCGAAACCGGCCGCCGTCGTTGCGGGCATGCTGACCGGTGTCGTCACGGGGGTGATGTTCTTCGCCGCCGCCTACCCGCTGGACCGGCAGGACGTCCGGCTCCTGGCGCGCAACCTCCGGCGACGGCTGCCTGGCGCGGCACGGCGGACGGAGGGGTGAGCCGATGAACACGATGCCGAACCCGGGCTGGCCCGGCCGGGTCGCCCTGGTGCTCGCCTCCGCCACCGGCGGGGTGGGTCAGCACGTGGCCTCGCTGGCCCGCGGCCTGGTCGGCGCCGGCACCCAGGTCACGGTCTGCGGCCCGGCCGCCACCCAGGAGCAGTTCGACTTCACCGGCGCGGGCGCCGACTTCGCGGCCGTGGAGATCCCGGCCAACCCCACCCCGGCCGACGTGGCGGCCGTGGCCGCGCTGCGGCGCGGGCTGGGCGGGGTGCACCTGGTGCACGCGCACGGGCTGCGGGCCGGGCTGGTGGCCAGCCTCGCCCGGCCGCCGGTGCCGCTCGTGGTGACCTGGCACAACGCGATCCTCGCCGGGGGACTGCGCGGGCGGATCTCCCGGCTGGCGGAGCGGATCGTGGCCCGGCGCTGCGACGTGGCGCTCGGCGCCTCCGCGGACCTGGTCGCCCGGGCCGCCGCGGCCGGCGCCCGGGACGCCCGCCCCGGTCCCGTCGCGGCACCCGAGTCCGCGGCGCCGCGGCGCAGCCGGGCCGCGGTCCGGGCCGAGTTCGCGGTGGCCCCCGACCAGCCGCTGATCGTCTCCGTCGGCCGGCTGCACCCGCAGAAGCGGCACGACCTGCTGGTGGCCGCGGCCGCGCGGTGGCGGGACCTGTCCCCGCGGCCGGTGGTGGTGATCGCCGGCAGCGGTCCCAGCTACCTGCAACTGGCCGCGCAGATCTCCGCGGTGCGCGCCCCGGTGAGCCTGCTCGGCCACCGCACCGACGTGTCGGACCTGCTGACCGGGGCCGACCTGGCCGTGGTGGCCAGCGACTGGGAGGCCCGGCAACTGTTCGCGCAGGAGGCGCTGCGGGCCGGCGTACCGCTGGTGGCCACGGCCGTGGGCGGGGTGCCGGACCTGGTGGGCGACGCCGCGGTGCTGGTGCCGGCCGGCGACGCCGACGCGCTGGACCAGGCGGTGCGGCAACTGCTGGCCGACCCGGCACGCCGCGCCGAACTGGCCCGCGGCGGGCCGGCCCGCGCCGCCACCTGGCCCACCGAGGCCGACGTGGTGGCCGAACTCGGCCGGATCTACGCCGAGCTGGCGCCCGCGGCCCGGCCCGGCGAGTCGTCGCAGCCCAGCCGGGGGCGGGCATGAGGAGCCGGAGCTTCGTTCCGACCCTGCTCACCCTGCTGGTCGTGGCGCTCGGCGCGGCCGGGTTGCTGATCCGCCCGGCGGTGGGCGCGCCGCCGGACACCGTGGACTACGTGCTGCTGGTGGGGGTGCCGGGGCTGCGCTGGGAGGACGTCTCCCCGGAGACCACCCCGACGCTGTGGCGGATGGCCGGACGCGGCTCCATCGGGTCCCTGTCGGTGCGCTCGGCGCACGAGCCCACCTGCCCGACGGATGGCTGGTTGACCCTGGGCGCCGGCAACTACGCCGGGTGGAGCGGCGACCGCGGGAAGTCCGGCTGCCCGACCTCCGACCCGGTGGTCGAGCGGCCGGACCGGATCGGCGCGAACCTGCCCGACCAGCGGGCCACCGTGCTGTACAACAGCGACCACCAGCCCTGGGGGGCGGTGCCGGGCGCGCTGCCCGAGTCGGTCCGCTGCACCGTGGCGGTGGGGCCGGGGGCGGCGGTGGCCGCCGCGCGACCGTTCGGCCGGGTCGACCGGTACGAGCCGGCGCTGCCGGCCGACCCGCGGGAACTGCTCGCCTCCTGCGTCCTGAGCGTGCTGGACCTGGGCAGCATCGGCAGCGAGGACCCGGCGGTGCGGGCCGCCGCGGCCCGGCGCGCCGACACGGCCCTGGCCCGGGTGCTGGCCGCCCGGCCGGACAAGTCGCTGGTGCTGGTCGCCGGGGTGTCGGACACCGGGGAGGCCAGCCGGCTGCACGTGGCGGTGGCCGACGGGCCCGGCTGGGAGGGCGGCTGGTTGACCTCGCCCAGCACCGCCCGGGACGGCTACCTCCAGCTCATCGACCTGGCCCCGACCGCGCTCACCGCGCTGGGCCGGCCGCTGCCGGAGCGGCTGTTCCGCGGCCAGGCCGCCACGATGGTGCCGGACCGGCCGGCGGACCTGTCGGCGGCGATCAGCCGACCCGCGGACGCCGACGAGGAGGCCGGCGCCCAACGCCGGGTCGCCGCCTGGTTCTTCGGGCTGCTGGCCCTGGCCAACTGCGTGCTCGCGGTGGCCATGGTGCCGCTGCTGCGCCGCGCCCGCCGGGAGGCCGGCCCCGGTTCGCCGCCGCCGGCGCCCCGCTGGCTGGTGACCGCCACCGAGGTGCTGCTGGTGGCCGCCGCGCTGGCCATCCCGGCGGCGCTGATCGCCGACGCCGTGCCGTGGTGGCGGACCGGGCATCCCGGCCCGGCGTTCGCGGCCGTGACGCTTGTCGTGCTGGGGCTGATGACCGCGGCGGTGCGGTTCGCCCGCTGGTACGGCCGGACGCTCGGGCCGCTGGGCATGGTGGTCGGCTTCACCGCCGTGATCGTCGGGGCGGACGTGCTGACCGGCGCCCGGTTGCAGCTCAACGGGGTGACCGGCTATTCGGCGTTGGCCGGTGGCCGGTACGCGGGGCTGGGAACCGTCGGGCTGGGCGTCCTCACCGCCGGGATCCTGCTGTCCGCCGGATGCCTGGCGCAGCAGGTCCACCGCGGCTGGCGGCCGGTGGTGATGGTCTGCGTCGGCGGCATCGGCGTGGTGGCGGTGGGCAGCCCGTACCTGGGCGCCGACCCGGTCGGCGCGGTGGCGCTGACCGCCGGGGTCAGCATCGCCGCGGCCGTGAGCACCGGCGGCTGGTTGACCCTCGGGCGGGTGGCCTGGGCCACCATCGCGGGGCTGGCGGTGACCGCCACGTTCGCCCTGATCGACGTACGCCGGCCGGCGGGGGAGCGCGGCGGCCTGGGCCGCTTCCTGGACGCCCTCGGCGACGGCACCGGCGGGATGACCATCCACCGCTCCGGTGCGGCCAGCCTGGCCGCGCTGACCGGCAGCCCGCTCACGGCGTTGGCCCTGGTCGGCGCGGCGGTGATCTGGCTGGCCCTGCTCCAGCCGTGGGGCGGGCTGAAGCGGCTGTTCGGGATCTACCCGGCCGTCCGCGCGGGCATGGTGGGCATTCCGGTGGCGGCGCTGATCGCCGGCGTGCTGGGCGGGTCGGCGCTGAACGTGGCCGGCGCCGCCGCGGCGGTGACCGTGCCGCTGGCCGCGCTGTCCGCGCTGCGGGTGCTGGGCCACGCCGCGGACCGCACGGCGGTCGTCGGCGACCCCGAGGACGACGCCGGCCCGGTCGGCCGGCCGCTGGCCGCCGGCTCCGTTTAGGGCCTGTTTCATAGGAACTGGCCGGGTTTCCGGCCGCCTTGGATGCGGGTACGGCCGGCTCCGGATGCGGGTACGGCCGGCTCCGGCGGCCCCGGACCGGGTGCCGCCGGCCAGTCCGCCCGCCCCGGGGCGGAGGTGTTACCGTGGAATCCCGTGGATCGCGTGATCATTTCGGCCACCCCGGCCGGCCAGGTACTGCCAGGTGATCGGCGCTGGTCTGCACGACCGCACCACAACGACCACGGGAGCAGGCGTTGGCTTCAGCACGGACGATCCGGCACATCTTCGTCACCGGGGGCGTCGCCTCCTCCCTGGGCAAGGGCCTGACCGCCTCGAGCCTGGGCAACCTGCTGTCGGCGCGCGGGCTGCGGGTCGTCATGCAGAAGCTCGACCCCTACCTCAACGTCGATCCGGGCACGATGAACCCGTTCCAGCACGGCGAGGTGTTCGTCACCGACGACGGCGCCGAGACCGACCTCGACGTGGGACATTACGAGCGATTCCTGGATCGGGACCTTTCCGGCAAGGCGAACGTCACCACCGGGCAGATCTACTCGGACGTCATCGCCAAGGAGCGCCGCGGCGAGTACCTGGGCGACACCGTCCAGGTCATCCCGCACATCACCAACGAGATCAAGTCCCGGATCCTGGCCCTGGGCGATCCGGACGAGGACGGCCGGACACCGGACGTGGTGATCACCGAGGTCGGCGGCACCGTCGGCGACATCGAGTCGCTGCCGTTCCTGGAGGCGATCCGCCAGATCCGGCACGACCTCGGCCGGGACAACTGCTTCTACCTGCACGTCTCGCTGGTGCCCTACCTCGCCCCCTCGGGCGAGCTGAAGACCAAGCCCACCCAGCACTCGGTGGCGCAGCTGCGGAACATCGGCATCCAGCCCGACGCCATCGTCTGCCGGTCGGACCGGGAGATCCCGGACAAGCTCAAGCACAAGCTGTCGCTGTACTGCGACGTGGACGCCGAGGCCGTGATCGCCTGCCCGGACGCGCCGAGCATCTACGACATCCCCAAGGTGCTGCACGCCGAGGGCCTGGACGCGTACGCGGTGCGCCGGCTCGGCCTGTCCTTCCGGGACGTCGACTGGACCAGCTGGGACGACCTGCTGGAGCGGGTGCACCGGCCCCGGCACACCGTGCGGGTCGCGCTGGTCGGCAAGTACGTCGACCTGCCCGACGCGTACCTGTCGGTGAGCGAGGCGATCCGGGCCGCCGGCTTCGGCCACCGGGCCCGGGTGGAGCTGCGCTGGGTGCCGAGCGACGACTGCGTCAGCCCGACCCGGGCGGCGGCCGCGCTGGCCGGGGTGGACGGCATCGTGATCCCCGGCGGGTTCGGGGTCCGCGGGATCGAGGGCAAGATCGGCGCCGCCCGGTACGCGCGGGAGAACGGCATCCCGATCCTCGGCCTCTGCCTCGGGTTGCAGTGCATGACCATCGAGGTGGCGCGGCACCTGGCCGGCCTGGACGGCGCCGACTCGCTGGAGTTCGACGAGCAGGCCGTGCACCCGGTGATCGCCACCATGGCCGACCAGGAGGACATCGTGGCCGGCCGCGGCGACCTGGGCGGCACGATGCGGCTGGGGGCGTACCCGGCGGTGCTGACCGAGGGGACGATCGTGGCCGACGCGTACGGGCGGACCGAGGTCAGCGAGCGGCACCGGCACCGCTACGAGGTCAACAACGCCTACCGGGACGTGCTGACGAAGGCGGGCCTGCGGGTCAGCGGTACGTCGCCGGACGGCCGGCTGGTCGAGTTCGTCGAGCTGGAGCGCGACCTGCACCCGTTCTTCGTGGCCACCCAGGCGCATCCGGAGCTGAAGAGCCGCCCCACCCGGCCGCATCCGCTGTTCGCGGCCTTCGTCCGCGCCGTCGTGGCGTACTCCGAGGCCGACCAGCTTCCGGTGGAGCTGGACCCGGCCGGTTCGCCGTCGTGACCGCGCACCGGTACGAGGTCCGGTCCCGGCGGGACCGGTTCCGGGGCCGGGTCTTCTCGGTGGTCACCGACGAGGTGACGATGCCCGGCGGCGGCGTCGCCGACCGGGACTACGTCCGGCACGTCGGGTCGGTCGGCGTGGTGGCGCTGGACGAGCGGGGGCAGGTGGTGCTGATCCGGCAGTACCGGCACCCGGTCGGCCGGATCATGTGGGAGCTGCCCGCCGGCCTGGTCGACGTGGCCGGTGAGGACCTGGCCGCCGCGGCCGGCCGGGAACTGGCCGAGGAGGCGGACCTGCTGGCCGGCCGGCTGGACACGCTTGTCGACCTGCACACCTCGCCGGGCTTCAGCGACGAGGCCATCCGGATCTTCCTGGCCCGCGAGCTGTCCGAGGTGCCGCCGGACCGCCGGCACGACCGCCGGGACGAGGAGGCGGAACTGTCGGTGGTCCGGCTGCCGCTGGAGCGCGCGGTGGCCATGGTGCTGAGCGGTGAGATCACCAACGCGGCCTGCGTGGCCGGAGTGCTGGCCGCGGCGCGGGCCCGGGACGCCGACTGGGCGCCGCTGCGCCCGAGCGATGCGCCGCGCTGATTGGCGGACGTGCCGCGACCGATCGGCGGCGGACGTGGTGCCGGTCCGGGCCCCGTTTCGTCGCGATCGTCACCGGCGGTGACCTCGCCGACCGCGACAAGCCCTTGAACGGCCATGCCGGAGAGTCATGGGGATGACTCTCCGGCATGGTCGCGAAAGGGTGCGGTCGATCCCGGCCCGGTGTCCGCGGATCGCCGTCGGCGCCCGGTCCGTCCGGTTCCGGCCCGGCTAGTCGGCCAGCGGTCGTCCCTGGCCGTCGACGCCGCCGTTGACGAGGATCAGGATCCCGTCGATGAATCCCCAGAGGTAGCCGAGTCCGCAGGTGCAAAAGCTCACCACGAGCTGAAGGACACCGGTCTTGGTGTCGCCCATGTAGAACCGGCCAGCACCGAAGCCGCCGAGCAGGATGCCGAGGATGCCGGCGACGACCTTGCTCTTGTCCGAGACACCCATCGGGTGCTGGTAGCCCGCCTGCTGCGGATAGCCCGCCTGCTGCGGGTAGCCGGGCTGTTGCGGATAGCCGGGCTGTTGTTGGTACGGATCTGTCATGAGGGCAGAGAGTAGATGATCTAACGCACGGTGACGTCCCCCAGGGGGCGCCGACAATGAACCCTTCCGTCGCACAATTCCGCCGGGAAGGCGCCGCGCCGGGCACCTGACACATCGTCAGGGCAGGCGATCACTCCCTGTCACAATGCAGGCTGCCGCGCCCGGCGCCCGGTCCTAGACTGACCGCCTGCGGGTGTGGCGGATGGTGGCGGCAACGGAGCCGTCGCGCGCCGAGCGGCCGGAGCGGGTGTCCGGCAGGAGGGTGTCAGCATCGTGAAGGTCGGAGTCCCGCGCGAGGTCAAGAACCACGAGTACCGCGTGGCGATCACCCCTGCGGGCGTCAACGAGTTCGTCCGCGCCGGACACCAGGTCTGCCTCGAAACCGGCGCCGGTGCCGGATCCTCCATCACCGACGCCGAGTTCGCGGCCGCCGGTGCGACCATCCTGGACACCGCCGACGAGGTGTGGGCGACCGCCGACCTGGTGCTGAAGGTCAAGGAGCCGGTGGCGCAGGAGTACCACCGGATGCGTCCCGGGCAGGTGCTCTTCACCTACCTGCACCTGGCCGCCTCCAAGGAGTGCACCGACGCGCTGCTGGACCGCGGCGTCACCGGCATCGCGTACGAGACCGTGGAACTGCCGGACCGCTCGCTGCCGCTGCTGGCCCCGATGTCCGAGGTCGCCGGCCGGCTCGCGCCGCAGGTCGGCGCGTACCACCTGCAACGGCCCGGCGGCGGCCGGGGCGTGCTGATGGGCGGCGTCTCCGGGGTGTACGCCGCCAAGACCGTGGTCATCGGCGCCGGGGTGTCCGGGATGAACGCCGCGGCCATCGCGCTCGGCCTCCAGGCCGAGGTGCTGCTGCTGGACAAGAACGTGGCCCGGCTGCGCCAGGCCGACGCGATCTACCGCGGCCACCTGCAGACCGTCGCGTCCAACGCGTACGAGATCGAGCGGGCCGTGCTGGACGCGGACCTGGTGATCGGCGCGGTGCTGGTGCCCGGAGCCAAGGCCCCGACGCTGATCTCCAACGAACTGGTGTCCCGGATGAAGCCGGGCAGCGTGCTGGTGGACATCTCCATCGACCAGGGCGGCTGCTTCGAGGACTCCCGGCCGACCACGCACGCCGAGCCTGTGTACCCGGTGCACCGGTCGCTGTTCTACTGCGTGGCGAACATGCCCGGCGCGGTCCCGCACACCAGCACCTACGCGCTGACCAACGTCACCCTGCCGTACGCGCTGGAACTGGCCAACCACGGCTGGCGGGAGGCGCTGCGCCGGGACCCGGCGCTGGCCCTCGGCCTGAACACGCACGACGGCCAGGTCACCTACGGCCCGGTCGCCGAGGCGCACGGCATGACCTCCGCCGCCCTGGCCGACGTGCTCGGCTGAGGCGTGCCGACCGGAGTGCCGGACGGACCGGATCCGGCGGCCGGAACGGCACCGGAGCCGTCGCCCGCGCTGCGCCGGGCCGTGCGCGGCTACCTCGACCACCTCACGGTCGAGCGCGGCCTGTCGGCCAACACGCTCTCGTCGTACCGCCGGGACCTGGCGCGCTACCTCGCCGGCCTCGCGGCCGACGGCATCGGCGACCTCGCCGCGGTCGGCCCCGCGGACGTCGCCGCGCACGTGGCGCGGCTGCGGGCCGGGGCGCCCGGTCAGCCGCCGCTCTCCGCGGCCTCGGCCGCCCGCGCGGCCAGCGCGGTCCGCGGCCTGCACCGGTTCGCCGCCCGGGAGGGGCTGGCCGGCGCCGACCCCAGCCGGGAGGTACGCCCACCCGTGCCGCCCCGGCGGCTGCCCCGGGCGCTGGACGTGACCGAGGTGCTGCGGCTGCTGGAGGCCGCCGGTCCCGCCGCCGAGCCGTCCGTCGAGCCAGCCGCCAACCCCGGTCCCGCCGGATCGGCGGCGCCGGCCGGACCGGCGGCGTCGGCCGGACCGGCGGCCGGGCTCGCTTCCACCGGCGGGCCGTCAGCCGCGGCCGGGCTCGCCTCCGCCGCCGGGCCGCTGGAACTGCGGGACCGGGCGCTGCTGGAATTCCTCTACGGCACGGGCGCCCGGATCTCCGAGGCGGTCGACGCGGTCGTCGACGACCTGGACCTGGCCGCCGGCACCGCGCTGCTGCACGGCAAGGGCGGCCGGACCCGGCTGGTGCCGGTCGGCGGGTACGCCTGCGCGGCGCTGACGGCGTACCTGGTCCGGGCCCGTCCGGCGCTGGCGGCCGCCGGTCGGGGCGTACCGGCGGTGTTCCTGAACGCCCGCGGCGGTGCGTTGTCGCGGCAGAGCGCCTGGACGATCCTGCGCCGCGCGGCGGTGCGGGCCGGACTGCCGGTCAGCGGCGGCCGGGCCGTCTCGCCGCACACCCTGCGCCACTCCTACGCCACGCACCTGCTGGACGGCGGTGCCGACGTGCGGGTGGTGCAGGAACTGCTCGGGCACGCCTCGGTGACCACCACCCAGGTCTACACGCTGGTCACGGTGGAGCGGCTGCGCGAGGTGTACGCCACCGCGCACCCGCGCGCCCGCGGCTGACCGGTCCACCCCGGACACCCGGCCTGACCGGGCCTCCCCCAGGGGGTCGGGTGTCCGACACGCCGGTACGGTGTCTCCGTGGCCCCGTGGGGTTGGCGTACAGTCGGGATCTGCGCGGGCCTGTGCCGGATGACCGGGGGGTCCGTGGCGGCACCGGACGGGCCGTCCGGTGAAACCGGCGTCCGAGCAAGCGTCGGGAGGGGGCGGGGACATGGCTGGCAACGATGATCGTGCCGAGGCGTGGACCTCGACACTCCGGGAGCAGCAGTCCGCACTCGACCTGGGCGCCGAGTTGGGACCCGCGGACCCGGCCGCCTACACGGTCCGCAAGCCGATCCCGGAGCCGATGCCCACCGACCGGCACGGACCGGCCCGGATCATCGCGATGGCCAACCAGAAGGGTGGCGTCGGCAAGACCACCACCACCATCAACCTCGGCGCCGCGCTGGCCGAGTACGGCCGCAAGGTGCTGCTTGTCGACTTCGACCCGCAGGGCGCGCTCTCGGTCGGCCTCGGGGTGAACCCGCACAACCTCGACCTGTCGGTCTACAACCTGCTGATGCAGGACGACGTCACCGCCGAGGACGTGCTGATCAAGACCGACGTGGCCGGCCTGCACCTGCTGCCGGCCAACATCGACCTGTCGGCCGCCGAGATCCAGCTGGTGAACGAGGTCGCCCGCGAGATGGCCCTCGCCCGGGTGCTCAAGTCGATCCGCAAGGAGTACGACTACGTACTCATCGACTGCCAGCCCTCCCTGGGTCTGCTCGCGATCAACGCGTTGACCGTCGCGCACGGCGTGCTGATCCCGCTGGAGTGCGAGTTCTTCAGCCTGCGCGGCGTGGCGCTGCTGCTGGACACCATCGACAAGGTGCGGGAACGGCTCAACTTCGACCTCGAACTCGAGGGCATCCTGGCCACCATGTACGACAGTCGGACCACGCACTGCCGGCAGGTGCTGCAACGGGTGGTCGAGGCGTTCGGCGACAAGGTCTACCAGACCGTGATCACCAAGACGGTCAAGTTCCCCGAGTCGACGGTCGCCGGTGCGCCCATCACCACCCTCGACCCGGCCTCCTCCGGCGCCCGTAACTACCGGCAACTGGCCCGCGAGGTGATCGCCGCGCAGGCCGAGCGGTAGCCGCCGGTGCGCGGAGCCCTGGAGCCCGTCGACTACGGTCGTCGGGTGACCACGTCCGCCGAAGCCGCGGTCCCGCCCGGTGAGCAGGCCGCCGAGGCGGGCTTCACGGTACGGCTGGAAAACTTCACCGGCCCGTTCGACCTGCTGCTCCAGCTGATCGGCAAGCACAAGCTGGACGTGACCGAGGTCGCCCTGCACCGGGTCACCGACGAGTTCATCGCGTACATCCGGGCCATGGGCGACGCCTGGGACCTGGACGAGGCCAGCGAGTTCCTGCTGGTGGCCGCGACCCTGCTGGACCTCAAGGCCGCCCGGCTGCTACCGGCCGCCGACGTGGAGGACGAGGAGGACCTCGCCCTGCTGGAGGCGCGGGACCTGCTGTTCGCCCGGCTGTTGCAGTACAAGGCTTTCAAGGAGGCGGCCGCGCACCTGGCCGGCCTGGAACGCGCCCGGCGCTACCCGCGGGCGGTCACCCTCGAACCCCGGTACGCCGAGGCGCTGCCCGAACTGGTTCTCGGGATCGGCCCGGAACGGCTGTTGAAGCTGGCCGTCCGGGCGATGACCCCCAAGCCGGTGCCGACCGTCTCGATCGACCACGTCCACCTGGTCCGGGTCAGCGTCCGGGAACACGCGGCGCTGCTGCGGGACCGGCTGCGCGGCCTCGGCAGCGCCGGCTTCCAGGTACTCTGCGCCGACTGCGAATCGACGCTTGAGGTGGTGGCGCGGTTCCTGGCGCTGCTGGAGCTGTACCGGGAGGGGCTGGTCGGCTTCTCCCAGGAGCAGGCGCTGGGCGAGCTGACCGTGTTGTGGACCGGCCCGGCCGACGGCGGGGTCGAGCTGGACATCGACGAGTACGCGGGCGCCCCGCCGGCAGCCGACGGTGCCCGGGAGGTGACGTCCCCGGACGGTCCGGCCGGCCTGTCCGGTCCGGCCGATTCGGCCGGTTCGGCCGGGGACGCGCCGGCGGGCGGGGGAGAGGGGACCGAGTGAGCCAGGAGAACCGGCCGGACTCGCTGGCCGAACAGGCGGCGGCCTGGATCCCGCCCTGGGCCCGGCCCGAGAGCGCCCCCGACGAGCCGGCGACGGCCGCCGGCGAACCCGACAACTCCGCCGGCGAGCCGGACACCGTCTCCGACGACCCGGACACCGTCTCCGACGAGCCCGAGACCTCCGCCGGCGGCCCGTTCGTCGGTCTCGACGCTCCCGACACCTCCGCCGGCGACCCGGTGGCCGACGTCGACGGCGGCGAACCGTTCGTCGGTCTCGGCGATCCGACCCTCGTGCCCGACGTGCCCCCGGCGTTGGGTGGTCTCGACGATCCGACCCTCCCGTCCGGCGTGCCGCCGGACGCCGCGGAGGAGCCCGTGGCCGGCGCCGCGGAGCCGGCCGACGCGCCGGCGGTCGACGCCGGGCCGGCGACCGGCATCGCCGATCCGACCCTCGACCCCGGTCCGCCGGTGGTGGCCGAGCCGGCTCCGGACCCGGCCGAGCTGGCCCCGGACCCGGCCGAGCTGGCCCCGGCCCCGGCCGAGCTGGCCCCGGCCCCGGCCGAGCTGGCCCCGGCCCCGGCCGAGCTGGCCCCGGCCCCGGCCGAGCTGGCCCCGGCCCCGGCCGAGCCGGCCCCGGACCCCGCCGGGCCGGTGGCGGACGAGCCGGCGATGGACGACGCCGAGCTGCGCTCGGCGCTGGAGGCCATCCTGCTGGTGGTGGACGAGCCGGTCGCCGACACCGTGCTGGCCCAGGTACTCGACCAGCCGACCGCGCGGGTGGCGGCGATGCTGGGTACGATCTCGGCGGGCTACACCACGGCCGGGCACGGCTTCGACCTGCGCCGCGCGGCCGGGGGATGGCGGCTGTACACCCGGCCGGAATACGCCCGGTACGTCGAACGGTTCATCCTCGACGGGCAGTCCGTCCGGCTCACCCAGGCCGCGCTGGAAACCCTGGCCGTGGTTGCCTACAAGCAGCCGGTGACCCGCTCGCGGATCTCGGCGATCCGCGGCGTGAACGTCGACGGCACCATCCGTACGCTGGTGTCCCGGGGGTTGGTCGAGGAGTGCGGCGTGGAACCGGACAGCGGGGCGTTCCTGTACCGGACCACGACGATGTTTCTGGAGAAGCTTGGCCTGGACTCGGCCGACCAGCTGCCCCCGCTGGCGCCGTTCCTGCCCGACGATGTGGAAGAGATCGACGATGTCCCTCGATGACACCCCCGGCGTCGAGCGCCTGCAAAAGGTGCTTGCCGCAGCCGGCGTCGGCTCCCGACGCGCCTGCGAGGACCTGATCTTCCGGCGGCGGGTCACCGTCGACGGCCGGGTGGCCCGGCTGGGCGACAAGGTCGACCCGGCCACCGCCGAGATCATGGTCAACGGCGAGCGGGTGATCACCGACACCCGGCTGGTGTACCTGGCGTTCAACAAGCCCCGCGGGGTCGTCTCGACGATGGCCGACGAGAAGGGCCGCGCGGCGCTGGCCGACTACCTCGACCGGGTGGACGACCGGGTGTACCACGTGGGGCGGCTCGACGCGGACAGCGAGGGACTGCTGCTGCTCACCAACGACGGCACCCTCGCGCACCGGCTCATGCACCCCTCGTACGGGGTGTCCAAGACGTACCTGTGCGAGGTGGCCGGGCCGCTGGCGCGCTCGGCCGGGCGGCGCCTGCGGGCCGGCGTGGAACTCTCCGACGGCCCGGTCAAGGTCGACTCGTTCCGGCTGGTCGACGCGGTCGGCCGGACCGCGCTTGTGGAACTGAGCCTGCACGAGGGCCGCAAGCACATCGTGCGGCGGCTGATGGAGGAGATCGGCCACCCGGTGAACCGGCTCGTGCGTACCGCGATCGGGCCGGTCCGGCTCGGTGATCTCCGTCCCGGACGGACCCGGCGGCTGAGCAACGCGGAGATCGCCGCGCTGTTCAAGGCAGCCGAGGACTGAGGACGGGGCCTCGCGTCGGCCCGGTTGGGCGGACCGGGCAGAATTGACCGCACCGGGCGCGTCGCCGTGCCCGGCTGCCCAACGACGGGTGCCGGCCGTGGCCGGCGCAGACTCAGGAGGACACGGTGGCGGAGAAGGCACGGACCGGGCGGCTGGTGGTGGCGGTCGACGGCCCGTCCGGCTCGGGAAAATCCACCGTTTCCCGGCGGCTGGCCACCGCGCTGGACGCCAGCTACCTGGACACCGGCGCCATGTACCGGGCGGTGACCTGGGCGGTGCTGCGCTGCGGGATCGACCCGCAGGACGCCGGCGCGGTGGCCAAGGCCGCCGAGGAGGTCGAGCTGACCATCGGGGTGGATCCGGCGGCGCCGCACTTCGCCGCCGACGACGTACCGGTGGATCAGGAGATCCGCGGACCGGAGGTGACCGCGGCGGTCTCGGCCGTGTCCGCCGTACCGGAGGTCCGCCGGCTGATGGTGAACCGGCAGCGTGAGGTGATCGCGGCGGCCGAGCGGATCGTCGTCGAGGGCCGGGACATCGGCGCGGTGGTCGCCCCCGACGCGGACCTCAAGGTGTACCTGACCGCCTCGGCCGAGGCCCGCGCCCAGCGGCGCAGCGCCGAGTACGCCGCCGACGTGGTCGCCACCGCCGCCGACCTGGCCCGGCGGGACCGGCTGGACTCCACCCGGACCACCTCGCCGTTGCAGCAGGCACCGGACGCGATCGTGCTGGACACCACCGAACTGGGCATCGACGAGGTCGTGCACCGGCTGCGGGAACTGCTCGACGGCCCGGTGGCACCGTGACCGCCGCCGACGGCTGGGTCGAGCTGAGCGAGCCCGAGGTCGAGCCGGAGCACACCGGCCCGCTGCCGGTGGTGGCCGTGGTCGGGCGACCGAACGTGGGCAAGTCCACGCTGGTCAACCGGATCATCGGCCGCCGGCAGGCGGTGGTCGAGGACACCCCCGGCGTCACCCGCGACCGGGTGCCGTACGACGCGCAGTGGGCCGGCCGGCAGTTCATCGTGGTCGACACCGGCGGCTGGGAACCCGACGCGCGGGACCGGGCCGCCGCCATCGCCGCCCAGGCCGAGATCGCGGTCTCCACCGCCGACGTGGTGGTCTTCGTGGTGGACGCCACCGTGGGGGCCACCGACGTGGACGAGGCCGCCGTGCGGATGCTGCGGCGCAGCGCCAAACCGGTGCTGCTGGTCGCCAACAAGGTCGACAACGCCGCCCTGGAGATCGAGGCCACCTCGCTGTGGTCGCTCGGGCTGGGCGAGCCGTACCCGGTCTCGGCGCTGCACGGCCGCGGCTCCGGCGACCTGCTCGACCTGATCCTCGACGCGCTGCCCGATCCGCCGCCGGTGACCGAGCCCGGCGAGCGCGGCCCCCGCCGGGTCGCCCTCGTCGGGCGGCCCAACGTCGGCAAGTCCAGCCTGCTCAACCGGCTCGCCCGGGAGGAACGGGCGGTGGTCGACTCGGTGGCCGGCACCACTGTCGACCCGGTGGACAGCCTCGTCGAGATCGGCGGGGACAGCTGGCAACTGGTCGACACGGCCGGGCTGCGCAAACGGGTCGGCAAGGCCAGCGGTACGGAGTACTACGCCAGCCTGCGCACGGCCGGCGCGATCGAGGCCGCCGAGGTGGCCGTGGTGCTGCTGGACGCCAGCGAGCCGATCAGCGAGCAGGATCAGCGGATCATCACCATGGTGGCCGAGGCCGGCCGCGCGATGATCATCGCGTTCAACAAGTGGGACCTGGTCGACGCCGAGCGGCGGTACTACCTGGACCGCGAGATCGACCGCGAGCTGCGCCGCGTGCCCTGGGCGATCCGACTGAACCTGTCGGCGCGTACCGGCCGGGCCGTGGACAAGCTGGCCCCGGCGCTGCACACCGCGCTGCGCAGCTGGGAGACCCGCATCCCGACCGGCCACCTCAACCAGTGGCTCACCGCGCTGGTCCAGGCCACCCCGCATCCGGTACGCGGGGGCCGCGCCCCCGGGTGCTGTTCGCCACCCAGGCCGGCGTGGCGCCGCCGCGGTTCGTCCTGTTCACCACGGGTCCGCTGGACGCCGGCTACCAGCGGTTCGTCGAGCGCAAGCTGCGCGAGGAGTTCGGCTTCGAGGGCAGCCCGATCGAGGTTTCGGTACGGCCGCGCAAGAAGACCGGTCCGGGAGGTCGGGGCAAGGCGCACGGCTGACAATCAGCCTGCTCCCTGCCTTTCGTGGGGGTGGCGGCCTGTCCGCGCCGTCACTCCACCCCACCAAGGTTCCCACCCTCCTAGGATGCCTTAGCGGATGTGCGCTGGTCGGGGTGGACGGACATGCGGGTGTCGGTGCCGGCCGGCGGGCCGCTCAGGTCGGTGCTGGACGGCATGGACGGGTCGAAACGGCGCGGCGGGGGCCGCATGCGCCGACCGGGACGGCTGCGCTACGCTGTACCGGCTGCCACGCGGGGGACCGTGCGGTGGCATCGGGACGTGGCGCAGCTTGGTAGCGCACTTGACTGGGGGTCAAGGGGTCGCAGGTTCAAATCCTGTCGTCCCGACAAGAAACAGCAGGTCAGAGCCGGCTTCCTGAAGATCAGGAAGCCGGCTCTAGATCATTTGACCGTCATTCGACCGTGGACGTGACCTCATCAAGCCACACAGGACCGGGTCGGTCGAAACGGATGATCGCGGAGGCGGAAGACCGATGACCGTTGGGACATTGGCGGCCCGCGTGACGAGCGCCGTTCGACGATGACGAGGAGCGTGCCCGCCGGCGCCGCCATCCACCGTCGGCCTGCTCCGCTCAACGAAGCCGTCTCCTCCCAGATGAAGCGGATGAGGCGAGCGTCCACCAAGCCCGAGCTGCTCATCCGCAAGGAGCTTCATCGGCGCGGTCTGCGATACCGGGTGAATCATCCGGGCCTGCCGGGGAGGCCGGACATCGCCTTCACGCGGATTCGTCTGGCGATCTTCGTCGACGGTTGTTTCTGGCATCGGTGTCTGGAGCACGGCGTGATGCCGAAGAACAACCGCGAATGGTGGGAGGCGAAGCTGAACCGGAACGTGGAGCGGGACCGGGAGAAGGACAATGCCCTGTCAGGGCTCGGGTGGCGCGTTCGACATTTCTGGGAGCATGAGGATCCGGGGAGCGCGGCGGACGAGATCGAGCAACTGTGGCGACACCTGCGCGACGGACCGGTCTCCGGTTCAACATCACCACGTCCATTGTGAGATCCTGGTCCTCTTCGACGATGCTGTGGGGTGACTGGGATGTCTGGTAAGGCATGGTTCGATGTCGCGCCGTCGGCTGCGCGCCTGACCGGCTCGCTTCGCGACATCGGTTACGACTTCGCCGCTGCCGTGGCCGACATCGTCGACAACAGCGTGGCGGCTGGCGCGACCCGAGTGGAGGTGATGATCGAGTTCGCGGGCTCCAGATCCCGGGTCTACATCGCCGACGACGGCCACGGGATGTCCCCAAGTGCCCTGCTGGAAGGGTTTCGGCTGGGGACACGCCGCTCCTACAAGCCGGGCGATCTCGGTCGCTACGGACTGGGGCTGAAGACGGCCTCACTGTCCCAGTGCCGGTCAGTGGCGGTGATCTCCCGAAGCAATCCAGCGGTTGTCCGTACGTCCGCTCGGGTCCTAGACCTTGACGTGGTGGAGGAGTGGGATCAGTGGGTCGTGGTGGATCCCGGAGCGGATCCGGACATCGTCCGAGCCAAGCAGTGGTTGGCTGAGGGAACCGGGACGGTTGTTCTCTGGCGCCATCTCGATCGGGTGCTGCCAGAGAAGCACCCTGAGGGGGGTGGGCTCGGCGTCGGTTCGAGGGCCTTGCCGCCAAGACCGCAGAGCACCTCGGCATCGTGTTCCATCGCTTCATCGAGGGTATCCAAGATAGACCTCATCTGATCATAACGGTCAACGGGCAGAAGGTCCGGGCCTGGAACCCGTTTGCGCCCGAGGAGCCCGCGCTGTCGGAGCTGCCGGCGCAGCAGTTCGAGATCACTGTCGGTGAGGCGTCGGGCCACGTGCAGCTCCGGCGCTTTATCCTTCCCTCCCGCGACCGCTTCTCCAGTGCCGCCGAGTTCGAGCGGCTCTCCGGTCCGCTGAACTGGAACAGGCAGCAGGGCCTCTACGTCTACCGGGCGAACAGGCTGGTGCAGTGGGGCGGGTGGAGCGGCATCCGGGGAATCGACGAGCACACGAAGCTGGCGCGTGCCGCCATCGACTTCAGCACCGACCTTGACTCGGCATTCAACATCAATGTCGCCAAGATGAGGGTGTCGCTGCCTGCACAACTACGTCAGATGCTCGAGGCGCCGGTCAACGAACTCTGCATCTACGCCAATGACGCGTACCGCCGGACTGCACGAACCAAGCCAGGACCGGTCCCGGCAACGTTGAACGTTCCGGCCGACGTCCGTGCCACAACCCAGGCTGTGGCGACCGCGGGGCTGGCCCTTCGCTCGGCTGCCATGCAGGCTGGCGAGTGGGACGCGTGGCAGCGGATCGCTGCCAGACTGCGGGCAGAAGCGCCCGATATCGCCAAGACGCTGGGTCTGGAAGGGTGAGCCGCCACCGAATCGGTCAGAAGAGCCGAAGTGGATCAGCGCGGGACTCCGCGCAGAGCTTTTGAAGCGGGCACGCGTTACATTCCGGCTCCACCGGCCGGCACAACGTGTTCGCAAGCTCGACCAGGCCGATGTGCGCACGCCGGGCGTCAGCGTCTGCGCCTATCATCCGCGCGATCTCAAGTCGCCCGTCGGTGAGTCGGTTACGCCGATTCACCGGGTCCCCGCTGTAACGCGCAGCCACCCGCAGCACGCCCTTGGTCACCAGAACAGGCTCCTCGGAGTCCTCATCGCCGTGGGCCGGCACGACCAGGACCGCAAGGTCCGCCACCGCCTCGGTCAACCCTGGCACCCGGCGTAGCTGGTCATCGTCGTCCAACAGCTCGGGACTTTCCGCAAGCCGGCCCGCCAGCTCCAGAATCGTCCCGGCGCGCTGTGGCCGCGACGCCCACTTGCTGATCTCGACAAGTTCGCCCTCCGCGAGGACCGTGTCCTGCGGCTGTCGCCAACGGGCCAGCAACGGCCAGATGAAGCGCACGACCTCAGCAGGCGCCCGGTCGAGCAGCATTTCAGCCTGGATCACCTGCCAGCGCGTCTCCGCACGCAGCCACGGAATGCCGCGTACCACGGCGCTGTCGAACCATCCCGCGAGCAGCGCCGCGACATCCTGGGTGGTGGCTGTGACAGGACGGGGATCCTCCAGAGCCGCGCGGACCGCCCGGGCGAGGTGCTCGCCGAGCTTTGGCGGCACGGCGTTACCGATCTGACGGAATGCCGCTGACGGTGGCCCGGCGAAGCGGAACCAGTCGGGAAAGGTCTGCAGGCGTGCTGCCTCGCGGACGGTGATGGTCCGGTTCTGTCGTGGATGGATGTACCAGTACCCGTCCTTCGCGATGTGCGCGGTGATCGTCCGGGACAGATTGTTCTCGTCGAGCCGCTTGTACTTGTCGTCGAAAATATCGTCCCGGTATCGCTTCATCTCATCCGGCAGATCGCTGTAGCGGGTGCTGTGATCCATGGCTTCGAAGGCACGAGCGTCGTCCTCCCGTACCGGCCTGGTGATGTGGTCGAAGACCTTGTGCTTGTCCCCGGCCGGTACCGCGGCCCGCATCCGGCGCTGGAAATCGCTGGTGGGAGTCTCATAGTCGGTCCAGCCCTCTGCACCACCCTCCGGCCGCCAGCCCCCCTCCACCGGTGGGAGGTCGCCGATCGCATTCCACACCGTCACCCGCTCGGGTTGTTCCTGGGGCCAGGTGAACTGGACCCCGTCCCGTAACGCCACGAGCAGGAGGCGCTGCCGGAACTGCGGCACGCCGTAGCGGAAGGTTTCCACAGACCGTTCCTCGACCGAATACCCGATCGATTCGAGCTCGTGGACCATCGTCCGGAGAATGAACATCTCCTTGTCGAGCGCCATGTCAGGCACGTTCTCCATGAGCACAGCCTGCGGACGTGCGGTCCGGGCGATCTCCAGGAATGACCGCCAGAGGTCGCGGCGCTCGTCGTACGGGTCGCGCAGGCCGTTTCGGACGCGGTGTCGGATTTTCGACCGTCCCGCCTTGGAGAACGGCTGGCAGGGCGGGCCGCCTGCCAGCAGTTCGACCCCGGCGGCCCGCAGAAGCTCACCTACCTGTCGGACCCGCTCCGGGTCACCGAGGTCCCAGTCCACACTGAGCCCCGGATGATGGTGACGGTGTGTCTCTGTCGCCTCCGCGTCGTGGTCGACGGCGAGTACGACCTTGTAGCCGGCCGCATCGAGGCCGAGGCTCAGGCCACCGGCACCGCTGAACAGGTCGGCAGCGAGACGCGCACCGCTGGCACGGAGCTTCGACGCGAGGGTGATGAGTTCCGCCGGCTCCGAGCACGCCTCAGGATGTGGTGCGAGCCGGACGAAGGGGCCCCGGACCAGCTTGACTCCATACCCACGGCGTCGGGCAGGGGCGGTGGGCTGGTCTTCAGAGGTCACGATCAGGCAGATTACCGCCATCATGTCCGAGCCAGCGACAGCCGGTAGCGACACACCCTACCGGCTGGTGGTACCAAGGTCAGACCACCATTGGCCTGAGGCAACCATTGTCTGTACGGGCTGAAGTTCGCTCAGGAGAGGGGGCGAAACGCCCGAAAGCACTGCAATCGATCTTGGATCGCTCACTGAGAGCAGCATCACCCACCTATAATCCGTGACGCCCGCTCCACAGTTCGAGGTTCGCCGAGATCCGGTTATGCCCCGCTGGATCGGACAGCAACGAACGATCTGTGCGGCCCTACGGTTCGTGCAGCGACTGGAGCCGACCTGATTTGAGCTACGACATCGCCAACCCGGACCCCGCAGGCACGATCACGTCACTAAGGTCGTTCGGGTACAGCGTCGAGGCCGCTGTGGCGGATCTCGTCGACAACAGTGTCTCCGCTGGCGCCCGCCACATTGACGTCTACTTCACCTGGGCCGGATCGGCATCCTGGGTGGCTGTGGTGGACGACGGTCGAGGGATGACGGCTGAAGAACTTGTCACCGCGATGACCGTGGCGGCCCGCGGCTCCTACCAGGCACGAGCGTCGAAGGACCTCGGACGCTTCGGTATGGGTTTGAAGAGTGCCTCGTTCTCACAGGCGGCTCGCCTCACGGTAGCTACGAGAGCGGATGTCACCTCCGAAGAGGCGGTTCGAACCTGGGACCTCTCCGTGGTATCCGAGACGAGCGAGTGGCGGTTGCTGCACGGCACCGACGAGACGACCGGCGCGATTCTGAAGCAGCTCCGACCCGACGGCCAAGTTGGTACGACGGTCATCTGGCGTGATCTGCATCGGTTCGCCGTGGACGGACTGAGCGCGGAGGACACCCGGGCGCAGAAACAGTTCTACGCCGAGGCCACCCGGGTTGAAGAGCATCTGGGCATGGTGTTCGCGCGGTTCATCGCCGGCCGTAACCGGATTGCCATCACCGTCAACGGCACGCCGGTCCAGCCCTGGGACCCCTTCCTGAGTAGCCATCCGTCGGTCCAGCGACTACCGGCTGAGGAACTGCCCGTCGGTAACCACGTGATCCGGATCGAACCCTTCATCCTGCCGCATCCCAAGAAGCTCAGCACTGAGCAGCAGCAACGGGCGGCCGGCCCGAAAGGCTGGCTGGACCAGCAGGGCTTCTACGTGTACCGGCGGGATCGTCTCATCCTGGCCGGCGACTGGTTGGGCATACGCGGCTTCCGACGGGATGAGCGGTACAACCTCGCACGCATCGTCGTCGACGTGCCAGCCGAAGCGGACGCCGAATGGGCTATCGACGTTCGGAAGTCGACAGCCGTGCCGCCCGTCGGCGCCCGCCGGCACCTGCAGCGCATCGGCACAGCCACCCGCAGCCGAGCCGCAGAGGTGCTGAGCCACCGGGGACGAATCGCCGCCCGGGAGCACGGCGCGGAGTTCATTTACGCATGGCGGGTGGACAAACGGAACGGCAACATCCGGTGCCGCGTCAACCGCGACCACCCGCTGGTACGGGAAGTGCTGCGAGGCGGTCCGGACGCCTCGATCGACGCAAAGGCTCTGATCCGGCTCCTGGAGGAAACCGTGCCGGTCGCGGCCCTCCGGATCATGCACGACGGTGACGTCACCGACGACCCCGAGCCGTTCCTCGGAGCGGCGCCCAGGGAAGTGGGGGATGTGGCGAACCGGATCTACGCCGCCTTCGTCGCCCAGGGCCGGACTCCCAGAGAAGCCAAGGAGCGCCTCGCGCTGATGCCGCCCTTCGACCAGTTCGACGGTTTCTGGCAGCAGCACTGACCTCTCCATCTCCACCGCCGACCACCCTCAGATCAGACGGAGAGCCACATGACGGCGCTGACCCCCGATGACGATGCGATCCAGCAGGCCATCCGGCTCGTGCTCGCATTCCTCCCGCAGGACCGCCAGGCGACTCCAGCCGAGTTGGACGATGCAGTGAACCTGGTCTTCGGCATGCAGCAGGCCCGAGATCAGATGCTCGATCGGGAGCTGTTGCTCAAGGAGATCCAGGCGCGGGTGGCCGTCTGGCAGGACGACTCGGTCGGGCTGACGGACGACCAGAATCACATCGAGTGGTTGACCGAGGCGCAGCTGGATCGCAGCTGGGAATTCTGGGATCGCTACCGTCGATATCTGGAGGACGTCCGGCTGATGCCGCCGCGCGTCGTACGGCGGCTGGAGCAGAGCACGGACAAGATCCTGCGGCAGCTCGAGGATCCACGTCGGCCGGGCTCATGGCGTCGGACGGGACTGGTGGTCGGTCAGGTCCAGTCGGGCAAGACCGGAAACTACATTGGCCTGGCGTGCAAGGCGGCCGATGCGGGCTACAAACTCATCGTGATCCTGGCCGGCATTCACAACAGCCTGCGTAGTCAGACCCAGCTGCGGGTGGACGAAGGGCTGCTGGGCTTCGACACCCAGTACCAGCAGCGCTACGACGAGGAGAAGAACACCGCGCGCATTGGTGTGGGCGTGATGCCGGGGGCGAGGCGCCTCAGGATCGCCTCGTTGACCAACAGCGCCGAGAACGGGGATTTCCGGCGCAATGTGGCCGCTAACCTCAGCCTTCCGATCGGTGATTATCCGGTCGTGCTGGTGGTCAAAAAGCATCAGAGCATCCTCGAGTACGTCCGGAAGTGGGTCGTCGAGGTCGAAGGTGAGTCCGCCGGTGAGGGCCGGACGAAGGTTGTCCGGGACGTTCCTCTGCTGGTCATCGACGATGAGGCAGACAATGCATCGATCGACACGACCAAGGACGACGACACAGATCCCACCAGGATCAACGCTGCCATCCGGCACCTGCTGAACAGCTTCGACAAGGCTGCCTACGTGGGATACACCGCCACCCCGTTTGCCAACATCTACATCAGGCCGGACGCCGACCACGACACCTTCGGCCTCGACCTGTTCCCCGACAGCTTCATCGAAAGTCTGCCCGCCCCGTCCAACTACCTCGGGCCTGAGCGCATGTTCGGCCTGCGCTCGGACGACCCTGATGAGGATGATGTGGAGGCCCTGCCGATTTTCCGTGCCATCCACGATCACGAAATGTGGATGCCGTCACGTCACAAGAAGGAATGGGCGCCGCCCGATGACCTTCCCGTGTCCATCCGTGAGGCGCTGGACTCCTTCGTTCTCACCTGCGCGGCACGGCGAGCAAGGGGACAAGCTCGCGAGCACAATTCCATGCTCGTCCACGTCACCAGATTCATGAACGTGCAGAACCTGGTGCGGGACCAGATCGATGAATACCTCGGCCTGATGCGCGACCGACTCCGGGACAGCATGGGCGGTGAGGCGGCAGAGGTCCTGGCCCAGCTTCATGGTTTGTGGGACCGTGACTTCACGCCGACCAGCGCGAAGTTTCCACCGGATGAGGCCACTCCGCTGTCATGGCGCGCTGTTCAGGAGGAACTGCGGTCCGCGCTTCTCAAGATCGAGGTCCGGGCGATCAACGGCAGCTCGCGGGATGCCCTGGAGTACTACGAGCACCGGCGCACCGGTGTATCGGTCATCGCGGTCGGCGGGAACAAGCTGTCCCGGGGCCTGACACTGGAAGGCCTCAGCGTCAGCTACTACCTCCGTGCGTCGAACACCTACGACACCCTGCTGCAGATGGGTCGCTGGTTCGGTTATCGCCCGGGCTACGAGGACCTTTGCCGGTTGTACACCACTCCCGATCTCCGGGAGGCGTACGCGGAGATCACCGCCGCGGACAACGAACTCCGGCGAGAGTTCGAGGAGATGTCGGCGCTCGGTCAAACGCCGGAGAGCTTCGGTCTCAAGGTCCGCGCCTCGCCCGCTGGCCTCGCCGTCACGGCCGCCAACAAGATGCGTCGCAGCCTGAGGGTTCGCCTGAGTTACTCGGGCGAGTTGCCGGAGACCACGATATTCAGCCTCAAGCCGGAGGCGCTCCGACGCAATTTCGATAACCTGGACCGTCTCGTCAAACTCCTGCGCGCGGACGGCGAGCCCGAGGTCAGGGTCAAGAGCCGCGTCTGGCGGAATGTGGCAGCAAGCACGATCACAGAGGACTTTCTCGACGGTTATGTCGCCGACCGCGGCTCCTACCGGGTCCGGCCGGCCTTCATTGCTGAGTACATCCGCCGATGTGTTGCATCTGGTGAGTTGTCCCGCTGGACAGTGCGCCTCGTTGGTGCCCCCGGCCGAGAAGTTGAGATTGGTGGTTGCAAGGTAGGTCTGGTCAAACGGCGGCCGCCGAGGGTGGACGGTGTGGAACGTCCTATCGATGGTGACCGCTTCATTATCAAGCGTGTGCTGAACCCTGCTGATGAGGGCGATGATCTGGCGCGGGAGAGCTGGGATCGCGCTCTGGAAGCCACACGAATCACACGACGCGCGTGGGCGGAACGCAGGGGCAAGGAGTACAAGGACCCCGACGTCCCGACCGGGCAGTCGCTTCGGCGATTCCGTCCCGTCCAGGAGCCGCTGCTGATCATCTACCCGATCGAGCATCCGTTGCAGACGCCCGACAAGGACCTGCTGCCGGTTGTCGGATTCGCCATCAGTTTTCCATTCTCTGAGCACCCAACGGAGACTGAGTACTTCGTCAACGAGATCTGGAAGCAACAGGAGATCGACGACTACGACGACGAGGACGCGGACGAGTGAAGGTGGGCGAGGAGGACTGGGCGTCACTCGAGGAGGAGGAGCATCCGTACGGCATTGTCACTCGTCGCCTGTTTCCGCGCTCGGAGCATGACATCTTCCTGGCGGTTCAGCAGCCGAGCGGGCGACGCATGCTGGTGTTACGGGTGCCAGCCGCAGCGGCCGAGGAAGTGGCGGAACAGCAGCCGTCGCTTGCCAGCACCCGAGGTCTGGCGCTGCAGATCACGGCGGGTTCCGACGGACATGGCGAGCTACGGGTGGTGCTCACTGCCGACGATCGGCGGGAGGTCTTCAATCCGCTGATCGCCGATGTCGCTTCGGCCGCTCAAGCGGTGCACGGATCGGTTCAGGCGCTCAACGCTGCGATTGAGCGCTTCGAACAGTGGCGGCAGCTTCTTCGGTCGCTGCGGGACGCCGGCCTCGGCCTGGACGCCAGGCGGGGCCTGCTCGGGGAACTTCTGATTCTGCGGGATCACCTGCTTCCGGTCCTGCCACCGCAGGCAGCTGCCGCTGCCTGGCGGGGACCCACCGGTGCGAACCAGGACTTTGAGCTGAAGGGCTGCGCCATCGAGGTGAAAACCGGAGTTGGCAGGAACCCGGGAAGCATCGTCATCGCCAGTGAGCGCCAACTCGACGGCGTCGGTACGGATCGTCTGCTGCTGGCGCACCTGTCCGTGGATGAGCGGCGGGGTGGTTCTGGCGAGTCCCTCAACGAGGTCGTCGACTCCGTACAGGACGCGTTGGTGACGGTCGCGGCGCGGGCGGAATTCCGCGATCTGCTCGTTCGCGCCGGCTATCTGTCGGAACATCGACAGCTGTACGACGATGTCCGCTACACCGTCCGTCGGACGGATTTCTGGCACGTCACCGGCGACTTCCCGCGAATCGTGGAGGCGGATCTGCGGCCCGGCGTCGGGAACTGCTGCTACCGGATCAGCACCGCCGGACTGGACCAGTACGGTGTGTCTTCCGCGTGGGTGGCCAACGTCGTAAAGGGGAAGGCATGAGTCAGAACACTTTGCCGGAGTATGCCCAGGACCTTGTCGCGGATGTTCTTGCAACGGCCGAAGCCGAGAACGCCACCGCTCCTGACACCTTCACCCGTCGCGTGCTCGATGAGCTGGAGCAGGCTGGCGAGATCGAGAACACCTTCACCGCATACCACCGGGCACATGGGCTGGAGGTCAACGGCTACGGCAACAACGAGTCCCTGGGGACCTTGGACCTCTTCATCACCCACTTCAGCCTCAAGCCCGACGAGGACCGGCTGCCGCGAGCCCATGTCGAGACGCTGTTCAAGCGTCTGACGACCTTCGTCCGCAGATGCCGTGACGGCCTTGCCCGTGACATAGACGAATCCTCCGACGTGCATGACATGTGCATCGCAGTGGAGAAGGCCCTGCCGGATGCTCCCCGCATCCGTCTCTTCCTCCTCACCGACGTGGTGAGTGCCGTCTCGGCCCTTCCGCCGGGTGAACTCGACGGTCTGACGGTCACGCACGAGGTGTGGGACCTCAACCGGCTGCACAGGCTGGCCTCTTCCGGGACGTTGAGCGAACCGATCGTGGTGGACTTCGATCCGCCACTGCCGTGTCTCGCCACGCCCGAGACGGACCGCAACTACTCGGTCTTTCTGGCGATCATTCCGGGACAGGAGCTCGCCGATCTGTACGGAAAGCACGGCACGCGGCTGCTGGAGCTCAACGTCCGGTCGTTTCTGCAGACGAAGGGCGGCGTCAACCGCGGCATCCGGGACACCCTGCTGCACAACCCTGATCGTTTCCTGGCCTACAACAACGGAATTACCGCGACCGCCTCAACTGTGGAGTTCACCCAACTCCCCGGTGGCGGGCAGGCGATCAGCCGTGTTCATGATCTCCAGATAGTCAACGGCGGTCAGACCACGGCGTCCATCCACTACGCCCACACGAGGGACAAGGCCGATCTCAGCCGGGCCTACGTCCAGATGAAGCTGACCCGGGTCTCAGAGGACCGGCTGCAGGAAATCGTTCCTGAGATCTCCAAGTACTCGAACACCCAGAACAAGGTCACGGTCGTCGACTTCAGCTCGAACCACCCGTTCCACGTGGGCATCGAAAAGGTCACCCGCTCGCTCTGGGCGCCCGCGGCTGACGGCAGCGGGCAGGAGACTCGCTGGTTCTACGAGCGGGCCCGGGGTCAGTACACCGACGCGCTTGCGCGCGAGCGAACGCCGGCCAACCAGCGCAGGTTCAAGAGCCTGCACCCGTTGGCGCAGAAGTTCACCAAGGCCGACGCCGCGAAGTACATCCACTCCTGGGCCGGACTCCCGTACCTGGTCAGCCGGGGAGCTGAGAAGAACTTCCGGGAGCTGATGATGCGGATGGGTGACGACGTACCGGAGGTGAACGTCAGCTTCGGCCAGCGGCTCATCGCCAAGGCGATCCTGTTCAAGGCCACGGACAAGGTGGTCGCGGCGCGCGACTTCGGCGGATACAAGATCAATATTGTTTCGTACTCGATCGCGAGAATCGCCGAAGCGACGAACCGGCGGATCGACCTCGACCAGATCTGGCGCGAGCAGCGGCTCACCCCGGCCCTCACCGCAGCGTTGGAGGAGCTGTGCGTCCCGGTACGGGAGGTCATCGTCAACCCGCTCCGCGGCGGCACCAACATCGGCGAGTGGGCGAAGCGCCCCGACTGCTGGGAAGCCATCCTGGGCATCCCGTGGACGGTGCCGGACGATCTCGCCGCCGAGCTGGCTGACCATCCCTTGGAGGACAGCGCCCCGACCGTATCGGAGGATTCCGCCGCCGGCGACATCGCCTCGGTGATGGCCGTGCCCGCTCCTGAATGGTTCGCCATGGCCCGGTGGGCGAAGGAGACCCGCAACCTGCAGCCGTGGCAACGTCAGCTGGCCGACACGGTGGGCCGGTACGTCAACAACAGCTGGCCGATCACGGAGAAGCAGGCAACCCAGGCGCTCCGCGCCATGGAGGAGGCCAGAAGGCTCGGGTTCCACGCCAACTCCTGAGCGATACCCGACAGCAGGCGACAGCACTGAGAGGACAACTGTGACCAGCACGGCGATCGGGGACTTGCCACCCGACGCGTATCACGACGCGCCCTGGGCCCGGCTCCTGCCCTGGCTGGCCCCGTACACGCCGGCGACAGCCCGCGAACTCACAGACCTCACCCCATCGCCCGACTGGTGGATCACCGAATCACCGGCGGTGACGACGATGACCGCCGAGCACGACACCCTGTGTCGTCACCTCGCCCGGCTCTTTGTCGTCCGTCATCCAGCTGCCGCTTTCGGCGCGAGCTTTCCGACGGTTCCCCGCCGGCTGCCCGTGTCGACTCTCACCGCCAGTTCCAGGGTCGCGACGGCGTTTCAGCGCCTGCAGGTACAGACCGTTACCGACTTGGAGCCGGTGACCGTTCGGGACCTCTATGACATTCGTGGAACCGGGCAGGGCACCGTTGAGGATGCCGTAGCCGCCCTCATCTCGGCGGCGATCGTCCGCCCCGGCGAGCTGGGTGAGGCGGACGACCTCGGAGATCACTCCGAGCAGCCTCACCGGACGTTGGAAGCACAGCTGTCTCCCGCACACCGTCAGCTGATTGAGGATCTCGCCCAACTGGCGTCGTGGCGCCGGATCAGACGGCAGGAGGATGAGCCGCTGGTCAAGGTGGTGATTGAGGAGGGTGCGCCCGAGGAGATCCAGGAAGTGGCCCTCCGGCTCAACTCATTGACCTCGGCCGACATCAACTCTGCCAACGGCGGTTCAGATCCGGTCCTCGAGTTCACCGCGCTCATGTCTGAACTCGATGAGCGCCAGCTGCGGATCCTGCGCGAACGTTTCCTCGGTAGGCCACCGAGGAAACTTGCTGAACTGGCGAGCGACTTCAGCGTGACCCGCGAACGGGTCCGGCAGATCGAAAACAGGCTCAAGAGCCTGCTGGCCGGCCGATTCCACTTCGGCACCAGCATCGGCAATCTCCTCGCCAGCCTGCGCACCGAGATCCAACCGATCGCCGCCCTGGACCGGCTGACGACCCTGCATCCTGACCTCGCTCGCGACGTGCCAGGGGCGAATGCCCCTCTCTGGCTCGTGCTGGACCGCTTGGACGACTACTTCGAGGTTACGGACGGATGGGCGGCCGCTCCCGACGTGACCGCCGCGCGGGAACAGACCCGCATCCTGCTTGAGGATTTCGCGACCGAACACGGCGTGGTCGACCTCGCCGCGGTCGCGGCCGCCACCTCGATGCCGAACGCGGAACTGGTCGCCTGGCTCAACTGGTGCGGCTACGCACTGCACAACGGCCAGATTCTCACCCGTACCCGCTCACTCAGTGACCATGCGGCTGGGCTGCTGGCCGCCACGGGCGAACCGCTGCATATCGACGAACTGCAAACGCAGATGGGCCGGGACAACAGCATCCGGAGCCTTGCCAACCAGCTGGCCGACGACGAGCGCTTCGTGCGGACCGACCGGGCGAGCTGGGGGCTCGCGAGCTGGCAGCTGGAGGAGTACACGTCGATCCGGCAGCAGATCGGTCTGGAACTCGCGGCCGCCGGGGGTGAGATTGAGATCGGGCGGCTGATCGATTCCATCACCAGCCGGTTCGACGTTTCACCGAGCAGTGTGCAGGCCTATGCGGGGAACGGCGACTACGAGATCGTGCAGGGTACGGTGCGACGGCGGGAGTCACCAGCGGCACCGCGCAAGGCACCAGCCGCCACCCGCCGGCTCTTCAGATTCGACAACGACTGTTGGAAGTTCCGGATCACCGTGACCCGTGACCACCTGCGCGGTAGTGGCTTTCCGGTGCCGTCGGGGGTGGCGAACCTCGTCGCCTGCGCACCGGGCGATGTCGTGGAACTGGAGTCTGATCTCGGCACGCAGACCGTCCGATGGACGGGGCTTCAGCCCTCGAGCGGCACGATCAAGAGATTCCTCGATCGACTTGGCGTACGGGAGGGGCAGAACGTCTTTCTCGAGTTCGGTCCGTACGGTCGCTTTGATGTCTCGGTCCAGCACCCGATCAATCCTGAAGACCATCCCTTGGAACAGGCCGCGGCGCTCACCGGCTGCGCCGAAGGCGTCGGGAACCCGGAAGACGCCCAACTGGCGCTGGCACTGGCGGTGGATCTACCTGCTGACGTCAAGCCTCGCCAGATCCTGTCGACCTACCGGCAGCGCGGTGATGACGACATCGCTGGCCTGCTGGAACAGGTCTGGACCCGGCCACCGAGCCAGCGGACGGCCCAGGCGCCAGGCCAGCTGGCAGGATCGATCATGGCTGGTGAGGCGCCGGATCTCCGGGAGACCTCGGACGAACCCGATCCGGACCGCAGCTCCGATGAGTACGACACCGTCGATGCCGATGATGTCAGCGAGGGAATGCTTGACAGCGCCTCGACGGAACAGGACGAGGAGCAGGTCACGTCCGACAAGGGCTGGGTGCCCGTGCCGACGGGGTACCGCAGCGTCGGGTGGATCCGGCCGCACGAGGCGGAGGCCGCCGTACTGGCCTACCAACTGCACTCTGACGTGCCGGTGCAGGAAGATGACAGGATTTCGGGATGGGCCCGCTACGTCGACGAGAATTCCGTCGACGCGTCCAAGTTCCGTGCCAACGTGATGCTGGCGAGGACCAGGTCGCAGGGGGAGAAGAGCGTCTGCTGGATCCGTGAACACGAGGCGTTCAGCATCATCCAGGCGGCCTCGGAAGAGCGGTCGGTGGCTGTACTCGGCCCCGACGACGCGCCCACGGGTCTGGTGCAGCATTTCCCGCCGGACGGCGAGACCGCTGAACGCTACAGGAGCCCCACCCGGCTGCTCCGCCGGACAACGTGACGCCGGAGCCGGACGGGCAAGGCTTGATGCGTGAACGCTGGGCCGGCGTTCACTGGACGCGGCGCCCATCGGTGGGGATTCATGCTGACGGGCGCCGTATCTCAGGACCAGCTGTAGCTGTCAGGAAACCTCTACGACCCGAGTGGTCGCGACTGCCAACTCATCCTCGGTGAACAAGGGCTTGAACTCCGGTTGCAGCGCGAGAGCTTCCGCGGTCAGATCCACGCGTCCCCGCTCCCACAGCGCCGTGAAACCGTCGGACACCGCTGAGTTGCGCAGCAGCTGCCGAGCAGTGGCGAGTCCGCCCTTCTCGGTGATCATCCTCAACAGCAGGGTCGGGTGGTAGTTGGCCTCATCCCGCGCCCGTTCGTAGATGCGGACCATCGCCTGATGGAATGCTCGCTCAAGTCGTTGCTGGTCGAGCGGCTCCGCGGGGTCCACCTTATCGGCGTCGTCTGGACGGGTGGGATCGCTGTCCGCCGCGCGCAGCAGCCGCGTCACACTTCGATGCCGCACAGCGGCCGGACTGGCCGGAGAAAAGTACTCCACCACGCCCGTGACGCCGGCCCGCTCGTCCTCCCAGGAGGCACTCCGCCTGGTGCTGGCGGCGTCGACGACCGCCTTCGCCTCGTTCTGGCGTACCCAGCAGACCTCGTCTGGACCTCCGGCTCCAACCCGGTCGATCCTGACGTTCGCCCGGTTGTGTCGAGCCTCCGGTGAGGTGGCCGGGTGGAACCGGGCCCACCCGAGGATCCCGCCACCGTGCTGAACGGGCGTGTCCCGGCGACGCTGGTAGCTGTCGATGGCAGCTCGGGCCTCGTAGGGTCGCAGCCACGCCACGGCACGGTACCCGGCAGGCACTGGAGGGTCTGGTTCCGCTGGTGGAACCGAGGTGGAGCGCACCGACGGGATGGTCGGCATGACGACCCGGGGGAGCGCTGCAGGCTCGGTCACCGGCTCGGCGTCCTGGTCGTTGTTAGTGTCCATCCGCGGCGCAGCGGAGGGCGGGGATCCGTCGTTCAGCACCGCCGGGCGCGACGGCGTACCGGCCGGCATCTCCTCGACCGCATCGGTACCGGGCGTTGCGCCGGGCTGTTGGCTTTCGTGCTCCTCCGGCGCCGGGGAGTCCACTTGGCCGTCGCTTGCCGTCGGGACCGCAGGATCCTTCTCAGCTGGCGGGACCGTTCGGGCCGAAGCCGGAGGTGCTGGTGCCGCAACAACCGGCGCTGGAGAAACGGGATCATCCGACGGAACGCCGGCAGTCGACCTGGTGGGTGTGATGCCCAGCTCATCCATCCGCTGCCAAAGCGGCTCCAGCGCCGCCTCCGGGTCCCGGCTGAACACGCTCTCGCGGATCCGCACGAAGACACAGTTGCCGACCCGCTCCAGCACCGTTTGGCGACGCATGTCGCTCTCCCACACATCCGGACCGTGGTAGGAGTCACCGTCACACTCAACGGCCAGCCGCTGTCCGTTTGGCGCGGGCAGGACGAAATCGATCCGGTATCCACCGATGCGGAACTGCGGCAACGGGCGGTAACCCCGTTGCAGGACGCGGCGTAGGACGGCGCGTTCGAAGTCACTCTCACAGCGCTTCTCCAGATCGTCGTACGCCTCGTCGGTGACCGTGACGTTCTGGCAGTAGGTGAGCAGCAGTCCGCGGGCGTCATCCGCACGCAGGTCCGCGGGTTGCACCGAGTGGAACACCCACAGCTGGTCGCGGGCACGGGAGGCGGCGACGTTGACCCGCCGGTGGTGGTCACGTTTCGTGAAGGCGGCGACCGGACCATGATGGGGCTCGACCACCATCGAGACGAGGACGACGTCCCGCTCGTCGCCCTGGAACGTGTACGAGTCACCGACACGCAACCGTCGCCGTTCCATCTCCTCTTCGCCGATCTCCTCCCGGAGCCGGGTGAGCAGATAGAGCGCCTGCCCGCTTGTGCTGAGCAGGCTGACCACGCCGATGCTGCGTCCCTCGTAGGCCGGGTCGGCGACGATCGCCGCCACCCGCGACACGAGAGCCTCCGCCTCGGGGGCGTTGACGTCGCCGTAGCCGTCGAGCTGCTGCCGGACGCCTTCGGGCACGTGCACAGCGATGACCGGATCACCGATACCGGCGGGTCGATCGGTACGTAGCGGCTCGATCTCCCAGCCGTAGTAGGTCTCGCTGGAGAAGCCGATGATCGCCGGCACGGAGCGGAAGTGCTCGGTGAGCAGGATTCGTTCCGGAGAACGCCGAACGGCGTGGTCGTAGAGACTGCTTTCCGGATCGAAGTGCTCGGCGGAGGGCACGTCGCCCAGGTGTGAGTTGATCAGTCCGGTGACCGTGCCGACGAAGGACAGCTGCGGCCCGATCTGCTGATCGTCACCGACGACGACCGCTCGTTCGGCAAGGCTCAGCACGGGCAGGGCGAACATGTCGGCCTGCGATGCCTCATCGACGATCACGACGTCGAAGTGTGCGCCACCGGCGAACTGTTCGATCGCCCGGTCCACGGACATGACCCAGACCGGTACGGCGTCGACGGCGGCGCTCATCGCCCGCTGCGCATGAGACTGCCACTGGGCGGCGTTCTTCCCCGTGCCCTTTCCGATCTTGCGCAGTGCGGTTGTCCAGTCGGCGAGCGCGGCTCGCCGACGGTCATCAAGGGCCTTGGAGACCTCGAGCCAGGAGGACACGACGACGAGTTCCTGGGTGAGGCGCCGGATCCGGTCCCGGATCTGCTCCACCCGCCGCCCGAGTCCGACCGGGTCGACGCTGCCCACCACGGTGTCGAACCAGGTCTGGGCGCGACGCCACTGCCACCGGTGCAGACAGTCACCGCCGGTGCCTGCGAGGGCGGCAGCAGTGCCGGCGTCGATCTCGGCGGTCCAGGCCGGGGCGACCGAACGAAGCCGCTCGGCGAGTGCGGCGAACCGCTCCGCGTCTGGGCGCATGGCGGCCAGCCGACGCACCTCGTCGAGGGTGCCGTCCCAACCGGCGAGGTCGTTTTGCTGGCGAATCTGGTCAAGCAGACGCCACAGGTCGCTGGCGCCAACGGCGGACATGCCTGCCTGCAGCAGCACACCGAGTTCGCGTTCCTCGGCGACGAGACGGTCATAGGTGAAGACGGCCGCACATCGGCTGATCAGGTTGCTGAGCTCGGTGAGCCTGCGAACGTCGACTGCGTACTCGACCCGAGGCAGCAGTCGGCGAACGGTTGCGTGCAGCGCTGGCCAACGGTGGCGGTCCCAGTCGAGGGCGGTGGCGGCCTCACCGAGCAGACCACCGGCCCACAGCTCGGGCTGTTCCCCAGCCACCTGTGGCAGGCCGAGCAGCCTACGCCACTCGGTCCACCGGGCTGTCAGTTCCTGCCGCAGCCGGAGCCGGTTGACGTACGCTGCGACCAGATCAACATCCTCGGCGGTACGCAGCGGTTCGCCGTCAATCTGACACTCGGCGGCGATCTTCGTCAGATTGCCCTGAAAAAGTCGGCTGACGCCCCTGCCGCCAGCGAAGCGCTGCCGCAACTCGCCGAGCTGGGCCAGCAGCCGGCGCGGTTCACTCAGCTGTTGCTCGGGGACGACCAGTCGGTGCGCGGCGACCATCCGCGCGGTGGAAGCGAGGTCAGCGAGCGCCCGTTGGCAGGCCAGGACGTGGTCATCCCACATGGCCCGCCAGTTCGGGTCGGCCTGCAACAGCCCGGCGAGCCGGTCTGTCCAGGCGCCTTCCCGGAGGGCCCGCACCGCCGCCGCTTCCCGCAGCTGGCCGGTGAGCTGGTTGAGCGCGGACCAGCCGAACGCGGGTATCTGATCGACAACGACGCCGGCAGCAATGAGCTTGTCCAGCTCCGCCCGAGCCGCGGCGAGGTCCCGCCGGGCGGCGAGGATGGCTGTGGCGGTCGGCAGCGCAGCCGCTGTCGGCAGGTATCGCAGCGCCTGCGCACGGTCCTGACGGTTGGTACGGCGGGCGATGTCGAGCAACTCGGCGAACTCCTCGACCGCGAAGGGTGCATCGAGGTCGACAGGTACCTCGTCGGGAATGTCGCCGTAGCGTTCCGCGTGCTCACGCAACCAGCCGCCGACATCACCCGGCGACAGCCGTATGCCGTCGATCTCGTACTGAGCGGATTCGCTCTCCGCCACTGTGCGCAGCGCGCCGAGCGCCTGGCCGAGGTCCCGCTCCTCCTCTTCGAGTCGGCGGCGGAGCCGGTCCACCCGCTGCTGCTCGCTGCGCCGGTCGAGGGTGGCGCCGCGGTCCGACAGCTCCCGGGCGGCGAGCTGAAGTTGAATGAGCTGGTCGGTGGAGCGGCCGAGTACCGCCAGACACAGGGACTGGACCTCCTGCGGCAGGCCGTCCCGCAGGACCCGCAGGGGATCCTCCTTCTGTGCGACCACGAGCACCCGCTTGCCGTTGGCCATCAGATGGCAGATCAGGTTCCGGATGGTGTGGGTCTTGCCCGTACCCGGCGGCCCTTGGACGGCGACGTTTCGATGCTGGGCGAGACGGCGAGCGATCGACTCCTGTGCTTCGTTGGTGGGCAGTGGCATGAGCAGCCGCTCGCCCAGCGGCGTCCACCGTTCCGGCTGGTCGTGTGGCATCTCCAGACGGCTTGGCTCGTGGACGAGGATGGCGGCCAGAGCTCCGACGCTCCCGGTGTCGCCGTCGAGCAGCCTGACGCGCAGTTCCTCAAGAAATCGGCGCAGCATCCGCTGCCGCGGACGGACGAAGAGCACCCCGGTGTCATGGACGTGCGGGCCGGTCGGGGTGGGCGCACCGACGGCCCGGACAACCGGATCGAGACCGAGGCGGCGTAGGGCTCGTTCGAAGAACTCCTGGCGGCTGAAGTCGTCCCAGAGGTCGAGGTCGAGCTGCCCGCCGGGGCCGGCAAGGGCGAGCAGCTGGCTGAGGTACCGCTCATCCAGGCCGGTCAGCGGATCTGTCTGCAGCCGACCGGCGCCCTGTGGCACCACGGTGACCAGGGAGCGGTCGGCGTCGAACTCGATGGCGACCGGGGTCACGACGAGCGGATACTGCACGCGGTGTCCAGCGACATCGGTCCGTAGGACTCCGTGCCCCCACACCAGCTCATGGGTGGCTGAATTCATGTCGACCCGGTGCTTCAGGTCGAACAAGCTCCGCTGCAGCCGACGGACCGCCTCGGTGTGCCGCGCCTGCTCGGCCCAAGGGCGCCAGTGCGTCTCCCGCCATTCCTCGAACGGGGCACGGAGGGCCCGTACCGTTTCCTCATCCCCCGACAGGCGGGGCTCGGATTCGTACGACAGCGGAGCCGCGAGGCATCTGCTGAACTGGGCGGGCGCTTCGAGTGTCCTGGGCACAGGCGGTAGGCCCACCCGCAGCCAGCTGCCGCTGCCGGATGAGAGGCCCACCTGGCAGTCCGCATGCTCGGGAAGATCGTGTTGCCAGAACGCGTCGGCCGGAGGCACCGTCCGCGCCGGCCGTTCCATCTGCGCCCGCACGGCCAGCAGGTAATCGACCAGGGACGTGGCACGTTCGAGGACAATCGACGACGTCTCCGCCGGGGGACTGGTGCGGGGGAGCATGGGTGGACCTCTGCCTGGTTGCGGGGACGCATGGTCGAGCGATGCTGTGCGCTCACGTGCACAGCCGACCGAGTTCTGAGTCAGGCAGCGGAAGATCCAGAGCTCTCCACCCCGGCCTCGGCGCCTGCGACCGTCATGCGTCCACCCCGACCACCTCCCCACCGGCGGCCCCCGACCCTACAGTCCTGGTCCTGGCCACAGGACCGCCGTGTCGGCAACGCTACACTTTGCGGAGCCGTACCGACTTCGGCGCTGACCTCGGCTATTCAGGCTGAGTGCGCCGCATCGAGGGCGATGAAGGGAAGGTGCACCTGACCTGTAAGGATGTGAGTGTCTAGATCACATCCATACTGGAATCGGGTGCACCTTCCTGGTGGGCAAGGGTAGCGGGTGGGATCAGCGGCTGGTCGTCGGCTCGGGCGGGAAGGGTCTGGTCGGTCACGCGGGTGCGGTGCTGCTGCGCAAATGCGCGGACCGGACCGGTCTGACCAGCGGGTTGAATCGGATCCTGCCCCGAGGTGCGGGGCCGGGCTGGTGGGATCGGGGCACGGTCCTGGTTTCCCTGGCGGTGGCGATCGTCCTCGGCGCGACGAGCATGTCCGACATCGGGCTGCTCACCCATCAAGGGCTCGTGTTCGGTGATCCGCCGTCAGAAGCGACGGTCCGGCGGGCTCTGGCCGAACTCGACGAGGCCGGGCTGAAGCGGATCGCTAAAGCCAGAGCGAAGGTCCGCGCCCGGGTCTGGGACCTACTCTCCCGCCGTCCGGCCGGGTTCCCCTGGCTGACGGTGGCCGGGAAACTCCTTTCCGGATGGGTGATCATCGACCTGGATGCCACCCTGATCACCGCTCACAGCAACAAGCAGGGCGCGGCCGCCACGTTCAAACGCGGATTCGGGTTCCATCCGCTCGGGGCATGGTGCGCGGACACCGGCGAGTCCTTGGCCATGCTGCTGCGATCAGGCAACGCCGGCTCGAACACCGTCACTGATCACATCAGGGTCCTCGGCGACGCGATCACCCAACTGCCCGTCGCCTACCGCCGCAAGATCCTCATCCGGATCGACGGCGCCGGCGCCACCCACGACCTGCTCGAACACATCGAGCAGATGAACCGGCTGTGGCGCACGGTGAAGTTCACCGTCGGCTGGACCATCACCGACACCGACGAGACCGCGATCGCCGCCCTACCCGAGACCGTGTGGACCGACAGCCTGCAACAGGACGGCACCGCCACCGATCAGGCCCAAGCCGCTGAACTGACCGGCCTCAACCAACGAGTCGAGTCCTGGACACCGGGGCTGCGGCTGATCGTGCGCCGGACGAGGCCCACCGCCCGACACACGAAGAAACTCACCGACCTGGAGAAACGCACGGGCTGGCGATACCAGGTCATCGCGACCAACATCCGCCGCCTTCACGGCGTGGCCGGCTCCCACCACCCGCAATTCGTCGACGTACTACACCGTTCCCACGCCACAGTCGAAGATCAAGTCCGGCACGGCAAGGCGATGGGACTCCACAACCTGCCCTCGAAATCCTGGACCGTCAACCAGGGCTGGGTCCTGGCCTGCAACATCGCCGCAGACCTGACCGCCTGGACCCGCCTACTCGGCCTGCACGACCAACCCGACCTCGCCCACGCCGAACCCGGAACTCTGCGCTACCGGCTGCTACACCTACCCGCGAAACTCGCCACCCACGCCCGCCGACGGACCCTGTCCATCCCCGAAGACTGGCCCTGGGCCACCGCGTTCACGCTCTGCTGGCAACGCCTGAGCACACTGCCACTGACCACCTGACCCACCACAACCCGCCCCTACAGCAGAAAGCCGCCCCCGGGATCCGGAGACCCGACGCGTCCGCAGCGACACGCGGCCATACCGCACTCACCAACGAGGGACAAAACGATCAAGCCGAACCAGACCAGCGGGGATCAAAACCCTCTGACGAATCGAGGCCAACGCGAACCCGTACTGGCCGCCGACCTTCAGGGCTATTTGCGCCAGCCGGCGGTGGATCGGCGAGGTCTGCTCGGCCACTATGCGGCGTGCCGGCGCGCTCTGGCCAGTTCGGGAAACCGCGCTTCCCACAGATGGCGAACCTGCGGAGGCAACACCATGCTCGGCCAGAGACGTAGCAACGTCGCACCGTCCAGCCATTGAGTGAGGTCATCGGGCGCGGTCGCCTCGCGCAGCACGGTCTCGTACATGCTGGCCAGGCGCCGAGGGCTGCTCAGGTCGTAGCGGGCCCGCCCGGACCAGTCGAGCCGGCGATCCAGGCTCACGACGCCACTCGTTGGTCCCCGTAGGTCGTCGAGGTGGTCGGCGACGACATAGGGCCGCTGGTCGGCGTAGCGGGAACCGGCGGGGGCTCCGCCGGTGTCGGCACCACTCATGATCGACCAGCCTCCTCAGGCTGCTTCATGACGACAACGTTAAGGCCCACGGTAGTGGACGGTGCGATGGGCGAAGGGCTCGTGGCACTGTGTCGGACCCTATCCAGCCTGACATCGATGATCGCCCCCCTGGCGGTCGCGCGACGCCGCAGGGACGGCGGGACTGCCTGGCAGACGGAAGACCTTGACGATCCGCGGTAACGAGCCCGGTAACGGAGAGGATCAGCGGGCGGATGAGCCGGCAAGGCGAGGTACGGAACAGTATTCGGGGCGTCGTCCTTGTCCGATTCCGCGGACGTTTCAGCCTGTTCCGGCATGGCATGACAGAATCGTTGTCAAATGGGGGGTCAAGGGGTCGCAGGTCCAAATCCTGTCGTCCCGACTGAGGTCCCCCCAGTAGCTCGGAGGCTTTCGATCATGCTCTGATGGAGCTGAAGGGGGTCATCCGTGGCGGCATCGAAGAAGTACCCCGCCGAGCTGCGTGAACCTGCGGTGCGTTTTTAGCGGAGTCGGACCCGAAGCCGGTGATCCGCCAGCAGGCGCGGCAGCTCGGGGTGCATCACGAGGCGTTGCGTAACTGGATCCGCCAGGACGAAGCCGACCGCGGCCGGCGTGACGACCGGCCGGCGGCCTCGGAGTTGGAGGAGTTGCGTCGGCTGCGGCGGGAGAACGCCGAGTCGAAGCGGGCGAGTGAGATCCTGAAGGCCGCCTTGGTAAGCGGGTCGAGCGGTCGATGCGGACCGCCGGCCTGCAAGGCGCGTTCCTGCGCAAGAAGTGGCGCATCCCTTCCACCCGGTCGAACCCGAAGGCGACACCGGCGCCGGACCTGGTCAACCGGCAGTTCACGGCTGCGGCGCCGAACCGGAGGCGATCCGGCTGCGCGACACCTTGACCGGGTTCCGGTTCATCCTGGGCAATCCGTTCCTGCGGGTCATGGCGGTCATCTCGATGGGCGTGACGTTCACCTTGGCCGCGTTCCGGCTCGTCTTCGACGCGGCCGGCCGGACCTGGTCGCTTCGCCGTCATGGCGATCAGCGGGCTGCTCACCGCCATCCCGTCACCCGGCCGACCGATGTGGACGCTTTCTCACGGCGAGCGGCAGAACGACAACGACGACACCGGCGTCGTTACGAGCGCGCCGCAGCGACGACCGGGGCCGCGAGTACCGGCGTCAGCCGTGGGATCGGCATGGCCAGCCGACGGTGCCACCGGGTGCGGGCGCGTCCCGGCGGGCCCGCGTTCGGTGGGGTGCACTACCCGTGCGGGTGCCGAGAACGTCATGATCTGTCGGCTCCGGGTTCGCGGTTCACCCAAACGCTGGGTTGTAGCCTCTGCGTATGGCTGATGCCGACGACGTACGCCGGTTGGCACTCGGGCTGCCCCAGGCGGTGGAGATTGACAGCGACGGCTTCGACTTCCGGGTGGACAACAGGGGGTTCGTCTGGTCCTACCCGGAACGCCTGCCGGGGAAGCCGCGGGTGATCCGTACCGATGTCGCGGTTCTCTACGTCGGTGATGAGGGAGAGAAGCAGGCGCTGCTCCTCGGCGAGCCCGACCTCTTTTTCACGACGGCCGGGTACGACGGTCTTCCGTTGGTGATGGTGCGGCTCGCGGAGATGTCGGTCGAGCGACTGGCCGAACTGATCACCGACGCGTGGCGGATGCGGGCGCCCGCGGGACTGGAGGAGAGTCTGCGGGAGGGTTGATGCGGTCCTGGCGGACCCGGACCCTAGGCCGGCAAGCACGACCCTGCCCGGCGGCAATTGGATCCCGTCGATCTCATAGTGAGCGGACTCGCTTTCGGCCAGGCCGTGTAGCCCGCTGAGCGCCCGGCCGAGGTTCCGCTCCTTTTCTTCGAGTCGCCGGCGGAGCCGGTCCACCCGCTGCTGCTCGCTCCGCGCCTTTCCTTGGTACTCGGACGTCACTCGGCTTGTGTGCGCTGGTAGTGGGATCGGCGGGCTCGGGCTTGGGACGTTCATCGCCGGTCGACCGGTGCGGCTGTGGTGGGAGCGTCGTGGCGAGGACGAGGGCGTCAGGACGTCGAGGGCGAGCATGTCCAAAGATCGGCGTACGCTCGGCCCCGCAGACCAGTCCGCCGAGGGGAGCATGCGGTGAGGGCAGCCCGGTTCAGCCGGTTCGGTGGGCCTGAGGTCCTGGAGATCGCGGATCTGCCTGAGCCGCATCCGGGGCGGGAGGAGGTTCGGGTCGCGGTCCGTGCCGCCGGTGTCGGTCTGAGCGACCTGAAGAAGCGGCAGGGGCTCATGGATCAGGATCTGCCGCAGACCCTGGGCTACGAGGCCGCTGGGGTTGTTGATGAGGTCGGCGCCGACGTCACCGGCGTGGCGATCGGTGACCGGGTGTTCGGCTTTTGCGGCGATGGGGCGGCCCAGGCCGAGCTGGCGGTGCTGTCGTTCTGGGCGCCGATCCCGCCGTCGCTCGACTTCGCGTCGGCCGCCGCGCTGCCGGCCGCCGTCGAGACCGCGATGCGCGCGCTCGACCAACTCGGCGTCACCGCCGGCAGCACGCTGCTCATCAGCGGCGCGTCCGGCAGTGTCGGCAGCGCCGCGGTCCAGTTCGCGGTGAACCGGGGCGCCCGCGTGATCGGCACCGGCAGCCCCGCCAACCAGGATTATCTGCGCTCCCTGGGCGCCGAGCCGGTCACCTATGGCAACGGCCTCACCGCTCGGGTGCGGGCGCTGGCACCCGACGGTGTCGACCTCGCGCTCGACGTCGCCGGCAGTGGCATCCTGCCCGAGCTCATCGGGTTGGCCGGCGGCCCGGAGCAGGTGCTGACCATCGCGGACTTCCCGGGGGCGCAGGCGCACGGGGTGCGGTTCAGCGGCGGCGACTCCGGCCGGGCTCTGCACGCGCTTACCGAGATCGGCCCGCTGGTGGAAGCCGGGCGTTTCACGCTTCCCGCCGTACGGACCATGCCTCTCGGTGAGATCGCCGAGGCGCACCGGCTCAGCGAGGCGGGCCAGGTACGCGGCAAGCTCGTCGTGCTCATCCACCCCTGATGACCGTCGGCATCCAGGTGCCGCAGGCGACGTACGGGGGGAGCGGCAACGCCACCAGGGCCAGTCCGACCGGTACGGCGGGGAACGCGTACGCGTGGGCACGCCGTGGTCCGCGGCGCTGGACGGGCCCGGGGCCGTCGCTGAGGGCGGCGGCCTGTGCCGGATGGTGGTTCAGCGGCTCTCGTCGAGCCGCCAACGGGTCACCCGCGGCACGCTCATGGTCTTTGACCCGGCCGCCTTGCGCGCCGACGATTTTTCGCGGTAACGTGATTACCGTGAAAACCGGGACCCGTGCATACGTTCAGCTCGGTCGTGCCGCGGCGGCCGACGAACGAACGGAAAGGATCATGGAGGCCGCGCTGCGGCTCTACCTGGAACGTCCCTTCGAGCTGATCACCCTCGCGAGTGTCGCGGAGAGCGCGCAGGTCGGCGTCCAGACACTGATCCGCCGCGTGGGCACCAAGGACGGTCTCTTCAAGGCCCTGCAGCAACGGTTGATCCCGGAGTTCGAAGACGCCCTTGGTGCGCCACCCGACACCGGCGATCCGGCGGCGGTCGCCGCGGCGGTCGCGACCCTCTACGAACGTTGGGGCGACCTCATCGATCGCAACTACTGTCAACAACTGGCCACGCCCGCTTTGCGGGAGACCGTGCAGGCCGGCCGTCGCGTCCACCATGACTGGGTCGGTGCTGCCTTCGCGCGGTGCCTGACCGGACTACCACCAGATCGGCGGCGCCTGACACACGCTCGGTTGGTGGCCGTGACCGAACTCGGTCTCTGGCTCGCCCTCACCCGCAACGAAGGGCTGAATCCGCAGGAAGCGTGTGACGCCATGACCCAGCTCATCGCTGCCTGCCTCGCGTCCCCGCAACCAGGAACCGCCGGTACGGCGCACTGAACCCACGCGGCTGTGCGGGGACCACCCGAACGCCGGTAAGCATCGAACGTGACGTCCTGTCGGCCCACGCACCGACGCGACAGTCGGACGAGTCGACCCGGATTGGGCACATGTCCTGTCGTCCGCGACCCGTCTGCTGGTCGAAACCTTTTTGATAATCCAGTGCCCCGGCCTGTGTCCGGGGTGGCTGGTGCGACTATGGGGAGTGAATGTTTTGGCAAGACTGCTTCTCTGTGCAATTCCGGCCGTTGGGCACGTGGCGGCGATGCTGCCCCTGGCCGAGGGTCTTGTCGACCGCGGCCATGAGGTGCGGTTCTACACCGGATCGGCATTTCGCACCAAAGTCGAGTCGTCCGGCGCGATCTTTGAGCCGATGGTCACACCCCTGGACCCGGGCGAACGACCGCTCGCGGAATGTCTGCCGGCCCTTCGGGGCGTGACGGGACTGTCGGAGGTCAAGGCTGGTTTGAAATACTTCTTCATCCACTCCAGCGTCGGCCAGGTCGCGGACCTGCGCCGCATCCAGCGCGAATGGAAAGCGGACGCGATCATCACCGATACCGCGTTTGCCGGCGCAGCATACCTTCACGAACTGGGTGAGGGGCCGGTGTGGGTGGCCGTCAACACCCTGCCCATGATTCTGTCGAGCCGTGACACCGCTCCTTTTGGCCCCGGAATCCCGCCTCTCGGCGGCCCGCTGGGCCGCGCTCGCAACGCCGCGCTCCGGATGCTCACCAAAAAGGTGATCTTCAGCGATGTCATCCGGCACAACAATGCGGTACGCGCCGGAATTGGATTGCCGCGCAAGGAGGGGCTCATCTTCGACAATGCCCTGTCGCCGTACCTGTTCCTCCAGGCCAGTGTCGAGGCGCTCGAGTACCCGCGTCGCGACCTTCCCCCGCAGGTACATTTCGTCGGCCCGATGACGGGCCGGCCGCCGTCGTTGTCCGAACTGCCGCCATGGTGGGACGAGCTGACCAGCACGAGCCGCCCGGTGGTCCACGTGACCCAGGGCACCGTCAACACCGCCGCCGATCGGCTGCTCAAGCCCGCCATCAGCGCGCTGGCCGGTGAGGACGTGCTGGTCGTCGTGACTACGGGCGGAGCCGACGTTGCCACGCTGGGACCACTGCCAGCCAACGTCCGCGCGGCCGAATTCGTTCCGCACGCGATTCTCCTGCCCCGCGTGTCGGCGATGGTGACCAACGGCGGGTTCGGTGGCGTGCAGACGGCACTGTCGTACGGTGTGCCCCTGGTGGTCGCCGGCGACACCGAGGACAAGCCCGAGGTCGCCAACCGGGTGGCGTTTGCCGGGGCGGGGATCAACTTGCGGACCGGTGCGCCGTCCGAAGGAAAACTGCTTTCGGCGGTACGCCGTGTCCTCGCGGAGAAGAGGTTCCGCGAGCGGGCGTCGGAAATCGCTCTTGAGATCCGCCGGCACGATGGCGTTGCCACCGCCTCGCGGCTGATCGAGCAGCTCGTGGACACCGGGGTGCCGGTTGTCCGACCGGCGGGGGAGGGAACCCGTGATCGCCAGGCGTGACTTTCGGTGTCCGTCACGGAAGGCCGGTCGTCGAGGTCCGGCTGCACCGTGTTCGGCTGCACCGTGCCGCTGACGAGTGGGGCGAGGACCGGCTCCGGCCGGAAGGTGACCCGCCAAGGGTCGGTAGGTCCGCGATGCCCTGTCTGCCGGGCGCGCGTCTACTCGGGCACGGCGGCGATATCGCTGTGGACAGCCACCCGGTGAGCGTCGGGATTGGACCAGGTCCAGTTCGGGTGCGCCCGGTTGGCGAGCAGGACGACGACCATCCGGCGGGCGGGCACGACCAGCAGGGAGGTGCCGGTGAAGCCGGTGTGGCCGATCACCGACGCCGGTTACGAGTACGACGCGTTCGGCCGCACCACGGAACTGCCGGGTGGGCTGACCAACACCTACTTCGCCAACGACCTCGTACAGCGGCAGGAACTCGGCGACTCGCGACAGACCTGGACCCTGGATCCCGCGCACCGGTTCCGCGGCTTCACCACCGAAACCGACGTCAACGGCACCTGGACGAACTCCTCCGCCAAGCTCAACCACTACGGCGACGACTCCGACGAGCCGCGGTGGATCGTCGAGGACACCTCGCTGGGCACCATCACCCGCAACGTCTCCGGGCCGGACGGGGACCTGAGCGCCACGACCTCGGCCACCGGCGACGTGGCCCTGCAGTTGACGAACCTGCACGACGACGTCGCGGCCACCATCGACGCCGGGCTGACCGAGCCGGAGCTGCTCGACTACGACGAGTTCGGCGTGCCGATGGCGGGGCAGGCCGATTCCTGAGCGGCCTGGCGGCGGGCGGCGTCGTGGAGTTCCTGGGTGTAGCGGATCTGGCCACCGTGACCGGCGTACCGGCGTTCCCGTACCCCGGCCGTCCGGCGAAGGATGGTGATGCTGTTCTGCATGAGTTTGTGCGACTCGAGCAGGCTGACCGTCTCCAGCTCTGCGGGGTGCCGGCGCTGGAACTCGCGGATGTACCGCATCACCGCCTCCCCTCGGGATAGGTCATCAGATAGTGGAAGATCATCAGTCCGCCGTCGGGGTTGACCAGCTCCCAGAAGTGGTCGAAGAAGTACAGCGACTCCCAGGCGTCGATCCAGGCCAGGTCGATCGGCCGGAAACCGGCCGGTAGCCGGTCGACCGCGTTGCGCAGGTCGGCGTTCACCACCTTGACCAGACGATCCAGGCCGAGGTCCCGCAGCACGTCCCAGACCAGACCGGCCGACGACTCGGGGATCGACAGGTTGTCCACCGCCATCAGTTCGGGCCGGTAGTCCTCGACATAGGACTCCGGAGTGAGCAGGGCCGGTTCGGCAAGCAACCAGGAGTCGTCGAGCATGCCGTCCTGGTCGAGATGCCGGCTGGTCTTGGCGGCCAGCGCCGCCCGCTCCGCCACCACCTGGTCCCGTACGTCGGCCAGCGCGGCGGCGAGGAACGGCGTGGTGTAACCCATGCCGATTTCGATCACCCGCCGCGGCCGGGTGAGCGCGATCAGGTTGGCCAGCAGGGGAGCGACCACCTCGGTGCCCGCGCCGGGCACCCGCAACCGGGTCACTGCCTTCTGGAACGTGGGATCCATGACTCGCGACACTGTTCTCCCCTCCGATGGAGCTGGCCCCGAGCGGCCGGCCGCCGTCGCCGGTGTGCCGGATCAGTCGCCTGCGACGGCCGCCGTGACCTCGATCTCGATAACCGCGCCGTCCTTGAACAGCCTGGACACCTCGACGGTGGTGCTCGTCGGCAGCGTGCCGGTCAGGTACTTGGCGCGGACCGCGGCGTACCCGGCCCGGTCGTTCATGTCGGTCAGGAACGTGCGGATGTTGACGATGTCGGCAAAGCCCGCGCCGTGGGCTGCCAGCAGCTGCCCGATGGCTTCGAAGATCGCCTCGGACTGTGCTGCGACGTCCCCGGGAAAGGCGGCGTCGTTCTCCTCGTCCAACGCCACCTGGCCGGACAGCACCAGCAGCGCACCGGTCCCAAGATCAATCCGGGCCACCTGTGAGTAGGGCCCGGCCGGGGCCGGCGCGTTCGCGGGATTGTCGATGGTGATCCGCACGTTTCCTCTTTCGGCTGTGATGGAAGGGGCGGCACGGCCGGTCATCGACCGGTTTCGCCTCGCAGCAGATGGATGACTGTACTGACGTCCCGGCCGGCCATCCCGGCACGAACCGCCGCGGCCAACTGGTCCCGGCCGCCCGCCAGCAGGTGCCGGGGCGGCCGGCCGGAGCCGTCCGCGGCGGCCAGCGCCAGTTCGAGGTCCTTGTGGGCCAGGCCGAGGCCGAAGTAGGTCGGGACGTCGCGGTCGTCGATCCGGTCGCCGATTCGGGCCAGGAACGGCGCCATCCCGGTCGCCCCCAGCCCTTCGATCGTCTCGGCCGGGTCCAGACCGAGTTGGTCGGCCAGCGCCAGGGCCTCACCGACCAGGACGAAGAGCGAGATCGTCGAGGTGTTGAGGACCAGCTTCAGCGCCGCGCCGCAGCCGAGCGGGCCGACGTGGCGGGTGTTGCCGAACGCCGCCAACGCCGGCCCGGCCGCCTCGACGTCCGCCGGCGTGCCGCCGAGCAGGATTCGTAGCTGGCCACCGGTCGCCTGGGGCACACTGCCCACCACCGGTGCGTCGACCAGTCGGACCTCGGCCGGCAGGCTGTCGCGCAACCGGAGCACCGCGTCGCGGCCGATCGTCGACATCTCGACGACCAGGCTGCCCGGCGCGAGGTGGGCGGCGGCACCATCGGCGCCGAAGAACACGGCCTCGACCGCTGCCGGATCGGCCAGCATGGTGACAACGACCTCCCGGTCGGCCACCGCCGCGGCCGGGGTTGCCGCGGCCCTGGCCCCGGCCGCGACCAGTGGGCGGGTCCGGGCCGTGGAGCGGTTCCAGACCACCACGTCGTGGCCGGCCTCGACCAGTCGCCGGGCCATGGGAGCGCCCATGTTGCCAAGCCCGAGGAATCCGATACGCGTCACGATCTGTGTCATCCCTTCACCGCCGCCGGCGAGTCCACGGTGGATCGTAGAAAAGGCTGCTCACGCAGTGGGTATGGCCTCCGCCTCGGGCAGCGTCCCGGCGGGAGTCATGGCGCGCTGGGCGGCCCGGGTCAGCGGCGGGCAGGCCAGCCCGGCCAGCGCCAGCAGCCCGGCCAGTACGAGCCAGCCCGACCAACCGAGGCCGACGGCGAGGAAGGTGACGACGAACGGGCCGATGGTCTGCTGTAGCCCGCGGCCAAGCGCGAACACTCCCTGATATTCGCCCTGTCTGCCCGGTGGCGGCAGGTGAAGCGCGAGGCCCCAGGACCCCGCGGCCTGGGAGAGCTCGCCGACCACCAGCACCACCGTACCCAGCAACAGCAGTGGAACAGCGAGCGTCGCGCCGGCGCCCTGGCTGGTGGCGAACACGAGACAGGCCAGCGCCAGGGCCAGCCCGGACCGGGTCAGGATGCGGGCCGCCCCGGTCGCGGTCTCGGCGCCGCGGCTGGCCGCCACCTGGAACGCGATGACCAGGATGGTGTCGAGGGTGAGCACGGCGGCGTTGACGAAGTCGGGCGCGTGTGTCCGGGTCGCGATCCACAGCGGTAGCGCCACCGTCAGGATCGGCTGGAAGAACTCGAGGATGCCGGCCAGCAGGGCCAGCCCGAGGAAGCGGAGGTCACGCAGCCCGGCCCGGGGTCGTGGACCGCCGGTGGCCGTCGGCGGCACGATCCGGGTCTGCCGGGGCAGCCGCCAGACGATCGCTGCGCAGACCGCGTGACCCAGGGCAGAGACCAGCACCACCGCGGCGAAGGCGGCGCGGTTGCCGACGGTCAGCGCCACGCCGGCGCCGGCCGCGCCGATCATGAAGCCGACGTTGAGCAGACTGCGCATCTGTGCGCTGACTTTGACGCGGTCCTCCGGGGGGAACAGCTCATAGGTGAGGGCGGCTCGTAGCGGCGTGACCGAGGTTTCGCAGACCGAGATCAGGCTGGCCACGACGACGAAGCCGGTGAAGCCGTGGACGGTGCAGTAGCAGGCGAACAGCGCCACCAGGGCCAGATAGCAGGCCAGCAGCGGCGGCCGGGCGCCCAGCCGGTCGGCCAGTCGACCGATCGGCACGGTGAAGAGCAGTCCGGCCAGGCCGGCGATCGATAGTCCAAGACCGACCTGGGTGGTCGTCAGGCCGATCGTCTGCTTGAAGAAGATCGCGCTTGAGGTGAGGAACAGCCCGTAGCCGATGGACTGGACGATGGTGAGGACGGCGAGCTGGCGGGCGGCCCCCGCGCCGGGTATCAGCTCGCTCGACCAGGTCTTGACCGCGGATTTCAGCCTGTCGCCGACCACAGACAACTCCTCGCCCCGTGCCGCCCCGTAGTTGAACTGATCTCGCCCATTCGGCCAAGCACGACCCTAGAAGCCGTGGTGTACGGATGTCAAACCTCAACCGTGGCGCCTGTGCGTAAAGGCTGCTCGCATCACTGATCAACCCAACGCATTCGATGTACCTCGCGGTCTCGTCCGGCGATCTCTCCCTGGTGGATCATTAGATTGGTGGACGCAAATCGGTCTTGCGATTGACGGAACCAGGATGTTAGGTTCCGTTTGTCTTCCTGTTGGTGATCCTGGAGGACAAGTTACGCCATGTCATGTCTTTCGCTGTACCTTACGTCCGCATTGCCCAAGTCAGGTGCCCGTTGCTGTACACGCTGCACCTGCGAATGCCCGACGACGCTGCTGACGATTTCTTGTGTCGCCGCGGTGGATTGCTTATGCCGCCCGGAAGTGGATGGCAGTCCAAAGAGATCGTGCGAAATTGTCATTCGCGCAGATGAACGATTCGATTCGGGGGAAGCCGGTCCATGTCACGGGCGTCGCTAATTCATGAGTTCGTTGCGAACTGGGTAGACCGCCGGCCGACGTCGATTGCGGTGCGCGATCCCCTGAGCGGTGAACAGCTCAACTACGGTGAGCTGTGGGATCGGGCTGGCGGGCTGGCCGCCGCCCTGGTCGAGGTCGGCGTGCGGCGCACCGACGTGGTGGCCGTGGCCCAGGACCGTTCGGTCGGCCTGGTCGTCACACTCCTGGGAGTCCTCCGGGCCGGTGCCGCCTACCTGCCGCTGGACTCGATGGCCCCGCCGACCCGCCTGGCGGGCATCCTGCAGGACGCCGGGGCCGGCGTCGTCGTCCGGTCCCGGTCGGGCGGCAGCCTCGGCCTGCCCCCTGGCCTGCGTGTGCTGAACCTGGACGAACTTGGTGGGGGCACGACCGAGGTCGCCGGCCAGACGCCCGACGATCCGGCCTACGTGGCGTTCACCTCGGGGTCGACCGGGCGGCCCAAGGGAGTCGTGGTGCCGCACCGGGCCGTGCGCCGGCTCGCCGTCGCACCGCTGTTCTGCACGGTCGAGCCGGGCTACCGGGTCGGCAACGGGGCCAACCCGGCGTTCGACGCCACCACGTTCGAACTGTGGAACACGCTGACCGCGGGCGCGACCGTCGTCGTGCTGCCGTCCCTGGCCGAGTTGCCGCTGGCGGACTGGATAACACTGATCCGCGACGAGCGCCTGGACTGCCTGTTCCTGACGACGTCGCTGTTCCACACGGTGGCCCGGGAACGGCCCGACGCGTTCCGGGCGCTGCGAACCCTGGTGGTCGGCGGGGAACAGCTGGACATCCGGGCGGTGCGGCGGGTCCTGGCCGCCGAGCCGCCGGGACGGCTGGTGAACGGCTACGGCCCGACGGAGACGACGACCTTCGCGGCCTACTTCGACTGCACCAGGGAGAGCCTGGCCGGGATGGACCGCGTCCCGATCGGTTTTCCGTTGCAGGAGACCACACTTCACGTCCTGAACGAGCGGAACGAACCGGTACCCACCGGGACGTTCGGCGAACTGTGCGTGGGCGGCCCGGGTGTCGCGCTCGGCTATCTGCATCATCCCGAGTTGACCGCGCGGCGGTTCGTCCGGCTTCCCGACACCCGGGGGTTCGTCTACCGCACGGGTGACCTGGCCCGGCAACTTCCCTCGGGCGCGTACGAAGTCGCCGGCCGGCGCGACCGGCAGGTGAAGCTGCGCGGTTTCCGGATCGAGTTGGACGAGATCGAACGGGCGACGGTGGCCACCGGGCTCTGCGACGCCGCGTTCGTGGAGAAGATCGGCGACGGCCCGGCGGCGACGTTGATCGGGTTCGTCCTGCCGCCGGCCGCGGGCGGGCCGCCCTCCGGTGAACTGGCTCGTGAGCTGGGCCGCCGGCTGCGCGACCGACTGCCGGCCTACATGCTGCCGGCCCGCTGGATAGCCCTGGACCGGCTGCCCATCGGGCCGACCGGCAAGACCGACCGGGCCGCGCTCCTGAGCCTGCTCGACGCTGCGCCGACCTCCGCCGGCGAGCCCGCCGGACCCGGGGACGCCGGCGACGTGGGGGCGCCCGTCGGCACCGCTGTTGCCGCGATCTGGCGTGACGTGCTGGCCGTGCCGCGAGTGGCGCCCGAGGACAACTTCGTCGAGCTGGGCGGCAACTCGATCCTGGCCATGCAGGTGGCCGCGCGGATCAGGCAGAACCTGGGCTGCCGGGTCGAGCCGGCCGACGTTCTGCTGACCGACACCCTGGCCGGTCTCGCCGCGCGGCTGGAAGCGGCCAGCCCGGCCCGCTGAGGCCCACCCGTCGACACCTTCGGAGATGACGCATGACCTCAGGTCCGACCGCACTCGCCGCCGAGGGCTCCGGCGGGGCGTTGGGGGAACTCCGCGTGGCCCGGCTCTCCCCAGCTCAGGAGCGGGTCTGGTTCGTTGACGCCGCGTCACCGGGCAACGCGACCTACAACGTTCCGCTCCTCGTACGGACCGCACAGCACCTGGATCCGGAGGCGTTCGCCCGAGCCCTGGGCCGACTCGTCGCGCGTCACGAGATCTTGCGTACCACGTACCGTCTCGGTGAGCGCGGCCCGGAGCAGGTGGTGCGGGAGGTAACCGCGGTACCGGTACGCCGGGTGGATCTGGGCGCCCATCCCGACCCCGTCGGTCGGGTCCGGGCGGCAGCCGAGGAACTCGCCCGTGAACCCTTCGACCTGGGTACGGGGCCGGTGCTGCGTGCCGTGATCTGGCAGGGCATCCCCGGCGGAGACGCCTTTCTGCTGCTGTTGCACCACATCGCGGTCGACGGCTGGTCGCTCGCCCCGCTGCTGGAGGACCTGGCTGGCGCCTATCGGGCGGCCTGCGGCGGGACGCCGTTCGTGCCACCGCCGCTGCCCGCCCAGTACGTCGACGTGGCCGTGGCCGCCCGAGCCGATGCCGCCGATCCGCAGGTCCACGAGCTGATCCGGCGCAGGGCGGCCGAGCTGGCCCCGGTCCGCGCCGGGCTGAGGCTGGCCGGCGCGCGGCCGGTCGCGCCCGCCCCGGACGGCAGCCGAGCCGGCGCGCAGCTGGCCTTCCCGGTACCGGTCGGAGTGCCCGAACTGGCCCGGACGTTGCGGGTGACCCCGTTCGTGGTGCTGACCGCCGCCGTCCAGGCCCTGATCCACGGCTGGTCCGGGCGCGACGAGTTCCTGCTCGCCGTGATGACCGCCAACCGTCTGGCCGTCGAGCACGAGCGCCTGGTGGGCTTCTTCGTCAACACTGTGCCGGTGCGCTGTGCGGTGTCGCAGGGACAGACCTTCCGGGAACTCTGCGGCCAGGTCAGGATCGACGCGTACGCGGCGCTCGGCCACCAGCGTCTGCCCTACGACCAGCTGACGCGGGCGGTCGCGGCGTCGCGGGGCAGCGGCCGGAGGCCACTGGCCGATATCGGGTTCGTGTTGCAGAACACCGTCGTGCCGGACGTCGAGGGCTGGTCGCCGCCGGTGGTGCTCGGCACCGGTACGGCGAAGTTCGACCTGCTGCTCGTGGTCGACGACGGACCCGGCGGCAGCACGCTGACCATCGAGTTCGACACCGATCGGTACCCGGCGGCGGCGGTCGTCGCCCTGGGCGAGGGCTTTGGCCGGTTGCTCACGGCGGCGGTGGCGGCGCCGGACACCAGGATCGCCGACTTGCCCGGCGGGCCACGGACGGTTCCGGTCCCGGCTGCCGACGCGCGCGAGACCAACCCGGCGGTGACCGCCGGCGGGGTCGGGCCGGCCGGACCCGACACGCGGGCCGCCGCCGAGTTGTTCAGCACCACGCTGGCGGAGAGCCCGTGGCTGACCCCGCCGCCGCCCGGGCAGCTACGGCCGGGTGACGACTTCTTCGTCCTCGGCGGCCACTCGTTGCTGGCCGTGATGATGCTTGCCCAGGCGCAACGGGTGTACGGCGTTGTCATCCCGCCACGTGCCTTCCTGGCCGAGCCGACCGTCGCGGGGCTGGCCCGGCTGCTCGCTCCGGCCGGGTCGACCACGGCCGGTGGGGTGCCGGCGGTGCCCGGCGCAGACGAACCGGACGACGCCGATTCGCTGGCCCCGGCCACCGCGGTGCAGCAGCGATTGTGGACCATCGACCGGATCGACGCGCTGCGCCGGGCCTACCTGCTCCCGTCGGTCGTGGAATACCGGGGTCCCGTCGATCGCGTCGTGCTGGTCCGGGCGGTCGACCGGGTCCTGGCCCGACATCCCGCGCTGCGGTCCCGGTTCCTGCTCGACCGCCGTCGCCGGCAGGTCTGTTGCCGGACCGACCGTCCCGCCGCCACCGCCGAATCCCTGGACGGCGCCGCGTGGAGCCGGGCCGAGCTGCGCGAGCACCTGGCGCGGGCGTGCTGGTCGGCCTTTGACCTGGCCACCGACGCGCCGGCTCGGGCCGAGGTGCTCGCCCGCACCGATGCCCGGACCCTGCTCGTACTGGTGATGCACCACATCGTGGCCGACGGCTGGTCCCGGCGGCTGCTGCTGGCGGAGATCGCCTCGACCTACGACGAGATGACCGGTGTGGCCCCGGCGACGCAGCCGGCGGCCGCGCCGGTTCCCGCCGTCGCCCCGCCGGCCGGTGCGGCCGGGCTCGACCCGGTGTTGGAGCGGCTCCGCGGGGCGCCGATCGACATCGACCTGCCACACGATCGACCTCGGGGGAGTTGCAGAGCACCACGGCCGGCGTCCGTACCGCGCGGCTCGGCCCCGGCCTCACCACGGCGGTCCGCCATGCCGTCCGGCCACTCGGCTGCACCACTTTCATGACCGCGGCCGCCCTGCTGGCGGTCGCGCTGGCACGCCGAGGCGCCCAGCGCGACTTCCTGTTCGCCTTCCCGTGGGCCGGCCGGGACGACGGACCCACCGCCATGGCGATCGGGATGTTCGTCAACACGCTGGTCCTGCGAGTGGATCTGGCGGCGGCCGGTAGCTGGCGGGCGCTGCTGGCCCGGGTCCGGGAGAACTGTCTGGCCGCCTACCGCCAGGCCGACGTCCCGTTCGACGAGGTCGCCGCCGCGCTGCATCCCGGGCGTGACCTCAGTCGGCCGGCGCTGACTCCGGTGTACCTCAGCGTCGAGGAGGGACGCGACCAACCCGCGTCGCCGGCCGGGACGACCGCCCGCTACCTCGACCTCGACCCACTGCACCTCAAGTACGAACTGGAGCTGGTGGCCACCGATCTCGGCGACGACATCGAGGTGGCAATGACCTACGCGGTCGGCCTGTTCGAGCCGGCCACCGCCGCGATGCTGCTCGACGATCTCGTCACGGCGGCCCGTGACCTCGCGGCCGACCCGGATGCCCATCCCCTGGAGGAGACTGCCATGTCCACCACCGCCGCGGCCGAGGACCGAAGCCAGGCCGGGCTCATCGAGAGTGTCCGGCGAGCCTGGGCGGACGTGCTCGACCTGGATTCGCCCGGCCAGGTGCCGGTCGACGTCAACTTCCTGGAGGCTGGCGGCAGCTCGCTGCTGCTGATCATGCTCTGGGAACAGCTGGAACCGCTGACCACCCGGATGCTCCGGGTCTCCGACCTGTTCGAGCACGGCACGGTACGCCGCCAGGCGGCCCTGCTGGCCGACGACGAGCCGGCCGAGGACCTGCTCGCCGGCACCGTCCTCGACGAGGAGCCGGTCGCGACCGCTGGGGCGAGCGAGTGAGCGCCGGCACCGACATAGCGGTCGTCGGTGTCGGGCTGCGTTTTCCCGACGCGTGGACCCCGGCCCAGTTCTGGCGCAACATCGACGTCGGCGTCGTCTCCATGCGTGACCTGGATCCGCGGGCGCTGGCCGGTTCCGGGCTCACCCCGAGCAACTCCACCAGCCCGGATTCGTCGGCCTCGGCACGGTGCTGCCCGGGGTGGCGGAGTTCGCCGCGGACTTCTTCGGCTACCGGCCGGCCGAGGCCGAGAGCATCGACCCCCAGCAGCGGATCTTCCTGGAGGCTGCCTGGGAGGCGCTCGAGGCGGCGGGTCATCCGCCCCGGCCGGATGGCCCGGTGGTGTCGGTGTTCGCCGGCAGCGCGGCCGGCGCCTACTCGGCCGTCCTGCTCGCCGGCCGGGCCCGTGCGGTCGGGTTGCGGGCGGCGTACGACGACCTCGACCTGACCGTGGGGGGTCAGGCCGATTTCATGCCCTCCCGGGTGGCGTACAAGCTCGGACTGCGCGGTCCCGCCCTGGCCCTGCAGACCGGCTGCTCGTCGTCGCTCTACGCCGTGCACTACGCGCGGTCGAGTCTGCTGGCGGGCGAGTGTGACCTGGCCCTGGCCGGCGGCGCCACCGTGCTGGAACCGCTGCGGGGCTACCTGTACCAGCCGGGCGGGGTGCTCTCGGAGGACGGCTACTGCCGGTCCTTCGACGCCCGGTCCACCGGCACCACGTACAGCTCCGGGGTGGGGTGGTGGCCCTGCGCAGGTTGGCCGACGCGCTCGCCGACGGGGACGACATCCTTGCGGTGCTGCGCGGCAGCGCCGTGGGCAACGACGGATCCGACCGGATGGGGTTCGTCGCGCCCAGCCCGTCCGGTGTGGCAGAGGTCGTCGCGACCGCCCTTCGCGTGGCCGGCGTACCGGGCGAACAGCTGCGCTACGCCGAGGCGCACGGCACGGCGACCGCGGTTGGCGACCACATCGAGCTGCTCGGCCTGACCGGGGCCCTGCGCCGGGGCACCGACAGGAGCGGCTTCTGCGGGCTCGGCTCCGTGATGACCAACATCGGCCACACCGGGCCGGCGGCCGGCATCGCCGGCTTCATCAAGGCGATGCACGTTGCCCGGACCGGTCGCCTGCCGGCGCATCCGATGTTCGAGCGTCCGCGCGACCCCGGGCTGCTGGCCGAGAGCCCGTTCTACGTCGTCACCGAGCCCGCGGCGGTGACCGACCCGGACCGGCACGTGCTGGTCAACTCGATGGGGGTGGGCGGCACCAACGCGGCGGCCGTACTGGCGCCGCCGCCGGAGCCCACCCGGGCGCCGGCTCCGCAGCGCCCGGTCGTCCGGCTGGTCCTCTCCGCGCGCAACCGGGCCGAACTCGACGCCCTCTCGGTACGGATGGCCGAGGTCGTCGAGCGGGGCGAGCATCCGGCCGCCGATCTGGCGTACACGCTGCGGGTGGGGCGGGCCACGTTCGACGAGCGCCGGGTGGTGACCGCGCCGGCCGACAAGCTCGCCGCGGCCCTGCGGTTGCCGCGCCCGCCCGCCGTGCGAACCACCCGCACCACGCCGCAGCGGGCGCTCCTGGTGCTGCCGGAGCCGGCCACGGCCCGGTCGGCGGAGCTGGCCCGGCGGCTGCTGGCCGCACTGCCCGAGCGCACCCGGGCGGTCCGTGGGATCCCGGCCTCGGTGCCGGCCGACACCGTGGTCCTGCACGTTTCCCCCGCCGTTTCCCCGGCCGGGGCCAACACCCTGGTCGTGCCAGTCGGGGCGACCCCCGACGAGGTGGACGACCTCGTCGACGCCGCGCTCGTCGTGCTGTGGTCGGCCGGCGTCCGGGTCGACTTCGCCGCGACCACGACGGCCGGCCGGCGGATCACCCTGCCGACCTACCCCTTTTCCCGGAACCGGTTCTGGGCGCTGGACCGCTACGACACCGAGGCCGACATTCCGGTTGCGTCCGCCCCGACCAACGGCGCGGCGACCAACGGTGCGGCGACCAACGGCGTGGCGACCGGTGCCGACGGGATCGAAGCCGACCTGCTCGACGTCTGGCGGGGCCTGTTCGGCGTCGACGGCATCGGCCCGGAGGACGAGTTCGGCCGGCTCGGGGCACCTCGCTGTTGTCCGTCCAGATGGTCCTCGAGGTGCAGCGCAGACACGGCGTGCTGGTCAACATCCATCGCGCCGGCGGCAGTCGGGCCACCGTCCGGCGGGTCGCGGCGATCGTGCGCGGCCTGCGGGACAGCGCGTACGCCGGCGCGGTCGACCCGGCGCTGGACGGCGACGGTGCCCTGGTCGACCTGGACCTGCAGCTGCCGTTGGGCGAACTGGCCGCCGCGGAGGCCGCGGGCCGGGACGTGCTGCTGACCGGCGCGACCGGATACCTCGGTGCGTTTCTGTTGCAGGATCTGCTCGCCGTCACCACGGGCCGGGTGTACTGCCTGGTCCGCGCGGCGGACGAGGCCACCGCGATGGAACGGCTACGGGCCACGGCCGAGAAGTTCGGCCTGCCCGCGCCGGACCCCGATCGGGTCCACCCGGTACCCGGAGACCTGCGCGGGATCGGTGCGGTGTGCGCGTCCTACCGCTCCGGCGAACTGGCCACCCGGGTCGGCCATGTGCTGCACTGCGGGGCGAAGGTCGTGTTCACCGAGCCCTACCGGGAGATCCGGCACGACAACGTGCTACCCCTGGTCGAGCTGCTGGTGTGGATGCGCGGACACGGCATCCGGGACATCAGCTTCATCTCCACGGTGGCGGCGACCGCTCCCGCGGTCGGCGCGGACGGGCGCCACCTGGAGACTCGCGACCAGGCGCTGGACCCGCAACTCGGCGGCTACGGGGCCAGCAAGTGGGCCAGCGAGCGGCTGCTGGAACGCGCCGAACAGGACGGCATGCGGGTCCGGGTCTTCCGGCCGGGGATGATCATGGCATCGAGCCGCAGCGGCGCCTGCAACGACAAGGATCTCATCTGGCACTCCCTGGCCAGCGGGCTGGCGGTGGGGGCGCATCCGGAGGACGACCGGGCGATGCCGATGTCGCCGGTGGACGTGCTCTCCCGGGCGGTGGTCGAGCTGGCCGTCAGCCCCGCGTCGGTGGCGCGCGTCTACCACCTCGTCGACGAGCGGTCGCTGAGCATGCGCCAACTGTTCGAGCTGCTCGCTGAGGCCGGGCTGCCGACCCGGGCGGTCCCGCTGCGCGAGTGGCAGGCGCTGATCGCCGACCGCGCGCTGGCCACCGGCAGCGCGGTGCTCGGCGCGACCGCGCTCTACGAGTTGGAGGGTCACGAGCTGGCCGAGGACGGAGTCCAGGCCCGGGGTTGGCAGTCATGGCTGCGCCGGCGGCGGCTCTCTCCGGCGATCACCGCCGAGCAACTACGTGCCGGGCTGACCCACCTGGCCGGCCGGGTGGACGAGATCGCGCGGCTGCTGCCGGACCTGGCCGCGGGCGCGGCCTCCGGGACCGAACTGGCGAGGAGTGGTTATGGCAACGGTTGAGGAACGGCTGGGAGTCCTGGGCGCCGGCACGATGGGCAGCGCCGTCGCCGCGCTGGCGGTCGGCAACGGCCTGCCGGTGGTGCTGCTCGACGTCTGCGACGGCGTGCTGGACACGGCCCGGGCGGCGGTGCGCGGGCATCTGCGGATGGGTCAGCTGATGGGTCGGCTGCCCCGCGGCGGGGAGCCCGGCGAGCTGACCACCACCACCGACATGGCCGACCTCGCCGGCTGCACGGCGGTGGTCGAGGCGGTCACCGAGAGGGCCGACCTCAAGGCGAAGGTGCTGGCCGAGGTCTGCGCCGCGGTCGCACCGGGCACGCTGCTCATCTCGAACACCTCGGCCATCCCGATCGACGAGCAGGCCGGCTGGGTGACTGAGCCGGCCCGGCTGGTCGGCATCCACTTCATGAACCCGCCGTACCTGATCGAGACGGTCGAGCTGATCCGCGGGCCGCGCAGTGATGCCGACGCGCTGGCCGACGCGTCCGCGCTGCTTGACCGGCTCGGGCGACGCGCAGTGGTGGTCGGCGACGGGCCTGGATTCGTGATCAACCGGATCCTGCAACGCATGATCAACGAGTCGGCCCGGATCGTGGAGGAGGGCATCGCCAGCCCGGAGGCGGTCGACGAGCTGTTCCGCGGCTGCCTCGGCCACAGCACCGGTCCGCTGGCCACCGCCGACCTCATCGGCCTGGACAACGTGGCCGACTCGCTGGTGGTGCTCTGGGAACGCACCGGAGACGCCGGCTACGAGCCCTGCCGGTTGCTGCGATCGAAGGTCGCCGTGGGAGACCTGGGCCGCAAGACCGGCCGGGGCTTCTTCGAATACGGAGGAAAGCGATGAAGCCCACGTCGACCGGACCGGGTACCGCCGAGCAGATCCGGGCGAACCTCGTCGAATTCCTGCGCAGTCGTACCCGTACGGCGGTCGAACCGGATCTCGACCTGTTCAAATCCGGCCTGGTCAGCTCGTTGTTCGCGCTGGAGCTGCTGGTGCACCTGGAAGGTACGTTCGGCATCACGGTCGGCGGGGCCGACCTGACCCTGGACAACTTCCGGACCGTGCTCGCCATGACGGCGCTGGTGCAACGGCTGGCGGCGGCCGATGGCTGAGCCGTGGGGGGCGGCCGTCGACCTGATGACCCGACTGGTCGGCGACTCCGCCGGGGAATGGGACCGGGCCGGGCGGGTGCCGGTCGAGATCGTGACGCAGCTGGCGGCCGGAGGCGTGCTCTGCGCCCAACTCCCGGCCGAGTTCGGTGGGCTTGGTCTGACCAGCGGGGAGAACGGCGAGCTGACCGCCCACGCGGGCCGGCTCTGCTCGTCGCTGCGCAGCCTGATGACCTCGCACGGAATGGCAGCCTGGACGGTGCAGCGGTTCGGCCGCCCCGAGCAGCAGCGGGCCCTGCTGTCCGAGCTGACCTGCGGGGTGCTGGCCTGTGTGGCGTTCAGCGAGGCCGGCGCCGGCAGCGACCTGTCGGCGATGTCCGCCCGGATCACCCCGGCCGGCGACACCGTGGTGGTGAACGCGGAGAAGGTGTGGATCACCGGTGCCATGTACGCCGGTAAGATCCTCACCTTCGCCCGCTACGGGGATGGCTTCGCGGCGGTGATGGTCCCGCGGACCGCCCCCGGCGTGACGGTGACCAGGGTCAGCGAGCCGCTGGGCTGCCGCGCCGCTGGGCACGCCGACGTCCGGTTGGACGGGGTACGCCTGCCGGCGGACGCGGTGCTCGGCGGGGCCGGGCTGCCGATGGACTGGCTCGTCACGACCGCGCTGACCTACGGGCGCATCTCGGTGGCGTGGGGCTGCGTCGGCATTCTCCGGGCCTGCCTGGCCGCGACCGTCGCGCACTGCGGGGAGCGCGAGCAGTTCGGCCGGCCGCTGCACCGCCACCAGCTGGTGGCCGGTCACCTCGCGGACCTGGTGCTGGCCGAACACGCCGCCATGCTGGCCTGCCGCGAGGCCAGCCGCTGCTGGGACGAACGGTCGAGCGACCTGGCGATGGCCGCGGTGCTGGCCAAACAGGTCGCCGCGACCGGCGCCACCGACGGCGCCCGGCTGGCGGTGCAGGTGCTGGGCGCCCGCGGGGCGCAGGACGGGCATCCGGTGGCCCGCGCGTACCGCGACGCCAAGCTCATGGAGATCATCGAGGGCAGCAGCGAGATCAGCCGGCTGCTGCTGGCCGAGCGAGCCCTGGCGGTCTGGTCGTGACCGGCCGCGTCGCGCATCGGGTGGTGCGGGGCGACCACGACCGGGACGGTACGGGCCACCAGGGCATGACCAGGAGGGCTTTCTCATGACCGCCGAGCCGGTTGGGATCGGCGCCGTGCACTGCACCCTGCCCGGCGTCCGCCAGAAGACCTGCGAGTTGCCCGAACTTGCGAACCTCGGGCACGAGCAGGTCGAATTCGTCACCACCAGCGGCATCGAGACCGTTGGGCTGTTCGAGGACCACAGCGCCGGCGACCTCGCGGCCGAGGCGTGCCGGGAACTGCTCGCCGATCACCCGGTCGACGCCGACGTCCTGATCCTGGTCGGTCCGCGGGCGCCCGATGTGCTGCTGGGCTCCGACGCGACCCGGGTGCAGGCCGAGGCCAAGTTGCCCGGCACCGCGTTCACCCTGGACGGGCTGGGTTGTAGCGGCTCCAGCGCGGCCTGGGGACTGGCCCGGGATCTGCTGCTGGCCGACCCGTCCCGGCGGGGTGTGATCATCGCGCACGGCAGCCGTCCGACCGGACTGGACCGGGTGCGCTTTCCGGTAACGATCATCGGCGACGGCGGGTACGCGATGAGCATCGTTCCCGGTGGCCGGCCCGTGCTGCGGGCGCATCGAATCGAGTCCGACGGCGCCTTTCACGACCTGTTCACCGTCGACTACCGGCGGGTCCCCTGGTACGAGTGGCGCGAGGTGTGCACCTCGCCCGACCGGTACCGCTTCGAGCTGGCCATGCAGAGCCGGACGCGGTTCGTCCGGCTGGTGGACGACGTGCTCGCCGACGCCGGGGTGACCCGGGACGAGGTCCGCACCGTGCTGATGCAGAACGTGACCGTGGGCGCCTACCAGTTCTACGAGGCGCTGCTCGGCCTGCCGATTCACCCGATCTGCGCCGCCCATCTGCGCGCCTACGGCCACCTCGGCGCGATGGACGTCGTGCTCAACCTGTCCCGGCTCACCGCCACCACGGAACTCACCGAGGGAGATCTGGTCATTGTCCTCAACAACAGTCCGGTTGCGGCCTGGGCGGTGACGCTGTGGGAGATCTGAAGACCGTCAAGTGCGTCGTCTGGGACCTCGACAACACTCTGTGGCAGGGAACCCTGGTCGAGGACCCTGAGGTGGTCCTCGTCGAACGGATCCGTTCGGTGGTTGAGACCCTGGATGCCCGCGGCATCCTTCAGTCGGTGGCCAGCAAGAACGACCACGAACCGGCGTGGGCTGCGCTGGAGCGGCTGGGTCTGGGCGAATACCTGGTCCTGCCCCAGATCAGCTGGGGACCCAAGTCCACTGCGGTGCGGGTGATCGCGGACCGGCTCAATTTCGCGTACGACACCGTCGCGTTCGTCGACGACCTGCCCAACGAGCGGGCCGAGGTGGCCTTCCACCTGCCCGACGTGCGTTGCTATCCGGCGGCCGACGCGCCCGGCCTGCCGGACCGCCCGGAGTTCCAGCCGACCATCACGGTCGACTCCCGCCGTCGGCGGGCGATGTACCAGGCCGGGTTCCACCGCGAGCGCGCTCGGGAGACGTTCGCCGGCACGGACGAGGACTTCCTGCGAACACTCGACATCCGGATGTCCATCGTGCAGGCGACCGAGGACCAACTGGCCCGGGTGGAGGAACTCACCCTGCGTACCAGCCAGATGAACGCCACCGGGGTGCACTACTCCGCCGAGACGCTGCGCGGGTTCCTGGACGATCCGGGGCACGAGGTCTTCGTGATCTCCATGAGCGACCGGTTCGGTTCACACGGGGCGATCGGCGTGGTTCTGTTGCACCGCCACCGCGAGGTGTGGCATCTCAAGCTGCTGGCCACCTCGTGCCGGGTGGTCTCGCTGGGCGCCGGCGCCACCCTGTTGCGCTGGCTGATCGACCGGTCGGCGCGGGCCGGGGCGCACCTGGCGGCGGACTTCCGGCGGACCGATCGTAACCGGATGATGGAGGTCGCCTACCGCTTCGCCGGGCTGACCGACGAGGACTGCGCCTGCGTCCGGGCGATCGGGATCGCCGGCCGTGACGGCATCGAGGTGCTGCACATCCGTCCGGCCCCGCAGCCGGCCCCGACCACCATGACGGTCGAGGCTCCCGGGCTCGGCGGGCCGGTGGTGAGCGGGGCGACCCCGTGACCGGGCGCACGCTGTACCAGTGGTTCGTCGGGACGGCACTGCGCCAGCCGGAGCTGATCGCGGTCGAGGGGGGCGGCGCGACACTCAGCTACGGGCAACTGCACCGCGCGGCCGAGTCCCTGGCGGCACGCATCCTGCGTCGGCACGGCGCGGCGCCCGCCCGGGTCGCCCTGCTGGCCGGCCGCGGTCCGGTGGCCTGCGCCGGCTACCTGGCGGCGCTGCGACTCGGCGCGGCCGTCACCCCGGTCAACCCGGGTTATCCGGTGCTGCGCAACCGGGCCGTGGTCGACCTGGCGGAGGCGGACGTGCTGCTCGCGGACGAGGACGTCGGCCAGGCCGGTGAACTCGGCCCGCGGGACGGCAGCACGGTCACGGTCGCCGTCGCCGAGCTGACCGACCCGGCGGGGCCGGCGCCGCTGCCGCCGTACCGGGGCAACCTCGACGACCCGGCCTACGTGCTGTTCACCTCGGGCTCGACGGGCCGGCCCAAGGGCGTGCCGATCAGCCACCGCAGCGCCGACGCCTATGTGGCGCACAACGTGGCTCGGTACGAGGTCGGCCCGGGGTGCCGGATGTCGCACACCTTCGACCTGACCTTCGATCCGTCGGTGTTCGATCTGTTCGTCACGTGGGGTGGCGGCGCCACCCTGGTGGTGCCCGGCCCGGGTGACCTGCTCAGCCCGGTCGACCACGTCCGGCGCACGGCGATCACGCACTGGTTCTCCGTGCCGTCGGTGGTGTCCGTCGCAACCGAGATGGGCAGGCTGGGCCCGGGGTACGCTCCGTCGCTGCGGCAGAGCACGTTCATCGGCGAGCCGTTCACCCTCGACCAGGCCGCGGCCTGGCGGGCGGCCACCGGCGGTGGGCACATCGACAACGTGTACGGACCCACCGAACTCACCGTGGCGTGCAGCGAGTACCGGCTGCCCGAGCGGCCCGGGTCCTGGCCCACCACCTCGAACGGCACCGTGCCGATCGGCCGGATGTACCCGCTCCTGGACTGGGTGCTGCTGGACGCGTCCGACGGGGTGGCTGCCGGGACGGAGGTGGACGAGGGGGAGCTGTGCGTGCGCGGGGTTCAGCGCTTCGGCGGTTACCTCGATCCGAGCGACAACCCGGGCCGGTTCGTGCGGGACGGCGACGGGCCGCCCGCCACGTCCGACTACTACCGTACGGGCGACCGGGTCCGGGTCGAACACGGTGAGTTGGTACACCTCGGGCGGCTCGACAACCAGGTGAAGGTCCGTGGCTACCGGGTCGAACTGGGCGAGGTGGAACACGCCCTGCGCGGCCATCCGGACGTCAGCCAGGCCATCGTGATCGCGGTTGAGTACGGCGGCGAGCTGGAGTTGGCCGGCTGCTTCACGGGACGGGACGTCTCGACCAGACAGCTGGGTCGCTGGCTGCGGCAGCGGGTACCGGTGCACATGGTGCCGCGCCGACTCGTCCGGCTGGACGCCATCCCGCTCAACCCGAACGGCAAGGCCGACCGTGGCCGGATCCGCGAGCTCATGCTGGCCGGGGCGCCGGCCCGATCGAGGAGCTGAGATGGACTTCAGCCTGTTCTACTTCGCCAATGACAGTGAGGCCGAGACCGTCGGCCGATACCGGCTGCTGATCGACGGCGCCACCTTCGCGGATCGGAACGGTCTGGCCGCGGTGTGGACACCGGAGCGGCACTTTCACCCGTTCGGTGGCCTTTACCCGAACCCAGCCGTCACCTCGGCCGCGATCGCCACCATCACCGAGCGGATCCAGATCCGAGCCGGCAGCGTGGTCGCCCCGCTGCACAGCCCGCTGCGGATCGCCGAGGAGTGGTCGATGGTGGACAACCTTTCCGACGGCCGGGCCGGGGTTTCGTTCGCCTCCGGTTGGCACGCGGTCGACTTCGCGCTGCGACCCGACTCCTACCGGGACCGACGCACCATCCTGTTCGACCAGATCGACCAGGTCCGGCGGTTGTGGCGGGGCGAGCAGATCGAGGTGGTCGACGGGGCCGGCGGCCTCAGCCGGGTCGGCGTCTACCCACCGCCGGTGCAGCCCGAGTTGCCGATCTGGGTGACCAGCGCTGGCGGGATCGAAACATTCCGCAACGCCGGGCGCTGCGGCGCCGGTCTGCTGACCCACCTGCTCGGGCAGGAGCTGGACGAGCTCGCGGTGAAGATCAAGGCATACCGGACGGCGGTGGCCGCGCGACCCGGTGCCGACTCCTGGCCAGGCCACGTGGTGCTGATGGTGCATACGTACCTGAACGAGGACGAGGACGCGGCCGAGGACCTCGTCCGGCAGCCGCTGAGCGCGTACCTGCGCAGCTCGTTGCAGCTGCTGCTGGGCGCGCGGCTGGACGGGGCCCGCCCGATGGACCCGGATCGACTGTCTGAGGAGGACCGGGAGTTCCTGGTGGCCCGATCGTTCCAGCGTTACTTCCACGACGGCGGCCTGCTCGGCTCGGTGGACAAGGCCACGGGAATGGTCGAGCGGTTCGCCGCCGTCGGAGTGGACGAGGTGGCCTGTCTGATCGACTTCGGGCTGCCCACGGCGACCGTTCTGGCCGGGCTGGACCGGCTCGCGGTGCTGTCGGACCGGGTCCGCTGAGATGGCCGGCATCGTCGACTTCGAGATCCGGCTGCCGGACGGGCGGGCCCGGACGGCCGAGATGAGCCGGCGGTCGGGGCTGGCCGAACCGGACATCCTGAAGATCACCCACTGCGCCGAATGGCCCGCGTTGGGCCCCGGCGAGTACGCCTGGTCGCTGGCCACCGAGGCGGCCCGCGCCCTGCTGGATCGCACCGGGATCGGGCCCGCGGCGATCGATCGGGTGGTGTACGCCGGCTCCGGCGAGTGGGACGTGCCGTTCTGGTCACCCGCCGCCAAGGTCGCCGCCGAACTGGGCGTCACCGGCGCGCACTGCTTCGAGGTGACCAACTTCTGCAACGCGTCCGCCCTGGCGTACCGGGTCGGCATGCGCGAGATCGACGCGGGGGCGGCACGCCACGTTCTGGTGCTGTTGGGCGACCGGCTGAGCCAGCTGGTGGACTACGCCGACCCGGACTCGCGGCACCTGTTCAACTTCGGGGACGCACCGGCCGCGGTACTGCTCGGGGCGGATGGCGAACGATTCGGCTACCGGCACGGTGAGTTGCTGACCGACCCCTCCTGGTCCGACTACTACCAGGGAGAGCTCGACGACTTCCAGGTCCTGATGCGCCGCCGGGGACGCCGTCCCGGACTGTCGGACGCCTACCTGACCAACTACCTCGCCGTGCTCTCCGCGACACTCGAACGTCTCGGCGTCGGGCTCGGCGACGTGCGGTTCCTCCTGGTCAACCACAGCGACCGCAACGTGCACCAGCGGCTGCTCGACGCCCTCGCGCTGCCGGCCGAACGCAGCGTGTTCAACTATCACCGGTACGGGCACATGGGCGGCGCCGACACCCTGCTGGCCCTCGACGACCTGCTCGCCGCGGACCGGCTGGCCAAGGGCGATCTCGTCCTGTTGGCCAGCAGCGGGATGGGGTTCAGCTGGGGCGTCACCGCGCTGGAGTTCCGCGGATGAGCCCGCCCGCCTTCCACGTCTGGCCGGGCGGCCACTTCCACCTTCTCGACCAGCCGCAGGCGGTGGGCCGCCGGCTGTGCGAGGACATCGTCGCAACGCGGCCCCGATGCGGTCGCCCGATCTGAACCGAGGGGGATCCGTTGGCCACCGTCCTGTCCGTGTGCGGCTCGCCGTCACCGACGTCCCGCACCGCCCGGCTGCTCGGTCACCTCGACAGCCGACTCCGCGACCGAGGGCACGAGGTGACCGCGTTCGCCGTCAGTGCGCTGCCGGCCGAGGCGCTGATGGCCGGCGACGGGTCGCACCCCGCGCTGGCCCGGGTACGCGACCTGGTGGCCCGGGCCGACGGGCTGGTGGTCGGCACCCCGGTGTACAAGGCCGCCTACTCGGGTGTCCTGAAGTGTCTGCTGGACCTGCTTCCGCAGCATGCCCTGGTCGGTAAGCCGGTGCTGCCGCTGGCCACCGGTGGATCGTCCGCTCATGTCCTGGCCATCGACTACGCCCTGCGTCCCGTTCTGCACGCGATGGGCGCCGCCCACGTCGCCCCGGGCCGGTTCCTGCTCGACCAGGTGGTGACCGTCGGTGCCGACGGCGTGGCGACGATCGCGGCCGAGGCCCGGGCACAACTGACCGCGATGGCGGACCAGTTCGGCGAGCTGCTGACGGCCGGCTGGCCGGTGTTCCCACTGGGAGCCGCGTGGGCCGACTCGCCAGCGGTCGCGCCACGCCCGTGCTGATCGGGCGGTGGAGCCGACAGAAGGCAGCGCGCGATCGCTTCAGGTCATGGCGGACACGGATGTCCTGCGAACCAGAATGGATCTATGATGTGGGCCGCAGCACGTCAGCGGAAGGATCGACCAGCCCTGTGACGACACCGACGAACCCACCGCTGTCCGCGATGATCCACGAGGCGCTGGCCGACGTGCACCGACGATCCGGGCGCGGGCGGTTCCTGCGGACGCTGCTCGCCGGCGACCTGCCGGTGGCGGCCTTCCAGGAGTTCGTCACCCAGCGGTACTTCATCTTCCGCGCCTTCGAGGAGACGGCCGACCAGGTACGCACCGATCCGATCGCGGCGCCGTTCCTCTTTCCCGAGCTGGAGCGGCTCGCGCCGATCCGGCGCGACCTGGCCCACTACCACGGACCCGACTGGGCCGAGCGGGTCGCGCCGTACGAGGCGACCGAGCAGCACTGCGCCTGGATCCGGAAGCTGGCGGCCGACTGGCCCGGCGGGTACGTCGCGCAGCACCACGTGCGGTACGTGGGCGACCTCGCGGGCGGCCAGGTCTTCCGGAACAAGATGGCCGAGCATCAGGGCCTGGTCGGCCCCGGCATCGAGTTCTACGACTTCCCGGAGATCGCCGACGCCGAGGGATTCCGCCGGCACTACATCTCGATGCTGGACGCCGCGCCGTGGGAGGTCGGGGAGCAGCGCCGGATCGCCGCCGAGACCGCGCACGCCTTCGAGCAGACCATCGCGCTCTTCGACGCGCTCGGCGAACGGACCCTGGGCGGCGCCTGAGCGACCGTGCCGCGACCGCGCCGCGACCGCGCCGTCCGGTGGGCCGGGGTCAGTCCGCGGACGCCGCCGATCGGGACGACGCCAGCGCGTCGTCCTGCATCCGGTAGAGCGCCGCGTACCGTCCGCCGGCGACGGCGAGCAGTTCCTCGTGGGTACCGCTCTCCCGCACCACGCCGTCGGACAGCACGAGGATCCGGTCGGCCGTGCGGACCGTGCGCAGCCGATGCGCCATCAACAGTACGGCCGAGTCGGCGAAGAGTTCGGCGAGCGCGGTGTTGAGCTGCTCCTCGGTCTGTGCGTCGAGCTGGGAGGTCGGCTCGTCCAGGATGATCAGGTCGGCCCGCTTGAGCAGCGCCCGGGCGATGGACAGGCGCTGGCGTTCGCCGCCGGAGAAGCGGTAGCCCTTCTCGCCGACCACGGTCTGGTAGCCCTCGGGCAGCGACGCGATCAGGTCGTGCAGTTGGGCGGCGCGGCAGGCCGCCACGATCTCCTCGTCGGTGGCGTCCGCGGCGACGTAGCGGAGATTCTCCACGATCGTCTCGTGCCGCACGTATGTCTCCTGGGTGATCAGGGCGACCGAGCGGGCCAGTTCGGTCATTCTCATCGTGGTGGTCGGCCGGCCCCGCAGCAGCACCTCACCCCGGGTCGGAGTGATCAGGCCGGACGCGAGCATGGCGATCGTGCTCTTCCCCGCGCCCGACTCGCCGACGATCGCGACCGTCTCGCCCCGGTGCACCGTGAGGTCGATGCCGTCGAGGATCCGGCGGTGACCCTCCGGCAGGTCGGGACGGGCGCCCGGCAGGGTGTGCGGCAGCACGTTCATGCCGAACATCCCGGGCCGGAGACCGTCTTCTCGTGGGAGAGGCCGGGAATCGACACGTCGTCGGCGGGGACGTGGTCGAAGCCGACCTCGCGCATCCGCAGCACGACCGGTCCGACCCCGGTGTCGGCCGCGTCGTCGGACGAGGCGTCGGCCGTACCGTCGGACGAACTGGACGGCGCGGCATCGGGCGCGGCGGCCGGCGGCGCCGGGTCGGCCAGCGGCCGCAGCGGCGAGTCGAGGACGTCGAAGACGCGGGTGAACGCCGCACCGGCCCGGAAGGCCGGGTAGCGCAGGCCGATCAGGGTGCTCACCGGCGCCTGGATCTGCCGGAGGTAGAGCAGGAAGAGGAACAGCGTGCCGAGGGAGACATCGCCGCCGGTGACCAGCAGCGCCCCGCCGGCGAGCAGGGCGGTGGTGGTGATGGTGAAGACCAGGTCGTAGCTGGAGCCGACGGCGGCCCTCCAGGAGGCGAGCCGGAGCGCCACCTCGCGCACCTTGTCCGCCAGTTGCGCGAACCGGGTCCGCTCGGCCTCCAGCGCGCCGGCCTGGCGGGCCAGCAGCACCCCGTCGCGGTTCAGCACCGATTCCACGTGGCTGGAGAGTTCGGCGTTGTGCCGGAAGGACCAGCGGATCACCGTGTTGATTTTGGATTCGGCCAGCCGTACCGGCCAGAGCACCAGCGGCACGATCAGCAGGACCACGGCGAGCCGGGGGTCGACCACGACCAGCACCACGCCGGCCACGACGAGCGTCACCGAGCTGGCCAGCGCGGAGGCGATGACGCTGGTGAAGAGGGGTTCCACGGCGTACACGTCGTTGGTGAGGCGGCTGACGAGCATGCCGGGGCGGACCGTGGTGTAGAAGGGCAGCGGCAGCCCGACCAGGTGGTCGAAGAGCCGGCGTTGCAGATCCCGGGTGACGCTGTGCCCGATCCGGTCGGCGATCCGGGAGGCGGCGAAGCCGGCGCCCACGCCGAGCAGCCCGGTCACGCCGATCAGCGCCAGCGGCCACGCCACCGCCTCGAACCCCGCACCGGCGGCCAGCTTGTCGATCACCCCGCGCAGCAGCAGCGGCTGGCTCAGCGACAGCAGCGCGGCGAGCAGGACGAACGTGAGCAGCACCAGGATCCGGCCGCGGTACGGTCGGGTCGAGGCGACGATCCGGCGCAGCAGTACCGGGTTGCGCAGGATGGACGGGCTCGACGAACTCTGTGCTGCGGTGCTCACGATGGCCTCTTTCGTCCGTACGGTCCCTTGTGGACTGTAGGGCATGCCCCGCGCGCCGGGCACCGACGTACGTGGGTCGGCAAGTGATCGTTCGACCGCTTGCCGACCCCCGGCCGCCGCTGCTATCCGCGGCGCCGCTCGCGGAGCGGTCCCGCCCCGGTCCGGTAGCCTACGGACGAGGACCGAGGTGCGGGGAGCGGCCGGTGGGCGGAGTGCATCTGGGGCTGGCGAACGAGTTCGAACCGACCCTGCGCCGGCTGCTCGACCACGACGGGCCGTACCGCGATCCGGAGTCCGGCGCCTGGTTCGTCGCCCGCTACGACCAGGTACGCGCGGCGCTTGCCGACCGTCGCCTGCTGACCCGGTCCTCCGCACACGCCACCGCCCACCTCGATGCGGACCAGCGGGCGGCGGTCGAGCCGCTGGAGGCGCACCTGCGCCGCTGGTTCGTCTTCTCCGACGAGCCGGCCCAGCACCGGCTCCGGCTGGCCTTCCGGCGGGCGCTGGCCGGCTCCGGCCGGGACCGGGAACTGGCCGACGGGCTCGCGGCGGCGGCCCGGCGGGCCACCGCCACCCGGGCCGCCGGTGGCGACCTCTTCGCCACCTTCGTGGTGCCGTTCACCGGCGCGGCCGTCACCGCCATGCTGGGTACGCCGGACGGCGACGCGGCCCGGCTGACCGGCTGGGGTGAGCGGCTGCTGGCCTATCTGGGCATGGACGGATTCGACCCGGCGGTGGTGGACGCGGCGGTCGGCGGCCTGACCGCGCTGCGGGACTACTACGTCGAGGACTACCTGCACCGCGGCCGGGGCGTGGTGGCGGAGACCTTCCGGGTGGCCGCGGCGGACGGCGCGGCCCGGGAGGACCTGGTGGCGGCGTTCACACAGTTGCTCACCGGCGCGCTGGAACCCAGCCGGACGGCCCTGGCCGAGGGCATCGCCCGGGTCGGCGATCCGGCGGTGGCCGAGGCGTACCGGGCCCGCCGCACCGCGTTCGTCAGCGAGGTGCTGCGGCTGGCCACGCCCTTCCACTTCGCGCCGCGCCGGACCGCCGGCCCGGTCGAGGTGGGCGGCCGGTGCATCCCGGCCGGCACCCGGGTGCGGCTGGTCCTGCCGGCGGCCAACCGGGATCCGGCGGTGTTTCCGCGACCGGGTCTGCTGGACGTGACCCGCCCCGAACGACGGCACCTGGCCTTCGGCTGGGGCCGGCACGTCTGCGTCGGTACCCGGGTGGCCGAGGGCATCGTCGCCGCCGGCCTGGACGCCGTCACCGCGAGCTGGCCGGCGGGTCTGACGGTACGCCTCGGCCGTACCCGCACCGCGGGAATGACGGTGGCCACGGCGTTGACGGCGTGCCCACCCCCGTCCGCGCCACCTGAGAGGGACCGGCGATAGGACTGGCGGGCTGCGGCGCGCCCTGGCGCTTCGCCCGGCGGGGTTGTCGTCGTCGGCCGTGCAACACCGGCATGGCATCCTCCTCCGCCTTGCCGGCCTCGGTCAGAACCCGCCTCGCCTCCACCCCCTATTGCCGGTGCCTCTAAGCACACATGACGCAGCGGGGCAATGCGCTTGCCGGTCATCGCTGGATCGGCGGTTCCGGCCCTGGCGGCACGCGTGGCGGATGACATAGCCTCACCGGAGCATGTGGACAGTCAAGATGGCTGTTCGGCTCGATTTGGGGGTCCCTGTTGTACGGTCCGCTGCCGGCCGCGGCGTTGCACGAGCGGATTTCGGAGTTCGCGGAGAACGCGCCGGAGCGACTCGCCTTCGTGGTCGCCGGGCCGGACGGGACCTGTGACCAGCAGACCTTCGCCGAGCTGAGAGACGACAGCATCGCGCTGGCCGCCCTGTTCGCCGACTCGGGGCTCGGACCGGGTGAGGTGCTGGTGGTGGCGATCCGCAACCACATCTCGTATCTGAGCCTGGTGTTCGGCGCCTGGCGGGCACGGGTGCCGGTGCTGCTGCTCAGCCCCGGGCTGGGCGGCACGGAACGCGACCAGTTGGCGGCCCTGGTGGCGGCCGAACTCGGCCGGCCGGTGTTCGTGGACTCCGCGCCCCACCCGCGGTACGACACCTTCGTCGTCGGCGCCGGGCGCACCCCGACCTTCGTACCCGGCCCGGCGCCGGCAAACGCGCCGGTGCCGGCGGATCCGCCGACCCCGGCCCCGGCGGACCTGACCCCGGCGGATCCGCCGGCACCGTCCCCGGGGGACCCGGCGGCGGGTGCCGACGAGACGCCCTACCTGTTCCTCACCTCCGGCGGCGCCACCGGGCTGCCGAAGGTGATGCCCTACCAGTTGCGGTTCACCGGCCGGAGCGAGACCCCGTACAGCAAGTCCGGCCTGCGCAGCGGTACGCACACCCGGACCCCCGGCTCGGCGACCCGCCTGATCTGCGGAAATCTCTTCCACACCGGCAACTTCGCCCCGTCGCTGCACGTGCTGCTCACCGGCTCCACGGTGATCACGATGAGCAGGTTCGACCCGGAGCTGCTCTGCCAACTGCTGCGGCGGCACGACGTCTACTCGCTGGGCATCACCCCGCTGCACATGATGCAGGTCCTCACCATGCCGGGCCTGGACCCGGAACCGTTCGCCGGCCTGACCCGGGTGACCCACGGCGCGGCGCCCTGCCCGCGCTGGGTGAAGCAGGGCTGGATCGACCTCGTCGGCGCGGACCGGCTGTTCGAGATCTACTACAGCTCGGAGCTGGGCGGATCATCCCAGCCGGTGATCGTCAGCGGCGTGGACTGGCTCCGCAGACCGGGCACCGTCGGCCAGCCGGCCGGCGCGCGGGTGCTGGACGCCGAGGGCCGCGACGTGCCGCCGGGCACCATCGGCGAGGTCTACTTCCCGCAGACGTACGGGCGGGCGCACGGCTACGTCGGCGACCGCGCGCTGCGCACGGCGGCGACCGTTCCGGGCCATGTCAGCGTGGCCGACCTCGGCTGGCTCGACGAGGACGGCTACCTCTTCATCGCCGACCGGATGTCCGACGTGCTGGACATCGACGGACACCGGGTGCTGCCCTCCGTGGTCGAGGAGGTCATCGGCCGGCATCCGGCCGTCGCGGACGTCGCGGTGGCGGGCACGGCCGCCGAGGACGGCGCCACCGTGCTGTACGCCCTGGTGCAGTTGCTGCCCGGCGCCGACCTCGGCGAGGACGACGTGCTGGACCTGTGCCGCGGCAGCCTGGCCGCGCACGAGGTGCCGACCCTGGTCCGGTTCACCACCGCCATCCCGCGCACCGAGGAGGGAAAGATGCGCCGGTCGGTGATCGGCGCGTCCGCGCCGACCGGTCCCGGCGGTGAGCCCGGAGCATGACCGTGCCGGTCGATCGACGATCGCGTGGACGATGGTCGAGCTGAGTGTGATCGTGCCGGCGCGCGACGAGGAGTTGACGCTGCCGCGCACGCTGCCGCGGATCCTGGCGGCGGCCACCCGGTCCGGCGCGACGTTCGAGGTCGTGGTGGTGGTCCCCGGATACACCACGTTCCATCACGACCTGCCGGTGCGGGACCCCCGGCTGCGCTGGCTGAGCACCGACACCGTGGGCAAGTTCGCGGCCCTGCGGACCGGGGTCGAGCACTCCGGCGGCGGCCGGCTCATCTTCGTCGACGCCGATGTCCAGCCGTGCCCCGACGCGTTCGCCGCCATCGACGGGGCGCTGCGGGCCGGCGCCGACGTGGCGGCCGGCCGGATCCTCCTCGACCGCGGCGCCGACGCGGGGCGCGCGGTCGGCCGGATGCTCCGCCAGTGGATGTCGATCACCCTCGGGTACTGGCACGACCTGCGGACCCACCGCCCCGATCTGCGCTGGGCGCTGCCCGGCGCGCTGTACGGGCTGCGCCGGGAGTTCTTTCCCGGCCAGGAACCGGCGGTGCCGCTGCTGGACGACGCCTCGATCGGACTGTCCGCCCGGGACCGGGGAGCGCGCTTCGCGTACCGTCCCGATGCCGGCGTCCAGGTCCGCCCACCGGCGTCCTACCGGCAGTGGCTGCGGCAGAAGGTGCGTACCCGGCGCGGCTGGGCCGCCTTGCGCGGTCTGCGGCCGGCCGAGGTGGCCGAGTTGCAGTCGGCCCTGTCCCGCTACCGCGCCGGCCGCACCGGCGTCGGCCTGGCCGGGCGGGTCATGGTGGCCCAGGACCGGCTGGTCGACGCCGTCGCCTGGTGCTCGCGGTCCCGCCGGCTGCCCGACACGTGGCGGCCGGACCGATCCGACTGGTCCGGTGGCCCGCCGCCGGGTCCGGTCCGGCCGGCGCCGACCCGGTACCGACCGATGACAGACGTGGAGGTCGACTGATGCGACCAGGCAGGCTCGCGCCGGACCCCGGCGACGCGACGCCGAACCCCGGCGACGCGGTGCCGGAGGCCGACGCGGTGCCGGAGGCCGGCGGGGTGCCGGAGGCCGGCGCGGTCGCCGAGGTCCCGCCGAACCCGGGCTATCCGCGGGTGTCGGACGGAATTCCCGACCTCTGGCGCATGATCACCGACTCGGGGTTGACCGGGCAGGTGGCCGAGCTGGAGGTCAACGGGTTCGTGGTGCTGCCGGGCGCGTTGAGCGGGCCGGAGGTGTCGGTGCTGCGCGCCGAACTGCTGCGGCTGGCCGCAAAGGACGAGGGCGTCGCCGTGGACACGGCGCTGGGGAGCAGCCACCGCGACCGGACCCAGGAGGTGCCGCTGCTGCTGGCCCGCGGCGGGGAGGCGTTCGAACGGCTGCTGCTGAACCCGGTCACGCTGCCGCTGGTCACCTACCTGCTGGGCGCCGGCCGGTTGATCAGCAGCGTGACCGGTTACGTGAAGGGCCCCGGCCGGTGCGAGCTGGGGATCCACTCCGACACCGCCTACGTCCCCGACCCGTTGCCGCCGTACGCGCAGGTCGCGAACGTGAACTACCTGCTCACCGACTACACGGTGGACGACGGCTGCCTGTCCATGGTCCCCGGCAGCCACCGGTACTGCCACCGGCCGCGCGAGGGGCAGGGCGCCCGGGAGGCGGTGCCGATCGAGGTCCCGGCCGGCGCGGCCGTCGTGTTCCACGGCAACACCTGGCACGGCGCGTTCCCCCGCAGCCGCGACGGGGTACGGCTGACCCTCTCGACCCTGTTCTCCCGGCTCTACATGCGGCCGCAGGAGAACTACGCGGCGCTGTTCACCGACGAGTACCTGGCCGGGCGGCCGGAGGAGTTCCGCCGGCTGATCGGCCGCGACCACCCGCACGGCTGGTCCTCGTACGAGGAGTCACAGGAGATCGTCGCCCGCCGGCGAGCCCGGTCCCGGACGTACTACCGCACCCGGGGCCAGCACGTATGAGCCCCGGAGCGACCCTGGCCGACCCCGCCGTCCTGCTCGACCACGTCTGCGCCACCGTGCGGGTCAGGTCGGTGCAGCGGGCCGACCTGGTCGGGGTGTCCTTCGTCACCGGCAGCTACGTCGCCGGCCACTGGGACCGGCGCCGTCCCAGCCTCAACGTGTACTTCATCGCCACCGCGCACCGCGCCGACGACCTGCGGCTGGAGCTGTCCCGGTGGTGGCGGGACCTGGCCGGGCAACTGGCCGCGGCCGGGTGGGAACTGCTGATCGACTGCCACCCGTACACGGTGTCGCAGCGCTCCGCCGCCGCGCCCGGCGGCCGGCTGCTGACCATCACCACGAAGGTCCTGGAGTCCGAGCACCGGGCGATCCGCTACCGGCTGCCACCGACGATCGGACCGGGCTGGTGCGGCGGCCTGCGCGTCCTGCACGGCGATCCGGCCGAGGTCATGATCCTGGCCGAGCACCCGCGGCGTACCGCCGAATGGGCGCGCACCATGCACCGGGCGTTGTCGCACTACCGCAACGTCCTGGACCACCTGCCCTGGGCGCTGCCCTGGCGGGAACGGCCGCAACTGCTGGTGGAGGAGTCCAGCCGCTACGCCGAGGAGGCGTTCAAGGACAGCCTCTCGTTCCGGTTGACCGCGGCGGAACTCGCGGACGGCGAGCACATGCGGCTGCTGTCCGACTGGGCCGTGCGCGCCCGCGAGTTCATCGCCGCGCGCCTCGGCGCCGACGGGCTGCGCGCGGCCGACACGGTGGCTCGGCTCAAGGCCGCCCGCGACGAGGATCCGTCCATCGAGGAGGCCCAGGGATGCTGGCGAGACGGGAAAGAGGTCTGGGAGTGGGCGTGGGGGCAGTATCTGGTGCTGGCCGACGAACTGCTGCCGGGCCAGCCGGACTTCCACCGGGTCGACGCCTTCGTGTAGTCGCCGCGCCGGCCGTCCGGGGGACGCGGTGAGCGCGGGCCGGACGGCCCGCGCGGTGAGCGCCGGCGGCCCGCTGCGGGTCGGCGTGGTCGGCCTGGGCTGGTTCGGCCGGATCCATCTGGACGCCTGGGCCGCGGTGCGCGGCGCCGCCGTGGTCGGGGTCTGCGATCGCGACCCGGCCGTGTTCGAGGTTGCGCAGGAGGCGGCGCAGAGCGGGTTCCACGCCGACGCCGGAGGGTCGGCGCGGCCGGCGATCGGGCCGCAGGTGCGCCGCTGCACCTCGCTGTCGGACCTGCTGCACCAGGGCATCGACCTGCTCGACGTGGTGGTCACCGAGGAGGAGCACGCGGCCTGCGTACGCGCCGCCCTGGCCGCCGGCGTCGACGTGGTGGTGGAGAAGCCGCTGGCGACCGGCCTGGACGCCGCGGTCGAACTGGCCGCGACGGCGGCGCGGCAGGGCCGGCACATCTACGCCGGGCAGGTGCTGCGGTTCGACCCCCGGCACGTCGCCCTGGCCGAACTGGTACGCGGGCAGCCGTTGCGGCACATGTCGCTGTCCCGGCACTTCCAGACCCGCGCGCACGACGTCTACGGCCGGGCGCACCCGGTGCTGAACGCGTCCGTGCACGACATCGACCTGTCGGTGTGGCTGGCGGGTCGGGCACCCGAGCGGGTCAGCGCCTACGGCTCGTACTTCCTCGGCCGGGAACACCCGGACTGCGTCGACCTGGTCCTGGAGTGGGACGGCGGGCTGCGCGCGGTGATCCAGAACTCCTGGCACCTGGCCGCGTCGTGCCCGTACGGATTCGTCTTCGACGCGGTCGTGCACGCGGCCGGGGCGAGTTACACCCTGCGCAGCGAACCGGTCCTGCAGGAATGGTCGGAGCGGGCCGCCGTCTCGCCCGAGCTGTTCTTCTGGCCGCGCTACGCCGACCAGCGGCAGGGCGCGCTGGTCGCCGAGTTGCAGCACTTCACCGACTGCGCGGCGGCCGGCGTCCCGTCACCGCGGGTGCCGCTGGCGGACGTACTGGCCGTGATGAGCACCTGCGAGGCGGCGATGACGGCCCTGCGTACCGGCGGCCCGGTGGTGCCGGCGCGCGCCGGCGGCTGACGTGTCCGATCCGCCGATGCCGGCCCGGCTGGCCGACCTACGCCGCCGCGCCGTCGAGATCGTCGGCCCGGCCGGGGTGCGGTCCGACCCGGCCACCCGGCTGCTGCACTCCTACGACGCCTCGATGGAACACGGCCTGGCCGACCTGGTGGTCGCCCCGGGGGACCGGGACGAGTTGTGCGCGCTGGTGGCCGCCGCCTACGCGACCGGGGTGCCGTTCGTGCCCCGCGGCGCCGGCACCGGATACAGCGGGGGAGCGCTGCCGGCCCGCGGCGGGATGGTGATCCTCACCGCCGGGCTCGACCGCATCCTGGCCACCGACGCCGAGCAGGGCTGGATCCGCTGCGAGCCGGGGGTGCTGCTGGCCACGGTGCACCGGCGCGCCGCCGAGATGGGCTGGCGGTACGTTCCCGACCCCTCCTCGTACCAGGTCTGCACCCTGGGGGAAACGTCGCCGAGAACGCCGGCGGCCCGCACGCCCTCGGCGGCGGCCAGACCGCCAACTACGTCCGGTCCCTCGACCTGATCCGGCCGGACGGCACCATCGCGGTACTGGACGACCGGCAGCCGGCCGGCGGGGGGCTGGACCTGCGCTCGCTGCTGGTCGGCGCGGAGGGCACCCTCGGCGTCGTGGCCGCGATGACCCTGCGCCTGGTGCGCACCCCGGAGTGGGAGCGCGTGGTGCTGGCCACCTTCGACCGGCAGGAGCCGGCGCTGGCCACCGTCACCCGGGCGTTCGACCTGGGGCTGCTGCCCTCGGCCATGGACATGCTGACCGGCGGGTACGTGCCCGGACGGTCGGACTTCGCCGATCCGTCGCTGCTCTTCGTCGGCCTGGCCGGGCATCGCGAGGAGGTCGAGGAGCAGGCCGGCGCGCTGGTCGCCGCGGTCACCGGCAACGGCGGCGACGCTCAGGTGCTGGAGGTGGCCGAGTTCCTGCGCCGCCGGGCGGAACTGGTCCGGGACAAGGTCCGCCGGATGGTCGCGGCCACCGGACGGCCCCGCTACTACCTGTTCGACGCCACGGCGCCGCGCAGCCGGCTGGCCGACCTGATGGCGCTGATCCGCGAGTCCGCGCGGGAGTTCGACCTGCCGGTGCTGAACACGTTCCACGCCGGCGACGGCAACGTGCACCCGACCCCGTTCTACGACCCGAACCGAGCCGACCACGAGCAGCGGCTGCGGGACTTCTCCCGCCGGATCCTGCTCGGCTGCGCCGCCATGGGCGGCGCGCTGACCGGCGAGCACGGCGTCGGGCTGGAGAAACGGGAGCTGATGCCGGAGTTCTTCGCTCCCGAGGTGCTGCGCGCCATGCACGGGATCCGCCGGGTGTTCGACCCGGACGGGCTGAGCAACCCGGGCAAGCTGCTGCCGCCCGAACCGCCCCCGCCGTCGCCATCCACGGCGCCCCCGCCGTCGCCAGCACCGGTGCTGCCGCCATCCACGGCGCCGTCGCCGGCCGCCGACCGGCGCCCGGCCGCCCCGATCAGGGTCAACCTCGTCGACGCGTACCTCGAAGTCGACGACCCGGGCACCACCTTCGCGCAGGTCGCCGCGCTGCTGGCCGGCACGCCCTACGAGCTGTGCTACGAGCCGCTCGGCGGCCACGACGGCGACCCGGTGCTCGACGCGGTCGACGCCGGCCGCCCCGGACTGCGCGAGCCGCACCCCATCGCACCGCGCGACCTGATCCTCGGCGTGCGGGTCGGCGGCCTGGCCCTCGGCGGCACCGTGACCAAGGACGTCGCCGGCTACGAACTGCGCAAGCTGGTGTACGGCGGGCGGGGGCGGCTGGGCGGGCTGCGCGGGCTGCGGCTGAGGCTGACGCCCCGGCCCAGCGACTCCCGGCCGGTCTGGTCGCAACCGGTCCCGGTCCCGGACGCCGTCCGGCTGGTACGCCGGGTGCACCGGGCGGGGCTGCCGCTGGCGTACCTGGGCATGCTGGTCGGCGCCGGGACCGCCACCGTCTGTGGCCGGCTCGAACTGCGGGGCGGCCGGCTGGACCGGCACCTGCGGCGGCTGCGCGCCGAGCATCCCGAGGTGGACTGGCGGACCGGTGACCACGGCCGCTGGGACGACCTGCCGATGCGCTGGCTGCGGCGGCCGGACCGGTCCGGGATCGGCTGCACCGACGGCACGCCGTGGCAGGCCGGCGGTCCGCCGGTCGGCACGCTGGTCGACGCGTACGCCTCGGCGGGACACGGACGGACGTGGTCGGCGGCGGTGCGCCCCGGTCCGGCGACCGGATCGGAGCGGGCCGCAACCGCGGCGCTGTGCGCGGGAGTCGCCGCGGTGTTCGAGGCGGCCCGGTGAGCGGGCTGGAGGACGTACGCGCCGAAACCGACAGGTGCACCAGCTGCGGGCTGTGTCTGGCCTCGTGCCCGACGTTCGCCGAGACCCGGGCCGAGGGCGACTCCCCGCGGGGACGGGTGCACCTGCTCCGGCTGGCCGACCTCAACCTCGACCGCGACCCGGTGGCCCGGGATCATCTCGCCGGCTGCATCGAGTGCGGCGCCTGCCACGACCCGTGCCCCACCGGGGTACGGGTGGCCACCGCCGTGTCGCTGCACCGGCACGCCCTGCGCACGCCACCCTCGGCGCACTCCGGCCCGGACGCGGCGGCGTTGCGGGAACTGCTGGCCCGGGATCCGGGCGCGGCGCTCGCCGTCGAGGCCGCCCGCGACCTGCGGCCGGGCGACCCGCGGCCCGGCGACCCGCGGCCCGGCGACCCGCGGACGGGCGACCTGCGGCCCGGCGACGGGTCCGGCCACCGTCCGGTTCCGGCCGGCACGCGTCAGCGCGGCGACGGGTCCGACCCGGTCCTGCCGGTACCCGGTCTCCTGCTGCGCCGCGCGGCGCCGTCCCTGGTCGCCGAGCTGGACCGGCGGCTCGGCGGCCCGGCGCCCGGATCGACCGGCGCGGACCTGGTGCACGCCCTGGAACGCTCCGCCGGCCTGCTGCGCGACGTCGGCCGGTACGACGAACACGAGCGTGCCGTGGACGACGTGCTGCGTCGGCTCGGCCGGTACCCGGGCGGCCCGGCGACCGTGCTGACCCTCGACCTGTCGCTGGGCCGGCTGCGGGACCTGCCGTGGCCGCCGGGCTGGCGGGTGCTGCCCGCGTACGACTGGTTCGACCTGGCCCCGCCGCGGGACGTACCCGGCGACGCGGTGCGCGAGCACGGCGTGCCCGGCGTCGGCTGGCCGGGCCGGCTCGCGGGCCTGCCGGCGGAACACGCCGCGGCCGGCGCCCCGGTGCTGCCGGCCCGGCCGGCGCTGGCGACGCTCGGCCGGCTGGTCGCGGCGCAGCGCGACTGGCTCGCCGGCCGGACCCTGGTGACCTGGGACGCCCGGTCGCTGCCGCGGTACCGCAACACCATCCACCTGGCATCGTTCCTGGTGCCCGAGCGAAGGAGCCGAGCGTGACCGACAGCGTCCCGGACGTGGTGGACCTGTGCCGACGGTTGATCGCGTTGGACAGCCAGAACCCGCCCGGCCGGGAGACCCCGGTGGCCGGCCTGGTCGACGAGGTGCTGACCGCGGCGGGTTTCGCCGTGCGGTGGCACGCGGCGCAACCGGACCGCCCGAACGTGGTCGGCACGCTGTCGCGCGGACCGGGCCGGCGGCTGATCCTGCAGGCGCACGCGGACACCAAACCCGCCGTGGCGGCGGGGGCGGTGGACCGGTGGACCCACGACGCGTTCCGGGCCACCGAGGTCGACGGCCGGCTCTACGGGCTGGGCGCCTGCGACACCAAGGGCGGGCTGGCGGCACAGCTGGTGGCCGCGTGCGCGCTGGCCGCCGACCAGCACTGGCGGGGCGAACTCGTCGTGCAGGCCGTCGCCGACGAGGAGGACGGCAGCCGCCTGGGCGCCGAACACCTGCTGGCGCTGGGTCTTCTCGACGCCGACGCCGCGGTGGTGGCCGAGCCGACCGGGTGCCTGCCGTCGCTGGCCCAGCTCGGCCTGGCCTGGGCGGAGATCGAGGTGACCGGGCGGGCGGCGCACGCCGGCACCCCCGGTGAGGGACTGGACGCCTTCCGGGCCGCGAGCGCGTACGTGGCCGAGGTGGACCGGCTGGTGGCTGGTCTGGGCACCGCCGCCGAGTTCCCCGGGCATCCCCGACTCAACGTCGGATACTTCGCGCTGCCCGGCCATCCGGGGACGATGCCCGGCGAATGCCGGCTGCGGTGCGACATCCGGGTGCTGCCCGGCGTGCGGCTCGACGACGTCTTCGCCCTCTACGAGGAGGCGGCCGTCACGGTCCGCCGGTCCGTCGGGGCGTCCATCGCGGTCCGCCCGTATCAGGGCGGCGGCCGCCCGTCCCACTTCGTCGAGGCCGGGCACCCACTGGCCGAACGGTTCCGCGCGGTGCAGCGGGAGACCGACCAGCCGGTCGCGACGATGCCGTTCCTCGGCGGCACCGACGCCCGCTACTTCGCCGGGGCGGGTACGCCGGCCATCGTCTACGGGCCGGGCAGCCTGCGCCAGGCCCACGCGCCGGACGAGTACGTCCCGCTGGCCGAGCTGACCCTGGCAGCCCGGCAGCTCACCCGGCTGGCCGCCGGCTACCTGGCCTGAGCCGGCAGGGGTGGCCTCGGCCCGCTCCGGGCGAGGCCGGCCAACACCTCACAGCAGGTCGCGACCGCCCAGGTAGGGGCGGAGCACCTCGGGGACCCGTACCCGGGCGTCGGCCCGCTGGTGGTTCTCGATGAGGGCCGCCAGCAGCCGGGGCGTCGCCACCGCGGTGTTGTTCAGGGTGTGGGCGAACCGGACGGTGCCGTCGCTGTCGCGGTAGCGCAGGTTCGCCCGGCGCGCCTGCCAGTCGTGCAGCGTGGAACAGCTGTGCGTCTCCCGGGCGAAGCCGAGCGACGGGAACCAGGTGTTGATGTCGTTCATCCGGTACTTGCCCAGCCCCATGTCCCCGGTGGCGCACTCCACGACCTCGTAGTAGAGGTCCAGGTCCTGAAGCACCCGCTCGGCGCACTCCAGCAGGGTGGCGTGCCAGCGCGCCGACTCCTCGGCGTCGGCCTCGCAGATGACGAACTGCTCGACCTTCTCGAACTGGTGGACGCGCAACAGCCCGCGCACGTCGCGGCCGGCGCTGCCGATCTCCCGCCGGAAGCAGGGCGAGATGCCCGCGTAGCGCAGCGGCAGGGCCCTGCGGTCGAGGATCTCGCCGGAGTGCAGGCCGACCAGCGCCACCTCTGCGGTTCCGGCGAGGAACATGCCGTCGGCGGGCAGCTCGTAGGTCTCCTCGCGGCCCTTGGGGAACATGCCGCTGCCGACCAGCGACTCCTCCCGGACCAGCGCGGGCACCGAGATGGGCGTGAAGTCCCGCGAGGTCAGCAGGTCCAGGGCGTAGGAGTGCAGCGCGCGTTCCAGCATGACGAGGTCGCCCTTGAGCGCGTAGGCGCGTTCGCCGGCGGCGGTGCGGGCGCGCGCGAACTCGGCCCAGCCCCGCCGCTCGGCCAGGTCCACGTGGTCCAGCGGCGCGAAGTCGAACTCCGGCTTGCGGCCCCAGGTCCGGATGACCACGTTCGCCGACTCGTCCGGGCCGACCGGCGCGTCGCCGGCCGGGATGTTGGGCACCAGCAGGAGCAGTTCGTGCAGCTTGGCCCTGGTCTCCTCGACCGCCGTGCGCAGGTCCTTGAGCCGGACGTCCAGCTCGCCGCTCTCGGCCCGCAGCGTCTCCCGGCGCTGCTCGTCGGCCCGGGGAAACTCCTTCGCGAGCGCCTTCTTACGGGCCAGACCGCCGTTGAGTTCGTGCTGGAGCTTGCGACCCGCCTCGTCGAGTTCGATGATTTCGTCGACGCTCAACGTGAGCCCCTTGAGGCGAACGGCTTCCTTCACCTTGTCGGGGTTTTCTCGGATGAAGCGTTTGTCCAGCATTCCGATCCGTTCTCATGTCCTGGGCGCGCCCCACGCCCGGGGCAGAATAACAGCCGGTGGCCGCCTTCTCGATGTCGCCGGTCAGTGCCGGTGGGCCGGCTCGTCGAACTGCCACTGCGGGAACGGGTCGGGCAGCAGGTGCCACCGGTCCGCACCGGCGGCGAGTTCGTCCGGTGTGAGCAGGCACTTCCGCAGGCCGGCTCGTAGCTCCTCGGCGGGCAGATCGACACCGACGAAGACGAGTTCCTGGCGGCGGTCGCCGAAGGTGGGATCCCAGCGGCCTCGCAGCTCGGCCTGTTCCTGCGGGTCGTCGGGCCATTCACCGGAGACGGCCACGGGTACGCCGACCGGGTCGCACTGCCCGTTCGGGCCGGCCTGTGACCACAGGGCCATCATGTCCGGGCGGCTGGCGAGCCACAGGAATCCCTTGGAGCGCAGCACCCCGTACCGGTCGACCGCCGTTTCGAGCAGGTGCCACAGGCGCTGAGGGTGGAACGGTTCGGGGGCGCGGAACAGCAGGCTGCTGATGCCGTACTCGACGGTCTCCGGGATGTGCTCGCCGTTGAGTTCGGCCACCCACCCGGGCGCGGTTTCGGCGGCCGCTAGGTCGAAGCGTCCGGTGTGCAGCAGGTCGGCGGGGCGGACCCGGCCGCGAACGGAGCGGATCTGCCGCGCGCCCGGGTTGAGCCGGGTGACCAGCGCCGCCACCCGGGCCAGTTCGTCGGCGGTGACCAGGTCGGTCTTGTTGATCACGACGACGTCGGCGAACTCGAGCTGGTCGATCAGCAGGTCGGCGATCGTGCGTTCGTCGCCCTCGTAGGCGGACAGGCCGCGTTCGGCGAGGCTGTCGCCGGCGTTGATCCGGGCGATCAGGTGCGGGGCGTCGACGACCGTGACCATGGTGTCCAGATCGGCCAGGTCGGCGAGGACGCGGTCGTCCTCGCCGATGCCGAACGCGAAGGTGGCGGCCACCGGCATCGGTTCGGAGATGCCACTGGACTCGATGATCAGGTAGTCGAACCGGCCCTGCCGGGCCAGCCGGGCGACCTCCTCCAGCAGGTCGTCGCGGAGAGTGCAGCAGATGCAGCCGTTGGTCATCTCGACCAGGCGTTCCTCGGTGCGGGAGAGGCCGCCGTCGGCGCGTACGAGGGCGGCGTCGATGTTGATGTCGCTCATGTCGTTGACGATGACGGCGACCCGCAGCCCTTCCCGGTTGGCGAGAAGGTGGTTGAGCAGGGTCGTCTTGCCGGCGCCGAGGAAGCCGGAGAGCACGGTGACCGGCAGCTTCGCCGGTACGCCCGCCTTCCGCCGGGCACGCCGGTGTCGGGTGTCGGCGCGGGACGTGCCTCGCTTGGGGACGGTCATGGGGTTCCTCGTGGTTGCGGGCCGGTGACGACGGCCCCATCTTGTTGGAAACGGTTTTCATTGTAAAGCTGGTGTCCGCGGCGTCGGTCGGGGTCGTCGCGTCGCGGCTGGCCAGCGGGCGGCGGCGGTGCTAGCATCCCGTTGTCGAAAACGAGAACTGTTTTCATTAGGGCTGCGAAAGGAATCCTCATGAGGCTTGCCAGAGCCCGGCCGCCGGCCGCGGCGCTCGGCTGCGCCGCGCTGGCCGCCGGGATGCTCCTGGTCGGTTCGCCCGCCCGGGCGGCCGACCAGGTGGTCCTGGCCAAGGGCCACACCGATGCCGTCGACGTGCACTACGAGGACGGTGCGCTGCGCCTGCGCGTACACGACGACACCGTCAGCCCGTCGGTGACCCGGGATCCCGCGGACGTGACGTTCCAGGTGCTCCCGGCCGCCGAGACCGCGGTGCCCGATTTGCCGGCGTTCGCGTTCCTCGGCGACCCGGGGACCCAGGTCTGGCTGCTGCCGCAGGTGCAGGACCCGGCGCTGCTCTGGCCGGGGTGGAACACCACCGGGTTGACCTCCGGCGTCTTCGCCGAGGACCGGGTCACGATCAGTCTTGTCGGGGTCGACGGACCGGGCGACGTGACCGTGTTCGACACCGACTCACTCGGCACGCCGAACGTCAGGTTCCGCAGCTCCGACGGCCTGCCGGACGCGTTGTCCGTGCCGGTGCACACGCACGCGCACGCCAGCTGGGTGTTCGGCGCGACCGGCAGCTACACCCTGACGTTCCAGGCGGACGCGACCCTCGCCGACGGGCAGACGCGCAGCACCGGTCCGGTGGACTACCACTTCGTGGTCGGCGACCTCGACGGGGACGGCGGGACCGCGCCCGGCCTCGCCGTCTCCGGGATGTCGGACGGGGAGTACCAGCCCGGCGACCAGGTCACCCTCCAGGCCGTCCAGACGCCCCAGGGAGAGCTGACCTCGTACCAGTGGTTCAGCAAACGGCCGGACGACACCGACTTCACTCCCGTCGAGGGGGAGACCGGGGCGGCGTACGCCTTCACCGCGACGCGTGCGCTCAACGGCAGCGAGTACCTGGTCAAGCTGTACGACGGCGACACGGTCGTGGCGACCAGCGAGCCGGTCGCGCTCTGGGTGGCCTTCCCGCCGGAGGGCAGCGGCACGACCAAGTCGATCACCGCGTCCATCAACGGATCCGGCGGGGCACTGGTGATCAGTGTGGACCCGCAGGACCGCGCGGTGGTGCTGCCGCCCGCGGCGCTGTCCGCGACCGGCGACCGCTGGGAGAGCGTCGGGCAGTTGCGGCCGGTGACGGTCACCGACACCCGGTCGGCCCGGCCCGGCTGGAGCGCGACCGGACAGGTGACGGACGGATTCCGCACGGACGACGGTACGTCGTTCAGCGGCAGCTACCTCGGCTGGACCCCGACGGTCATCTCCCAGGCGGCGCAGCAGGGGGTGGTGGCGGGTCCCGTCGCGGAGCCCTACGAGGTCGGTCAGGCCGGCACCGGGCTCGGGGGCAACGCCGTGCTCGGCACCGCGCCGGCCGGGGCCGGGCTGGGCACCGCCCGGCTCGACGCCGGGCTCCGGCTCAGCGTTCCCACCGACACCCCCGCCGGCACCTACGTCGGCACCCTCACCCTCACGGCGATCTGACCGGCGGGGTCCGGGACGACGCGACGGCGCGTCGTCCCGGACCCCGCCGGCCGCCGTACCCGGATCGGATGCCTTCATGCTCACCCGACTGCTTCTCGCCCTGGCCGTTCTCGCCTCGCCGGCCGCCGTGGCCGGGGCCGCTGCGCCCCCACCGCGGGCGGTCAGCGGTGACGCGCTGACCTGGTCCGTCGCACCGGCCGGGCCGAAGGGTCCGAACGGCCGCCCGGCCCTGACCTACAAGCTCGACCCCGGGGCCACCCTCACCGACCACGTCGCGGTCACCAACCACTCGAAGCGCCCGCTGACGTTGCGTCTCGCGGCGAGCGACGCGTTCACCGCCGCCGGCGGCGCCTTCGCCCTGCGGGCCGGCGACGCCCGGCCGACCGACGTCGGCTCGTGGGTACGCCTCGACCGCTCGACCATCGTCGTCCCGTCGACCAGCCAGATCGTCGTACCGGTCACGATCGCCGTTCCGGACGACGCCACCCCCGGCGACCACGTCGGTGGTGTCGTGGCGTCGCTGGTCTCGGAGGTCACCGCGGCCGACGGCAACCGGGTCGCCGTCGATCACCGGGTCGGCACCCGGATCTACCTGCGGGTGACCGGCGCACTGCGGCCCGAACTCAGCGTCGTCGACGCCCGGGTCGTCGTGTCCCCTCCTGGAACCCGCTGCGACTGCCCACGATCAGCACCGAGTTCACGGTTCGCAACACCGGCAACGTCCGGCTCTCCGCCCGGCCCTCCGCGCGGGTGCACACCCTCTTCGGGCTCGGATCCCGGCGCGGTGCGGCGACCGCGATACCGGAGATCCTGCCGGGCGGCGAACTGCGGACCCGCACCACCGCCGCGGAGGTCATCCCGCTCCTGCGGGCATGGACGACGGTCGAGGCCAACCCGGCCGCGGTGGATGGCGACGCCGTCGGCTTGCCCGCGGGTGGTACCTGGCGGACGGCCTCCTGGCTCGTGCCCTGGCCGCAGGTGGTGCTGCTGCTCGTGCTCGCCGCACTGGTCGCCGGCTGGCTCGCCGGCCGCCGGCGTCGTCGCCGGCCGGCTGCCGCCCCGCGCGACGCCGGACGCCGCGGCCGCGACCGGGCCACCGTTTCCTGACCGTCTGGCGACACCGCCGAGAGGACATCATGCGACCCACCAGGATCATGGCACTCGCGGGGGCGGCGCTGCTCGCGTCGGCGGCACCCGCACCGGCGTCGGCGGCACCCGCACCGCCGCCGAGGGTCACCGCCGACGGCGCCGACCTCATCGTGGTCACGGCCGGGCCAGGCCGGCTCTCGTTGCGGTTGCGGGAAGCCGGCGAGGCTCCGGACGCCGCGGGCCGGGAGCCCGGCTCGGTCCGGCTCGGTCCGGCCGGCGGCCTGACGGCCCGTGTGCCCGCCGACCCCGACTTCGCCTTTCTGGGCGCGCCCGGCACGGCCGTGTGGTCGCTGTCCGCGGGTGGCCCCGGGTTCCCCGCGCTCGACACCACCGGCGTACGTCCCGGAACCGTGCGCGGCGACGTCGTCACGCTCGACCTGGCCGGGGTGCGGGGACCCGGCTCGTTCGCGGCCTACACGCTGTCGCCGTGGGGGCGGCCGACGATCCTGCTCGACAGCGACGGCGCGACGACGACCCGACTGCCGGTCGGACGGCGGCTGGGCGGGCTGGCCTGGACGTTCGACGCGCCGGGCGAGTACCGGCTTACCTTCCGGGTCACCGCGTCCGCACCCGCCGGAGGAACGCTCCACGACGAGGCCAGCTATCTCGTCGAGGTCCCGGCGCTGGCGCCGGGCGAGCCGGTGGTCGCGGCGACAGCGCCGGGCACGGCGCCCGCGACGTCGCCGGCCGGCGCGCGGGCTCTGGCCGTGCAAACGGGGACCCCGGCCGCCGGTGCCCGCACGGTCATCAGCGCGGGCCACGTCGACATGGGGCCACAACTCGACGGCGGTGCCTGGCGGGTGCGGCTCAAGGACGACTCGACCTCCCCCGCGACCTGGCGGGAACTGGCCGACGTGGTGCTCAAGGTGACCGACAAGGCCAAGGTCGCCGTACCGTCCGGAGCCGGGTACGCGTTCCTGGGCGCGGCGGGCTCGACGGTCTACCTGCTTCCGCAGTCGCAGCAGTCGGGCATCGTCTGGCCCGGCTGGAACACCCAGCACGAGTCGGTGGTGAACGGAACCAGGGGAAACGTCACCTGGCGACTCAAGGGCGTCACCGGACCGGGGGAGTTCAAGCTCTTCCTCACCGGCTCCTTCGGCACGCCGGAGGTGCTGTTCGACTCGGCGAAGTCGCTGCCGCAGCAGGTGAGCATCCCACCGAACACGCACGCGCACGGCAACTGGGCCTTCACGAGGGCCGGCCACTACCAACTGGCGGTCGAGATGACCGGCACGACCATCGCGGGCACGCCGGTGAGCGACACCAGGACGCTGTCCGTCGCGGTCGGGGACGCCACCGACGCGCAGGCCGGGTTCGGGTCGGACGACGACGCGGCCGCGGGTGGCGCGTCGGCGGGCGGCGGCCTGGCCAGGACCGGGGCCAACGTGCTGGCCGCCGCGGGCGTCGGCGTCCTGCTGCTCGCCGCGGGAGCGCTGGTGCTGATCGTGACGCGCCGCCGGAGTCCGAAGCCCGGAACGCCTTCCTAAAGAAGATGAAAACCGTTACCATCTAGCTCCCGTCGTCCAAAAGGGACGGTGGATGTTCGAGGAGGAACGTACGTGCGTAAACCCATCCGCCTGATGATCGGCGGCGGTGCGCTGGCCGCGGCACTGCTCGGCACGGCCGTGCCGGCACAGGCCGCCGCCGTCCCGGTCGTGCTCAGCGCCGGCCACGTCGACGTCGTGGACGTCGAGTACGAGGACGGCGAACTCGAGATCGGCGTGCACGACGAGACCGTCGAGCCCGGCGTCGAGCGCGAACCGTCCGAGGTCGTCTTCCTGGTGAAGAGGGCGGCGAAGACCACCGTTCCGGCGGCCCCGGAATTCGGGTTCCTCGGCGCGGCCGGCTCGCCGGTGTGGATCCTGCCGGAGATCCAGAACGAGGACCTGCTCTGGGCCGGCTTCTCCACCGAGGAACTCGAATCCGGGGTCTTCGTCGATGACTCGGTCACCGTCAACGTCGTCCAGGTACACGGTCCCGGCCACGTGGCCAGCTACACCGAGGACGCGGTCGGCGCGCCGCATGTCCTGTTCGACAGCGGGGACGGCCTGCCCGACGCGGCGCCGCTGACCGCCGGGCTGCACCAGCACGCGAACTGGGCGTTCCAGAGGGCCGGCCGTTACTGCGTCACGGTCGAGGCGACCGCGACCCTGGCGGACACCGGCGAGACGGTGACCTCCGAGCGGGTCACGTACACCTTCGTGGTGCAGCCGTGAGGGCCGCGCTGACCGGCCGTCGCGCCGGCCGCGTCGCGACCGTGGCGGTTCTGCTCGCGACGGCCGTCACCGGCGCGGTCGCCGCTCCGGCGCAGGCCGCCCCGGTCACCCTGACCAGCGGGCACGTCGACGTTCTCGACATCGACTACGCCAGCGGCGCGCTCACGCTCGCCGTCCTGGACGGGACCGGGTCGACCGATGTCCAGCGTGCTCCCGCCGACGTCGTCCTCCAGGTGCCCGCCGCCGCGAAGGTCATCGTGCCGAGCGGCTCGGCCTGGTCGTTCCTCGGCCCGGCGGGCGGCACCGCCTGGGTGCTGCCGCAGTCCAACACCGCCGGCCTGCTGTACGCGGGGTGGAACACCCTGGACGTCCCCAGCGGGGTGCTGCAACTGAACTCCGTCACGGTCAAGCTCACCGGAGTGAGCGGGCCGGGAACGTTCAGCGTCTACACCGTGTCCGGCGGCACGCCCACCCGGCTGTACGACAGCAGCGACGGGCTGCCCGACACCCGGACCGTGGCCCGCAACACCCACGCGCACGCCAACTGGGGCTTCACGGCCCCCGGCACCTACACGGTCAGCTTCGAGGTGACCGGAAGGCTCGCGTCCACCGGAGCCACGATCAGCAGCGGCGTCCAGGCGTTCACCTTCACCGTCCTGCCCTGACGGGCCGACCCGAGGGTCGCGGGTCCGCTCCACGCCAATTGGAGCGGACCCGCGACGACCGCCAACCGTACCCGTGGCAGGAGGAAACGGAGAGGTGAGGCAGCGACTGGCCGGCGCGGTGGCCGCCGTCGTGGCGGCGACCGCCACGACGGCGTGCTCGGCGCCGCCGACCTTCGACCGCGACGGGCACCGGGTCCAGGTGGTCACCACCACCGGGATCCTGGCCGACCTGGTCCGCAACGTCGGCGGCGACCGGGTCGTGGTCGACCCGATAGTGCCGGACAACGCCGACACCCACGTCTACGAACCGACCCTGCGCGACGTGCGCAACATCGTCTACGCCGACCTGGCGTTCAGCAACTATCTGCTGCTGGAGGCGCAGAACGTCATCAGGGCCCTGGACGCCAACCTGCCCCGCGGCGTACCGAACATCTCCCTCGCCGAGGGCGCCACCAGGTACGCGGCCGAGATCATCCCGCTGGTGGAGGACGTCTCGCTGGACACCATCTGGCTCGGGCTGCGCGCGCGTGGCGCCGGCCAGGCGTACGGCGTCGACCGGTCCTCCGACATCCGGCTGTCCGCGACCGCGCTCGACGGACCCGGCCGGCTGGTGGCCTACCTGACCGAGTCGTTCGGCCAGCCCGAGATCTACTTCGACTCCGGCGACGGGTTCGACGCCGCGAACGGGTTCCGGGATGACACCGCCGTCCTGCCGCCGGCCGCCCACACCCACATGAGCTGGGCGTTCACCGCCCCCGGTGTCTACCGGCTGACGTTGCGGGCGGCACTGGCCGTCAGCGACGACAGCAGGCCGGTCCCGCTCGGCGAGCGGACCTTCACCTTCGCCGTCGGGGTGGACCCGCACACGTCGACCGGCATCGACGAGCCGACGGTGCTGCGCGACGGGCACACGGACATCTCCGTCGACATCGACACCGCACAGGTGTACCTGTACGCGGACCCGAGCGGCGGCGGCGACGTCCGGCAGGAACGCTACGACCCGGACCGCACCGTCATCGAGGTGCCGGCCAAGGCGCTCCAGGAGATCCCCGCCGGCCCGGCATTCCGCTTCCTGGGCCGGCCGGGCCAGCGGATCCACCAACTGCCGCAGGCGGTCCTCGGCCGGCACATCCACGGCGAGATCGACCCCACCTGTGGCAGGACGTCGGCAACGCCCAGGCGTACGTCGAACTGATCCGCGACACGCTGATCGGGGTCGACCCCGCCGGCACGGCGGCCTACCGCGCGAACACCGAGCGGTACCTGCGGGAACTCGACGACCTGGACGACTACGTGCGGACGAGAATCGCGTCGATTCCGGCGGCGAACCGGCAACTGGTCACGACGCACGACGCCTTCGCCTACCTGTCCCACGCGTACGGGATCCCGGTCGCCGGGTTCGTCACCCCCAACCCCGCCGTCGAGCCCAGCCTGGCCGACCGGCACAGACTCACCGAGACGCTGCGCACGCTGCGGATCAGGGCGGTCTTTCTCGAACCGAACCTGCGCTCCCGCTCCGCCACGCTCGTGGAGGTCGCCCGGGAGCAGCATGTGGCCGTCTGCGACATCTACGGCGACGCCTTCGACGGCCGCGTCACCACCTACCTGGCGATGATGCGCTTCAACGCGGACTCGCTGAAGAAATGCCTGAGCTGAGGACGGCGAACGTGCCCACACCACAATCGTCACGGCGGCGCCTGACGACCCTGGCCGTGATCGCGGCCGTGTTGACTCTTTCCCCGGCACCGCCCGTGGCCGCGGGCCCTGGCAGCCCGCCCGTGGCCGTGGGCCCTGGCAGCCCGCCCGCGGCCGTGGGCCCTGGCAGCCCGCCGGCGCCCGCGGACGGGCTGGCGCAGACGCTGGAGGCGAACCAGCCGCAGGCCGAGGGGAACGCCGTCCTGGCATCCGGTCACGTCGACATCGGCCCGCGGTACCGGGACGGGAACTGGACCGTCCAGATCCACGACGACTCGGTGCTGCCGGCGGTCTGGCGGCAGCCCACCGCGACCGTGCTGCGGGTCCGCGACAGCGCCCGGCAACAGGTGCCCGACGACCCGGCGTACGACTTTCTCGGCGCGCAGCCGGGCACCGGCGTGTACGTGGTCCCACAGACCCAGCAGCCCGACGTTGTCTGGATCGGCTGGAACACGCAGGACCCCGGGGTGCTGGCGGCGATCGACCGCGGCGTCACGCTGAGCCTGCGCGGCGTCCAGGGACCCGGCCGCCTCACCGTCCACCTGCAGTCCGGCAACCTCGGCGCACCCCAGGTGCTGTGGGACTCAGCCGGGGCGTACCCGCAGCCGATCTGGGTCGAGACCAACACGCACACGCACGCGAACTGGGTCTTCGGTGAACCCGGGATCTATCTGCTCGCCGTCACGCTCTCGGCCGACCTCGCGGACGGCTCCACCGTCAGCGGCGACGCCGTGCTGCGATTCGCCGTGGGCGACGCCACCGCGCCCGACCGGGCGCTCGCGGCGGCGTTCACCGCGCCGGTGGCCAGCGGACCGGCGCCCGCCCGCCCGGCAGCGCACGACCCGCGGGACACCGACGACGGTTCTCCCGTACCCCTGCTCGTCGGTGCCGCCGGCGGTGCCGTGGTCGTGGTGCTGGTCGTGGCCCTCGGCCTGCGGGGGATGGCGGCACGGCGGCGTGCCGAGCGCGAGCATGGGGCGACCCGATGACGCCGGCTCTGGAACTGGAGTCGGTCAGCGTGGACCTGGGCCGTCGCGCCGCACTGCGCGCGGCCAGCCTGCGGGTCGACAAGGGCGAACTGGTCGGGCTGGTCGGCCCGAACGGCGCCGGCAAGACCACGCTGCTGCGTGCCGCACTCGGACTGCTGCCGCTGAAGACCGGTCGGGTGCGGATCGCCGGCCTGCCCGTGCGTCGTGCCGGCACCACGGCCGGGTACGTGCCGCAGCGCCACGAGTTCGCCTGGTCGTTCCCGGTCTCCGTGCAGGAGGCGGTGATGAGTGGTCTGGTCCGCCGGGTCGGCCTGTTCCGCCGGCCCGGCGTGCGGCACTGGCGGGCCGTCTGGCAGGCGCTCGACCAGGTCCGCCTCGCCGACCTGCGCCGGCGCCCGATCGGCGAGCTGTCCGGCGGGCAGCGCCAGCGGGTGCTCGTGGCCCGCGCCCTGGCGGTGGACCCGCCGGTCCTGCTCCTCGACGAGCCCTTCACCGGACTCGACATGCCCGCGCAGGAACTGCTCAGCACGCTGTTCGGCGCCCTCGCGCGGGAGCGGGCCGTGCTCATGGCGACCCACGACCTGGCCGCGGCCGTGCACCGCTGCGACCGGTTGATCCTGCTCAACCGCACCGTCGTCGCGGCCGGGGCGCCGGCGGAACTGCGCGACCCGGCGGTCTGGATGCGGACGTTCGAGGTCGGCCCCGACAGCCACCTGCTCAGGATCCTGGCCATTGCCGTGCCGGACGGACCCGGGGCGGCGGGTGCCTGACATGTCGCCCTGGGACTTCCTGGCCGACCTGGCCAATCCGGACCTCGCGTTCCTGCCGAAGGCGCTCGCCGTCGCGACGATGTCCGCGATCATGTGCGGCGTGATCGGCTGCTACGTCGTCCTGCGCGGGATGGCCTTCATCGGCGACGCCGTCGCGCACGCGGTGTTCCCCGGACTTGCCGTGGCGTTCGTCCTCTCCGGCAGCCTGGTGCTCGGCGGCACGGTCGCCGGCGTGCTGACCGCGCTGCTGATCGCGGTCGTCTCGCAGAACCGCCGGCTCCGGGAGGACTCGGTCATCGGGATCTTCTTCGTCGCCGCCTTCGCCGTGGGCATCGTGGTCATCTCGCGGGCACCCGGCTACGCGGGATCGCTGCAACAGTTCCTGTTCGGCTCGATCACCGGGATCCCGGACAGCGACCTGTACGTGGTCGCCGGTACCGGCGTGTTGCTGATGCTGACGACGTTTCTGCTGCACCGGGGGTTCGTCACGGTCAGCCTGGACCGGGAGACGGCCCGGGCGCTGGGGCTGCGGGTCTTCTGGCTCGACGTCGCGCTGTACGTGCTGGTCACGCTCGCGGTGGTGATGGCGGTGCAGACCATCGGCAACGTCCTGGTGCTCGCGCTGCTGGTGACCCCGGCGTCGACCGCCCGGCTGCTCACCGAACGGCTCGCGGTGATGATGTGGCTGGCGCCGTCGATCGGCGCGGCGGGGGCGCTGGTGGGCCTGTACCTCTCCTGGTCCTGGGACCTGCCGACCGGCGGCACGATCGTGTTGACGCTCGCCGTCGTCTTCCTGGCGGCCTGTCTGCTGGCACCCCGGCATGGACTCCTGGCCCGCCTCGCTCGCTGAGGGGGCGGCTGGTTCTGGATGATGCCGGGTGGGTGCGGTTGGTGGCGTGTGGTACCGGATCGGCGGCCTCGCGTGCGGCGGGTACGCTGTGCTTCCGCCAGCCTCCTGACCCTGGAGTACACAGTGGATCACGTTGCCGAACCCGTCGACGACGCGCAGAGTCCGAAGCGGAAGGCGCCGGTGGGTGTCGACGCCAATGTGCCGAGCGTGGCGCGGGTCTACGACGCGCTGCTGGGCGGCAAGGACAACTTCGCTGTCGACCGGGCCATCGCCGACCAGCTCATGAAGCTGACTCCCGGCGGGGCCAACGTGCCGATCTACAACCGGGCCGTGCTGGGGCGCGGCGTCCGCCACATGATCAGCCAGGGCATCGACCAGTTCATCGACCTCGGCGCCGGGCTGCCGACGGTGCAGAACACGCACGAGGTCGCGCAGCGCGAAAACCCAGAGGCCAAGGTGGTCTACGTCGACAACGACCCCATGGTGCTGGTGCACGGTCGCGCCCTGTTGGCAGAGAACGGGAACACCACGGTCATCACGGCCGACTTCTGCGATCCCGACGAGGTGCTGAACAACCGGGACCTGCGCGCCCTGATCGACTTCGACCGGCCGGTCGGGCTGCTGATGGTGGCCGTACTGCACCACCTCGACGACGCGCAGCGTCCCGCCGAGCTGGTCGCTCGCTACCTGGAGGCGATTCCGTCCGGCAGCTTCGTGTTCATCACCCACTTCATCGACGGTGGCGAGGAGACCGCCGAGATCGAGCGGGTGCTGCTCACCGACCTGGGCAGCGGACGGTTCCGCAGCTTCGACGAGGTCCGCGGCTTCTTCGACGGCATGGAGCTGCTGGAGCCGGGGGTCGTCTACAACCCGCTCTGGCGTCCGGACCCGGGTGACGTCGTACCCGAGCCGATGAGCTTCGCCGGGAAGATCATCGGCGCCGGCCTGGGCCGCAAGCCGTAACGCGGCGCGGCCGGCGCGGGAGCCGGGCGGGGCTGCCCGTGATCAGGGCTGCGCCGGAAGTTCCTTGCGGTAGCGGCGGCAGGGCACGGTGATCGTCGCGCCGTCGTGTTCGGCGGCGTAGTCGTACGGGCCGTCATCACGCCAACCGGAGGTCTCGTAGAAGCGGCGTGCTCGGGCGTTGCCCGCCACCACCGCCAGCCACGCCCCGCCGTGCCCGGCCCCGGCGACCTGGTGCTCCGCCTCGGCGAGCAGCCGGCCCGCGAGGCCGCTGCCGCGGTGCGCCGCCGCCACGTACACCTGTTCCACCTCGTCGGCGACGACCGTGACGAAACCCGCCAGCGCGCCGTCGACCTCGGCGACCGTGGTGCTGTCGATCCGATCGGCCGCCCGGGGCCGGAACGATTCCGGCGTACGGGCGGCGACCAGTTCCTCCGGTACGTGCCCGAGGTGTCCGTCGCGCCAACCGGCCGCCCACACCTCGGCAATGGCCCCGGCATCGACGGGGCGGGCGGGGCGAAGCTGGATCATGCGGTGACCGTAGCAGGGCCGCGGCCCTGCGCCGGTGGGTCCGCCCTGGCGAAGGATGACCGCCGTCGGTGGTGGGGCTCAGCCGGGCGGGGCGTCCCGGGCGTCGGGTCCGCCCTCACCGACGGTGGACCGGTCGGGTACCCGCTGGGCGGCCCGCGGGTCCGGATGCGACGGGTGGCCGACGCCGGGGGAGCCGCCCCGCCGCGGGGAGACCGGGTGCGGCGTAGCGGGCAGGCCCAGCAGCGTGCCGATGGCGCGTACGCAGCGCTCAGCGGCGTGGCCGTCGCCGAAGACCAGCCGTCCCGCGGTCGGTGCGGGCTGGTCCAGCCGGCGCAGCACGGCGTCCACGATCCGCTGTGGATCGGTGCCGACGAGGTCGCCGAGGCGATGGTGGATGATCTCCGGCCGTTCGGTGGCGGCCCGGGTGACGACGAGCGGCACGCCGAGGCTGGCGGCCTCCTCCTGGAGGCCGCCGGAGTCGGTGACCACCACCCGCGCGGCGCGCAGCAGCCCGATCATTTCGGGGTACGTGACGGGGGCGAGCAGCCGGACCTGGGGCGCGTCGGCGAACCGGGTCCGGACCTGCTCGGCCAGCCGCGGGTTGGGGTGGGTGATGAGCGCGAGTTCGACGTCGGGCCGGCGGGTGAGCACGTCGCCCAACGCGTCGAGGACCCGCGCGATCCCGGCGCCCCAGTTCTCCCGGCGGTGCATGGTGGCCACCACGAGGTGACGGTGCGGGTCGACCCAGTGCGGCGTGCGGGCCAGGCCGTCCCGGAGCAGGAGCTGTACGGCGTCGACGACCGTGTTGCCGGTCACGACGACGCGTTCGGCGGGCACCGCCTCGGCGCACAGGTTGTCCCGGGCGGTCCGGGTGGGGGCCAGGTGCAGGGACGCCAACCGGGCGATCATCGCCCGGTTGGCCTCCTCCGGGAAGGGTTGGTGGACGTCGTGGCTGCGCAGCCCGGCTTCGAGGTGGACGACCGGTATCCGGTGCCAGAATGCCGTGACCGCACCGACCAGCGCGGTGGTGGTGTCGCCGTGTACCACCACGGCGTCCGGGCGGCGGCGGGTGAGCTGGCCGTCGACCGCCTGGATCAGCTCGGCGGCGAGTTCGGCCAGCGCCCCGGTGCGGCGGGTGGGTGTCAGGGTGACGTCGGTGTGCAGCCCGAACGGGGCCAGTGCCTCGGCGACCCGTCCGGGCTGCTGACCGGAGTCGACAACCGACGTGGTCAGGCGTGGGTCGTGACAGAGCAGCCGCACGATCGGCGCAACCTTGACCCCCTCGGGTCGGGTTCCGGCCAGGACCATGATCTCTTGTGGCACCACTCTGTCACGACCCATCACTCAGCCCCGCACCGTCTGCCGGCGGCGGTGCAGGACGAGCCCGCCCGTCCCGGCGATGATCGCGCCGAGGCCGAGGGCGATCGGGGCTCCGGCGAGCGGGATCGCCGGCACCGGGGGCGCCACGGCGTTGGGCCCGCAGTCGACCGCACCGATCTCGACGGAGGCGAGCGTTCCGCCGAGCGCCGAGATGTCCAGGGCGGTGACGCTGAGCTCCCCGGGCGTGGAGCTGGACTGCTCGTTGAGGGTCAGGCTCAGCACTCCGGGCACGCTCAACCCGGTGTTGGGTGCCGGGTTGGCCGGCAGCGAGAGCAGGGTCGTGGGTACGCCGAGGATCGTGGACACGATCCGCGCGTTGACCAGGCTCGCCGAGCCGGTCGCGGACGGGCTGCTCGTCGCCGTGCAGGACGCGTAGAGGGCGTCGGCGACGAGGGTGATGGTGGCCAGCCCGTTGGTGCCCAGCGTGAGGGTCACCTCGGCGCCGGGGGTCACGGTGCAGTCGCCACCGGAGCCGATGGTGAAGGTGCCGGCGCTGCCGAGCACCCCGGCGCAGGCCGCGGACGTCCCGTCGTTGAAGGCGCGGACGTACTGGCCCAGGACGCCCGCCGTGATGACGGTCTGGCCGCCGAGTACGGACAGCGGCGGGTTGGTGTCCCCGGAGATGGACTCGGTCGTGCCGTCGTTGGTGGCGGTGGCCGTTCCGGAGCTTGCCAGACCGCCTCCGACCAGGCTGATCTGCAACGCCGAGGCGCTGGCCTGTGACGTGTCGGCCAGCGCCGGCGAGGCGATGACCAGGGCCATCGTCAGGCCGCCGGCGATTGCCGCGGCGGTCCGGGCGAGGCCCGATCCTAGCTTGTGCATGTGAGATCTCTCTTTCCGTGCTTCGTGGCGATGTTGGGATGGTTCGCCGGGGTGGACTGCACGGGGGGATGCGGGCCCGTGGGGGCACCGCTGGGAGGGGCGTCGTCGAGGGTGGCGGCGCCGGTCGGCCGGGCCGGGTTCGTTGCGCCGCGGGCGCGGCCGGGACGCCGGGTCTGGTCGCCCACCCGGTCGGTCTTCTGCCACTCGGACCGGGACGCGAGCAGCCGGCCGAAGGCGACCCAGACGGCCACCGACTGCAGATAGCTGTAGAACCAGTGACCGACGCCCAGGCTCACCGCCGCGCCCATGGACAGGTGCGGCTCGCAGCGGTTGCGGTAGACCAGTCCCCAGACCGAGAAGGGAAGGACGCCGAAGACCGCCACCAGCGGGATCACCCCCAGCCGCCCGCGGTCCACCAGCCGAGGAGGCCGTCGGGAGTGCGGGCGACGTACCAGCCGAGGACGGCCAGACAGCCGAGGTAGATCGGGGTGCCGATGAGCTGGAACCAGGGGGCGGCGAGGAAGTGTGCGATCTCCAGGGTGGCGGAGTTGCCGATGCGCCGGGAGTGCAGGACGGCGCCCAGGTAGCGGGCACACTGCATCGAGCCCTGCGCCCAGCGGGCGCGTTGCCGGATGAGCGGCCGGACCCGGGTCAGCGCCTCCTGGGCGACCCAGGTCTCGGGGCAGTACTCGGTGCGGCTGCCCTGGAGCAGGATGTGCAGGCCGAGTTCGAAGTCCTCCAGCAGCGCGCCGTGCCACGGGGTGCCGTGCGCGGCGGCGAGTTGCTTCAGCAGGGACGCGCGGGTGAACTGGCCGTTGCCGCCCATGGCGACGCTGGCGGTGCGCCGGCGCAGGGACTGCATGGCGGCGATCGGTGCCCGGAACTCCATGTCCTGCAGCCGGACCAGCAGCCGGGACAGCCGCCCGAGACCGGTGCTGGGCCGGGCGCACTGCATCATCCGGACCTCGACCTGTACGGCGGCCACGTCCGCGGATCCGAAGTAGCGGGGGCCGGCGAGCGCGGCACGGCAGCGGGGGTCCAGGTAGCTGTCGGCGTCCAGGACGCCGACGATGATGCGTTCGGGATCGGTCTGGGCCGGCAGCCGGGATTCGATCGCCTGCCAGGCGGCGTTGAGCGCGGCCCCCTTGCCCTGCATCGCGTCCGGCAGCCGCCGGGACACGATCCGGACCCGGGGATCGGCGGCGAACGAGTGCAGGATCGCGCCGGTGCCGTCCTCGGATGCGTCGTCGACGCACCAGACCGTGACCTCGGGCAGGTCGCGGAGCAGCCGGTGCAGGGTGCCGGCGATGACGCTGCTCTCGTTGCGGCACGGAATGACGACGTGCCAGTCGAAGCGGGTGTGGTCGCCGCCGGTGGAGCGCTGCGTGCGCAGGTGCAGCACCAGGATGCTCAGCACGTAGGCGCAGAAGTAGACGCAGAGCAGGAACGCCGCGGTGTTCAGGACGGCGAGCGACTGGATCTCAATGGGCACCGCGTGCCCTCCTCGACCGGTCCCCGCGTCCGACGAGGAGAAGGAAGACGACGGTGACGGCGATCAGCCCGATCGTGCTGATCACGGAGCCGATCAGCACGTGGCTCCGTTCGTAGCCGACCTCGAAGCCCCAGATCTGCATCGACAGGACGACGGCGGTGAGCCGGATCTGGTTGACGACCACGAGCAGGCCGACCGCCAGGGCCACCGCGATCACGGCCCGGGGGACCGTGATCCGCCGGAAGCCGACCAGCAGTCCGGCGAGGACGAACGGCGGGACCAGCAGGAGGGCGACCGAACAGCCGGTGGACACCAGGAAGCCGACCCAGCGGTGGTCGAGCGGGAAGATCACCGCGGCGCCCACGGCGGTGGTGTGGGCAAGGCCGGTCGCGGACACCAGTCGCGCGTTCAGCCCTGCCTCCACGACCGCCACGGCGTGCCACCAGCGCAGCAGCGCCGCGCCCACGGCGACGCCGGAGACGGCACCGAGCGACACCCGCAGCCAGCCCAGCGTCGAGCGGACCGTCGATCCTGTGTTCATCGCGGTCGGCGGCCCAGGGTGGCGACCCAGAGGAACGCTCCGAGCATGATCAGGCCTATCCCCACGAGCAGCCAGGAATGGACCGCTACCCCTGTGGTGGCCAGTCCTCCGCTGACCCACGGGCCTTTCGGCGGACCCCCGTACATCGCCATCACCCCTCGCCGCTAGTCGGTACTTCTACCTATAAAAGGAGCATATCGGGCACCAGGATGCTTGCACCCAGATCACATAAAGTGGGGAGGTATCGCCTCAGTGCCCCCGTCAGCGGGCGGCGCTCGCCGCCGCCGGCGCGGGCTCGGCCGTCTGTGGCTGGCGGGGCTGGTGTCCGCGCTGCGTCGCCCCGCCTCTGCGTCGCCGCGCCTCCCGGGCGGTCAGTTGTATCCCCTCGGCCACCCCGAGGGTGGGGCGCCAGCCGAGCTGCGCGAGCGCCTTGCTGCCGTCCAGCGCCATCCGGCGCGCCTCCTGGGGGTCCGGGTGCGGCACGTGGTGCGCGTCGATGTCGACGCCGACCGTCGAGCGCAGCAGCCGGAAGACGTCGTTGACGCTGGTCTGCCGGCCGGTCGCGATGTTGAGCAGCCCGGCACCCGGGTGGTGGCAGGCCCGGGCCACCGCGTCGGCCACGTCCGTGATGTGCACGAAGTCGCGGGTCTGCCGGCCGTCACCGTGGATCGTCGGCGGTCGCCCGTCCAGCAGCGCCTCCAGCATCCGGCCGACCACGCCGGACCCGCCGCCCCCGCCCGCCGGGGGCGGGCCGTAGACGTTGCCGAAGGCCAGGGCGGTGTAGGCCAGGTCGTGCTCCCGCCGGTACCAGTCCAGGTAGCAGACCCCGACCGCCTTGCTGATCCCGTACGGCGTCGTCACCGCCAGCGGACGGTTCTCGCGCAGCGGCAGGCTGTCCGCCGGCACGCTGCCGTAGATGGCGCTGCTGGCCGCGTGGACGAAGAGCCGGACCCCGCTGCGCACGCAGGCGTCGATCACGTTGATGGTCCCGAAGATGTTGACGTCGGCGTCGAACAGCGGCGACTCCTGGGCCGCGGGCAGGCTGCCCTGCGCCGCGAGATGCACCACCACGTCCGGCTCCCAGTCGTGGATCACCTCCATCGCCTCGGCGGTGCGGATGTCGCCCTTCAGGACGTCCGACTGGGACAGACCGCCGTACGCGGCGTCCGCGAGGTTCTCCACCCGGCCGGTGGAGAAGTCGTCCAACACCTTGACGTGAATGCCCATCAGCATGAGCCGGGCGACGACGTTGCTGCCGATGAAGCCGGCACCACCGGTCACGAGTACGCGGTTCGGGGCCGAGGTGGCGGGCGCGGTCGCCCCGGTCTGGGTGGACGTCATGTCCATCGTGAACTCCTTGACACAGGTTGCTTTTCGGCCGGTATCGGCGGAGTGGTCGCCCGATCCCGCTACATCAAGCAGGAGTATCAGGCGAACCAGCACGAAAGGGACGTAAACCCATATAGATGAGCAAGCTTTTCTTTCGCTAAAAATAGGTTTTTCTGCCCATTAATGCTCCATAGTGCTCAACAGGCTTCCTGTCCATGCAGGCAGAGGTGAGGGAGGTGCGATCAGGTGGGGCGATCACCGATCAGCGTTCCGGCCGACCGGCGATCGGCGGGCACGGCGGGACACGAGGACTGCCGACCGGCGGGCATCACCCGGTCCGGCAACGCCCGGCGTACCCCCGGCCGGCAGTCGGGGATCCCGGCCCGGCACCGTGCCGTGGTGGTGGAGCCGGCGCCGGGTTCGGCGACCGACCGCGACCGGCTCGACGCGGAGTTCGACGTCGTCCTGCGGCTGCCCGCCGACACCGGGGGCGAACGCCTGGCCGCCGCGCTGCGGCGGCTGCGCCCCCAACTGTTGCTGCTCAAGGACTCGCTGGAAAGCGTCGACGCCTCGACCGTGGCCGTGTGCCGGCAGTTCGGGGTGGAGATCTTCGTGCTGGCCCGGCCCGCCTACGGCCTGCTGCCCACGCCGAGCCTGCGCCGGTTCGGCGGGCTGCCGTGGATCAGACTCAGGTCGGGGCAGGGTCGCCGCACCGGCGAGCGGGTCAAGCGGGCGATCGATCTCGGCATCGTCGCGCTCAGCGCGGTGCTGGTGCTTCCGCTGGTGGCCAGCATCGCGATCGCCGTGTCGTTCACCGGTCCGCCGTTCTACCGCCAGCGGCGCGTCGGGGCGGGCGGTCACCACTTCCACATGATCAAGTTCCGCACCATGCGGCCCGGCGCGGAACGGGACAGCGGACCGGTGCTCGCCCAGCCGGGGGACGCCCGGATCACCCGGATCGGCGGGTTCCTGCGTCGCACCCGGCTGGACGAACTCCCGCAACTGTGGAACGTCGTGCGCGGCGAGATGAGCCTGGTCGGTCCCCGGCCGGAGCGGCCCGAGTTCATCACCGGGTTCCGGCAACTGCCGCACTACGACCTGCGACACCTGATTCGACCCGGTCTCACCGGCCTCGCCCAACTCACCGGCGGCTACGCGGCCACCGTGGAGGAGAAGCTTCGCTGCGATCTGCTCTACCTGAACTGCCGGTCGCTGCGGATGGACCTGACCCTGCTGGCGCTGACCGCGCTGGAACTCGTCCGGGGGTTCCCCCGTGGCTAGCGCGACCGGCACCGACGGCGGACGGCTGGTCCGCAACACGCTGAGCATGCTGGGCGCCCGGATCGTGGTGGCGCTGACCGGCCTGGTCGCCATGCCCGTCGTCTACCAGCACCTCGGCCCGGCGGCGTTCGGCGTCTGGGTGCTGCTGACCGGGCTGTTCGCGATCGCCACGCTGTTGGACCTCGGCCTCGGCGCCGCCCTCGTCCGCGAGGTGGCGGCCGTACCGACCGACACCGCGCCGTCCCGGGTGATCCGCCGGCTGCTCGGCCTGGGGCTGGCCTGGGGGCTGGTGCTGGGCACGCTCGTCTCCGGCGCCTTCGCCGTGGGTTGGCCGTGGATCGCGCAACTGCTGCGGCTGGGCGAGCTGACCCGCGACGCCTGGCACGCCACCCTGTGGCTGCTGCTCGGCGTGGTCGCCGGCGGTGTGGAACTGCCCTGGCGGGCCGTGCTGGAGGGGGTCCAACGCTACGGCGCGCTGGCGCTGGTGACCGCCGTCACCGCCGTGGTCGGCGCCGTTCTGGCGATCGTCGCGGTCCGCCTCGGCGGCGGGATCGTCGGGCTGGCCGCCAGCACCGCGGCCACCGGCGTGATCCGGGCGCTCGTGCTCGCCGGCATGGCCGAGCGGTGGTACCGGCACCTGACCCCCGCCTCGGCCGGCTGGCCGGGCGCGACCTGCGTCGGGTGGGCGGATACGGGCTGCGGGTGCAGGCCTCCAACGGGTCCGCCGCGGTCAACGTGGAGCTGGACCGGCTGGTGCTGGGCGGGTTCTTCGGGCCGACCGTGGCCGGCGACGTCGATCTCGGCACCCGGCTGCTCAACCTGTTGCGGCTGCCGCCCAGCCTGGGCCTGCTGGTGCTGTTTCCCACGGCCGTCCGGCGGGCCGCCACCGAGGGCCGGGCCTGGCTGGACACGTTCTACCTGACCGCGGTGCGCTGCCTGGCCACCGTGCTGGCCCCGGCCGCGGCGGCGCTGATGGTCGGCGCCGAACCGCTCGTGCGGTTGTGGCTGGGCCGCCCACTGCCCTGGGCCGGGGCGACCATCGTGATCCTCGCCCCCGCGTACGCGGCGAACCTGATCATGGGCGCCGCGACCGTCGTCGCCCGGGTCGAGGGCCGTCCGGGGCTGGAAACCGGGTACGTGCTGATGTCGGTCGGCCTGAACCTCGCGCTGACCGTGCCGCTGCTGATGCTGGCCGGCCCGCTCGGGGTGCCGGCCGCGACGTCGCTGTCCGTGGCCGTGGCCACCGGGTACTTCCTGCTGCACTTCCACCGCGCGACCCGGCGGCCGGTGCGCCCCGTGCTGCGGGTGCTCTGGCCGCCGGTCGCCGTCTCGGTCGCGGCCGGCGCCAGCACGGCCCTGCTCGCCGCGGTCCTGCCCCTGCCGGACGGGCCGGGGCGCCTGTCCGCGGCGCTCGCCGTCACCACCCGCGCCGGCCTGACCGTCGGGCTGGCCGTCGCGCTGCTCGTCTCCTGCGGGTATCTCCGCGCCGACGACCGGGCCCGGCTGCGGGCACTGGCCGGCCGGGCCCGCGTCGTCGCATCCACGGGAGCACACCGATGAGTTCCGGAACCCTTTCCACGACCTGCCTCAGTTGCGGCAGCGATCTACCCCACCGGGCCGAACTGGACGGCGTCGTGCACCGGTGCGACCGTTGCGGTTTCGGCTGGACCGTGTCGGATCCGGACACCGCGCCGGTGCGGTACGAGTCGGAGTACTTCACCGGCGGCGGCTACGAGGACTACTTCCAGCCGGCGCCCCGACGGTTCGAGGCCGCCCGGCGGCTGCGCTGGCTCTCCGGCCTGGTCCGGCCCTCGACGCTGGTGGAGGCGGGGTGCGCCGGCGGGTACTTCCTGGAGGCCGCGCGTGACGCCGGCTTCGCGGTGACCGGTGTGGAGCTGTCCCGGACGGCCGCGAACTTCGCCACCGAGCGGCTCGGGGTGCCGGTCCTGCAGGGCCGCTTCGAACAGGTGGCGGCGACGCTGCGTGCCGACGTGGTCTGCGCCTTCCACGTCCTGGAACACGTGGACGACCCGCGGCTGCTCCTGCAGACGGCGCGTCAGGTGCTGGCCCCCGGCGGATGGTTGGCACTGGAGGTGCCGAACATCGCCTCGGTGGCCGCCCAGCGGTTCGGGCGGCAGTGGCCCGGCCTGCAACCGGAGTACCACCGCTGGCACTTCACCCCGGAGTCGTTGACGAAGCTGCTGGTCGGCTCCGGCTTCGACGTCGTCCGGCGGGACACGGCGGTGTTCCGGTACTACATGCCGCTGCGCTACCGCCTCCGGCACGCGCGCCAGGTGCTGCCGCCCGACCTGATCAGCATGCGCTCGCCCCGGTTGACCCATCCGTGGCGAGCGGACCTGCTGCGGGTGATCGCCCGCAGACCGACGTCCGGACGGAGTGACCGATGAGCCACCGTGATGACGAAGCGCGCGGCCCGGTGCCGTCGGCACGGGTCGGCGGCGACCCGAGGACCGGCGACCCGACGACCGGCGCCCACCCGCGCCCGCGACCGGCGGTGCGACCGCCGGGTCCGACCCTGTCCATCCTGCTGATCAGCTGGAACACCCGGGAGCAGACCCGCCGCTGCCTGGAGTCGCTGGCGCAGACCGCCGCCGACCTGGACTACGAGGTGGTGGCCGTGGACAACGCCTCCCGCGACGGGTCGGCCGACCTGCTCGCCGGCTGGCCCCGGGTACGGCTGATCCGCAACGGGTTCAACGTCGGCTTCGCCGCCGCGGTCAACCAGGCGTACCGGCTGGCCCGGGGCGAGCTGATCCTGCTGCTCAACAGCGACGTGGTGGTCCACCCGGGCGCGCTGTCGCGGATGGTCGGATTCCTGCGCGACCGGCCGGGCGCGGCCGGCGTCAGCCCGCGCTACCTCAATCCCGACGGCACCTTCCAGCAGCACTACGTGCAGCAACCCAGCTTCCCGGCGGCGCTGGCCCTGACCACCGCCCTCCGCCGGATACCCCGGTTCCGGCGGGCGCTGCACACCTTCCAGATGCGCGGCGAGGACTTCAGCCGGCCCCGCCTGCTGGCCTCCGGCAGTTGCATGCTGCTGCGCCGTGCCGTGCTGGAACCGGACCGCATCTTCGACGAGCGGTTCCCGGTCTACTGGAACGACGCGATCCTCGCCCGAGAACTGGAACGGGACGGCCACGAGCTGTGGATGATCCCGGACGCCGTCGTGACCCACGTCCGGGGCGCCTCCTGCCGGCTGCTGGGCGACGAGGTCCGCTTCCGCCACCTGCTCGGCGGCCTGGTCTGCTACCTGCGGCTGACCCAGCCCCGGCACCGGATCGGGATCTTCCGCCTGGTCGTGCTGGCCGACCACGTACTGAAGCGGGCGTGCCGCCGCGAGGTCCAGATGCCGCTCGCTGCCCTGCGCGGCGCGCTGCGCGGCGACGTCGGCCCACTGCCGGACGGCGACGCCCGGCGCCGGCCCGGCCCGGTGGGCGGCCGGCGGGACCGGGTCACCGCGCGGGGGGCGGCATGACCGAGGTGACCGGCGCGGCCGTACGGACCGAGGGGTACGGCGCCCCGGCCGGCACCGCCGACTGGGTGGTCTTCTTCAGCGGCACGCCCTGGCCGGGCGGCGCCCACCGGCAGCACGCCCTGGCCCGGCAGCTCGCCACCGCGTACCGGGTGGTCTTCGTCGACCCGCCGGGACACCGGATCCGCTCGCGGGCCAGCATCCGCCCGGTGGAGCGGCGCATCTGGCGCGCCGTGCTGCCGACCGTGGCTCCCTTCGGCCGGCACCTGCCGCCGGCCAACGCCGCCAACCGGCGGGTGGCCGTGGCGTCGCTGCGACGCTGGCTGGACCGCGAGGCCGGGACCGTGCGCCTGGTCTGGCTCGACGAGGATCTGGCCGCGCCCTGCGCGGTCCTGCTCGACACCGCCGCCGTCGTCTACGACGCGGCCGACCTGGACTGGACCTTCACCCGCCGGTGGAACCGCAACCACCTGCGCCGCAGCCTCACCCGGGCGGTGGCCGCGGCCGATCTGGTGCTGGCCTCCTCCACGGCGTTGCCGGCCCGGATGCCCGCCGGCCGGCGGGCGCCCGTGGTGCTGCCCAACGCCTGCGACCCGGAACACTTCACCCCGCACGGGCCGACCGCGTCCCGCCCGGGCGGGACGCCCGGGCCGGTGATCGGCTACTGCGGGGCGGTGGACACCCGGGCCTTCGACGGCGAGCTGATCGCCGCGGTGGCCCGGAGCCGACCCGAGTGGACGTTCCTGCTGATCGGGCCGAGCACCCGCACCGGCCGGGCGGCGCTGGCCGGGCTGACCAACGTGCGGCTGGCCGGGCCGGTGCCGTACGCCGAACTGCCCGGGATGCTGCGCGCCTGCGACGTCACCGTCATCCCGTACCGGATCGGCGGGCTGGTGGACTACGTCCACCCGAAGAAGTGCTACGAGTACCTGGCCCTCGGCAAGCCGGTGGTGGCCACCCCGCTGCCGGCGTTGCGCGGGCTGGCCGGCGTCGTCCGGCTCGCCGCCGGCCCGGACGCCTTCGCCGACGGGATCGCCGCGGCCCTGGCCGAGGCGAGCATCCCGGCGCAGGTCGCCCGGCGGCGCGCGGTGGCCCGGGCGAACAGCTGGACCGCCCGGGGCGAGCAACTGCGTACCCTGCTGGCCGAGGTCGCCCGGTGACGCGGGCCGCCGTCGGTGCGGGCGTGGCGCTCACCGGCGCCGCGCTCGGCGTCGCCGTGTCGCTGACCATGACGCTGCCCGGCAGTCTGGCGCCGGCCGCCACGGGCGCGCTGGTGCTGCTCGGCATCTTCCTGCTGTGGCCCTGGACGGTGTTGCCGGTCGGGATCGTCGGCGGCGCGACGGTCGGCGCCCTGGTGAGCGGGGGAGACGTCCGCAGCTACGTGGCGATCCACCTGGCGCTGCTGGCGGTCGGCGGCACCGCCGTGCTCGTCCGGCGCGGCCTGAACCTCGGCGGCCGGCGCCGGCGGACCCCGGCCGACCGGGCGATGCTGGTGGTCGCCGGGCTGTCCGTGGTCGCCGCCGGCGCCGGCCTGGCGATCGGCAATCCGCCCGCGGACGTCGTCGTCGCGGCCTACCAGATCGCCGTCATCCCGATCTACTTCCTGCTCGCCACGTACACCCTCGACACCCCGCGCCGGTTGGTCGCCGCCGGGCTGCTCTACGTCGGCATGCTGGCCGTCCTGGTGGCCGCGTCGATGACCGCGCCGGGCCGGCACGGCGGGCTGCTCACCCTGCTGGCCGCCCCGCCGCTGATCTGGGCCGCCGGGCGGACCCGGGGTTGGCGCCGGGCCGCCGCGGTGCTCGTCGCCGGACTCTTCACGATCGACGTGGTGCTCGCCGCGTACCGCGGGATCTGGCTGGCGGCCGGGACGACCCTGCTGGTCATGCTGGTGTTCGGCGGTCGGGCGGTCCGGACCGGCCTGGCCGCCACCGCGGCCGTCGGTGCCGCCGGCGGCGTCCTGCTCGCGTTCGTGCCGGGGGTGGCGCAGCGGGCCGGGGAGATCGTCGCCGAACTGCACCAGTCGGCCGGCTACCGCGCGTCGGAGTCGACGGTCGGCCTGGACGTCTTCACCCGGTGGCCGATCCTCGGCGCCGGGCTCGGACAGTCCACCGCCGACGTGTACCTGTCCGGCTTCGCCCGCACCGACGTCGGTCCGGTCTACCACGCCTTCTACGTCACGCTGCTGGCCAACGTGGGACTGGTGGGGCTGATCCTGGTGCTGTGGCCGGTGCTGCGGGGCATCCGGGCCGGGCTGGCCGACCGGGACGGGCTCGCCCTGCCGTTCGCGGCGCTGTGCTGCGGGTTCCTCGGCGCGGCGATGTTCGCCGCGCCCACCGACGGGCACTGGGAACTGGGCCTGCTGCCCGCCCTGGTGCTGCTGTCCACCCCGCACCGGCCGCCGTCGGACCAGGCGCCGCCGGAGCGGCACGGCCCGCCCCCGCCCCGGCACCGCCGGTCCGGCGCGCCCGTCCGGATCCCGGCGGTGACGTGCTGATGGCCGTGCCCGACGCGACGGCGATCGTCGTCACCCACAACTCCGGCCGGCAGATCCTGGCCGCCCTGGCGGCGCTCCGGCAGGCAGGGCTGCCGGTACGGCTTGTCGACAACGGCTCCACCGACCGCACCGTCGAGCTGGCCCGGTCGCACTTCCCCGAGGTCACCGTCCTGACCGGGCACGGAAACGCCGGCTTCGCCGTCGCGGTCAACCGGGCCGCGTACGGCGTGCGCAGCGCGGTGCTCCTGCTGGTCAACCCCGACTGTGTGGTCCCGCCGGAGACCGCCCGGACGCTCGTCGAGGTGGTGGCCAACCGTCCGGAGGTCGGCATCGCCGGCCCCCGGCTGCTGGACGCGCAGGGTCGGGTGGCGGTCAGCGCGCACCCGTTCGAGACGTTGCGCACGGTCGTGGCGAGCCGCTTCGGCGGGACGCTGGTACCGGTGGCGCTGCGCCGGTGGCTCGCCGGAGGGCAGCGCCGCCGGGCGTACGCCGCCTGCCTGCGGGGCGCCCGGCCGACGCCGGTGGACTGGGTCTCCGGCGCCTGCCTGGCCGTGCGGACCAGCCTGTTCACCGCCGTCGGCGGGTTGGACGAGGCGTACTTCCTGTACTACGAGGACGAGGAACTGTGCCTGCAGGCCCGCCGGCGCGGAGCCGAGGTGCTGTACGTGCCGTCGGTGGCCGCGGTCCACTCCGGCGGCGGGAGCAGCAGCGACCCGGCCTGGATCTGGCCGCACCTCTACCGCAGCATGCTGCTGTTCTTCCACCGCCACCGGCCGCGGTCCCGACGGGCCGTGCGGGCCGTGGTGCTGGCCCGGGCGCTGCTGGGCGTCGCCCTGGCCGCCGTACGGATGTTGCTGCAACCGCGGGCCGGCACCGCCCGGATGCGGGCCTGGGCCCGGGTCGGCCGCATCGCGGTCACCCGACTGCACAGCGGAGGAAACGAGTCATGCACGTTCTGATCACGGTGGTCGGTGCGCGCAGCGAACACTGGACCGACCTGTTCGACGTTCTCTGCGAACGACCCGGACTCCGTCTCACCGTGCTCGCCGCCGACGTGTCGCCGACCACCGGCCGGGAGTTGGCCCGGCTGGGCCGCCGGCATCCCGACTTCCGGGCCGAGGTGCTGCCGCACCGGCTGGGCGAGCGGCTGACCGGCCACATGGCCTCGGTCATGTTCCGGCTGGACGGCCGGTCCGGTCCGCCGGTGGCGTCGCCGCCGGACATCGTGCACGTCATCGGCGAGGCCGCCTACCTGTCGACCTGGCAGGTGCTGCGCAGCCGCCGGCGGCACTGGCCGCGGGCGGCGACCACGCTGTACGCCGCGCAGAACGTCGTGACCCGGTTCCCGATGCCGTTCCCGCTGCTGGAGCGGCGTGCCTACCGCGCCGTGGACATGATCCTGCCGATCACCCCGGCCGCCCGGCAGGTGCTGCGCGCCAAGGGCTACCGGGGCGCCACGACGATCGTTCCGCTCGGTGTGGACACCCGCACGTTCCGCCCGGATGCCGGGGCCGATGCCGATGCCGATGCCGGGGTCGGTGTCGGTGTCGGTGTCGGTGCCGGGGCCGGCACCCCGGGTCGGTTCACCGTGGGCTTCGTGGGCCGCTTCGAGCCGCACAAGGGGATCCCGGACCTGCTGCGCGCCGCCGAACTCGCCGACTGCGACGTACTGCTGGTCGGCGACGGCAGCCTGGCCGCCGAGATCGACCGGGCGGCCCGCAGCCGACCGGGCCGCATCCGGCGGTACGGCTGGACCGGCCACGCCGACCTGCCCGCCCTGCTGGGCCGGGCGGACGCGCTGGCACTGCCGGCCCGGGAGATCACCCAGCGCAACGTCCTGCCCTGGGTCGGCATCCCGCTGCGGGAACAGTTCGGCCGGGTCCTGGTGGAGGCGATGGCCTGCGGGCTGCCGGTGCTCGGCAGCGACGTCGGGGAGATCCCGTACGTCATCGGCGACGCCGGGTTGACGTTCCCGGCCGGGGACGTGTCGGCGTTCGCCGAGCGGCTCACCCGGGTGCGCGACCAGCCCTCGACGGCCCGGCAACTGGCCGCCAACGGACTGCGCCGGGTGGCCGGCGAGTTCGCCTGGGAGCGGATCGCCGATCAGCTCTGTGACATCTGGCAGCGGCTGCACGAGGAGCGGACCGCAGGGTCCGACCCGGCAGCGTCCCGTCCGACCGCGGGGGTCGGCACCAACCGGAAGGTGACGAACTGATGCGTACCGTCGATCTGCGTGTGCTGGCGGCCGCCGCCTGGCGGCGCACCGCACTGCCGCTGCTCGGCCTGGCCGCCGGCCTGGCCGCCGCACAGGCCGTCACGCCGCTGTTGCCGGCCCGGTACGAGGCGCAGGCGTCGGTGCTCGTGATGGCCGACGCCCCGCGCGACCGGTCGGCCGACGTGAGCCTCGCCCTCGCGCAGAACCTGGCGCCCACCGTCGCCCGGCTGGCCGGCTCGCGGGAGGTGGCAAGCGCCACCGCCCGGCAACTCGGGCTGCCCGAGTCGGCGGTCATCGGCAACGTGCACGGCTCGTCCGAGCCCGGCCTGCAGATCGTCACGGTGCGCAGCGACGCCGGCTCGGCGGATCGGGCGGCGGCCATCGCCAACGCCGCCAGCCGGGCGCTGGGCGAGCAGTTGGGCCGGCTGGAGATCGGCGGCGACACACCGGTGACCACCCGGGTGTTGGACACCGCCAACCCGCCGTCCCGGCCCGACTTTCCGAAGCCGCCGCTCAACGGCGCGCTGGGCGCGCTCGTCGGCCTGCTCGCGGGTTGGGGCGCCATGCTGCTGCGGGACCGGTTCGACGGCCGCATCCGGGATGTGGCGGGGCTGGAGGCGCGGCTCGGGTTGCCCGTCGTCGGCATCCTCCCGGACCTGCCCAAGCGGTTCGACCGGCACCACGCGCCGGCGCTGCTGGACCGCGGCGAGGTCGCGGCGGCCACCCGCGCCACGATCTCGGCGCTGAGCCTGCTCGCCGCCGGGTCCGGGCGCCGGCTGCTGGTGATGGGCGTGCACGACGACGACGGCGCCGCGCTGCTGAGCGCGCTGCTGGGCCTCGCGATGGCCCGCGAGGGCCAGCGGGTCACCATCGCCGACGCCGCGGTCCGCGACCCCGTCCTGTCGGGACACTTCCCGGAGACCTCGGCCACCTGGCAACAGTTGCTGGCCACCGGGCGCCCCCCGGGCCAGCAGCCCGACCTGCCGACGCTCACCGTCCTGCCGACCGAACCGGCGCCGAGCCTGAGCCGCGAGCAGGCGCGGGAACTGGGCCGGCTGCTGGACACCGCGGCCGGCCGGGCGGACTGCGTCATCGTCCACGCACCACCGGTGCTGGCCAGTTGCGACACCGCGGCCCTGGCCGAGCACGTCGACGGGGTGCTGCTGGTGGTCTCGGCGCGCCGGACGGACCCGGCCGGGGCGGTGCGGGCCGCGGCGCTGCTGCGCCGGCTGAACCTGCCGCTGGTCGGCACCGTCGCCGTGGGCAGGATCGATCAGGGGTCCCCGCGGCCGGCCGCGGACGCCGGCCGGGTCGACCCGCTCCGGGCCGCCGGGCCGATGCTGCCGCGGTACCCGGGCGCACGCCGCGGCCGGGACGCCGCCTCGGCCAGGGCGCCGCGGGCGCTGAGCGCTCTGCCGGCGGCGGCGGATCCGCCCGCCGCGGTGGACCGGCTCGCGGCGGCGCAGCCGGTGGGAGGCAACCGTCTCGCGCAAAAGGCGCAGCCGGTGGGAACCCACCGGCTCGACGAATCCGAACCGGACCCGGCCGGTCGCACCGGGGACGTGCCCTCGGCGCCGCCGCGGCAGCCGCACCAGGATCACCCGGCCACCCTGCCGATGGTGGTCGAGGCCGACACGCCGGCACCGCCCTCGCCGCTGGACGGCGTGGCCCGGTGGTCCACGCCGGTGATCGCCGGCGGCCGGATGCCGGCCGACTCGGCCCTGGGCCGCCCGCTGGCGCCGCGGGGCGTGTCCGACGGTCCCCGTCCGGTGGCCACCGGACGGGCACAGGTCACCGGCGTGGCCGAGCCCCGGCCGGCCGGCGACGCCGTCGACGGGCGCCGGGACGGTGGCCCCGGCCACCGCGCGGCGCACTGACATCGCAACCGTTCCGCACATCGACACCAAGGAGCAAGAGACCCATGAGCGAGACCCTGACCCGGCTGCCGTCGGCCGTCGGCGATTCCCGGGCCATGTACTGCGACCTGCTGAAGAAGGCCCTGACCCGGGTCGTCTTCCAGGAGACGTGGACGCCCTACCAGCCGCGGCCGGCCTCCGTGCACGGCCGGCTGTACGCCAGGTACAGGCACCTGCTGCAACGCCGTGGCCTGGAGCTGGTGCTGAAGTTCCCGTTCGACGCCGACGCGCGGGCCAACGGCCGGGACTGGCCGCCGGAGGCGGACACGATGATCGGCCTGCGCCGCCTCGACAACCTGGAACGGTGCATCCTGGACGTGCTGGAGCGGGAGGTCCCGGGTGACCTGATCGAGACGGGGGTGTGGCGCGGCGGAGCGGTGATCTTCATGCGCGGCATGCTGCGGGCGTACGGGGATCAGGACCGGACGGTGTGGGTGGCGGACTCGTTCCGCGGCCTGCCCAAACCGGAGCCGCACCGGCTCGCGGACGTGGAGGACGCCCTCTGGACCCAGCCGTTCCTCGCGGTCTCCCTCGAACAGGTCCAGGACAACTTCCGCCGGTACGGGCTGCTGGACGACCAGGTCCGGTTCCTGCCGGGCTGGTTCCAGGACACCCTGCCCGGGGCGCCGGTCGAGCGACTGTCGCTGATCCGGCTGGACGGCGACCTGTACGACTCGACCATGGTGGCGCTGCGCAGCCTCTACCCGAAGCTGTCCGTGGGCGGGTACGTGATCGTCGACGACTACCACGCGGTGCGCGGCTGCAAGCAGGCCGTCGACGACTTCCGCGCCGATTTCGGCATCCACGACGAACTGCACCAGGTCGACTGGACCTGCCGGTACTGGCAGCGCACCCGGTAGACCGCCGCGCCCCCCTCGCCCGGTCAGGCGCCGGGCGAGGGGGACGGCTCGGTGGCGAACCAGTCGTCGAGCCGGTCCCCGCGGATCGCCGCGAACAGGGCGGCCGAGCGCTGCTCGTCCAGCAGCACCGCGGAACCGGCCGGCGTGCTCAGATCGGCGTCGGCGACCGGTACGGTGACGAAGCGCAGCGACTCCGGGGTGATCCGGCGTACCGCCAGCGCCAGCCGGGCGAGGTCGAGATCGCGGTCGACGGTCAGCGACTCCGCCGCCGTGGTCAGCAGCCGGTCCAACCGGACCGGGTCGGCCAGCAGGTTCTCGGCGGTGGCCTTCTCCACCATCGCGGCGACCACGAGTTGCTGGTCGTGCATCCGGCCGAAGTCCTCGCCGGGTACGTTGTGGCGCTGCCGGACCAGGTCGTCGGCGGCCCGCCCGTCGAGCTGGTGGCAGCCCGCCGGCCAGGCGGTCCCGGTGTCGGCGGAGACGACCGGGTAGGGCAGGCACACCGTGATCCCGCCGAGCACGTCCACCAGCCGGCGTACGGCGACGAAGTCCGCCACCAGCACCCCGTCGAGGGTCACGCCGGTGAGCTGGTGCACGGTCTCGGCGGCCAGGGACGCGCCGCCGAACGCCAGCGCGGCGTTGATCTTGTTGGGGCCGCCGTCCCAGCTGCCCGCCCGCGCGGGGATGTCGACGTAGCTGTCCCGGGGGATCGAGACCACCGTGGCGGCGTCCCGGGCGGCGTTGAGGTGCACCAGCATGACGGTGTCCGAGCGCTGCCCGGAGTAGCTGTCCTGGTCCGGTTCCCCCTGCCGGGAGTCCGAGCCGAGCAGCAGGAGGTTCAGCGGCCCGGCGGACCAGCGGTCTCCGTGCGGCGTCCCGGTGTCCCGGCCGAGGATGTCCTCCCGGTGCACCCGGTTCTCGTACCGGTGCTGGAGGCCGAAGCCGAGCGTCACGAGGCCGGCGCAGAACACGCCGAGCAGCGCGACCAGGGCGAGTGCCGCCTTCTGCCACCCGGGTCGGCGTCGCCACCGGCCCTCCGGGGCCCTGTCACCGGTGGTCATCTCGATCCACGACCCTTCTGTGGACGGTCGGTCAGGTCACCCGCCGGAGTGGGTCGCCGCCGGGATCGGCGGGTTCGCGGCGGTCCCGGCCGGCCCGTCGGGGCCGACCCGGTTGTGCGGTCGCCGCCGCGCGGGACCGGGCCAGCCGCGCAGCCGCAGCGCGGGACCGGGCCAGCCGCGCAGCCGCAGCGCGGGGCCTTCCAGCAGGTGCCACGACGGGACGGCGAACAGGAGGGTGCCGAGCAGGGACAGCAGGATGTAGACGGTCAGCCCGTGGCTCGCGCCGCCGACGAGCGCGAGCATCTGCTGCACCGGGAAGGCGTAGATGTAGACGCCGTAGGAGTAGTCCCGGCGCCGGCCGATCCGGCGCAGCGGCCGGGGCAGGGCGGTGGCCAGGTACAGCACCAGATAGGCGTACGCGGGCAGGCCGAACGCGAAGAACCCGCCCAGCAGCATCGATGCGAGCATCACGGCCCCGGCGACCGCGGCCCCGACCGCGGTCATCGGCAGCCGGTGGGCGTACAGCCGGGCGCAGGCGCCCAGCAGGAACAGGAACCCGAGATACAGCGCCCAGCCGTAGGCGAAGCTGCCGACCAGCGGCAGCGGGCCGATCGCCCCGCGCAGCGGCGGCCGGTCGGTCCAGGCGGCCACCGTGGCCAGGTCGAACAGGACGAGCAGGTACGCGCCGGCGGCCAGGGCCAGCACCAGCCGGCGGGCCCGGCGCAGCACCGCGCAGGCCGCGAGGAGCCAGACGAACGCGTAGCAGGCGAACTCGTACCGCAGGCTCCACAGGGAACCGTCGAAGGCGCTCGGTCCGCCCTGCAACCTGCCGAACGGCGTGTCCGCCAGCAGGCCGGAGATCGGATACTGCTCCATCGAGGCGAACCAGTTGACGGCGACGTACCGCAGCGGGCCGTCGGGGTGGGTCCAGAAGCCGGTCAGGGTCCGTTGCTCGTACCAGTACACCAGGGGAGCCAGCACCAGCGCGGTGACCAGCAGGCAGACCCACAGACCGGGCAGCGTGCGCAGGGCGCGGTGCCAGGCGAACCGGCCGGGGGACAGCCGCAGCGCGCTGCCGGCGACCAGGAAGCCGGAGATGACGAAGAAGCCCTGCACCGACAGGGTGCCCAGGTCGGTCTGACCGTGTGTGAGGGAGGCGCCGAAGCTCTGCCGGGCCAGGCCCAGCGGCCAGGCGTGTGCCACCAGCACACCGGTCGCCAGGGCGAGGCGGAGGAACCCGAACGCGTTGTCGTTCGCGTCGTAGCGGCGGGCAAGGCTCGGCCTGCCCGACCGCGTGTACAGCAACTGCGCCACGTGCGCCCCCGTCGATGGAAATCGTGCGCGGACGTGCCGGCGCGTCCGCTGCTAGGCAGTATCCCCAAAAACCCATGAATAGGCAGGAAAACGGCATATCAGACAGGACGTCACGCGTGGACCCGCGGCCCGATAACCGGTGGCGCGGCCGGCGCCGCTGCCGGATGCTCGGCTGGATGTGGCCGTGAACGATGACCAGGGAGGTCGGACGTGCCCGACGTGATCAGCGACCGAGCCGGCGTACCGGTGCTGGTGTGCGACCCCGACGGCCCGGCGGTGGCCACGGAGCAGGACGCGCTGGATCTGGTCGGGGCGGCCTTCCTCGGTGCCACGGTGGTGGCCCTGCCGGCGAGCCGGCTGGACCCGCGCTTCTTCGAACTGCGGACGCGGTTCGCCGGCGAGGTGATGCAGAAGTTCATCAACTACCGGCTGCGGCTGGCGATCGTCGGCGACATCTCCGCGCACCTGGCGGCCAGCTCGGCGCTGCGCGCCCTGGTGCAGGAGTCCAACCGGTCCGGGCAGGTGTGGTTCGTCGCCGATCTGCCCGCCCTCGACGAGCGGCTACGCTCCCTCGACAGCACGCCCGGCACCGCGCGGTAGGGCGAGCAGGCTCGCCAGCGCGGTGGTGACGGGTACGGCCGTGATCAGCCCGATGGTGCCCACGGCGCTGCGGACGAGTTCCTGCGCGACGAGTTCACCGGTGAGCAGCTCACCGACCGGCGTGGTGCCGGCGGCGAAGAGCAGCATCAGCGGCAGGGACGCCCCGGCGTAGGCCAGCACGATCGTGTTGATGACGGAGGCGATGTGCGCCCGCCCGACCCGGGTGCCGGCCCGGTACAACTCCCGGAACCGGTACGCCGGGTTGGCCGCGGCCAGTTCCCGGACGGTGGCCGCCTGGGTCACCGTGACGTCGTCGAGCACCCCGAGCGACCCGATGACGATCCCGGCCAGCAGCAGGCCGCGCATGTCCACGTCCCGGTACAGGATCGACAGGTAGCTCGCGGCCTCGTCGGCGACGCCGGACAGGTGGGCCGCGGTGGTCGCCAGCGCGGACAGCAGGGCGGTGATGGTCAGGCTGGCCAGCGTGCCGGCCACCGCCACCGAGGTGGTGGTGCTGAAGCCGTGCGTCAGGTACAGCACGGTCAGCATGATCGCGGCCGAGCCGAGCACCGCGACCAGGACGGGGGACCGGCCGTCCAGGATGGCCGGAATGACGAACAGCAGCAGGACGGCGAAGGTGACGGCCAGGCCGGCCAGCGCGGTGATGCCGCGCCACCGGGCGAACGCGATCACGGCCAGCGCGAACGCGGCACCGAGCAGCCAGAGCTGGCGGGAGCGCTGGAAGTCCACGATCGAGTAGCGGTCGGTGCCGCTCGGATCGGCCAGCACGCTGAGCACGACCCGGTCGCCGGTCCGCGGCCGCACCGCGCCGGGACCGCCGGGTATCTCGGTGTCGACCTGCGTGCCGGCGCGGGCGCCGCTGGTCAGCCGTACCGTGACGGAGCCGCAGGTCACGCCCGGCGCGCCGGCCCCCGGGGTGTCCGGATCCCGGCCGGGTGCCGCGGGGCAGGGTCGCGGCGAGACCGCGCTGACCTGCCCGAGGACCCGTGGTGGCGGGCCGGCGCGGTCGGGCTGCGCAACGTCGTGCGGCCACAGCAGCAGCATGCCCAGCGCGGTGGCCAGCACCGCGGGCACGAGCAGCAACAGCGTCAGCCGCCGCCGGTCCGGCGGACGGGCACCGGGCGTGGCACGGCCGTGGCCGTGCGCGTGGGCGCCGCTCACGAAGGACGCCCGGACGGGCGCGGTTCGCGTCCCTGCACAACGGTCACGGACGATGAGCATGGCCGCCCGGGGCCGGCGCGACAAGTCGGTATCTCCGGTCGGATCGCCGACCCGCCCGGGAAGTTGTCCCGGTCGAGGGATGGTGCCGCGAGCGGATCACGGGCACACTCCTGATCGGAGATCGGCCCGAGGTGACGACCCGCCGTGGGTCGGTCTCGTGATGAGGGCGGGAGTGCGACGCCCGGCCGGGGCCGCATCATCGACCCGACGGGCTCGCACGGGCATCGAGGAGGCAGCCCGGGTGGGCGGAAAACGGTTCAGCAGGCGGTCCACGGCTCTGGCCGGGATCGGTGTTCTTGTCGCCACGATGGGCGTGGTGAGCGCGTCCTCGGGCGCGGTCGCCGCACCCGGACTGCGGCAGGCGTTCAAGCCGGTGCCGGCCGGCTCGAAGATCACCAATCTGCCGGCGGGCATGCGTGACCGGCAGGTGACGGTCATGGTGCAGCTCGGCGATGATCCGGTGGCGGTGGTCGACGCCGAGGCGGCGCAGCCGCTGTCGGCGACCCAGAAGCGGCAGCGGCAGGACCGGATCCGGCAGCAGCAGGCGCCGGTCGAGCAGAAGGTGCGCCAGCTCGGCGGTGCCGTGCTGGGCGCGTACCAGCACGCCTACAACGGCATCAAGGTACGGGTGAACGCCGGCAAGCTCGACTCGATCGCGACCGCGCCCGGCGTGGTCAGCGTGCACCCGCTGCAGACCGTGAAGCCGGACAACACCAACGGCGTGCCCATGGTCGGCGCCCCGACGGTGTGGAACGCGCCGGACAAGGTGCGCGGCGAGGGCATCAAGGTCGCCGTCATCGACACCGGCATCGACTACACGCACGCCGACTTCGGCGGGCCGGGCACCGAGGCCGCCTACACCACGGCGCACGCCCGGGAGACCGCGGCGGCCGACCCGGCCCTGTTCGGTCCCGGGGCGCCGAAGGTCAAGGGCGGCATCGACCTGGTCGGCGACAGCTACGACGCCGACCCGGGCAGCCCCACCTACCAGCCGGTGCCACACCCGGACCCGAACCCGCTGGACTGCAACGGGCACGGCTCGCACGTGGCCGGCACGATCGGCGGGTACGGCGTGCTTGCCGACGGCAGCACCTACCGCGGCGCGTACGACAGGAACACCGTCAGCGGAAACTCCTGGCTCGTCGGCCCGGGCGTCGCGCCCAAGGCCGAGCTGTACGCGGTGCGCGTCTTCGGCTGCGAGGGCTCCACCGACATGACCGTCGACGCGATCGAGTGGGCCGTGGCCAACGGCATGGACGTGATCAACATGTCGCTCGGCTCGCCGTGGGGCGCCGCCGACGCGCCCGAGTCGGTCGCGGCGGAGAACGCGACCAGGGACGGCGTGATCGTGGTCGCCTCGGCCGGCAACTCCGGTCCGGCGCCGTACATGGTGGGCAGCCCGTCCGTCTCCACCAGCACGATCAGCGTGGCCGCCAACGACCCGACCCCGTCCTTCCCGGGCGTGCACCTCTCGCTGGGCCTGGACACCGTCAACGCCAACAACGCCACGTTCGCCGACGGCACCTCGCTGCCGATCAAGGTGCTGGGCAACGGCGCCGGCGGCATCGCGCTCGGCTGCAGCGTCGAGGAGTTCGACCAGCCCGGCGTGGCCGGCGCGCTCGTCGTGGTGGCCCGCGGCACCTGCGCCCGGGTGGCCAAGGCGATCTACGGCCAGGCGGCCGGCGCCGCCGCCGTGCTCCAGGTCAACAACGTCGACTCCTACCCGCCGTACGAGGGTCCGATCACCAGCAACCCGGACACCGGCGAACCGGCGAACGTCACCATCCCGTTCCTCGGCGCGCCGTCCTCGGCCGCCGCGGCGCTGGTCGCGGCGGACGGCACCAGCACGACGCTGACCCACGTGGCCATGGACAACCCGGGCTACCGGGCGACCGCCAGCTTCTCCTCGGGCGGCCCGCGCACCGGGGACAGCTGGCTGAAGCCGGATGTCACGGCGCCCGGCGTGAGCATCTTCTCGGTCGGCGTCGGTTCCGGCACCGGGGCGGTCGCGATCTCCGGCACCTCGATGGCGGCGCCGCACACCGCCGGCGCGGCCGCGCTGGTCCGGCAGGCCCACCCCGACTGGCGCAAGGTCGCGTACTGGAAGGCGGCGATCGTCAACACCGCCGACCCGGCCGGGGTGGCCGACTACGCCACCCGGGCCGACGGCGCGGGCCTGATCCAGGCTCCGGGCGCGGTCGACACCCAGGTCATCGCGCTCGGCGACACCGGCACGGCGACGCTGAACTTCGGCTTCGCCGAACTGGACCGCAACTACAGCAAGCGCAAGGCCATCACGGTGAAGAACCTGGGCCGCTCGGCGCAGACCTTCACCGTCTCGGTGGGTAACGCGGCCGGCAGCCCGCACACCGCGCGGCTGCAGCGGACCCGGGTGACCGTGCCGGGTCACGGCCAGGCCCAGGTGCCGGTCACCCTGGAGGTTCCGGCCGCGACGGCCGGCGACTCCAGCGGGTTCCAGGACGTCTCCGGCCTGGTCACCCTCACGCCGGTGGGTCGGAGCAACGGCGGCGTCGCGCTGCGGGTGCCGTACTACCTGGTGCCGCAGGCGGTGTCGCAGGTGAGCACCCGGGTGGACCAGGGTGCGCTGCACCGGAAGGGTTCGGCCACCGCGACCACGACCAACCGGCGCGGCGTGGTCGCCGGCACCGCCGACTGGTACGCCTGGGGTCTGTCCGACGGGCGCGACGCGGCCGGCGCGGCGGACCTGCGGGCGGTGGGCGTGCAGGCCCTGCCGGCGGACGGCGCCATCGCGTTCGCGGTCAGCACCCACAACCGACTGTCCAACGCCGCCCGCAACGAGTTCGACATCTACGTCGACGTCAACGGCGACGGCACGGACGACTACGACGTGGTGGGTGTCGACCTGGGCCTGGTCACCACCGGTGACCCCACCGGCGACATGGTCACGGCGGTGTTCGACCTGCGGACCGGCGGCGGCACGCTGGAGTTCTACGCCGACGCGCCGTACGACGGCAGCACGTTCGTCCTGCCGGTGCTGATCTCGCAGCTCTGCGCGGCCGGCTCGCCCTGCCTGTCGGCGGAGAACCCGCGGCTGACCTACCACGCGGCCAGCTTCGGGATCGTCGACGGCCTGAACGACACCATCGCGGGTACCGCGAGCTTCAACGCGTTCACGCCGGCGCTCACCACGGGCATCACCGACGTGGTCGAGCCGAACCGCTCGACCACGCAGACGGTGTCGGTGAACCGGAGTGAGTTCGCGCGCACCCCGGCCAAGGGCTGGATGGTCGTCAGCCACGAGAACGCCGCCCGGAACGAGACGCAACTGATTCCGGTCAGCGGGCACTGATTTCCCGAGAGCCGCGGCCCGGGACCTGAACAGGTCCCGGGCCGCGGTGCGTCACGGGCCGGTCCGGTCCTCCCGGTTCAGCCGGTGGCCGTGCCGTTGCGGCGGCCCCGCGTACCGGGCTGGGTGGTGATCGCCGCGACCAGGTCCGCGCGGGCGCGGGCGACGCGGGACCGGATGGTGCCGACCGGGCAGCCGCAGACCCGGGCGGCCTCCGCGTAGGGCATCCCGAGCACCTGGGTGGCGACGAACGCCGTACGTTGTTCGGCCGGCAGGCCGGCGATGAGCTGTTCCAGCGCGACCCGCCGGTCGAAGCCGCTGTGCTGCCGGTCGGTGATCTCGGTCCAGGCCGGCATCGGCACGGTGTGCGGCCGGCACGCGCTGGCGCGCACGTGGTCCACCGCCACCCGGCGGGCGATGCCCAGCACCCAGGTCCGGGCCGCCGAGCGGGCGGCGAAGGAGGGCAGCGACCGCATGGCCCGCAGGTAGGTCTCCTGGGTGAGGTCGTCGGCCTCGGCCGGCGAGGCCAGACCGGCCAGGAACCGCCATACGGACTGCCGGGTCGCCCGGACGAAGGCGGCGGCGGCCGTCCGGTCGCCCCGGCCGGCCGCCAGCGCCCACGCGGTGACCTGCGCGTCGTCCGTCACCCTCGGGCTCCTTGTCGTCTCGGTGATCCGGTCCCGCCGGTCTGGCCGAGAGCCTACGCATCGATGGACATCGAAGTCTAGTGCCGGGTCGGTGCGACCTCGCCGAGCCGGACCGGGTCCGGCAGCGGCGCGGCGGCGACCGGGGCCGGCCGCCACCGGGACAACCGCAGGCTGTTGAGCACCACGAGCAGGCTGGAACAGGCCATCGCGGCGGCGGCCAGCATCGGCGTGACCAGGCCGAGCGCGGCCAGCGGAATCATCAGGCTGTTGTACGCGAAGGCCCAGAACAGGTTGACCCTGATGGTGCGCAGCGTGGCCCGGGCCAGGCCGAGCGCGTCGGCGGCGGCGGTCAGGTCGACGGTGCCGGCCTCGGCGCGGACCAGGGTGACGTCGCTGGCCTCGATGGCGAGGTCGCTGCCGGTGGCGACCGCGATGCCCAGGTCGGCCTCGGCCAGCGCGGCGGCGTCGTTGATCCCGTCGCCGACCATCGCCACGGTGCGGCCCTGGGCGCGCAGCCGGCGGATCGTCCCGGCCTTCGCCTCGGGAGTGACCTCCGCGATGACCTCGATCGGGCCGAGCCGCTCGGCGATCGCCGCGGCCGCGGCCGCGCTGTCGCCGGTGAGCAGCACCGGGCGCAGCCCGGCCGCGCGCAGCCGGTGCACGGCCGGCACGGCGGTGTCCCGCAGGTCGTCGGCCGCGGCGATCCAGCCGAGCGGCCGGCCGTCCCGGGCCACGTGCACGACCGTGGCGGTACCGGCGTTCACCTGCGGCACCGCGATGCCGTTGTCGGTCAGGTGCCGGGCGCTGCCGACCAGCACCCGGGCGCCGTCCACGACGGCACCGGCCCCGCGGCCCGGCGTCGCCCGGAAGTCGCGAGCGGCGGGCAGCGACCCGCAGCGGTCCCCGGCGGCGATCACGATCGCCTGCGCCACCGGATGCTCCGAGCAGTCCTCGACGGCGGCCGCGTAGCGCAGCAGCTCGACCTCGTCGACGCCGTCGGCCGGATGCACGGCGGTGACCCGCAGGCGTCCGGTGGTGAGCGTGCCGGTCTTGTCGAACACGACGGTGTCGATGCGGTGCGCCGTCTCCACCGCGGCGGCCCCGCGGACCAGCAGGCCGAGCTGGGCGCCGCGGCCGGTGCCGACCAGCAGCGCGGTCGGGGTCGCCAGGCCGAGCGCGCACGGGCAGGCCACGATGAGCACCGCCACCGCCACCCCCACCGCGGTGGCGGCCGGCGCGATGACCAGCCAGCCGGCGGCGGTGGCCAGGGCGATGACCAGCACGAAGGGTACGAAGACCGCGGCGACCTCGTCGGCCAGCCGCTGAATCCGGGCCTTGCCCGCCTGCGCCTGGGTGACCAGCCGGCCGATCTGGGCCAGCCGGGTGTCCGCACCGACCCGGGTGGCCCGGACCACGAGCCGCCCCCCGACGTTGACGGTGCCGCCGGTGACCGGGGATCCGGCGTCGACCTCGACCGGGACTCCCTCGCCGGTGAGCATCGCCGCGTCGACCGCGCTGGCCCCGATCTCCACCACCCCGTCGGTGGCGATCCGCTCCCCGGGGCGGACCACGAACAGGTCGCCGACGCGTAGCGCGGCCAGCGGCACCAGGCACTGCTCGCCCCGCCCGTCCAGCACGGTGACGTCCCGTACCCCCAGGTCCGCCAGCCCGCGCAGCGCCGCTCCGGCGCGGTGCCGGGCGCGTGCCTCCAGCAGCCGCCCGATCAGCAGGAAGGTGACCAGGCCGGCGCCGACCTCGAAGTACAGGGCGTGGTGGTGACCGCCGAACAGCGAGAAGGTCATCGTCACGCCCGGCCGGCCCGCGGGCGTGGCCAGCAGCGCCCACAGGCTCCACGCGTACGAGACCAGGGCACCCAGCGAGACCAGCGTGTCCATGCTGGCCGCCCGGTGCCGGGCGTTGATCAGCGCCGCCCGGTGGAACGGCCAACCCGCCCAGCCCACCACCGGGGCGGTCAGCGCCGCGACCACCCACTGCCAGCCGGTGAACTGCACGGCCGGCACCATGGACAGCACCAGGACCGGAGCGCTGAACCCCACCGCCACCCCCAGCCGCCGGCGCAGCGGATCGGCCGTCTGCGCCGGTGCGGGGCCGGGGTGCGGCGGTCGGGCGGTGTAGCCCATCGCGGTCACGGTCGCGACCAGGTCGGAGACCGGCACGGTGCTCGGGTGGGTCACGGTGGCGGTCGCGGTGGCGAAGTTGACCGACGCCCGTACGCCGTCGATGCGGTTGAGCTTGCGCTCGATCCGGTTCGCGCACGCGGCGCAGGTCATCCCGCCGATGCTCAGCGGGGTCAGGACGAGCTGCGCGGAGGCGCTCACGACGGGGCGCCGGCCAGCTCGAAGCCGGCCTCGTCCACCGCCTCCCGGACGTCGGAGGCATCCAGCGCGGCCTCACTGTGCACGGTCACCCGGGCGGCGGCCAGGTCGACAGTGACCTCCCGGACGCCGGGCAGCGCGGTCAACTCGGCGGTGACCGACTGGACGCAGTGCTCGCAGTTCATGCCAAGAACGTGGTACGTGGCTCGCACGGGACCCTCATCTCCGATGGGTGAAACTCGCACACGGGCGAGGAGCGGCTGGACGGCACCTGCCCCGTGCCGTCGGTGGACGTCGCGCCGTCGTTGGTTCCGCCGGCGCGTGACGTGTCCCGGCTCCCGCTCATGGTACGCGCCGCAGGGCGGCGGAGTTCATCGGATCGTCATCTTCCGTGCGGGTCTTGCGGCCCTCGGCTGGCCCTCGGCTGGCCCTCGGCCCTGACCTCGGCCCTGACCTCGGCCCTGACCTCGGCCCTGACCTCGGCCCGGCCCGAGGCCCGGACCTCCGCGGCGCGCAGGAACCGGCACTCCCCACGGTGGGGAGTGCCGGACGGGCGCCGCCGGACGGGTCTAGGCCGTGATGTTGTCCAGGGCGCCGTCGCGGGCCATCTGGACGATGTCCCGCAGTTGGTCACCGCTGAGCCGGATCGCGCTGCCGAAGTCGTCGGTGATGACCACCCGCTGCTCCTGCGGCGCCTGGGGGTCGACGTACAACTCGGGACAGCCGCAGTTGCAGTTGCCGCACAGGGTGAGGACGTGTACGAGACCGTTGTCTGCCATCTTTGCCTCCGATGCTCGACCTCCGATCAGGTTATGGCCGGCCCCGGGCCGCCGGACCCCGATCGCGGCGGGTTTGCCGATCGGCGCGCAACGGGGCGCCGGCGGGAACTCGGCCGCCCGCCCGCCCGACCAATAGGGACTCGTTGTCGCGGCGGCGACCGCGTGCCCACCACGGCGGGCACGACGTCGCGGCGCGGCGGCTACGGCGCGACAGCTACGGCGCGGCGTCCTCCGCGCTCGTGGTGGTCGCGGCGCTCGTGGTGGTCGCGGCGCTCGCGGCGGCGTCCGGTGCGGGCTCGGAGGGCTCGGCGGGGGTCGGCCCACCCTCGCCGTCGGGGCGCCGCCGACCGGTCCGGATCCGGTCGAGCAGCGCCAGCAGCAGCGCGGCCACGGCGACCACCAGCGCGGCCACCCCGACGGCCAGCGCCGTGCCCGGCGACTGCCAGGCCGGACCCGCCCCGTCGATCGGCATCCCGTGCTCGTCCACGTTGGCCCCGGCGCGGCGGTCGAGCCGGAGCACCACGGCCGGGTTGGCCGGCTCCTCCGCACCGTCCTCCGGCTCCTCGATCCAGGGCACCACCTGCCGGTCGGAGTACGTCTGGAGGACCTTGAACACGATCCGGTCGCCGCGCTCCGGCAACGGGCCGAGGGAGACCCGGAACTCCTGGAACTGTTCCCCGTCGATCGCCGCGTCCTCGGTCTGCGCCGTCCAGGTGATCGCGCTGACCGGCTGGCCGACCGGCGCCGAGCCGGCCCGGGTGATCGAACCCCGCTCGACCACGCAGTGCCAGCCGGGAAGCTTGTGCACCACCGCGGACTGGACCGACGCGTTGGCCGGCAGCACGACCCGCACCTCGACCGTGCTGAGGTCCGGGCGCTCGTTGGGCACCCGGAAGGTGAGCGTGGTGTAGCCGCCCGGGGCGACCCGGACCGGATCCACCGACACGTGCCCGTACGCCGGTCCGGCCGGGACGGCGACCACGGCCGCGGCGGCCAGGACCAGACCCGCCGCCCGGAATGCTCTGGCTACCCTCACCGGTGGTCCTCCCTGTCGTGTCTGCCCCGGCTCGTGCATTGCGGCGCCGGACTCCCCATCATGATGACAAGCATCGAAATGATGGCACCGTGCCCCGGGCCGGCGCGGCCCGGGGCACGGTCGGCGGCCCGGTGGAACCGGGCGAGGGTCGTCGCCCGGGTCCACCCGCCCGCCCGTCGCTCCTGGTCAGGGCTTGAGTGCGGCGGTCAACCGGTCGGTGTTGGTCCGGAAGACCGCGATCAGGTCGAGATCCGCGCCGGGATAGTTGACGATGTCCACCCGGGCGGCCCCGGGGATGTCGGGATTGGCCCCGGGCAGGTGCGCGTTGGCCAGCACCAGGGTCGGCTTCTTCGCGGTCAGCTCGGCGAGCTGGCCGGGGGTGACCGGCTCGGGTCCGTAGGTGCCCACCACCGCAAGGCCGGCGAAGTCGGCCCAGTACGCCATGAACAGATGCGCCGCCGCGTTCGGCGGCGGCGTCGGCAGGGCGGCCCGGACCTGCCCGGACAGCTCCGCGTAGGCGCTGTCGAAGCTGGTCAGCCAGGCGTCGCCCGCGGCCGTGGTGCCGAAGATGCCGGCCAGCCGCCGCACCTGCGAGGTGATCTTCGGTGGGGTGTTCTCCAGCTCGACCGGGACGAGCTTGCCGGAGCCGCCGGCCGCGTCCTTGAGCTTGGCGGCGAAGCCGTCGAACTCGGCGTACAGGATGTAGTCGGCGCCGGCCACCGCGGCCAGGTCGCTCGGCTTCGGGTCGTAGTCCGGCGGGTGCTGGACGCTGGCCGGCGCGACCACCGTGATGTCGGTGGCGCCCGCGGCCCTGGCGAGGGCGCCGACCCAGGTGGTCGAGGCGACGACCTTCGGCCCAGAGGGGGCCGGGCTCGTGCCGCCCGCCGGCGCCGGGTCCTCAGCGCTGCCGCACCCGCTGGCCGACAGGGACAGCGTCGCCACCGCCGCCAGCGCGACGGCTCGGAATGATCGCATCTCGTGCTCCTTCGGGAATGAGGTAGGTGAGCAGGGTCAGGGTCCCCGCGACGAGGACGAGGACCGGGCCGGGCGGCTGGTCCAGCAGCAGCGCGACGGTGAATCCGGCGGCGTTGCCGAGCAGGCCGAGCGCGACGGCCCAGAGCACCATCGAGCGCAGCGAACGGCCGAGATTGCGGGCGCCCAGCGCGGGCAGGATGGTCAGCGCGTCCACCAGCAGCGCCCCGGTGAGCCGGATCGAGGCGCCGATGGCCACGGCCACCACGACCAGCAGCGCGAGCAGCAGGGGGCCGGCGGCGACCCCCGAGCACAGCGCCAGCTCCCGGTCGAACAGCAGCAGCGCGAGCTGTCGCCGCCAGCGCCAGAACAGCAGGTGGACGACGAGGGTGAGGATGCCCAGGACGACGAGGTCGATCCGGCGGGTGGCCAGGATGGACCCCCACAGCAGCTCGAACGCGCCGGTGGCGTTCACCCCGGAGACGGAGAGCACGAGCAGCGCGGCGGCGATCGCGAACGTCATCAGCAGCCCCATCGCCCCGGGCAGCCCGGTGGGCCGGCGGGCCAGCGGCGCCACCCCCGCCCCGGCGGCGGCGCAGGCGGCCAGCCCGCACAGCATCGGGTCCAGGCCGGTGAGCAGGCCGACGGCGATGCCGAGCAGCGCCACGTGCATCATCGCGAACCGGACGGCGATGATGTCCAGGCCGATGATGAACACCCCGACCACCGGCAGGCCGGCCGCGCCGATCAACAGGCCGATGCCGGAGCGCTGCACCGCCGGCAGCAGGAGCAGTTCGGTCAGCTCGTGCACGGCTCAGCGCACCCGCAGCCGGCCGGCGGCCATCTCGGCCACCCGGTCGCAGGCCCGGGACATGGCCCGGTCGTGGGAGACCACGACCACGGTGACCGGCAGGCCGGCCAGCAGCGCGGCGACCTGCTCCTGGCCGTCGAAGTCCAGCGCGGCCGTCGGCTCGTCGGCGAACAGCGCCCGGGCGCCGGCGGCCACCGCGCCCAGCGCGCGCGCCAGGAACACCCGCTGGAGCTGGCCGCCGGAAAGGGTGTGCAGCGGGCGCCGGCCCAGCCCGGCCACGCCGAGCCGGCCGGCCGCGTCGCCGGCCGCGGCAGGGTCGCCGCCGCTGCCGAGCAACTCGTCGACCAGCAGCGGGAACCGGCCCGGGGCCAGCCGCTGCGGTACCCAGGCCACCTCCCGGCGCCGGCGTGCCCAGTCCGGGCCGCGCCGGGCGGACACCCCGTCGACCGTCACGGTGCCGCCGGCGATCGGGTGCAGCCCGAGGGCGGCGCGCAGCAGGGTCGTCTTGCCCGAGCCGTTGGCGCCGGTGAGCGCCACGTGCTCCCCGGCGGCGACGTCGAGGTCGACCGCGTCGACCGCGGTACGGCGGCCGTACCGGCAGGTGACCGCGGCGAAGGCGACGGCGGCGGGCGCCGGCGGTGCCGCCCTGCGCCGCTGTTGTGCCGTCATCGATCGTGCTCCCCTCCGGTCGCGGTCACGGCCGCCCGTGGGATAGGTCGGCTGGGAGCGGCAGTCAGTTCCGGATCCGTTGGGTGACACCGGCTCGGGCACCCGAAGCACGGAGTGACGGGCCGGCCCGCGCGGGGGTCCACACCGGACGCCGGGCGGCCGGGCGCCGGGTCGTTACGTTGTCCCGGTCATCAATGAAAAATTCTCGTAAATATTGACCTGCGGCGCTGGTGCGGCCAAAATCACGGCACCCATGATCCCCCACCACCCGCCCCGGGAGGGCGCCATGATCCGTCCCCGCCTGACCCTCGCCCGGACCACCGCCCGGGCCGTCGCGCTCGTCGCGGCCACCGCCGGAGTGCTGCTCGCCGCCGCCCCACCCGCCAGCGCCGCCGTCCCGTCCGGGAAGTACGTCGCGCTGGGCGACTCGTACACCGCCGGCCCGCTGATCCCCACCCAGGTCGACCTGAACTGCCTGCGCTCCAGCCGCAACTACCCGTCGCTGATCGCCGCCTCCGCCGGCTCCTCGTCGTTCGTCGACGTGAGCTGCTCGGGCGCCACCACCGCCGACATCCTCACCGGCGGCTCGACCCCGGCGCAGATCAGCGCGGTCACCTCGAACACCGCGCTGGTCACCGTCGAGATCGGCGGCAACGACATCGGCTTCTCCAGCATCATCACCACCTGCGCCCAGGACAGCCTGAGCAGCCCGCTCGGGTCGCCCTGCAAGAACAGGTACACCGCCGGCGGCACCGACCAGCTGCGGGCCAGGATCGACGCCACCGCGCCGAAGATCACCGCCGTGTTGCAGGCGGTGCACGCCGCCGCCCCCAGCGCGCGGGTCGTGGTGATCGGCTACCCGGCGATCCTGCCGGACAGCGGATACGGCTGCTGGCCGGTGGTGCCGATCGCCTTCCAGGACGTGCCGTACCTGCGCGGCATCGAGAAGGCGCTGAACTCGATGCTGGCCAGCACCGCCGCCGCCAACAACGCCACCTACGCCGACGTCTACACCCCGTCGATCGGCCGTGACGCGTGCAGCAGCAGCGGCACCCGCTGGGTCGAGGGGCTGATCCCGGCCAACGCGGCCGCGCCGTTCCACCCGAACGCCACCGGCGAGCAGGGCATGGCGACCGCCGTACTGGCGAAGCTGAACAGCTGATTCCGGCGGCCCGGCCCCACCGCGCGACGGTGGGGCCGGGCGTACCGGTCAGTCGGCGTTCTTGGCGCGGTCGGCGAGTGTCCGGTCCACCATCGACACCGCGGCGCCGAGGTAGCCCTCCGGCTCCAGCAGGTCGCGCAGCTCGTCGGCGGTGATCCGGCCGGCCAGCTCCGGCTGTGCGGGCAGTTCCTCGCCCAGCGACGACCCGTTGGCCGCCACCGCCGCGCTGGCCCGGCCCACGACGGACTTGGCGGTCGCCTTGCCGAGGATCGGCGCCAACACCGCCGCCACCCGTTCGGTGGTGATCAACCCGGTCATGCCCAGGTTGTCGCGCATCCGCTCGGCGTGCACCTCCAGCCCCTCGACGATCTCGGCGGCCGTCTCGGCGGCGCCGCCGGCCAGCCGCAGGCACTCCCGCAGCGGTTGCCACTCCGCGTGCCAGGCGCCGGCCGGCCGCTCGTCCTCGGCGACCATCGCCTGCGCGAGCACGCCGACGAGCGGACCCACCTGGAGCGCCGCGGAGATCACCATGGCCGACAGCGCCGGGTTGCGCTTCTGCGGCATCGCCGACGAGGCGCCGCGCCCCTCCGCCAGCGGCTCGCTCAGCTCCCCGATCTCGGTCCGGGACAGCACCCGCACGTCCGCGGCGATCTTCCCGATGGTGCCGGTGGCGATGGCGAGCGCGGCCGCCAGCCCCACGACCGGGGTCCGGTCGGTGTGCCAGGGCAGCACCGGCGCGACCAGGCCGGTCTCCTCGGCGAAGACGTGCGTGAGCTGTTCGGCGTACCGGCCGGGGTCGGCCTCCGGCGGCGCGTACGCGAGGTAGCCGGCCAGCGTGCCGGCCGCCCCGCCGAGCTGCACCGGCAGGCCGTCCCGGATCCGGTCCAGCTCGTCGGCGGCCCGCCGGGCGGCCTGGCACCAGCCGGCCGCCCTGAGACCGAACGTCACCGGCACCGCGTGCTGGGCGAGGGTGCGGCCGGCCATCGGCGCGTCGCGGTACCGCTCGGCGAGCGCGGCGGCGGCGGCCTCGATCCGCCGCATGTCCGCGCCGATCCGGTCCAGGCAGCGCGCGGCGATCAGCATGGTGCCGGTGTCCAGCACGTCCTGGCTGGTGGAGCCGCGGTGCACGTAGTCCGCGGCCGCCGGGTCGGTGTCGGCCACCGCCCGGGTCAGCCGCTGCACGAGGCCGACCACCGGGTTGGCGGCGGCCCGGGCCGCCAGGGCCAGGTCCCGCAGGTCGAAGCGGTCCGCGACCGCCGCGCCGGCGATCACCGGCAGCGCCCCGGCCGGCACCGAGCCGAGCCGGGACTGGGCACGGACCAGCGCCACCTCGGCGTCCAGCATCGCCTGGAGCCAGGCGCGGTCCGAGGTGAGCGCCTCGACCCGGGTGCCGGCCCAGACGGTCCCGAGCAGGCCGACGTCGGCGTCGTCGTACGGGGTCACAGCCATCAAGCGGTTCCCTTCGTGCCGCTGGCGGACAGTTGCGGCGCAGGCGCGGCCGCGTGCGCGCCGCCCGGCGTGCGCAGGGCCAGCCGGGCGATCGCGTCGGCGTCGGCCAGGGTAACCGAGCTGACCCCGGGACGGATGCCGGCCGCGGTGACCCAGTGCACGGCCTCGGTGGGCACCCCGAAGGCGAACCGGCGCGGATGCGGCCGGCCGGCCGCGTTGACCACCTGGAAGGTACGCGGGGCCACGGTCAGCCCGGCGGTCTCGTGGTGGCCGTGCCGCGGGTCGGCGAGCCGGTACGGCCGGGCCTGGTCGGTGCTGAGCATCCGGCGCAGCAGCGGGTCGGTGGTGTGCCGCACGTCGGGTTCGCCCAACCGCGCCTCGATCAGGGTCTCGGCCCGGACCCGGGAGCCCTGCACCGCGGGCGAACTCACCTCGAACCGCTGCGCGTCCCGGTCGACCACCACCCGCATGTTCGGCCCGACGATGCGCAGGATGCCGGCCTCGATCAGCGCCAGCGTCTCCTCGCTGCGCCGCACCGGCGGACCGATCGACAGGAACGCGTTCATCGGGGTGAACCAGCCGTACAGGTCGTCGCGGTGCGACCGGCCGGTCAGGCCGCCGTGGTCGACCAGCAGGCGCACCTCGTTGCGCAGGTCGCGCAGGACGTCGAGGGCGGCCTTCAGCGGGCTGGTGACGTTGCCCCGGCGCGCCTCGGCGATGTCGTGCCGCAGGTAGTCGGTGAGCCACCGCTGGAACTCGGCCGGATCGGCGAAGACCCGCCCGCCGGTCGGGTCGGTCACCGCCGGCCAGCTCCACCGGGCCGGGGGCTGGATGCCGGCCCGGTCCAGCACCGCCCGCTCCTGCGGGCTGCCCCACGGCGCCGGCAGGTACGCCTCGGCGAACTCCTCGGCGGCGGTCTTGGAACCGCGCTGCACCAGCAGGGTGCTGTAGTAGACCAGCTCCACCTCCTTGGCGATCAACGGCCAGATGTCGCGCCGGAAGTCGAGACCGCCGGCCACCGCGCCCTCGGCGCGCAGCCGGTCGATCACCGCGGGGTTGAGCACCCGGGGTTCGTGCCGTCCGAACGCGCCCTTCTCGTTCTCGCCCCGGGCGTGGTACGGCACGCCGCGCCGGGAGCCCGCGTACAGCCGCGGCTCCTGTCCGGAGGGCAGGTAGCGCAGCGCGCCGTCGGGCCGCTCGAACCGGCCGCCCCGGCCGGCGGTCAGCAGGTTGACGTAGTCGAAGAAGCAGAGGCCCAGGCCGCGCAGCAGGACCGGCTCGCCGGGGCGTACCCGCCGCAGGTCCGCGTCGGCGGGGTTGGTGGGCGCCAGGTAGCGCAGCCCGAACTCGCGGGCGAAGGTCCGCAGCGTGGACTCCTCGCCGGTGGGCGCGCTGGGCACGTGGCCCTGGGCCAGCACCACGGCGTCCACGTCGGCGATGGCGGTGCCGTCGTCCAGCAGCACCCGCTGGGTGCCCTCCGGACCGTCGTCGGACAGCTCGACCACCTGCCGGGCGTGGGCGCAGACCAGCACCCCCGGCGGGGCGTCGCGGACCACCCGGTCGAAGACCCAGCGCAGGTACTGGCCGTAGAAGGCCCGGGTGGGGTAGGTGTTCGGGCCGATCCCGCGCGCCTCCTCCCGGATCCAGCCGTCCACGCCGTCCACGCCGTCCGCCTGGCCGGCGGCGGCCACCCGGCGGGCCCAGGTCTCCAGGCTCGGTCCGGGCACCACCGGCCCCGACATCCGTACCGTCTCGTCGGTGAACATGGTGATCTGCGAGGCCACCGTGTTCATCAGCAGGTGCCGGCTCTGGTCGGTGCGCCAGACCTTGCCCGCGCCGGGCGGGTACGGGTCGATCAGGTGCACCATCACCGTCCGCTCACCGGCGTTGGCGCAGATGCGTTCGAGCACCGAGAGGCCGCGCGGTCCGGCGCCGACGATGCAGATCCGGATGGGGAAGTCGGTCATACCTTGTCCTTTCGCCGCTGCCCGACGCGGCCGGGGCGCCGATCGGGTCGTCGACCCGGTCGGCGTCCGCCCGGCGGCGGGAGCCGCGGTTCCAGCGGCGTCCGCAGAACGTCGCTGGTCGAGAACGGGTACAGCGGACACGGCCGCGCCGTTCGCGGGGAACGGCCAACCCCGGGCCTAGGGCCGGTGCGAGCACGGGCTAACCAAGGTCGTCGGCGGCGTCGGCCAGCAGCATCACGCCGAGCATCTTCGGCCGCCATTGGTAGTAGGACTGGAGCTTGTGGTCCTCGCCGGACGGCGAGGCCGTGATGGCGTAGACGAACCTGCGGTCCTCGGGGTCGTGCGGGGCGTTCTTTATGAAGTGCTCGATCGTCGGATCGAGGTCAACGGGAAGCGCGGTGGGGTCCGGGGTCATCACCGCGAAGCAGATCCGCTCGACCCGCGGCGAGTCCCAGCTCAACGTCACGTAGATGCCGAATGCCTGCTCGCCGAGGCGTACCAGCTGCTCGCTCGGGGCCGGCAGGTCCAGGTCGCGCAGCATCGAACGCATGCTGGCGGCCGTGAAGCACTCGGCCGGCGGCGTGCCGAAGTACACGTTCATGGTCCTGGCCCGATGGTCGATGCCGATCAGGCTGCCCTTGTCCTCCAGGCCGTACCGGGCGAAGAAGTCCAGGTTGCGGCCGAGGCTGGCCGGCATGGTGGGGATTGCAGCGAGCGTGGACAGGTGCTGCATGTCGTCCGCGGGAAAGAACGACCAGGTCTTCTTGAAGCCGCCCACCACGCCGAAGTCGATGCCGTAGCAGTCGATCGGGCAGTGTTCCCGCAGGTCCGACAGGAGCGCGTCGGACGGATGGCCGGTCCGGGCGAGCAGGCCGCGGGACACCGCCACGTCGTACGGGTCGACGTCCTTCGGGAGCATCATGAACCGGCAGTCGAGGTCGCCGGCGTTGCGGGTGCCGGTCGCCACCCGGAAGGCGATCACCGACTGCGCGAGGGACGTCCCGTACGCGGTCAGGATGGGCCACACGGTGTCGTGCGGGCAGGGCACGTCCAGCAGTTGGGCGGATTCCGCGATGGCCGAGTAGAGACCTGCCAGCTGCGCGGTCTCGGACATTCATCCTCCAAGGGTCGGATCGGGCGGCGGTGGGCGTCCGGGGCCGGTCGGGCGGCGGTGGGCGTCCGGGGCCGGTCGGGCGGCGGTGGGCGTCCGGGGCCGGCCCGGCTACCGGGCGATCACCAGCGTCGCCGGCGACGGGGTGGGCTCGAAGCTGACCTCCTCGAAGCCGGCCTTGGCCAGCCAGCCGCGGTAGTCGGCGCGCCGCCAGGTGCCGCCCTGCTTGCTCTTGAGCAGCATCTCGGCGCCGAACATCAGCGCGAACGGCGGCCCGCCGCGGTCGTCGTCGACGACGAAGTCGCAGATCACCAGGGTGCCGCCGGGCTTGAGCGCGCCGCGGATCTTCGCGAACATCGCGACGTTGTCCTCCGGCCCCTCCTGGTGGGCGATGTGCGAGTAGACCGCGATGTCGTACCGGGCGGTGCCGAACCCGGTGCTGTGGAAGTCGCCGTCGATGCAGGTGAACCGGTCGGCCACGCCCCGTTGCGCCAGCAGCCGGCGGGCGATCGCGTTCACCGGTGCCCAGTCGAGCTGGGTGGCCCGGGCCGCCGGGTTGAGCCCCAGCCAGATCGCCGAGTAGATGCCCGAGCCGCCGCCGATGTCCAGGATCGAGACGGCACCGGCGTCGGCCAGCCCCAGCAGGTCGGCGGCGGCGGTCGCGACCGGCACGGACTGCGCGGCGATGGCCGGGACCACCTCCTCCCAGTGCGGGTTGTCGGCGACCTCCACCGCGGCGTCCGTCACCGGGCCGCCGGCGCGGACCACCTCGGGCAGCGCGGCCAGGCTGCCCATGTGGGTCAGCTTGAGCCGGGCGAAGCTGCTCAGGCAGGTGGGCTGGCCCTCGACCAGGTAGGCCGCCGCCTCGGCCGTGTTGCGGTAGCCGGCCCCGTGCGACTCGACCAGCCCGAGACTGACCAGCCCGTCGAGCAGGGTCTGCGCGCCCCGCTCGGAGATCCCGGCCCGTTCGGCGATCCGCTCGGCGGTGTCCGCGCCGGAGGCGAGGTGGGTGAAGAGCGCGTGGCTGGCCGCCGCGCCCAGGATTCCGGTGGCCCAGTAGCCGTTGATCAGCTGCATGATCCGCTCGGGCGTCGGCTGGCTGCTGGTCATGCTGCCCCCTCCTGGGTGCCGTGCGGGCGCGCGTGGGTCCGCAGCGCGCCGCGCAGGACCTCGGCGACCCGGTCGACCTGGGTCATGGTGAGTTCGGCGTGCATCGGGATCGCGAGGTTGCGCGCGAAGAGGTCCGCCGACACCGGGCACTGCTGCTTGGCCTCGTACACCGGTTGGCGGTGGCACGCCCAGGTGCCGTGCCCGGCGCCGATGCCCTGCGCCCGCAGGTCGGCGGCCAGGCCGGCCCGGTCCACCCGGGGGTCCAGCGTGACCAGGTAGGACTGCCAGGCGTGGGTGCGGTCCGCCGGGACGTGCGGCAGGGTGAGCAGATCCTCGCCGGCGAGCCGCTCGGCGTAGCGGGCCGCGACGGCCCGGCGGCGCTCCAGCAGCTCCTCCACCCGGTCGAGCTGGACCTGCAGGATCGCCGCGGCGATGTCGGACAGCTTGTAGTTGTAGCCGACGTCGGTGAACACCGGGATCGGCAGCCCGACGACCTTGGCCTGCTCGAAGATGCTGCCGATGCCGAACGACGAGCGCAGCCGCGCGTCGGCCGCGTGCGCCGGGTCGGTGGTCAGCAGCGCCCCGCCCTCGCCGCTGGTGGCGCCCTTGCGGCCGTGGAAGGAGAGGCAGCCGATCGGCGCGAGGGCGCCGGCCGGGCGACCCCGGTACGTCGCGCCCACCGCGCAGGCGGCGTCCTCGACGAGGAACAGGCCGTAGCGCTCGGTGATCGAGGTCAGCTCCGCGTAGTCGGCGGGCAGTCCCACCGTGTCCACCGCGATCACGCCCACCGTCCGCGGGCCGATCAGGTCCGCCACCGCCTGCGGATCCACCGTGCCGGTGTCGGCGCGTACGTCGGCGAAGACCGGCACCGCGCCGACGTAGCGCACCGCGTGGGCGGGCGCCGGGAACGTGTAGTCGGCGACGATCACCTCGTCGCCCGGGCTCACCCCGAGGGCGAGCAGCGCCAGGTGCAGCGCGGCGCCGCAGTTGCTGACCGCCACGGCGTCGCCGACCCCGTAGCGCTCGGTCAGCCGGGCCTCCAGCGCGGCGCCGCGCGGGCCCTGGCCGGCGGGCCAGCCCGAGGCGAACACCTCCGCCACGGCGGCCAGTTCGCGGTCGCCCAGACTCGCGTGTACCAGGGGAATCGTGTCCATCGTGGGCACCTTCCGCTACGCCCCGCGCGCCGCGGGGGAGTTCTGGGGGACCGGCGGGCCGTAGCGCAGCGGCGTGATCTGCTGGACGTCGTAGCTGTCGCGCAGCTTCTGCACGGCGTCGGAACTCACCGTCCGGCCGGCCGAGAAGATCTCGCAGATCTCCTCGAAGTAGCGCTCGTGGTCCGGTGACGGGTAGCTCTGGAACAGCATCCGCGCCGGCTTGTCGGTGGAGTTGCGGAAGGCGTGCGGAGTGCCCGGCGGGATGAACATGCAGCTACCCGCGCTCGCCCGCACGGCCCGGTCGCCGGCGGCGGACTTCCAGTCGTACCAGCTTTCCTCGGTACGGTCGACCGGCTCGAACGCCAGCAGGTCGAGTTCTCCGTCGAGCACGTAGAAGAACTCCTGCGACCGTTGGTGGGTGTGTGCACCCACATCGAATCCGGGCGGCACCACGACCTCGAAGAACGAAATCGAGGAGCCGTCCGCCCCCGTGACCTTGAAGGTGACTTCCTGCGCTTTCGTGACGAGTTTCCGGCCCGCGCCGGGCGGGACTATCAGACCGCTCATTCGATAAAGCCCTTCCTTCGCGACCGCGGTGACGACTCGATCCCCGCGTTCATTTGGGACGCTTCCTCGTCGGCCGGGGGGAATCGTGCCTGGAATAGGTCAGGGGATCGCCCCCGGTGAGCTGGTCCGGATCATCCGGCGGGTCGGCCCGCCAGCTTCCCACCGCCATTTCGGCGGTGATTCCGGGACCGAATCCGGCCACGATGCCGGTGGCGCCCGGCATCGGCAGGTCCTCCTCGAACAGGCGGCGCAGCGCGTCGAGAACGACCGCGCTGGCGATGTTTCCGTACTCGGTGAGCGTGGCCCAACTGTGCCGGAACATCTTGCGGTCGAGGTCGAGAAACCTGCTGAGGTCGTCGAGGATCCGCGGCCCGCCGGCGTGGATGATGTAGAAGTCGAGATTGCCGATGTCCCAGCCGTGCTCCGTGACGAGCTGCCGCAGGACCGGCGCGAGCGGTTCCATGGTGCCGGGCACCCGGCGGTCGAGCTGGAAGTGGAATCCCGTGGCGCGCACGGCGTAGGAGATCCACTCCTCGGTGTTCGGGATGAGGTAGGAGCCGTTGCGCTCCAGCGTCATGCCGGTGCCGCCGCTGCCGCGGACCACGGCGGCGGCCACGGCGTCGCCGAACAGGCCGTCGGACAGCAGCGAGCCGATGCCGTCGTCGACCGGCTGGTAGCACAGCGAGCACATCTCGCAGGCCACGATCAGGACGTTGCTGCCCGGGTGCGCCATGCAGAAGTCGTGTGCCCGGTTGATCGCGGCGCCGCCGGCCGCGCAGCCCAGCTGGGCGATCGGGATCTGCCGGGTGTCGGACCGGAACCCCATGTTGTTGATCAACCAGGCGGTCAGCGACGGCATGAGGAACCCGGTGCACGACACGTAGATGATCGCGTCGATGTCGCGAGCGGCCAGGCGGGCGTTCGCCAGGGCCTTCTCGATGACCTCGGGGCACCGCTTCTTCGACTCCAGTTCGTAGATCCGGTTGCGCTCCTCGAAGCCCGGGTGCCGGAGCGTCTCCTCGATCGGTTGAACGATGTGCCGCTTCCGGACTCCGGTGTTCTGGATGAGCCGAAGTGCCAACGGGAGCTGCGGCTTTCCGGCGTGCACTCTTTCGGCAAACTCCAGGGTCTCTTCCATGGTGATGACATATTCCGGAACGCTTACCGACGGCTTGCACAACGTTGGCATGTCTGGAATCTACCTTCTGTAGAGTTTACCTTCTGTCACGGAAAAACTCGTTGTCTCCCGGTGCTCGTAGCGAGGTCAGCGGTAACGCCGATGCCACCGGCGCCCGTTCGCCTGCGGCATACGTCCAGTACCGTCGCGCATCCAGCTTGTCATCGGCTTGGTGCCAGCTTGGTGCGTCCCTGCGGCGGTGCGCCACCGAAAAGGCGCCGGCAAAGGTGGCCGAACCGGGGCGATTCCGGGGGCCGTCACCCGGTCGTGGCGACGGTTCGCCGATCGGCCCGACACCGGGATCGGCGCATCGGCGCGGCGGCGAAATGACATTGGTGGCGATAACTTCGTGCGGCGTTCGCCAAGACGGCGCCAAGTCCACACCAAGCGGCACCGGTCGGGACGCCGTCACCGCTGCCAGGCGCCCTCGGTGGCGGTCGCCGAGCGGGGATCGCCGGGCCGCCGGGTGGGGCCGGGCGACGGGGCCCCGTTCCGGTCGCAGGGGACCCGGCCTGCGGTTGCCGCGGCGCGGCGCTCGCGCGGTCGGGACCGGCGGTGCGCCGGCCGGCGAGGCTGCCCCGCCGGCGCGCCAAGCCGGCGCCAACCCGCGGAACAGTCGCAGCCAAGTCCGGTGCCCGATGCTCTGGGGCACCATCCGCAACCTGATTGATTCCGCGCCGGCTGGCGTCACCTCGGTGCTGTTGCGCGGGTCCGCGCCGCCGGGTCAGCGACAGCCCGCACACATCCATCGGACACCCGTAGGGAGGCGGTCCGGATGACGGGCTTCATGATCCACAAATCGCTCCGGAAGCACGGCCTGTATCTCGGCATCGTGCCGGAGACGGCCGCGGCCAGGAACAGCTCGGCGCTGGTCATCCTCGACCACGACCTGGACGTTCTCCCCGAGGCCGGGCGGCGGCTGACGGCGGCCGAACTCGCCGACCACGTCGACGACCTGGCCGGTCGGCTGTGGGCGGCCGGGCTGCGCCCCGGCGAACACATCGCGATCCACAAGGGCGCCAACTCCGACGTCTGGGTGCTGGCCACCGCGGCGGCGCGGATCGGAGCGGTTCCCGTGATGCTGTCGCCCGCCCTGGACGGCGCGACCGTCGCCGCGCTGCTGGGCCGGCTGAACCGGCCGAGCCTGCTCACCGACGCGCGCAAGCTCGACACGCTCGCCGAGCAACCGCTGGCCGACATCACCAGGCGGGTGCTCATCGTGGCCGGGCAGCGGCCCGGCGCCACCTCGCTCGCCGACCTCGCCGGGTCGCCGCGGGTGCAGTCGGTGTTCCGCCCGCAGGACGAGGCCGCGCTGATCACCCACACGTCCGGCACCACGGGGCTGCCGAAGCTGGTCGTGCACACGCCACGGACCATGGCCGCCCGGCTCACCCCGCAGTGGTGGCTGCTGTCGCTGATGCGCAAGCCCGAGACCGTCGCGATCCACATCTCCTTCGTGCACTCGCGGATGTTCGCGGCCATGGCGCTGGCGCTGCTCAAGGAGATGCCGGTGCTGCTGATGAACGAGTCCGATCCGGACGAGGTGGCCAGGCTGTTCCTCAAGCACCGGCCCGGCTTCATCGAGGCGCTGCCCAACTCGCTGATGGAGTGGGAGGGACTCACCGGGGACCCGCGCAAGCCGTTCGCGTCGGTGAAGTACTTCAGCAGCACGTTCGACGCCATGCACCCCCGGACGATGAGCCGGCTGATCAACTCGTCCGACCGGCGGGGCGCGCTGTTCTTCCAGATCTACGGACAGAGCGAGGTCGGGCCGGCCGTCGGCCGGGCCTACTTCCGCAACTCCGCGCACAAGGCGAACGGGCGGTGCGTCGGCTGGGCGATGCCCGGTTGCGCGAAGGTGCGGGTGGTGAGCCGGGACGGCAACCCGCCGTCGGAGACCAACCCCGGGTTCATCGAGGTCGGCTGGGTGGGTCTGGCCAAGACCTACCACGCCGAGCAGGACCGGTACGACGCCAACCGGTTCGGTGACTGGTGGCGCACGGGGGATGTCGGCTACCGCACCAGGTTCGGCTGTGTGCACATGCTCGACCGGGAGGTCGACATGATCCCCGGGCTGCGCAGCATCCTTGAGGTCGAGGACCGGGTGCTGAGCCGGCTGAGCGAGCTGAGCGAACTGGTCGTGGTGCCGGGTCCGAAGTCGCAGCCGATCCCGGTGATCTGCACCAACGAGGACCAGCCGCTGGACCGGGAGCGGTGGCGTGCCGCGGTCGTCGAGTTCCCGCAGTTGGCCGACCCGATCCAGATCCCGATGGCCGAGCTGCCCCGGACCGCCACGATGAAGGTGCGGCGGATCGAGCTGTCCCGCCGGCTCCAGGAGCAACTGGGGGAGCGGGCCTAGGCACAGACACCAGCACCCGGAGACAACCAACTCGAAAGGGATCCGTGCAATGACGCCAGAGGCCACGCTCGCGCGCTTCCGCGAATACATGGTGGGACCCTCGCGGTTCATGACCCTGCTGTCCTGTTTCGAGCTCGGCATCGTCGATGCGCTCCGGGAGAACCCGGGCATGACCGCGGCCAAGCTCGGCGCCGCCGTCGGCGCCAAGCCGGACGCCGTGGAGCAACTGCTGCACCTGCTGGTCAAGGAGGGCTTCGTCGGGTACGACGAGGGCTCCGGCGGCTACCGCCTGGACGCGCTGGCGGAGGTCGGCAGGGCCGACCTCAAGCGGGCGCTCACCTACATGAACATGATCAAGGTGGTCGCGCTCCGGCAGCTGTTCTACCTGACCGACAGCGTGCGGACCGGCACGCTTGTCGGTCTCAAGGAGCTGTACGGCGCCGAGGGCACGCTCTACGGCGCGGTGGCGGATCACCAGGACCTGCGCGAGTCCTGGGCGACCCTGATGGACACCGTCACCGCCAACATCGATCCGTGGTTCTTCGGCAACATCGACATCCCGCCCGGCTCCCGGGTGCTGGACCTCGCCGGAAACACCGGTCTGGGGGCGATCCACACCTACCGGTTGAAGGAGTCGCCCGGCCTGCGGGTGACCACGTTCGACCTTCCGGAGAAGGAGCAGGAATGCCTGCGGAACTTCCGGTCGCACGGCGTCCAGGAACACTGCTCCTTCATCGGCGGCAACGTCTTCGAAGGAATTCCGCAGGGCTTTGACGTCGTGCTGATAAAGCACTTCCTGGACATGTTCGACCGGGACGACTTCTTCCGGATCCTGTCGGGCGTCAACCGCTCGCTGGAGGTCGGTGGGCAGGTCAACATCATGGTGCCGGTGTATCCGGAGAACATCAGGGACACCGACAACTACAACGTCGACTTCTTTCCCGCCTTCTTCATCGGCTGCACCATGGCCCAGGGCGGGCCGCAGAAGTTGTCGACGTACAGCAACTGGCTCCAGGAGTGCGGCTTCAAGGTGACCAGGGCGATCACCAAGGACCCGGCCGAGGTGCCACCGGACGTCATTCCGGTCCAGGCCGTCATCTGCGCGACGAAAACCGCATGACACCCCCCGGCGGCAACGTCCGGGAGTCGCATCTGGTGGAACTCGTCGACGCGACGGGTGCCGCCACCGGGTCCTGCACGGTCGCCGAGGCGCACACGGCACCCGGCCGGCTGCACCGGGCGTTCTCGGTGCTGCTGGTGGACGACCGGGGCCGGGTCCTGGTCCAGCAGCGCGCCGCGGCGAAGACCCGGTTCGCGCTGCGCTGGGCCAACGCCTGCTGCGGCCACCCGGCCCCCGGACAGCCGGTGTCCGAGGCCGCCGCGCGGCGCCTGGTCGAGGAGATCGGGGTCCGGGATGTGGCGCTGGAGGAGGCCGGGGTCCACCCGTACCGGGCGGAGGACCCGCGCACCGGCCGGGTGGAGCACGAGTACGACCACGTCCTCGTCGGCCGGCTGCCGGCCGATCCGCCGCTGCGGCCGGACCCGGCCGAGGTGGCCACCGTCCGCTGGCTGTCGCCGGATCTGCTGCGTGCCGACCTGGCCGAGCACCCGGACCGGTACGCCCCCTGGTTCGAGGGCGTGTTCACGGTGGCCTCGGCGGCGGCCGGCCGGGTGCCGGCCGCCGCCGCGCTCGCCCGCGGGCCGGTGGGGCAGCCCGCGGTGGAGCAGCCCACGGTGGGGCAGCCCGCGGTGGAGCAGCCCACGGCGGTGCAGCCCGCGGCCGTGCCGGGCGCGGCCCACTGAGCCGGTCCGCCGGCCGGTCCCGCCGGTACCGGCGTGGGCCGGGCCCGCGGTGCGACTGCGATACGTGCCGGTAACCGGGTCCCCGGCGTCGTGGTCGTGGCGCGGCGCCGGGTGGCGGACCTGGAAAAACACATTGAAGTGATAGTGGTCGATCAGATCGATCCGTTGCGCGAGGTGACCGGAAATTCGGTCGCCGTGGACATTTTGCGATGCCCCGCCTGTGGTGAATTGAACGTTATCAACGATTAGGTGGATCGCGCCGTGGCAAATTCCTCGGCGGTCCCCGCGGTGCCGCGAGTGCACTCCGGATAGTGTCCGGACCCGGTCGCCGGTCGGCGCATTCCGGCCCTGTCACCAGGCAGGAAACGGATGGTTGGACGTTTCGCGCGACGCGCGTCGCCACCCTCTGTCACACATGGACGGATCTTGATCCGATCAAGTTCGATCTTTTGGTCGGCGAATCGGCCGATCGGTCGGTACACTCGTGAGCAGATTCACTCCGGGGAATGTGCTGGCACCGCGGAGAACACGGGGGATGGTTATGGGGCTGCGCGTCAACCTTTCCAGGTTCGCCGGCGCACGCTCAGGGATTGTGCCTGACCCGCGGGAATGCGGAACACCGCGCCCCGGGTCGCCGCCGCGTACACGCGCCGGCCCGGGGATCCGCCCGGCCGGTCCGCGTGCCCCCGCCCGGGTGGCCACGCGCCGCGGCCAGGCGGCAGCCGCCACATGTCCCTGATCCTGGCGTCGGAAGAGCCGATACATGACTAACGCAGTAGTCGTTGGGGCCCCGAATCGCACGCTTCCGGGGCCGACCCGATGGACCGGGGAACAGCCGCTGGAGTCGCAGGCCGGTTCCCCGGCGATGGTGGAACTCCGCGCGTTGGGTCCGGTGGAGGCGACGGTCGGCGGCCAGTTGGTGGACCTGGGCGCGCCCAAGCAGCGGGCCCTGCTCGCACTGCTGGTCAGCCGGGTGGGTCAACCGGTGGCCGTGGACGTGATGCTGGAGGCGCTGTGGGCCGGTCACCCGCCGCCCTCGGCGATGACCTCGTTGCAGGCGTACGTGGCGAACCTGCGCAGGGCGCTGGAGCCGGATCGCGCCCCGCGCACCCCGGCCACGGTGCTGCGCACCCGGCCGCGCGGCTACCTGCTGGACGACCGGGTGGTCGACATCGACGTGCACCGGTTCGGCGAGCGCGCCACCGCGGGCTGGCAGGCTTGGGACCGGGGCGACCCGCAGCAGGCGTTGAGCCAGTTCGAGGCGGGGCTGGCGCTGTGGCGGGGACAGGCGTACGCCGAGGTGGCCGGCGTCACCTGTGCGGCGCCGGAGGTGGCCCGGCTGGAGGAACTGCGGCTGTCCATCGTCGAGGCGCGCTGCGCGGCGCTGCTGGCGGTGGGCGCGCACGAGGTGGCGGTGGCCGAGCTGGAGGCGTTCATCCAGGCCCACCCGCTGCGCGAGTACGGCTGTGAGCTGTTGAGCCTGGCCCTCTACCGGGCCGGGCGGCAGGCCGACGCGCTGGGCGTGCTGCGCACCATCCAGAAGCGGCTCGCGGAGGAACTCGGCATCGATCCGCGCCCGGCGCTGCGGCACCTGGAACGCGAGATCCTCAACCAGGCGCCGGCCCTGGACTGGCACCCGACCCCGGCCGTGCCCACCCTGACCCTGCCGGGCCGGCCGAGCGCCGCACCACAGACCGGCGCCACCGGCCCGCCGCCGGTGCCGGTGCCGGACGGTGAGGTCCTGGTCGGCCGCGAGGTGGCGCTGCGGCAACTGCTCGAAGCGTTGGCCGCGGCGGCGTCCGGCCGGGGCCGGGTGGTGACCGTCTCCGGCGAGCCGGGCATCGGGAAGACCAGCCTGCTGCGCCGGTTCGCGAAGCTGGCCGGCGTGCCGGTGCTCTGGGGCACCTGCCCCGAGCACGTCGCGGCACCCCCGCTGTGGCTGTGGGAGCAGGTGCTGCGCGCGGTGGGGACCTGCTTCCCGCAGCGGCCGATACCGGGACCGGTGGCCGAACTGCTGGACGGGGACCCGCAACACCTGGTGGACGGCCCGGACGGGGCCGGGGCCACCCTGCGGCGGTTCGAGGCGGTCGTGCACTACCTCACCGACGCCGCGCACGGCGCGCCGCTGGTGCTGCTGCTGGACCACCTGCACCGCGCGGACCCGAGTTCGCTGCGGCTGCTGGCCCACCTGGCCGAGTCGGTGCCGGCGAGCCGGCTGCTGCTGGTCGTCTCCTACCGGTCGGGCGAGGCGGGTTCGCTGGCCGAGACGCTTGCCGCGTTCGCCCGGTCGGGAATGACCCGCATCGACCTGTCCGGGCTGGACACCGGCGACACGCAGACCCTGGCCGGCGCGATCCTGCACCGGGAGATCAGCGCGCGGACCGCCGAGGGGCTGTGGGCGCGCACCGAGGGCAACCCGTTCTTCCTGCGGGAACTGATCAAGCTGCTGACCAGCGAGCAGCGTCTGGACCAACCGCACACGGCGCCGGTCCCGGTCCCGGTCCGCGAGGTGGTGCTGCGGCGGGTGGCCCGGCTGCCGCAGACCGCGGCCGAGGTGCTGTCGGTGGCCGCCGTGGCCGGCCGGCACTTCGACATCGAGGTGGTGGCCGAGGCCGCGTCGGTGGAGATCGAGCCGGCGCTCGAAGGGCTCGACACGGCGGTCACGGCCGGTTTGATCGTGGAGGACCAGCAGCGGCTGGGCTGGTTTCGCTTCACCCACGCCCTGACCGCCGAGGCGCTGTACGAGGCCACCGGCCGGCTGCGCCGGGCGCGGCTGCACCGCCGGATCGGTGCCGCGGCGGCCCGGGCCTGGGCCGGCAACGCCGACCGGGCGGCCGAGATCGCCCGGCACTGGCTGCTGGCCGCGGAACTCGACCCGACCGCGGCGGCCCGCGCCTCGGCGTACGCCGCCACCGCGGCGCGGATCGCGGACGCCCGGCTGGACCTCGACGACGCCGCGACGCTCTGGCGGCAGGCGCTGGCCGCCGCCGAGCTGGCCGAGACGGAGGACCTGGACCGGCATCCGCTGCTGACCGGCCTCGGCGGCTGCCTGTACCGGGCCGGCAACACCCGTGACGGGCTGCCGGTCTTCGTGCAGGCCATGGCCGAGACCCTCGCGGCCGGCGAGGCCCGCGGCCACCTGGACACCGCCCGGCTGGTCGGGGCCGCGGTCGCGGCCGTCAGCGAAGCGAACGGCTACCCGGTGGACTACGGCCAGGTCGACGACCGGCTGGTCGACGTGCTGGAACGGGCACTGTCGCAGGTCACCGCGCCCGTGCAGCGGGCGCTCGTGCTGTCCTGCCTGGCCGTCGCCCGCTACCACGACGACGATCCGGTACGCCGCGCCGCGCTGTCGGACGAGGCGCTCGCCCTGGTGCGCCGCAGCGCCGACACCGCGGCACTGGGGCACGTGCTGCACCTGCGGGCCGCGGCGCTGAACGGTCCCGACTACCTCGACCAGCGGCTCCAGTCGGTCACCGAACTGCTGTCGCTGCCCGGGTTGTCGCCGTCGATGACGGTCCGCGCCCGCCAGTTGCGGGCGCAGGCGCTGGTCACGCTCGGCCGGGTCTCCGCGGCGGCCGCCGAGTTGGACCTGGCCGCGCAGTTGGTGGACGACCAGCGGTCGCCGCTGCGTACGCAGCTCGCCTGGTCCTGCGCCGGCCTGCTGCTGCTGGGCGGGCGCTGGGAGGAGGCCGACGAGCTGAGCCGGGCCACCTACGACCGGCACGCCGGGATGACCTGGGGAGCCGCGCGGTTCAACCGGCTGGTCCAGCGCTGGGAGGCCGCGTACTCGATGGGCGCCGGTGCCGAACTGGTGGGCGAGTTGCGGGCGGTCGCCGAATCCCCCCGGCCGCCGGCGCTGCACAGCATCCTGGTGGTGGCGCTGATCGACGCCGGGCGGGTGCACGACGCCCGGGTCGCGCTGCGCCGGCTGTCCGGGCCGCCCAAGGACTACCTGTGGCTCTACACCCGTTGCTGGGCGCTGCTCGCCGCGGCCCGCCTCGGCGAGACCGAACTGGCGTCCAGGCTGCGGGACCAGTTGCTGCCCTACCGGCACCTGACCTGTGCCGTGCTGGACCTGGCGATCAGCGGGCCGGTGGCGTACTTCACCGCCGAGGCCGCGCTGGCGCTGCACGACCCGGGGGCGGCGCTGGCGGATCTGGCCGTCGCCGCCGAGACGGCGCAGCGGATGGGCGCCCAGCCGTGGCTGACCCAGGTCCGCGACGCCCTCGACCGGGCCCGCCGGCTACGGGCCCGGTCGTACCGCTGAGCGTCAGGCCGCGCGGCCGGCCCTGAGTGCGGTCGCGACGTCGACGACCCGCCGCGCCTGGAACCGGGCCGCCTCCAGGGGCACGTCGCCGGGCTGGCCCTCACCGGCCACGTGCGAGGTGCCGTACGGGTTTCCCGTCTTGAACTGCACCGGGTCGGTGTAGCCGGGCGGCACGATGATGCCGCCCCAGTGGTAGAACACGTTGCTCAGGGCCAGGATGGTCGACTCCTGCCCGCCGTGCGCGGTGCCGGAGGCGGTGAACGCCGAATACACCTTGTTGGCCAGGCTGCCCTGGCGCCACAGGCCGCCCGTGGTGTCGATGAACGACTTGAGCTGGCCGGACGGGGTGCCGAACCGGGTGGGGGTGCCGAACAGCACCGCGTCGGCCCAGTCGATGTCGTCGAGGGTGGCCTCGACGACATCGGCGGTGTCCTGGCGGTGCTGGCTCCACGCCGGGTTGGCGTTGATCGCCTCCGGCGGGGCAAGCTCGGGGACCTTGCGCAGGCGTACCTGCGCGCCGGCCTTCTCCGCGCCGTCGGCGGCGGCCTGCGCGAGCGCGTGCACGTTGCCGGTGGCGCTGTAGTAGATGACGGCGACCTTCACGGGGTCCACGATCGGTTCCTTCCTTGGTGGATTGGTGCCCGGACGGCGGGCGGCGGGTCAGCTGGAGAAGGACTCCGGGCCGAACCGACCCCAGGCCACGAACGCGGCGAGCAGCAGCAGGAGCGTGGTCACCACGATCGCCTGCGACTCGTGCCGGCGGACGTGCGTGATGATCGCGCCGACCATCAGCAGCGCCAGGCCGACGGCGGCCAGCGGCACCAGGATCGGTGCGATGTCGAGCAGGGCGGGCAGGATCAGGCCCACCGCGCCCAGCACCTCCAGCGCGCCGATGCCCTTGATGGCGTTCGGGCTGAAGCTCTCCAGCGAGCCCATGCCCGAGGCGAGCAGCTTCTCCTTGGGCTGCGCCAGTTTCATCACCCCGCTGAGCAGGAAGACCGCGGCCAGCAGTCCCGCAACGATCCACAGCGCGACGTTCATCAGGTTCTCCTTGCAGAGGTTGTCAGCGGCTTGATGCCGGTGGGCCGGGTCCGGCCCGGTGGTGATCGTCTCAGCAGTACGACGACGCAACCCCGCGGAATGTGAGGTGACGCGCCGGACGTACAGTTCGGAGCGAGGTACCGGCGTACCGGTGGGGGGCGGGATGCGACCAGGCGATCCGGCGGCATCATGAACGGCGCCACGGGGCGCGCCATCGGCGGCGCGGCCGAGTCCGGACCGGACGGTTCCGACCCGGGCCTGCGCGCGATCATGCGCGAGCGGCGGCAACTGGTCAACCTCGCCTACCGGCTGCTCGGCTCGCTGGCCGACGCCGAGGACGTCGTGCAGGAGACCTACGCCCGCTGGTACGCGATGTCCCGCGAACAGCAGGAGGCCATCGAGGCCCCCGGCGGCTGGCTCACCCGGGTCGCCAGCCGGATCTGCCTGGACCTGCTCGGCTCGGCCCGCGCCCGGCGGGAGCGCTACGTGGGGGAGTGGATCCCGGAGCCGCTGCCCGACCGTACGGAGTGGACCAGCGGGCGCTCCGCCGGCACCGCCGTCGACCCGGCGGACCGGGTCACCCTGGACGAGTCCATCAACATGGCGTTCCTGGTCGTGCTGGAGTCGATGACCCCGGCCGAGCGGGTCGCCTTCATCCTGCACGACGTGTTCCGCTACTCGTTCGCCGAGGTGGCCGAGATCGTGGGCCGGACGCCGGCGGCCTGCCGCCAGCTCGCCTCGTCGGCCCGGCGGCGCATCCGCGCCTCGCGGGTGCCGGTGACGCCGCCGCGCCGGCGGGCCGACCTCGTCCGGGACTTCAAGCAGGCGTGGGAGGCCAAGGACATCGACGCCCTGATCGGCCTGCTCGACCCGGAGGCCACCACCGTCGCCGACGGCGGCGGGCTGGTCAGCGCCGAACTGCGCCCGGTACGCGGGGCCGAGCCGATCGCCCGGTACCTGGCGCAGCTACGCGGCCGGGTGCCCGACCTGGCGATCCTGGTGCGGACGGTGAACGGCCAGCCGGGTCTGGTGACCCAGCAGGGCGGCGTCACGGACACGGTGATGGCGTTCGACATCGCCGGCGACCGGATCGTCCGCATCTGGGCGGTGCGGAACCCGGAGAAGCTGCGGCCCTGGACGACCGGCTGAGCGCGGCCCGCTCAGCGGACGTCGACGGTGGTCTTCACGGTCGCCTGGTCGATGTCGGAGGTCCGCAGCGTCAGGCTGAGTTCCCACCGCCCCGGCAGCGGGAAGGTGACGTTGCCCAGGCCCTGATTGCCCAGCAGGCTGGCCACCGGGTTGTCGACCGGCTCGATGCCCCGCTCCGGCAGCGCGGCGGTCACCGTCCACTCCAGCACCGGCAGCGGCTTGCCCTCCGGGGTGTAGACGAACGCGTGCAGCGCGTTGTACTCGCCGACGGTCGCCGGGAACACCTCGAACTGGAGTGAGTACAGCGGGCTGGTCAGGGTCGTGGAGAAGCCCTCGGCCCGGGCCGCGGCGACGGCCTCCACGTCGATCGTGCGGCCCGGGTTGGTCTGCACCAGCACCGCGCTGACCGCGAGCACGACCGTGGTGATCCCGACCTCGGCGCGGACCAGCCGGGACAGCGCCCCGGGTCGGTCCGGCGCGGTGTGGCGCCGGACCAGCCGGCGGGACACCGCGGCGACCCCGAGGGTCGCGCCCAGCAGCGCCGTCTTGACCAGCAGCAGCCGCCCGTACCCGGATCCCACCAGCGCGCTCAGCGTCCCGACCTGCACCAGCGCCTGAAGCAGGCCGGCCATGACGAGCCAGTACACGGCGACGGCGGCCAGCCGCGACCACCGGGGCAGGACGAGCCGCAGTTCCCGGCGGTCGGCCCGGCGCAGCAGGAAGGCGCCGAGGAACACCAGCCCGCCCAGCCAGATCGCCATGGTCGCCAGGTGCGTCAGGTCGGCCGCGATGAGCAGCGCCGAGTGCGGTGAGGCCACCGGGTGACCGGTCAGCGGCCAGGTCAGCAGGCCGGCCAGCCCCAGCCCGACCAGCGCCGCCCCGCGCCACCGGCCGGTGCCGCCCCGGCGCACCCGCCCCACCAGGGCGGCCACGGCCGCGACGATCAGCAGCCGGATCAGCAGCAGCACGCCGAAGCCGCTGCGGGCGATCTGGGCCAGTTCCACGCCCGAGACGTCGAACAGGCCGGCGCCGGAACTCGACGGCGCCTGCACCCAGAAGCTGGCCAGCGCGCCGAGCGCCACCAGCCCGAGGCCGGCGCGGACCAGCCGCAGCGGGCCGCGCCGGGGCAGCCGCCGCGGATACCACCAGGCGAGCATCAGCAGCGGGCCGACCGACAGCGTCAGGCCGAGGTAGCCGAGGTACTTCGCGGCGGGCACGGCCGCGCGTACCACGGGGTCGGTCCCGGTGTCGGCCGTCGGCGCGCTCGCCGACGGCGCGCCGACGGAGAAGGTGAACGCCCCGGAGACGGGGTGGCTGTCCGCCGAGATGACCCGGTAGCTCACCAGGTACGTCCCCAGCGGGCGGCTGGTGGCCCGCACCGTGATCTCCAGGCCGCGCGGGGTGCGCACCGGATCGCCCACGTTGAGCCGCTTGCCGTCCGGGCCGACCACCTGGGTACGCCCCGGCACGACCGTCACCGGTTCGTTGAAGACCAGCAGCACGCGTTCGGGCGGTGCCGGGACGACGGAGCCCTGTTCCGGGGAAGCGGTGCTCAGTACCGCGTGCGCGCTCGCCGGCCGGGCCGGGCCCGCCAGGCTCGCGAACAGGGCCGCCAGCGCCACGAGCAGCACGCGCACGGCGGCCCGGCCGGCGATCCGTACGGTGGCCGGCCCGGTGGCGTGCTCCCTCGGGCGCATGGGCTCCTCGAACCCCGCCGGCGTGGCCCGTCGCCGTCCGGTCGCCGGACGGGTCGGGCCGACCGGGGCGGTCGGGTCACGGGGAGCCGGTGCGCGGCTCCGCGGCGCGGGACGCCATCGCGGCGCCCCCCGGTTGGTACGGCACCGACGCCGCCGCGGTTCACCCGATCAGCGGCGCAGCGTACGGCGTCGCAGCAGGAAGCCGGCCGCCCCGGCGGCGACGGCCACGGCGATCCCCGCCGCCAGCATCGCCAGGGTGGTCCCGCCGGAGCCGCCCGATCCGGCCGCGGTGGCCTCGGCCGGTCCGGAGGCGGCCTCGGCCGGTCCCGACGCCGCGCCGTCCGCGACCGCGGCGCCGGTGGCGTCCGTGCCGGCCGGGGCGTCCGTGGCCGCCGCGCTGTCCGGCGTGGCGCTGGCGGCGGGGTCGGCGACGGCGAACGAGTACGAACCCTGCACCGGATGCCCGTCGGAGGAGACGACCCGGTAGGCGACGGTGTAGCTGCCGTTGCCGAGCGGGCGGTCGATGGTGACCGTTCCCTTCGTGCCCTCGACCGCGGGTGCGCCGGTGGGCACCCGCTGCCGGTTGGCGTCGCTGAGCACGATGGTGGTGTAGGCCGGGTCCAGCGACTGGAGGAACTCCAGCGTGATCTGTTTCGGCGCCGTGGACAGCCGGGAGTCCGCCGCCGGGGTGGACCGCAGCAGCGCGGTGTGCGCGGCGGCGGGACCGGCCGGCGCCAGCAGCACCGTCAGGGCGGCGATCAGCAGGCAGCCGAGGCCGGCGAGCCCCCGGCGAATTCCAGTGGCCATGGTGCGACCCTCCGGTCGGGGTGGGGGTGTCCCGGGCGGACAGCCCTAGGCGAGCAGGTGTTGGCCGATCCAGCCGCCCTCGGGGCAGCCGGGTGGGATGGCGAAGACGGCCGATCCTATCGGGGTGGTCCACTGGTTCAGCAGGTCCTGTTCGGCAAGGCGGCGCTGGATGGGTACGAACTGCCGGGTGACGTCCCGCTGGTACGAGGCGAAGACGAGGCCGCTGTCGGCGTGCCCCTGCGGGGTCACCGCGCCGTCGTAGTTGTAGGGCCGGCGCAGGATCTTCCGCTCGTCGTCGGTGACGTGCGCGCGGGCGACGTGCGAGAAGTCGGGAATGACGCTGAGCCCGTCGGCCCCGACGGCGGACAGGTCCGGCGGGTCGTGCTCGGCGGTGCCGGTGAGCGGGGCGCCGGTGTCGAGGCGCCGGCCGACGGCCAGTTCCCGGTCGGTGCGCCCGAGCAGGTCCCACGTCTCCATGTTCATGCTGATCCGGCGCAGCACCAGGGTGCTGCTGTCGCGCAGCCAGTCGGGTCCCTCGGGCACCCAGACGGCGGTCTCCAGCGGCGGCCCGGGTGTCGGGTTGGCGGTGCCGTCGAGCTGGCCGAACAGGTTCCGCTGGGTGTGGCCCGGCTCGGCGCCGGCGGCCCGGCGGAAGCCCTGCTGCACCCAGCGCACGGTGGCGAACGGCCGGCTGTCCTTGACCAGCACGCGCTGCGCGTGGGCGACCGTGAGCGCGTCGTCGGCGCAGATCTGCACCAGCAGGTCGCCGCCGGACCAGCGGGGTTGCAGCCGGTCGATCCGGAAGGCCGGCAGGTCGGCCACCGAGGGCGGCCGGCGCTCGTCGCGGCCGGCGGCGGCGTACAGGCCGGGGCCGAACCCGAAGGTGACGGTGAGCCGGGCCGGCAGCAGGCCGAGTTCGGGTTCGGTGTCGGCCAGCGCCGGCCGGCCCTGGGTGAGCCGGGCGGCGTCGTCACTGAGCAGGCGCATCATCCGGCCCAGCGCCGCCCGGTCGGTGCCGGAGCGGAGGGTGAACGCGACGAACGCGGCGTGCGCCTGCGCGTCGGTGCCCACGCCCGACTGCCGGGACCCGTGGAACGGCTCCACGGCGCTGCCCACGGCCGACGGCTCGGCCTCGGCCGCCCCCGCCGGCCGGTCGGAACGGCCCGGTCCGTCCGCGCGGGCGGCGGTGACGGCGGCACCGGCGACGGCGCCCACGGCCAGCGCACCGCCGGTGAGCAGGCCGCGCCTGCCCACCGGGCGGAGTGTGGGACGGTCGGTCATCCCATCGGGCTCATGCTCATGCCCGGCATCGGGCTCTCGTCCCCGTCGGGGGCGTAGGTCTCCTGCGCGCCGGTGAACGGCTTGGCCACCGCGGTGAAGGTCTGGGTACGACCGTCGGCGAAGGTGAGCGTGAAGGACAGCTCGTCGCCGGCCTTGACCGGGTGCTTGAGGTCCATCAGCATCAGGTGGTCACCGCCGGGCTCCAGCATGGCGGTGCCGTGTGCCTTGACCACGATGCCGCCCTTCTTCTCCTGCATGACCATCTTCCCGTCCTGCATGGCCATCTCGTGCAACTGCATGGGCGAGGCGTCGGTGGCGACGGCGGTGATCGTCACGTCGGCGTCCCCGTTGTTCTCCAGGGTGCCGAAGGCCGCGGTCATCCCCTCGTCGGCGGCCTTCACCCAGGGGTCCCTGATGCCGAGGACCTCCGCCGGGGCGCTCGCCGAGGCCGACTCGGACGGGTTCGGGGACGCGGAATCGGTCGAGCCGCAGCCGGCCAGGCCGGCCGCGACGATGATCGTGGCGGCGGCGAAGCCGGCGGCGGCGATCCGGGCGGCGGCGCCCGGACGCGAGCCCGTGACGGTGGTGCGGGACATGACGTTTCCCTTCAACAGCAGTTCTGACGTGTGATTGGTCGGTGCGGACAAAGCGAAAGTTCCGTCGGAAAGGTGATCGATGCCACGATCGAGGGATCAGGCGGCCCAGTCGTCCCGCCGCCGGGCCGAGCCCGGATAGCGGACCAGGCGCAGCTCGGCCGGGGCGGGTTCGGCCGGCTCCTGCGCGGACAACCGCCAGCCGGGGCCGTTCCCGCGACCGCTGGCCGGCGGGCCGTCCGGGTGCAGGCGCGGCCGGGACAGCGCCACCACCACCGCGTACCCGGCGAGCAGGAAGCCGTGGCTGACCAGCCGGGCCACCCCGACCCGGCCGGTGATCAGGTCGTTGGCCGACAGCAGGGCCAGGGTGCCGACGAACGCGGTGAGCATCGGCACCAGGCCGGCCGGCGGTGTCCGGCGTACGGCCACGAACAGGAAGCCGGCGCCGACGGCCACGTTCCAGGCCGCCGACTCGTGCCACAGGTGCCCCGGGGTGAGCGTGCCGGTGTGCTGCCCACCCGTGGGGGTGCCGGCCTGGACCAGGCCGAGGACGAGTTGCAGCACGCCGAGCAGCCCCAGCAGCCCGCGCAGGGTGAGTACCACGCGCTCGCAGAGCCGGGTGGAGCGGAGCCGGTCGGAGCGGTCCCGGGCGGAGCGGAGCCGCGCGAAGCGGTCCCGCGCGGAGCGGACGCGGGCGGAGCGGTCCCGCGCGGCGGGTTCGGCCGCCGGCAGCGCGGCGAGTACCCGGTCGGCCAGCCCCGGTGCCGGGGCCACGGAGGTCAGCCGAGCCCGGCGGGTGATCGCCGCGGCCCGGTCCAGCCAGTCACGGCAGCCGGCGCAACCGGCCAGATGTGCCTCGGCGCCGGCCTGCTCAGCCGCCGTCGCCTCGCCGTCCAGTTGTGCCGACAGGATTCCCCACCACTGTTCGCACCCCATGTCCGGGTAGTCGCGTGGCGGGCCGCTCCGGTTCCCGGCGTGATCCGACTCAACTGTCCGGTCGCCCCGGTCCCGGCCGCCGACCGGGTCGGAGCCGGGCGGCGCGGGTCGGCGGTTCGCCGTACCGGCAGACGGGGTGGGCTCAGCCGGCGGCGCTGCCCGAGCGCCGGGCGGAGGTCCAGGGCTGCTCGCCGATGGCCTCGACAAGATCTTCCCGGGCGCGGGCCACCCGGGACCGGATGGTGCCCACCGGGCAGCCGCACACGTCGGCGGCCTCGGCGTAGGAGAGTCCGAGCACCTGGGTCGCGACGAACGCCTCCCGCCGGTCCGCCGGCAGCGCCGCGATCAGCCGCTCCAGCACCACCTGCCGGTCGAAGCCGTCGCGCCGGGCGTCCGGGACGTCGTAGCCGTCGGCCATCGGCACGGTCCGGGGCCGCGCGGTGGCGGCCCGGACCTGGTCGACGGCGACCCGCCGGGCGATGCCGAGCAGCCAGGTCAGCGCCGAGGACCGGGCGGCGAACGACGGGAGTGACCGCATCGCCCGCAGGTAGGTCTCCTGCGCCAGGTCGTCGGCCTCCGCCGGGGAGGCCAGGGCGGCGAGGAACCGGTGTACGCGGTGCTGGGTCGCCTGGATGAACCGGGTGGCCGCGTCCCGGTCGCCGCGTCCCGCCGCGAGCGCCCACGCGGTGATCGCCGCGTCGTCGTCGGTCACCGTAGAAAACCTCCCTGTCCCGGCCCTGCCGGCCGGTTCGGTCCCCGATGGTACGACCGGCCGTAGTAGAACCTTGTCCAGCCTACGGCACTCCGGAGATCGTTCCCTCGCCCCCTGGGTACGGGCGCGGGGTGGGTAGCGGATCAACCCGGTGCCGCTCCGGTTCGGGCGGGTGCGGGCCGGCACGGGCGATGGTCACTGACCGGCACCGGTTCGTTCCGCTTTGTTCCACGGGAACTTTTTGGCCCCGCCCAACGACAACCCACAGACAGCGAAGACCAGAAGGGCTCTACAGATGAACCGCTCGATATTCCGGCGTGCCGCGGTCGTGTCCGCCGCCGCCACCGTCGCCGCCGTGTTCGGGCTGGCCGGGTCCGCGTCGGCGCACGTGACGGTCAACCCGAACACCGCCACCCAGGGCGGATACACGAAGGTGTCCTTCCGGGTGCCGAACGAGAGTGACTCCGCCTCCACCACCAAGGTGGAGGTGAACCTGCCCACCGACACGCCGATCGCCTCGGTGTCGCTCAAGCCGCTGGCCGGCTGGACCGCGGTCACGACGAAGTCGAAGCTCGAAACGCCGATCAAGACGGACGACGGCGAGATCACCGAGGCCATCACGAAGATCACCTGGACCGCGGACTCCGGCGCGGACATCAAGCCCGGCCAGTTCCAGGAGTTCGACGTCTCGCTCGGCCCGCTGCCCCAGGCCGACCAGGTGGTCTTCAAGGCCCTGCAGACCTACTCGGACGACTCGATCGTCCGCTGGATCGACGAGCCGAGCACCGACGGCAGCGAGGTCGAGCACCCCGCCCCGGTGCTCAAGCTGGCGGCCAAGGCCGCCGACGCGCCGGCCTCGTCGGCGCCGGCGAGCGCGGCGGCCGAGGCGAGCGACGAGGCCGCGGACAGCGGCAGCGGAGCGGGCCTGGGCTGGGGGATCGCCGGACTGGTGGTCGCGGTGGGCGCGCTGGTGCTCGCCCTGCTGGCGTACCGCCGCGGGGGTCAGACCCCGGCGGCCTGAGTCCGGTCCCACCGCGGGCCCACGCCCGGTCGGGGTGTGGCGGCTCCGGAGCCGCCACACCCCGGCCGGGCGCCGCATCGGACGCCTCCGGCCAGCGTGTCCCCGGCCGGTCGGCGGCCGCTCGCCACCGGGCCGGCCGGCGGGCTCGCGGTCGGGTTCCGGCGTCCAGCGGGGTTCGGCGATCCGCGAGATCCGGCGTTCAGCGGAACTGCCCGGTTGCGGTGGCGGCCACGAAGGCACGCCAGCCGTCCGGGGCGAAGCGCAGCGTCGGCCCCGGCCGGTCCTTGCTGTCGCGCACCGCGACCAGGTCGGGCAGGTTGTCGGCGACCTCCACGCAGTCGCCGCCGTTGGTGCCGCTGCGGGTGCTGGTGTGCCAGCGGGCGCCGGTCAGCTCAGTCATCGCCGTACTCCTCCGCGATCGCTTCGATCAGCTTCCGTGATTGTTCCTCACCAAGGGCCGCGGCATCCAGGCCGCGCCAGATGCGGGTGTACGCGGCCACCTCGGCCGGCCGGTCCAGATAGAGCGCACCGGTCAGCCCTTCGCAGTAGATGGTGGTCGGCTCGGCCGGGCTCATCGGCCGCATCCGGGGAAAGTCCAGGACAGTGAACGTGCCGGCCTCGCCGGCCAACGGCGGCCCGGCGCTCAGCGGCAGGATCCGGATGTGGACGTTGGGCAGCCAGCCGTGGTCGCGAAGCGCGTGCAGCTGGTCGCGCATCACCGCCCGGTCCGGCACCGGCCGGCGCAGCACCGCCTCGCTGAGGATCACCTCCAGGTCCGGCGCCGGGGGCAGCCGGCGCACCAGCAGGCGCTGCCGGTGCAGCCGGACCGCGATCGCCCGGTCCCGCTCGGCCGCCGGCAGCTCCGGCCGGTTGACCCGGTGTAGTTCCAGCATGAAGGCCCGGGTCTGGAGCAGCCCGGGAACCAGCTCGGCGTTGTAGTGCCGCAGCCGGGACGCCGCCTCCTCCAGCCCGACGTACAGCGAGAACCAGGCCGGGATGGCGTCGCCGTACGCCTGCCACCAGCCCCTTGCGCGGCCTTCCCGGGCGACCCCGGACAGCACCTCGGCCATCGCCGGTACGACGCGGTAGAGGTCGCACATCACGGACAGGTCCGGCGTGCGTACGGCGATCATCCCGCGCTCGATGCGCCAGATCTTCTGCCGCGAGCACCGCAGTGCCCGGGCCGCGTCGTCCAGCGAGACCCCCGCGTCGGTGCGCAGCTGGGTGAGGTACCTCCCGAGCTGCCGGCGCGGCACGGTCGAACAGTCCGTCTCGTGTGCCATCGAACCGTCCCCTCCATCGGTCACAACAGCAGGTCCGGCCCGACGTAACGATGCGGGCTGCCGAGCGGTCAACAGGGCGTGGTGAATTTCTCCACCCATGAACAACGGGGGTGCGATGTTGCAGGCGAGCCGGTCGGAGGCGGGTCCCGGGCTCCGGCGGGTGGCCGGGTGATCCGGAAGGTCCTCGCCCGGCTCAGCAGAGCGTTCACCCGGCGTCCGGCGAACCGCGAGCGATCGGCGTCCGTCCACAAGCACGGAGTTGACCAGGACTTTCAACCCGATGGTTGACACTTCCGGGAGCGATGACTACGTTGGGTTTCAACCGAAGAGTTGAAACGCTTGTCGAAGTGAGGTGCCGATGGAGTCGGACGAGCTGTCCCGGATCTTCGCGGCACTCGCGGATCCGACCAGGCGGGACATGGTGACCCGGCTGGCGGCCGGCGACGCGACCGTGAACCAGCTCGCCGAGCCGTACCGGATCTCGCTGCAAGCGATCTACAAGCACCTGAAGGTCCTGGAGGACGCCCGGGTGGTGAGCCGGCCGCCGGGGCCGCAGCCTCGGCCGGTACGGCTGGAGGCGAAGGTCTTCGACCTGATGGACAAGTGGATCGAGCGCTACCGGCGCCGGGCGGAGGAGCGTTACCGCCGCCTGGACGCGGTCCTGGCGCAGCTGGACGAGACCGAGACAGGCGACCACGAGCAGAAGGGGAGCGCAGCATGAGCACCATCGCCGAGACGACGATCGAGGCCGACCCGCACGTTCCGGTCATCCGGATGACCCGCGAGTTCGCGGCAACGCCGGAGCAACTGTTCCGGGCGCACACCGATCCCACGCTGTTCGCGCAGTGGATCGGCCCGAGTTCCCTCACCACGCGCATCGAGGAGTGGGACGCCCGCTCCGGTGGAAGCTGGCGGTTCGTGTCCAGCCGGAGCGGCCAGGAGCACGCGTTCCGCGGCTGCTTCCACGAGGTGCGGCCCGACCGCATCGTGCAGACGTTCGCCTACGAGGGCGACCCCGACGGGGTGGCCCTGGAGACCCTGTGGTTCGAGGACCTCGGCAACGGCCGCACCCGGCTGCACACGCAGTCCCTGGTGGACAGCTTCGATGGCCGGGACGCCTGGCTCAAGAGCGGTATGGAGGTCGGGGTCAACGAGGGCTACGCCAAGCTTGACCGGCTGCTCGCCGAGGGCGCTGTCTGACCGGGCGGGTGCGCCGAGGCGGTGCCCGCGGCATGGACGGGCGTCCGGCCCGCCGGGTGGCGTTGCACGGGGGTCGACGGGCCGGCAGGCGATCCGGAAGGTTCTCGTCCGGATCCGGGGCTAGCCTGCCGGGCATGGCTGATTTTTCTGACGCCGATCTCCGCGGCGCCCGGTTCGACTCGGTCGACCTGACCGACGCGCGGCTGCGCAACGTCGACCTGACCGGTGCCCGGTTCCAGGCGGTCGATCTGAGCGGGGTCGTCATGCGCGGTGTCGACCTGATCGATGTCGACATCCAGGGCGAGGTCCGGAACCTGTCGATCAACGGCGTGGACGTGGCGCCGCTGGTGGAGGCCGAGCTGGACCGGCGCCATCCGGACCGGGTCCGGATGCGCCCCACCGACCCGGCCGGCTTCCGCGAGGCGTGGGACCTGGTCGAACGGCTGTGGCACGGCACCGTGGAGCGGGCCGGCCGGCTGCGCCCGGAGCTGTTGCACGAGTCGGTCAACGGCGAGTGGTCGTTCATCGAGACGCTGCGTCACCTGGCGTTCGCCACCGACGCCTGGATCCGGCGCGGGATCCTCGGCGATCCGGCGCCGTGGCATCCGCTGGACCTGCCGTGGGACGAGATGCCGGACACCGCGGGCGTGCCGCGGGACCGCGCGGCCCGGCCCTCGCTGGACACGGCGCTCGCGCTGCGCCACGACCGGATGGCCACGGTGCGTTCGGTGGTCGACGGGCTGACCGACGAGTCGCTGGCCGGGCACACCGAGCCGGTCGACGCGCCGGGCTGGCCGCCGCCGCGCAGCTTCCCGGTCCGGGACTGCCTGCTGACCATCCTGAACGAGGAGTGGCAGCACCGGCTGTACGCCGAACGGGACCTGGCGATCCTGGTGCAGACGCGGGCGGACGCCGTTCAGCCGTGAGCCGAGGCCGTGCTCAGACATCGCCGGCCCGCGCGACGGGCGGCCCGGCGGCGGCCTGCGCCGGGCACCCTCCCGGCGCGATTCCGGCGAACAGGTCCGCCACCGTGTGCGGGCCGACCTCCGGTGCCGGGGTGTCGCTGTGCCGGGCGACGGTGGCCAGCACGTGCCGCCGCGCGGGTTCGGCCAGCCCGTCGTACACGGTGGCGAACAGTTCCCGGGCGCGTTCCCGCAGCCAGCCGGCGGGCATCAGGTGCATCGGCAGCCGGGGATCCAGCGCGACGAACTGCCGGTAGGTCTCCATCACCTCGGTGCGGACCCGCAGCGCCTCCGGGCCGCCGACCGCGCCGGCGCGGATGCGCGCCGGCAGCGGGCTCCAGCGGTCCACGAAGGACGCGTAGTGTTCGCCGATCCCGGCCAGGTCCCAGGCGTCGAGCGGATCCCGGCCGGCGACGCCGGCCAGCCCGACGGCGCGGGCGCGGAACACGGTGAGCGCGCCGCGGCTGATCCCGCCGAGGGTCGCGGCGGTGGCCTCGGGCTGGCCCTGCGGGACACCCACACCCCGTCGTACAGCGGCGCGTAGCCGAGCCAGCGGAGCTGGGCGCGCAGCGCCCGGCGTTCGGCGTCGCCCTCGGTGGGCAGCGAGAAGATGACGAGCATCCAGGTGCCGTCCCAGGACTCGGCCTGGGCGGCGAACCGGACCACCGACCGGCCGCCCACCGCGAGCGCCACGGCGGCCGGCTCGGTCAGCCGGTAGAAGGTGCTCCGGCCGCGGCGACCGCTTTCCAGTACGCCCCGGCGGGCCAGCCGGCTGATCGCGGTGCGGGCGCCGCCGCGCGTCACGTCGGACTCGCTCAGCAGCGCCACGATGGCCGCCGACGGCAGCCAGGCCCGGGTCCGCAGGCTGTAGTCGGCCAGCAGCGTCACGGCGAGACCCTGCGGCGATCCGCCGCTCTGCCGGCGGGGGAGCCGGACCGGGTCGACGGCGACGTCCGGGAGTATCTCGTCGAGATCGAAGGGGCGCACCAGCAGGCGTCTCCGGAGTCGGCGGCGGGCGATTCCGGCGCGCGGTGCCGCCGGGCGGGTGACGCCAACTCTAGTGCGAGCGAGCCGCCGGAATCGCAAGGCATCGATCGATATTGATTGACAGTTTTTCGGCCTGTCGGGATACTAAGCGACATATATCGATGTGGACGATGGCCGGTGCGGGTGCGCCACCGTCCCGGCTCGGACAGGGGAGTGAACGAGATGAGGAGCATCCGTACGGTGCTCGCCGGCCTCTCGGTGGCGCTGGCCGTCGGCGGCGTGTCCGTGCTGGCGCCGGTGCTGACCGGTCCGGCCGCCGCCGCCTCGCTGGTCGAGGTGACCAACTTCGGCAACAACCCGGGTGGCATGCGGATGCACGTGTACGTGCCGGACGGCCGCCCCGCCAACCCGGCCATCGTGGTGGCCATGCACGGCTGCGGCGGCTCGGGTCCCGGCTTCTACTCCGGCAGCGAGTTCGCGGCCCTCGCCGACCGGTACGGATACCTCGTGATCTACCCGACCGCCACCCAGCAGGCCGGCTTCGGCAACTGCTTCGACACCTGGTCGGACGCGGCCAAGCGGCGCGGCGGCGGCAGCGACCCGGTCTCGATCGCGTCCATGGTGAGCTACGCCGAGCAGCAGTACGGCGGCGACCCGAACCGGATCTACGCCACGGGAAGCTCCTCCGGCGGCATGATGACCAACGAGATGCTCGCGCTCTACCCGGACGTGTTCCGGGCCGGGGCGGCGTTCATGGGCGTGCCGTTCAACTGCTTCGCCAGCGCCGCGGACTACCCGCCGGGCAGCAGCCAGTGCACCGGCGGAAGCATGAACCGCACCCCGCAGCAGTGGGGCGACGCGGTCCGCCAGGCCTACCCGGGGTACACCGGCCCGCGCCCCCGGGTGCAGCTCTGGCACGGCACCGCCGACACGCTGGTGCCGTACTCGCTGCTGGCCGAGGAGATCGAGCAGTGGACGAACGTGTTCGGGCTCAGCCAGACGCCGACCGCCACGGACACCCCGCAGTCCGGCTGGAGCCGCCGCCGGTACGCCGACGGCGCGGGAACGGTCCAGGTCGAGGCGTACAGCATCGCCGGCGCCGGGCACAGCCTGCCGATGACCGGCATGGCCGCGCAGGCCGTCACGTTCTTCGGGCTGACCACCACCCCGACGACCCCGCCGCCCAGCACGCCGCCACCCACGACGCCGCCGCCCAGCACCCCGCCGCCGACGACGCCGCCGCCCAGCACCCCGCCGCCGACGACGCCCCCGCCCAGTACGCCGCCGCCGGCCGGCGCCTGTAGCGCGAGCTACCGGACCACCAGCTCGTGGCCCGGCGGATTCCAGGGCGAGGTCACGGTGACCGCGGGCGGCTCGGCGATCAGCGGCTGGACCGTGCAGTGGAGCCTCGGCGCCGGGCAGAGCATCACCCAGCTCTGGAACGGCACGCTGAGCACCAGCGGCTCGTCGGTCTCGGTGCGCAACGTGGCCTACAACGGTTCGATCCCGGCCGGCGGCTCCACGACCTTCGGCTTCCTCGGCAGCGGCACGCCGACCAGCCCGACGCCGAGCTGCACCAGCCCCTGACCCGGGCGCCGCGACCGCACCCGGCGCGGCCACGTACCCACGGCGACCGCGGTCAGCGCGGTCGCCACCCACGGCGGACCCACGACCGCGCGGACCCCGCGCCGGTCGTGGGTCCGCCGCCGCATGATCCGGTACGCATTCACGGACGTCTTCGGCTGCCGGCGACGTACGTCGATGACCTGCCATCCACGATCGACGGTCCACCGTGGAAACGTCCAATTCAGTGCCGTGAAACTTCGGCGAAATCGAAATTCGCCAGGCTTACCGTACCGATCAACAGACCGGCACAGGTGAAGCCACCGGACCGGACCGGTGTTCTCCGCAGGCCGACCACGAGACGGCCCACGGAAGTTGACCCACTCCGGACCGGCCGATCCCCTCCGCGGTGCACGGCGACGTCCCGACCGCGGTCCGCGTGTTGCCCCTCGTGCCCGGCATTCATCGTCGCATCCGGCACTCGAAATCGGCATCGCCGCCGAATCCTGACATCTGCGCTTCCCGAACAACCAGGGAGGTTTCATGTACCGGATCCGCGAAATTCGTGTTGCCGCCTGCGCGCTCCTGCTCGTTGCGGCGACGGCGCTCACCGGCTGTGGCAGCAAGACCGGCGACAAGGAGTCCTCGGCCGCGGCCGTGGCCGACACCTCCGGCGACTCCGTCAAGATCGGACTGCTCAACTCGCTGTCCGGAACGATGGCGATCAGCGAGGTCACCGTGCGGGACTCGCTGCTGCTGGCCGTCGACGAGATCAACGCCGCGGGCGGCGTGCTCGGCAAGAAGCTGGTGCCGGTCAGCCAGGACGGCGCCTCGGACTGGCCGACCTTCGCCGAGAAGGCCGAACTGCTGATCAAGCAGGAGAAGGTCGCGGCCGTCTTCGGCTGCTGGACCTCGGCCAGCCGCAAGGCGGTCAAGCCGGTCTTCGAGAAGAACAAGGCGCTGCTGTTCTACCCCGTGCAGTACGAGGGCCTGGAGCAGTCGCCGTACATCTTCTACACCGGCGCCACCACCAACCAGCAGATCGTGCCGGCGCTGGACTACCTGAAGGCGCAGGGCAAGACGTCGGTCTACCTGGTCGGTAGCGACTACGTCTTCCCGCGTACCGCAAACAAGATCATCAAGGCGTACGCCGCGGCGAACGGGATGACCGTGCTCGGCGAGGACTACGCGCCACTGGGCTCCACCGAGTTCGGCACGATCGTCAACAAGGTCAAGGCGGCCAAGGCCGCGGCCGTGTTCAACACCCTCAACGGCGACAGCAACGTGGCCTTCTTCAAGGAGTACAAGTCCGCCGGCCTCACCGCGGCCGGGATGCCGGTGGTGTCGGTGTCGATCGCCGAGGAGGAGGTCAAGAGCATCGGCACGCAGTACCTGGAGAACCAGCTCACCGCCTGGGACTACTACCAGACCACGCCGGGCGCGGCGAACGACAAGTTCGTGGCCGCGTACAAGGCGAAGTACGGCGCGGACAAGCCGACCAGCGACCCGATGGAGGCCGCGTACGTCTCGGTGTACCTGTGGAAGGCGATGGTCGAGAAGGCCGGCTCGTTCGACGTGGAGAAGGTCAAGGCCGCCTCCGACGGGATCACCTTCGAGGCACCGGAGGGCGAGGTCACGGTGGACGGGGCGACCCAGCACATCTACAAGACCGCGCGGATCGGCAAGGTCGGCGCGGACGGCCTGATCACCGAGGTGTGGAACTCCGGCGAGCCGATCAAGCCGGACCCGTACCTGAAGGGCTACTCCTGGGCGACCGGGCTGTCCTGACCATGGTCATCGTCAGCCAGCTCTTCACCGGAATCAGTATCGGGGCGGTGCTGCTGCTCATCGCGCTCGGCCTCGCCCTGACCTTCGGCCAGATGAACGTCATCAACATGGCGCACGGTGAGTTCATCATGGCCGGGGCGTACACCGTGTACGTGCTGCAGAAGACGATCGCCGGCGCCGGGATCTCGCTGCTGGTGGCACTTCCGGTCGCCTTCGCGGTGGCCGGCGGGATGGGCGTACTGCTGGAACTGCTGCTGATCCGCCGGCTGTACGCCCGGCCGCTGGACACCCTGCTGGTCACCTGGGGTGTCTCGCTGATGCTCCAGCAACTGGCCCGGGACATCTTCGGCGCGCCGAACGTGCAGACCCGGGCGCCCGAGGTGCTCACCGGGCACGTCCGGATCGCCGGGGACCTGGTGCTGGCCACGAACCGGCTGTTCATCCTGGCCCTGGCGGTGCTCGCGGTGGTGGCGCTGACGCTGGTGCTGCGGTACACCCCGCTCGGTCGGCGGATCCGCGCCGTGGTGCAGAACCGCGACCTGGCGGCGGTGTCCGGGGTGCCGACCGGGCGGGTGGACCGGCTGACCTTCTTCATCGGGTCCGGGCTGGCCGGCGTGGCCGGCGTGGCGCTGACGCTGCTCGGCCCGATCGGGCCGACCATGGGCACCAACATCATCATCGACGCGTTCCTCGTGGTGGTGGCCGGCGGCATCGGCTACCTGCGCGGCAGCGTGCTGGTGGCGTTCCTGCTGGGCGTGTTGCAGGCGATGCTGGAGTACACCACCACGGTCAGCGTCGCCCGGGTCGGCGTCTTCATCGCGATCGTCGCCTTCCTCCAGTGGCGCCCCCAGGGGCTGCTCACGATGCGTACCCGGAGCCTGGCGTGAGGCCGCGGCTGGTCACCGGCGCCGGCTTCGCCGCGGCCGCGCTGCTGCTGTTCGCGGTGGCCCCGGTGGCCCTGTCGGACTTCCGGCTGAACCTGCTGGCCAAGTACCTGTGCGTGGCCATGGTGGCGATCGGCATCGGGCTGGCCTGGGGCCGGGGCGGCATGCTCACCCTCGGCCAGGGGTGTTCTTCGGGCTCGGCGGCTACGCGATGGCCATGCATCTCAAGCTCGCCGACGCGGGTCCGGGCAACCTGCCGGACTTCATGCAACTGTACGGGCAGCTCGACGCGCTGCCCTGGTGGTGGCGCCCGTTCGCGAGCCCCTGGTTCGCGGTGCCGGCCACCGTCGTGCTGCCGATGCTGGTGGCCCTGCTGCTGGGCACGCTGGTGTTCCGCCGCCGGGTCCGCGGCGCGTACTTCGCGCTGCTGTCCCAGGCCCTCGCGGCGGCGCTGGCCATCTTCCTGGTCGGCCAGCAGGGCACCACCGGCGGCACCAACGGGCTGACCGACTTCGAGGGCTTCTTCGGGTACGACCTGGATGACCCGGTCAATCAGCGGATGGTCTACTTCGTCATCGCCGCCGCGCTGCTGGCGCTGCTCGCGCTGGCCCGGCAGCTCATCCGCAGCCGGTACGGCGAACTGCTGGTGGCGGTGCGCGACGCCGAGGAGCGGGTGCGTTTCCTGGGCTACAACCCGGCCAACGTCAAGCTGATGGCGTACGTGGTCGCGGCCGGGATGGCCGGGCTCGCCGGCGCGCTGTTCGTGCCGGCGGTCGGGATCATCAACCCGGCGCTGATCGGCATCGTGCCCTCCATCGAGTTCGTCATCGGGGTGGCGGTGGGCGGCCGGGCCACCCTGCTCGGTCCGGTGCTCGGCGCGGTCGCCGTGGCCTGGGCCCGCACCGCGCTCTCCGAACAGTTCCCGGCCGCCTGGACGTACCTGCAGGGGTTGCTGTTCGTGCTCGTGGTGGCGTTCCTGCCGGGCGGGCTCGCGGCGCTCGGCCACGGCCTGCGCAACCGCAACCGGTCCGCCCCCGGGGACGCGTCCCCGCCGGCGCCGGCCCCGGTCGGACCGGCCCCGGCGGACGCGGCCCCGACACCGGCCCCGACGGCACTGGCCGAGGAGGCGACCGCCTGATGGACACGCAGACCGCGGCCGGACTGTGCATCCGGGACCTGCGGGTCGTCTTCGAGGGATTCGTCGCGCTGAGCGGCGTCGACCTGGACGTGCGGGCCGGGGACATCCGGTTCCTCATCGGACCGAACGGTGCCGGCAAGACCACGCTCGTCGACGCCGTCACCGGCCTGGTCCGGGCCGGCGGGTCGGTGCGCTTCGACGACACCGAACTGCTCGGCCGGCCGGTGCACCGGATCGCCCGGCTCGGCGTCGGGCGCACGTTCCAGACCTCGACGGTGTTCGAGCAGCTGAGCGTGCTGCAGAACCTCGACATCGCCGCCGGAGCCGGCCGGCGGGCGCTGAGCCTGCTGCGCCGGCGCCGGGACGTGCCCCCGCCGGTGGCGCAGGCGCTGGAGACCATCGGGCTGGCCGGGCTGCGGGACCGGCCGGCCGGCGTGCTGTCGCACGGCCAGAAGCAGTGGCTGGAGATCGGCATGCTGCTCGTGCAGGACGTCCGGCTGCTGCTGCTGGACGAGCCGGTGGCCGGGATGAGCCAGGACGAGCGGGACCGCACCGGCGAACTGCTCGGGGTGGTGGCCCGGGACCGCACCGTGCTGGTCATCGAGCATGACATGGACTTCCTGCGCCGGTACGCGCACACGGTGACCGTGATGCACGAGGGGAAGGTGCTCTCCGAGGGCACGGTGGCGCAGGTCCAGGCCGATCCCCGGGTCCAGGAGGTCTACCTCGGCCACGGCGGCGCGGAGCGCGGCGAACCGCTGGCCCGGACGGAGGCGTGATGCTGGAACTGGAGGGCATCGAATCCGGCTACCGGCGCAGCATCGTGCTGCACGGCGTGTCGGTGTCCGTGCCGCCCGACGGCGTGGCCGCGGTGCTCGGGCACAACGGCGCCGGCAAGAGCACCCTGCTGCGCACGGCCATCGGCCTGCTGAAGCCGCGCGCCGGCACGGTCCGGCTGGACGGCGAGGACATCACCGGGCTGGCCCCGCACCGGCGGGTGGCCCGCGGCATGGCGTACGTGCCGCAGGGCCAGCAGTGCTTCCCGCACCTGACCGCGGGGGAGAACCTGCAACTCGTGGCCGACGGCCGGCCGGCCGGGCGGGCGGCGCTGGCCGAGGCGCTGGACCTGTTCCCGGCGCTGACCACGCTGCTGCACCGGCGGGCCGGGCTGCTCTCCGGCGGGCAGCGCCAGCAGTTGGCCATCGCCCGCGCGTTGATCACCCGGCCGACCGTGCTGCTGCTGGACGAGCCGACCGAGGGGATCCAGCCGACCGTGGTGGCCCAGATCGAACGCGCCATCCTCACGCTGGCCGGCCGGGGCATGTCGATCCTGCTGGTCGAGCAGCACGTCGGCTTCGCGCTCACCGCGGCACAGCGGTACGTGGTGCTGGCCGCCGGCCGGGTCGGCTCGTCCGGCGACGGCGGTGCCGAGGCGTTGGGCACGGTCCGCCGGGCCCTGACGGTGTGAGCGGGAGGCCGCCATGTTCCTCACCCCGCACGAGCAGGACCGGCTGCTCATCCACGTGGCCGCGGACGTGGCGCGGCGCCGCCGCGAACGCGGGCTGCGGCTGAACTATCCCGAGGCGGTGGCGATCCTCACCGCGTACCTGCTGGAGGGCGCCCGGGACGGGCGCAGCGTGGTGGACCTCATGGACGCCGGCCGCGGCGTGCTGACCCGGGCCGACGTGCTCGACGGCGTACCCGAGATGCTGAAGGAGGTGCAGGTGGAGGCGACCTTCCCGGACGGGACCAAGCTGGTGACGGTGCACCACCCCATCCCGTGATCCCGGGTGAGGTCCTGCTCGCCGACGGCGACGTGGAGATCAACCCGGGCCGGGCGGTCACCACGCTCACCGTGACCAACACCGCCGACCGGCCGGTGCAGGTGGGCTCGCACTACCACTTCGCCGAGGCCAACCCCGGGCTGTCGTTCGACCGGGCGGCGGCCTGGGGACTGCGGCTGGCCGTACCCGCGGGCACCGCCGTCCGGTTCGAACCCGGGGTGAGCCGGGCGGTCGAGCTGGTGCCGCTGGCCGGCCGCCGGGTGGTGGCCGGGCTGCGGGCACGTTGCGGCGGGCCGCTGGACGCCGCGGCCGGGCGGTCCCGATGAGCTTCGTCGACCGGTCGCGGTACGCGGCGCTGTACGGCCCGACCACCGGGGACCGGATCCGGCTGGCCGACACCAACCTGCTGATCGAGATCGAGACGGACCACTGCGCGGGCGGCGAGGAGGTGGTCTTCGGCGGCGGCAAGGTGATCCGCGAGTCGATGGGACAGTCCCGGGCCACCCGGGCCGACGGCACCCCGGACACCGTGATCACCGGCGCCGTCGTGCTGGACCACTGGGGCGTGGTCAAGGCGGACGTGGGCATCCGGGACGGCCGCATCGTGGCGCTGGGCAAGGCCGGGAACCCGGACATCATGGACGGTGTGCACCCCGACCTGGTCATCGGGCCGGGCACCGAGGTCATCGCCGGCAACAACCGGATCCTCACCGCCGGCGCGGTCGACACGCACGTGCACTTCATCTGCCCGCAACTGGTCGCCGAGGCGCTGGCCGGCGGCGTCACCACGCTGGTCGGCGGCGGTGTCGGGCCGGCCGAGAGCAGCAAGGCCACCACGGTCACGGCAAACGCCTGGCACCTGGCCCGGATGCACGAGGCGCTGGACACCTTCCCGGTCAACGTGCTGCTGCTCGGCAAGGGCAACACGGTGGCCACCGAGGCGCTGTGGGAACAGTTGCGGGCCGGCGCGGGCGGCTTCAAGCTGCACGAGGACTGGGGAACCACGCCCGCGGCCATCGACGCCTGCCTGCGGGTGGCCGACGCCTCCGGCGTGCAGGTGTCCATCCACACCGACACGCTGAACGAGGCGGGTTTCGTCCAGGACACGCTGAAGGCGATCAACGGCCGGGCCATCCACTCGTACCACACCGAGGGGGCCGGCGGCGGGCACGCGCCGGACATCATCACCGTGGCCAGCCACCCCAACGTGCTGCCGTCCTCGACCAACCCCACCCGGCCGTACACCCGCAACACCCTGGCCGAGCACCTGGACATGCTGATGGTCTGCCACCACCTGTCCCCGGCGGTGCCCGAGGACCTGGCGTTCGCCGAGAGCCGCATCCGGCCGTCCACCATGGCCGCCGAGGACCTGCTGCACGACCTCGGCGCGATCTCCATCATCGGCTCCGACTCGCAGGCCATGGGCCGCATCGGCGAGGTCGTGCTGCGGACCTGGCAGACCGCGCACGTGATGAAGGCCCGGGTCGGCGCGCTGCCCGGGGACGGCCGGGCCGACAACCACCGGGCCCGGCGGTACGTCGCCAAGTACACCATCTGCGCGGCCATGGCCAACGGGTTGGAGGAGCACGTCGGCTCGGTCGAGCCCGGCAAGCTGGCCGATCTGGTGCTGTGGAACCCGGCGTTCTTCGGGGTGCGTCCGGATCTGGTGGTCAAGGGCGGGATGATCGCCTGGGCGCAGATGGGCGACGCGAACGCGTCCATCCCCACCCCGCAGCCCACGCTGCCGCGGCCGATGTTCGGCGCCTACGGGGTGGCGCCGGCGGCCACCAGCCTGGCGTTCGTGGCGCCGGCCGCGCTGGAGGCGGGGCTGCGCCTGGACGTGCGCCGCCCGCTCGTCCCGGTCGGCAACGTCCGCTCCCGGGGCAAGGCCGACCTGCCGGAGAACGGTGCCCTGCCGCGCATCGAGGTCGAGCCGGACACCTTCACGGTGCGCGTGAACGGCACCGTGGTCGAGCCGGATCCGGTGGACGAGCTGCCGATGGCCCAGCGCTACTTCCTGTTCTGATGGACGCTCCCGCGGTCCCGGCGGACCCCGCCGCGCCGGCCGTTGCCGCACCGGCCGCTGCCGCGCCGGCGGATCCGGCGCTCCCGGCGGGCGCGGCACCCGCGGATCCGGCGCTCCCGGCGGGCGTGACCACGCTGCTGTTGCTGGCCGACGGGCGGTTCCCGGCCGGCGGCCACGCGCACTCCGCCGGCCTGGAGGCCGCCGTCGCCGCCGGCCGGGTGACCGGCCTCCCCGAACTGGCGGCCTTCCTGCGCGGCCGGCTGGCCACCGCCGGCCCGGTCACCGCCGCGTTCGCCGCCGCCGCGTACGCCAGGTCTGCCGGTCCCGGGCTCCAGCGCGCCGCCGGGCTGGCCGAACTGGACGCCGAACTCGACGCGCGCACCGCCGCTCCCGCGCTCCGGCTGGCCTCCCGCCGGCAGGGCCGGGCGCTGCTGCGGGCCGGCCGGGCCACCTGGGGCGGTGCCGGCTTCGACGCCGCGCCGCGGCACCCCGACGGATGCCACCAGCCGATCGCGCTGGGCCTCACCGGGCACGCCGCCGGGCTCAGCGTCGCGCAGACCGCGCTGGTCGGCGCGTACGGGGTGCTCACCGGCCCGGCCAGCGCCGCGGTCCGGCTGCTCGGGCTCGACCCGTACCGGACCCAGGCGCTGCTGTCCGGCCTGGCCGGCGCCTGCGACGAGGTGGCCCGCGCCGCCGCCGCGGCGGCCGACCGACCGGCCGCCGACCTGCCCGCCGGCAGCGCGCCGCTGGCCGACATCCACGCCGAAGTCCACGCGAGCTGGGAGGTGCGTCTCTTTGCATCCTGACCTTGTCACCCACGACGATCCGCCGGTCCCGCACAGCCATCCGCACCCGGACGTCGACCCGCACGAGCCGCCCCCACCGGCGGCCCGGGCGCTGCGGGTCGGGATCGGCGGCCCGGTCGGATCCGGCAAGACCGCCCTGGTGGCCGCGCTGTGCCGGGCGCTCGGCGGGCAACTGCGGCTCGGGGTGGTCACCAACGACATCTACACGACCGAGGACGCGGACTTCCTCAAACGCAACGGGGTGCTGCCGGCCGACCGGATCCGGGCGGTGGAGACCGGATGCTGTCCGCACACCGCCATCCGGGACGACATCTCGGCCAACCTGGACGCCATCGACGAGCTGGAGTCCACGCTCGGTCCGCTGGACCTCGTCCTGGTGGAGAGCGGCGGGGACAACCTGACGGCCACCTTCAGCCGGGGTCTGGTCGACCGGCAGATCTTCGTGGTGGACGTGGCCGGCGGCGACAAGGTGCCCCGCAAGGGCGGGCCGGGGGTGACCACCGCCGACCTGCTGGTGATCAACAAGACCGACCTGGCCCCGCTGGTCGGCGCGGACCTGTCGGTGATGGACCGCGACGCCCGGGCGCGCCGGGGCGACCTGCCCACGGTCTTCCTGTCGCTGACCGGGGATCCGCGGGCGACGCCGGTCGCCGACTGGATCCGGCGGCTGCGCGCCGCGCACGAGCCGGGGATGGCGGCGGAGGCCCGCTGATGCGGGCCCGCGCCCGGGTGGTTGCCGAGGCCGACGGCCGCGGTGGAACTCGACTGACCCGGATGCGCGGCGAGACGCCGCTGCTGCTGCGGCGTACCGGTCCGGCCGGCGGCCCGGCGACGGTGCACCTGGTCGGCGGCGCCGCCGGCCCGCTCGGCGGCGACGACCTGCGGCTGGACCTGGAGGTGGGTCCGGGCGCCACGCTCTGCCTCGGCACGGTCGCCGCCTCGGTGGCGCTGCCGGCCCGCTCGGGCGCCGGCTCCCGGTTCACCGTCCGCGCCACCGTGGCCGGCGGCGGCACCCTGCACTGGCTGCCGGAGCAGACGGTGGCCGCGGCCCGCTGCCGGCACCGCACCGACGCCACCGTCGAGCTGGCCGAGTCGGCGACCCTGCTGTGGCGGGACGAGCTGGTCTGCGGCCGGCACGCGGAGCCGGCCGGCGAGGTGGAGGTGAGCACCCGGGTGCGGTACGCGGACCGGCCGCTGCTGCACCAGACCCTCGCCGTGGGTGGCGCGCCCGGCTGGGACGGTCCGGCCGTGCTCGGCGGGGCGAAGGCGACCGGCTCGCTGCTGCGGGTCGGCCCGGACGCGGCAACCGCACCGCGGGTGATCGCCCCCACCGCGGTCCGGGTGCCGCTGACCGGCCCGGCCTGCCTGGTGGTGGCCACCGCCGACAGCGCCCACCTGCTGCGCGGGTACCTGAGCGGGGCCGCCGGACCGGAGTGCGGGCCGCGCTGCTCGGGCTGACCGGCGACCGGCCCGCGCCGCGCCCGGATGGCTACGGGCCGCGCCGCGGGCCGCGACCCGGCGGCCGCCGCCCGTCGGCCGCCGGGAGCCGCGCCCCCCCCGATCACTGCGGGCCGCGACCCCCCCCGATCACTGCGGGCCGCGGCCCGCCGGTCGGCCGGTGAGCAGGGCGAGGGTGTCGTCCAGGTAGCGGCGCGCGGCGGACAGCCGCGGATGGGGGTCTCCCGCGCCGCAGTACTCGACGGCCACCGCCGGACACGTCCCGGCCGCCAGCAGCGCGGCCAGCCAGCGGTAGTTGTCGACCACCCCGTTCGCCGCGTCCACGGTGAAGTCGGCGACACCCTCGCGGGCCAGACAGTTCTTCAGGTGGAAGTAGGTCGGACCGCCGCCCAGCAGCGCCAACTCGGCCGGATCGTCCGGCGCCAGGGGTACGGCGTTTGCCGGGTCCAGCGTCACCGTCACGTTCCGGCGGTCGATCAGCGACAGCAACCGGGCCGCCGCCGGCACCGTGTCGTGCACCGTGTTCGGGTGCACCTCGATCCCGATCCGGACTCCCACCGCGGCGGCCTCGTCGGCCAGCCCGCGGTAGGCCGCGGCGACCACCGCGTAGTCCTCGTCCGTGGCCATCGCGCTGCCGTTCTTGCGCCAGTCGCGGTCCCACAGTCGCGGCTCCTGCACCAGCCAACCGGCCGAGCCGTTGACCATCGGTACGCCGTGCCGGCCGCACGCCTCGATCGCCCGCCGGACCCAGTCCACCGTCTCCGGCAGCCCGATGAACTCGCCCCAGTACCCGAGGCAGTACACGCTGGTGCCGGCGTCCCGGGCCTGCGCCAGCGCCGCCCCCAGGTCCCGGGTGGCGTCGGACAGGTCCAGGTGGCAGGCGGCGAGTTCCACCGCCGGCCACCGGCCGGCCCGGGCCACCGCGAAGACGTGTTCCCGGGGTAGCCGCGCAGCGAGTAGCTGTGCAGTACCGGAAGCACCGGGCCGGCCGCCGGCACCGGCGGGGTCGGCGTGCCACCCACCGGGTAGCCGTTCACCGGACGGCCGTTCACCGGGACGCCACCAGCGCGGCGGCGCCGACGGTGATCGGGGCGGTCCCGGCGCGGGCCGCCGCGGTACGCCGCACGGCGTACAGGATCTCCAGGTCGGTGAGGCCGCGGGCCAGGCTCAGCTCGCCCGGCACCGGGGCGCCGCCGGCCGCGGCCAGCAGCGACCGGTACTGGCTGGCGTACGGGTCGACCGGCACCAGGTCCGGCCGGTGCCAACCGGTCGCCGTGCAGTAGTCGACGGTGCCGCCGCCGTTCATCGCCCAGCCGCCGGTGACCTGGAGGACCCCCGCGTCGCCGACCACCGTGTAGCCGGACACCTCGGCCGAGGCCGGCTGCTGGTCGAACGCGAACGAGGTCTCGAAGTGCAGGTAGCGCCGTTCGTCGAACCAGAGCGTCGCCTGGGCGTACACCTCGGTGCGCTCCGGGTCGTCGACCGGGTACGCGTTGGCCTGGCAGCGCACCGGCTCGGCCCCGAACAGGTCGACCGCGGTGAGCACCGGGTAGATGCCCAGGTCGGCGAGGCAACCGAGGCCGCCCTGGCTGCGTCGGGACCGCCAGTCGTACTTGCGCCAGCCCAGCCGGGACCCGACCATCGAGACCGGCGTACCGATGGCGCCCTCGGCCACCAGCCGCCGGGCCGCCACGTAGGCCGCGTTGTGTTTGGCCATGTAGCCGATCAGCGCCGGGGTCCCCGTCTCGGCCGCGCAGGCGACGATCCGAGCGCCCGATGCGACGCTGTCTGCCAGCGGCTTGTCCACGATGGTCGGCAGGCCCATCCGTAGCGCCCGGCAGGCGTACTGCTCGTGCAGGTGGTTCGGGGTGGCCACGTGCACCGCGTCCAGCGGGGTGTCGAAGAACCGCTCGGCGTCGGAGCCGAGCACGGCCCCGGGCGCCAGGTCCGCGATGGACGCCAGCGCCGCCGGGTCCGGATCGAGTACCGCGGCGAGCCGCGCCTCCGGCATGGACAGCAGCGCCGGCGCGAGCCCGATGCGGGTGAGGGCGCCGGCTCCTACGATGCCGATCTGGAAGACCATGACCTGCTCCGTTCGATGGAGGTTGACGACACGCCGGGGGTGGCGACCGCGGGCTGGCGGGCGCCGTAGAGGAAGCTGTGGTCCGCGCTGCCGGCCACGTTGCCGGCGAGGTGACCCAGCAGCGAGTCGAGGCCGTCGCGCAGTCCGGACCAGTCCCGCCCGGCGAGCGCGGGCAGGTCCGGACGGGGGTCCGCGGTGCGGCCGGCGCCCCGGGCGTGCCGCCACAGGACGCGCCCCAGCCGCGGCAGCCCGTCCCGGACCGGCCCGGCGTCCGGTCCGAACAGGCCCTGCGCCGCGGCCGGGTTGCCGGCGACCGCGGTGAGCATGCGGTAGCCGAGCAGCACCTCGGCCGGGTTGATCAGGAATCCGGTGGCCGGTCCCCAGTCCAGCCGCTCGTGCCGCCACCGCCCGTCCCGCCAGGACAGCACGTGCACGCCGGGCGGGACCAGGCCGGCCCGGGCCAGCGCGCCGGCGAGCCAGGCGTGGTCGAAGCCCCACGCGTACTGCTGGATCCGGGTCGACCCCGGGGCGTCCCGGGCCTCGTCGGCGACCTGCGCGGCCGGCACCGACCAGAGCTGGCCGAGCCGGGACAGCGCGGCCATCGCGAGCATGTCCTCGCTGCTGCCGTACGGGGTGCCCGGGAAGAACAGCGGCAGGTTGGCCAGCACCGGTGCCTGGCGGACCAGCAGGCCCACCGTGCGCCCGGTGACCAGGCTGCCGTGGCTGGTGACCGAGAGCAGGTCGTACCGGCCGTCCCGGATCGGACCCGGCAGCCGGTGCGGCGTCGCCGCCCGGACCGCTGGAGCGCCGGCCGCCGCCGTCCCGGCGGTCGGTGGGCGGCCGGCCAGCCAGTGCCCGGGATCGGCCACCGGCACCACCCGGGGGCAGGCCGCGATCGCCGCCGGCCGGTCCCGCAGCGCGGCAACCAGCGCCGGCAGCGCGTCGGGGGCCAGCACCGTGTCGTCGTCCAGGAAGAGCAGGAACTCCCGGCGTACCGGATGGGTGTCCGGCAGCGCCGCCAGCGCGGCCAGCCCGGCGTTGCGGGCGGCTGCCGTGGTGTACCGCCGGCGCGGCCCCGGCTCGGCGCCGGCCGCCCCTGTCTGAGCGGTCCCGGCGTGTCCGGCCGCTGCCTGCCCGGTCCCGACCTGCCCGGCCGGGGCGTCGACCACCAGGTGCGGGCGGCCGGTCGCCGACAGCAGCGCGGTGAGCTGCGCCCGGGCGGGCGCGCAGAGCCCGTTGTCGACGATGACGAACGTCGCGTCCGCCGCCGGCACGCTGTGCAGGCAGCGGCGCAGCCGGGTGGAGCGGTCGCCGCCCGTCGGCGTGTAGGTGGGGATCAGCACCGTGACCCCCGGCCGGGCCGCGTCCGCCGGCAGCCGGAGCGCCCCGTCCGGGTCCGGCCGGCGCAGCAGCTCGAAGTAGCCGTCCATCACTGGTACCGGCTGATGAAGCCGCGGCGCTGGAAGGTGCGCAGCATCGCGCCGGCGAACGCGAGACCGATGGCGATGAAGATGGCGGTGGCGACCGCCGCCACCCCGATCTCGGCCCACGGTGTCGGCCCGCCGGTCATCACCGCCCGCGCGGCGTCGAACGTGTACCGCGGTGGCAGGATCGCCGACACCGGCCGCAGCACCGCCGGCAGCACCGAGGTCGGGTACAGCGCGCCGGACAGCGGCAGCACCACGAACAGCAACCCCCAGACCAGCGCCTCGGCGGCCGACCCGAAGTACAGCACCAGCCCGATCACGATCATCGCCAGCGCCCACCCGTTGAGCAGCAGCAGCGCCAGCACCGGGATCACCGACGGGCCGATCACCGACACGTCGAAGCCGTACAGCGTGACGGCCGCGACGGTGACCGCGGTGACCCCGATGGCCACCTTCACCATCCCCTGCAGGGCGGTGCCGAACAGCCACTCCAGCGGTCGCAGCGGGGTGGTGAGCAGGCTGGGCAGGTGTCGCGACCAGGTCTCCTCGTTGAAGCCGGCGGAGACCGCGATCTGCGCCTGGTAGACCACGTGCCACATGATGATTCCGGCGATCACGGTGAGCGCGGTGCGCGCCGAACCGGCCGGGGCGCGCTGCATGAACAGCGCGATGGAGCCGTACAGCACGGTGTCCACCACCGGCCAGACCGCCATGTCGAACAGCCGCGGCGGATTGCGCAGGGTGACGTAGATGTGCCGGCTCGCCACCGCGAGGGTCCGCCGCAGCGACGACGCGGGCACGGTGAGGGCCGTCGGGATACTCATTCCGATCACACTCCGGTGTTCGCGGGGTTGGCGTTCAGGTGCAGGTAGACGTCCTCCAGGTTGGTCTGGCCGAGCCGGGCGGCGATCCGCTCGGTGGTGTCGTCGGCCACCACCCGGCCGGCGGCGATGAACACCACCCGCTGCGCCAGCCGCTCCACCTCGGTCATGTTGTGGCTGGTCACCAGCAGCGCCGTGTTGTGCTGCTCGCACTGCTCGAACAGCCGGGTCCGCACCCGCAGCGCCACGTCCGGGTCGAGGGACGCGGTCGGCTCGTCGAGCACGATCAGCGCCGGCCGGTGCATGGTGGCCTTCACGATGCCCACCACCGTGCGCTGACCGCTGGACAGCTCGGTGCCCATCGACCGGGCCAGGTGCTCCACGCCGTAGTGCCGCAGCCCGGCCTGGGCGACGGCCTTCGGGTCGGGGCAGCCGTACAGCTTGCCGTACAGGGTCAGGTACTCGATGACCCGCAGGTGGGTGGGGAGCGGCAGGTATCCCGCCGCGTACCCGACCCGGTCCAGCACCGCGCGCCGGCCGCCCGGGGTGCCGCGGCCGAGCAGTTCGATGGTGCCGTCGTCGGGCAGCACGGCGCCCAGGCACGACATGAGCGTGGTGGTCTTGCCGGCGCCGTTGGGGCCGACTAGCGCCACCCGCTCACCGGGTCCGACCTGGAAGTCGATGCCGTCGACCGCGGTGTGTCTGCGGTAGCGCTTGCGCAGCCCTCGGACCCGCAGTACCGGTTGGTCCGCCATTACCGGTCTCCTCTCGATGCGACGTGCTCGGGTGCGGTCAGGCCGGCCAGCAGGGCGCCGACCGCCGCGAGGGTGGGCCGCCGGGCGTGCGCGCCGGTCAGCTCGTCGGGCCGGTGGGTGCTCGACAGCGCGACCACCAGGCAGCCGGCGGTCCTGGCCGCGGCGATGCCCGCCGGTGCGTCCTCGACCACCACGCACCGGTGCGGGGCGACGCCGAGCCGCGCGGCGCCGGCCAGGTACGGATCCGGGTGGGGCTTGCCGCGCGGCACGTCCTCGCCGTACACGGCCACCGCCGGCAGCGGCAGCCCGGCCGCGGTGAGGCAGCGGTGGGCGAACCAGCGGGTGCCGGAGGTGACCAGCGCCCACGGCACGCGCAGGCCGGCGAGCAGCCGCGCGGCGCCGTCGATCGGCCGCACCCGGTCGATGCGCTCGCGCACCAGCCGGTCCAGCTCCCGGCGCTGCTCGTCCGGGTCCAGGTGCGGGGCCACCGCGTGCAGCGTGTCGGCGCTGCGCCGGCCGTGGCTGGTCGCGACGACGGCGGCAGGTTCGAGGCCGTTGCGGACCGCCCAGGTACGCCACACGCCGGTCAGCAGCGCGGTGGAGTCCAGCAGCACCCCGTCCATGTCCAGCAGCACGGCGTCCACCTCAGACCTCCACCAGCACGGCCCGGTCGCCGAGGGCGAGCCGGGTGGCCTCGGCGATGTCCCGCAGCAGCCCGTCCGGCGTCGCGGCCAGCACGACGACGGCGGTGCCCGGGTCGGCGTACACCGCCTGGAACGAGTGGTGGTTCCACGCGCTGCCCCGGTGCACCTCGACCGGTCGGTCGGCCGCGCCGAGGGTGGCCGGGTCGGGCAGCGGCGCCGGCTGGCCGCCGTAGCGCACGACGTGCAGCCGGCGCAGCCGCGGCCGGTCGGCGAGCCAGCCGGCGACGAACCCGGCCAGGTCCGCGGTCCGGTACGCCGGGCCGCGGCGGCCGAGCAGCCGCTTGTACGCGGTGACGTTGCGGTGTTCGGCCGGGGCGACGCCGTGCCGGACGGCCAGGCAGGCGGCGAACATCCCGGCCCGGTACATCAGCTCCATCAGGCCGGCCAGCCCGGGCCGGGCGGCGCGCAGGTCGAGCGTCGCCGGGACGTCCGGCCCGGCGGGCGGCGCCGGTGTTCCCGGCGTCGCCCGGGTGTCCGGCCCGACCAGCGTGACGTGCGGCCGGAACCGGTCGGACTTGCCGCACAGCACCTGCCGGCCGAGCTGGAGCAGCCACAGCCGCAGACCCTCGGTGGCCCAGGCCGGCGGGGCGATGGTGATGTCCGGACCGGTGACCCCGGCGGCCAGCTCCGCCGCCGCGAGCCCGGTGCCCCGGTGGCCGGCCCGCAACTGCCGGTACGCGTCGCGCAGCCCCGCCGGGTCGGCCAGCGCGGCGGGCGCCAGGAACGCGGTGGACAGCGGCGCGCCGAAGAGCGCCACCTGGTCGTCGGCGCCGCGCGGGGACAGCTGCCGGCCGCACAGCCACCGGGTCGGGGGGAACGCCTCGGCCAGTGCCCGGGTCTCGACGGTGGCTCCCGAGGAGGAGACGGCCAGCCGGCTGGCCGGCGCCCGGGTGTGCGCGAGGGTCCACGGGTCGAGGCTGTCCAGCGCCCGCACCCGGTCGCTGCCGAGGGCGTCCACGGCGAAGCTCCAGCCGCCGGTGCCGAGCACCAGCAGCGGTCCGGGCAGCGCCGCCCCGAGCGGTGCGACGGCGCGCCGCACGGCCGTCCACGGCGGCGGGCAGGCCCAGGCGTACCGGTGCACCCGCCGCCACAGCCCGGCGGCGCCGGCGTGCCCGGCCCGGCCGCCCGCGCTCACCGGGCCACCGCCGGCAACTCGGCGCCGGGCTCCACCGGCCGCACCACGTCACCGTCGAGCCGCAGGTCGATCACGGCCCGCAGCGCCGGCCGGCCGTCGATCCGGCCTGTCGCGCCGATTTCGGCCAGCACCCGCGGCGCGGCCTCCAGCGACAGCACGTGGCTGATCAGCGGGGCCAGTTCCAGGGTGCCGCCGGACTCCGGCACGCAGGCCCGCACGGCGGTCTCGAAGTCGTCCCGGTCGGCGCCGCGGGAGCCGACCAGGGTGCAGGTCCGGCCGCCGGGCAGGTCGAGCGCGACCCGTTCGCCCCGGCTGCGTACCGGGTGTGCGGGGATCTCCCGACCGTAGGGCCGCAGCACCGCGTCGGCGGGGAAGCCGCCGAACAGGTGCACGGTGGCGCCGTCGGCCAGGACCGGCCAGAGCGGGTCCAGGGCGGCGCCGCCGGTGTTGCCCGCCGTGCTCATGATGACCGCGTCGACGCCGCCGTCCAGCCTGGACAGCAGCGTCTCGTCCAGCCGGAGGCAGTCCTCGGGCTCGACGATGCCGCGGTCGATGGCCGCGGAGAGCCGGCCGGCACCGCGGTTGGCCAGCAGCACCCGGTCGGCGTTCCAGCGCCGGGCCAGCAGCACGTGCAGCAGCCCGGAGACCCCGGCGCCGACGACCAGCACGGTACGGCCCTTCCACCGCTCGCCGGCCAGCCGCAGCGACCGGACGGTGCAGGCGAGCGGCTCCAGCAGCACCCAGTCCGCGGAACCGGTGGCCGGCAGCTCGATCAGCTGCCCGCGTTCGGCGAGGTGACCGTCGAACGGCGCGATGTCCCGCCACACCCCGGGCAGGTTGTGGCCGATCTTGTCGTGTTCGTCGTACGGGTGGTTGGGGTTGACCGCGAAGACGGTGCCCACGGCCGGGTCCCGGACGTTCGCGCCGACCTCGACGGCCTCGCCGACGCACTCGTGGCCCAGCACGCCCGGCTCCCATCCCCGGTCGCCGCGCAGGATCTGCACGTCGGTGCCGCAGATGCCGGCGAAGTGGATCCGGGCCAGGAACTGCTCGGCGCCGCAGGCCGGCCGGCTGTCGCGGCGCACCGTGACGCCGGTGACGCCGATGGGCTTGTCCAGCGAGCGGACCTGCGACCCGACGTCCGCCAGCAGGCAGCCGATGCCGGCCAGGCTGTCGTCGCCGTCCAGCGACGGGGTGACCAGGGCGTCCAGGTCGGCCCCGGTCCACCCGGTGAACCAGGCGCCGGAGGGCAGCAGGTCGCCGAGGTTGGCCCGCAGCGCCGCGAACCACGGCTCGCCGACCCCGTGCGCGAACCCGCCCATCACCACCATCCGGCGCAGGCCGAGCTGCGCCGAGAGCTGGAGCAGGTAGAGCGCCAGCGGGCGGGTGAGGGTCCGCAGCAGGTCCAGCACGAACGGGTCGCCGGTTCGGGCCGCGGCGGCGATGTCCCGGGTGCCGACCGGCCCGCCGCCGGCGCGCAGCGCCGCCCGCGCGGCGGCCGGCCCGGAGGCGTGGCTGCACAGGTCGTCGACGTTGCCGCACTCGCACCACGGCAGGTCCAGTTCGGCCAGCCGGCGCCGCGCGGCCGGGTCGCCGGCCGCCGCCGCCGCGCCGAGCCTCCGGTGGTCCCGCCCGGGCGGCCGGACCGGCACGTGCCCGACCTCGCCGCCGAGCCCGTCGGGGTCCTCGACGAGCTTGTACGGCGTGGGCAGCCGGTCGTCGAACACCTTGACCGCGACGCCCGTGCTGATCGTCACCAGGGCGTACCGGCCGAGGCGCCGGTACCGCCAGGCCGCCGCGGCGATGTCGTTGCGGACGGTGATCCGCGCCCACGGCAGCCGCTGGCGGAGCGCGCCGGCCAGGTCGAGGCCGGTGTGCGGGCGGCGCCACATCATGCTCGCGTTGCGCACCGTGCCGGTGGCGTCCACGGTGGCGCCCACCGCCACCCCGACGGCGGTGATGCCGGGGTTCGCCGCCCGGGTGCCGGTGACCGCGGCGGCCACGGCGTCCAGGTGGGTGTCCGGGTCGCCCGGCGTGGCGAACCGGGTGATCCCGGGCCGCAGCCCGCCGTCGGCCCACACCCCGACCCGGGTGGTGGTACCACCCATGTCCACGACGATGAAGGCCATCACGCGCCCCCTTCGGAACGGGTCCGCAGTTCGGCGCAGGCGTCGCGGAGCATGCCCACGTCGAGCTGGTTCAGCGAGTCGATGAAGTCCCCGGTGCCGACCGTCCGCGGCACGACCAGGTGCAGCTTGCCGCCCTTGTGCGGCACCACGTCGTCGCGCAGCTTGCGCCACAGCGCCTCGGGGTCGCAGACCGGATCCCACAGCGGCAGGCCGGCGGCGCCGAGCAGGCCCAGCAGCCGGTCGAGGTCGTGGCGGTCGAGGTGGCCGGTGTCCAGCGCGAGCCGGGACGACAGGCTCATGCCGATCGAGACGGCCTCGCCGTGGCGCAGCCGGAACCCCGACATCGACTCCAGCACGTGCCCGAACTCGTGGCCGAAGTCCGGCAGCCGGCGCAGTTCGTCCTCGAACGGGTTGGCCTCCAACTCGCGCAGCATGGTGGCGATCGAGCCGTCCAGCAGCGCCCGGACCTCCGGGGTGCCGGCGCCGGCCAGCAGGTCCTCGTGCCGGGCCTCGATCAGCGCGAACAGGTCGGCGTCGCAGACCATGGCGATCTTCGCGGCCTCCGCCAGCCCGCAGCGCAGCTCGGCCGGGGCCAGGGTGGCCAGGAAGGTGGCGTCGCAGACGCAGGCCAGCGGCGGATGGTAGGCGCCCATCAGGTTCTTGTGGCCGCCGACGTTCACCCCGACCTTCAGCCCGATCCCGGCGTCGATCATCCCGACCAGGGTGGTCGGCACCCGCAGGTACGGGGTGTCGCCGCGGTAGAGGTAGGCGGCGTAGCCCACGATGTCCAGCACGGTGCCACCGCCGATCACCAGCATCCGGTCGCGGGGACCCAGTCCCAGCCCTTCGGCCGTCTGCAGGATGCGGGCCACCTGCTGCATCGTCTTGGCCCGGTCGGTGGGATCCACCGGCACCACGGTGAACCGGGCCAGGTACCCGTGCCGGCGGTACCGGGCCAGCATCCGGTGCACCCGCGCCAGCTGGTCCGTCCGGTACGGGTCGATGGCCGTGAGCACCTGGCCGCCGGCCGGTAGCAGCGGCGCGAGGTCCCAGTTGTCGTCGTCGAGCAGCCGCTCGGTGAACAGCACCGGGAAGGTGGCCGGCACCCGGATGCGGGTGCGGGCGCCCACCGCCACCCGGGAGACCCGGCTGCGTGGCACCCGGGCCGACGGGACCGGATCGCCCGGCCCGCCCGTCGCCGCCGGCACCGCGGGCAGCGCCGGCAGGCCGGTCAGCGTGGTGTACAGCAGGGTGCGGTCGATGCTGACCGGCTCGCCGTCGTCGTTGGGCAGCGGCACGGTCAGCACCGGGCCGTCGCCGAGCGCCGGGTTGGCCGCCCAGCGCCGAGCCACCTGCTCGTCGGGTGCGGCCGAGACGTCCACGCCGAGCCGGTGGGTGAGCGCGGTCGCCGCGCGCAGCCGGTCGGTGGGCAGGATGCCGATCCGGTGGGCGATCCGGGCGGCCAGCATCAGTGACCAGAGCGGACGGTGCTCGGCCGGTACGCAGGCCGGCGCCAGCGGCGACCAGACGGCGCCGAGCTGCCACATCGGCTCGCCCGGACCGAACCGCTGGCACATCCGCAGCACCAGCGCGAGGGCCTCGGCCCGGCCGTGCGGGGTCGTGCCGGTCACCAGGTGGTCCAGCGCGGTCAGGTCGAGCAGGCCGAGCAGCAGCACCGCGGCCTGCTCGGCCGGATCGTACGGCCGGTCGGTGACCACGCCGTCCTCGTCCACCAGCACGTGCGTGGAGCGTTGCAGCGCGCTGATCGCGGTGTCGTGCAGTCCGACCCGCACGCCGTCCCGGATCGAACCGACGGTCGAGGCGAGGTCCCGGTGGATCCGCAGCGCCGGGGTCCAGCGCCGGTAGGAGGAGGCAGCGACGGTGACCACCTGGCCGGTGTGCGCACTGCCGAAGGCCAGGAAGGCGTCCCGGCGGCCGAGCCGGGCCCGGGCCGCGGCCTCCACCACGCCGTCGCAGGCCTCGATGCCGTCGGGCGTGGGGGAGTCCGTGGGGTCCAGCAGCAGGTAGTCGTCGAGCCGACCGGTACGCCGGGCGGCGTGCAGGTACTCGGTGAGCAGGTCGGCGCGGTCGGCGGCGACCTCGTCCCGGACCACCAGCAGCCGGCGGGCCTGCCGCCAGGCGTCGGCGAGGGTGTCGTTCGCCGGGTCGAACAGGTTCGGCGTGATGTCCAGCCGGAACGAGGCGGTGACATCCGCCCGGAGCACCAGGTGGTTCCGGTCCGCCGGCGCGAGCGGCTGGTGCTGCGCCAGTTGCGTCTGGGTCATGCGGGCAACCTCCGTGGGAAGCCGTACGCGTCGCGGCGGCGGCCGGGACGTCAGCGCCGTCCGCCGGCGCTGTCCAGCAGCGCGATCAGGTCGTGGCGCGGCCGGCAGTTCTCCAGCCGGAACGAGCGCATCAGTTCGTCGATACCGTCGGCGTCCAGCCCGCGGAACAGCTCACCGAACTCGGCCGCCAGGGCCTCGGAGAACAGCGTGTGCGGGATGAGCCGGTTGATGCGGAAGTCCGCGCCCCACGGGAACGGGCAGTAGTCCGGGAACTCGCGGGCGAAGACCTCCCGGACCGGGGCGAGCACGTCGGCGATGTTGGCCAGGTCGCCGCCCCACAGGTCGACCGCGAGCCGGGCCTTCTTCTCCACCATCGGCGCGATGCGGCGCAGCCACGGGCTGTCCGGGTCGACCGACAGCAGGGCGGCCAGGCCGATGTCCTTGTAGCCCCAGTAGATCCAGCCGGCCTGGTGCTTGTCGTAGATGTCGAGCTGGTCGGAGAGCAGGTTGCGCCGCATCACCTTCAGCTCGTCGTCGCCGTTGAAGACGGCGTTGAACTCGCCGACCACGATGGGCGTGCCGGTCTGGCGCATGTACTCGGTGCGCTCCAGGAAGCCCTCCTCGACGGCCGCCTTGTCCCAGTAGTCCGGCGACTCCTTGACGGGGGCGTCGCTGCCCTCCTCGGGGCGGTGACGTGCATCAGCTGGAACGTGCCCGGGTAGCGGGCGCCCGGCATGAAGCCCGGCGGCGGGTAGTCGTGCGGTGCGTACACCACGTTCGGGGTCGGCTCACCGAAGAAGTGGAAGTCCATCGCGTACCGGTTGCCGTCCAGGAAGATGATGTGGTCCGGGTCGACCTCACGGATCGCCTCGACCAGCCGGCGGTAGTACGGCCCGACCCGCTCGGCGGTCGGGTCGGCGGGCTCGTTCAGCGGGTTGTAGCCCAGCACGTACGGCTCGTCCCGGTAGTGCTCGGCCAGCGCCCGCCACAGGTTCACCACCCGATCCTGGAAGTGAGGGTGCCGCCAGAAGTGCGCCACGTGGGTCGGGTTGTCCGAGTGCCAGTCCTGGTTCTGGTAGCCGGGCACGGCGTGCAGGTCGAGCATCGTGTAGATGCCGTGCCGGGCGCACTGCTCGATTAGGCGGTCGAGGTGCCGGAAGCCCTCCGGCTTGATCTGGAACGGCGCGTCGTCGGACTCGAAGAACTTGTAGTGGAACGGCAGCCGTACGACGTTGATGCCGATCGAGGCGAGGAACTCGGCGTCGGCCGCGGTGAAGAAGTGCTCGATGAACCGGTCGTAGAAGACGCGGGTGAGGTCCGGGCCGAGTACGTGCCGGACCGAGGTCTCCTGCCCCTCCTCGTGGCCGGGAAAGCCGGTGATCCAGTTCTCCATGAGCAGCCAGCCGGCCAGCCCGATTCCGCGGATCAGCAGCGGCGTGCCGTTTCCGTCGACGATCTGGGTACCACTCACCCGCAGAAACCGCGTGCGGTCGACAGGCATGGCAAACACCTCCAGCGTTTCGGTGTGATTGCGGGCCGATGGCCCCTCGGACCGAACGCTAGGGATGTCGGGGCGGTTCGGAAAAGGGTGGCAGGCCCGGTTGTATACCAAGGTCGTAGGTCGCTACGACCATTCGCGAACGGGAAAATCGCTTACCGGGCGAGCCGCGCGCCGCACGACGTCCGAACAATCGGCAGCGTTACCCGGAGGATTGGAGGCCGCCATGAGTACGTTCGCTCCCGTCGCGTCGCGGTTGCCCTGGACCCGATCGGTGGCGCTGAGCTGGCGCGAGGCGCGGCCGGTGGTGCAGCGCATGTTCCAGTTGCGGTTTCTCACCGCGGCGCTGCTGGCCCTGCCCGCGGCCCGCGCCGGGCTGGACTATGGGCGGATCGCGGTCGCCGCGGCGGCCTGGCTGTGTACGACGTGGTACGTCTATCTGCTCAACGGACTCAGCGACCGGGTGGAGGACAGCGGCAACGGCTCGACCCGGCCGCTGGCCGGCGGCGAGCTGGCCGAGGCCGCCGCCCGCACGATGCTGGCCTGGCTGGCGGCCGCGGCGCTGCTGCTGGCGATCCTGGTCGGACCGCTGCTGGTGGTGCTGGTGCTGGCCATGCTCGCCCTGGGCACGCTGTACTCGGCCGGCCCCCGGCCGCAGAAGGCGCACACCGGTGGCGCGATGGCGGTGATCGCGGCCGGCGGCGTGGTCACCTACCTGGCCGGGTGGTACGCCGGTGGCGGCGGGGGGCCGACCCCCACGCTGCTGGTGGTGGGCGGCGCCATGTCCGCCTGGATGGCGCTGGTCGGGATGACCAAGGATCTGCCGGACGTGGCGGGCGACCGGGCGGCGGGACGGCGTACCCTGCCGGTGGTCCTCGGGGCGCGGCGCGCCCGGCTGGTGCTCGCGGTGCTCACCCTCGCGGTGGGCGCGGGGGCCGGGATCGCGGCCTGGACCCTGGGCGTCACGCCGGTGGTCGGAGTCGGGCTTCCGGTGGGTGCCGGAATCGTGGCGCTGGGCCTGTTGCGGTCGGATCCGGGGCTGCCGTACCGACGGTTCATGATTGTCCAGTATGCAGTGCATTTGTCGACGATCATCGACATCTTGCAACCACAGCACTGATTGACGACGATGCGGATCGTGCCGGTACTATCGCAATGCGTGCGCAGTCGGTGCCATGCCTGACTGAAAGGCGTTCGGTTGCCGGATATCGCGAGGGAAATGCCGGACCGCGATTTGATCCGCCGGATTCTCCAGACGTATCGCGGCAGGCTGGTGGCCGAGGATTACGCGCTGTCGCGCGATCCGGAGAGTCTTGACGACGTGATGCGCCAGGTCGAATTCGTCCTTGAGGAAGTCCTGCTGCCAGCGGAAACGTTGCCGGACGCGGACTCCCGGCTGTACTCGGTGCGGCTGGGCGCCAGCCGGGCGCGCAGCGGCATCCACCCGACCCAGTCGCTGCGGGCCGCGGCGCTGCTGTTCGAGGTGGCGTTGCCGATGATCCTGCTCGCCCGGCCGGACGGCGGCGCGCGGACCGCGCTGGGCGTCAGCCTCACCCTGCACAACGCCGTGATGGACCGGGTGGTGCTCGCCTCACTGTCCTACGTGGAGTACCTGCTGGAGCGGCTGCACGCCTCCCGCCAGGAGGAGCGGCGGCGCATCGCCCGCGAGCTGCACGACCGGATCGGGCACGGGATGGGCCTGGCGTTGCAGCACCTGGACCTGCACCGGCACTACCGCACGGCCAACCCGCCGGCCGCCGAGGCGAAGCTGACCAGCGCGATGAGTTCGCTTGTCGAGTCGATCCAGACGGTCCAGGACATCTCCGACGAGCTGCGCCGGTCGGTCGGTGACCCGGAGCGGGCACTGCGCACGTACCTGCGCACCAACGTGCCGCCGGAGATCTCGACGGTGCTGGACGTGCAGGGCGACATGAAGGCGCTGCCGCCCAACGTCGGCGAGGAGCTGTACCTGATCCTGCGCGAGGCGACCCGCAACGCGCTGCGGCATGCCCGGCCCGGCTGGATCCGGATCTCCATCGTGGTCACCGACACGCTGGCCAGCGCCTCGGTGACGGACGACGGGCGGGGCTTCGAGCCCAACGCCTCGGCCACCGCCCCCGGCGGCGGCCTGCCGTCCATGCGGGAGCGGACCGAGCTGTTGCGCGGTCGGCTGTCGGTGCGCAGTTCACCCGGGCGGGGAACCACGATCACCCTCCGGGTCCCGCTGGGCGAGGCGAGCCTGTGACCCTCGTCGACCCCGCCGGCACCGTGCGCATCGTGCTCGCTGACGACCACACGCTGTTCCGGGCCGGCATCCGGGAGATGCTGCTCACCGTCGAGGGGTTCGACGTGGTCGGCGAGGCGTCCACGGGCGACGGTGCGGTGCTGCACGCCGTCCGGTACTCCCCGGACGTGCTGCTACTGGACGTGGAGATGCCCGGGCTCGCCGCCGACGAGGTGATCCGGCAGGTGCGCCGGCGCTGCCCGCAGACCCGGATCGTGGTGTTGACCATGCACCACGACCCGGCGGTCATGCACCAACTGCTCGACTGCGGCGCGGCCGCGTTCCTGTCCAAGACCAGCCTGCGGATCGAGCTGGTGGCCGCCGTACGCGCGGTGGCCGCCGACGCCGAGGCGGTGCTGCTGGCCGTGCCCCGCGCGTCGGTGCGCCGCCCGGAGCCCTTGGCCGGCACGGCGCGGCGCACCCCGCTGACCGATCGGGAGACCGACGTTCTCCGGCTGATCGCCCAGGCGTTCAGCAACGGACAGATCGCCACCCGGCTGCACATCAGCGAGGCGACCGTGAAGCGGCACCTCACCAACATCTACGCGAAACTGGGCGCCGTGTCGCGGGTGGACGCCATCCGCAAGGCGCAGACCGCCCGGCTCATCGACCCGGCCGAGGGCGCCGGGCCGTAGCACCCGGCGCTCAGCCGTCCCCGGCGAGCAGGTCGGCGGCCAGGGCGCGGTGCGTGACCAGGCCGCTGAGCAGGCCGCTGCGCAGCGCCGCCCGCACGGCGGGTGCCTTCGGTACGCCGTACCCGATGCCGACGACGTCCCGGACGTGACCCAGTTCGGCGGCGGAGATCGCGATCATGCGGTCGGTGAGGTTGGCCCGCAGCGGGGTGCCGTCCGCGTCGATGATGACCCCGGAGATCTCGGCCCGGCCGCCGAGCCGGGCCACCAGCCGGCGGTCGCGGTCGCTGGCCGCGTCGAAGATGGTCGACTGCCCCGGCGCCCAGAGCCCGATCCCGACGACCGCCGTGGTGATCGCCCCGAACCGGGCGAACGCGCGGGCGATCTCGGGCTGCTTGCGCATCGCCCGGGCGGTGGCCGCGGTGGGCACCACCAGCGGGGCGTGGAAGTAGTGGGCCGGGCCGCCGGAGACCCGGGCCGCCTGCCGGACCAGGTCCACCGAGCTGTCGTCCAGGTCCGGCTCGGCCAGCGATCCGGTGAGCTGGACGACCGGCACGGTGGGCAGCGAGCGCAGCCGGGCGGTCATCGCGCCCACGGCGCGCGACCAGGCCAGCCCGAGGACGTCGTCCGGCGTGACGATCTCGCTGAGCAGGTCCGCGGCGGCCCGGCCGAGCTGTCCCCGGGGGTCGGCGTCGTCGCCGGTGTCCACGACCACGCAGTGCCGCAGCCCGAACCGCCGCTGCATCCGGGCGGACAGCTCGACGTCGATGGCGCCGGGGTAGCCGACCTCGATCCGGACGATGCCGCTGGCCCGCGCGCTGGCGATGAGGCGGGCCACCTTGAAGCGGCTGAGCTGGAACTCCTCGGCGATCTCCACCTTGGACCGGCCGTCCAGGAAGTAGCGCCGGGCCACCGCGGCGGTGAGGACCAGCTCCGCCGGACCGCCGGCGAACGGCGTGGACATCGACCGTGCTCCCTCCGACCGCTCATATGAGCGGTCCACCGCCCATTGTGGCACGCGCCGTTGACGGCCCCGACGCCCGGCCCGCAGACTACGGATGAGCAACAGGCCGCTCATCTGTGCAGGGCCGGCGGGGCCGCCGGCCGCTCCGGGAGGCAGCGATGGCTCGACGGCACTTCGTCCGGATCGTCCCGCTCGCCGTGCTCACCTCGCTGGTGCTGACCGGCTGCGCCGGTTGGGGTGGCGGGGTCAGCGGCGGCAGTAGCAGCAGCATCAACGTGCTGATGGTGAACAACCCGCAGATGGTGGACCTGCAACGGCTGACCGCCGACAACTTCACCCGGGAGACCGGCATCCAGGTCAACTTCACGGTGCTGCCGGAGAACGACGTCCGCGACAAGATCAGCCAGGAGTTCTCCAGCCAGGCCGGGCAGTACGACGTCGCCTCGCTGTCGAACTTCGAGATCCCGATCTACGCGCGCAGCGGCTGGATCGCGCCGCTGGACGGGTACCTCGCGGCCGACCCGGGCTTCGACCAGGACGACGTGCTCGGGCCGATGACCCAGTCGCTGACCGCCGACGACGGCAGGATCTACGGCGAGCCGTTCTACGGCGAGTCCTCGTTCCTGATGTACCGCAAGGACGTGCTCGCGGCCAAGGGGATCACCATGCCGGAGAACCCCACCTGGCAGCAGGTGGCGGACATCGCCGCGGCCATCGACAACGCCCAACCCGGGATGCGGGCCATCTGCCTGCGCGGGCAGCCGGGCTGGGGCCAACTGTTCGCGCCGCTGACCACGGTGGTCAACACCTTCGGCGGCACCTGGTTCGACCAGGACTGGACGCCCCGGGTGAACGCCCCCGAGTTCCGCGCCGCCACCCGGTTCTACGTGGACCTGGTCCGCGCGCACGGCGAGGCCGGCGCCGCCCAGGCCGGCTTCACCGAGTGCCTCAACAACACCGTCCAGGGCAACACCGCCATGTGGTACGACGCCACCTCCGCGGCCGGCTCGCTGGAGGCCGCCGACTCGCCGGTCAGGGGCCTGATGGGGTACGCGCCGGCGCCCGTGCAACGCACCCGCAGCTCCGGCTGGCTGTACGCCTGGGCGTGGGGCATCCAGCAGGCCAGCCAGAAGAAGGACAACGCCTGGAAGTTCATCTCCTGGGCCTCCGGCCGGCAGTACGAGGAACTGGTCGGCACCCGGCTCGGCTGGTCCCGGGTGCCGGCCGGCAAGCGGGCCTCCACGTACCAGAACCCGCGCTACCTGGCCGAGGCGGGCGCGTTCGCCGAGCCCACCCGGCGGGCCATCGAGAGCGCCGACCCGCGGAACCCGGGGGTGCAGCCCCGGCCCGCGATCGGCATCCAGTTCGTCGACATCCCGGAGTTCACCGACCTGGCCACCCAGGTCTCGCTGGACGTCAGTTCCGCGATCGCCGGCCGGCAGAGCGTGCCGGCCGCCCTCGACAAGGGACAGCGGCTGGCCGAGGACGTCGCCGAGCGGTACCAGTCCCGGGCGAACAAGTAGCGGACCGGCCAACGGAGGGCTTAACACCATGAGTGTCGTCGTCGAGGAGGCCAGCGACCGGCGCCAGCGTCCGGCATCCGCCGCCCGCTCCGGCGGGCCGCGGGCCGCGGCGCAGTGGGTACGCCGGGCGCCCATGCTGCCCGCCCTCGTCTTCCTGATCGTCGTGACGCAGCTGCCGTTCCTGGCCACGCTGGTGATCTCGTTCACCGACTGGAACGCGTACTACCCGCAGGAGCGCCGCTTCGCCGGCCTGGACAACTTCCGCCGGGTGTTCACCGACGTCAACATGCGCAACGCGGTGCTCACCACGATCGTGCTGACCGTCGCGGTGGTGCTGGTCAGCCTCGTCCTCGGCCTGCTGATCGCGCTGCTGCTGGACCGCCGGTTCCGCGGCCGTGCCGCGGTGCGCACGATGCTGATCGCGCCGTTCCTGGTGGTGCCGGTGGCGGCCGCACTGCTGTGGAAACACGCGCTCTACAACCCCGGGTACGGCCTGTTCAACGGCGCGCTGACCGCGCTGTGGCGGCTGTTCGGCGCGGACCGCCCGCCACAGCCGGACTGGATCTCCAGCATGCCGCTGCCGGCGGTGATCGCCGCGCTGGTCTGGCAGTGGACCCCGTTCATGATGCTGATCCTGCTGGCCGGTCTGCAGAGCCGGCCGCTGGACGTGGTCGAGGCGGCCCGGATGGACGGGGCGACCGGCTGGGAGATCTTCCGGCACATCACCTTCCCGCACCTGCGCCAGTACCTCGAACTGGGCGGCCTGCTCGGCTCGATCTACGTGGTGCAGAACTTCGACGCCGTCTTCACGATCACCTCCGGCGGGCTGGGCACGGCCAACCTGCCCTACACGATCTACCAGATCTTCTACACCGCCCACGACTACGGGCGGGCCTCGGCCGCCGCGGTCGTGGTCGTGATCGGCACGATCGTCATCGCCACCTTCGCGCTGCGGACCGTGTCCACGCTGTTCCGGGAGGAGAGCGCCCGATGAGTTCGATCACCGACATCGCGCCCGTGCCGGCGACCCGGACCCGCTCCGGAGCCCCACGCAGGCGCCGCCGCGAGCGCGGTGGCCTGCTGCTGAGCATCGTCGCCTGGCTGGTCGGCATCCTGTTCGTGCTGCCGGTGCTGTGGATGCTGCTGACCTCGCTGCACAGCGAGCCGGCGGCGGCCACCAACCCGCCGTCGCTGGCCGCCCCGCTCACCCTGCAGGGCTACCGGGACTTCTTCGGCGTCTCCAGCGGGGCGAGCCCGTGGCCGTCGCTGGCCAACTCGCTGACCGCGAGCCTCCTGTCGACCGGGCTGGTGCTGCTGCTGGCCCTGCCCGCCGCGTACGCGCTGTCGATCCGCCCGGTGCGCCGCTGGACCGACGTGCTGTTCTTCTTCCTGTCCACCAAGATGCTGCCGGTGGTGGCCGGCCTGCTGCCGGTCTACCTGTTCGCCCAGCAGGTCGGTCTGCTGGACAACATCTGGCTGCTGATCGTCTTCTACACCTCGATGAACCTGCCGATCGCGGTGTGGATGCTGCGCTCCTTCCTGGCCGAGGTGCCGGTGGAGATGCTGGAGGCCGCGGCGATGGACGGCGCCGGGCTGACCCGTACGCTGCGCGCCGTGGTGGCGCCGGTCGTCATGCCCGGCATCGCGGCGACCTCGCTGATCTGCTTCATCTTCAGCTGGAACGAACTGCTGTTCGCCCGGGTGCTGACCGGCACCGTGGCGCAGACCGCGCCGGTGTACCTGACCGGCTTCGTCACCAGCCAGGGCCTCTTCCTGGCCAAGGTGTGCGCCGCGGCGGTGGTGGTGTCGCTGCCGGTCCTGGTGGCCGGGTTCGCCGCCCAGGACCGGCTGGTCCAGGGCCTGTCGCTGGGCGCGGTGAAGTGACCCCGCTGCGCGCCGGCACGCTCGGCGGGTTACGGTCCGCGCTGCCCGTGCCCGGGTACGACCGCGACCGGCTGCGGACCGGGATCGTGCACCTGGGCGTGGGCGGCTTCCACCGCGCGCACCAGGCGATGTACCTGGACCGGCTGATGGCGCGGGGCCGCGCCCTGGACTGGGCGATCTGCGGGGTGGGGGTGCTGCCCGGCGACCGCCGGATGCGGGACGCGCTGGTCGCCCAGGACGGGCTGTACACGCTGGTGACCAAGGCGCCGGACGGCACCCTGGCGGCCCGGGTGATCGGCTCCATCCGGGAGTACCTGCTCGCCCCGGACGACCCGGAGGCGGTGCTGGCGAGGCTGGCCGACCCCCGGACCCGGATCGTCTCGCTCACCGTCACCGAGGGCGGCTACAACTTCTCGCCGGTCACCGGCGAGTTCGACGCCGGCCAACCGGACGTGGCCGCCGACCTGCCGGCCGACGCCCCACCGCGTACCGTGTTCGGGCTGGTCACCACGGCGCTCGCGCGGCGCCGGGAGCGCGGGCTGGCCCCGTTCACCGTGATGTCCTGCGACAACATCCAGGGCAACGGCGACGCCGCGCGGCGCAGCTTCGTGGCCTTCGCCCGGCTGCGCGACCCGGACCTGGGCGACTGGACGGCCGAGCGCGTCAGCTTCCCCAACAGCATGGTCGACCGGATCACACCGGGCACCACCGAGGAGGACATCGCCGAGGTGCGGCGCCGCTTCGGGGTGGCCGACCGGTGGCCCGTGGTGTGCGAGCCGTTCACCCAGTGGGTGCTGGAGGACGACTTCCCGGCCGGCCGGCCACCGCTGGAGGAGGCCGGCGTGCAACTGGTGGCCGACGTCGAGCCGTACGAGCTGATGAAGCTGCGCCTGCTCAACGCCAGCCACCAGGCGCTGTGCTACTTCGCCCACCTGGCCGGCTACCGGCTGGTGCACGAGGCCGCACAGGACCCGCTGTTCGCCGACTTCCTGCGCTCGTACATGGAGCGGGAGGCGACCCCCACGCTGGCGCCGGTGCCCGGGGTGGACCTGGCGGAGTACCGGCGCAGCCTGCTCGACCGGTTCTCCAACGCCGGGGTGCGCGACACCGTGGCCCGGCTCTGCGCCGAGAGTTCCGACCGGATCCCGAAGTGGCTGCTGCCGGTGGTGCGGCACAACCTGACGCACGGCGGCGAGGTCCACCGCGCGGCGGCCGTGGTGGCGAGCTGGGCCCGGTACGCCGAGGGCGTCGACGAGCAGGGCCGGCCGATCGAGGTGGTGGACCGGCTGCGGGACCGGCTGACCACGGCGGCCCGCCGCCAGCGCACCGAACCGTTGGCCTTCCTGGCCGACCCGGAGCTGTTCGGCGACCTGATCACGCACGAGCGCTTCGTCGCGGCCTACCGCGAGACCCTGGCCTCGCTGCACGGCCGCGGCGCCCGCGCCACGCTGCGGGACCTGGTCGACCGGGACTGACCCGGATCCGGCCCGGAACCGCAGCTCCGGGCCGGATCCGCCCGATCGTCGCGCCCGGCCGGCGGTTCAGCCGCGACCGGTACGCGGGTCCAACCCCGGCGGGTCGGGGGTGTCCGATCCGTCCGGGGGTCAGACCCGGTCGGTCGGCGGGTTCAGACCCGGCGGGTCGGCGGGTTCAGACCCGGCCGGTGCTGGCCGCGCGCCGCCGGGAGATCGCGTCCACGCTCGCCGCCACCAGCAGGACCAGGCCGGTCACGATGTACACGACCGCGGAACTCTGGTTGAGCAGACCCATCCCGTTCGCGATGATCGCCACCACCAGACCACCCAGGATGGCGTCGGCGATCCGGCCCTTGCCGCCGAACAGGCTGGTGCCGCCGATGACGGCCGCGCCGACGGCGTACAGCAGCGTGGAGGAGCCTCCGGAGCTGGGCGAGATGGAGTTGTCCCGGCTGGCCAGCAGGATCCCGGCGATGCTGGCCAGGGTCGAGCAGGCGATGAAGCAGATCAGCCGGACCAGCGGCACGTTGATGCCGGCCCGGCGGGCCGCCTCGGCGTTGCCGCCGACCGCGTAGACGTGCCGGCCGAACGGGGTACGCGACAGCAGGAACGTCAGGCCGCCGAGCAGCACGATCAGCACCGGCACCACCCACGGCACGCCCTTGATGGAGGTGACCGCCGGATTGCGGCTGCGTTCGATGCTCAGGTAGTACGTGGGCAGGGCCAGCATCACCGCGACGGCGGCGACCTTCAGCGCCCAGACCGTGATGCCCTGGTTGTGCAGGCCGCCCGCCCGGCGGGTGAGCACGCGGCGCAGCGTCACCACCGCGTACACGGCGGCGACCAGGACCATGAGCGCCCAGCCGAGCCAGACCGGCAGGTTGCTGTTCATCACCCGCAGCAGCACCGGGTCGCGCAGCGGGATGGTGCCGCCCTCGCCGATCAGCTTCAGCATCACCCCCTGCAGGCCGAGGAAGGCCGCCAGGGTGACCACGAACGACGGGATGCCCAGCCGCGCCACCAGCAGGCCGAGCAGCGTACCGATCACCGCGCCGGTGGCCAGGCAGATCAGCACGCCCTGCCACCAGTTCAGCGCCGGGTGCTGGCGCAGCAGCAGGCTCATCACCCCGCCGGCGGTGCCGGCGGCGTACCCGGCCGACAGGTCGATCTCGCCGATCAGCAGCACGAACACCAGGCCCATCGCGATGACGATGACGGCCGCGCCCTGGTTGATGAGGTTGGCGAAGTTGAACGCGTTGGTGAACGTGTTCGGTCGCAGCGCCGTGAAGACGATGACCAGGGCGACCAGCCCGAGGACGGCCGGCAGGCCGCCCACGTCGCCGCCGCGCAGGCGGGCCAGGTAGTCGGTGACGGCGGCGCGGACGCCCTGCGACCCGTTGCCCGGCTTCGGCGCCGGCGTGGTCTCGCGGTCCTCGGTCAGCGTGGATGCGCTCACTGCTCGGCCTCTCCTTCGCGCGGGCTGTCCTCGCCCGGCTCGGCTCCGGCGTCGGTCGACCCCGCGGCGCCGTCCGGGTCCGGATCGCCGGGGGAGGGGGCCGCGGCATCCCGCCGCGGCGCCGTACCGGATCGCCGGTCCGCCCCGGGCGCCGCCGCACCCCGCGCGGCCGAGCCACCCGTGGTGATCAGCTCGACGATCTGGTTCTGGCTGACCCCGTCGGCCGGCAACTGCGCCGCCATCCGGCCCAGGTGCAGCACCGCGATGTCGTCGGCGACCGCGAACACGTCGTTGAGGTTGTGGCTGATCAGGATCACCGCGAGACCGTGGTCGGCCAGCCGGCGCACCAGCCGGAGCACCTGCTCGGTCTGCGCCACGCCGAGGGCGGCGGTCGGCTCGTCGAGGATCACCAGGCGCGAGTTCCACAGCACGGCGCGGGCGATGGCCACGGTCTGCCGCTGCCCGCCGGAGAGGCTGGCCACCAACTGCCGCATCGACACCACGGTACGGACGGACAGGCTCTCCAGCGTCTGGGTGGCCCGCTGTTCCATGGCGGCCTCGTCCAGCACCCCCCGGCTGGTCAGCTCCCGGCCGAGGAACATGTTGTGCACGATGTCGAGGTTGTCGCAGAGCGCCAGGTCCTGATAGACGACCTCGATGCCCAGCGCGTTGGCCTGCTTGGGCGTCGAAACGTGCACCTGGCGGCCGTCGAACAGGTACCGGCCGGAGTCGAACGTGTGGATCCCGGCCAGGCCCTTGATCAGGGTGCTCTTGCCGGCCCCGTTGTCGCCGACCAGCGCCGTGACGCGGCCCGCGTGGACGTCCAGGTCGACGTCCCGCAGCACGTGCACCGGACCGAAGCTCTTGTTGATGCCGCGCAACGAGAGCAACGCCCCCGGCTCGGCCGGTGGGGCGTCCACGGCGGACGCGGCGGTATCCGGAGTCGTCATGCTCACCTCGGGGACGCGTAGTGGGAGCGAACGTGCGAACCGCCCGGCGCACTCACCGGCCGGCGGTCCCGGTGCGGGGGACCACCGGCCGGTGAGGCGGCGGGGCGGGACGGGTCAGGAGACGCCGTGCTCGCCGCACGCCTTGGCGAAGTCGCCGGTGCAGATGTCGTCCTTGGTCCAGTATCCGTCGGCGATGACGTCCTTGACATTGTCGACGAAGATCGCCTGCGGGGTCTGCAGGGCCGACGGGACGTCCTTGTTCAGGACGGTGTCCTTGACGGTCGCGCTCGCCACGCTCGCCGCGTCCTCACCCTTGATCAGGGCGCTGGCCAACTGCGCCGCGGCGTCCGCTTCCTTCTTGATCGCCTTGTAGACGGTCATGCACTGGTCGCCGACAAGGATGCTCTGCAGGCCCTCCTTGGTGGCGTCCTGCCCGGTCACCGGGACCTTGCCGTTGAGCCCGTTGGCCTTCAACCGGGCGATCACGCCGCCGGCCATCGTGTCGTTGGCGGCCACCACACCGTCGATCTTCCCGCCGTTCTGCGTGAAGAGCTGCTCGAACGTGGTGCCGGCCACGGTGGCGTCCCACTTGCCGGTCTGGTCACCGACCAGCTTGTACTGCCCGCCGTCGATCAGCGGCTGGAGCGCCTCGACGTAGCCCTGCTTGAACAGCGCCGCGTTGTTGTCGGTCGGGTCACCGTTGATGTAGACGATGTTGGCGGTGCTCTTGCCGGCCTTGTCCAGACAGGTCTTCAGACCCTCGCCGATGAGCTTGCCGACCTGCACGTTGTCGAACGACACGTAGTAGGAGGCCTCGCCGCCCAGGGTGAGCCGGTCGTAGTCGATCGTCTTCACGCCCGCGGCCTGCGCCTTCTTCAGGCACGCGGCGCCCGTCTCCGAGTCGAGGTTGGTGATCAGCAGGACCTTGACGCCCGCGTTGATCATGCTCTCGCAGAGCGAACCGAACTTGGCCTTGTCCCCGTTGGCGTTTTGAATGTCCGATTCGATGCTCAGCGCGTCGAACGCCTTCTTCAGCAGCGGCCGGTCGTTGGCCTCCCACCGCGGCGAGGTCGTGGCGTCCGGAAGGATGACGCCCACCTTCCCCGAGCCGCCCGAGTCGTCGCCCGAGGAGCCGTTGGAGTCGCCGCATCCCACCAGCGCCACCGCGCTGGCCATCGCCACGGCCACGGCGCCGAGTTGTCTGATCCGCATCTCAAGTCCTCCACACGTCGGTGCAAAGGGGGCAGCCCGCCGCCGGAACGTGGCGTCGCTGCGGACCCGGTTCCGGCCACTCCGCTGTGGACCGCACCCGAGCCACTGGACTGAAGTCGTGGCTGTCAAGGTATTTGGATCAAGTGATGTCTGGCTAGATGCGACCGTGATACAGGTTGGTCACGATTCGACGCCTCTGCGATCTGAGCGCTCAATCAAGCCGTACCCATCGACCATGTCGGCGCCGGGTCGCGGCGCCGGGTCCCGCCGTCGCGGCGGTCCCGGCCGGCCGTGCGGAGCCCACGCCGGCATGTCCCGTTGCTCAGCGTCAATGCCCGGACGCGATACGTCAACACCTGGCATAGTTCGCCAGGTGGAGGGCATCACCGAGCTCCTGGGGCGGGCGGCGCGGGCGTTCGAGTTGATCGGCGCCGGCGTACTCGTGCTCGGTCTGGTCTGGTCGGCGGTGGCGGCCGGTCGTGCCTGGCGCAACCGCGGCGGCCGGGCCGGCTACCGGACGTTGCGGCAGACCTTCGGTGGCGTCCTGCTGCTCGGCCTTGAGGTGCTGGTCGCCGCCGACCTCATCCGGACCGTCGGGGTGTCGCCGAGCCTGGCCAACGTGGCCGGCCTGGGCCTGATCGTGTTGATCAGGACCTTCCTCAGCTTCTCCCTGGAGATCGAGATCGAGGGGGTGGCGCCGTGGCGGCGCGCCCTGGTCACCGGCCCGGAGGCGATGGCCCGGGCCGCCCGCGGCCGACCCGAGTCCGCCCGACCCGAGTCCACCCGACACGATCCCGACGGGCACGATCCCGACGGGCACGATCCCGCCCCTCCCGGCGCCGGCACGGGCCAGGGCTGAGCGCCCACGACCGCCCGGCGACGACGTACCGTGCGCCCGCCCGCTCGACGGCGGCCCGGCGCGTTCGACTACGACGACGACGGCGGGTTCGAGGGTCTGGCCTTCTGTGGATAGATCGTCTCGTGCCGGGCCAGCATGGCGACGTACTCGACGATCTTCCGCTCGCGGGTCTGGGCCCGCTTGACGGCGTTGAGGCGGTGGACGATCGCGAACCGGTTGGTCCTGGTGAGCACGTCGAACATGGCCTGGGCGGCGGGATCGGCGGCGATGGCGGCGAGGAGGTCGGCGGGTGCCTCGACCTGCGAGGGTGGGGCGTAGGCGGCGGCCCATCGCCCGTCGGCCTTCGCGGCGTCCACGGCGGCGCGGCCCGGGGGCAGCATGCGTCCCTGCGCCTCCAGCCGGGCCACGTGCGCGACGTTGCGTTGCGACCAGGAACTGCGGGAACGGCGCGGGGTGAACCGGATCCAGGACGTCTCCTGGTCCCGCCTGCGGGCCTGCCCGTCGATCCAGCCGAAGCACAGGCCCTCGTCGACCGCCTGCTGCCAGGTCAGCGTGGTGACGGTGCCACCCTTTCTGGTCAGGGCGAGCCAGACGCCGGGCGAGCTGTCGTGGTTGGCCGACAACCACGTACGCAGCGCCGCGGCGTCCGCGACGATCAACTCATCCAGTTCGGCGCTGACCATGGTGGGCAGGCTATCGCTACGCCGTGGCGGCGACCGTCCGGTCCGCGGCGGGCCTTCCTTGACACCGCCGGCTAATCGGATTAGCTTTTAGCTAATCACGTTAGCTATGGAGGCTGGAGATGACCGAGTTCCTGAACGTCGACGGCGGCACCATCGCCTACCAGGTGTCCGGCGCCGGACCGCTGATGGTGCTCGTCCATGGGATCGGCCAGAGCCGGGATGCCTACCGGTTCGTGGTGCCGGACCTGGTGGCGGCCGGACATCGGGTCGCGACGGTGGACCTGCGCGGCAGCGGCGAGTCGAGCGCGACCTGGCCGTCCTACACGCGCACCGACATCGCCGACGACCTGATCGCACTGATCGAGCACCTCGGCGGCCCGGCGGTGCTGGTCGGCCACTCGATCTCGGGCGGTGCCGCGACGATCGTGGCGGCCAAGGCGCCCTCGCTCGTGACCGCCGTGGTCGAGCTGGCGCCCTTCACCCGCAAGGTGGAGTACGCGCTGGGCGATCTGCGCAGGTCCCGCTACCGCAGGGGAGCGTTGGCCATCTCCGCCGTCGCGCTGTTCGGCAGCAGGCGGCAGTGGCGGAGGTACCTGGAGATCGCCACCCCGGACCCTCGGCCGGCCGACTGGGCGGCGAGCCTCGATCGCACCGAGGCCATGCTGCGCGAGCCGGGCCGGATGAAGGCACTGCGCAAGCAGATGAACAGCGCCGCCGACGCGGGCGCCCAACTGGGCAACGTGCACCGCCCGGTGCTGGTCGTGATGGGGACGCTCGACCCCGACTGGGGCGATCCGCTGGCCGAGGGCGAGGCCGTGGTGGCCGCACTGCCGGCCGGTGTCGGACGCCTCGAAGTGATCCCGGGAGCGGGCCACTACCCGCAGGTCCAGTTCCCGGCCAAGGTGGTCGGTCTCATCCTGTCGTTCCTGGCGTCCGTCCGTGCCTAGGGCCGGGCTCAACCTGGCCGCGGTCGTCGCGGCCGGCGCGGACCTCGCCGACGAGGTCGGCCTCCCCGGCCTGACCATGGGCCTGCTGGCCGAGCGGCTCGGCGTGCGCACCCCCTCGCTGTACAAGCACGTCGAGTCGCTGGAGGCGGTCCAGCGGGGCATCGGTCTGCAGGCCACCCGGGACATCGGCGCCGTCCTGGCCCGCGCGGCCGTGGGCCGATCCGGTCCGGACGCGGTACGCGCGATAACCGACGCCTATCGGCGGTGGGTCCTGGATCACCCCGGCCGCTACGCCGCCACCGTCCGCGCGCCGGATCCGGACGACGCGGAGTACCTGGCCGTGGGCGACGAAGCCGTGCGGATCCTGTTCGACGCGGTCGCCGGATTCGAACTGACCGGCGAGCGGGCCATCGACGCGGTCCGCGCACTGCGCACCATCATCCACGGCTTCGTCGGCCTCGAAATCGGCGGCGCCTTCCAGTTGCAGCGCGACCCCGCCGACAGCTACCGGTTCCTCGTCGACACCGTCATCGCCGGCCTGCGGGCCGAAACCCCCGACGCGCCCGAGAGCGCGTCGCCGCACACCAGGGTCGGAACATGATCCAGGCAGCCGACTCACCGAACCGTTCCACCGTCGGCTCCGGGATACGGTTCCTGACCGAGCTGATCGGCTGGACGGCGACCGGGTGGGCGCTGTACCGGGTCAACTGGGCCGTCGCGCTCCTGGCCCTGGCCGTGCTGATCGGACTGCCTGCCATCTTCGGGACGCCCGGCGACCGCCCGTTCGATCCGCCGGTCGCGATTCCCGGCGCGGCGATGATCGTGCTCGCATTCCTCGAAATCGCCGCGGCGGCCGTAGCGCCGTGGTTCGCGTGGCCCACATGGGCCGCGATCGTCTCGACCGCGCTGGCCGCAACGGCGATATGGCTTGAGCAACCCCGATGGCGCTGGCTACTGCGGCACTGAAGATCCTCGCAGGACCGTGTGGGTCGAGGAGGCTGCGCACGCAGGAGCCATCCGCAGAGCGCGGCCCGCCGCTCACGCGGCCGTACACCTGGCGGCCGGGAGGTGAACCGGGTGAGCTGCTGCCGTGCGGCGGAAGTCAGCGTGCGGTCGGGCTCAAACAACTGGCATGCTCTGCCTCGTGCTCAGGCAGTTGGATGATGGCGTCGAGATTTCTGCCGAACCGGGCCGGGGATCCGTACGCCTGCATTGTCCCCACAGACCCTGGGATGACCTGGTACTCGATCTCCGGTGTGAGCTGGACGATGTCGGCGTAGACGCGGTGACCTCGGTTCGGACCCTCGACGGTGACGGGATCGTGGCCTGGGCGGACTCGCTGGCCGAGTCGTTCCACGGCTGGGATGGCGTGCGTACCTGGCAGTCACTCGAACGGGACCTTCGTATCGACGCCACCCACGACGGACGCGGTCACGTCAGTCTCCGCTTCGTCATCCGGGGTCCCCAGGGCTACGAACCAGGAGCGTGGGAAGCGTCCGTCGTGGTGACCCTCGACAGCGGCGAGGACATGCGACGTCTCGTCGCCGAACTTGCCGAGTTGGTCTCGTAGAGTGCTTGGGCCAGAAGCACCGGCGCCGCCACTTCCGAGTCAGAACGACACGACGATGCCGACCATCGGGGGACGGCGTAGCCGCAGCAGGCGAGCCAACCAGTTCCCCGCCCGTGACGTGACGTACCGGCGGGCCAACAGTTGCCGGGCCTGCGCCGTCCCGTCGTCGTCCAGCAACCGTGCCGTTCCCGTCACGCTCGGCGCACCCGGCGCCACCGTCCCGCGGAAGGAACACGGCTGCACACGCACCTGCGGGTTGTTCCGGATCCGCTTGACCTTGCCCGAGCCCGCTTCGGTCACGATCCAGAGCTCAGCATCTCGCGGTACATGCCAGACCGGCGTGGCCACCGGGGTGCCGTCCTTGCGACAGGTGGTCAGGCTGACGTACCGGCTATGGGCGATCTCGTCGGGCACGGTCATCGTGCCAGCGTACCGAGCCGTGCCCAGGCTCGCGCCCGCAAGGTCGCCTCCTCGTACGTCTCCGGTGGTCGACGACTTCGTGCCGGCCGACCGGGCCACGCGCTGTCCCGCACGGTGGTCTCGACGCTCCCGCCATCGCCTCACCGCAGGGGTGCTCGTTTCGCGGTAGTGCTGGATGATGAGGTGCCCGCCGATGGCCTCGACGTTGACGCCGCCGCGGACGCCGTCCTGGACAAATGTCCCCGCCTCCCAATTGCGCCGACTCCGAGAGGAAGGACAGCAAGGGGTGGTACCGGGGTCGCGGAAGAAGAGCGCCCTCGATCATCCGGCGCTGTTCGGCTGGTCGATCCATCGGCGCGCCACCGCGAGGTCCGTGTCGGCCAGTCCCGCAGAGGGATCGACGCGGCCCGTCCGTGGCATCCGGCCACGGAGCCTCCGCGGAAACACGTTGGCGGATCACAGCGGCCGCTGCTAATTTTCGGGAGGCCGTGCGAGAGACCGAGGAGGTGGTACCCGTGCACGTTTCGACATGGGTGCTCCCCTCTGGGGTCACGGTCGGGCGGTAGGTCGTCCGGGAGCGCCGTTCACGAGCCCTCCCGAAAGGCACGACCATGCGGTTCACTACTGAACAGCGCCTCGATGGCGGCGTCCTCGAACGCGAATTCACCCTCGGCGACATCCCCGGCATCCTGTGGACGCCCGCATCCGCATCCGCACCGGTCCCGCTGATCCTGCTCGGCCATCCCCCGCTCGGACTGCGCAAGATGTACCCCCGTCTGGTGGCGCGCGCCCGGCGCTGCGCGGCGGATGGCTTCGCCGCGGCCACCATCGAGCTCCCCGGCAACGGTGACCGGCCCCGTTGGGTCGCAGCCGAGCAGGCCCGCGCCGACCTGCGCCGGGCGCGGGAGGCCGGCGAGCCGGTCAGCGACGAGATCATCGACGCACTCGTCCTCCCGCTCGTCGACAAGGCGGTCCCGGAATTGCAGGCGGCCCTGGACGCCCTCCTGTCGCTGCCCGAGATCGGCGGCCCGGCCGGGTACTCGGGGGGAGTGATCTCCGTCGGCATTCGACTCGCGGTGGTCGAGCCGCGAATCGTGGCCGCCGGCTTCTTCGCCGGAAGTTTCGTGCCTCGCGCCATGTTCGAGGAGGCCCGCCAGGTCACCATTCCGCTGCATGTCCTGCTGCAGTGGGATGACGAAGGGAACGACCGGCAGGCGGCACTGGACCTGTTCGACGCCTTCGGCTCCAGGGAGAAGACGCTGCACGCCAACATGGGCGGACACACCGGTGTCCCGCAGTTCGCGGGGGAGGACGCGGCCGGGTTCTTCGCCCGGCATCTGCGCTAGATGCGGGCGCTCACCGTCTCGACGCCGTCGCCGGCGACGTCTGCAAGGTAGGTACGCCGGCCCGCGAGAATCATCACCAACGCTTCCGTCCTTCCCCGGACAACCGGACCGTCACCACTGCGGAACGGCCCGTCGATCGCCTCCCACCGCAGGCCTTTGGCCACGTTGCGGCTGTTGACGGCGAAGTTCTTGGAGACGAAGAACCTGGCCACGGTGGTGGCCTGCTCGACCGATGGCCCAGCATCTAGTTCGAGCGCGCGGCGGATGTCCTGGCCATGCACGACGATCTCGCCCAGCCATGCGGCGGGGTCTCCCAGAGGCGAGGTGGTGGCAGGGATGGCTGCCCGGAACTTTGCAAGCGTTTCAGCGGGCGTCGCACCGAGCTGCTCGTTCAGGCGGCGCCGGTTGTGCACGTCCGCGCGGAACCCGGCCGCGACCATACTGCGGATCCACCGCAACGGAGTCATGCGCGCGGCCGAGGTCAGATGCGCCAGCGTCTCCTCGACGGTCCAGGATTCGCAGAGCGACGGGGCGGCCCACTGTGCCTCGGTCAGGTCGGCAAGATCGTCGGCCAGCTTCTTGCGGGCGGCGAATATCTGGTCGGTCATGTGAGTTGGACCGACGGAGTCGGCGGAATTCATCGCTCGCGGACACCGCAGCACTCGCGGTGGAGAACGCCCTCGCCGACGCCTACACGCCCGACGAGCGGGACCAGCTGCGCGGGCTGCCGGTAGGATGGCGCGGTGGCCAGCGTGCATGACGTCCGAGCCGCAGCCCTCGAACTGCCGCGCAGCGAGGAGCACCTGATCCGGGACAGGATCAAGTTTCGGGTCGGCCGCATTGTCTACGTGGCACTGTCGCGGGACGAGACGATCATCGGGTTCGCCTTCCCGAAGGTGGAGCGCGATGCCCTGGTCGCGTCGGATCCGGCGAAGTTCCTGCCACCGGAGAAGGTGGACGAGCGTTTCCAGTGGGTGCAGGCCCGGATGGCCGCCCTCGAGGTTCCCGAGCTGCGCGAGATCGTCTTCGACGCGTGGTGCATGGTCGTGCCCAAGCGGCTGGCCGCTGAGCAGGAGAGGCTCCGGAGCAGATGAGCGAGTTGTCGGCCACGCCCCGCACGACGCTGCGGCGGGGCAAGGAGAAGGGCCGGGCGGCGCGCGAGGATCTCTTCGCCGTGCTGCGGGCGGCTTTCGTCTGCCACCTCGGCGTCACCGTAGACGGCGCCCCCATGGTCGTGCCCACCGTCTACGGCTTCGACGACGACCACCTCTACCTGCACGGTTCGGTCGCCAGCCGGTCGCTGTCCCGGCCCGAGGCGACGGTCTGCGTCACCGTGACCGTGGTGGACGGCGTGGTGCTGGCCCGGTCGATGTTCGAGCACTCGGTGAACTACCGCAGCGCCATGATCTACGGGACGCCCCGGGTCCTCGCCGATCCGCAGGAGAAACTCGACGCCCTGCGCATCGTCAGCGAGCACGTCACCCCGGGCCAGTGGGACTATGCCCGCCGGCCCAGCCGCAAGGAGCTGGCCGCGACCACGATGCTGGCGGTCCCCCTCGCCGAGGCCTCGGTCAAGATGCGGGGTGGGCCGCCGGACGACGCGGATTCCCCCGACGCCGCGCTGGGCCTGTGGGCGGGCGAGCTGCCGCTGCGCACGGTGTGGCAGGAGCCCGTTCCCGACCCCGCGCTCACCCCGCCCGTCCCGCCACCCCCGCACGTACTCGAGCGGGTCAGAGCCGGGTGAACTCCATGATCCAGTTCAGTTCCCAGGTCTCGCCGCCGTCGGCCGAGAAGGACTGCTCCCAGCGCGCCGTCGCCGGGCCGATCCCGGACCAGACGAACCGCACCGTCACCGGCGTGCCGCCCTCGACGTCGTCGCCGTAGAACGTCCCGACGCCACCGGTGAAGGTGCCGACGATCGGCGGGAAGAGCCGGCCGCCGGCGTCGTGGGCCCAGTGCAGCGACCACGTCCCGGCCTCGGTGTCGTAGAGCCGCAAGGTCAGGCCGCGGCCCCGGTCCCCACCGAAGTCGATCTCGTCGACGTTGCCGGCGCCGCCGAACACCGGGATGACGGTCGAGGTCCCGGTGAACTCCTCCCACTCGGTGCTGCCTACAAGCCTGCGCTTCAACCGCCGGTTGTGGACCGACCAGGTGCCGTGCAGGAAGCCGAAATCGTCGGACACGTCATCCCCTTGTCAGATGCCGAGCAGCCCGGTCGCGGCGGTCCGCGACGTGGCGAGAACGGATTTTGCCGCGCTGCCGCTGCCCCCGGCGAACGTGTAGAGCCCGGTGCCGGCGACCGGCCGCAACGCCAGCCGCTCGGAGGGATGATACGAGTCGACTGCCGCGGCACCGGTTGCCGGGCATGCACAACGGCGTCGTACTTGCGCGTGACGCCGTCGGTGAGGCACACGGCCGGATCGCCGGTCACCGCGACAGCGTGCCGCCGGTGCAGGGTCACACGGCCGTCGCGGGTGGACAGTGACCGCAGCACGGCGGTCCGCAGCGCGGCCGGCGAGTAGTAGCCCGCCCCGCGCTCGACGACGGCTGCGCAGCCGAACGGCAGGCCACGGAAGTGTGCGGGCGGGCTGGTCACCTCGATCGAGTCGGGAAGGCTCTGCCGCACGACGGCGATCGACTCGGCGGGAACCTCGTCCTCGGGCAGCAGGTAGACGGCACCGACCTCCCGGAAGCCGCTCCACTGCCGCAGCTGCTCGTCGCCGAACAGTTCGACCAGGGCGGCCACCGCGTCGGCCGTGGCGGCCGGGCCGCCCGGAGGCGCCGAGACCGGAGACGTCAGTTGACCCCGGTCAGCGCCTTCACCGCGTTGATGCCGAAGTAGATCAGGAACGCGGCGGACACCGCCCACAGCAGCGGATGGATCTGCCGGGCACGGCCCTGGACCACCCGGATCACCACCCAGCTCAGGAAGCCGGCGCCGATGCCGTTGGTGATCGAGTACGTGAACGGCATGAGCACCATGGTGAGGAACGCCGGGATCGCCACCCCGACGTCGGTGAAGTCGATGTCCCGCACCTGTCGGATCATCAGCGCGCCGACGATGACCAGCGCTGGTGCCGCCGCCTCGCTGGGCACCAGCGACACCAGCGGGGTGAGCAGCAGCGCGCCGAGGAACAGCACGCCGGTGACCACGTTGGTCAGGCCGGTGCGACCGCCCTCGGCGATGCCGGCCGAGGACTCGATGTAGGTGGTCGCCGAGGAGGCGTTGGCGGCACCGCCGGCCACGGCGGCGGCGCCGTCGACGAACAGCACCCGACCGAGCCGGGGGATGTCGCCCTCGGGGGTGGCCAACCCGGCCTGCCGGGACAGCCCGACCGTGGTGCCCATGACGTCGAAGAAGTCGGCCAGCACGAGGGTGAAGACCAGCAGCAGGGCCGTCATCACGCCGGCGTTCGCGAACGCGGTGAACGACACGTTGCCCACCAGGTGCAGGTCCGGCGCGCTGACCAGGGGGTCGGGCAGGGCCGGTACGTTGAGCTGCCAGCCGGTCGGGTTGGGCTGGCCGTCCACGAAGGCCGGGCCGGGTTGGGTGACCCGGTCGACGATCACCGCGATCACCGTGGTGATCAGGATGCCGAGCAGGATGCCGCCGCGTACCCGGCGGGCGACCAGGGCGCCGGTGAGCAGCAGCCCGATGACGAAGACCAGTACGGGCCAGCCGCGCAGGGTGCCGTCGTTGCCGAGCTGCACCGGGACGGTCGTACCCGCGGCGTCCGGGATGCGCCGGACCAGCCCGCCGTCGACCAGGCCGATGATCGCGATGAACAGCCCGATGCCGGCGGCGATCGCGGCCTTGAGTTCGGCGGGGATGGCCCGGAAGACGGCCTGCCGGAAACCGGTGACCACGAGGACGGCGATGATCAGACCCTCGATCACCACCAGTCCCATCGCCTCGGCCCAGCTCATCTGGGTGGCGACGCTGTAGGCGACGAAGGCGTTCAGGCCGAGCCCGGTGGCCACCGCGAACGGCACCTTGCCGACCACGCCCATCAGGATCGTCATCACCGCGGCCACCAGCGCGGTGACCCCGGCCACCGGGGCGATGCCGAGCAGCGTGCCGTTCTTGTCGGGCGCGGTGCCGATGATCAGGGGATTGAGTACGACGATGTAGGCCATGGTCGCGAAGGTGGTGATGCCGGCCACCACCTCGCGCCGGACGGTCGAACCGCGGCGGGTGATCTCGAAGAACCGGTCGAGGGCGCTGTCCGCGACCGGTTCCGGTGGGTTTGCGGGCAGGGAGGTGTCCTCGGTCGCTGTGCTCATGCGCGACGTGCTCCGTTCCGGGTTGGCCCGCCGGCAGCCCGGCCGGGCGCGAGGGGTGACCCGTCCCGATTCGGTTGGCCCGGAGAACGTCGGGACGGGTGCGCCGGGCGGACCTGCCCGGCGCCGCGCGGCGATCGGTCGGACGGCGGCCACCGCGAGGATTACCGTACCGGTCCGGGGTGGGGCTGAGCTGCCCGCGAGCGGCGCGCCCGGGAGTGATGTCGCGCATGTCCGCCGGCCCGGCCGGGGCGCCCGGCGGGCGGGCGGGCCGCGGGAGCCTGCGGGTCAGTCCCAGAGCGGGTCGCGCCGGACGTCCTCGCGCAGCCGGTCCAGGCACGCCTCCCAGCCGTCGACGTGGTTCGCGCGGTCGGACTCCTCGACGAAGCCGCGGTGGCACACCGACACCTCGGTGCCGGTGGCGAGCGGGTGCAGCCGGACCGTCACGAAGGTCTCCTGTGCCTCACCGTCCCAGCACCAGGTGAAGGCCAGCCGGTCGGGCCGGTCGACGTCCCGGTAGACGCCGGCGACCGCGATGCCGCCGCCGGGGCCGGAGATCCGGTAGCGGCCGTCGGGCCGCAGGTCGAGTTCGGCGACGGTGTTGAAGCGGGTCGGCCAGAACCAGTCGGCCAGCGACTCCGGGTGCGTCCAGGCCGTCCAGACCCGCTGCCGTGGCGCGGGTATCGGCATCGCGAGGGTGAATTCGAGCAAGGGTCCTCCAGTCGTCCGACGCTGGACTCCGGGATGATATTCATGGACGTCCATCGATCATATGCCCACCGGTAGCGGCACGGGGCGTTTGGCGATCCGGCCGTCGCCGATGGACCGGCCGGGCAGTTGCCGCAGCAGCCAGGGCAGCAGGTGCCGGCGGGTCCAGGCCAGCTCGGCGCGGACCACCTCGGCCCGGCGCCGCCGCGGCGCCGACGGCAGCGGCCGGGACCAGGTGCCGTCCGCGCCGGGCAGCCCGAGCGTGTGCGCCAGCGCCGCGGCGATCCGGGCGTGCCCGGCCGGGTTGGCGTGCAGCCGGTCGTCGCTCCACAGCCGGGGATCGGAGGCCACCGGGTACGCCCCGAGGTCCAGCAGCGTGGCCCCGGTCCGCGCGGTGGCCCGGCGCAGCTCCTCGTTGAGCGCCAGCACCCGGCCGCGCAACGGGCGGGCGATCGGCATCACGGGTACGGGGTCGGGCAGGGTGAACGTGAGCACCGTGGCGCCCAGGTCGACCAGGGCCTCCTGCATGGTCTGCACGTCGGCGGCCACCGCGCGGGCGTCGAACGAGGGTCGCAGCACGTCGTTCATCCCGGCCACCACGGTGGCCAGGTCGGGGGCGAGGCGCAGCGCCACCGGCAGTTGCACGGCGCGGATCTGGCCGGCCGTGCGTCCCCGGATGGCCAGGTTCGCGTACTCCAGGCCGCCCTGGGTCGCGGCGACCGCGAGGGCGAACCGGTCCGCCCAGCCGCGGTAGCCGCCGGCGCCGTCCGGGTCGTCCAACCCCTCGGTCGTGCTGTCGCCGATGGCGACGTACCGGTGCCACATGGACCCCGAGGGTAGGCGCTGATGCCCTGGTCAGACCACCGCGGGGGTGGCGCCGGCCGGCGCGCGGTCGCGCGCCGGGGCCGCGAGCGGTACGGCGGTGGGGGTGCTCTGCCGCGCCGGGGCGCCGAGGAGTGCGGCTATCCCGTGCGGAAAGGTGCGCCGCCAGTTGACGTAGTCGTGCGCGCCGCGGTACTCGGCGTACGTCACCTCGTGTCCCCGGGCGAGCAGCATGTCCCGGAACCGCCGGTTCACCGCGAGCTGGTCCAGACCGTCCGCCCGCGGGCTGTGCGTCTCCCGGTCGCCGACGTCCAGGTACCAGCGCACCGGCCGGGCGGGCCGTCCGGCGTAGGTGTGGGTCAGCCACTCGGGTTCCCGCGGGAAGGGGGCGTCCGGCGGCGCCGGCCACCAGAAGCTGCCGGACTGCGCGAGGACGCCGCCGAAGGTCTCCGGCGCGGTCAGCCCGAGGTACGCGGCGGCCAGGCCACCGAGCGACGAGCCGGCGATCACGCGCTGCCGGGGGTCCGCGGTCAGTTGCCACCGCCGCTGCGCCCAGGGCAGCAGCTCCCGGAGCACGAAGGTGCGGATGGCGCCGCCGGGCCGCAGCTCGCGGAACCGGCGCAGCCCGCTGGGTGCCGTGACGAACAGCGTGACGGTCGGCGGCACCCGACCCGCTGCGAGCAGATTGTCCATGATGGTGGGAATGCGCAGCATCTGGTGAGACAGGTGCCCGTCGAAGACGACGAGCACCGGCAGCGGCCCCCGGGGCCGGCCCGCCGGACGGTGCACGGCGATCCGCCGGTGCCCGCCGAGCGCCCGGGACCGCAGGGTGGTCCGCAGCAGCGTGCCGCGCGGCACGCCGGGACGGGGTCGGCTCCACCGGTCCGCCGGCGCCGCGGGCAGCTCCAGCAGCGAGGCCCAGCAGTCCTGGTCGTACGGGTCGGCCCGGTCGCGCGGGAACCGGACGGGATGGTGGTTGAGGGGGTCCACGTGGGTCGGCCCGGTGCCGCGGGCGTCGCCGGGGATCCGCTCGGCACCGTGCCGGAGGTAGTACAGCGTGCACAGGTCGCTCGGCAGCCGCTGCGACCCGTACCAGAGGTCGGTGCCCGGCACCCGGGTCAGCCGCACGTCCACGCCCCACCCGGTCACGGTCTGCGCCGCCTCGCCGCGCCACAGGAAGGTGACCAGGGCGCTGTCCGCGTCGACCCGTTCCACCAGGGGTGTGCCGGCGACGGCCAGCTCCCGCCAGAACTCGGCCAACGCCTGGTCGCGGCCGGTGGACAGGTCGCGCAGGAGCCGGGCGATGCGAGGGCTGGTTTCCATCACGGTGGTCCCTTCCGGCGCCGGTGAGTCTTCGATCACACTTCCGCAAACCCGAATCGCGATCAACACCGTACCGTCGGTAGTTTTCGAAACCGAACCCCCGCGACCGTCGGCGTCGAGTCGGTGACGTTATGTCGCCGGCGCCGGCCATAATGGACCAATGGTGAAGTGGGAATACGCGCTCATCGTCCGCCGAAGGCAGGCCGAGGGCCAAAGCTGGGGTCTCTACTACTTCTGGTACGGCCCGGACGGTTCCAGAGTGGACGTGACGGCGTACGGGGATACCGCCATCGCCCACCTCAACCGGGTCGGCGCCGATGGCTGGGAACTGGTCTCCGCGGCCGAGGACGTGAACAACCTTCAGGGCACCACGGAGGTCTTCCGCTATCACCTGAAGCGGCCCATCCGTTCGGCCTGACCCGGGTTCCGGGCGGGGGGTGCCCCGCCCGGAACGCGGGTGCCGGCGGCCCGCCGGACGGCTCGGTCCGGTGCCGTCGGGGATGCGGCGGGCCGCGTCAGGCCACGTGCCGGCGATAGCCCTCCAGCGCGGCGGCCAGGATCTCCCGGCCGGGCCGGTCCCACAGCTCGGCGTTGAACACCTCGACCTCGATCGGCCCGCGGTAGCCGGCCGCGTCGACCGCCGCGCGCATCCGGCGCAGCTCGATGCAGCCCTCGCCGGGCAGCGCGCGGCCGAGCAGCACGCCGGCCGGCAGCGGGGTGATCCAGTCGCAGACCTGGAAGCTGGCGATGTGCGCGCCGGCCCGCGCGATGTCCGCGTACACCCGGTCGTCCCACCACAGGTGGTACGCGTCGACCACCACCCCGACCGTGGCCGGGTCGAACCGGGTCGCGATGTCCAGCGCCTGGCCCAGGGTGGAGATCACGCACCGGTCGGCGGCGAACATCGGGTGCAGCGGTTCGATCGCCAGCGTCACCCCGGCGTCCGCCGCGTGCGGGGCGAGCGCCGCCACCGCGTCGGCGACCCGGTCGCGGGCGCCGGCCAGATCCCGGTCGCCCGCGGCCATCCCGCCGGAGACGAGCACCAGGACCGGAGCGCCGAGCGCCGCGGCCTCGTCGAGCGCCCGGCGGTTGTCGTCGTACCAGTCCTCGCCGGTGGTGAAGAAGCCGCCGCGGCACAGCGTGCTGACGGTGATGCCGGCGTCCCGGACGAGCCGCGCCGCGCGGTCGAGGCCGAACTCGGCGACCGGCTCGCGCCACAGCCCGACCGCGTCGACGCCGGCGTCCCGGCAGCCGGCCACCAGGTCCGGCAGCGCCCAGCCGGTCGCGGTGGCCTGGTTGAACGAGAACCGGCCGGTCACTGCGGCACGCCCTGGGTGGTGAAGAAGGCCCGCGCCCGCGCGGCCGCCAGGTCAGGGTCCGGGATCAGCCCGGCGGCGTCGGCCAGCACCAGCAGCCGGCCCAGGTGTACGGCGGACCGCCCGCTGGCCAGGCCGCCGACCATGGCGAAGTGGTCCTGGTACCCGCTGAGCCAGGCCAGGAAGACGATTCCGGTCTTGTAGTAGTAGGTGGGCGTGCCGAAGATGTGCCGGGACAGCGGGACGGTGGGGCCGAGCAGCCGGTCGTACCCGGTCAGGTCCCCTCGTCCAGCGCGGCGAGCGCGGGGCCGGCGACCGGCGCGATGGCGGCGAAGATGCCCAGCAGCGCGTCGGAGTGGTGGGTCTCGTCGCCGCGGATCAGCTCCGGGTAGTGGAAGTCGTCCCCGGTGTACATCCGGACCCCGGGCGGCAGGTTCCGGCGCAGGTCCTCCTCGCGGCCGGCGTCCAGCAGCGACATCTTGATCCCGTCGATCCGGTCGGCGTGCTCGCGCAGCAGCGCCAGCACGGTGCCGGTGGCGACGTCGAGGTCCTCGGCGCCCCAGTAGCCGCGCAGCGCCGGGTCGAACGCGTCGCCGAGCCAGTGCAGCAGCACCGGGCCGGGCGCCTGCTCCAGCACCGCCCGGTAGGCGGACAGGTAGTCCTCGGCGTCCCGGGCCGCCGCCGCGAGGTGCCGGCTGCACATCAGCACCGGTACGGCGCCGGCCCCGACCACGTCGGCCAGCTGCTCCTGGTACGCCTTGACCACCTCGTCGAGGCCGACCGGCTGCCCGGCCGGCAACTGGTCGGTGGCCACGCCCGCCACGATCGAGCCGCCGACGGCCTTCGCCTCGGCGGCGGACCGGCGGATCAGCTCGCGGGTGGTGGGGTAGTCCAGCCCCATGCCGCGCTGCGCGGTGTCCATCGCCTCGGCCACGCCGAAGCCGTACCGCCAGAGGTGGTGCCGGAAGGCCAGCGTGGCGTCCCAGTCGAGCACGGCCGGTGCCCCGGGGTGTTCTCGGCGAGCGGGTCGGCGACCACGTGCGCGGCCGCGTACCCGATCCGGGTGTGGAACGGCCGCGGCGGTGGCGGCGGCGTGCCGCGCAGCGGGTACCGCTCGCCGCCGGGCAGCGTGACGGTGCGGTCGTTCACCTCTGGACCTCGATCTCGATGCGGCGGCCCTCGCGGGCGGAGCGCAGGCCGGCCTCGGCGAGCTGCACGCCGCGTACCCCGGATTCGAAGTCCCACGGGAACGGCGTGCCCTGCACGACGTGCCGCAGGAACGACTCCCACTGCACCTTGAAGCCGTTGTCGAACTCGGTGTTGTCCGGCACCGCCTGCCACTGCGCCCGGAAGTCCTCGGTGGCGGGCAGGTCGGGGTTCCACACCGGGGCCGGGGTGGTGGCGCGGTGCTGGATCCGGCAGTTCCGCAGCCCGGCCACGGCGCTGCCGTGCGTGCCGTCGACCTGGAACTCCACCAGCTCGTCGCGGTAGACCCGGACGGCCCAGGACGAGTTGATCTGCGCGACGATCCCGCCGGCCAGCTCGAAGATGGCGTACGCGGCGTCGTCGGCGGTGGCCTGGTACGGCTGGCCCCGCTCGTCGATGCGTTCCGGGATGTGCGTGCTGGTGTGCACGGTCACCGCCTGCACCGGTCCGAAGAGCTGTTCCAGCAGGTAGTGCCAGTGCGGGAACATGTCGGCGACGATGCCGCCGCCGTCCTGCGACCGGTAGTTCCAGCTCGGCCGCTGGGCCGGCTGCCAGTCGCCCTCGAAGACCCAGTAGCCGAACTCGCCGCGCACCGACAGGATCCGGCCGAAGAACCCGCCGTCGATCAGCCGCCTGAGCTTGCGCAGGCCGGGCAGGAACAGCTTGTCCTGCACGACGCCGTTGCACAGCCCGCGTTCCTGGGCCAGCCGGGCCAGGCTCTCGGCGCCGGAGAGCGTCTCGGCCAGCGGCTTCTCCGTGTAGACGTGCCGGTCGGCCTCCAGTGCGGCCCGGATGGCCTTCTCCCGCGCGCTGGTGACCTGCGCGTCGAAGTAGATCTGCACGCTCGGATCGGCGAGCACCGCGTCCAGTTCGGTGTGGTAGCGGGTCAGCCCGTGCCGCTGGGCGATCGCGGCGAGTTTGGCCTCGTCGCGGCCGAGCAGCACCGGCTCGGGCCAGATCACCCGGCCGTCGTCGAGGGGCAGCCCACCCTGCTCGCGGATGGCCAGTAGGGAGCGCACCAGGTGCTGCCGGTAGCCCATCCGTCCGGTCACCCCACCCAGCGCGATACCGATCGAGGTGCGTTCCATGTGTTCCCTCCCAGAACCTGGGCGGGAGCCGCCCCAGGCGCGACTCGTCGGATGAGATCGCCTTCAGAAAGCGCTTTCCGAGTTACGATATCGATGCCCGTCTCGGGTGGTCAAGCGTCACGACAGGGGAGCTGATGGCTGCGCGTACCCACGTGACCCTGGAGGATGTGGCCCGCGCCGCGAACGTGTCGTTGGCCACCGCCTCCCGGGTCCTGAACGGCACGGCCGCCGTGCGGCCGGACCTCTGCGAGCGGGTACGCGACGCCGCGGCGCGACTGGCGTACACGCCGAACGCGCACGCCCAGGCGCTGGCCGGCGCGTCCCGGCGGACCGTGGGGGTGGTCTGCCACGACGTGAGCGACCCCTACTTCGCGGCGGTGGCCGGCGGGGTGATGCGGGTGGCGGCCGAGAACGGGCTGCTGGTCATGTTGGCCAGCACGTTCCGCGACCCGATGCGCGAGGTCGCCTACGTGTCGCTGCTGCGCGCCCAGCGGGCGCCGGCGATCCTGCTCATCGGTTCCGGCTTCGAGGATCGGGAGTGGGAGCGGGCGCTGACCGCCGAGATCGACCCGTACCTGCGCGGCGGTGGCCGGATCGCGGTGGTCAGCCGGCACCGCAACCTCGGCGTCGACAGCGTGCTGCCGGAGAACCGGGCCGGCGCCGCGGCGCTGGCCCGGCGGCTGCTGGAATTCGGGCACCGCCGGTTCGCGGTCCTGACCGGTCCGCCCGCGCTGACCACCGTGGCGGACCGGCTGGCCGGATTCCGGGACGAGCTGGCCGCGGCCGGCGTGCCGCTGACCGACCGGGACGTCTGCGCCGGCTCGTTCGACCGGGCCGGTGGCTACGCCGCGATGACCGAGCTGCTCGACCGGAGGCTGCGGGCCACCTGCGTCTTCGCGGTCACCGACGTGATGGCGATCGGGGCGCTGGCCGCGCTGCGCGACCGTGGCCTGTCCGTGCCGGCGGACGTCTCGGTGGCCGGGTTCGACGACATCCCCATCGTCCGGGACCTCACCCCACCGTTGACGACGGTGGCGCTGCCGCTGGAGGAGCTGGGGGAGCGGGCCATGCGGCTGGCGCTGACCGAGAACACCGGCCGGCGCGCCCGGACCGATCGCGTGGCGGGTGAGGTGGTGGTCCGGGGCAGCACCGCGGCGCCCGCCCGGAGCGCCGCCGACCGGTGAGCCGGCCCGCCCGACGGGGCGGTTGCGAGATCACGAGCGTGACGCCGGAACTACCGGGGGACACCTTATTACTAGGGGGCGTCGGAAAGAGGGCCCCTTCCGTCGCGGGGGACGGCGGAAGGGGCCCTCGTCTTTCCGGTGTGGCCGGGGTGGTTCCGGGCCGCGTACGGCTGGCGTTGTCGCACGTCGGGTGGTGCACGGGTGGAACGGCGCCGCCGCAGCGGGGGGTGAGGGTGCGGCGGCGCCGTGCTCGTGGGGCGCGGCGGGTGTCGCGCCGGACGGTGCGGTCCGCGTGGGTGCCGGCCCCGGCCGGTGTGTACGCCGGTGTCGGGCGGCCGCCCCGGTGGGTGGCCCCCGTCAGCGGCCGTCGAGCACCGGGTCGCGTTCGGCGCGCCGGGCCAGGTATACGGCGGTGACCGTGTCGACCGCGGTGCCCCTGGAGGTGGTCGGCCGGTAGCGCACGGTCGCGGCGCGGGCCGACGAGGTCTCCACGATGCCGGCGCACCAGGCGCTGCCCCGGTGCACCCAGACCCGGTCCGCCGGCCGGTAGCTGTCGGTGGGGGCAGGTTGACAAGGTCGCGCTGGGCGGGTTCGAGCATGGGCACGGACAAGGATCACACCTCCGCGATGCTGGCATGGTCGAGGGGAAGGCCTGCCGACGTGAGGCTCTTGGCTTGGTACATGTCGGAATCAGCGCTGGACAACACATCGGACAGCCGGCAGGGGCCGGTGACCGGTGCGAGCCCGACCGAGGCGCGGACCCGGATGGGGCCGCCGCTGATCTCGATGGGAGCGGCAAGGACCGCACCGAGCCGTTGCCGCGCCTGTTCGCGGCTGTCCGGGTCGATCGGTACGTTGCCGATGAGTGCGGCGAACTCGTCGCCGCCGAGCCGGGCGACAGCACCGTCGCCGGCGAACTGGGACAGCCGGCGACCGACCGTGGTGAGCACGCGGTCGCCGGCCGGGTGGCCGAAGCGGTCGTTGATCTGCTTGAAGTCGTCCAGGTCGACCACCGCCGCCAGCAGGGGGAACTGGGTGCGGTCGGTGAGCAGGATCTGGCCGCGCTGGTGGAAGCCACGCCGGTTGTACAGCCCGGTCAGCGAGTCGTGGGTGGCCGCGTGCCGGGCCGCCTCAAGCTGCCCGGCCAGGCCGGCGAGGCGGGCCTCGGCCCGCAACGCCCGCGACCTCATCCGACCGGCGGCGACCACACCGGTGAGCGCTGCCCCTGTGGCCAGCACGGTGAAAGGCTCCACCATGGTCGTGCCTCCGTCACCGGTTGTCGACCGAAGTCGGGTGTTTTGCCTGCTTATGGCCTACTCATGATCACCAAAAGTGATCGAATAGGTACGGCTGTACTGGGTTATCATGCTCCCCGTCCATTGCAGATGCAATAGCGGATGCACGTGCATCTGCGCGCGACTACGGCGTCCCGTGATCCCGCCCGGTGCGCCCGGAGCGGCGCCTCGGCGGGTTCTGGCGAAGAGAGGCTCCAATGCAACAGCTACCGAACGGCGTACCCACCACCGAGCTGCCACCACTGGCGTGGCAGAAGAGCCGGCGGAGCAACCCCAGCGGCAACTGCGTCGAGTTGGCCGGGCTGCCCGACGGCACCGGAATCGCGGTGCGCAACTCGCGGCACCCGGAGGGGCCAGCTCTCATCTACACAGTGGAGGAAATCACCGCCTTCCTGCTCGGGGTGCGGGACGGAGACTTCGACAACCTGATCGCCTGACGGCGAGCGGCGATGAGTCGATCGCCCTGCGGTGACGGGCAACACACCGATCGCCCGAACGCGTATCACCGATTCGGTCGCTTCTGACCTGTCGACCGCAGGTCAGAGCGGCCGTCGGCAAGGTCGCCCGCAGAGATCGCCGCCGGGGGCTTCGTCTCACTGTCGGTTCATGGCATGCTTACGCGGCAGCGGAGCCGGCCCGTCGGGCCGCGCGGAAATCCGGAGGTCGGTGCGTGGCGACGGATCAGGCCGGGAACGGTTCGGCCACCGGGCCGACCGTCCTGCGCATGCTGCTCGGGTCGCAGTTGCGGCGCCTCCGGGAGGGCCGCGGGGTCACCCGGGAGTCCGCCGGCTACGAGATCAGGGCCTCCGAGCCCAAGATCAGCCGGATGGAACTGGGCCGGGTGGGCTTCAAGGAGCGCGACGTCGCCGACCTGCTCACCCTCTACGGGGTCACCGACGACGGCGAGCGGGAGAGCCTGCTGGGTCTCGCCCGGCAGGCCAACACCCCGGGCTGGTGGCACCGGTACGGCGACGTGCTGCCCAACTGGTTCCAGGCGTACCTGGGGCTGGAGGCCGCGGCCAGCCTGATCCGGACCTACGAGGTCCAGTTCGTGCCGGGGCTGCTGCAGACCCGCGACTATGCGCGGGCGGTCATCCTGCTCGGACACGACCGGGCCGACGCCAGCGAGATCGAGACCCGGGTCGACCTGCGGATGGCGCGGCAGCGGATCATGTCCCGCAGCGACGCGCCCCGGCTGTGGGCGGTGATCGACGAGGCGGCGCTGCGCCGCCCGATCGGCGGCGTCGAGGTGATGCGTTCCCAGCTCACCGCGCTCATCGAGGCCACCAAGCTGCCCAACGTCCGGCTGCAGATCATGCCGTTCGCCGCGGGTGGCCACTCGGCCGCCGGAGGCAACTTCAGCATCCTGCGGTTCCCGGACGCCGACCTGCCCGACGTCGTCTACATCGAACAGTTGACCAGCGCGCTCTACCTGGACAAGCGGGACGACATCGACCACTACGCCGCGGCCATCGAGCGGGTCTGCGTGGAGGCCGAACCGCCCGAGCGGACCACCGAGATCCTCGAAGGCGTGCTGCGGGACTACGACCGGGTGAGCGGCTGAGCCACCGGTCAGGCCGCTGGCGCGGGCGGGGATCCGCGGCCGGCGGCGGCACGGACGAGGCAGTTGGCAGGCCGCCGGTCGGACCCGGTGGCCCGGACGACGGGTGAGTGCGATGAGAGGGCCCACGGGCGACGACCGGATCGACACGTCGGTCATGCACCCGGCCCGCCGGTACAACTACTGGCTCGGCGGCAAGGACAACTTCCAGGCGGATCGCGAGTCCGGCGACCAGATCGCCGGGGCGTTTCCCGCGGTCCGCACCACGGCGCTGGAGAACCGCTGGTTCCTGCGCCGGGCGGTCACCTTCCTGGCCGCGGAGGCGGGCATCGACCAGTTCCTGGACATCGGCACCGGCATCCCGAGCGCCGACAACACGCACGAGGTGGCGCAGCGGATCGACCCGAGCGCCCGGGTCGTGTACGTGGACAACGATCCGATCGTGCTGACCCACGCCCGCGCGCTGCTGACCAGCTCCGCGTCGGGCCGCACCGCGTACCTGGACGCCGACCTGCGGGAACCCGAACGGATCCTGGCCAACCCGCAGTTGCGCCGCACCCTCGACCTGGATCGGCCGGTCGGCCTGCTGCTGATCGCCGTGCTGCACTTCGTCCAGGACCACGAGGACCCGTACGGCATCGTCGAACGGCTGCTGGCGGCCCTGCCCAGCGGCAGCTACCTGGCCGCCTCCAACGTGACCACCGACTTCTGGCCGCCGCAGATGGCCGCCGAGGCGAAGCAGGCCGGCACAGGTGGCGGTCCGCACGGCGTGATGGCGTTCCGCAACCGGGACGAGTTCGCCCGGTTCTTCGCCGGCCTGGACCTGATCGAGCCGGGCGTGCAGCCGGTGGCCCGGTGGCGGGCCGAGGGCGAGCCGGAACCCCGTCCGGCGGACGCCGAGGCCGCCGTCTACTGCGCGGTCGCCCGCAAGCCCTGAACGCGGGTCCGAACCCCGCCGCGGCGCCGCGGGTAAAGAACCATTGTCACCGTTTTCGGTATCGGCGGGTTCCGTTTCGGGCAACCCCGGTTGGTACCAATGTCATCCCGCGGACCGGGGGGCCGATCCGGCCGGCATCGCGGTTCAAAAGGGACCAACCAGCGCCGTACACGTGCACGGTGGAATTGTGCCGTAGCAGCGAGCGACTTCTGTCCGATCGTGCACGCTCGGTGCCCGCACGGCTTTCATGCTTGTAACGGGACTGTGCGGAACATCGGGAAGCCCTTAAGTTCGCCTTAAACACGCGTTAGAACGGGGTGTACGACACGTGATCAAGTTGCTCCGCCGGGTAGCGTCGCCGGGCATCGGCATGAGGAGTAACGAGATGGGCACCAAGCGCACCCTGTATTTTGTCATCGGCGCCGTGGGCGTCGCGGCCCTGCTGGGCACCACGTTGCCGCTGTTGGCCGACGACTCGGGCAGCCGCACGATCGGCGCGGTCGCGGACACCACCGCCACACAGGTGGTCCAGGACGGTGACAACGGCACCAAGACCACGCTGGCGACCTGCCCGCAGACCTGCGACGGCAACCCGCGGGGTTGGCGGGACGCGGTGGTGGAGTTCGCCGTCACCGGCCTGCCGGCCACGGCCGGGCACGTCCAGGCCCGGCTGCGGCTGCACGCCTGGACCGCGACAGCCGCCCGGGTGGTCGCGTACGGCGGCGGGTCGGGCGCCGACGGACCGGGCGTCACCGCCCGCCGGCCCGATTTGCCGGCGGCCACCCAGCTGGACGCGAAGGACTCGGTGGTCGGCGGCTTCAACGACTGGGACGTCTCGGCGGCCGTGCAGGGCAACGGCACCTACACGTTCACGCTGCGGCAGGAGACCCACAACACCCGCGTCTACTGGGCCTCCCGGGAGAACAAGCGGACGGAGATCCGGCCCGAGCTGACCATCACGTACGACAACACGGGCCAGCCGACCCCGTCGGCCACCCCCGTACCCTCGGCCTCGCTGCCGGCGCCCAGCAGCGCGCCGCCGTCGCCGAGCGCGGCGCCCAGCAGCGCCAAGCCGTCGGCTCCGACGGTGAGCCGCTCGGCGGCCGCGCCGTCCAGCGCCGCCGCCCCGGCCGGCTGGAAGCTGGCCTGGTCGGACGAGTTCAGCGGCAGCACGCTGGACAGCTCGAAGTGGAACGCCCTGGGACCGACCATGGTGGACTACGACAAGGCGTGCATCACCAACCGGCCCGACAACGTCTTCGTCAGCGGCGGCGTGCTCACGCTGCGGGCCAAGCGGGAGTCGTTCACCTGCGGCTCCGAGCGCCGGGCCTACACCTCGGCCTACCTGGACACCAAGGGCAAGGCGTCGTTCACCTACGGCCGGTTCGAGGTACGCGCCAAGGCGCCGACCACGCCCACCGGATCCACCGGCATCTGGCCGGCGTTCTGGCTGCGCCCCGACGACGGCGGCGTGGGCGAGATCGACGTGACGGAACTGCCCGGCGGCGCCAACTGGTACAAGCTGTCCACCCAGGCGATCTTCTACGACTACACGCCGATCAAGCAGGACAACCGGGCCGCGCTGCCGAACGGGATCCCGTCGGACGGCTTCCACACCTACGCCACCGAGTGGGAACCGGGCGTGATGCGCTGGTACCTCGACGGCAAGCTGGTGTGGCAGCGGGACCGGAGCACGACCTCGTGGTTCGACAAGGCGTTCAGCCGCCCGTTCCACCTGCGGCTGAACATCCAGGTGGGCGGCTGGCTGGGTGACCCGGACTCGGCCACCCGGTTCCCGTCCGACTTCCAGGTCGACTACGTGCGGGTCTGGAAGCGGTAGTACGCCGGTAGCAACGGCCCTTCGCCGGCCGGACCCCGAGCGGGTCCGGCCGGCGAGTGGGTCCGACCGGCGAGTGGGTCCGACCGGCGAGTGGGTCCGACCGGCGAGTGGGTCCGACCGGCGAGTGGGTCCGGCCGGCGAGCGGCATGGGGCCGGCGAGCGCCGCCGCGCCGGCCGATCCGGCGCGGAGTGACGGCTTTTCACCCCAATGTGGACCGGGCGCGCCGGAACGATCCATCATGTCCTATGCGCAGTCACACCGCCCACACGCGGCGGCTCGCGCGGGCCGTGGTGGCCGCGTTGGCGCCCGAGGAACTGCCCGCGTTCGACCTGCTGGCCGCGCCGTACCTGGACGGGGTGGACGCCTCGGACGACTCCGGCGAGCTGGAGTTCGGGGTGCTGGAGGCGGTGGCCACCCTGACGCCGGTGGCCACCATGGTGTGCGCGGCGGTGGCCGGTGCCGCGCTGCGCGGCGTGTCCGGCGAGGTCGAGCGCGCCAGCGGGTCGGCGACCCGGCGGATCGCCGCGGCGCTGCACCGCCGGCCGGCGCCGGCGCAGCCGCCCGGGTGGACCCCGCAACAGCTCGCCGAGCTGCGCGAGGTGGCCCTCGGCCGGGCCGTGGCGCTCGGCCTCGACGAGGCCGCCGCCGGTGCCCTGGCCGACGCCGTGGTGGGCGCGCTGGTGCTGCCGCCGGAGCGGCAGCCGTGACCGCGTCGTCGCCGCCCGCCGGTGCGGCCCGCCCGGTGGTCCTCGGCCGGCCCGCGGACGCCGGCTTCCTGCTGATTCCGCCGGTGGCCCTGGTGTTCACGGCGGCGATCGTGCTGGCCACCGTCATCACGGCGACCATCCCGCTGGGCGGCGGCACCGCCGGCTGGCTCGGCCCCCTCGACCCGTACCCCGGATCGGCGCGCAACGGGGCGGCGCTTCAGGTCATGCTGCTGGTCGGGCTGCTGCTGGCCGCCACGCTGCCCCGCCGGCTGGCCGGGCCGCTGGCCGCGGCCGGTGTGCTGGCCGTCGGGCTGGTCTGCGCCGTCGGGGCGACGGTCGACCTGGCCGGCGTGGGGCGCGGGCTGCGCGGCGACCTGATGCGGTACGCCCAGGGGAGTTGCTCGGCGGGGACCAGGCGATCGCCTGGCTGGTGATCGCCGCGACGCTCGGGCTGCGGTCGCTGTCGGCGCGGCTGCCGGCCGTTTCCGGCCGGCAGCCACCACCGCGGGGCTGACGCGGCCGGTCAGATTCCCCGGCCGCGCTTGTGCAGTTCCCGGACCACCCGGTCCGGCCGAACCGCCCGGCTGGCCACAGCGAGCGCCAGATAGGCGCGCGGTTCCCGCGGGTTGTCCGCGAGCGTCCGGCGCGCCCAGCGCACCGCGTCCCGCCGGTTGCCGGACGCGGCCTGGGCGAACGCGATCTGCCCGGCGATCCGGGCCGCCCCCGCGGGCTGCCGGGCGAACTCCGGATAGCGTTCCAGCAGCCACTGCAACGCTTCGGCGATCATGTTCCAGCGCTGCGCGAAGTAGGACCGGCGGTGCCAGCGGACCAACGTGTACGGCTCGCGCACGTTGGCCAGCGGGCGCCGGCGGGCCGCCCGGAGCAGGAACTCGTAGTCCTCCGCGTAGCTGCCGGGGATCTCCTCGTCCACCGGCCCGATGCCGGACAGCAGCACCGAGCGGCGGATCAGGAACGTCGACGGGTGCAGCTCGGTGAGCCGGTCCCGCAGCAGCGCGTCCAGGGTGATCCGGTCCGCCTCCAGCGTGCGGTCGACGTCGTGGTCGTCGTACCGGACCCGGATGCCGCAGCAGACCAGCTCGGCGTCGGTGGCCTCCAGCATCGCCACCTGGGCGGTGAGCTTGCCCGGCAGCCACTCGTCATCGTCGTCGCAGAACGCCACCAGGTCGCCGGTGGCCGCCTCGATTCCGGTGTTGCGCGCTCCGGCCAGCCCCGGGGTCCGCGCGTTGCGCAGGACCCGTACCGCCCGGTGCGGGTCCGTCCGCTCCAGCCCGTGATCCGGCTCGGAGCGGTCGAACACCACGAGCACCTCGATCCGGCCCGGATGGTCCTGCTCGGCGATGGCGCGCAGCGCGCGGTCGAGCAGTTCCGGCCGGTCCCGGGTGGGCACCACGACGCTGACCGTGAGCGGGTCGCCGGTCGCCCGGCCCGCGGCCGTCACCGGACACCCCGCCGTCGGTCGGCGGTGCGGACCAGTTCCTCGACGATCCGGCCCACCCGGGCCGCCGCCTGTTCCCGGGCGGCGAACCGGTCCTGCTCGGCGGCCTGGTCGATCTGGAACGCGGCCGGGGCCGCGAGACCCTCGTCCAGCGCCCGGTGGAACTCCTCGGCGGACCGGCAGAGCCGGATCTCTCCGGCGGTGGCCAGCCGGGCGGTGTAGCGCATCTGGTGCTCGTCCACGTGCTCGCCGTACTCGGGGTCGCGGGCCACGACGATCGGCAGCCGGCCGGCGGCCCGCGCCTCGGCGATGGTGGCCGGGCCGCCGTGGCTGACCACGATGCGCGCCCCCGCCATCGCCCCGCCCAGCTCGGCGTGCCCGAGGAAGGCGGTGGCGCCGGGAACGTCCGGCACCCGGCTGCTGCCGTGCTGCACCACCACGGTCGGCGGCTCGGCGCGGCCGGCGTACCAGCCCTCGATCCAGTCCATCAGCCGGTTGAAGGGGTGCTTGTCGGTGCCGACGACGACCAGCACGTCGGTGTCCGCTGCGCCCGCGGCTCCCGCCCCGCTCACAGCAGCTGCCCGACGACGGTGGCCTCGGGGTAGAGCGCCCGCTGCTCCTCGGACTGCACGAGCATCGCGGACAGGAACGGCCGGCACAGCCGCGCGGTGAGGGTGCGGGTGTCCAGCCGGTCGGAGACCTCGATGTAGATCGTCGGGATGCCGCGCAGCCGGGCCAGCGCCACGAACGGCACCGCGACGCCGGCACCGGTGGTCACCACCGCCGCGACCTGGCGGCGGCGCAGGGTGCGGATCGCCAGCACGGTGTTCCGGAGCAGGTTCTTGATGTTCCTGGTGGTGGGGTGGTGCGCCCAGATCACCGTCTCCTCCCGGAGCAGCGAACAGGCATCGGGGGTGTCAAAGGTGATCCAGAAGCGGGACCGGGTGTGGTACCAGGACCGCAGCGCGAACAGTTGGGCCAGATGCCCGCCGCTGGACGCGACGAACAGGATCTCGGCATGGGGCGATACCCCTGCGAGCTGTGTCACTCATCCCTCCGCAGCGCGAGATGTGATCGGTTGGGGTGGTGCGATGCCAATGCAGGATGTCCGAAGTGGTGGCTCAGTTGGTGTCCGGTTAACGGACAGTTTTCTGTCGTGTTTGCGCGCAATCAGCGAAATGCAGCGTCTCGGGCGGCGGTGTCGAGCCGTCCGGCCGATGCGCCGCGCCCGGCGCCCGGTACGCCGGCGGCCGGTGACCGGTCGCGGGTCGGGCCGGATCACGGGCCGCCGGATCATGAGCCGGATCATGGACCGGCCCCGACCGGTCGGGCCTGCCGCTGCGCGAGCACGGTGAGCAGGCCGGGATGCAGCGCCGGGTTCCACCCCGCGCCGCCGCTGGCCAGCCGCCAGGTCCGCAGCCACATCTCCACCAGGTACGCCTCGGCCACCGCGGCAGCCGCCCGCGCGTCCAGCCCCCACCCGGGGCCGTGCCGGAGCACCGCGTCCTGCGCCGCCTGCGCCGCCGCCGCCACCGGCCGGCCGGCCTCCACCAGCTCGCGCTGGAAGGCGTGGTGCGCCAGGTCGAAGCCGAGCGGTACGCCGTCGGCGGCGTGCTCCCAGTCCCACGCCACCACCCGGTCGCCGAGCCGGCCCAGGTTCCACGGCACCCAGTCGCCGTGCCAGCGGCCGAACTCCAGCCGGGTCTCGCCGTACCGGTCGAGCAGGGCGTCCACGGCCGGCCGGACGGCCTCGGCGCCGGGCTCGGCCGACTCGGCGCGCAGCCGCTGGTGCAGCGGCGAACCGGTCAGCGGCCGGGGCGCGGTGGCGGGACCGCCGGAGCGGGCCACGGCGGCCAGCGTCGGCGGGTGCGGGTCGGCCGGGTCGGCCGGGCGGCGTACCGCCCGGGGAGCGGGGCGATCACCGCCACCGGCTGCCCGGCCCAGTCGATCGCCGCGAGCAGCCGGGGCACCAGCGGGAACCCGTCGGCACCGGCTGCCCGGCCCGTGGTCCCCGCGGCCTCCTCGGCCTCCGCGGTCCGGGCCGGGCCGTCGGGCCGGTCCGGGGCGGTCAGCCCGGCCAATTCGGTCAGCGTCGCCGACTCGGCCCGGACCAGCGCCGAGGTCGCCGGATTCCAGCCGATCTTCGCGTACCCGCGGGGTCGGCCCGTGTCGTCGAAGAGCTGGAGCGTGGGCTTGCGGTTCGGGTCGGGCGGCCGGACCCCGATCGCCGCGTGCAGACCGCCGCCGGCGTTCCCGGCGGCGAGCCGGCGGACCAGCAGTACCTCGGCCGGATCGGTGCCGGCCGGCACGCCGACGTTCAGCACCGGGAACCGGGCCCAGCGGGCGGCGCCCAGCCGGGCCGCGGCGCCGACCGCGGTACGCGCCAGCCGGACCGGGGTGGGTCGCAGGGCGTTGTACGCCAGCACGCTGGCCGCCGCCACCGGCGTACCGGCCAGCGGCAGCAGGAACCGGGCGCGCTCGACCGAGGGCACCACCGCGTACCGCAGGGTGGCGTCCGGATCGGCGGCGCGGTCCACCGTGACCCGCAGCCGCGGATCGGGGAAGACCGCCCGGGTCACCCAGCCCAGCCCGTCGGAGCGGTCCCGCGGATCGTTGCCCGGCGTGCTCATGAGGACCAGTCGGCGAAGCTCATGCCGAGCCGCTCCCGCAGCGCGGCGTTGTGCGGCCGGTAGTACTCGGTCAGCTCCTCCCGGACCGCCGGGTCCATCGGCGCCGACCGGCGGTCGTTGAACACCTCGTAGCGGCCCAGGTCGTGCGCCGGCAGGCCGATGAAGTCCAGCACGCCGGCGTAGCTGCCGGCCGGGTCCCCGTAGAGCGTCTCGCTGGGCAGGATGTGCAGCTGCTCCCGGTCGAACAGGTCCAGCCACGGCTCCAGGTGCTCCAGGTAGCGGCCCCGGGCGCGGTAGCTGTACCAGTCGTAGGCGTTGCTGTGGTACTCCGGTTCGGCGATCAACCTGTCGCGTTCCCCGGCCGTCCGCTCCGGCTCGGCGGCCAGCGCCTCGGTGAACCCGAGCGGCTCGGTGCCCTCGGTGCGGCGCTCCTTCCAGTGCGAGTACGCCCGCTCCACCGGGTCGCGCAGCAGCACGATGATCCGGGCCTGCGGGATCAGGTCGTGCACCCGGCCCGCGGCCAGCGGGTGGAACATGTACAGCGGTGCCGCCTCGCCGGCCCGGGGCTGCGCGCCGTGCCGGCGGGCCAGCGCCGCCCGCCGCCGCTCGGTGGGGAAGTGCGAGCGGTACCACCGCTCGCCCCGGTGCCAGTTCTCCTCGAAGTAGTGCGAGGTCTTGGTGTTCCAGGCGGGGTAGAGCCGGGGCACCAGCGGGTGCCGGACGAGGTAGTTCCACAGCGAGGTGGTGCCACCCCGCTTGGTGCCGATGATGAGGAAGTCGGGCGGCCGGCGGTCGTCGCTGGTGCGCTCACCGTAGTGCACGAGCCCGTCCTTGACCCGGTCCCGCAGGCCCAGCGGGGCGGCCTGGTTCAGCTTGTCGCGCATCGTGGTCACGGTCGCCTCTCCTTGTCCTCGTCGTCCTCGTACCGTCGCGACCCGGCGTCGGTGCCGTCCGTCCCGGTGCCGAGGTCGGTGCCCGCGTCCGCGTCCGCGCCGGTGCCGGGACCGGCACCGCGCAGCGTCCGGACCGCGGTGGTCAGCCGGGACCGCACGGCCGGGCGGGTCAGCGCCGCCGCGGCGCCCACCGCCAGCAGACCGAGCGCCACCGCGAGGCCGGCCGGCCCGCGCCCGCCGGAGAGCCCGCCGGTGAGCGCCATTCCGGCCGCCGCCGCGGCGCCCACCACGGCCAGCGTGCCGCCCGCCGTGGCCAGCACGGAGCGGCCCAGCACCGACCGGCCGAGCACCGCGGACGCGGCGGTCGCCGCGACCACGTTCTCCACGACGATGCCGGCGGCCCAACCCAGCGCGGTGCCGAGCACGCCGAGCGGCGGGATCAGCAGCAGGCCGAGCAGCAGCGTGGTGGCCAGGCCCAGGGTGGCGGCCAGCAGGTGCCGGCCGCTGCGCCCGCTCATCAGCAGCAGGGTCTGCACGTTGCCCAGCCCGACGTTCACCAGCATGGCCGCGGCCAGCACCGCCAGCGCGGCGGCGCCGTCGCTGAACTCGCGGCCGAACAGCGCCAGGAAGGCCGGGGCGAACGCCGCCAGCAGCAGGTACACCGGCCAGGACAGCAGCACCACCCAGACGGTGGTCTGCCGGTGCACCGCGAGCGCGTCGTCCCGCCGGTCGGCGCCGAGCAGCCGGGCCAGTTGCGGCGCCACCGCCACCCGCAGGCCCTGCATGGCGAGCTGGCCGGCGAGCACGTACCGGCCCACCCCGCCGAAGATGCCGGCGTCCCGCTGCCCGGCCAGCGCCGCGGTGAGCAGGACCCCGATCCACATGCTGCCGCTGTCGATCGCCGCGGACAGCGCGCGGGGCAGCGCGAATCCCCAGAACGTCCGCCAGTCGTCCGCGGACGCGCGCAGCGCGGCGGCGCCGACGCCCAGCGGACGCCAGGCCAGCAGCACACAGCCGAACACGGCGGCGAGCACCGGCGCCCACCAGGCCAGCAGGCCGGCGACGAGGCCGCCGCCGAGCACCGCGGCCAGGGCCACCAGCACCGGCCGGCCGATCGGCAGGAGCAGGAACTGGATGCCCACGTACGCGCCGATGGGCCGGCTGGCCCGCACGGCCGACAGCAGCACGGTCATCGCCACGGTCATCGGTACGGCGGCGAAGGTGACCGCGAGCAGCCGGGCGCCGTCCCGGCCGGCCTCGGCCAGCAGGTGCGGCGCGACCAGCCGGGCGGTGACCATCCCGGCGAGGGCGACCAGGACGGCGACGGTCAGCGGCGGCAGCAGCGCGACCGGCAGCAGCCGGGCGCCGTCGCCGCCGGGACCGAGCCGCCGGCGGGGCAGCGCCCAGATCAGCGCGGTGTCGGCGCCCAGGCAGCAGATCGCGGTGGCGACGGTCAGCACGCCGATCGCCGCGAACAGACCGCCGGCGCCGGTGGCTCCGTAGCCGCGGGTGATGACGACGGCGAGCAGGAAGCCGAACAGGCCGCTCACGGCGGCGCCGGCCAGGCCGATGGCGCCGCTGCGGGCGCTGTGCCGCAGTTCGGTACGCCGGGTGCCGGCCGGCGCGGCGGTGCTCACGGCGCCGCCAGGGCCGGTCGGGCCGGCACGAGGTCGCCGGGGATCGCGCGGTTGACCGGCCCGTCCAGGGCGGCCAGGGCGAGCCCGACCCCGAGGAAGGTCACGGTGAGGTTCTGGAAGGTGAGCCCGTAGAAGGGCAGCTGCACCAGGGCGATCACCGGCACCACGGCCAGCCACTGACCGGCCGAGGAGCGGGCTCGGGCCAATGGCCGGGCGACCGCCACGAACCACCAGACGAAGCAGATCACGGCGGGGATGCCGTGGCTGAACAGCACCATCCAGAACTGGCCCTGGGTGCCCACCGGGGCGTCGGCGGTGGTGGTGTCGACGCTGACCGGCGCGCCGTAGCCGAGCAGCGGCGAGTCGGCCACCTTGTTCAGCACCTCGGCGTAGAGGCTGGCCCGGTCCACCGTGGTGTCGCTGCTGCTGGTCCGCTCGTTGATCAGATCGTTGACCGGGATCACCAGCGTGGCCAGCCAGCCGAGCAGGGCCACCAGCACGACGGACGCGATGACCCGCAGGTTGCCCCGGCGGGCGGCCCGGACCGCCAGCACCAGCATCCCGGCGCCGAGGCTGATGAACATGCCGCGGTTGAGGGTGAAGAACGCCGGCGGCACGGACAGCGGCAGCGAGACCATCAGCACGATCCGCAGCGCCCCGGTGCGCACCGACAGCAGGTACGCCAGGACGCACGGCACCAGCAGCGCGTAGGTGCTGCCCCAGTTGTTGGTGTACGGGAACGGGGCCGCCGGCCGGAAGGTGGGCTCCAGCGCCCGGGGGCTGTACTCGGAGGCGTGCAGGTGCACCATGTCGTTGATCCAGGGCGCCTGCGCGATCCCGTTAGGCAGCAGGATCTCCACCGGGCTGGTCACCGAGAGCCGGGGCATCAGCACGCCGATCCAGCCGAGGGCGATCAGGGCCAGCCAGAACAGGCACAGCGGGCGCAGCAGCCGCCGCCACGGTGCCAGCTCGCCGGCGGCGGTGTAGATGTACACGCAGGCGATCAGGGCGGTGACGTAGAAGGAGTACCGCAGTCCCGAGCTGAACACGCTGCTGCCGTGCTCCAGCCGGATCGCGCTCAGCAGGGCGAGCGCCAGGAAGGCGCACCACCAGGCGGTGCCGGGTGGCAGCGCCACCCGGCCGCGGCGGACCAGCAGCGCCAGCATCAGGACCCCGAAGACCGGCCAGATCAGGAAGAAGGCGCCGGTGGCCCACCAGAGCGGGACCAGACCGCACATGGCGGTCAGCGGCCAGAGCGGAAGCGTGAGGGGCCGGCCCGGGATCGCGGGCCGGAACGGCGGCTCAGCCATTCCCGGTCAGGAAGACGAAGCCCAGGGTCCGGGCGCCGGTGAGGGTGAGCCGCTGCGCGAGCTGGCGGAGATCCCGCGCCCGGGTCCGGTCCTGGGCCACGACCAGCACGGCCACCCCGTGCCGGGCCGCCCGGACGCCGCGCTCGTCGGTGGCCGCCGGCGGGGCGTCCACCAGCGTGACGGCGGTGCTGCCGGTCCGGATCGGCCGGGTCGGGCCGGCGGTGGACGCCGGTGCGGACGCCGGTGTGGGCAACGGTCCGGACACCGGCACCCGGGCGGTCCCGATGGCGGTGGCGCGCGGTCGGGCCGCCTCGGTCGGTTCGGCCTCCGGGCCGGCCTCCGCCTCGGCCTCCTCCAGCAGCAGCCGGCCGGTGGCCGGGCTCTCGGGGGTGTGCCGGTTCGGCCCGGGGCGCACGGCCGGGACGGGCCGGCGGTTCTCCGCCGGCCACGCCTCGGGGCGGTCCGCCTCCGGCTCGTCGTCCTCACCGCCGGCCAACGGGCCGGCCTGGTCGACGCCGGTCATCCGGACGCTCAGTCCCTCGTTGGCCAGCGCGGCCCGCAGACCCGCGACGAGCTGGCCCTGACCCTCCCCGGCCCGGGTGGACAGCAGGACGGCGCGGCGCTCGCCGGGCGCCGGACGCGCGGTGAGCTGCTCGGCCAGCACCAGGGCGGCGTAGCGCAGGTCGGTGGTCTTGTCGTCGGCGGCCTTCCGCAGGCGCACGGTCGCCAGCGCGGGCCGGCCGATGATCTCCTCGGCCTCGGCCAGCGACCGGACCCGGCGGTCCAGCGACTCCAGTCCGAAGGCCACGACGACACCGACCAGGAACCCGCCGAGCAGGCCGGCGACCAGGTAGAGCAGGGCGGAGTCGTGGCTGGACGGTACGGGGGGCGCGGCGCTGCGGGTCAGCGTGCCGGGGGTGACGTCGACGGCGGCGGCCCGGGCGCGTTCCTCGGCCAGTTGGCTCAGCTGGTCGTTGAGCGACCTGAGCTGGTCCACGGTGGCGGTGACCCCGGGGGAGGCGTTGCTGCCGCTGCCGGCGCCGCTGGCCGGCAGCGACTTGCGGGCGGCGTTGCGTTGGTCGGTGGTGGTCTTGATGGCCGCGTCGTACGCGTCGACGACGGTGGCCTGCTGCTTCTCGTACAGCGAGCGGCGCAGTTCCAGGTACGTCTGGGCGGCGGTGTTCGCGCCGGTCACCGCCTCCTCGGCGCTGCGGCCGGTGTAGAGGAAGCGCAGCACCTGGGTACCGACCGGCAGTTCGACCTGCAACGAGTCGCGGACCTGGCCGATCGGCCGGCCGATGGCCGAGGCGATCGCGTCCGTCACCTGGCTTCCGGTCGCCAGGCCGTTCTCCACGTTCATGTTGACCGCGCGGTCGGCGCCGGGGCCGGGGTAGCTGAACGGGTCGGCGACCACCGGGCGGACGGCCACCACCGCGATGGCCTCGTAGCTGGCCGGCACCAGCCACAGGTAGCCGGCGGTGGCCGCGAGGCCGATCAGTGCCGTGAGCGCCACGACCGGCCACCGCCGGATCGGGATCCGGGCCAGATCGGTCAGGGTCACCGTGCGCCGTCCGGCAGCGGTCATGTCGGTCGTGTCAACCATCGAACCTCTTGACGATCTGTTGGGGGTTTCCGATCACCACCACCCGCGGTGGGACGTCGCTGCGGACGACGGTGGCGGCGCCGACGACGCTGTCGCGGCCCAGCCGGACCCCTTTGAGTACCAGCGCGCCCGCGCCTACCCAAACATTCTGCTCTATCACGATCGGTGAACGGGTGCCCGGTCCGGGCGGATCGTGCCGACGTGCGGGATCGAGATTGTGGAACGTGTTGTCGACGATCTGGCAGTCCGACAGCAGGCATCGGTCGTCGATGGTGATCCGGTCCCAGCAGCCGACCCAGGTCGCGTTGAGCAGGCAGTCGGCGCCCACCACCACCTCGCCGGGTCCGGCGAACCGGACCAGCTTGTTGATCCGGGTACGGTCGCCGATCGTCACCCGGACCCCGCGCCGGAGCCGGAGCCGGCCGCGGATCTGGACGTCCCGGCCGAGCCGTAGCCGTGGGTAGCGGAGTCGGTACCACCGTCGCTTGATGGCGAAGGCCAGGCGCAGAGCGGCGCCCGAGACGCCCTGTCGGGGCACCTCGGACGCCCGGACGGGCCGCGCGGAATCGCGCGGCCCGACCGTTTTCGGTTGCTCTGACGTCACTGGTTTGAGAAGAACAGCGTGGGACTGCTGAAGCTCAATCCCGTCGCCGTCGTGTCGATCGTGGTCGCGGTGGTCCCGTCGACCGCGGCGGTGGCGGCCGGGTCGAACGACGCCGCGCGCAGCGTGCCGTTGGTGGCACCCCACAGCACGGTGCCGTCGACGTAGGCCAGGCCACGCGCCTGCGACCAGGTGACCCCCGTGGTGGGCAGGGTGAACTCGGTGCCACCGACGGTGTAACCGTCCGGCTCGACGTAGCGGTAGAACAGCGAGTTGCTGTTGGACTTCGTGTAGTACATGCGGCCACTCAGGTAGAAGGCGCCGGTGAGGCTGGACGGGTTGTACCAGTCGTTATAGCCGATGTACCACGGCGCACCGACGGTGCCCCCGGTGAACTGCGAGAAACCGAGCTGGGTTCCGCTGGACCAGAACAGCTTGTCGGCCACCCGCATGGTGATGCCGGCCGAGGTCAGGTTGGGCTGCGCCGAGACGGTGGGCGTACCCAGCACCCCCGCGTCGAACGGCACCCTGGTCAGCTCGTTGGGGTTGGTGCCCAGGTAGAGGTAACCGGGGCCGTTGAGCGGGGCGTCCAGCGCGGCCACCGTACGGCCACCGGCGAACGGGAACATCCCGAGCCGACCGTGGTACTCGCCCCCCATCCCGTCGGAGTTCTGCCCGAAGTAGATGCCGTCGTTGCCGCGCCACAGCACCGGCACCGAGGAACCCCAGGCGGTGGTGCCCGCGGGCGCTCCACTGCGGCGCGGGTTCCAGTTCAGCGGCATGCCGTTGCTCGGGTCGGCGGCGGCGATGCCCAGCCGGTCCACCGCACCGTTGCCGTCCCGGTCGCTGGCGTTCGGGTTGTTCAGCCAGCGGAAGTGGCCGCCCAGGTAGATGACGTTGTCGGTCACCTCGATCGAGGTGATCGTGTCGTTACCGGTGAAGTCCATCCAGGTGGCGTTGAGGCTGCTGCCCCGGGTCGAGGTCTCGAACCGGACCAGCGCGTCGCAGTACGCCGTCGGCCACCCACTGCCGCCGTTGCTGCCGACGATGAAGTAGCTGCCGTCGTCGGAGAACTCCACCTCCTGCACGTAGTGGATGAACGTGTTGGGCGAGGCGCACGGCGGCACGTACCGCTGGGTGCTCCAGTCGGCCACCGTCGCGGTGCCGCCGGAGAGTTCCACCAGGGCGATCTGGTTGCGGTCCAGCCCGTTGACCTGGGTGAAGTTGCCACCCATGACCAGCGAGCCGCCGTCGGCCGTGACGTCCAGGGTCCAGACGTACGGCGAGGCGTTGTTGCGACCGCCGGTGGCGTCCACCACGAAGTTCGGGTCCAGTTCGCCGGTGGTGGCGTCGATCCGGGCCATGCCGTGCCGTTCCACGCCGTTGAGCCAGTTGAAGGCGCCGCCCAGGTACAGGTCGTTGCCGTGCAGCTTCATGGCGCGGATGTTGCCGCCGTCCGAGCGGCCGACCCAGGAGCTGACCGTCGCCCCGGTGGCGGGGTCGAGCTCGACGAGGTTCTTGCGGCTCACCCCGTTCACGTTCTTGAAGGCGCCACCCACGATGAGCTTGCCGTCCGGGCTCACCACCAGGTCGTTGACCGCGCCGTCGAGGGTGGGGACGAAGCCGGTGACCAGGTCGCCGTTGCGCCGGTCGTAGGCAAACAGGTAGGGCTGCGCCACCCAGGTCGCCACAGCCGCGCTGCGGACCTGGGTGAAGCTGCCGCCGACATAGACGATGTCGCCGATCTGGGCAAACGCCCGTGTTTCACCATTGCGTGCATGTGCCGTCGTGTTGGACGGATTGGCCGAGGCCAGCGTGCCCACCTCGGGTGCCGGGACCAGCACAGCGTGTGCCGGTGCGCCAAGCAGCACCGCGAGAACGGAAATTGAGGGCACGGCCACGGCGGCCCGCTTCCACCGTGTTCGCCGGACCTGCCGGGAGAAGCTCACTTCCCACCTCCAGCCGAGAATGATTCGCGTAGCGTGCTCGCGGCGGGATTACGACCGGAATCGGGCGTTCGGGCCACGGTTCCGGCTGAACGACGGCCGCAGCCCCGCCGTTCACAAAAGCCGTCCCTCCAGAAGGTCTGGTCAGGAACGGCGGGTGAACACTACGAAGGCGCGACGGAAACGGCAAGCGGGTCCTGAAAATGCGTCGGCTTTCCGACGGGACCCGGAATCCCCTTTTGTGCCCCCGTTTTCGCGTTGTCCGTGGTCATCGCGATCCGCCAAACGGTGGGCGGTCCGGATCGGACAGCGGCGGGTGAGCGGCCACCGCGAAAAGGCGCAAAGAGTCGGAGCGTCCGGCATCCGTTCGGCGAACGGCGCTGGCCGGTGGGCCATCGGCCGACCGGCTGGCGGGGTCGGCCGAGGGGCTGGTCCCGGCGGTGGCCGACCGGTGGCCTACCGGTGGAGTCCCGGCATCCGTCCGGCGTCTCCGGGGTGCCGGTCGGCGGGCCGCGGCGAGCCGGAGGACGGCGCGAGTGGCCCGTCGGCTGGATTTTCCCGGTCCACCGTCGAAAACTGGCTGTCCGGCCAGCCACCGGCCGATTTCCGCGTCCAGGTGGCGGCGCACGGCCGCGGGTGCGAAGGAGGCCGCCGCGGCGGCGCGGGCGATGGCGGCGATCTCGGCGTCGGAGCAGCCGTACCCGGTCCGCAGCCGAGCGTACTCGTCGGTAAGCGTCACGCCCACCATGGCCGGAATGTCGGTGTTCAGGGTGACCACCAGGCCGGCGTCGAGCAGCCGCGGCAGCGGGTGCGCGGCGGGCGTCGGGGCGAAACCGAGCGCGACGTTGGACGCCGGGCAGACCTCCAGCGGTACCCGGCGCTCGGCCAGCTCGGCGAGCAGCCGGGGGTCGTCCACGGCCCGGATGCCGTGACCGATCCGTTCGGCCAGCCCGGGATCCAGCGCCCGGCGGATGCTCTCCGGACCGGCCGCCTCGCCCGCGTGGTGCACCACCCGCAGCCCGCGGTCCCGGGCCGCGGCGAACACCGCCACGAACGGATCCACCGGGTACGCCTCGTCGCCGGCCAGCCCGACCGCCACCACCCCGGCCCCGGCGTACCGGCCGGCCAGGTCGAGGGTGCTCCAGGCCCGGTTGACCGGTCGGCGCCGGGAGTGGTCGAGGATGACCCGGTACTCCATGCCGGTCTCGGCCCGGCCCTCGGCGAGCCCGGCGAGGACGGCCGCGAGCGGCAGGTCCGGGTCGCCGAGCCGCTCGCCGTGCGCCGCCGCGGTGAACGACACCTCGACGTACCGCACCCCGTCGGCCGCCTGGTCGGCGCAGAACTCCCGGGCCACCCGGCGGAAGTCCTCGGCGGTGCGCAGGCAGGCTCGGACCAGGGCGTTTCGGGCGAAGAAGTCGGCGAAGTCGGTGAAGGCCGGCCCGCCGCGGGCGTGGCCACCGTCGTGCCCACCGCCATGGCCGTCGTCGTGCTCACCGTCGTGCCCACCGTCGTGGTCGCCGCCCGGCCGGTCCGGCACCGGTACGCCGTTCGCGGCGCCGATCTCGCGCAGCGTGGACCAGCGGACAGCGCTCTCCAGGTGCACGTGCAGGTGCGCCTTGGGCAGTGCCCGCAGGTCGCGGGCGGGTGCGGGCGCCCGGGTGCGTGCGGCTTCCCGGTCGGGTGCGGGCTCCCGGGTGCGTGCGGCTTCCCGGTCGGGTGCGGGATCGCGGTCGGGTTCGGGCTGGCGGGTGGGCGGGGGCACGGTTCGCGACCGTAGCCGCCGGCCGTGCGGCCGGTCCACCCGAATACATGCTGGTCGGACGGGTCACCGACCGTCGTGAAGTCGGCAAACGGACTGCCTGCGCCCCGGCGGCGGAGGATCGTCCCTGCTGTGGCCCCCGGTGCGGCCGGGGACGGCGCCGGTCGGAAGGAGACCGTGATGGAGCCTGACAGGCGGTTGGCGATGGACCCCCCGCAGCGCAGCGCGAGCGAGCAGACCGGACCCCGGTTGCTGGGTCGGGTCTACCGGCCGGACCCGCGGGACTGGTCGCTCGCCCGGCTCATGGAGATCGCCGAGCCGTCGGAGGAGATCCTGCAGCGGACCGTCGAGCAGGTGATGACGGAGACCAGCTACTTCACCGACTGGCGGGCGTACCTGGTCTTCTGGCGCTGGTTGAAGAAGCAGAACCGGCCGGCTCCGGCGGGGGACCGGGCGCCGGCCTGGGAGCTGCCGATCCAGCTCGACCAGGGCGACACCGGGCACTGCGTCGGGTTCGGCTGGTCGGGCTGGGTGGATGCCACGCCGGTCGCGGGCCAGTACCAGAACGCGGACGCGCACGCGCTGTACTACGAGTGCAAGGTGATCGACGGCGAGCCGCGGGCGGAGACCGGGTCCACGGTCCGGTCCGGGGCGCTCGCGCTGCGCAACCGGGGTCGGCTCGCGGCCTTCGCGTTCGCCCGTTCGCTCGCCGAGATCGACGACTGGATCAACAGCCAGGGTTCGGTGGTGGTGGGCACCGACTGGACGAACGACATGTTCCGGCCGGACTCCGCCGGATACGTCAAGCCGACCGGGGCGGTGGCCGGTGGCCACTGTTACCTGATGCTCGACCGGCTGGATGACGAGCAGGCGTACCTGTTCCAGAACTCCTGGGGCGCCGGCTGGGGCAGCAACGGACGCTTCAAGATCAAGTGCTCGGACTTCGGCGATCTGCTCGCGGCCGACGGCGAGGCCTGCTGCGCCGCCGAGCTGCCGCACTGACGCCCCCGCGCGCCGGGGGTCCCTGATCCGCCGGCTGCCGCCGGGCGGTGGGACCGCTCGGCGCGGCGGGGACCGCCCGGCGCACGGCCCGCCGCGCTCAGGAGCGGGTCCGGTGCGACCGGACGTCGGCCAGCGCGATGACCAGCGACACCAGCACGAACCCGACGGTGACGAGGGTGGCCTGCCGGAACGAACTCGCGTAGCCGGTACCCGGTCGGTGCAGGGTGGAGAAGAAGATCGATCCCACGCCCGCGATCCCGAGCGCGGCGCCGACCCGCTGCGCGGTCTGGAGCATCCCGGCCGCGCTGCCGGCCTGTGGCACCGGCACCTCGGCCAGCGTGAGGGTCTGGTTCGGCGTGATCACCAGGCCGCTGCCCAGGCCGGCCACGGCCAGCGGCGCCGCGATCGCCAGCGGCGCGCCGCGGCCCGGGACGAAGTGCAGCACGGCCACCACCGCTCCCAGCCCCGCCGCGACCAGGGCCAGCCCGCAGGCCACCAGCGGCCGGCCGTACCGGTTGACGATCCGCCCGCCGAGCGTGGACGAGACCGCGGCGCCGAGCGCGAACGGGGTGATCGAGAGACCCGCGATCAGGGCGCTGTAGTGCAGCCCGTTCTGCAGATAGAGGGTGAAGACGAAGAAGATCGCGGTGAAGCCGGCGAAGTAGAGCAGCGCGATGAGCACGCCCAGGGTGTACGAGCGGAGCCGGAACAGGGCCAGGTCGAAGACGGGCTGCCGGTGCCCGCGGTAGCGGCGTTCCCAGCCGACGAATCCGGCCAGCACCGCCAGCCCGGCCGGGACCAGCAGCCACTTCTGCCACCCGGACCACTGCTGGATCTCCACCAGCGGCAGCAGGATGAGCAGCACCCCCGTGCCCAGCAGCGCCACCCCGACCGGGTCGAGGTCCTGCCGGCCGGGGTGCGGTCGGCTCGGCAGCAGCCGCAGCGCGAAGGCGATGGCGGCGATGCCGATCGGGATGTTGACGTAGAAGATCCAGCGCCAGCCCTCGTGGGTGCCCCCGGTCTGGATGAGCAGACCGCCCAGCAGCGGGCCGATCGCCGTGGAGATGCCGATGGTGGCGCCCAGCAGCCCGAACGGCCGGCCCCGCTCGGCCGGCGCGAACAGCCGCTGGATCAGGCCGGCCACCTGCGGGTTGACCACGCCGGCCGCGGCGCCCTGGACCAGTCGGGCGGCGATCAGCCACTCCGGTGACCGGGCCATTCCGGCGGCCGCGCTCGCCACGGTGAACAGCGCCAGGCCGAACACGAAGATGTTGCGCCGGCCCCGGGCGTCGCCGTAGCGGCCGGCCGGCACCAGCACGAGGCCGAAGGTGAGCGCGTACCCCGACAGCACCCACTGCAGGGCGTTCGGGCCGGCGTCGAGCGCCCGCTGGATGGAGGGCACCGCCACGTTGACGATGCTCACGTCCAGCAGGGTCATGAACGCGGCGACGAGCCCGACCGCCATCGCCTGCCAGCGCTGGCGGTCGGTGAGGTGGACCGGGGGAGGGTCGCTCACGGCTCAGGCGGGCTGCACGGCGCACCAGCGGGGGCCGAAGTTCAGGCCCTCCAGCGGGGAGTCCTCCCGGTGCAGCAGGTTCTTCTCGGCGAGCAGGTGCAGCGGGAGACGAAGATCATCCTCGGTCAACCCGGCCTCCTCGGCGATCGCGTCCGGGAACGGGACCTGTCCCCGCGCCTCCAGGGCGGTGACCGCGCCGTACACCCGTTCCTCCGCCTCCGACAGCTCGACACCCTGCATGACGACCTCCTTGGCCCGCAAACCGGGCCGTACGCGGAAAGGCCCGGATACCCCGCCGGAGGCGGATGATGCCGACGCGCCCGGCACCGCGACGATCATGGCCGGCGCGGTGGCCTACCCTGCTCAGGGTGGACGTATGGGATGTCGCGGTGGTCGGCGCCGGCCCGGCGGGGCTGTCCGCCGCGTACGCGGCGGCCCGCGCCGGAGCCCGCACCCTGGTGCTGGAACGGGCGGAGCATCCGCGCTACAAGACCTGCGGCGGCGGGTTGATCGGCACCTCGCTGGCGGCGGTCCGGGAACGCATCGAGGTGCCCGCCGAGGACCGGGTGGACCGGATGTCGTTCACCCTGAACGGGCGGCGCGGCTTCACCCGGCACTCCGGCGGGCCGCTGTTGACCATGGTGCGCCGGGAGCGGTTCGACGACCGGCTGCGCGCCGCCGCGCAGCGGGCCGGCGCGCAGGTCCGGCAGCGGGTGTCGGTCCGGGCCGTCCAGCAGGACCAGGACGGCGTACGGCTGCGGCTCGCCGGCGGCGCGGAGGTGACCGCGGCGGTCGTGGTGGGCGCGGACGGCTCGTCCGGGATCACGGCCCGGCACGTGGGCGTCGAGTACGAGCAGGTGGACCTGGGGCTGGAGGTGGAACTGCCCACCCCGGCCGACCAGCGGGAGCGCTGGCGGGGCCGGGTGCTGCTGGACTGGGGTCCGCTGCCCGGCTCGTATGCCTGGGTGTTCCCGAAGCAGGACCTGCTCACCGTCGGTGTGATCGCCAGCCGGGGCGACGGCGAGGCCACCCGGCGCTACCTCACCGACTTCGTCGACCGGCTCGGGCTGGCCGGCGTGCAACCCGCGCACGACTCCGGCCACCTCACCCGGTGCCGCACCGCCGGCTCGCCGCTGCACCGCGGCCGGGTGCTGGTGGCCGGGGATGCGGCCGGGCTGCTGGAACCGTGGAGCCGGGAGGGGATCAGCTTCGCGCTGCGCTCCGGCGCCCTGGCCGGTGCGGCGGCCGCCGCCGGCGACCCGCAGCGGTACGTCGCCGAGGTGGGCGCCGAACTGGTGCCCGAGATGCGCGCCGGCCATCGGCTGCTGGCCGCGTTCAGCCGCCGTCCGAGCGCCTTTCACGCGGTGGTGGCCACCCCGCCGGGATGGCGGCTGTTCGGCCGGTTCTGCCGTGGCGAGACGTCGTTCGCCGGGGTGGTCGACCGGTTCCCGGTGCGCACCGCGCTCGCCCTGCTGGCCCGATCGCGGACCGCCGCACCCGCCGTGCCGGCCTGATCGCGGGCGGCGGCTCAGCTCTTGACCGGCAGCCGGCCGCGGGCGAAGGCGTCCACCCGGCCCCACCGGCCGGGGATGTCGAGCAGTTCGATCCGGCCCATGCCGACCGGCAGCGCCGGGTCCACCGCCAGGTGGTCGTCGTGCGGCTCCAGCCCGAGCATCGTGCGCAACAGCAGCAGCGGCGCCGCGCTGGCACAGGACTGCGGGCTGCAGGACATGGGATGCTGGACCGGATACCGGGTGGTCGACCGCGGATAGCCGCCGAAGGCGGACGGCAGCCGGCCGTGGAAGTACTCCGCCGCGTCGATGATGCCGTCGGCCACCCGCGCGGCCTCCTCCGCGAACCCGTACCGCCGCAACCCCCACGCGATGAACGAGTTGTCGAACGGCCACACCGAGCCCGTGTGGAACCCGATCGGGTTGTACCGGCCCTCCCCCTCGGCCAGGGTCCGCACCCCCCACCCCGAAAACAACCTGTCACTCATCAGATGCGCCGCCACCATCGGCGCCCGCTCCGGCGTCACGATCCCACTCCACAACAGATGCCCCATATTCGACGACAGGCAGTCCACCTGCCCACCCTCGGCATCCAACGCGATCGCGTAATACTCCCCGTCGGCCACCCAGAAATCCCGGTTGAACCGCTCCTTCAACGCCGCCGCCTCAGCCTCCAACCGATCCGCCCACTCCGGATCCCCCCACACCAACCGGGCCAACCGCGCACCCCGCATCTTCGCGTCGTACGCATACCCCTGCAACTCACACGTCGCCCGCGGAAACCCCGGCAACCGCCCATCGTGATACGAAATCGAGTCCCACGAATCCTTCCAACACTGGTTCTCCAACCCGTTACGCGTGTTCCGCCGCTCGTACCACACGTACCCGTTACCCATCAGATCCGCGTACTCGTCAATCCACCGCAACGCCTCCCGCGCCTCGAACTCCAACTCCCGCACCAACTCGACGTCACCACTCCACCGCTCGTACTCATCCAGCAACACCACGAACAACGGCGTACTGTCCGCCGCACCGTAGTAGGGGGACTGCGGCTGGTCCTCGAACGCGGCGCTCTCGCCGTACCGCATCGCGTAGATGATCTTCCCGGGCTCCTCGTCCCGGAAGTCGTCCAGGTGGGCGCCGCGGGCGTTGGCCAGCGCCCGCAGCGTCGCGGGGGCCAACTCGGGGGTGAAGCCGAGCGTCTGCAGGCAGGTCAGGATGCTGTCCCGGCCGAACAACGTCATCGACCACGGCAGCCCGGCCGCCGGCACCCGCTGGGGAACGGAGAGCGTCGAATACCGCAGCGCCGCGAGGTCCACCAGGCTGCGCCGGTAGACGTGTTCCGGGTCGGACGGGTTGCTGGTCATCTTCGGCGCCTCGGCCAACCAGCGGTCCAGCTCGGCTCGCATTCCCGGCGCCGGCCGGTTGCGGTACGCGTCCAGGCTCGCGCGGATGTCCCGGCCCCGCGAACCCTGCACGAGGGTGTCCACGTGCAACCCGGTCACCCAGCTACCGTGCGGGTCGATCCGGATGTCGAACGTCATCCCGTGCTCGTCGATCCGGCCCGGCACGGTCGAGGACACCACCGTCTCCCGGCGGAACGTCTCCCGCTCGTAGACGATCCGCAGGCTGCGCTCCTGCACGCAGACCTGGACCGTGCCCTGCGGCTGCGCGAACCGGTCCGCGCGCCAGTACACCAGGTCGCTGAAGTCGCTGGCCATCTCCATCCGCACGGTCAGCCCGACGGGCTCCTCGGAATGGTTGAGCACCGTCACCTCCTCGTCGAAGCTGCCCCCGATCCAGCGGTGCCGGATCACCGAGACCTTCGCGTCGACGTAGTGCGTGGCGGCCCCCGGCACCAGGAAGAACCTGGCCTCGAAGTGCTGGAGGTCGTCCACCGACAGCGGCTGGAGGCTCTCCCCGTTCACGGTCAGCTCCCACCGGGACAGGAAACAGGTGTCGAAGCTGAACAGGCCGGTCGGCATCTCGTCGGTCAGGCAGACATCGCCGCGACGGTCGCTGAGCAGGAAGCTGTTGCCGTCCAGGATGCTGACGTAGTCGTGGCTGGCGTCCTCGTTCACGGGATCCACCTTTCGGTCGCGGCCGGAGGGCTGGCGGGACCGGCGGGGCCGGCGGGACCGGCGGGGCGGGCCGGGCCGGCCGACTCCGCGCGGGAGGCCATCGCTGGTTCGCGCTGCGCTTCGCCATCCCTGCGCAGTCGATGCGACCGTGCCCATTCGACGGGGTGATGCGCGCTGGGCGGCCCCGGCAGCAGCATGCGGATCGCGGTGAGCAGCGTGAGATCGCCCTCGACGCTGATCCGGTTGCGCAGCAGCGCGGCGTAGATCCCGCCCTGGCCGCTGGTGAGTCCCTCGAACAGCTGCCGGCTGGTGCGGACCACGCAGTCGGCGTCCTGGTCGCTGCGGAACAACCGCACCCGGCCGTTGTCGAAGATCAGCCCCCAGTGCTCCGTCCCGTCGTCGCCGGCCAGGTCGAACCGCACGCTGCCGTGGTACTTCGGCGGCACCGGCGGGGCGGTCGCATCCAGCCGGGCGAAGAACGCGGCGATGGGGTCGGTCATCGGGGCCTCCTCAACCGTGGGTACGGCGGAATCCACGCGGAGCGTGCCTCGCGTTCCGGTGTCCGGGCATCACCCGGATCGGATGACTTCGACCGCTCCCGCCCTGGTCCGGGCGGACCGGTGCCGGTTCGGGCGATCCATCCGGGCGCGTCAGCACGCGAGTGAGTGGATCATGGTTTACGGTCGCTACCGATGGTGATCCCGCAGAACGACCGGACCAAACCTCGGCGCCGCCGGTTCCGCACCGGCCCGACCCTCCGCAAGATCCTCCCGGCCCTCGTCGCCGGCATCGTGGTGGTGGCCGGCTGGATCGGCGTCCCACCCGGGCCGCCCGGACCGGAGGGCGGCGCGACACGGCCGGCGGGGGAACCGGCGGCGTCCGGCCCGACCGCGCTCCCGTACGGCCCGGTCGCCGCACCCCCGGCGGGGCCGGCGGCGTCGCCCGTCCCGCCGTGGACGACGGCGCTGGCCGGACCGCTGCCGCCGGGTCTGGTCGCCGGTCAGGGCACCGCGCGGCGCCCTGCGGAGGGGGAGGCCGACGGCTCCGGGGCATCGGCCGGTACGGCCGTGCCCGCCGACGGGACGCCGGAGGTCACGTACCCGCGGGACGGCCAGCGGCGCTGGGCGGCGACCCCCGGGTCGGGCGCGGTCGCCGGGTCCCGGGGCCGGCTGCTGCGGTACCGGGTGCTGGTGGAGCGCGGCATCGCGGTGTCGCCGCCGGACTTCGCCGCCGAGGTCACCCGGATCCTCGCCGATCCCCGGGGCTGGACCGGCGCCGGCCGGTGGCGGCTGCAACGCGTCGGCCCCGGCGCCCGGTACGACTTCACGATCTACCTGGCCACGCCGGTCACCCGGGGAAAGCTCTGCCACAGCTCCGACCGGTACACGTCCTGCCGGTACGGCGACGCCGTGGTGCTCAACGTCGCCCGGTGGGCGCACGGCGTGCCCCACTACGGCGCCTCGCTGGCCGCGTACCGGGAGTATCTGGTCACGCACGAGGTGGGGCACCGGCTGGGCCACGGGCACGAGCGGTGCCCGGGTCGTGGCCGGCCGGCCCCGGTGATGCAGCAGCAGACGCTCGGGCTGCACGGTTGCCTGGCCAACGCCTGGCCGATGGTGGACGGGCGGCGCTACGACGGCCCGGCCGGGGCGTACGCCGATCCGATCCCGCGTGGCTGACCGGCGGGATCACGGCACCCCGGGTTGCCGGGTCCAGCCGACGAACCGGTCGAAGAGTTCGTGCACGGTCTGCGGTGGGCCGTCGGGGTACAGCCGCCACAGGTCCTTGATGGCCTCGTGCAGGTCCGAGGCCATCAGCATGGCCAGTCCCGGCAGGTCCTGTGCGTACAGGTCGGTGAGCGCGGTCCGTGCGGGTGCGCAGGGGTACGGGTCGCCGCAGGTGGCGCAGTTCCAGTGCGGCCGGCGTACCCGGTGCCACGCCGGCTCCTCCTGCTCCCGGGACTGGTCCTGATCCTGCGTCTGGTCCTGGTCCTGTTCCTGGTCCTGGTCCTGTTCCCGGGCCGCGGCTGCGGCCGGGGTCGGGGTCGCGGCCGGGGTCGCGGCTGCGGTCGCGGTCGGGGCCGCGGCCGTCGGCGTTGCTGGCCCGTGGGTCTGGTGCATGTGTGACCTCCGTGGGATGGGTGGGGCCGCTCCCGTCGCGGGCGAGTGGTCCGGGAGCGGCCCCGGCGGTTCCGCCCGGTGGTTGCCGACCGACGCCGAGCGGTTCCGCTGCGTCTCAGCCTGGACGGCGCCGCCGGCGCCGTGCAATAGGTGCAACTGAGACATTGCAGAGTTGGCGTCTCTGTCTCGACAGACGGCGCAGTAGCATCTCATACTCAGTGTGAAGACTGCGTCACGCTGAGAGGGAGGTCGCGTGACCGACGGCGGATCCTCGGTGCCCCGCAGACAGTTGGGCCGCTACCTGCGCGCGGCACGGGAACAGGCGGGCATCTCGCTGGAGATGGCGGCGCGGGAACTGGAGGTGTCCCGGGCGACGATGTACCGCATCGAGGGCGGCGGCACCGCCGTCCGCAAGGCGGACGTGGTCGCCATGTGTACGCACTACGGCGTGCCCGCGGAGATGACCACCGCGCTCGTGGCGCTGGCGGCCGAGACGAAGGCCAAGGGCTGGTGGCACGCCTACGGCGACGCCATCCCGTCGTGGTTCGAGCTGTACGTCGGGCTGGAGGCCGCCGCGTCGCGGCTACGCCACTGGGAGCCGGCGTCCCTGCCGGGACTGCTCCAGACCCGGGAGTACGCCGAGGAACTGCTGCGGTCCAACCCCGCGATGCCGCCGACGGAGGTCGGCCGGTTGGTCGAGGTCCGCGTGGAACGCCGGAACATCCTTGGCAGGAGGTCGCCGCCGCCCCCGCGGCTGGAGGTCATCCTGGATGAGGTGGTGCTGCGCCGGCAGTGCTCGGCGATGGCGGCGCAGCTCGCCCATCTCCAGGACCGCATCGGGGACGGGTCCGCCGTCGTCCGCGTGGTGCCGATCCGGGCGGCCGGCCTGAGCTACGCGCTCACCGGAGGCGGCTTCGTCATCCTCGACTTCCCGACCAACGGCATCCGGACGGCCGAGCCGACAACCGTCTACAGTGAGTCGCTGACCGGCGCGCTGTACCTCGACAAGCCCGCCGAGGTGGCGGCGTACGCTAAGGTGTGGCAGGCGTTGGAGGGGCTGGCCCTCGACCCGCCCCGATCGGCCGACCTGATCGCAGCGATCCGCAGGGAGACGTGATGAGTGACCTGATCGACGCTCGGTGGCGCAAGTCGAGCCGCAGCAACGGGTCGGGCGGCCAGTGCGTCGAGGTCGCCGACAATCTGCCGGGCGTCGTCCTGGTGCGGGACAGCAAGGACCGCGACGGCGGCACGCTGACCCTCCGGCCCGCCCCGTGGCAGGGCTTCGTCGAGCTGGCGAAGCGGATCGGCCCGGTCGGCTGACCGCCTCCACCGCCGAGCCCGCGGTCAGCCGGCCGCGCTGACCGCGTCGAGCACCAGGGCGCGCAGCCGTTCGAGGGGATCGCCGTCGCCGAACGCGACGATGTTCCGGGTGGCCGCGAACGAGAGCCCGAGGTCGGCGGCGGCGCCCGCGATGCTGCCGCCGAGCCCGTCGTAGCCGAACATCCGCCCCTCGACGCCGTAGCCGAGCGTCCGGGTGACCTCCCCGCCGAAGGTCCAGTCCGGCCCGGTCACGGCGACCGCGGAGACCCGGCGGAGCCGTTCCGGCGAGATCAGCCGCTCGGCCAGCTCGGTGCCGATGCTGCGCCCGGTGACCCGCCGGACCACCTCGCCGACCAGCCAGCCGTACGTCCAGACGTGGTAGCCCTGCCGGGTGCCCGGTTCCCAGACCGGCGTGGCGGCGGCGAGGGCCGCGCACATCCGGTCCCGGTCGGTCAGGTCCCGCACCGTGCTGCCGGCGGGTAGCTCCGGCAGGCCGGCGGTGTGCGTGAGGACGTGCGCGAGGGTGATGTCCTGCTTGCCGTTGCGGTCGAATCCGGGCCAGACCTCGGCCAGCCGCAGGTCGTAGTCGAGAACGCCCCGCTCGGCCAGGACGTGCACCACGGTGGCCGCCAGCCCCTTACCCACGCTGCAGCTGAAGATCGGGGTGCCGGCGGTGAGGGGCCGGCCGGTGTCCGGATCGGCCACTCCCGCGCACAGCGCCAGGATCGGTTCGCCGTGCAGGTAGGCGGCGACCTGGAGGCCGCCGGCCGGGTCGGCGGCGGCGAGATCGTCGACGGCCGTGCGCACCCGGTCGACGAGGGCGTTCCGGTGGTCGATCATGGTGGCTCAGGATCTTAGGGGGACCGGCGGGGGACAGGCGAGCGGATAATCGGGCGACCGGCGCCGGTGCCGGAAGGGACGCGGATACGGCTGCCCGCGGGGTTGACCGCTGGCGGGAGGGACGGCGGATGCGACTGCTCGCGGGATTGACCGCACCGGGGATGGATCGGGCCGACGCGGTGACGGTCGCCGGGCGGGCGTGCTCCGGGGAGGCGCTGCTGGGCGCGGCGGGCGCGGTGGCCGACGACCTGCGCGGCGTGGCGGTGGTGGCGGTGCTCGCCACGCCGTCGCTGGAGACGGTGGTCGGGGTGGTCGGCGGATTGCTCGCCGGTGCCGCGGTGGTGCCGATCCCGCCGGACTCCGGTCCCGTCGAGCGGTCGCACCTGCTCCGCGACTCCGGCGCCGAGGTCCTGCTGGACACCGTCGCGGCCGGCGACAGCGGGGCCGGAGACGGCGGCGCGGGAGACGGCGGGGCCGGCGACGGCGGGGCCACGGACACCGCGGCCGTGGGCGCCGCGGCCGGGCCGGCCGTGCTGCCGGTGGACATCGGCCGCCGGTCGTCCACGGCGCATCCGGAGCACGACCCCAACGCGACCGCGTTGATCCTCTATACCAGCGGCACCACCGGCGCGCCCAAGGGCGCCGCGCTGTCCCGGGCGGCGGTGGCGGCGGGCCTCGACGCGCTGGTCGACGCCTGGCGGTGGACGCCGGAGGACGTGCTGGTGCACGGGCTGCCGCTGTTCCACGTACACGGGCTGGTGCTCGGTGTGCTCGGGGCGCTGCGCGTGGGCTGCCGGCTGGTGCACACCGGCCGGCCGACCCCGGCCGGGTACGCCGCCGCCGGCGGGTCGCTGTACTTCGGCGTACCGACGGTGTGGTCCCGGATCTGCGCGCAGCCGCCCGCGGCGCGTGCCCTGCGCGGCGCCCGGCTGCTGGTCTCCGGCAGCGCCGCCCTGCCGATCCCGGTCTTCGCGCGGCTGCGGGCGCTGACCGGCCACCTGCCGGTCGAGCGGTACGGGATGACCGAGACGCTGATCACGCTGAGCGGTCGCGCCGACGGCGAGCGCCGCGCCGGGTACGTCGGGCTGCCCGTGGCGGGCGTCGAGACCCGGCTGCTGGCCGAGGACGGCGGCCCGGTGCCGAGCGACGGCGTGAGCGTGGGCGAGCTGCACGTGCGGGGGCCGATGCTGTTCGACGGCTACTGGCGGCGGCCGGCGGCCGCGGCGGGTCGCGCGCCGCAGGGCTGGTTCGGCACCGGCGACATCGCGACGATCGGGCCGGACGGCTGGCACCGCATCGTGGGTCGCGCCTCGACCGACCTGATCAAGAGCGGCGGCTACCGGATCGGCGCGGGCGAGGTGGAGAACGCCCTGCTGGCCCATCCCGCCGTCCGGGAGGTCGCGGTGGTGGGCCGGCCGGACCCCGACCTCGGCGAGCGGGTGACCGCGTACGTGGTGGCCGACGGTGTCGACGGGCCGGACCTCACCGAGTTCGTGGGCCGGCAGTTGTCCCACCACAAGCGGCCGCGCCGGATCCATTTCGTGGCCGACCTGCCGCGCAATGCGATGGGAAAGGTGCAGAAGCGGCTGCTGCCGGAGGGCTGAGCGAGAGCCGTGGGTGGGACGGATTGACGGCATCGATGGTGCTGAGTACCGTCCGGCACAAGGTTATCGACGTCGATGTCGATACCTCCGTGTAACACCGACGACACGCTAACAGCCGCCGGTCACGCCGGAGCCGCGGCCGCAGCTGTGAGGAGTGGACCATGAGAGTCGGACGGCTCAGCCGCGCACGAACGGCGGGGCTCGTGATCGTTTCGCTGCTGGTCGCAGCGCTGGGAACGGTGGTGCCGATGGCGCTGTCCGTGCCCGGGGCGGTGGCCGCGGCATCCGATCCGTACAACTTCGCGAACGTCAAGATCGGCGGCGGAGGCTTCGTACCCGGCATCGTCTTCAGCCCGGTGCAGAGGAACCTGATCTACGCGCGGACCGACATCGGCGGGATGTACCGGTGGAACCCGAGCAACAGCTCCTGGGTGCCCCTGCTGGACTGGGTCGGCTGGGACAACTGGGGCTACAACGGGGTCGTCAGCATCGCACCCAGCGCTGTGAACGCTAACAAGGTGTGGGCCGCGGTCGGTATGTACACCAATGACTGGGACCCGAACAACGGGGCCATCCTGCGCTCCTCGGACCAGGGGAACACATGGCAGACCACGGTGCTGCCGTTCAAGCTCGGCGGCAACATGCCGGGCCGGGGGATGGGCGAGCGGCTGGCGGTCGACCCGAACAACGACAACGTGCTGTACTTCGCCGCGCCCAGCGGAAAGGGCCTGTGGCGCAGCACGGACGGCGGCGTGACCTGGGGGCAGGTGACCAGCTTCCCCAACCCGGGCAACTACGTAGCGCTGCCCGGCGACTCGTACCAGGGTGACAACCAGGGCGACGTGTGGGTGCAGTTCGACAAGACCACCGGCACCGCCGGCAGCACCAGCAAGACGATCTACGTCGGGGTGGCGGACAAGAACCACCCCGTCTACCGCAGCACCGACGGCGGCGCCACCTGGGCACCGCTGGCCGGCGCGCCCACCGGGTACCTGCCGCACAAGGGCGTCCTGGACACGGTCAACCACTACCTGTACATCGCCACCAGCGACACCGGCGGGCCGTACGACGGCGCCAAGGGCGACGTGTGGCGGTACAACACCACGACCGGTGCCTGGACGCAGATCAGCCCGATCCCCTCCAGCAGCGACGACGACTACTTCGGCTACTCGGGTCTGACCATCGACCGGCAGCACCCGGGCACGATCATGGTGGCCACCCAGATCTCCTGGTGGCCCGACCTGATCATGTGGCGCAGCACCGACTCCGGCGCCACCTGGACCCGGATCTGGGACTGGACCAGCTACCCCGAGCGCAGCCTGCGGTACAAGCTCGACATCTCGGCCGCGCCCTGGCTCACCATGGGCGAGCAGCCCAACCCGCCGGTACCCAGCCCGAAGCTCGGCTGGATGAACGAGTCCGTGGAGATCGACCCGTTCGACTCCAACCACATGCTGTACGGCACCGGCGCCACCATCTACGGCACCAACAACCTGACGGCCTGGGACTCCGGTGGGACCGTCACGATCACGCCGGTGGTCAACGGCATGGAGGAGACCGCCGTACTCGGCCTGATCAGCCCGCCGTCCGGGCCGCCGCTGATCAGCGCCCTGGGCGACCTCGGCGGGTTCCGGCACGACAGGCTGGACACCGTACCGTCCAAGATGTTCACCCAGCCGGTCTTCACCTCCACCCGCAGCATCGACTACGCCGAGAACAATCCGAGCGTCATCGTGCGGGCCGGTGACTTCACCGACGCCGACCGGCCCAACGACAGCCACGCGGCGTTCTCCACCGACGGCGGGGCCAACTGGTTCCAGGGCAACGAGCCCGGCGGGGTCAACGAGGGCGGCACCATCGCCGCCGCCGCCGACGGCAGCCGGTTCGTCTGGGCCCCCGGTGACGCGGGCCAGCAGGTCGTCTACTCGGTCGGGTTCGGCAACTCCTGGTCGCAGTCCAGCGGGGTGCCGGCGAACGCGATCGTGGCCTCGGACCGGGTCAACGCCATGAAGTTCTACGCGTACTCCGCCGGCAAGTTCTACGTCAGCACCAACGGCGGGGCGTCGTTCACCGCGACGGCCGCTACCGGGCTGCCGACCAGCGGCAACGTGCACTTCAAGGCGGTCGCCGGGCACGAGGGCGACATCTGGCTGGCCGGTGGATCCACCACCGGTGCGTACGGGCTGTGGCACTCGACCAACTCCGGCGCGTCGTTCACCCGGATCTCCGCGGTGGACGAGGCGGACAACATCGGATTCGGCAAGGCCGCGCCGGGCCAGACGTACCCGGCGCTGTACGCGTTCGCGAAGGTGGGCGGCCAGCGCGGCGTCTTCCGCTCCGACGACGGTGCCGCGAGCTGGGTGCGGATCAACGACGACCAGCACCAGTACGGCAACGCCGCGGACGCCATCACGGGCGACCCGCGGATCTACGGCCGGGTCTACTTCGGCGCCAACGGCCGGGGCATCATCTACGGCGACCGGATCAGCACCAGCACGCCGTCGGTGAGTCCGACGCCGAGCCAGACGAGCGCGAGCCCGACCCCGTCGGTCTCCGTCTCGCCGACCCGCTCGGCCACGCCGACGCCGACGCCCACGCCGTCGGCGAGCACCCCGGCGCCGAGCACCCCGCCCGCGGGCGCGGGCTGCACGGTGGCCTACCGGGTCACCGGATCCTGGCAGGGCGGCTTCCAGGGTGATGTCACCATCACCAACACCGGGTCGAGCGCGATCAACGGCTGGACGCTCCGGTGGACCTTTGCCAACGGGCAGGTCATCAACCAGTTGTGGAACGGCTCGGTCACCCAGTCCGGGGCCGCCGTCACGGTGACCAACGCCAGCTACAACGGCGCCCTCGCCGCCGGTGGCGGCACCGCCAACTTCGGGTTCCTGGCCAGCCTGAGCGGCAGTACCAACGCGACGCCGACGAGCTTCACGCTCAACGGCGCCGCCTGCACCGCGTCCTAGGGTTCCCGGTGCTCCGCCGGCCGATCGGCCGGCGGAGCACCGGACCCGCATCCGTCCGATGACGACCAACCCGGACGGTGGCTGCGGCGGGGCGGCCGGCGAAGGTACGCCGGCGCCGGGCCGGCACCGGGCCGGGAAAGGAGAGCCGAGGGATGAGCAGGATCCTCCGCGCGGTGCTGGCGGTGCTGCTGCTGCCGCTGGCCGTGGCCGCGGCGATGGTGATGGCGGGGCCGGCGCAGGCCGCCGCGCTGACCCAGGTGACAAACTTCGGGACCAACCCGACGAACCTGAACATGTACCTCTACGTGCCGGACAACGTGGCCGCCCGCCCGGCGCTGCTGGTGCTGGTGCACTACTGCACCGGAACGGCCAGCGGCATCTTCAACGGCAACGGGCACGACTACGTGACCGCGGCCGACCGGTACAAGTACATCATCGTGCTGCCCGAGGCCACCCGCAGCGGCGGCTGCTTCGACGTCTCCACGCCGGCGGCGCTGCGTCGGGACGGCGGCAGCGACTCCACCGGAATCATGTCGATGGTCGCCTACACCCGGGCCCGGTACAACGTGGACCCGGGGCGGATCGTGGTCAGCGGGTTCTCCTCCGGGGCCATGATGACCAACGTGCTGGCCGCCGAGTACCCGGACGTGTTCGCCGCCGGTTCGGCGTTCTCCGGGGTGCCGGCGGGCTGCTTCGCCACCACCGACGGGTCGATGTGGAACAGCCAGTGCTCCGGCGGGAACGTCAGCAGGACCGCCCAGCAGTGGGGCGACGTGGCGCACGCGATGTATCCCGGCTACACCGGCGGCTACCCGCGGATGCAGTTGTGGCACGGCACCACGGACACCACACTGGCGTACCCGAACTTCGGTGAAGAGATCAAGCAGTGGACGTACCTGAACGGGGTGAGCCAGACGCCCGCGTTCACCGACCACCCGCAGTCGACCTGGACCCGCACCCGGTACGGCAACACCGGCACCCAGGCCACGGTCGAGGGCGTGAGCATCTCCGGGGTCGGCCACCAGTTGCCGATGACCGGGCAGCTCGCGTACGCGATCTCCTTCCTCGGGCTGGACGGCAGCACGCCGCCCACCACGGCCGCGCCCACGACGGCGCCGCCGACCACCGCCCCACCCACCACCGCGCCGCCCACGACGGCCCCGCCGACGACGGCGCCGCCGACCACCGTGCCGCCGACCACGGCCGCGCCCACGACGGCGCCGCCGGCGGGTGGGTGCCGGGTGGCCGACGTGGTGAACGCCTGGAACAACGGGCTCACCGAGAACATCACCGTCACCAACACCGGCAGCTCGACGGTCAACGGCTGGTCCGTGGTGTTCACCCTGCCCGCCGGCCAGACCATCACCGGCTCGTGGAACGCCAGCTACGCCCCGACCAGCGGACAGGTCACCGCCAGCAACGTCAGCTACAACGCCACGATCCCGCCCGGCGGCTCGGTGTCCTTCGGCTTCCAGGCCACCCACACCGGCAACGCGGCCGCACCCACCGCGTTCACCCTGAACGGCTCCGCCTGCACCATCGGCTGACCGAGCGCCAGCGCCGGTCGGCATCGACCGGAGGGAGGACCGCCACCGCTCCCGGATGGCGGGCGACCGGCCGTCGCCCGCCACCGGGACCGTGACCAGCCCGGATCCGATCGGCGGATCCGGGTCACGGCCAGATGCGCCCTCCGTTACGTACCTGTTGCCGGAACATATCTTGACCTCTTCTATGTGAGCGCTAACACTGTTGGTGGCCATTGCGCGGAGGTGAAGATGAGCGGTCTGGACACACCCGGCGACCGGTACGTGATCGGTGTCGACTACGGCACGCTGTCCGGGCGGGCACTGGTGGTGCGCGTCGGGGACGGTGCCGAGCTGGGGACAGCGGTGCACGAGTACGCGAGGGGTGTCATCGAGACCGCACTGCCCGACCGGCAGGCGCTGCCGGGGGACTGGGCGCTCCAGGATCCCGACGACTACCGGGACGTGCTGCGCCGGGCCGTGCCCGCGGCGGTGCAGGCGGCCGGCATCGACCCGGAACGGGTCATCGGAATCTCCACCGACTTCACCGCCTGCACGGTGCTGCCGACGCTCGCCGACGGCACACCGCTGTGCGAGATCCCCGAGCTGCGGTCCCGGCCGCACGCCTGGGTCAAGCTCTGGAAGCACCACTCCGCCCAGCCGCACGCCGACCGGATCAACGCGCTGGCGCACGAGCGCGCCGAGCCGTGGATCGGCCGGTACGGCGGCAAGATCTCGGCCGAGTGGCAGTTCGCCAAGGGGTTGCAGATCCTCCAGGAGGATCCGGAGATCTACGGGCGCGCCGAGCGGTTCATCGAGGCGGCCGACTGGATCGTCTGGCAGCTGTGCGGGGTGGAGACCCGCAACATCTGCACGGCCGGCTACAAGGGCATCCGGCAGGACGGTCGGTACCCGTCCGAGGAGTTCCTCGCGGCCCTCGACCCCGGCTTCACGGACTTCGTGGCCAAGCTCGACGGCCCGCTGATGCCGATGGGCGAGCGGGCCGGCGGGCTGACCGCCGAGGCCGCGGCCTGGACCGGCCTGCCGGAGGGGATCGCGGTCGCGGTCGGCAACGTCGACGCGCACGTCACCGCGGCCTCCGCGCAGGCCCTGGAGCCCGGGCACCTGGTCGCGATCATGGGCACCTCGACCTGCCACGTGGTGAACGGCAGCCAACTGGCCGAGGTGCCGGGCATGTGCGGCGTGGTGGACGGCGGGCTGAGCCAGGGCGCGTGGGGCTACGAGGCCGGGCAGAGCGGCGTGGGTGACATCTTCGGCTGGTTCGTCCACAACGCGGCGCCCTCCGGCATGGCCTCCCACCAGCGGCTGTCCGAGCTGGCCGCGGACCAGCCGGTCGGGGCGCACGGCCTGATCGCCCTGGACTGGTGGAACGGCAACCGCTCGGTGCTGGTGAACCACGACCTGAGCGGCCTGATCGTCGGCCTGACGCTGGCCACCCGGCCGCAGGACATCTACCGGGCGTTGCTGGAGTCGACGGCGTACGGCACCCGCATGATCATGGAGGCGTTCGTCGAGGCCGGCGTGCCGATCACCGAGCTGGTGATGGCCGGCGGCCTGACCGCCAACCGGCTGCTGATGCAGATCTACGCCGATGTCACCAACCGGCCGTTGAGCATCATCGGGTCGGCCCAGGGGCCGGCGTTGGGGTCGGCGATCCACGCGGCCGTGGCCGCCGGCGCCTATCCGGACATCTACGCCGCGTCGCGGGCGATGGGCCGGGTGGACCGGGAGGTCTACCAGCCGGACCCGGCCAACGCGCGGGCGTACGACGCCCTCTACGCCGAGTACCGCACGCTGCACGACCACTTCGGGCGCGGCGGCAACGACGTCATGTTCCGGCTGCGGGCGATCCGCAACGCCGCCGCCCGGCAGTCCGCCCCGCAGGGTAGCGCCCCATTGGAGGTTGTCGGATGACCGGGAAGTCGGACGGGACGCTGTGGCGGCTGCGGGAGACCGTTGCCGGGCTGCACTCCGCGCTGACCCGCTACGGGCTGGTGGCGTGGACCGCGGGCAACGTCTCGGCGCGGGTGCCCGGCGAGGACCTGATGGTCATCAAGCCGAGCGGCGTCGACTACGACGACCTGTCGGCGGAGAACATGGTGGTCTGCGATCTGTCGGGGGCCGTCGTCGAGGGCGAGCACTCGCCGTCCAGCGACACGGCCGCGCACGCGTACGTCTACCGGGCCATGCCCGAGGTCGGCGGCGTCGTGCACACGCACAGCTCGTACGCCACGGCCTGGGCCGCCTGCGGCGAGGCCATCCCCTGTCACCTGACCGCTCAGGCCGACGAGTTCGGTGGCGAGATCCCGGTGGGCCCGTTCGCGCTGATCGGCGGCGACGACATCGGGAAGGGCATCGTCGCCACCCTGTCCGGGCACCGCTCGCCGGCGGTGCTCATGCGTAACCATGGCGTCTTCACCATCGGCCGGGACGCCCGCGCCGCCGTCAAGGCGGCGGTGATGTGTGAGGACGTCGCCCGTACGGCGTACCTGGCCCGCACGCTCGGGCAGCCGGTGCCGATCGCGCCGGCCGACATCGACGCGCTTTACGACCGCTACCAGAACGTCTACGGTCAGCGACCCGCGTCCACGGCGGGTTCCTAGCGCCGCCGGGCACCAACCCCGCGGGCCATCCGGGCGGCCCGCGGTGCACCACCTGAACACGAGGCACTCACCCCGCGGGTCGCCGACCGGTGCCATTCGGTCTTTGACCTGTGAAAACGAAACGCCCATCACCCCCGAGGAGTATCCGTGAGAAAGATGCGAATGTCCCTCGCACCGCGACGTGCCATCGCGGTGCTCGCCGCCGCACTGCTGGCCGGCGGCATGGCCGCGTGCGGCAACAGCGACACCGGCTCGTCCGGCGACGACAGCAAGATCGTCCTCGGGTTCTCCCAGGTCGGTGCGGAAAGCGGCTGGCGTACGGCGAACACCACCTCGATCAAGGACGCGGCCTCCGAGGCCGGGATCGAGCTGAAGTTCGACGACGCGCAGCAGAAGCAGGAGAACCAGATCAAGGCCATCCGCAACTACATCCAGCAGAAGGTCGACGTGATCGCCTTCTCGCCGGTGGTGGAGTCGGGCTGGGACACCGTGCTCAAGGAGGCCAAGGACGCGGGGATCCCGGTGATCCTGACCGACCGCGCGGTGGACTCGGCGGACAAGTCGCTGTACAAGACCTTCCTCGGCTCGGACTTCGTCAAGGAGGGCAAGGCCGCGGGTGACTGGCTGGTCCAGAACAGCCAGGACGCCACCGGCGACGTGAACATCGTCCAGCTTGAGGGCACCACCGGTTCGGCCCCGGCCAACGACCGGACCAAGGGCTTCGCCGAGGCGATCGCCGCCAACCCCAAGCTGAAGATCATCGCGTCGCAGTCCGGCGACTTCACCCGGGCCGGCGGCAAGCAGGTCATGGAGCAGTTCCTGAAGGCCAACCCGAAGATCGACGTGCTGTTCGCGCAGAACGACGACATGGGTCTGGGCGCACTGGAGGCGATCACCGCCGCCGGTAAGGTCCCCGGCAAGGACATCAAGATCATCACGATCGACGCCGTGCACGACGGCATGCAGGCCCTGGCCGACGGCAAGTTCAACTTCATCGCCGAGTGCAGCCCGCTGCTCGGGCCACAGCTGATGGACCTGGTGAAGAAGGTGCACGCCGGCGAGGAGGTGCCGCCCCGGATCGAGACCGAGGAGACCACCTTCACGCAGGACCAGGCAAAGGAAGCATTGCCCAGCCGCAAGTACTGATTGACGATGGGGGTCGCCGCGGCACACGCGGCGGCCCCCAACCGTCCCCCGGTAACCGGTGGTCCGACGGACCACCGGACCGGACCATCGGTGGACCGTACGGCTGTGTGGACCGTACGGCTCCGCCGGGCGGCCCACCGTCGGGCCAGGGATTGGTTGATCGGGCCGACCGCGCAGCCGCGTACCGCCCGCAGATAGCTTCAGGAAAGGTCTGGTGGGATGACGCAGAGCCGTCCAGTCCTGACGATGACCGGAATCAACAAGTCGTTCCCGGGCGTGCGGGCACTCCAGGACGTCGATCTCCGCCTCTTCCCGGGTGAGGTACACGCCCTCATGGGCGAGAACGGCGCCGGCAAGTCCACGCTGATCAAGGTGCTGACCGGCGTCTACGGCATCGACGAGGGCAGCATCACGCTGCGCGGCGACGAGGTCTCGTTCAGCAGCCCGATGCAGGCCTCGGCGGCCGGCGTGAGCACGGTCTACCAGGAGGTCAATCTCTGCACCAACCTGTCGGTGGCGGAGAACATCTTCATCGGCCGGGAGCCGCGCCGGTTCGGGGCGGTGCGCTGGGGCGAGATGCGCCGCCGGGCCCGCGCGCTGCTCGCCCGGCTCGAACTCGACATCGACGTGAACGCCCCGCTGGGCAGTTGCTCGCTGGCCGTGCAACAGATGGTCGCGATCGCCCGCGCCATCGACATCCAGGCCAGCGTGCTGGTCCTGGACGAGCCCACCTCCAGCCTGGACAGTGGCGAGGTCGCCCAGCTCTTCCGGATCATGCGCCAGCTCCGCGACGAGGGCATCGCGATCCTGTTCGTCACGCACTTCCTGGACCAGGTGTACGCGGTCGCCGACCGGATCACCGTGTTGCGCAACGGCCGCCTGGTGGGCGAGTACCCGACGAACGAACTGCCCCAGCTCGGCCTGGTCGAGAAGATGATCGGCAAGGAACTGGACGTACTGGAACGGCTCGACGGGCAGCACGGGCGCGACGCGACCACCGTGGCCGGGAGCGTCCCGTTCCTGGAGGCCAGCGAGCTGGGCCGCAAGGGCTCGGTGGGCCGGTTCGACCTGAGCGTGCACGCCGGCGAGGTGGTCGGCCTGGCCGGCCTGCTCGGCTCGGGCCGTACCGAGGTGGCGCGGCTGCTGTTCGGCGCCGACCGGTCGGACCACGGCGCCGTGTCGATCAACGGAAAGCCCACCGGGCTGCGCAACCCGGTCTCGGCCATCGACCACGGGATCGGCTTCTGCTCCGAGAACCGCCGCGCCGAGGGCATCATCCCGGAGCTGACCGTGCGGGAGAACCTCATCCTGGCGATGCAGGCCGCCCGCGGCTGGTTCCGCCCGATCGCCCGGCGCCGCCAGGACGAACTGGCGGAGCGGTTCATCAAGGCGATGAGCATCCGCCCGGCCGACCCCGACCTGCCGGTGGGCAACCTGTCCGGCGGCAACCAGCAGAAGGTGCTGCTGGCCCGCTGGCTGATCACCGAACCACGGCTGCTGATCCTCGACGAACCGACCCGGGGCATCGACATCGGAGCCAAGACGGAGATCCAGAAGCTGGTGGTCCAGCTCTCCGACGGCGGGATGGCGGTGCTGTTCATCTCGGCCGAACTGGACGAGGTGCTGCGGCTCAGCCACAAGATCGCGGTGATGCGGGACCGCGAGATGGTCACCCAGTTGACCAACGACGAGACCGTGAACGCCGATCGGATCATGCAGACGATCGCCGGTGGGGCGCGGGACGAACAGGGGGCGCAGGCATGAGTGACCGACCCGGCCGCTTCGCGGAGCTGACCGCACACCGGCTGTTCTGGCCGGTCGTCGTGCTGGTCGCGCTGATCGTCGCCAACACGGTCTACCGGCCCGGCTTCCTGTCCATCGAGCTCAACCACGGGCACCTGTACGGCAGCCTGATCGACATCCTGCGGCTGAGCGCGCCGCTGATCCTGGTTGCGCTCGGCATGACGCTTGTCATCTCGACCGGCGGCATCGACCTGTCGGTCGGCTCGGTCTGCGCGATCAGCGGCGCGATCGCCTGCCTCTACATCAGCCGGCAGCCCGACCAGAACAGCCCGACGGTGGTGCTCACCGCGCTGGTCCTGGCGCTGGCCGCGGCCCTGGTGCTGGGCGCCTGGAACGGCGTCCTGGTCGCCGTCATCGGGATCCAGCCGATCATCGCCACGCTGATCCTCATGGTGGCCGGGCGGGGCATCGCCCAGCTGGTCACCGAGGGACAGATCATCACGGTGAACTCCCAGCCGTACAAGGCGATCGGCGTGGGACACCTGCTCACCCTGCCGCTGGCGATCTTCATCGCGCTGGGCGTGGTGCTGCTGGTCGCCGCGGTGACCCGGCGGACCGCACTCGGCATGATCATCGAGTCGGTCGGCGGCAACGCGCGGGCGAGCCGGCTTGCCGGCATCCGGTCCGCGCGCATCACCTTCCTGGTGTACGTCATCAGCGCCGCCTGCGCGGCGATCGCCGGCTTCATGATGACCGCCAACGTCTCCAGCGCGGACGGCAACAACGCCGGGCTGTGGGTCGAACTCGACGCGATCCTGGCGGTCGTCATCGGCGGCACGTCGCTGGCCGGCGGCCGGTTCTCCCTCGGCGGCACCATCGTCGGCGCGCTGCTGATCCAGACGCTCACCACCACCGTGTACGCCATGAACATCGCGCCGCAGACGTCACTGCTGTTCAAGGCCATCGTGGTCATCATCGTGTGCCTCATCCAGGCGCCCGCCTTCCGCGCCAAGCTCGCGCGGCGCAGGCGGGCCAGACCCGCACCACCGGCCCCGGTGGCGGACGAACGGAAGGAACAGGTCCCGGCATGACCACCGCAGCGCTCACCGCCGCCCGTACCTGGGCGCGCCTGCCGCGTCGGCACATCCCGGTGCTGACCACCCTGGTGTTGCTGCTCGTCCTCTACGGCGTCGGGGTCTCGCAGTACCGGGCGTTCTCCAATGTCCAGGTCATCTTCAACGTCTTCATCGACAACGGCTTCCTGCTGGTCGTCGCCGTCGGCATGACGTTCGTGATCCTCACCGGCGGGATCGACCTGTCGGTCGGCTCGGTGGTGGCGATGACCGCGATGGTGTCGGCGTCGCTGTTGCAGCACGGCCTGCCCGCGGGACTGGTCCTGGTCATCGCGCTGCTCATCGGGCCGACGATCGGCCTGCTGATGGGCTGCGTCATCCAGTTCTTCGAGATCCAACCGTTCATCGTCACCCTCGCCGGGATGTTCTTCGCCCGCGGCATGTGCACGCTGATCAGCGGATCGTCGATCCCGATCACCGACGGGTTCTGGACGGCCATGTCGCAGAAGCGGATCGGCGACCCGCGCGGCAACTTCGTCTCGATCAGCGTGCTCATCGCGTTCGCCGTGGTGGCCGTCGCCGCGTACGTCCTCGCGTACACCCGGCTCGGCCGCAGCGTGTACGCGATCGGCGGCAACGCCCAGTCGGCGCTGCTGATGGGCCTGCCGGTGGCGCGGACCCGGGTGCTGGTCTACACGATCAGCGGCCTGTGCTCGGCGATCGGCGGGATCCTGCTGTCCTTCTACACGCTCTCCGGCGCCCCGCTGATCGCCATCGGGATGGAACTGGACGTCATCGCGGCCGTGGTGATCGGAGGGACCGTGCTCACCGGCGGCTCGGGCTACATCTTCGGCACCGTTCTCGGCGTGCTGGTGCTGGGCGTCATCCAGACCCTCATCACGTTCGACGGGAGCCTCAACTCCTGGTGGACCAAGATCGTGATCGGAGGCCTGCTCTTCGCGTTCATCCTGCTCCAACGCATCATCGGGATCCGCTACAAGTGACCGAAACATCTCGCGGAAGGCAACTCCATGGCAACGCACCCTGACCCCGAGGTCTGGTTCCTCACCGGCAGCCAGTCCCTCTACGGCGAGGACACCCTTCGCCAGGTGGCCGACCAGTCCCGTCAGATTGCGACGGTGCTGAACGACTCGCCGGACATCCCCGCCCGCGTCGTCTGGAAGCCGGTGCTGACCACCAGCGCCGACATCCTGCGGGTCTGTCGGGAAGCCGCGGCGCAGGGTGCGGTCGGGGTCATCGCGTGGATGCACACGTTCTCCCCCGCGAAGATGTGGATTTCCGGCCTGGACGCCCTGCAGACCCCGCTGCTGCACCTGCACACCCAGGCCAACGTCCTGCTCCCGTGGGACGAGATCGACATGGACTTCATGAACCTGAACCAGGCCGCGCACGGCGACCGCGAGTTCGGCTTCATCCAGACCCGGCTCGGGGTGGCCCGCAAGACCGTCGCCGGGCACGTCAGCGACCCGCGGGTGGTGACCCGGGTCGGCGCCTGGACCCGGGCGGCGCTGGGCTGGTCGGCCATGCGGTCGCTGCGGCTGGCGCGGTTCGGCGACAACATGCGGGACGTCGCCGTGACCGAGGGCGACAAGGTCGAGGCCGAGCTGCGGTTCGGCGTGTCGGTCAACACCTACGGGGTCAACGACCTGGTCAAGGTCGTCGACGAGGTGGCCGACGCCGAGGTGGACGCGCTGGTCAAGGAGTACGACGACACGTACCGCGTGGTGACGCCGCTGCGGCCCGGCGGCGAGCGGCACGACTCGCTGCGCTACGCGGCCCGGCTGGAGATCGGCCTGCGCACCTTCCTGGACGCCGGCGGGTTCCGGGCCTTCACCACGAACTTCGAGGACCTGGGCGGCCTGCGGCAACTGCCCGGCATCGCCGTGCAGCGGCTGATGGCCGACGGCTACGGCTTCGGCGGCGAGGGCGACTGGAAGACCTCCGTCCTGGTCCGGACGATGAAGGCGATGGCCGTCGGCGTCTCCGGCGGAACGTCCTTCATGGAGGACTACACCTACGACCTGACCCCCGGTCAGGAACTGGTGCTCGGCGCGCACATGCTGGAGGTCTGCCCGTCGATCTCCGCCGGCGTGCCGAACGTGGAGATCCACCCGCTGGGCATCGGCGGTCGGGAGGACCCGGTCCGGCTGGTCTTCGACGCGCAGCCCGGCCCCGGCGTGGTGCTCGGGCTGGCCGACATGGGGGAGCGGTTCCGGCTGGTGGCCAACGAGATCGAGGTGGTGCCGCCGCCGCAGCCGCTGCGCAGCCTGCCGGTGGCCCGCGCGGTGTGGCGGCCCCAGCCCGACCTGCCGGGTTCGGCCGAGGCGTGGATCACGGCTGGCGCACCCCACCACACCGTGCTGTCCCAGGCCGTCGGGGTGGAGGAACTGCACGACCTGGCCGAGATGGCGCGCACCGAACTGGTGGTCATCGACGCCGAGACCCGGACCCGCCGGTTCGCCGACGAGCTGCGCTGGAACCAGGCGTACTACCGGCTCGCCCGCGGATTCTGAGACCCTCTCCAACCCGCCGGACCGGTCACCGTCTTATCGAACGGATTTCGGCGGCACGGCCGGCGACCGGATCGCCGTGGGGCGCCGGTGACCATCGGAAGTAATCCGGTTGCCGGGCGCAACAACGTCACTTTCGCCGGCCCGGTCGCACGATCCGGGCCGGCGACGATCCGACCCCGGTCATCGGTTCCTGCAAAACGCGGTACGGCTATCCGGTAACGGTGGGTGGTCGGTCCGGACCGTGGCCGGCTTCGTCGGTGGACGGCCCGCTCAACCGGACCCGTCGATGCGTTCGGCAGCCGAACTCCGGTCGCCGGTTCGGCCGGCCCGGCCCAGTGTTTCCCCAGGCCGCAGTGGCAGCTCGTGAGGGGAATCACAGCCATCCCGGCGTTCGTCATCCTCAAAAACATCCACCAATGTTTCGGTCCCGGGATTTCGCTCGCCGCGGGTGGACCCGAGCGGGCGTGCCGACGAATCGTGGCCGTGCCGACGATGCCGCGCCGGGGGAGCCTTTCCGCGCCGTAACCGGCGGGCGATAAATGACGGAACACCGTGTGTGGAAAGCGACGCCCCATGTTGCCTGCTCTCGGCCAATGGTGTGGCCTGGCGTACACTGTTGAGGATCTAGCGCTACCAACCCCGGAACGCCGGAGTGGGCACCGCGAGGTGATCGGGCAACCCTGGCCGCTCCAGTCATCGTCGACAGGCTGCGGCGACCGACTGGCAGGCGGGGGGAGTGACATGACCGTGCGCGGTCCTGCGATGACGGATGTGGCCCGACTCGCCGGCGTTTCCCATCAGACGGTGTCGCGGGTGCTCAACGGGCACCCCAACGTTCGCGAACAGACCCGGTTGCGGGTGCAGGCCGCCATCGCCGAACTCGGCTACCGGCCCAACCGGGCCGCCCGCACGCTGGTGACCGGCCGTTCCCAGGTGATCGGCGTGGTCGCCCAGAACACCACACTGTACGGTCCCGCGTCCCTGCTCGCCGCCCTGGAACAGACGGCCGCCGAGGAGGGCTTCGCGGTCAGCGTCGGCAGCGTGCGCAACCTCGACCACCGGTCGATCTCCGAGGTGGTCGAGCGGCACCTGGCCCACCGGGTCGCCGGCATCGTCGTGATCGCGCCGGTCGAGTCCGCCGGCGAGGCGTTGGAGCGCCTGCCCCAGGACGTCCCGCTGGTCACCGTCGACGGCGACCCCCGCCGACCGATGCCGCTGGTGACCGTCGACCAGGCCGCCGGCGCCCGTGAGGCCACCCGGCACCTGCTCGACGCCGGTCACCGCACGGTCTGGCACGTGTCCGGCCCCTCCGACTGGTTCGACAGCGCCGGGCGGATCGAGGGTTGGCGGGACGCGCTGCTGACGGCCGGTGCGGACATCCCGCCGCTGATGCCGGCGGACTGGTCCGCGTCCTCCGGCTACCGCTGCGGTCAGGTGCTGGCCCGGATGCCCGACGTGACCGCGGTGTTCACCGCCAACGACCACCTCGCGCTCGGCGTGCTCCGCGCGCTGCACGAGTACGGCCGGCGGGTGCCCGAGGAGATCAGCCTGGTGGGCTTCGACGACGTGCCGGAGGCCGCGTTCTTCCTGCCGCCGCTGACCACCATCCGGCCGGACTTCGACGCCGTCGCGCAGGCGAGCCTCAGCCTGCTGCTGGCCCAGATCGAGTCCGGCATCGGCGGCCCGCTCCGGCAGACGATCGCGCCGACGCTGGTGGCCCGGGAGAGCGTGGCCGCGCCCCAGCGCTGAACCGGCCGGCGAGGCGTACCGGGCAGACTGCTCGCGCCGTGGGACCGCGGCGCGGGCGGTGCCGGAGGATCGGAGCCGCGGGCCGCGCCGGGCCGTGCCCGCCGTCCGTCGGGCCGTGCCGTCCGTCGGGCCGTGCCGTCCGTCGGGCCGTGCCGTCCGTCGGGCCGTGCCGTCCGTCGGGCCGTGCCGTCCGTCGGGCCGTGCCGTCCGTCGGGCCGTGCCGGGGGTCGGGCCGTGCCGGTCGTGGGGCCGTGCCGGCCGTGGCGTCCGTGCCGGGGGTCGGGGCGGCGGCTGCGTACGCTGGTGGGCGTCCCGCCCCCGCCCTGGAGATCGTGATGCCCCGACCCGCCGCCACCATCCGGGCCGCCCGGCCCGCGGACACCGCCGCGCTCGTCGACCTGGTCGAATCCGCGTACCGCGGGCAGCGCAGCCGGGCCGGCTGGACCCATGAGGCGGACCTGCTGGCCGGCCAGCGCGCCGACGCGGCGATGGTCGGCGACGCGGTCGACCATCCGGACGGCGTCGTGCTGGTCGCCGAGGACGACAGCGGGATCGTCGGCTGCTGCCAACTGGAACGCCGCGACGACCACGCCTACTTCGGCATGTTCGCGGTCTCGCCCGGCCGCCAGGGCGGCGGGCTGGGCCGGGTGCTGCTGGCCGAGGCCGAGCGGTACGCCCGCGACGAATGGGGCAGCGCCGAACTGCGGATGACGGTCATCGCGCAGCGCGCGGACCTGATCGCCTGGTACGAGCGCCGGGGCTACGCCCGCACCGGCGAGACGGCGCCGTTCCCCTACGGCGACGAGCGGTTCGGGCTGCCCTTGCGGCCGGACCTGGTGTTCGAGACCCTGGCCAGGAAGCTCGGCTGACGCCGGCGGCCGCCGGCCGCGGGACCGCCGACCGCGGGCGCCCCCGGCCGCCGGCCGCTGGCGGTGTCGGCCGCCGGACCGCGGGCGCGGCGAACTGTCGTACCCGGTGGGCAGACTGCGTGCCGTCCCGGCTTTCCCGCCGCGCGGTGGAAAGGTCGCCAGGGTGACCGGCGGCGCGACCGATGAGTTTCGGCGGGCCGGCCGGTCTGATCTCAGACGCTGTCGGCAGGACCGGAGGGAAACGACACATGACCGGCGTACGGATACTCGTGGGCACCCGCAAGGGCGCCTTCACCCTGACCTCGGACGGCACCCGCGACGAGTGGAAGGTCGACGGGCCGCACTTCGGCGGCTGGGAGATCTACCATCTCAACGGATCGCCGGCCGACCCCGACCGGCTGTACGCGTCGCAGTCCAGCGGCTGGTTCGGACAGTTGATCCAGCGTTCCGACGACGGCGGCCGGACCTGGTCCGCGGTCGGCAACGACTTCACCTACGCCGGTGAGGTCGGCGAGCACCTGTGGTACGACGGCACCCCGCGGCCGTGGGAGTTCAAGCGCATCTGGCACCTGGAGCCGTCCCGTGACGACCCCGACACGGTGTACGCGGGCGCCGAGGACGCGGCCCTGTACGTCACCCGCGACGGTGGGCAGAAGTGGCAGGAGCTGACCGCGCTGCGCCGGCACCCGACCGGTCCGGGCTGGCAGCCCGGCGCCGGCGGCATGTGTCTGCACACGATCATCCTGGACCCGGTGCACCCGGACCGGATCTATCTGGCGATCTCGGCGGCGGGCGCGTTCCGCAGCGACGACGCCGGGGCGAGCTGGCTGCCGATCAACAAGGGTCTGCGGTCCGGGGAGATCCCGGACGAGGACTCCGAGGTCGGCCACTGCGTGCACCACATCACCCAGCATCCGTCCCGGCCGGACACGCTGTTCATGCAGAAGCACTGGGACGTGATGCGCAGCGACGACGCCGGCGCGAACTGGCGGGAGGTCAGCGGCAACCTGCCGTCGGACTTCGGTTTCCCGATCGCGGTGCACCCGCACGAGCCGGAGACCATCTACGTGGTGCCGATCAAGAGCGACTCGGAGCACTACCCGCCGGAGGGCAAGCTGCGCGTCTACCGCAGCCGGACCGGCGGCGACGAGTGGGAGCCGCTGGTCGACGGGCTGCCGCAGGCCAACTGCTACGTCAACGTGCTGCGGGACGCCATGGCGGTGGACACCCTTGACCCGGCCGGCATCTACTTCGGCACCACCGGTGGCCAGGTGTACCGCTCGGCCGACGGCGGCGACACCTGGGCGCCGATCGTCCGGGACCTGCCGGCGGTGCTCTCGGTCGAGGCCCAGGTGTTGCCGTGATCCGGGTGATCCTGCCGGCCCACCTGAAGAACCTGGCCAAGGTCAGCGGCGAGGTCCGGCTGGAGGTGCCCGCACCGACCGCGGCCGGTCCGGTCACCCAGCGCCTGGTGCTGGACGCCCTTGAGTCGCGCTTCCCGGTGCTGGTCGGCACGATCCGGGAGCGCGACACCGGTCGGCGGCGGGCGCTCGTGCGCTTCTACGCCTGCGAGGAGGACCTGTCCAACGCTCCACCGGACGAGCCGCTGCCGGAGCGGGTGGCCGCCGGTGCCGAGCCGTTCATCATCCTCGGCGCGATGGCGGGGGGATGACTGCGGCGCGGTGGGCGCCGGGCCAGGAACGCACGCACCCGCGGGGTGGCGCCACCGTCGCGGGCCAGGTCTCGACCGGGCGTGTGATGCGGTGGTGCCACCGCCGCGTCGGCGCCTTCGTGCTGCCTGCGGACAACCTGTGCGCGGCTCGGCCAACGGCCGGCGCTCGACGCCAAGCCGCGCCGCCTCCGGGACCGAGATCCGTCCGGGTCTCCCAGCCCTGCGTCGCCGAGAGCAGGGCCGCGTGCGACGGCCGTGCTCGGACCTGCATGCTTTGCCAATGCGACAGCTCACAGTTCTGGGAGGTTGCGGCGCCTACCCGGAGCCGGGCCGGGCCTGCAGCGGCTTCCTGCTCGAATGGGACGGGTTCCGCCTGGTGCTCGACCTCGGCTACGCGACCCTGCCACGTCTGCTCACCCACTGCCCGGACGCTGCCGTGGACGCGGTGGTCATCACCCACGAGCACCCCGACCACTGCATCGACCTGCACGGACTGTTCCGGATCCACCTCTACGGGCCGGCCCGTGGCCGCCGGATTCCGCTGTACTGCACCCCGGGCGTGCCGTCCCGGCTCGCCGCCCTGGAACCCGACGTGGACCTGGACGCGGTGTTCGACATCCACCAACTGCCCGGAAGTTACCAGGTCGGCCCGTTCACCCTGACTGGCGTTCTGCTTCCGCATTACGTGCCCGATGCCGGCATCCGGCTGGAGACCGACGGATTCGCGCTCGCCTACACCGGCGACACCGGCCCGCACCAGCGCCTGGCCCAGTTGGGCAGGGACGTCGACCTGTTCATCGTCGAGGCCACCGACCGCGCCGGGGAAACCCGGCAATCCCAGCGTAACCTCCTCACCTCCTCCGAGGCCGGACGATGGGCGGCCCGGGCGGGCGCACGCCGCCTGATGCTCACTCACTTCTGGCCGGGCAACGACAGGAGGACCGCCGTCGAGTCGGCACGCGCCGGCTTCGACGCAGAAGTGCTCACCGCGGAAGAGGACCTGGTCATCCCACTCGACGCCACCTGAACCCACCGCCCGGAACTGCCAGTGGTGGTGTGCGTCGAGGTCTTGTCGGGACCGCTGAGATCGAGCAGACTCCGGCGCGGTAGGCGCCGGGTCAGGAAGGTACGCGCTGCTGGAGACGTCCTCGTCTTCGAGGGGTCGGTGCTGCGCGGCGCGGCGAAAACGCCGTGCTGCCGGTGAGCTGGCGGCGATGGAATCCTGTGGTTCAGCGCGGGCGGCGGTAGTGCATGGCCACCACGCCGTTGCGCAGCGGGACCGCCGAAAGCAACTCCAGCACCCGCGCGCCGCGCCGCCAGCCCTGGTACAGCGTGGGACCGTGGCCGGCGATCCTGGGTTGGAGGAGCAGCTTGTACTCGTCGATCAGGTCCAGCCGGTCGAGCTCGGTGGCGAGCTTGCCGCTTCCAAGGAGAACCCCGGCCGGGGTCGCGTCCTTGAGCTTCTGCACACCCTCGCGCAGATCACCGGCGATGTGGTGGCTGTTGGCCCACGGGAAGTCCCTGCGCGTCGAGGACACCACGTACTTCGGTTTGGCCCCCAGCTTGACCGCCCACTCGCGCATGGCCGGCGGCACCTTCTCGTCGCCGCGGGCAACGGCCGGCCAGTAGCCCTCCATCAGCTCGTAGGTGACCCGGCCCCACAGCATTGCCCCGCACTCGTCCATGAGACGGGTGAAGAATGCGCGCGTCTCGTCATCGGCGATCCCCTCCTGGTGGTCGACGCAACCGTCCAGGGTGAGGTTGTGGCTGAAGATGAGCAGGCCCATGTCTGGCGACTCTAACGCCCCCACCACCGCGGGGCCGATACGCTCGGGCCCGTGATCGGGTTGGGTAGCCGGACACGGTCCCAGCCGGCGCCTTCCCGAGTTGTCTGGGCATCGCTGATCCGGCCTCGCGATCTCGCGGCTCGGCAATTCTTGGACCCGTGGAAACCCCAAACGGCCGTCTCACGACACCCCGGTGTCCGGGTAGGCCGGCGGCCGGGTGCGAAACGCGGGTCCGGCCACCTGTCCGGGCCGTCGCGTACTCGGCTTGGCGCAGCAGCGGGGAAGTGTGCAGAGTTGTTGTCGCCCGGGCGACAACAACTCTGCACACTTTGCCAATCCCGCGGTGCGTCGACGGGCGCTGCGCGTTGTCACGGAGCAACCGGCCCCGCCGGTCGCGGCCCGGCCCCGGCCCCGGGCCCGATCCGATCCGATCCGGCCCGGCCCGATCCGATCCGATCCGGCCCGGTCCGATCCGATCCGATCCGGCCCGGCCCGATCCGATCCGATCCGGCCCGGTCCGATCCGATCCGGCCCGATCCGATCCGATCCGGCCCGATCCGATCCGGCCCGATCCGATCCGGCCCGATCCGATCCGATCGGACGGTACGGAAACCGTGGACGGCGGCGCCGTGGACACACCTGTCACCGTTTGCCGGTGGTGATGGTGCCGCGGCGCCGCCGTCGGATCGTTCGCAGTGGATCAGGCCCAGCCGGCGCTGACCACCCAGCTCACGTCGTCACCCCACACCGAACTGGCGTCGTAGTCGTGCACGCCGCCGTTGCTGGCGATGTAGACGTTGTTGTTGTAGTGCCGGATGTTCCTGGTCGGGTAGTTGTACGACCGGAACGTGTTGCCCTGGCCGTTGAAGCCGGTCTGCGGGCAGAACGTCGCGTCCTGGGCGAAGATCGCGCTGCCGTCGTTGGCGTTCAGGGTCAGTTGGAAGTTGTAGTGCCGCAGGTAGCTGCCGGGGGTGTCGCGCGACTCGAACGACCGGCACGCGCTGTTGGCCAGCCCGGCCCGTGCCACGAAGCTTGCCTGCGCCTTCGCGGTCGAGGAACTCGACGAGGTGACCACGGCGGTGGAGACGGTGGAGCCGGAGTGCGAGATGTACCGGGTCGTGCAGCAGGCGGTGGTGGCCCGCAGCGAGACCGAGGATCCGACGTTCACCGCCGGGCCGCTGGTGATCGAGGTCGTGGCGTAGCCGGCGGCGGTGATGTTGGCCTGGACCGCGTTCTCGGTGGCGTCGGTCGGATATCCGGAGGTCATCACGCCCTCGTAGAAGGTGCCGGCCCCGCTGACGCTGTTGTCGCCGCCGATGCCCAGGATGATGGCGCCTTCCTTCTTCATCGGGTTGTAGCCCGAGGCGTTCGGCCGGACCCCGTTGTAGTACGTCGACAGCCCGCCGGACTGGGCGTTGCCGCCGCGGATGGCCCAGTGGTTCGGCTCGCCCTTGATGATCGCCGTGAGGAACCGGTGGGTGACCGTCGGGTCGTTGGCGTTGTAGCGCGTGTTGACGCCGGAGAAGAGGCCGTTCTCCAGGTCGGCCATGATCCACGGCCCGTTGCCGGTGCCGTACCCCCAGGCCGTGATGTTGCCGAAGTAGATGGCCTCCATGGTGCCGTTGCCGTTGTCCCGGCTGTTGGTCTCGGCGTTGCCGTAGTCGAAGCAGCAGCCGTTGTTGTAGTGCGTGCCGTCGAAGATCGCGTACATGCCCTCGGGCTGGTCGCCGGTGGCGATCCCGTTGGTGGAGTTGTTGCGGTAGCCGGTGCCCGGCGAGACGAAGACGCCGTACGCCTTGTGGCCGCCCACGGTGACCGGTGCCACGTTCGCGCCGGCGAGGTTGTCGTAACCGTTCGCCTCGGGGCCGCTGAACCCGCCGGGCGGGGCCTGGGTCAGGTCGTTGCCCCGGCCGCTCTGGTCGTAGATGCGGGTGATCAGGCAGGTGGTGTTCGCGCAGAACGAGTCCTGGATGGACGCGTCGGCCACCCCGCCGGCGGTCAGCGGGGTGATGCTGCGGTACGTGTTGTCCGAGGCCCGACGGACCTGGTACAGGTAGCCGGTGTAGGAGCCGTACAGCGCCCGGGTGGTGCTGTGCGCGGCCACACACGGGGTGCCACCGGACGCGTAGATGTCGCAGGGCTGGGAGGTGGCGGCCTGTGACACGCCGCCGTTGACGAGCGCGCCGGCGACGAGCGCCGCCACGCCGGCGACGCTCAGGGCGATTCGGCGTACGCGCCGAGTGGGGGTTGATGTTGCCATGGGTGACCTTTCCGTGGCGGGGTGTGGTCCGGTTGGGTCAACCGTGGGGCGGCGGGAGCCAGCCGCGTGGGGCGGCGGGCGGCCGTCGGTGGGGGAACCCCTGTTGATCGACCGGGGGCGATGGACCGCTTGTGAGCGTTAACATAGTGGACACTCGTGAGCGACGCAACGGCAACCGGCGTGCCCGCAGGTCGCCGGAGTCCGTCACCGGACGGATCCGCCCGGCCCGCTCCGGACGCCCGCGCGCTCCGCGTCACCGGCTAGCGCCACCGCCGGTCAGCGCCACCGCCGGTCAGCGCCACCGCCGGTCAGCGCCACCAACGGTCAGCGCCACCGCCGGGTAGCGCCACCGCCGGATAGCGCCACCAACGGTCAGCGCCACCGCCGGGTAGCGTCGGCGCATGCCCGTCTCGCCCTACATCGCCCGGCTGCGCGCCCACGTCGGCACCGACCTGCTGCTCCTGCCCAGCGCCAGCGGCGTGGTGCACGATGCCGATGGGCGGGTGCTGCTGGTGCGGCGCAGCGACAACGGCCGCTGGTCGCTGCCGGCCGGCGTCATCGACCCCGGCGAGCAGCCCGCGGACGCGGTGCTGCGGGAGGTGTACGAGGAGACCGGGGTACGGGTACGGATCGACGGGGTGGGCGGGGTGGCCACCCATCCGGCGGTCTATCCGAACGGCGATCGGTGCGAATATCTGCACGTCTGGTTCCGGTGCCGGGCGGTGGCCGGCGAACCCCGGGTCAACGACGACGAGTCGACCGAGGTCGCGTGGTTCGAACCGGACCGGCTGCCCGACCTCGACGGGTGGGCACGGCTGCGGATCGACACCGCCGGCGGTCCGGACGCCCCAGCCTGGCACGCCCGCCCCGGCGAGCGGCATCCCGCGCTGTGCCAACCCGACGCGCTCTGAACCTCCGGCGGCCCGCCGGGCCGCGCCGTCTGCCACACGCCGCGCCGCCTACCGGCGCCACGACCGCCTGCCACGCGCCACGACCGCCTGCCACGCGCCACGACCGCCTGCCACACGCCGCGCCGCCTGCCGGCGCCACGACCGCGCGACCGCCGCGCTCAGCGCGTTCAGGGGTTCGTGACCACCCGACCGTTTGCCGGCTCCTCGTCGTACTCCCGCTCGTCGGTGTCGAACTCGACCTCGCCGGAACCGAACTCGGGCGGTGCCGGCCGGATCGCGCCCTCGTACTCGGCGCCGAACTCCGGCGGCGCGGGCCGGCCCGGGCCCTCGTCGTCGTAGCCGTCGGGACCGAACCGGTCGCTCGGGTCGGCGTCCCCCGAGCGCTGCGTCGGGATCCGTTCGTTCCACCCGCCCTGGCCGGGCTCCTCCTCGATGATCCGGCCGCCGCTGTTGTCGGACGAGTGCCGTGCGGTCAGCATCGGGTACTCGGCGGTCTCCCCGCCGCCGGCCGCGGCGGCCATCACCGCCGCGGCGGCCAGGTCGGCCACCCGCTTGGCCTCGCGCTGCACCCGGGCCCGTACGTCCTTGGCGTGCCGCTCGGCGAACTCGGCGGCCGTCCGGGCCTCCTCAAGCCGGTCCACCTCGGCGGACAGCTCCGAACGGATCTCCGCGAGCCGCTGCTCGGCCTCGGCCAGGCTCTGCCGCGCGGCGTTGCTCTCGGTCCGCGACTCGGACAGTTCGCTGCGCGCCGCCTCCAGCTCCGTGCGCAGCTCCTCCAGCTCCCGTTCCCGCTCCGCGACGTCCTCGCGCAGCACGGCGAGCCGTTCCTCGTGCACCGACACCTGCTCCTCGGCCCGCTGCCGTACCTCGGCCGAATACCGCTGTGCCTCGGCGATCAGCAGGCCGGTCTTCTGCTCGGCGGCGATGCGCTGGCTGGCCAGCTCCCGTTCGGCGGCCTCCCGGTGGTCGGCCAGGTACCGATCGGCGGCGGTCCGCCGATCGGCGATCTCCCGTTCCACGCTGGCCTGCCACTGCGCCAGTTCCTGCTGGCTCTGCTCCCGGGCCGCCTGGGTCTCCTGCTGGATCTGCGCCCGGGCGGCCTTCATCAGCGCCTCGGCCGCGGCGCGGGCCTGTTCGACCTGCTCCGCGCTGGACTCGCCGATCCGCTTCGCCTCTTCCTGCGCCGCCCGCTGCGCGGCCTCGCCGTCGGCGCGCAGCTTCTCCGCCCGCTCCCGGGTCCGGTTCAGCTCCGCCTCGGCCCGGCTCTGGCTGTCCTCGATCGCCTTTTCCTGCTCGGCCCGGCGGGTGGCCAGCTCCTCCGCCAGTTCCCGGGCGGCGGCCTCGCCCCGCTCACGGGCCTCGGCGACGGCCTTCTCGGCCTCGCTCTGCATGTCGGCCGCCCGGTGCGCGGCCATCTCCTTGATCACCCCGGCCTGTTTCTCGGCCAGGTCGAGGATCTGGTCGACCATCGGGCCGAGGTCCCGGAACGTCGCCCGGTCCGGCATGCTCGGCCGGCGCCGCAGCTCGGTCAGCTCCGCCCGCAGCCGTTCGTCCTTCTTGGACATGTCGCGGATCTGGTCGGCCAGCTTGCGGGCCTGCTCCGCGGTCCGCTCGTGCTCGGCGGTGAGCGCCGTCAGCCGGCCCTCGGCCTGCTCGACGTACCGGTCCACCTGGCGCTTGTCGTAGCCGCGCAGCCCGACCTCGAAGTTCGGCCGCCCGGCGCCGTCGTCGAGACCTGTGAACGCTCCGTCACTGGTGGACATGCGCCATCCTCCGTACGATCCCGGTACGCTCCCGCCCGCCGGCCGGCGACTACGGGCCATGATGAGGCGCAACGGTACCGCCGTTCGCCTCCGGAGGTTAGCCCCACCCCGGTCCGATCCCGGCGTGTCGCACCATCGCGGGTCCCAGATGTGGCCCAGTGACCCTGTCCGGCTTCCGTTCGGCCCTCGACGTACGGCTGAGCAGCCGATCCGCCCTGGCCGGCGCCGCTGACGCGGCCGGCCGCCCGCGCCGCGCCCGCCGGACCGCGGCGAGCACGCGCGAGGGCCCGGAGGCGGGGCACGCCCATGGGCGGGGGTAGGGCCGCTCCGGGGCGGCGGGGCGGCGGGGCGGCGGGGCGGTGGGGTGGCGGGGCGGTGGGGTGGCGGGGCGGTGTCAGGCGGGTACGTGGTCGAGGTGCTCGCCGAGCACCCGGACGTAGGTCCGGTGCGCCTCCGCGTGCCGCCGTACCCCCTCCTGGGTGGGCGTCACGAAGACGCCGCGCCGGTCGGCCTCGCAGAGTGCCCGTTCCACCAGCCCGGCCCGTTCCAGCCGGGCGACCGTCCGGGACAGGGCGCTCTGGCTCAGGTACATCTGGCCGGCGAGGTCCTGCATGCGGCACTGCTCACAGCCGGCGCTCACCAGCCGGTCGAGCGCCTCGAACTCGCTGAGGGTGAGGCCGTATCCGTCCTGCAGCGCGCGTTCCAACTGGCCCGCGACCTGGTTGTAGGAGGTCAGGAGGGAGCGCCAGCGCTCGACCAGGTGGGCATCGGCGGTCATCTGGGGCATCCTACCCGCGCCACCAGGTCAATGCACCTACATATCTTGCTCACACATTAATTGCATGGACACTTCATGCGTACGCATATAGCCTTCGACCTCGTGATCGATACCGCTACAGCTCCCGACGCCGCGCCGCGGCCGTCCGGAGCCGTACCCTTGCCGCCCGCCGCACACTGGACCCCGCGGCTACGCGGTGTGCTCGTCGTGCTGTGCGTCGTGCTGTTCCTCGACGCCCTGGACGTCTCCATGGTCGGGGTCGCGCTGCCGTCCATCGGCACCGAACTGCACCTGTCCACCGCCTCCCTGCAATGGATCGTCAACGGCTACGTCCTGGGCTACGGCGGTCTGCTCCTGCTCGGTGGCCGGGTCGCGGACCTGCTCGGCCGCCGCCGGATCTTCCTGATCGCCCTGGCGGCGTTCGCGGCGGCCTCGCTGCTGGGCGGCCTCGTGGACGACGGGGGACTGCTGATCGCCAGCCGGTTCGTCAAGGGTCTCGCGGCCGCCTTCACCGCGCCCACCGCGCTGTCCATCCTGACCACGACGTTCCCCGAGGGACCGGCCCGCAACCGGGCGCTCTCGATCGTCTCGGTCTTCGGCGCCAGCGGCTACTCGTCCGGGCTCATCCTCGGCGGCCTGCTCACCGGGCTCGGCTGGCGGTGGACCTTCCTCATCCCCGTACCGATCGCGATCGGCGTGCTGGTCGGCGGGGTGGCCCTGATTCCCCGCGACCGACCGTCCGCCGAGGGCGGTCACGACCTGCTCGGCGCCGGCACCCTGTCCGGCGGGATGCTGCTGGCCGTCTACGCCGTGGTGTCGGCACCGGAGCGCGGCTGGACCGATCCGGCCACCCTCGGCCCGGCCGTGGCGGCCGTGCTGCTGCTCACCGGCTTCGTCCTGGTCGAGCGCCGGGTCGCCCACCCGCTGATCAGGCTGGGCATCCTGCGGGCCGGTGCGCTGGTGCGGGCCAATCTCAGCATGGTCGCGCTGTTCGGGTCGTACCTCAGCTTCCAGTTCATGATGACCCTCTACCTCCAGCGCACGCTGGGCTGGTCACCGCTGCGGATGGCCCTGGCGCTGCTCCCGGCGGGCCTGCTGGTGGCGCTCGGCTCGCCCTTCGTCGGCCGGCTCATCGACCGGTACGGCAGCCAGCGGCTCATCCTGACCGCCATGACGTCGCTCGGCCTGGGCTACCTGTGGTTCCTGACCACCGCCGGGACGGCGCCGAACTACCTGGTCACGGTGCTGCCCACCATGCTGCTGCTCGGCGGCGGGTTCGCCTTCGGGTTCAGTTCCATCACCGCCCAGGCGACGCACGGCATCCACGACTCCGAGCAGGGGTTGGCCTCCGGGCTGGTGCAGACCTCCGGCCAGGTGGGCGCCGCTCTGGTGCTGGCCGTCGTCACCGCCCTGGTCTCGACGGACGGCCCCGGGTCCGGCGGGTTCGCGCCGTACCACCCGGGCGTCAACCTGGTCACCGGTGTCGCCCTGGTCGGGCTCGCGTTCAACCTGCTGCCGCTGCTGCGTCGGCCGCGAGTCCTGCGCCGCGCCTGACCGTCCCGTCCGACCGTGCCGCCTGACCGTCCCGCCGGACCGTCCTGCCGGAGACGGTTCGGCCGGGGCTGAGCGGGACGGGGCGGGGTCTAGCCGGGTCTAGCCGACGAAGATCATGCTGGCCGGAAAGGTGCCCTTCACCTGCCGGGTCTTGAGGATCTTCGCGGCGATGGCGCTGGCGACCCAGTTGAAGTCGCCGTTCTCGGCTCGCGCCCGCATGGTCCTGGGGTCGATCACCAGGATCCGGTCGTACCGCTTGTTCAACCCGAACTCGTACCGTACCTCGTCCGGGCTTTCGCCGATCTTGCGTGCGGTGATCAGCCTACCCACGGGAGTGGTCCCTTCCGGTCCGTCGATCAGGACCCGAGGGTAGGGGAGGCGCGCGACAACCGCCGGCCGGGACGCGGTTTCATAGGCATATGACCGAGGAGACCGCGTTGTCCGCGGACGAGCTGCTGGACATCGTCGACGAGCACGACCGGGTGGTCGGCCGGGCCGCCCGCGCCGACGCGTACGCCCGGCGGTTGCGGCACCGCTGCGCGGCCGTGCTGGTCCGGGACCCGGGCGGGCGGATCTTCGTGCATCGCCGGACCGACCGCAAGCTGGTCTTCCCGGGCCTCTATGACATGTTCGTCGGCGGGGTGGTGGGCGCCGGCGAGAGCTACGCCGCGGCCGCGCTGCGGGAGGCCGAGGAGGAACTGGGCGTGACCGGCCTGCCGGCGCCGACGCCGCTGTTCACCTTCCTGTACGAGACGCCGCGGCACAGCTGGTGGTGCGCAGTCCACGAGGTGACCTGCACGTTTCCGGTACGGCCGCAGCCCGAGGAGGTCGCCTGGCACGCGTTCCTGCCCGAGTCGCAGTTGCACCGCCGGCTCGACGAGTGGGACTGGGTGCCGGACGGGCTGGAGGCGTACCGGCGGCTGCTGGCCTGGCGGCGCGACCACGCCGGGCCGGCGGTGCCACCGGCGGCACCGGTCGACCGGTAGGTTGCCGGGCATGACGGACGTGGTACCCGGCGTGGTGGTGGAGATCTGGACCGACGGGGCGTGCAGCGGCAACCCCGGCCCGGGCGGGTGGGGAGCGGTGCTGCGCTACGGCGGCCACGAACGGGAACTGTCCGGCGGCGAACCGGCCGGGACCACCAACAACCGGATGGAGCTGATGGCCGCCATCCAGGCGCTGGAGTGCCTCACCCGGCCGGCCACGGTCCAACTGCACACCGACAGCACGTACCTGCGCAACGGCATCACCAGCTGGTTGGCCTCGTGGAAGCGCAACGGGTGGCGGACCGCGGCCCGGCAGCCGGTGAAGAACGCCGACCTGTGGCAGCGGCTGGAAACCGCCTGCGGCCGGCACGAGATCACCTGGCTGTGGGTGAAGGGCCACAGCGGGCACCCGGAGAACGACCGGGCCGACGCGCTTGCCAATTCCGGCATGGCCGACGCCCGCCGCGCCCCGAGCCGCTGACCCGGGCCGTACTCCGAGCCGCTCACCCGTGGCGCGCACCCAGCCGCTCACCCGTGGCGCGCACCCAGCCGCCGACCCGTGGCGCGCACCCAGCCGCTCACCCGCGGCGGGCTCCGGGCCGACCCGCCGCGTGGCCGTCAGCTCCGGACGGCCGCGCCCAGCACGTGCGGGGCGGCCGGCATCGGCACCTGGGTCTCGGGGAACCGGAACCGGTCCAGGTCGGTGACCTCGAAACCGGCCTCCCGGACCGCGCCGAGGGTGTCCCGCCCGGTGTGGCAGCCGCCGGCGAACCACGGCCAGACCGTCGCGTCGACCACCCGCTGCACCCGCCGCAGCGCGCCGGGCTCGGCCCGTACGTGCTCCAGGAACCGCAGCTGGCCACCGGGTCGCAGCACCCGACGCGCCTCGGCCAGCGCGGCGGCCTGGTCCGGCACCGAGCAGAGCACCAGCGAGAACACCACGGCGTCGTACTCGCCGTCGGCGGCCGGCAGCGCGTCGGCGACGCCGTCGACGACGGTGACCGGCACCGGCGCGGCCGTGCCGGCCCGCTCGGCCTCGGCCCGCAGCAGCGGCTCCGGCTCCACCGCCAGCACCCCGGTCACGGCGGCCGGGTAGTGCGGGAGGTTCCGGCCGGTGCCGGCGCCGACCTCCAGCACCCGGCCGGCCAGGCCGGCCACCAGACGTCGCCGGTACGCCGCACCGCCGATCTCGTCGAGCCGGACGATCTGCCGCGCGAACACCCGGGCGAAGATCGGGTGCGAGACGGTGGTCCGCGCCATCACTGCTCCTTCCGGAAGGCGGACGTCCCAGGGTACGCGCGGCGGGCGAGCCGTCCGGGCGGCGCGCGAGGTAGCATGGCGTGCGTCTCGACGGCCGCCGTCCGGCGGTCCGCGTTGGCCAACTCGCCCGGAAGGAGTGCGGAGACATGATTTCTGCCCGTCGCCGACCCCTGCGAGTACGCCGCGTAGTAGTCGTATCCGTCGTCTGACGCACGACTCGATCCCCGGATCGTTCCGGCACGGTCTGCGTACCGTGCGGCCTCCGCGCGTGCCCACCGCCGCCTCGACGGCGTAGCTGTCCGCGCCCCGTCGTGACCACCGCCTGAAGGGCGTCTGCCACCATGTCCGCTTTTCCGCGTACCGATCCGCGTGCCGTGACCGATCCGCGTGCCGCGACCAACTCGCGTGCCGCGACCAACTCGCGTGCCGCGACCGGGCCGACCCGGCCCGCCACGACCCACGACTCCGCTCCCGACGCCCCGGCCGCCGACGCCGCCGGCTACGACCATCTGGCCGTCGAACGGGCCGCCCGGGACCTGTGGGCGGCGTACGACATCTACCGGTTCGACCCGGCCGGGTCCGGGCCGGTGTTCAGCGTGGACACCCCACCGCCGTACGTCTCGGCGTCCCACCTGCACGTCGGGCACGCCATGAGCTACTCCCAGGCCGACTTCGTGGTCCGCTACCGGCGGATGCGCGGGGACCGGATCTTCTACCCGATCGGCTTCGACGACAACGGCCTGCCCACCGAGCGGTACGTGGAGAGCCGGCTCGGCGTCCGGGCGGCCGAGTTGTCCCGCGCCGAGTTCGTCGACCTGTGCCTGGCCGCGACCCGGGAGACCGCGCAGGGGTACGCGGAGCTGTGGCGCCGGGTCGGCCTGTCGGTGGACTGGTCGCTGCGCTACTCGACAATCGACGAGCGGTGCCGGCGTACCGCGCAGGGCGCGTTCGTCCTGCTGCACGCGGCCGGTCACCTGCGCCGGGGCACCGACCCGATCCTCTGGTGCCCCGAGTGCCGGACCTCGCTCGCCCAGGCCGACATCGACGACCTGGAACGCTCCGGCCGGCTGCACGAGATCCACTTCCGGCCCGCCGCGGCGAGGCCGGACACCGGCACGGCGAGGCCGGACACCGGCACGGCGAGGCCGGACACCGGCACGGCGAGGCCGGACACCGCCGCGGCGAGGCCGGACACCGGCACGGTGACCCCGGACACCGCCGCGGCGACGCCGGACACCGGCACGGTGACCCGGGACGCCCGCGCGCCGCTGACCATCGCCACCACCCGGCCGGAACTGCTCGCCGGCTGCGTCGCGCTGTTCTGCCACCCGACCGACAAGCGGTACGCCGCGCTGGTCGGCGGCACCGCCGTGGTGCCGATCTTCGGCCACGAGGTGCCGATCCGGGCCGACGAGTCGGTGAACCCGGACTTCGGCACCGGGCTGATGATGGTCTGCACCTTCGGCGATGCCGAGGACGTGGCCCGGTGGCGGCGGGACGGGCTCGACCTGCGGATGGTGATCGGCCCGGACGGCCGGCTGGAGGCCGTGGCGGGGGAGTTCGCCGGGCTGCCGCTCGGCCCGGCCCGCTCCGCGGTGCTCCGGCGGCTCGCCGAGGTCGGGGCGGTCGGCGCGAGCCGGACCCTGCGGCAGGTCGTCGGCGTGCACGAGCGCTGCGGCACACCTGTGGAGTTCCAGATCCGGCCGCAGTGGTTCGTGGCGGTGCGCGAGCAGCGCGCCGCGCTGCTGGCCCGGGCCGCCGAGCTGACCTGGGTGCCGGAGTTCATGCGCCGCCGGCTGGTGGACTGGATCAACGGCCTGAAGTGGGACTGGAACATCAGCCGGCAGCGCCGGTACGGCGTGCCGTTCCCGGTGTGGTTCTGCGGCGGCTGCGAGCGGGCGATCCTGCCCGACCTGGCGGCGTTGCCGGTCGACCCGCTGGCCGACCCGCCGCCGGTCGACGCCTGCCCGGACTGCGGCTCGACCGACCTGCGCGGCGATCCGGACGTGATGGACACCTGGATGACCTCCTCGCTCACTCCGCAGATCAACGGCAAGTGGGCGGCGCGCGGCTTCACCGGTGCCGGGCCGGTGGAGCCGATGAGCCTGCGCGTGCAGGCGTTCGAGATCATCCGTACCTGGCTGTTCTACACGCTCGTGCAGTCGCACCTGCTGTTCGACCGGTTGCCGTGGGACGCCGTGATGATCTCCGGCTGGGGACTCAACGAACAGGGCCGGAAGATCTCCAAGCGCGACCTGGACGCCTCCACCACCGCCGACGGCTTCAACCGGTACGTCCCGGACCAGGTCATCGAGCGGTACGGCGCGGACGCGCTTCGGCTGTGGGCCACCCGCGCCCGGGTCGGCAACGACCTGCGCTACCACGAGAAGGACGTGCGGACCGGCCGCAAGCTCGCGGTGAAGATGTGGAACGTCGGCCGGTTCCTCGCGCTGCACGCCGGACCCGACGCGCCCGATCCGGCGCCGCCGGTCGCCGACCGGACCCCGGTGGACCGCTGGGTGCTGTCCCACCTGGCCGGCACCGTCCGCGAGGCCACCGCCGCCTTCGACGGGTACGACTACGCGCAGGCGTACCTGGTGGCGTCCCGGTTCTTCTGGTCGGTGTTCTGCGACAGGTACATCGAGCTGGTCAAGGAGCGGTTCAACAGCCCCGAGCAGCACAGCGCGGCCGACCGGGCGAGCGCCCGCGCCACGCTGCGCGAGGTGTACCGCACGGTGCTCGGGCTGTTCGCCCCGTTCGCCCCGTTCATCGCCGAGGACCAGTACCAGCGGCTGTTCCGGAGCGCCGCCGATCCGGTGAGCGTGCACCTGACCGCGTGGCCCGCGCCGCCGCCGACCTGGGACGGCGACCGGTCCGCCGTCGACGCGCTGGTGGCCGTGCTGGACGCGGTGCGCGCGCGGCGGGTCCGGCTCGGGCTGCCCGCCCGCGCGCCGCTCGGCGTCCTGGTCCTGGACGCCCGCGGACCGGCCGCCCGGGACCTCGCGGCCGAGATCGGCGAACCGCTGCGGCGGGCCGCCCGCGCCGAGTCGCTGCGGCTGGCGCCGGCCGGCACCCCCACCGGCGTGGACGGTCTGTACGTCGACGTCGCGGCCACCTAGGGTCGGTGCCACCGCCCCGGCCGGCGGCGGGTCGCGGACGGCGGGAGGTCGGCGGTGGCCGAACTGGAACTGGATAAGGACGCGGCCGGCGGCACGCACCGGGCGGCCACCGGCGACACCGTGGTGATCTCGCTGCCCGAGACCCCCACCACCGGGTACCGGTGGGCGCTGGACGCGTACGACCCGCAGGTGCTGCGCCTGGACGGCGACGAGTTCAGCCCCGCCGGCGCCGGTCTGGGCGCCGGCGGGGCGCGTCGGTTCCGGTTCGTGGCCGTCGGTCCGGGCACCACCCCGGTACGGCTGGCGCGCCGCCGGGAGTGGGTGGGTGGCGGCGCCGAACGGTTCGACACCACCGTGCAGGTAACCGATCCGGACGGCGCCTGACCCCCGCCGGGAAGGGGTCCGGACCCGGCCGGTGTGTCGGCCGACTCACCGTCCGTGGTTCCGACCGGCGTCACCGCGGTGGCGGTGGACCAGATAACGTGTTCTCCGCCCGGGGCGTTCGATCCGACCACCATCACCGGGAGTTGTCTGGACGCCACCGTCGGCTGGTGCGCGGGAGGGGACGCACGGGATGGGTGAGGGGCCGGAGGCCGGAGCGGGGGAGACCGCGCTGAGGCCGCTGCCCGACCGCCCGTTCCACACCTCGATCGCCGCCCGGGCGACCGAACTGGCGCCGCTGCGGGTGGCGCTGCGCGGCTGGCTGGCCGCGATGGGGGTGCCGGAACTCGACGCCGACGACCTGCTGGTGGCCATCGGCGAGGCGTGCGCCAACGCGATCGAGCACGGCTACCGGTTCGCCGGCGACGAGCGGGTCACCGTGTGCCTGGCGCTGCGGGCCGGCCGGCTGGAGGCCCAGGTCCGGGACACCGGCGGCTGGGTGGAGCCGCGCACCGACCCGGCGGCCACCGGCCGGGGCCGGGGCCGGATGCTGATGGCCACCCTGATGGACGAGGCGGTCATCGTCGGCGGTCCGCACGGCACCACGGTCCGGTTGAGCAAGCGCATCCGCGGTTGAACCTTTGCCGGCCCAGATCCGAACTACCCGTCAGGGGCGTGCCCGGTGTGCGCGGCGGCCCCGGGATGGAGGTTCGGATGGTGCTCTCGGTGCTGGTACGCGGCGTGCTGGCGATCGGTGCCGCGCTGCTCGGTGTCGTGCTGTGGGCCGGTCACGCCCGCGCCGACGTCGCGGTCTCGCCGGATCAGGCGATCCGGGGTGACGCGGCCGACCTGACCCTGCGGCTCACCGAGGACCGGCCGGGGGCGTACACGACAAGGGTGGAGGTCCGGTTCCCGGCGTCGAGCCCGGTGGCCGAGGTCTACCCGATGTCGGTGGACGGCTGGGGTCCGCAGATCGTCACCCAGCACGTCGGCGAGCCGCTGCCCGGGGTGCACCAGGCGTCCGTCACGGACGTGGTCAGCGCGATCACCTGGATCCGGGCCGAGCCGCCGGCCGAACCCGGCCCGATCGAGCTGGTCATCTCGCTCGGTCCGCTGCCCCAGGGCGAGCGGCTGACCATGCCAATCGTGCAGACGTACTCCGACGGCACCGTCGTCACCTGGGCCGACGCGCCCGGCGGCGCGCATCCGGCGGCGAGCCTCGCGCTGGTCCCCGGTACGCCGGCCGCCGCCGTCGGTCACGCCGGGCACGGCGGCCACGGCACGGGCACCGGCGCCGACGCGGCGGCCGGCTCCGCCGACCGGCCGCAGCGCCCCGACAGCCCGGTGTCGCCGCTGGGGGTCACCGGTCAACTGGGCGTGGCGCTGGTTGGTGGCGTCGTTGCCGGCGGCGCCGTGGGGGTGGGCTATCTCCTGCTGACCCGGCGGCGGCGGGACGGGGCCGGCCCTTCCGGCGCCCCCGCCGCCGTGCCGGCCGGTCCGGCGCCGGGTCCGGCGGCGGGTCCCGGGGCGGGTCCGGCGGGCGGGGCCGATCAGGACCCGACCGGCTCGCCCGGGGCGTCCGAGGACGGCCGGCCGGCCTCGTCCGGTGCGTCCGCGGCCGGGCGGACGGCGGAGTCCGGGGACGGCCGGCCGACGGTGTCGGCCGGTTCCTGGCGACTGCGCGACTGAGCCGGCTGGCCGGTTGGCGGCCCGACCGGCGGCCCGACCGGCGGTCCGGTCGGCGGTCCGGTCGGCGGCCGGTCCGGAGTCGGGAACCGGGTCACGTAGCGGGCCTGTCCGGGCGTCTCCACGGCGTGCCGGTGGTAGTGCCGCCGGACGAAGTCGACCGCCTCGCCCGGCGGCACCCCGTCGAGCACCGCGAGGCAGGCCAGCGCCGTACCGGTCCGTCCCCGGCCGCCGGCGCAGGCCAGCTCGACCCGGCCGGTCGCGGCCCGCCGCCAGGCGTCGGCCAGCAGCTCGTACGCCAGCTCGTCGTCGGCGGGCAGCCGGAAGTCGGGCCAGCGCAGCCAGCGCGACTCCCAGGGCGTCTCCGGCGGTCGCCGGCCCAGCAGGTAGAGCCCGTAGGTCGGCGCCGCACCGGCCGGTGGGCGTCGCCGCAGGCCGCGACCGCGGACCAGCCGGCCGGAGGGCAGCCGGAGCACCCCCGGCCCGGCCGGATCCCAGCCATGGACCACCACGTCCTCGACCGCCGCCGCGCCGTGGGTTGCCGTGTCCTGGACCACCACGTCCTCGACCGCCGCCGCGCCGTGGGTTGCCGTGTCCTGGACCACCACGTCCTCGGCCGCCGCGCCGTGGGCCGCCGCCGCGCCGTGGGTCACCGCGTCCGGGGCCACGTTCAGGCCGCCGCGGTGGCCACCGCCGCGGTGTGCTCCGGCGGCACCCGCTCGCCCGGGGGCGGCGGCGGGGGCGGGGTGCCGTCCCCGAACGGCCGCCCACCGAGCGCCTCCCGACCGTGCGGGGTCAGCCAGCCGGACAGGTCGGGACCCAGCGGCACGATCCCGGTCGGGTTGATGTCCCGGTGCACCTCGTAGTAGTGCCGCTTGATGTGGTCGAAGTCGATGGTGTCGCCGAAGCCGGGGGTCTGGAACAGGTCCCGCGCGTACGCCCACAGCACCGGCTGCTCGGCGAGCTTGTTGCGGTTGCACTTGAAGTGCCCGTGGTACACCGGGTCGAACCGGACCAGGGTGGTGAACAGCCGCACGTCGGCCTCGGTGATGGTGTCCCCGACCAGGTACCGCTGCCCGCTCAGCCGTTCCGCCAGCCGGTCGAGCCGGTCGAACAGCCGGCGGTACGCCGCGTCGTACGCCCGCTGGCTGCCGGCGAAGCCGCACCGGTAGACGCCGTTGTTGACGTCCCGGAAGACGCCGTCGTTCACCTCGTCGATCTCCTCGCGCAGCGCCGGCGGGTACAGCTGCGGTGCGCCGGGCCGCTGGTGGTCGACCCACTCGGTGGACAGGTCGAGGCTCATCCGGGCGTAGTCGTTGGTCACCACCTTGCCGGTGGGCACGTCCACCAGGGCCGGCACGGTGATGCCGCGGTCGTACCCGGGGAACCGGGCGAAGTACGCCTCCTGCAACCGCTCGATGCCCAGCACCGGGTCCCGGCCGCCGGGATCCAGGTCGAAGGTCCAACTCCGGGCGTCGTGGGTGGGGCCGGCAACCGCCATCGAGATGGCGTCCTCCAGCCCGAGCAGCCGCCGTACGATGATCAACCGGTTGGCCCACGGGCAGGCGCGGCTGACCACCAGCCGGTAGCGTCCGGGCTCGACCGGGTAGCCGTCGCGGCCGTCCGCGGTGATCCGGGTGGCGATGTACCGCTGGTCCCGGGTGAACTCGCCGCCCGCCTCGACGTACTTGCCGCCGGTCTTCCAGGACTCCCGTTCGCCGCCGTCGGCCTGCTCACTCATGCCGGCACTCCGCTTCGCCGCGTACCGGCACGAGGCTCTTCCGCCCGGCGCCCGATGATTCGCTCGCTCATCGCCGTCCCTCCACGCGTACCGCTGCTCCGCCGTACCCATCATGACCCCGGCGTCCCGGGTGGGTCGCGGATCGCCCCCGTCCGGCGGGGTGGATGCTCAGGAGATCGCCCGTCGCTCCGTGTCCGCGCACAGCGGGCCGTACCGCTGGGCGAGGTCCGGGCTCACGGCCCGGACCCGCAGGTCGGTGCTGTCGGCCGCGGACTGGAGCAGCACCTGGAGCATCGGCCAGTCCTCGACCTCGGCCAGGAGTTCGGCCAGCCGGCGGTACTCGTTGTCGTCGGCGCGGCGCAGCCGCTCGGACACGATCCGGCGCAGCACCGGTCGGGTGCGCTGGCGGTCGGCGCCCGCGATGGCCCGCCGGGCCAGGCCGGCCCAGCGCTGCGACACGGCGTGTTCCACGAGGTCGTGGAGCAGGGCGGGGACGTCGTGCGGGACGGAGTCGAGGAATTCGAGGGCGACGGCCTGGTCCCAGACCCCGCCCGCGAGGGCCTTCGAGAGGATTTCGGTACGCGACCACGCGTGCCGGTAGAACTCCGAGCGCCGGCGTGCGCACTCCTGTTCAGCCGCGACGAGAGCCGCCCACAATTGACGGTCGTCCACTTCGTCGGTCACGTCATCTCCGTCGGCCGCCACCGCCGTCCCACCGGCGCTGAGCGCAACATAGGTCAGCGCGGGCGGCTCCGTCCAGCACGGCTTGGGAACGATGGGACCGGCGCGCCCGGCCGGTCACCGCACGCTGCGAAATCGCGAGCGACAGGGCCGGTGGCCGGGCCGTAGGGTGCGGATGTGGGAACGCTGCTTTCGGTCAATCTCGCCGTCCCCGAGCCGAACCCCGCGAAGTCCAGCGGGACCACCGGCATCACCAAGCGGCCGGTGCCGGGACCGGTCCCGGTCCGCGCGCCGGGGCCGCGGGACGGCGGCCTGGGCAGCGGGCTGGTCGGCGACCGGATCTTCGACGTGCGGCACCACGGCGGCGACGACCAGGCCGTGTACGCGTACGCCCGCGAGGACTACGACTGGTGGGAGCGGGAGCTGGGCCGGGACCTGGCCGGCGGGACGTTCGGGGAGAACGTCACCACGGTCGGCGTGGACGTCAACGGTGCGGCCATCGGCGAGTGCTGGCGGATCGGCCGGGACGTGGTGTTGCAGACCACCTTCGGGCGGGTCCCGTGTGCCACCTTCCAGCACAAGATGGCCGAGCCGCACTGGGTGAAGCGGTTCACCCGGCAGGCGCGGCCCGGGGCGTACCTGCGGGTGGTGGAGCCGGGGGAGATCCGGGCCGGGGACGAGGTGACGGTCGTGCACCGCCCGCGGGTCCGGGTGACGATCGCCGAGGGGTTCCGGGCCTGGCTGCTCGAACCGGAGCTGCTGCCGCGGCTGCTGGAGGTCGACGAGGCGCCGGAGCGCCTGAAGGACGGAGTCCGCCGCCGGCTCGCCGGCCGGGAGGAAGCCGCCGGCTGATCCCCGGCGCCGGCTGATTCCGCCGCCCCGGCATTTACTGTAAACAAACTTTATCGTAACCTCCTTCCATCGCCTGTAGTCGATGGGTGGGTGGCGGTGCGTCGCGCCGCCCGCCCTCGCACGCGACCCGAGGAGGTCACGATGCGTGGAAAGATCGTCCTTCCGCTGGCCGTCGTCGGCGGGCTGCTGGCCGCGCTGGCCGTCGCCACCCCCGCCGAGGCGCATGGATACGTCTCCGCCCCACCGAGCCGGCAGGCCCTCTGCGCCCAGGGCCGGGTGACCGGTTGCGGTCCCATCCAGTACGAGCCGCAGAGCGTGGAGGGTCCCAAGGGGCTCACCAGTTGCAGCGGTGGCAACAGCCGGTTCGCCGTCCTGGACGACGACGCGCTGGGCTGGCCGGCCACCCCGGTCCCGGCCGGCACGGTCACCTTCACCTGGGTGTTCACCGCCCGGCACGCCACCGAGAACTGGACGTACTCGATCAACGGGACGACGGTGGCGGTGGTCGGCGGTGGTGGTCAGCAGCCGCCCGCGTCCGTGACGCACAGCGTCAACCTGGCCGGCCGCAGCGGCCGGCAGAAGATCCTCGCCGTCTGGAACATCGCCGACACCGGCAACGCGTTCTACTCCTGCGTCGACATCGACCTCGGCGGCGGCACCGGCCCGTCGCCGACCCCCACGCCCACCGTTTCGCCCACCGCCTCGCCCACCGCTTCCCCCACCGCGAGCCCGACGCCGACCCCCACCGCCTCGACGCCCGCGCCCACCCCGACCGCGAGCACGTCGCCCACCGCGCCGCCGGGCGTGCCGGCCTGGACCGCCGGCACCGCCTACCGGATCGGCGACCTGGTCAGCTACGCCGGCCTCAGCTACCGGTGCCGCCAGGCGCACACCGCGCTGGTGGGCTGGGAGCCGCCGAACACGCCGGCACTCTGGTCGCCGGTCTGAGCGGCCGGCCGGGCTGAATCCGGCCGGGGTTCAGTCCCAGGGGGACTGGGTGCCGTCGAACTCCTCGAAGACCAGCCAGGTGCGGGTGGAGATCACCCCCGGGATGCTCTGCACCTGGTTGAGCACGAGGTCGCGCAGCGCGGCGTTGTCCGGCGCGCGGACCAGGGCCAGCACGTCGTGGTCGCCGCCGAGCAGCGCCGTGTGCTCGATGTACCGCACCCGGGCCAACCGGGCCGACACCTCCCGCCAGGTGTTCTGCTCGATCGTCAGGCTGACGTACGCGGAGGTCATCAGCCCGGCGGGCTCGGGCGCCACCTGGGCGCGGAAGCCGGTGATCACCCCGTCCGCGATCAGCCGCTCCACCCGGGCGTACGCGTTGGACCGGGAGACGTGGGTGCGCTCGGCGAGGGTCCGGACCGACAGCCGGCCGTCCCGGCTCAGTTCGGCGAGGATCCGCCGGTCGGTCTCGTCGACGGGACGGGCCGGCGGACCCGCGGCGCTCGGCCGGACCGTTCGTCCCGCCGCAGCGGCCAAATCCTCGCCATGCTCGGACTGTTGGTCCACCAACGCCACCTCCCGGCGTCGATTGTCCCGACTTCCTGGCTGATCTTGTAACAGAAGTCCGTGGAACGTGAGCATAAGCCAACTACCCGTCCAGGAGGTGCCCGCCGTGACCGCCACACCCCAGGAGGTCCGCCGGCCGTCCGTACCCGGTCACCACCGGGATCCGGTCGGACCGCTGCTGCCCAGCCCGGACCCGGTCCGGATGCTCGACGAAACCGGTCAGCCGGTGGCCGCCGACTACCCCGAGCCGCCCCTGCCGACGCTGCGCGAGATGTACCGGCGCATGGTCGTCGGGCGGCGCTTCGACTCCCAGGCCACCGCGCTGACCAAGCAGGGCCGGCTCGCCGTCTACCCGTCGGCCCGCGGCCAGGAGGCCTGCCAGGTCGGCGGCGTGCTGGCCGTGCGGGACACCGACTGGGTGTTCCCCACCTACCGCGAGTCCATGGCGCTGGTCGCCCGCGGCCTCGACCCGGTCGAGGTGCTCACCCTGCTGCGCGGCGACTGGCACTGCGGGTACGACCCGGCCGCCACCCACACGGCGGCCCAGTGCACCCCGCTGGCCACCCAGTCCGTGCACGCCGCCGGCGTCGCCTACGGCGAGGCGTACCAGGGCCGGGACACCGTCGCGCTGGTCTACATCGGCGACGGCGCCACCAGCGAGGGCGACTTCCACGAGGGGGTCAACTTCGCCGCCGTCTTCAAGGCGCCGGTCGTCTTCCTCGTCCAGAACAACAGGTACGCCATCAGCGTCCCGCTGTCCCGGCAGACCGCCGCGCCGTCGCTGGCGTACAAGGGCATCGGGTACGGCGTACGCAGCGAGCAGGTCGACGGCAACGACCCGGTGGCGGTCCTGGCCGTGCTGAACCGGGCCGTCGAACACGCCCGCGGCGGGCACGGGCCGTACCTGGTGGAGGCGCACACCTACCGGATGGAGCCGCACACCAACGCCGACGACCCCACCCGCTACCGCGACGGCGCCGAGGTGCAGGCGTGGGCCGGCCGGGACCCGATCACCCGGCTGGAGACGTACCTGCGGTCCCGCGGCGCCCTCGACGACGCGGCCGTGGCCGCCGTCGCGGCCGAGGCCGACGGATACGCGGCGGACCTGCGCGCCCGGATGAACGCCGAACCGGCGGTCGACCCCATGTCGCTGTTCGCGCACGTGTACGCCCGGCCGACCCCGCAACTGGCCGAACAGGCGGCGCAGGTCCGCGCCGAACTGGCCGGCGCGGACGACACCGACGCGGACGACACCGGCGCGGACGACACCGACGGGGAGGGCTGATCCGATGGCACCGATCACGATGGCGAAGGCCCTGAACGCGGCCCTGCGCGACGCGCTGGCCGACGACCCGCGGGTGGTGGTCTTCGGCGAGGACGTCGGCCAACTCGGCGGGGTCTTCCGGATCACCGACGGCCTGCTGGACACCTACGGCGACAAGCGCTGCTTCGACACCCCGCTGGCCGAGGCCGGCATCGTCGGCTTCGCGGTCGGGATGGCCATGTCCGGACTGCGGCCGGTGGTGGAGATGCAGTTCGACGCGTTCGCCTACCCGGCGTTCGAGCAGATCACCTCGCACGTGGCGAAGATGCGCAACCGCACCCGCGGCAAGCTGGGAATGCCCATCGTGATCCGGGTGCCGTACGCCGGCGGCATCGGCGGGGTGGAGCACCACTGCGACTCCAGCGAGGCGTACTACGCACACACCCCCGGGCTGAAGGTCGTCACCCCGGCGACCGTGGCCGACGCGTACTCGCTGATGCGGGAGGCCATCGCGGACGACGACCCGGTGGTCTTCATGGAGCCCAAGAAGCTCTACTTCGCCGGCGCGGAGACGCAGCTGCCGACCCGCACCGAGCCGTTCGGCACCGCGGCCGTGCGCCGGCCCGGCCGGGACGCCACCCTCGTCGCCTACGGCCCCGCGGTGCCGGTCGCGCTCGCGGCCGCCGAGGCGGCCACCGAGGAGGGCTGGGACCTGGAGGTGGTGGACCTGCGCACCATCGTGCCGTTCGACGACGTGACGGTCACCGAGTCGGTCCGGCGCACCGGGCGCTGCGTGGTGATCCAGGAGGCGCAGGGGTTCGCCGGGGTCGGCGCCGAGGTGGCGGCCCGGATCCAGGAACGCTGCTTCCACTCGTTGCAGGCGCCCGTGCTGCGGGTCAGTGGCCTGGACATCCCGTACCCGGCGCCCAAGCTGGAGCACCTGCACCTGCCCGGCGTCGACCGGGTGCTCGACGCGGTGGCCCGGTTGCAGTGGGACGACCAGCCGGACACCCGCTGGCTGGCGGAGGTGGCGGCATGACCGACGTCGTGGCCCCGGCCGTCCAGGTGTTCAACCTGCCGGACCTGGGCGAAGGACTGACCGAGGCGGAGATCGTCGCCTGGCGGGTCGCGGTGGGCGACATCGTCGAGGTGGACCAGCCGGTGGTCGAGGTGGAGACCGCCAAGGCGGTGGTGGACGTGCCCTGCCCGTACGCGGGCCGGGTCGTCGCGCTGCACGGCTCGCCGGGCCAGGCCCGGCCGGTGGGGCAACCGTTGATCACGGTGGCGCCGCTGGCCGAGGCCGGCCCGGCGGCCCCGGCCGGCGGCCCGGCACCGGCCGCCGGCCCGGGTGCCGACACCGACCCCGAGGCGGGCCGCGACACCGATCCGGCGCACGCCACGTACCGGGAGGAGGAGCGGGCCGGATCCGGCAACGTGCTGATCGGGTACGGCACCGGCCACGGTCCGGCCGGCCGGCGTCGTCGCCGGCCCCGGCCCGGCCCGGCCGGCAACCGTCCGGCCGCGCCGCCCGCCCGGACCGCCGAGCCCGCCGCGCCGCTGGTCATCTCGCCGCTGGTCCGCCGGCTCGCCGTGGAACGCGGCGTCGACCTGCACGAGGTACGGGGCACCGGACCTGGCGGTGTGATCCGCCGGGCCGACCTCGACGCGCTGCCCGCCCGGGTGGCCGCCGCCGGCGCGCCGGCGCTGGCCGCCGTCGCGGACCCCGGCCCGGGGTGGCCGGCACCGGCCGGCCCGGACAGCGCCAGCGGCGACGTGGTGATCCCGCTGCGCGGGGTGCGCAAGGCGATCGCCGACAAGCTGTCCCGGAGCCGTCGGGAGATCCCCGAGGTCACCATCTGGGTGGACGTGGACGCGACCGCGCTGCTGGAGACCCGCGCCGCGATCAACGCCGCCCGGCCCGAACAGCCGGTCAGCATCCTGGCCCTGCTGGCCCGGATCTGCGTCGCCGGGCTGCGGCGGTTCCCGCAGCTCAACGCCCGGGTCGACGCCGAGCGCGGCGAGATCGTGCAGTCCGGCCGGATCCACCTCGGGATCGCGGCGCAGACCGACCGGGGACTGATGGTGCCGGTCATCGCCGACGCCCAGCGGCTGGACACCAGCCAGCTCAGCGCGGCGCTCGCCGAGACCACCGCCGGGGCCCGGGCCGGCACGCTGCCACCGGCCCGGCTGACCGGCGGCACGTTCACGCTGAACAACTACGGCGTGTTCGGGGTGGACGGCTCGACGCCGATCATCAATCATCCCGAGGCGGCGCTGCTGGGCATCGGCCGGATCGTGGACAAGCCCTGGGTGCACGACGGCGCCCTGGCCGTACGCAAGGTGGCCGAGGTCAGCCTGACCTTCGACCACCGGGTCTGCGACGGTGGGGTGGCAGGTGGCTTCCTGCGGTACGTCGCCGACTGCATCGAGTCCCCGCCGGTCCTGATCGCCACGCTCTGATCCCACGCTCCGATCGCCACGCGTCGGCAAAGTGATTGTGTTTCCGGCGGGCGGCGGCTTGTGTTCGGGTATGAACCCGCTGACGGTGCAGATCCGGTGAGCCAGACATGGCCGCTGACCGGACGCGCCGAGGAACTGCGCTACATCCAGACGGCGAGCTGGCCTCGGTCGGGTCGGCCGCGCGGCGTGGCGCTCGCTGGCGCGGCCGGGGTCGGTAAGACCCGATTGGCGCGGGAGGCGCTCGGGGTGCTGGCAGCGCGCGGCGCCAGCGTCCGGTGGGTCACCGGCACGGCGTCGGCCCGTGATCTGCCGCTCGGCGCGTTCGCGGGAACGCTGGGCGACATCGAGGCCGGTTCGACCCGGGTGGTGAGCGCGACCATCGGCGCGCTGCTGTCCGACACACGAGCGGGTGTGGTGGTCGGCGTCGACGACGCGCACCTGCTGGACGAACTCTCCGCGCTGGTGGTCCACGAGTTGGTGGTCAGGGGTTCCGCGCCGGTGATCCTTACGCTGCGCAGCGGCGAGCCGACCCCGGACGCGATCACCGGCCTTTGGAAGGACGGGCACCTGGACCGGCTGGAGGTGCAGCCGCTCGCCGAGACGGAGACCGCCGTACTGCTGGCGGCCGTGCTGCACGGTCCGGTCGACAGCGGTGCCGTCCGGCGTCTGTGGGAACTGGCCCGAGGCAACACCCTGTTCCTTCGCCAACTCGTGGAGGGTGAGCTGGCGGCGGGCAACCTGGCGCGGGAGAGCGGCGTGTGGCGCTGGTCGGGGCAGCCCACGATGTCAGCCGGTCTGGCGGACCTGGTGCGGCAGCGGATGGGCGCCCTACCGGACGGGTTCGTCGACGTCGTCGACGTGCTGGCGCTGAGCGAGCCGCTCGGCCTGCGGGTGCTGACCCGGCTGACCGGGCCCGGAACGGTCGAGGCGACGGAGACCCGCGGGCTGGTCGAGCTGTACCGGGACGGGCGCCGCTGGCAGGCCAGGCTCGGGCACCCGCTGTACGGCGAGGTCCGGCGGTCCGGGATGGGCCAGCTGCGGGCCCGCCGCCTGAGGGGTGAGATCGCCACCGCGCTGGCGGACCTCGGTGGACGCCGCGCCGACGACGCGCTGCGGCGGGCGGCCCTCATGGTGCACTCGGACCTGCAACCCGACGCGCGGCTGCTCACCCAGGCCGCGCGCGATGCGGTCCGGTTGCTGGACATCGCCGCGGCCGAGCAACTGGCCCGAGCCGCGGTCGACGCGCACGGCGGCCATGAGGCCCGGCACACACTGGCACTGGCGCTGTCCTGGCTCAACCGCGGGGTCGACGCGGAGGCCGAGTTTGCCGCCCTGGCGCAGGAGGCTGGCAGCGTCGAGGATCGGGTCGCGATCGCCGTGCCCCGCGCGGCCAACCTGTTCTGGCCCGGGCAGAGTCCCGAACGGGCGGAGGCGGTGCTCGCCGCTGCCGCGGCCGGGGTAACGCCTGCCGCTGCCGCGGCCGAGGCAACCTCGACCGACCGGCCCACACTTGCCGTGGTGCAGGCCATGGTCGACGTCTTCCTGGGCCGGCCGGCCCAGGCCGGCGTGGCGACGGCGGTGACGGCGCTGCGGGCACCGGACCTGCCGCCCGTGGGCGTCCTGCTCGCCGCCTACTGTGGTGTCATCGGGCTCGCCGCGCTGGGCCGGGCCGACGAGATCGGTCCGGTCGCGGCCAGGGCGTACGCCGTCGCACCCCAATCGGTCGGGACGGCGGTTGGCGCGTTCGGGCTGTGTGACCTGCACCTGTCGGCGCTGCACCTCGCGGGCTACCTGCACGAGCTCGACGACCTTGCGCAGGTGCACTACCGGCGTGCGGCCGACATGCCTGGCTACTCTCGGCTACGCGGGGTCGCTCTGCTCGGCCACGCCGCGCGCTACCGGGGCCGCCTTCGCGCCGCGATCCAGGACCTGCGCGAGGCGTGGGCTGGGTTCGCGAACGTCGACATGGAAGGGTACGGCTTCCGGACCCTGCTCGGTCTCACCCACGCCCTGGCCATGACCGGAGATGCCGCCGGCGCGCGGCGAGCGTTGGTTCGGCTGGAGGCGCACCGGCACCCGAGCTTCGTGTTCTGCGATCCCGAGGTACTCCTGGCCCATGGTTGGGTGGCGGCCGCGGAAGGGTCGCTGACCGAGGCGATCCGGCTGGCACGCGAGAGCGCGGCGCTCGCCGTGGCCCGCGGGCATCCGGGGTACGAGGTGTTGGCGCTGCACACGGCCGTGCGATTCGGAGACCGCACGGTGGCCGGCCGGTTGTCCGAGCTCGCCAGCGTCGTGGATGGCCCCCGTGCGCGTGCGGCGGCCGGGCACGCCGTGGCACTGGCGGCGGACGACGGCGAGGCACTGCGGATCGCCTCCGGTCAGCTGGAGGAGATGGGCGACCTCCCGGCCGCCGTGGATGCGGCGAGTCACGCGGCGGTGGCGTACCGGCGCCGCCACGAGGACGTCGCCGCCGACATGGCCACGGCTCGCGCGCACCGGCTCGCGCAGGAGTGCGAAGGCGCCCGTACGCCCGGCCTGGCGCTCGCCCGCCCGCTGCCGCTCACCGGCCGTGAACGCGAGATCGTCACGCTGGCCGCCGCGGGCCTCTCCAACCGCGCCATCGCGGACCGGCTGGTCGTGTCGGTGCGCACCGTCGAAGGACATCTGTACCGGGCGAGCGCGAAACTCGGCACCAGCAACCGTGCCGAGTTCGCCGATCGGCTGCGGGGCGACTGACCGCCTCGCGGCACATACCCGAGCCGAATCGAGTAGCCCACTACTCGTGACCGGACGCGGCGGCTGGCACGACGATGTGCTGCATGGTGGGGGACTGGCATCGGTATTTCGCCGATGTGGTGATGAGCGGGGACCCGAACGAGATCGACGCCGCGGCGCGGGCCGCGATCGCGGCCCAGGCGAGCGGTGCGAGCGAGGCGCAGGCGAAGACGGCTGGCCGGGCGGCGGCCAAAGATCACCGCGAGGGCCGCCACACGGCCCGCACCAAGCGGACGGATACCCGTACGGACACGCGGGCGCAGGCGTGGACCGGCGCGGCACCGGGCGCAGCGGCCGGCACCCGGACCCGGACTGCGGCGCGCGAGGACTGGCCGGCCCTGTTCGCACCCCGACTGTTCGCGCCGCCGCAACGGTGGGGATGGCAGGCCGCGGAGCTATCCGAGCTCACCCCGCCGACGCCGCCGATGACGCTTGCCGCCAAACCGGTCTGGATCGACCCACCGCACCCGGACACGAGCGAGCTGTACCAGCGACGGTCCACCGCGGTCCGCAAGGCCGTGGTGCGCGCAACACTCGCGGTGTTGCTGTTCCTCGCCTTCGGGGTCTACCAGGTGACAATCGAAAGCTCCGTCTCGCAGTACGGCGGCGGTGACGCGATGAAGGTGTACGGCTATGCGCTGCCCGCCGCCGGGATCCTGCTGCTGCTGTGGGTCCTGGGCGCACTTTCCGAACTCCGGCGCACGAACGCGGACATCACCCGGTTCCGGCAGCCGTATCTCGCCCTGCTCGCGGCCGAGAAGCAACGCCACGGCCAGGCGGTGCGGGAGTGGGAGGAGAGCAAGCGCCGGCACGAGAGCGCGGTCCGGGCGGCGCGGCAGGCCCAGGAGCGGCAGCGAAGTGGGCCACAGTGGTATCCGGTGCGTCCAGCCTCGGAGCCGACCCGGGTCGACGTCGTGGGCGGGGATCCGGCCCGGTACGGCTGGGCCTGTCTGCTGGTCCTGCTCGGCACATCGCTGCTGTCCGGCGGACGCCGACTGGCGGTGCTCGACCTGACCGGGCAGGAGGTCGGCGGCGAACTGGTCCGGCTGGCCGCCGCCCGCGGGATGGACACCCGCTGGGCCGTCCTCGACGGCGTCACCGACTTCGACCTGTTCGCCGGTCTCGGCCCGGACGAGATCGCCGACAGCCTGGCCTATGTCCTCACCGACCGGCCGGACGCGACCGGCCGGTCCGGCGGGGCCGAACAACTGCACGAACGGGTGTTGGCCGTCGAGATGCTGCGCAAGGTGCTCGCCTGCCTGGACCGGCCGGTCACCCTCGCCCGGTTGGCTGCCGGGCTTCGAATGCTGCGCCGTAGCGGGGAGACCGAGCTGCTGGCGCCGCCGGAGATCGATCGACTGCTGGCAGGGGTCGGCGACGTCGACCAGAACGACTGGACGGGCCGGCAGCTGCGGTTGTGGGCCGCGCATCTCGACCTGCTGCACGAGGTCGCCCCGAGCGGCGCGCGTCCGCTGTGGAGCAACCACGCCGTGTCGGTGCTGGCCACCCCCGGCGGCAAGGACGACCGCAAGGACCTCATCGACCGGCTCGTGCTCCAGTTGGTCCGTCACGCGATGGCCGACAACGCCCTGGCTGGACGCCACCTCGTGGTGGTGGGCGCCGACCGGCTCGGCGGTACGGCCGTCCGCACGCTGTCCGAACAGGCCCGCGTCGCCGGGGTCCGGCTCGTGCTCTTCCTCGACCAGCCCCAGGACGACCTGGAGAAGATCGTCGGCACCGGCGGCGCGGTGTGCATCATGAAGATGTACAACCACCGGGACGCGAACATCGCCGCGGAGTTCATCGGCAAGGGTTACAAGTTCGTGGTGAACCAGCTGAGCCACCAGGAGGGCCGAACGTTCAGCGACGGCGGCGGCGACAGCTTCTCCGCCAACACGAACACCGGCACCAACTCATCCAGATCCCGGATGAAGTCCACCCGCGGGCTGTCCGACGCACGTGGCCACACCTGGACCGGAAACCGCACCTGGTCATCGACGGAGAACATCAGTACCTCGACCACCACCACTCGGGTGTACGAGTTCATCACCGAGCCACAGGCGATCCTGGCCATGGACACCACCGAGTTCATCCTCGTCGACAGCTCCACCGGCGGCCGGCAGGTGGTCATGGCCAACTGCTATCCGCCGATCTGCCTTTCGGATCGTGTCTCGAGTACCGTGGCACCACCCCGGGACACGCCATGAGCTGGACCGACGTCGAGTTCTATCAGGTCACCGAGGTCCCATCCGTCGACCGCCGTGAGCAGCAGCCGGAGAGCGGGCAGCGACGGGAGGCGCCCGAGCACCCGGACGGGGCGCTGCTGGCCGCCCTGGGGGCAGCCACTCGACCCTGCTGGCCGCTGGCGGGCCGGCGCCGGCCCTGCTGACCGCGTGGGTCCGCGACGGAACCGGCCAGGTGCGGTTTCTGCTCGGCGGCCGACCCGGCCTGCCGCTCGTCGTGGGCGCCGCCCAGCCGTCCGGATCGCCCGCGCAGCTGCTGTTCCCACCCGGTGCGCGGGGTGCGCCGCTTCCTGCCGGCGCGGCATGCACGCTGCTGGACTTTCCGCACTGGGAACTCTGCGCCGGGTTTTCGGACGCGCTGTGGGCACCTTCGCCGTCGAAGGCGTCGCCGGAGCAGCGCCGCCGCGGCGCGTTCCAACAGAACGTGGCGCATCTACGCGACCCGTTCGCCTGGCTCGTCGTCGCCGAACCACTCCGGCCGCACGAGGTGCAACCCGAGCTGGACCGGCTGGCCCGCGAGATCCTCCCGTTGTCCCGGGGGAGGTGGGCGAGGCGAAGAGGGTCCAGTTGGAACGCGCACAGGCCCGGCACCGCGAGCTGTCCCGAGCGCAGCAGGGCAACGTCTGGCGAATCCGGATCCTGGTCGGCGGGCGCAGCAGACCGGATGCGTCGCGCACGGCCGGTGTCCTGTGCGCCGCGGCGGACCTGGCCGACCAGCCGTACACCCTCGGTTCCGCCGGGCCGGCGGAAGGCCCCGTCGACGGCCGGGCCGCCTTCGTGGCCGGTACCGACCTGTTGGTGGCGCTGACCCGGCCACCCCGCCGCGAGGTGAGCGGAATCCGGGTTACCGAGCCGCACCGGTTCGACGTGACACCCGAACGGCCTGGGCGAACCGCTGGCGGCTCGTTGCTGCTCGGCCGGGTGCTCGACGCGGCGTACGTGCCGGTCGGGGACCTCGAGGTGAGCACGCAGTCGTTGAACCGGCACACCTTCGTGTGCGGCGCGACCGGCAGCGGGAAGTCCTGGACGGTCCGGCACCTGCTGGCCGAGGCGACCCGGCTCGGGCTTCCCTGGCTCGTGATCGAGCCGGCGAAGGCCGAGTACCGGCGGATGGCCGGCCGGCTGCGCACCCTGCCGGGGGACAACGACGTCGTGGTCGTCCGGCCTGGCGACCCGGCGGTACCGCCGGCCGGGTTCAACCCACTCGTCCCGGCGGCGTTGCGGGCCGATGCGAGAGGCGGCCGGCGTTCGTTCCCGCTCCAGACGCACCTGGACCTCATGCGGGCCCTGTTCCTCACCGCGTTCGAGGCGCACGAGCCCTTCCCGCAGGTTCTCGCCGCCGCGCTGACCCGCTCGTACGAACAGCTCGGCTGGGATCTCGCCGTCGGCGTGCCCGCCTACGAGGGCGGGCGGCCCCGGTATCCCACGCTGGCCGACCTTCAGCGGGTCGCCACCGAGGTCGTGGCCGACCTCGGGTACGGCCCCGTGATGGCCGCCGATGTGCGGGGTTTCATCACCACGCGGCTGTCGAGCCTGCGACTGGGTACGACCGGCCGTTTCCTTCAGGGCGGACATCCGCTGGACTTCGAGCGGCTGTTGCGCAGCCGGGTCGTCTTCGAGATCGAGGACGTCGGCGACGACGCGGACAAGGCGTTTCTCATGGGGGCGCTGCTGATCCAGCTCACCGAGTACCTTCGGCTGCTGCGCGGCGACAACCCCGGCAACGAGCTGCACCACCTCACGGTCATCGAGGAGGCCCACCGCCTGCTGCGCCGGCCCGAGGGCGACCGGGTGGGCGTCGCGGCGAAGGGGGTCGAGATGTTCGCGGCGCTGCTGGCGGAGGTTCGCGCGTACGGCGAGGCGCTGGTGGTGGTCGAGCAGATCCCGAGCAAGCTGATCCCGGACGTCATCAAGAACACGGCGGTGAAGGTCGTACACCGGCTGCCGGCCGAGGATGACCGGCGCAGCGTCGGCGCGACCATGAATCTCGACCGCGACCAGTCGCGGACCGTGGTGTCGCTCGACAGCGGGCAGGCTGCGGTCTTCTCCGACGGCATGGACCGGCCGCTGCTGGTGGCCATTCCCGACGGTCGCGCCGCGGAGGCCACGGACGGGGTGACCGCACCGGTGGACCTGCTGATCGACCGGCGCAGCATGACGTGCGGCCGGGACTGCCAGGCCCGGGCGTGCACGCTCGCCGAGATGGCCGCCGCCCGCCGCGCGCTGGCGCAGCATCCCGCGCTGGCGCTCGCGACGGAGCTGACCGTCACCGCGCACCTGCTCAACCAGCCCAACCCGACGCTGAAGCCGGGCGAGCGCCGGCTGCTTGCCGGACTCGATCCCCGGCTGCTCGACTGTGCGGTCTCGCACGCGGTGGACGAGGCGGTGTCAGTGCGGTCCGGGCAACTCCAGCCGGAGACCTCAAGCGAGGACCTGGCGCGGCACTGCTCCGAAGTGGTCCGCGAGTCGCTGGCACGCGACGGTGACAATCACTGCCCCGACGATGACTGGGGCTTCATCGCCACGCCGTACCGCTGGGCGCCGGTCCGGCAGAAACTCAAGTCGTGGTCCCGGGACGACCAGGACCGGCACCCGGCCTCGGCCGACTGGGAACGCCGATACCGCTGCCCGATCCCGGGCGACAACAGCCACCAGCAGTACACGGTCGTGTCCGAGTGGGCGGAGCAGGACTGCCGGGAGCAGAGCGTCCGCGACGCCGCGACATTCGGGACGTCCCGGCCATCGACCATCGAGTCGATCGTCGGCGGCGTCGTCGCCGATGGGGAACTGTGGGACGACAAGGCCCGCGCCGCCCTGGCCCGGTTCACCAAACCCGGCTGGGTTCTGCACCATCTCGTGCCCGCCAGCCGGATGCGAAGGGAGAGCTGACCGATGGGCATCGATCAGCCACGGCCGCCGGACGTCCCGCCACCGCCCGCGCAGAAGCCACCCGACGCGGCCAGACAGGCCGAGTGGCACTCCCGCAACGAGGCCACCATGACGCAGCGACCGGAGCGGGCACCCGGGACGCCCCGAGACCGTTCCGACGCTGACCGGCCCGATCACAAGGCCGACCCACGGCAACCGACCTTGCCGGATGCCCATCAACCACGAGTTGCCCGGCCTGAGTCCGGCGGTGTTCAGGAAAACAGGGGCGTGCTGTCGACCGACTTCCGCAGGTGGGCGGCGGACACGCGGGTCGTCCACGAGGTCAAGGACGTCAATCAATTCCGCGAAAGGTCAGGGCACCATCGTGTGGACCTCAATCGCGTCAGGGCCGACTTCACCGCCGACATCAAGCGACTCGCGGCCGAGCGAAAGCCGGCCGACCGCCATCATGGGTTGCTGGTCGAGGTCCGCCTCAAGCACGTCGCGGTCGGCGAGAAGAGCGAGGCGCGGGCCATCGAGAACACCTTGAGGCAGGTCGGCCGCGCTGAAGGCATTCACGTCCGGGTCCGCGTCGAGGGCGCCGACGGGCGGCTCTGGACGGCGGGCGGCCGACTGATCGGCCCGCCGACACCCAGGCCCGATCCGGTCACGCCGTTCCCGCCGCCGCCGGTCCCCGGGCCACGCACACCGGAGAAAGCTCCGTCGCCGTCCGGCGGTGACCGTCCGCGGACGCCGCAACCCACGCCGCAGCCGCCCCGACCCGCCGGACCGCCGCCCCGAGCACCCACGCCGGTGCCGCCGCACACTCCTCACCCGCCGCCCGACATCCACCGCCGCTAGGAAGGGGCCATGACCGGACCAGACCGCCCGAGGCCGCCCGAGGCTCCGCCGCCGAGCCCGTCGACGGCGTTGGCGCACGACGCGTGGCAGCGCAAACACGAGGCGACGATGACCCAGCGCCCAGGCCGCCCCACCGAGCATCGGGCGCGGTCCGCGGACGAGACCGCGCTCGTCCCCACCGACCCGACCAGGGCGGCGCGGGTGATCCGCGGCTGGGTGGCCGCCGAACCAAAACCGACCACCGAGTACGAAAGGCTCGCCGCGGTGAACCCGGCGGACCGGGTGCACAACTACCGCGTCTCGTATGTGGTCAACTACGCGTTGCTGAAGGTGGGGGCGGTGCCCGGGCACCCCTGTCCGCCGGCGAGGTGGCAGGCGCTGACCGAGAAGGCGCTGTGGACGATCACCGCACTGCGGCAGTCGGACGCGAAGATCGGAACGTCGGAGAGCCTGATACTGCGTGACGCCCAGCGCTATCTCTACGGCACCCTCGGCGACGCCTGGCTACAGCGACACGTGACCAAGAAGTACCACGTGCCATCCGAGATTGCTCCGCTGCTGCCGGGGAAGGTCATCGACCGTGGTTACGAGCAGGTCTGCAAGCCGGCCGATGTCGCGTACAACGCGGCCGTCGAGGAGCTTACGGGACACAATCCTGGTGTCGGTCGCGGCAAGCCGGGGTTCGCACACAGCCGATCGGGTGGCGAGGCCTGGTTCGATCGGGGACAGGCCCAGCGTGCAGCGGCGGACCGCGGGCGTACTCCGGCACCCCCGCCGTTCATCCTCACCGTTCCCGAACCGGGCCGCCCGTCGGCGGAGTCGGCTGCCCAGCTCGCGCAGCCGCCCGGACACGTCGACCTCGGCCACGGCGAGTCGGTGAACCTCGAGACGGGTCACTACACACCCGGGTTCGGACCGAAATACTGACCAGGGCCTGGGCCGGCACGCGCAGGGTGGCCGAGGTCAGCCTGACCTTCGACCACCGGGTCTGCGACGGTGGGGTGGCAGGTGGCTTCCTGCGGTACGTCGCCGACTGCATCGAGTCCCCGCCGGTCCTGATCGCCACGCTCTGATCCGAACGGCCGGGCCACGGACGGAGGCCCGTTCACACGGCCCGCGTCGAGGAGACCAAGACCGGTAAACGCCTCGACCTCGGTCGCTCAAGTGCCCTAAGTTGCCCTGATGTCAGTCTGGATCAGCCGTTTCGATCCACCCGCCGCCGGCACCGACGGACTCGTACGCATCGCCGTCAAGGACGCCATCGACGTGGCCGGCACACTCACGACCGCCGGGTGCGCGACGGTGCGTGATCGGGCGGTCCCAGCGACCCGCGACGCCGGCTGCCTGGCCGGCGTGCGCTCGGCCGGCGCGTTCATCGTCGGCAAAACCACGCTGACCGAGCTCTGCATCAGCCCGGTGGGCGACAACGCGACGTTCGGCACCCCCGTCAATCCCGTGGCACCCGACCGTATCCCCGGCGGCTCATCCAGTGGCAGCGCCGTGGCGGTCGCCACCGGCGAAGTGGACATCGGACTGGGCACCGACACCGGCGGATCAGTACGCATCCCCGCCGCATGCTGCGCGATAGTCGGGCTGAAGACAACCTGGGGACGAGTACCGACCCGGGGTGTCTGGCCGCTTGCGTCCAGCCTGGACACCATCGGCCCGCTTGCCCGCGACGTGGCCGGCGCCGCCAAGGGGATGCGTCTACTCGAGCCGGAATGGAGGATCGCGTCACGTCCCGCTCGCCGGATCGGCCGGCTACGGATCAAAGGTACCGAGGCCGTGGTCGAAGAGATCGTCGACGGCGCCTTACAGGTAGCTGGACTCACCGTCCGCGAGGTGCGGTTGCCCGGCTGGGATCAGACCGGGGAAGCGCTCGACGCGATCATCCTCGGCGAGCTCTGGAACGCGCACCACACACTGCTCGACGCCGACCTCCCCTGGTCAGGGGGGATTTGACTGATCGAGGGCGGTAAACGAAAGGTGCGCCTGGCCTGCGAGGATGTGGGTGTCTACGCCATGTCCATAGCAGAGCAAGGTGCACCTTTCTGGTGAGTAAGAGTAGTGGGTGGGATCAGCGGCTGGTCGTCGGCTCGGACGGGAAGGGCCTGGTCGGTCACGCGGGTGCGGTCCTGCTGCGTAAATGCGCCGATCGGACCGGTCTGACCAGTGCTCTGAACAAGGTGCTGCCGCGCGGCAAGGGCCCCGGCTGGTGGGATCGCGGCACGGTCCTGGTCTGTCTGGCCGTGGTGATCACGCTCGGCGCCACAAGCATGTCCGACATCGGCCTGCTCGCCCATCAGAGGCTGGTCTTCGGTGACCGGCCGTCGGAGTCGACCGTCCGGCGCGCGTTGGCCGGTCTCAACGAGAAGGTACTGAAACGGGTCGGCAAGGCCCGGGCGAAGGTCCGCGCCCACGTGTGGGCGCTGCTCGCCCGACGCCCGCAGGGGTTCCCGTGGCTGACCGTGGCCGGGAAGCTGCTGACCGGCTGGGTGGTCATCGACATGGACGCCACGCTGATCACCGCCCACAGCGACAAGCAGGGCGCGGCGGCCACCTTCAAGAAGGGCTACGGCTTCCACCCGCTCGGCGCGTGGTGCGCGAACACGGCGGAGTGCCTGGCGATGCTGCTGCGGCCCGGTAACGCCGGGTCGAACACGGTCGCCGACCACATCCGGGTCCTGGGTGACGCCATCGCGCAGCTCCCGGCCGGCTACCGGCGCAAACTCCTGATCCGCGTCGACGGGGCCGGCGCCACCCATGAGTTACTGGAGCATCTGGAGCGGATGAACCGGGTGTGGCGCAGCGTGCGTTTCACCGTCGGCTGGACGATCACCGCCGCCGACGAGACCGCGATCGAACAGGTCCCCGCCGACGCCTGGACCGACAGCCTGCACCAGGACGGCACCGCCACCGGCACCGCGCACGTCGCGGAACTGACCGGTCTCAACCCCCGACTCGCGGGCTGGACCGGCACGCTACGGCTACTCGTACGACGCACGAGGCCGTCGGCCCGGCACGCCCGTAACCTCACCGCCCTGGAGAAACGCACCGGCTGGCGCTACCAGATCGTGGCCACCAACATCACCCGGATCGCAGGCGTGCCCGGCTCGCACCAGCCGCAATGGCTCGACGCCCTCCACCGGGCCCACGCCGGAGTGGAAGATCACGTCCGCCACGGCAAGGCGACGGGTCTGCGGAACCTGCCCTCCAAGGACTGGACCGTCAACCAGGGCTGGACCCTGACCTGCAACATCGCCGCCGACCTCGCCGCCTGGACACGGCTCCTCGGCCTGTACGACCAGCCGGACCTCGCGCACGCCGAACCCGACACGCTGCGCTACCGGCTGCTGCACCTGCCCGCGAGACTAGCCACCCACGCCCGCCGCCGCGTGCTGTCGATCCCCGGGACCTGGCCCTGGGCCGACGCGTTCACCCTCTGCTGGCGACGCCTCACCCTGCTACCACCGGCCACCTGACCTGGTTCCCCGCACCTACCAGCAGAAAGGGCCGTTTCCCGAGTCCGGAGACCTCGGCGCGTCCACAGCGACATGTGGCGATCCCGCACCCCACCCGAGTGGACAAAACGGTCAAGCCGAAACGGTCAAGCAGGGAGCAAAACCGTCTGACGGATCGAGGCCGACGGGGTGGGCGCGTTCGTCAACGGCGGTCTGCACGCCGGACGAGCCGTAACCACGCAACGGCTGGCCGAGGCCATGTCCATTCGCGCGGCGTGGCGAGCAGAGGTGACCGCGGCATTCAGTGAGGTCGACGTTCTGGCCCTACCGACGCTGATCGCGGCTCCGCCGCTGTCGGCCGACTACTCGGGCTTCCCACTCACACAACTCACCGCGCCATTCAATCTCGCCGGCGTCCCGGCCCTTTCCATGCCGATACCGTCACCCGGTTTTCCCGTGCCTGTCAGCCTGCAACTCGTCGGCCCGATGCGCGGTGAGGACCTACTCTGCGCAACCGGACTCGCGATCGAGAAGGCGCTGAAGCCAGGCTGAAACCCGCGATATGCGGACCGACGACCTTGTGCGCCCAGCTCGTACGCATGCGTCGAGCCATCGTCTGATATTGATCGAACGCTCGGTCGGGTCCGACGGTGTCGTAGGGTACCGCGGGCAGCGGACTCGGGCCCATAAGCGGATCCCGGTCGTGAAGCCGACCCGTCGCTTCCTCTTCGAGACCTGGCCGCTCCCTGCCGTGCTGGACTGCTGTCCACTGCCGAACTTCCTCATCGTCGCCGCGCGACGGGCGACCTGACCGCCACGGCCGGGTCGCCCGTCGGTGTCATCGCCGGTGGCGGCGGGGATTGCGCATCCAGTCCAGCAGTTCCTTCACCACGAACAGCGCGCCGATCTCGTCGGCGAGGTCGGCGAGGGAGACCCGTCCGGACAGCGGCAGAACGACCAGCAGGGCCAGCAGGAACGTGCCGATCAGCAGCCGTACCGGGGTCGGGCACCGGCGGGTCGGGCGGGCTGCTGGCACGGGCAGGTTAATGTCGTCCGTGGACGGGTTGCCATCGGTCGGACCGGATTCGGGGGTTGGCGACGCGGTCCGGGTTCCGGACCGGATGCGGTGGAATGTGGTACGGTTCATCTGGCAATTGCCTTCCGGCCGGTGCATGTGGAGCGCGACTCGGGGGGATTGCTTGGCTGGATCGGTGCTGCAACACCGGTCCAGCTTTTGTGTGCGGCGCGGTTGGTGTTCGCCGGCCAGCCGGCGATCTTTCCTACTGGATCCAGCGTACGGGGTCCACAAATCCGCGTCGAGCGCGATCGGGGCCGAACGGATGATTGATAAACGCCATCCGACCCTGCCGTGAAACATTCTCCTTTGGCGATTGCATTGGGTCGCAGACTGTCCAGAATGTGACTCTGGCCGGCGCCCGACGGTGGCTGCCAGCCGGCACGATCATGGGCCTGACCGGCCCGGATCCGGTTCTCGCTGCACATTCCGACGCTGGGTCCGGCCGGCGGAGATTGGCCGCATGGGATCGGCCCCTAGCCAGTGCCGATGGCAACTGCCATCATGAAGTTCTCCGTCTGGCAAGTGCCGCGTGTATTTGGCAGCCGGCCATTGATGCCGGCACGGCGGCGGAGGACATTGTCACCGGGGCGCTGGATGAGGTGGGCATGACGCAGGGCGGTAACCCCTTCTGGAAGCGGCGCAGGCTTGCCAACCTGCTCCGCGAGCACCGGCAGCGGTCCGGGCTCAATCTCGAAGAGGCCGCTTCGGCGCTCTACTGCTCGCCCACGAAGATCAGTCGGTTGGAGACCGGTCAGCGTCCGGCCAATCCGCGGGACGTGCGTGACCTCTGTGTCCTGTACAGGGTGGCCGACGCCCAGCGCGAGGAGATGATGGCGCTGGCCGTGGCCGGCCGGCAGCCCGGCTGGTGGGAAGCGTACGAGGTGCCCGAGATCCAAGGCCGCTACCTCGGACTGGAGGCGGAGGCCGGGAGCATCCGGGATTACAAGTCCAGCATGGTCAGCGGCCTTCTGCAGACCGAGGATTATGCCTACGCAGTCACTGCAGGCTACTTCTTGCCGGTGGACCCGCTGGTCGTGCGCCGTTTGACCGATGCTCGGATGCAGCGGCAACAGATCATATTCGGCCGCAGCCCGCTGCCCCGAATGCACTTCCTACTCGACGAGGCGGTGTTGCACCGCCGGGTCGGTACCGCCGAGGTGATGGCCGGCCAACTCGGGCACATGGTGGAGGTGGCCGCCTTTCCGGAGGCGACCATCCAGGTGGTGCCCTTTAGCGCCGGCGCGCATGCCGGGATGGAGACCACGTTCGCCATCCTCGACTTCGCCGATAAGGAAGCAGCCAGCATCGTCCATGTCGAGGACGTCTTCGGCGACATCCAACTGGAGCGGCCGCACGAGATCGAGCGGTCGGCGCAGGTTTTCGACCGGGTAGCGGCGGTTGCGCTGGATGCCGAGCAGTCGATCGATCTGTTGCTGGCGATGCAGGCGCGGTACCAGGAAACGGTGGGCGAGGACGGTTAGCCGCCGCCGTGGGCGGCGCGGGCAGGAGGCCAGCGATGACCATGCAGTGGAGCGGATCAGCCGCAGCCGGCCACGCCTGGCGCAGAGCTACCCGCTCCCTGAGCGGCGGCGGCTGTGTCGAGGTGGCAATCGCCCCGCACGCCGTGCTGATCCGGGACTCGAAGGACCGCCGTGGCCCCCGGCTCACCGTCACCCGCGGCACCTGGCAGCGGTTCGTCGGGGCGGTCCGCTCCGGCGCCGTCGCCGAACCGCCGCGTGTCCTGCGCGCCGCCGCCTGATCGCCGGTCGTCGTCGGCGGTCAGGCCCGGCGGTCAGGCGTCGGTCGTCGGGGCCGGCGTCGTGGTCGGCGCCGTCCGGTGCGCGCAATCGGCTGCGCGGTGGGCGACGGCCGTCGCATGATCGGCCCATGGCCGAGAACGAGGCACCGGACTACTTCGAGCCCGCCGGTGGGGCGGTGCTGACCCACCTGCTGATCGTCCGGGACGTGGACCGGTCCCGGGACTACTACCACCGGGTGCTCGGCGCCGAGGTGGTGCGCGACCGGGAGCCGGCGATCCTGCGGTTCCACAACGGCTATCTGGTGCTCAACACCGAGGGCGGGCCGACCGACGACAAGCCGGACGTACGGGCGGTGGCGCCGCCAGACGCGCGGACGCTGTCCAGCGCGATCAACATCCGGGTCACGGACGTGCGGGCGGTGTACGAGACCTGGCGGGACCGGGGCGCCGAGTTCCTCACCGAGCCGAAGGATCACGGCGTGGAGATCCGGTGCTACCTCCGCGACCCGGACGGCTACCTGATCGAAGTCGGACAGGGCACCGGGATCCTCGCCGAGATGGGCCGCCGACCACAACCCCGGACGTCATAGCTCGGTGACCACCAGATCCAACCGGCGCACCCGCCCGGCCGGCGCCGGACCCTCCTGCACCGCGTACCCGAGATCCCGCAGCGCGGCCACCAGATCCGCCGGGGTGCGCGGCCGGGCACCGGCGGAGAGCAGGTCCCGCACCAGCCGGCCCTTGGTGGCCTTGTTGAAGTGGCTCACCACCGACCGGCGGACCTCCCCGCCGACGCGCTGCTCGTGCAGCACCCGCACCGCCACGGTCCGCTCGGCCAGCTCGCCGTCGGGCTGCCACATCGCGGCGTACCCGGTGGAGCGCAGGTCGAGCACCGGCCCGCGGCCGGCGGCGGCCGGCAGCACCGCGGCCAGCTCCCGCCGCCAGTACGTCCCCAGCGGCCCGATCCCGGGCAGCCGGGCCGCGGCCGAGCAGCGGTACGGCGGCACCCGGTCGGCCATCCGCAGCACGCCCCACAGCGCCGAGGTGACCAGCAGCGACCGCCCGGCCAGCCGCCGGGCCGGCCCGGTCAGCGTGGCCAGGTCCAACGCGTCGTACAGCACGCCGGTGTACAGCCGGTCCACCCGCACCGTGCCGGCGGTCCGCAGCCGGGCGTTGCGACGCAACTCCCCGTCCTGACCGGGGGAGAGGCCGAGCGCGGCGCGGGCCCGGTCCGGGTCCCCGGCGCTCAGCTCGACCAGCGCGTCCAGGGTCCGGGCGCGGGCCGGGTTCAGCTCCGGCGCCGACAGCGTGCCGAGATCCACCGCCCGGCCGCCGCGGGCGGGACCGGACTTGCCCTCCGAGGGCGGCAGCAGAACGAGCACGCAGCGACTCCCCACCGGCGCGCGGGACCCGCCTGCCGGGCCGGGCGCCACCGACCGGCAGAGCGTACGCGCCCGGGTCAGACCCGCGGCAGACCGACGTAGTTCTCGGCGAGGCTGGTGGCGTACGCCCGGGAGGTCGCCACGTAGTCCAGCGTCGAGGTCTGCAGTTTCGCCTCGTACGGGTCCTGGTCGTCCAGCCGGTGCAGCATGGAGGTCATCCACCAGGAGAAGTGCTGTGCCCGCCAGACCCGCCGCAGCGCCGTGTCGGAGTACGCGTCGAGCAGGTCCGTGCGGGACTCGGCGTACCAGCCGGCGAACGCGTCGGCCAGCAGCGCGACGTCGGCCAGGGCAAGGTTCATCCCCTTGGCCCCGGTCGGCGGCACGATGTGCACGGCGTCACCGGCCAGGAACAGCCGCTGCCACCGCATCGGCTCGATCACCAGGCTGCGCATCGGGGTGATGCCCTTCTCCAGGATCGGCCCGGTGTTCAGCGTCCAGCCCGGCACGGTCTCCAGCCGGGTCCGCAGCTCCGCCCAGATCCGCTCGTCCGGCCAGTCCTCGATCTCCTCGTCCGGGTCGACCTGCAGATACAGCCGGGAGATCTCGGGGGAGCGCAGGCTGTACAGCGCGAAACCCCGCTCGTGGTTGGCGTAGACCAGTTCGTGCACCGCGGGCGACGCCTCCGCGAGCACCCCCAGCCAGGCGAACGGGTACGTCCGCTCGTAGCTGGTGAACGCCTCGGCCGGGGCGGAACCCCGGCTCACCCCGTGCGAACCGTCGCAACCGGCCACGAAGTCGCAGTGCAGTTCGTGGTCCCCGGCCGCGTCCCGGAACCGGATCACCGGATCCGCGCCGTCCAGGCCGTCCAGCCGGACGTCCTGGACCTCGAACCGGATCTCGCCGCCGGCGGCCAGCCGGGCGGCGATCAGGTCCTTGACCACCTCCTGCTGCCCGTACACGGTGATCGCCCGGCCGGTCAGCTCGGTCATCGGCACCCGGTGTGCCCGGCCGGCGAAGCGCAGCTCGATGCCCTCGTGCCGGGCGCCCTCCCGGTGCAGCCGGTCGGCCACCCCGGCCTCGGTGAGCAGGTCCACCGAGCCCTGTTCCAGCACGCCGGCCCGGACCCGGCGCTGCACGTAGTCCCGGCTGCGGGCCTCCAGCACCACCGAGTCCACCCCGCGCAGCCGCAGCAGATGCGCCAGCATCAGCCCCGCGGGTCCGGCTCCGACGATGCCTACCTGGGTACGCATGGCTCCTCCTCGTTCGCCGTCCCGCCGGCCGGCACCAGCCGGCGGTCCCGGCCGGCGCCCAGACCCGCGCCGGCCATCACCAGCACCGCCAGGCAGAGCGCCAGCAGCGGTAGCGTCCAACCCCCGGAGACATCCCGCAACACCCCGAGCACCAGCGGACCGGTGGAGCCGAGCAGGTACCCGACCGACTGGACCGTGCCGGACAGGTCCCGGGCGGTGGCCGGGGTGTCGGCGCGCAGCACGATCAGGGTGAGCGCCAGGCTGATCCCGGCGCCCTGGGCGAGGCCGGCGAGCACCGACCAGAGCGGGTACAGCGCGGGAACGGCGAGCAGGCCGAGCAGTCCGGCCAGCCAGCCCAGGCAGATCACCAGCACGATCGGCCGCTGACCGCGGCTTCGCGCGGCCAGCGGCGGCACCAGCAGCGCCGTACCGATGCCGAGCAGGTTGTACAGGGCCAGCGCCGAGCCCGCGCCGGTGGCCGGGACGCCGGCGTCGCGCAGCAGCGCGGGCAGCCACGCGAGCACCGCGTAGAAGACCAGCGACTGCATCGCCATGAAGCCGGCCAGCTGCCAGGTCAGCGACGTGCGCAGGATCGCCCGGGCGTTGCCGGCGACGGCCGGCGGCGAGGCGGGCTGGCGGTGCCGTGCCCGCAACGCCCAGGCCGGCGCGGCCACCGCGGCGCTGCCGCCGAGCAGCACCAGCGTCGCGCGCCAGCCGAGACCGGCGGCGTGCGCCAGCGGGGTGGCCACCGCGGCGGCGACCGCCGCCCCGCCGGTCATGGCCGCCATCGTGAGCCCGGTGACCCCGCCCGGCCGGGCCGGGAAGTCCTGCTTCACGGCGGTCGGCAGCAGGACGTTGCCGACCGCGACCCCGGCGCCGACCACCGCCGTGCCGGCGACCAGCCAGCCCACCCCCGGCGCGGCCCGCAGCAGGCTGCCGGCGAACACGGCCAGCATGGCCGCCACCACCGACCGGCGTACCCCCAGCCGCTGACCGAGCAGCGCCGCGGGGCCGGCGAGCAGCCCGAAGCACAGCACCGGCAGGGTGGTGAGCAGCCCGCCGGCGGCGCGCCCGAGCCCCAGGTCGGCACGGATGTCCGGCAGCAGCGGGGCCAGGCCGGCGATGGTGGCGCGCAGGTTCACCGCGAGCAGCAGGACGGCCAGCAGCGCCGGCCACCGGGTACGGGGCATGAGGGGTCTCGGGGTCTCAGGGGGTTGTGGGGGGTTGTGGGTCTAGAACGGGTAGCGGGTGACCGTGCCCTGCATGGTCACCCACTGGGTTTCGGTGAACGCCGACACGTTGGCCGCCGGACCGCCGAACCGGGCGCCCGTACCGGACGCCTTCACCCCGCCGAACGGCGCCACCGCCTCGTCGCTGACGGTCTGGTCGTTGATGTGCACGATGCCGGTCGGTATCCGTTCGGCGAGCGCCATCGCGGCCATCACGTCGGTGCCGATGATGCCGAGCGAGAGGCCGTACTCGGTGCCGCCGGCCAGCGCGGCGGCCTCGTCCGGATCGCTGAAGGTGAGCACCGGCGCCACCGGGCCGAACACCTCCTGCGCGTACGCCGGGGTCTGCGGGGTGACCCCGGACAGCACCGTCGGCCGGTAGAACAGCCCCTCGTACCGGCCGCCGGCGGCCAGCGTCGCACCGTCGGCCACGCTGGCCGTGACCAGCTCGTGAATGTGGTCCCGCTGGTGCTCGTCGATGATCGGGCCGAGCGCCACCTGGCCGGCCGCCGGGTCGCCCACCGGCAGGGCGTCCGCGGTGGCCGCCAACCGGGACACGTACTCCTCGGCGATCCGCTCGTGCACCAGATGCCGGCCGGCGCTCATGCAGATCTGGCCCTGGTGCAGGAACGCCCCCCAGGCGCCGGCCGAGACGGCCAGCTCCAGGTCGGCGTCGGGGAGCACGATCAGCGCGTTGTTGCCGCCGAGTTCCAGATGGACGCGCTTGAGCTGCCGGGCCGCCGCGGCGCCCACCTTCCGCCCGGCCGCCGTGGAACCGGTGAAGCTGATCAGCCGGACGTTCGGCTCGTCGATCAGCGCCTCGCCGACCGGCGCCCCACCGGGCAGGATGTGCAGCAGCCCGTCCGGCAGCCCCGCCTCCTCGAACACCCGGGCCAGTGTCACGCCGCCGGAGACCGCCGTGCGGACGTCCGGCTTGAGTAGCACCGCGTTGCCCAGGGCCAGGGCCGGGGCGACCGACCGGATCGACAGGATCAGCGGGAAGTTGAACGGGGCGATCACCCCCACCACCCCCACCGGCAGCCGGCGGGCCAGGCTCAGCCGCGGCTGCGCGCTGGGCAGGATCTCACCCAGCGGATGCGACGCCAACGCCGCCGCCTCGTAGCACTCCTGCGCCGCGGTGCTGGTCTCCACGGCCGCCTTCGGGGGCACCGAACCGGCCTCCCGGATCAGCCAGTCGCCGACCTCGGCCGCGGTTTCCTCCCACAACTGCCCGGCCCGGCGCAGCACGGCCGCCCGCTGCGGGTACGGCAGAGCGGCCCAGGAGCGCTGCGCCTGCGCGGCGCGGGCCGCCGCCGCGGCCACGTCGGTCTCGTCGGCCAGTCCGATCCGGCCCAGTTCCGCGCCGGTCGCCGGCGCCCGGACGGTGGCCTGGCCGCCGTGTCCGGCCACCCAGCCGCCGCTGTACAGGTTTCCGTTCCAGGCACTCTGGTCGAGCAGGCTCACGAGATCCTCCTTTGGCGTTCGGTCATCGGGCACCGGTGGCGTGCTCAGGGCTCGAAGCGCGGCTCGGTCCGCACCGTGACGTCCAGCAGCAGCGGCTCGGTGCGATCGGCCAGCGTCGGCACGACCTCGTCGAGGGCGGCCACCAACTCCGGGTACGTGCGGACCCGGCGGGCCGGACAGCCCAGCGAACCGGCCAGCCCGGCCATGTCGATCTCCTCGAACGCCGGCCAGGGCGCCTTGCCGCGGTGCCGCTCGGCCAGCCGGTCCATGATCGCGTACCGGCCGTTCGCGAGCACCACGAACAGCACCCCGCAGCCGTACCGGGCGGCGCTCCACAGTCCCTGTACAGCGTAGAGCGCCGAACCGTCGCCCAGGACCGCAACCACCGGACGGCTCGGGTCGCCCATCCGCAGGCCGGCGGCCGCCGGCAGCCCGAAACCCAGCCCGCCCATGGCCGCGCTGACGAACCCGCGCGGCGCCCGCGCCGGCAGCAGCCGGTGCAGGTCGGGCCGGGTTGAGGGGGTCTCCTCCACCACGACCGCGTCCGCGGGGAGCCGCTCGGCCAGCGCGCTGAACACCTGGGCGGCGGACAGCGCCGCCGGTTGGGGTTCCGCCGGGTCCGCCGGGTCCGCCGGGTCCGCGGGTGGGGCTTGCGCCGGGTCCGCGGGTGGGGGTTCCGCCGACCCCGCCCACTCTGCGCGGTCAGGCTTGATCCCGTCGTGGGCGGGGTCGGCGGAACCCAGCGGGCGGCTGTCCGTGGCAAGGGCGGGAGGGCGGCTGTCGGTGGCGGGACCCGAGGGGCGGTCTTCGGTGGGGGGTGGGAGGAGGGGGGTGAGGGCGGCGCAGAGGGTTGCCGGGTCGGCGCGGACGGCGAGGTCGGCGTGGCTGTGGTGCAGCTCGTCCGGGTCGTCGGAGACCACCGCGACGCGCAGCCCGGGTGGGACCAGCGGACCCGGCTCGTACGGGTACTGCCGGAACGCCCCGGTGCCGACCACCAGCGCGAGGTCGTGCCCGGCCAGCACGTCGCGCAGCCGGGACCGGCCGGCCGGCAGGTGGCCGGCGAACCGGGGATGATCCTGCGGGAAGCCGGCCCGGCCGCCGAATGCCTCCTGCCAGACCGGCGCGTCGAGCCGGTCGGCGAGGCGTACCAGGGCGGCCCACGCCGCCGGGTCGTCGGCGCCCGCGCCGACCACCAGCACCGGCGAGCGGGCCGCGGCGAGCAGGCCGGCGAGTTCGTCGGCGGCCGGACCCGGCGGGTACGGCGCGCGGCGCACCTCGGCCGGCGCGGCCAGGCCGAGCGCGGGGTCCAGTTCGGCCGACCAGTCGTCCATCGGCACCACCACCAGGGCCGGGCCGCGGTGTTCCACGGCCTCGTGCCAGGCCCGGCGGACCGCCGCCGGGACGTCCTGGGGCAGCACCGGCTGGTCCACCCAGACCGGGTACGCCCCGGCGAGGCGGTCCAGCCGGCCGGCGAGGAACGGCTCCAGGGCCAGGTGCCGGCGGTCCTGCTGGCCCACCACGACCACCAGCGGCGCCCGGTTGACCCGGGCGGTGGCCAGCGCGCCGACCGCGTTGCCGAGCCCGGCCGTGGTGTGCAGGTTCACGAACGCGGGCCGGCCGGTGGCGATCGCGTACCCGGTGGCCAGCCCGACCACCGATCCCTCGTGCAGGGCCAGCACGAACCGCAGGTCGTCCGGCAGGTCGACCAGGAACGCCACCTCGGTGGAGCCGGGATTGGCGAAGATGCGGTCCATCCCCCGGTCGCGCAGCACGGCCAGGGTCGCCTCCCGGACCGTGGTCACCGGCGTACCGTCTCGGACCCCCGGCCGGGCGGGCCGGGCTCGGCGGGCTGCCGGTCGGGAGCGTCCGACCCGGGAGCGTCCTGTTCCGGAGCGTCCTGTTCCGGAGCGTCCTGGTCGGTGGTGCCCGGCCCGGGAACGTCCCGGTCGGCGGTGGTCTGCCGGTCGGCGGTCTCCGGGTCGGTCCGGGCCGCCGGTCCGGGCCGGCGCTTGGCCCGCTGGATCTGCGCGAAGACGTGCGCCCGCAACTCGGCGAAGCGCGGCGAGGAGCGGGTGGCCAACTGGTCGCGCTCGTCGGGCAGGTCGATCGGTACGTCGTCCAGCACCACCGTCGGCGACCCGGACAGCACCAGCACCCGCTGACCGAGGTACACGGCCTCGTCGATGTCGTGCGTGACGAACAGGATGGTCACCCCGAGCCGGTGCCACAGCGACCGCACCAGATCCTCCAGGTCGGCCCGGGTCTGCGCGTCCACCGCCGCGAACGGCTCGTCCATCAGCAGCAGGTGCGGCTCGTACGCCACCGCGCGGGCGATGGCCACCCGCTGCTGCATGCCGCCGGAGAGCTGCCACGGATAGGCGGCGTGCACGTCGGCCAGGCCGACCGCGTGCAGGCAGTCCCGGACCAGTTCGGCGCGGCGGGCGCGCGGCACCTTCTTGCGCTTCAACGGCAGCGCCACGTTGTCCCGCACGGTGAGCCAGGGGAACAGGCTGCGGCCGTACTCCTGGAACACCACGGCCATCCCCGGCGGCGGACCGGACACGGCCGCGCCCTCCAGCACCACCTGGCCGCTGGTCGGGCCGAGCAGCCCGGCGATGCACTTGAGCAGCGTCGTCTTGCCGGCGCCGGAGGGTCCGACCACGCAGACCAGGTCGCCCCGGCCGACGGCGAAGGTGAGATCCCGGATGGCCTCCACGGTCCGGCCGGGCGCGGCGAAGGTCTTGGCCAGGCCGCGCACGTCCAGCAGGGCGTCGCCGGCCGGCGCCGGTCCGGTGGTTTCGGACATCGTGTTCAGCTCCCGTCCCGCTGCGCGCGGCGCAGCCCGAAGTACCAGCCCAGGATCCGCCGTTCCGCCAGGCGCAGCGCCGTGGCCAGGAGGAAGCCGAGCAGTCCCAGCAGCAGAATGCCGGTCCACATGTCGGTGACCGCGAAGCTGCGCTGGAACTGGATGACCGTGAAGCCCAGCCCGTTGCTCGCGGCGAACATCTCGCTGATCACCATGAGGATGATCCCGACCGAGAGACCCTGACGCAGGCCGGTGACGATCTGCGGGCTCGCCGAGCGGATGACCAGGTGCCACAGCCGGGCCGGCCCCCGGATGCCGTAGCAGCGGCAGGTCTCGGCGAGCACCTCGTCGACCGCCCGCACCCCCTCGATGGTGTTCAGCAGGATCGGCCACAGGCAGCCCGAGATGATGACCAGCACCTTCATCGAGTTGCCGATGCCGGCGAAGAGGATGAGCACCGGCACCAGCACCGGGGGCGGAACGGCCCGGAGGAACTCCAGCACCGGTTCGCAGAACGCCCGCAGCCGGCGGGACGAGCCGACCAGCACGCCGAGCCCGACGCCCAGCAGGCCGGCCAGCACCAGGCCGGTGAGCAGCCGCAGCACGCTGGGCAGCACGTCGGAGCGCAGCCGCCCGCTGGTCAGCCAGACGTCCGGGAACGCGCCGAGGATCCGGGACAGCGGCGGCAGGTAGTAGCTCTGGCTGTCGGCCGACAGCACCCACCACAGTCCCAGCAGCGCCACCGGCAGGCCGAGCGCGGCCAGCAGGTGCCGGCCGAACCGGCGGGCGCCCGTCATGCCGGAACCTCCCGGCGTACCGACGGGTGCCAGGCCAGCAGCCGGCGCTCCAACAGCCGGGTGCAGCCGTTGACCGCCACGCCGAGCAGGCCGGTCGCGGCCACCAGGGCGTACACGGTGGGAACGGCGCCGCCGGTCTGCGCGACCCCGATCTCGTTGCCCAGCCCGGGAGCGCCGATCACCAGTTCGGCGGTGACCGCGAGGATCAGCGCCACGGCGGCGGCCAGCCGCACCCCGGTGAGCAGGTACGGCAGCGCGGTCGGCCAGGTGACGTACCGGATCCGGCCCCACCGGCCGAGGCCGAAGACCCGGGCCGTGTCGGTGGCCACCGGGTCGACGTCGCGGACGCCGTAGAGCACCTGGATGAGCACCTGCCAGAAGGCCGCGTAGGTGACCAGCAGCAGCACCGAGCGCAGGTCGGCGCCGAACAGCAGCACGGCCAGCGGGATCAGCGCCACCGACGGGATGGGCCGGAGGAACTCGATCGTCGAGGAGGTGGCCTCGCGCAGCGGCGGCAGCATGCCGATCGCGAAGCCCAGCACCGTGCCGAGGGCGACCGCGAGGGCGAGGCCGAGGAACCAGCCGTGCACGGTGTCGCCCACGGCGGTCCAGAAGGCGCCGCTGCCCAGCAGGTCGATGCCGGTGGCGGCGATCCGGCTGGTCGGCGGCAGGTAGTCGGGGGAGACCAGGCCGATCCGCGGCACCAGCTCGCCGGCCAGCAGGAAGACACCGAGGCCGAGCGCGCCGAGCAGGACCGGCTGGCCGGGCAGCCGGCGCGCGGTCCGCGCGCCGGCCGCGGGTGCCGTACCGGTCACGGCAGCATTTCCGACACGTCGACCTTCTCCTTGATCAGGCCGTCGCCGAGCATGAGGTCGGCGAGGGTCTGCACGGACTCCCGGTTGACCTGGTCCGGCCACGCCGGAAGGGTGATCTTCTCGGCCACCGCCGGGTCGATCTTCGCGTACGTCGGCAGCACCTCGCGGGCCTCGTCGGGGTGCTCACGGGCGTACGCCAGGGACTTCTCGATGGCCGCGGTGAAGCGCTTGGCCAGGTCGCCCTTTTCGGTGAGGGTCTTCTCGTTGGTGAAGTAGACCGCGACGGTCATGTTCGGCGCCGCGTCGACGAAGTTGGAGGCGACCACCCGGGCGCCCTGCTGCTGGGTGATCGTGAAGAACGGCTCGACGACCCAGGCGGCGTCCACCCGCTTGTTGGCCACCGCGGCGGGCATGTCCGGGAAGGCCAGCTCGACGAACTTCACGTTCGCCGGGTCGCCGCCGGCCTTGCGGATGGAGGCCCGCACGGTGGTGTCGCCGACGTTCTTCAGGTTGTTCACCGCGACGGTCCTGCCGGCCAGGTCGGCGGCGGAGTTGATGGGACTGTCCTTCGGTACGACGATGCCGCCGAAGTCCCTGCCCTGCTCGCCGGTGGAGGAGTTGCCCTCGGCGATCGCCTTGAGCGGGATGCCCTGGGACCGGGCGACGATCAGCGACACGACGTTGCCGAAGGCGAAGTCGAACTCGCCGTTCATCACGCCCGGGATGGCGGCGGCGCCGCCGGTGGTGTTGACCACCTCGACGTCGATGTTCTGCTCGCTGAAGAAGCCCTTGGCCCTGCCCAGGTGCAGCGGCGCGACGTCGACGATCGGGATGGCGCCGACCTTGACCTTCGTCGGGCCACCGGCGGAGGAGTCATCCGAGTCGGACGACGAGCCGCAGGCCGCCGTGGCGAGCAGTACGGCGGCCAGGAACGCGCCGGGAACCAGGGCTTTGCGTCGCATGTGGATTCTCCCGCGTCCGGCGGTCCGGCACGGACCGCGTGATGGCTCCGGCGGTCCGGGGGTGGACCGCGTGACGGTTCCGGCGGTCCGGGGGTGGACCGCGTGACGGTTCCGGCGGTCCGGGCGGACCGCGTCGGGGGGTCCGGGCCGTGGACCCAACGGTTGACCGGGGCATGTTCGCAAAGCGAACGGCTGTTCTCATCTAGAACGTATGCGTGTGGTGGCGGTCACGTCAACGGGTCGGCCGGAAACAATTCCGGGCTAGTGTGCGCGCCGGTCGGTGCGTTGACGGATCGCGCCGGCTGGCATTACGTTCGAGATAAGGACGGAAGTCCGCATAGCGAACGCCGACACGGCTCGTGGCCCGGCCCGTCGCGTGCGCCGCCCGGCCCGGACCCGTCCGGACCACGCCGGGGCGGGCGCACCGGCCCCGGCCGGCGCCGGTGGCGCGACCGGGAAGGCGGAAGGCCGATGGCCGAACTGGTATCCCTGGCCGACGGGATCGCCGGGCTGGTAGGCGACGGCGACGTGGTGTCCATGGAGGGCTTCACGCACCTCATCCCGTTCGCCGCCGGACACGAGATCATCCGGCAGCGCCGCCGGGACCTGACCCTGGTCCGGATGACCCCCGACGTCATCTACGACCAGATGATCGGCATGGGCTGCGCCCGGGCGCTGGTCTTCTCCTGGGGCGGCAACCCCGGGGTCGGCTCGCTGCACCGGTTCCGCGACGCCGTGGAGAACGGCTGGCCCGTTCCCCTCGACCTGGAGGAACACAGCCACGCCGGGATGGCCAACCGGTACGTCGCCGGCGCCTCCGGCCTGCCGTTCGCGGTGCTGCGCGGCTACACCGGCACCGACCTGCCCCGGCACACCCCCAACATCAGGCCGGTCACCTGCCCGTTCACCGGCGAGGTGCTGACCGCCGTACCGGCGCTGCGGCCCGACGTCACCGTGGTGCACGCCCAGCGTGCCGACCGGGCCGGCAACGTGCAGTTCTGGGGCATCAGCGGGGTGCAGAAGGAGGCGGTGCTGGCCGCCCGCCGCTCGCTGGTCACCGTCGAGGAGATCGTCGACCGGCTCGACCCGGTACCCGGCCAGGTCGTGCTGCCCGGCTGGGCGGTGACCGCGGTGGCCGAGGTGCCCGGCGGCGCGCATCCGTCGTACGCGCACGGCTACTCCGACCGGGACAACGACTTCTACGTGGCCTGGGACGGGATCAGCCGGGACCGGGACACCTTCACCGACTGGATGGAGCGGCACGTGCTGATGGCCGGGGACCGGGCATGAGTGTGGACCGGGACGCGCCGCGAAGCGCCGCGCCGAGCGCCGACTGGACGGCCGACGAGATGATGACGGTCGCCGCCGCCCGGCAACTGCACGACGGCACCGCGTGCTTCGTGGGCATCGGCCTGCCCAGCACGGCCGCGAACCTGGCCCGCGCCACCCACGCGCCCAACCTGGTGCTGATCTACGAGTCCGGCTGCCTGGGCGCCAAGCCGGGACGGCTGCCGCTGTCCATCGGCGACGGCATCCTGGCCGACACCGCCGACGCCGTGGTCCCGGTGCCCGAGGTCTTCAACTACTGGCTCCAGCCCGGCCGGATCCGCACCGGCTTCCTCGGCGCCGCCCAACTCGACAGGTACGGCAACATCAACACCACGGTGATCGGGTCCGACTACACCGCGCCCGCGGTCCGGCTGCCCGGCGCCGGCGGTGCCCCGGAAATCGCGGCCTCCTGCGGCGAGGTTGTCGTCGTCGCCCGGCAGAACCGGCGTACCTTCGTTGACAAGGTGGACTTCGTGACATCGGTCGGCTACGGCGACGGTCCCGGCGCGCGGGAGCGGTTCGGCCTGCGCGGCGCCGGGCCGCGCGTCGTGATCACCGACCTGGGCGTGCTGCAACCCGATCCGCGTACCAGCGAACTGACCCTCACCCACCTGCACCCCGCGGCCAGCGTGGAGCAGGCCCGGGCGGCCACCGGCTGGCCGCTCGCGGTCGCCGCCGACCTGGCCAGCACCGACCCGCCCACCGCCGCCGAACTGACCGTGCTCCGCGCGCTGACCGGAGAACTCCCATGACCGAGCCCGGCACCCGGCTGGTGCTGCCCGGCTACCGCCGGGACCCCGCCGGTACCCACCCGCCGCTGGACACCCCCGCCTACCGCTCGACGCTGCTGCGCGCCCCGCACCAGCCGCTGGTGCTGCTGCCGCACCGGTTGACCGAGGTGACCGGCCCGCTGCTGGGCGCCGGCCGGCTCGGCGAGCACGACCACGACCTGACCCGGCAGCACGCCGGCGAGCCGATCGGCCAGCGGATCATCGTGCACGGCCGGGTACTCGACGGCGACGGCCGGCCGGTGCCGGACACCCTGGTGGAGATCTGGCAGCCCAACGCGGCCGGCCGGTACCGGCACGTCAACGACAACTGGCCGGCCCCGCTGGACCCCAACTTCGACGGCGTCGGCCGGGCCGTCACCGACAGCGCCGGCCGGTACCGGTTCGTCACCATCCGGCCCGGCGCCTACCCCTGGCGCAACCACAGCAACGCGTGGCGGCCGGCGCACATCCACTTCTCGCTGTTCGGCCGGGCCTTCACCCAGCGCCTGGTGACCCAGATGTACTTCCCGGGCGACCCGCTGTTCTTCCAGGATCCGATCTTCAACGCGATACCCGACCCGGCGGTCCGGGAGCGGCTGGTCTGCGCGTACGACCACGACGCCAGCACCCCGGAGTGGGCGCTCGGGTTCCGGTTCGACATCGTGCTGCGCGGTCGCGGGCGGACCCCGTTCGAGGAGGGCGACGATGACTGAGCGGCTCGGGGTGACGCCGGCCCAGACCGTCGGCCCGTTCCTGCACATCGGGCTGCCCTGGCCGGACGGGCCGTACGTGGTCCCGGCCGGCACCCCGGGGGCGTTCTGGGTCCGCGGCACCGTCCGCGACGGCGCCGGCGAACCGGTCCGGGACGCCCTGGTGGAAAGCTGGCAGGCCGACCCGGACGGCCGGTTCGACCACCCCGACGACCCGCGCGGCGCGCACCGGCCGGGCATCCCCGGCTTCCGCGGCTTCGGCCGCAGCCCCACCGACGCGCACGGCGGGTACGCCATCCACACCGTCAGACCGGGTCCGCTGCCCGGCCCCGAGGGGAGACCGAGGCGCCGCACCTGGACCTGTCGATCTTCGCCCGCGGGTTGCTGCACCGGGTGGTGACCCGGCTGTACTTTCCGGACGAGGAGCCGGCCAACGCGGCGGACCCGGTGCTGGCCGGCGTCGACCCGGCGCGGCGCGACACGTTGCTGGCCCGCGCCGAGCCGGCCGGGTTCCGTCTCGACATCCGGTTGCAGGGCGACGATGAGACCGTCTTCTTCGCCATCTGAGGGCGCCGTGCCGGCGTCCGTCCGACCGCCGTCCGGCATGCCGCCGTCCGATCCGCGGGCGTCCGGCCCGGTGCCGTCCGATCCGCGGGCGTCCGGCCCGGTGCCGTCCGATCCGCGGGCGTCCGGCCCGGTGCCGTCCGATCCGCGGGCGTCCGGCCCGGTGCCGTCCGACCCGCGGGCGCCCGGCCCGGTGCCGTCCGACCCGGCGGCAGCCGGCCCGGCAGCCGGCCCGGTGCCGGCCCGGACGGCGCCGGCCGCCACCGCCGAGCGCCGCTGGCCGGCCGGGGTCGAGCTGGCCGGCCGGGACGGCGCCCCGGTGGTGGTCCTGGGCGCATCGCTGGGCACCACCCGGCGGATGTGGCAGCAGCAGCTCGGCGCGCTCGGCGAACGGTTCCGGGTGCTGAGCTACGACCACCTCGGCCACGGCGAGGCCCCGCCGGCACCCGCGCGGTGCACCGTCGAGACGCTCGGGCGGCACCTGCTGGCGGTGCTGGACGCGCTCGGCATCCGGCGCGCCTCGTACGCCGGCCTGTCGCTCGGCGGGATGGTCGGGATGTGGCTGGCCGCGACCGTGCCGCACCGGGTGGACCGGCTCGCCCTGCTGTGCACCTCCGCCCACCTGCCGCCGGCCCAGGACTGGCGGGACCGGGCCGCCGCCGTCCGGGCCGGGGGCACCGCCGCGGTCGCCGACGCCGTGCTGGCCCGCTGGTTCACCCCGGGCTTCGCCGCCCGGCACCCGGACCGGGTGGCCGACTACCGGGCCATGCTCACCGGCGTGCCGGCGGCCGGCTACGCGGCCTGCTGCGAGGTCATCGCGGCCCTGGACCTGCGGCCCGACCTGGCCCGGATCCGGGCCGGGACGCTTGTGGTCGCCGGCGCCGGTGACCCGGCGACGCCTGTGCCGCACGCCCGGCTGATCGCCGCCGGGATCGGCCGGTCCCGGCTGCACGTCCTGCCGGACGCGGCCCACCTGGCCAACGTCGAACAACCGGCCGAGGTGACCCGGCTGCTCATCGAACATCTGGGAGGTGCGCCATGACCGACGGGACGGACCAGGACCGGCGGCGCCAGGGCACGGCCGTGCGCCGGGAGGTGCTCGGCGACGCGCACGTCGACCGGGCCGCCGCCCGTACCGACGCGTTCACCGCCGATTTCCAGGACTTCATCACCCGGTACGCCTGGGGCGAGATCTGGACCCGGCCCGGCCTGGACCGGCGTACCCGCAGTTGCATCACCCTGGCGGTGCTCGCGGCGTTGCACCACGACGAGGAGTTGGGCATGCACGTCGGCGCCGCGCTGCGCAACGGGCTCACCGAGGCGGAGGTCGCCGAGGTGCTGTTGCAGGTGGGTGTCTACGCTGGCGTCCCGGCGGCCAACCGGGCCTTTTCCGTGGCCCGGCAAGCGCTGCGGCGGGAGGACACGTGACGGGGGAGCCGAACCGGGGGCCCGAGTTCGTGCAGTCGCTGGAACGCGGGCTCGCCGTGATCCGGGCGTTCGACGCCACGCATCCGCAGCTCACCCTCAGCGACGTGGCGCGGGCCACCGGGCTGACCCGGGCCGCCGCCCGCCGGTTCCTGCTCACCCTCGTCGAACTCGGGTACGTCCGCACCGACGGCCGGCTGTTCGCGCTGCGCCCCCGGGTGCTGGAACTGGGCTACGCCTTCCTGTCCAGCCTCAGCCTGCCCCAGGTGGCGCAGCCGCACATGGAGACCCTGGTCGCGCAGGTACACGAGTCCTGCTCGATGTCGGTGCTGGACGGCGACGAGATCGTGTACGTGGCCCGGGTGCCGACCACCCGCCGGATCATGGCGGTGGCGATCAGCGTGGGCACCCGGTTCCCGGCGTACGCCACCTCGATGGGCCGGGTGCTGCTGGCCGCCCAGCCGGAGGACCGGCTGGACCACTACCTCGACGGCGCGCCGCTGCGGTCGCTGACCCGGCGGACCATCACCGACCCGGGCCGGCTGCGCGGCGTGCTGTCCCGGATCCGCGCCCAGGGCTTCGCCCTGGTCGATCAGGAACTGGAGGAGGGGCTGCGCTCGCTGGCCGTGCCGGTGCACGGCGAGGACGGGGCGGTGGTGGCCGCGCTGAACGTCTCCGCGCACACCAGCCGGGGCACCTCGGAGGTGATCCGCCGGGAGCTGCTGCCGCCGCTGCTCGGCGCCGCCCGCAAGATCGAGGAGGATCTGGGCGTCGCCGGACGTTAGAGGGACCGCCGCTGGCGAGCCAGGGCCGGCCCCGGGTTGTCCCGGTCGGGCCCTCAGCCGGGGATCGCTGCCGGCTCGGTCTGCGCGGGCAGGGTGTCCATGAAGGAGCTGACCGAGAAGACCGCGTTGCCGGCCCCGGGCGGACCGTACCCGGGCGGGCTGGTCAGCCCGTTGCGCTCCATGGTGGCGCGGTAGATCTCCAGCAGCCGGATGTGGTACTCCAGCGGCGCTCCCTGCGGGTTGGTCCGGCCCAGCGGGGTGGTCGGCTCCGGGCACCAGGTGGTGAACCGCGGCGTGATCCCCCTGGACATGAAGAACTCCAGCCCTTCGCCGGTGGACTCGATCGCCTCGTCGACGCTGCGGAAGCCGAACGGCTCGGCCATCTCCACCCCGGCCACGAAGTTCGGAATCACGTTGCGCGGGCCGAACACCTCGGCCGAGTCGAGGATCCGGCGGTGCCACTCCTCCCGGCCCACGTACCGCTCCTTGCCGGGGCAGTACAGCTCGAACAGCCGCTTGTCCCACACCTCGTAGTTGGGGTGGTAGATCCGTACCCCGTAGTCGTGGAACCGCTGCACGTCGGCGCGGGGGAGGGCCTGCGCCACCACCTTGCCGATCCACCGGCCGGGGAAGCGCTCCTCGATGGCCTTGGCGTACCGGCCGTAGAAGTCGGCCTCCGCGAGCCCGTCGACCTTCGAGGTCACGCTGCCACCGGTCAGGGTGTACGCCCGGGAGGCGCCCGCGGTGTCGTACCGGTCGATGATCTCCATGGCCTCCAGCACCTCGTCCACCGGCTTGACCCCGGTGTACGGCCGGCCGGCGGCCTTGTGCTGGCGCCAGTTGTGGTTGATGTCGCAGTACTGGCACTCCTCCTTGGCGCCGAAGTACTGGCAGACCCGGAACACGGTCAGGTAGATCAGGTAGCCCCACTGGATCGTCGGCGCGACCTCCATCACCGACTTGCCGTTGCTCAGCGTGTGCCGGTAGTACTCGGGCATCGGCGGCAGGCCGACGTCGCCGATCGGCCGGCCGTCCAGGAACAGCCGCAGCATGCCGTCCCCGCCGTCGGCCACCCGGTACGGCGAGTCGGGGTTGACCCGCACCGACACCACGGTGCGGCGCAGGTCGTACGGGCCGCCGGTGAGCACGATCTCCTCCGGCGGCCGGCGCAGCGCCGCGTTGCCCAGTTCCGGCAGCGTGCGGTGGTCGAACGAGAAGATGAAGTACGACTTCGGCTTGACCTCGCCGCCCTCGTTGTCGGTGAGCGCGGAGTCGTCGAACGCCACACCCCACGCAACAGGTCCTCCTTGAGCACGGCCTCCCGCGGGATGTGCGGGAACCGGGCCATGAGGTCCTCAATGAGATCGGTGCGGGTCTGCATCCGTACTCCCTCGCTCCGCGTCGACGGCGGTAGGGCCGCCGCCGCCCTGGTGGGGCCGGGTCGGGCCGGTGCCGCCGGGACGGGCCAAGCCCGCCACCCGACCTATGATGCTCCACCGCCCGGACACCGCCACCGCCCGGGCGTCGGGTGTGACGGACGCCGTACCCACCGACTCCGCCAGAAGTCGGGTCGATACCGATCCGGGGAGCCGGCTGCCCGGTTCGATCCCGCACATCCGATTACTGTACGTAATTTGTCTTTCGGCCCTGCTGATCGGCTCTGGTGGCGTCTGCTCCGGATTCTTCGGCGTCGTAAGGGATTTGCGCGGATGGGCTCCTGGAAAACGGGCACGCGGATCGCGGCTGAGATTACAGAATGTGACGAATGGAGAACGGATTGGGGGGGTTATGAAGCGCAGACCTTGGATCGGGCTCGCGCTGGCGGCCGCCTGCGGACCCCTGGTGCTGGCCGGATGCACCAGTGGCGGCAAGCCGGTCGCGAAGAAGTCGGACGCGCCACCCGCGGCGGTCGCGCTCACTCCGGCCGCGAACGCGACGAACGTGCCGATCAGCAGCGAGGTGGTGGCGTCGGCGACCAACGGCAAGGTCACCGAGGTCAGTCTCACCGACGACAAGGGCGCCCGGATCGAGGGCGCCATGCGGTCCGACGGGTCGTCCTGGTTGCCGGGTCGCCCGCTGGACTACCGGCACAGCTACACCGCGCAGGTCACCGCGGTCAACGCCGACGGCAAGCCGACCACGGCCACGACGAAGTTCACCACCATGGACAAGCCGGACCGGCAGGTGCAGACCAGCCTCAACCTGCGCAACGGCGAGACGTACGGGGTGAACATGCCGCTCACCGTCGCCTTCGACCCCGGCGTACCGAAGGAACAGCGGGCGGCCGTGCAGAAGCGCATGCTGGTCGGCACCGACCCGCCCCAGCCGGGAACCTGGTCCTGGCTCGACGACGGCAGCCAGGCCGAGTACCGGGCACCGGACCCGTGGAAGACCGGCACCCGGATCACCGCCCGCGCGGCCCTGGCCGGCCTGCCGATGGGCAAGTCCGGCTTCGGCGACGACGACCACACCGCGGTCGCCACCGTGGCGCCGGACGCGGTCCGGATGGACATCGACAACCACACCAAGCAGATGTCGGTCTACAAGAACGACAAGCTGGTCAAGCGGATCCCGGTCAGCCTCGGCAAGCCGAGCACCCCGTCGTCGAGCGGCAACATGGTGATCATGGAGAAGTTCGACACCACCGTCTTCGACACCCGGGGCGAACCGAACGGCGGCTACGTGGTCACCGTGCAGGACGCCCAGCGGCTCACCTGGGGCGGCGAGTTCATCCACGCGGCACCCTGGTCCGAGGGGGAGCAGGGCTACACCAACACCTCGCACGGCTGCGTCAACGTCTCCACCACGACGGCGAACTGGCTGATGGGGGTGACCCACATCGGCGACCTCGTTTCGGTGCAGGGCACCGAGGTGAAGCTGACCCGTGGCAACGGCTGGACGGCCTGGAACGACAGTTGGGACCAGTTCGTCAAGGGCAGCGCGCTGCCCGTACCGGCGGACCTGAAGCCGGCGGCCAGCCCGCCACCGGCGTCCGGCACACCGTCCGGCAGCGGCTCGCCGGCCGGCAGTGCCCCGGCCGCCGCCCCGTCCAACTCGGGCGGCTGAGCGGGGGACCCATCGTCGGCCGGCGGGCCGGTCCGGCCGGGTTCTGCCGGCGGATCGGTCCGCCGGGGCTGTCCGGGCGGGTCGGTCCCGGGCCTGTCCCGCGGGCCGTTCGGCCCTGTTCGGCCGCGCCGGCCGCGTCCACCCTGGGAGGGTGCCACCCGCGAGAACCGCGGCGGTGGCGGCGGTGACGGCGCTGGACGGGCGGAGACGGCGATGGGGCACGGGTACGGGTTGCTCGCCGGCCAACCGTTCGTGGCCGGCATGACCGACTGGCAGTTGGACTGGCTGTCCCGGCACGCCCGGCGGGCGGTCTTCCCGGCCGGCGCGCGGCTGTTCGTCGAGGGCGCGCCGGCGGACCGGTTCTGGCTCGTCGACCGGGGCATGCTGGAGGTGGACGCCGACCTTCCCGGCCGGGGCCGGGTGGTGATCGAGACCCTGGGGCCGGGCACGGTGCTCGGCTGGTCGTGGTTCTTCCCGCCGTACCGGTGGAACTTCGGGGCGGTGGCCCGGCAGACGACGTACGCGGTGGAACTCGACGGGCCGGGCGTGCGGGAGCTGTGCCAGCGCGATCCACTGCTCGGCTTCGAACTGACCCACCGGCTGCTGCGGGTCGTGGTGGACCGGTTGCAGGTGACCCGGCACCGGCTGCACGCCGCGATACCCGAGCCGTCGCCCGAGCCGCCACCCGAGCCGCCACCCGAACCGTCGCCCGATCCGCCGTCGTAGCGGGCGGCTCGCGTCGGCGGTGCGCGCCGGCCCGCCGCGGGCCGAGCCCGGTCGCGGCGTGCCGGCGGTCGACGGGCTACCCGACGTCGATGAGATCCACCACGAACACGAGGGTCTCACCGGGCCGGATCGCATCGCCCGCGCCGCGCTCGCCGTACCCGAGATGCGGCGGGATCACCAGCCGGCGCCGGCCGCCGACCCGCATCCCGACGACGCCCTGATCCCAACCCGAGATGACGTGGCCGCCGCCGAGCGGGAAGGTGAACGCGGAACCCCGGTTCCAGGAGGCGTCGAACTCCCGGCCGTCGGAATGCGAGATCCCGACGTAGTGCACGGTCGCCAGGCGCCCCGGCTCGGCCCGAGGGCCGTCGCCGACGGTGATGTCCTCCACGACCAGTTCGGTCGGTGGCGGGCCGGCGGGGGTTCCACCGTGGGCTTGGTCATCTGCTGTCCTTTCCGCATGCGGGCCCGAACTCTCCCGCCGAACCTACCGTCAGGACCGCAGCACGAAGTGGCGCCACTGCGCGTAAAAGTCGGTGGATGCCGCGTCGGCCTGGCTGGCGCCGACCAGACCGGCCCGGGCCAGCGCCCCGGCCAGCCCCGCCTGGGGGTCCGGCTCCGCGCTCTTGCCGGCCGGCCGGGTCACTGCCGCCAGGTACAACTCCCGGGCGCGCCGGTGGCCGTACCGGCCGGCGACGAACTGGAACAGGCTGGACGCGAGCGCCAGGTTGGTCGAGCGGGCCGGGGCGGCGTAGAAGCTCGGGTTGGCGGCCAGTTCGGGCTCGGCGCCCAGTTCGGGCTCGGCCGCCAGCCGCGCGGCCCGCAGCCGGGTCTGCGCCCGGCCGCGCACCGCCGAGGAGTCCCGGCCGGCGAGGTACTGGGCGAAACCCTCGACGGCCCACAGCGGCGCGCCGATCTCGGCGGCACCGGGCAGGCTGGCCGGCCGCGGCGACGCCGGCAGCATGGCCAGGCCGGCGGCGTACCCGAGCTGGCGTTTGATGGTCTCGTACGGGCTGCCGGCGGTGCGGCTGGCCGGCAGGTCGATGGCGATCCGGGTGCCGGCGTACCGGCCGTCCCCGCTGTCCTTCGCCCCGGCCCGGCGGACCGCGACGGTGACGCCGTCGGTCCAGTCCGGCGCCGCACCGCCGAACCATCCCCGGAAGGTGTCGGTGTCGGCGGCCACGAAGACGGCGAAGGACTCCGGCAGCGGGTTCTCGCCCCAGTCCCGGCGCAGTTCGGTGACCGCCTGCGCGGCGACCTCCGCCAGCGCGTCCGCGTTGTCGACATCGGACTGTGCGGCCAGCAGCACACCCGGCCGGCGCCGGACCTGCAACGCGCAGGTGTCCCACGGGCAGTCGGTCAGCGGCACCGGCTCACCGCCGACGGCCGCGCCGCGGGCCACGTCCACCAGGGTGACTGCGCCGTCGACCCGGCCGAAGACGTACCGGTGCCGGACCGTCGTGGCGGCGGCGTCCACCCCGGGCAGCCGCATCGTCAGGTCGACGTCGTACGCGATGGACTGCAACGGGAGCGAACTCGCGTACCGGCCCGGGGCGACCGGGTCGGGACCCCGACCGCAGCGGCGGAACCGCACCTGCTCGGGTGCGAGCTGGCGCAGGTTGGCAAGGACCTGCTTCTCGTGCGCGACCAGGGCGGGGTTGCCGGCGTCCACCGCGGCCAGCCAGCCGGGCGCGTCCTCGTTGGCCAGCGCCGTCGCCCGCCGGTCCAGAATCGCATCGACCTCCGGGTCCATGCTCGGAGTCGGCGCGTCGGCGGTGTCGGTGGCGGCCTGGCAGCCGCTGAGGGCGACCAGTGAGCCACCGAGAACCAAGGCCTGTCGTCGACGAATTCCCATGCACGCTCTCCCGGTCGACCGCGCCGCCGGTGCTGCCCGTACCGTCCCGCGGCGGCGACGGTGATCGTATCGGGCGCGCCGGGGCGGCGGCGTACCGGCCGGGAGTCTCCTCCCGGCCGGCACATCCGGCGCCGCCACCGGAGCCTTGACCTCGGCCGGCGCGACCGCTGACCGGACGGCCGTCCGGGAAGATGCGGATCCTCCGGAGGCAGGACGACCGTCCAGGTCAGCACGGGGCATGCGTCGCCGGCCCCGGCCCGGCCCTCGGGTCGACCAACCGCGTCGAGGGCCACCCTCATTGCACGCCGCCCGGGGGGTCCGGGACAGGGCCGGTGGACGCCGGTGTCCGGGACCTTCGGCCCGGTCAGCCGCGCAGCGCCGGCTCGGCGGCGGCGCTGCGCGCCGGTACCGGCACCGGGATCACCACCACCGGGCAGGTGGCCTTGCGGACGCACTCCTCGCTCACCGAGCCCAGCACGGTGTGCCGGAACCGGCTGTGCCCGTGGCTGCCCAGCACCAGCAGGTCGGCGTCGCGGGCGGCGGCGGCCAGCACCTCGGCCGCGCGGCCCTCCACCACCTCGCTGGCGACCGGGACCGGGGCGGCGACGGCCCGGGTCAGCTCGCCGATCTCGCGGTCCAGCATCTGCACGGTGCGGTTGCGCTCCTGCGCGGCCGTGCCCACCGTGACGAAGTCGCTCTCGATGCCGTCCCAGCGCCAGGACGCGACCGCCTGCACGGTGCCACCGCGGTTGGCGGCCTCCCGGACCGCCCACTCCAGCGCCCGCCGGCCGCCCCCGGAACCGTCCACACCGACCACGATCAGGTAGTTGTCGCTCATCGTCGCACTCCTTCCTCGACCCCTGCACCGTCGAGTACACCCGGGGTGGCGGCGCGTGCGGCAGGTCCCGACGTCCCGCCCACGAGGGGCCGGTGTGCCTCGCCCCGGCGGGACCTTCGGCCCTGCTCGGGTCGGGAATCCGATCGCAGGATCGGTGCCGTGAATGCACTGGACCTGGCGCGGTGGCAGTTCGGCGTCACCACCGTCTACCATTTTTTCTTCGTACCGGTCACGATCGGCCTCGCCGTGCTGGTGGCGGGGCTGCAGACCGCGTGGGTCCGCACCGACCGGCCGGAGTACCTGCGCGCGACCAGGTTCTGGGGCAAGCTGTTCCTGATCAACTTCGCCATGGGCGTGGTCACCGGCATCGTGCAGGAGTTCCAGTTCGGGATGAACTGGAGCGCGTACTCCCGGTTCGTGGGCGACATCTTCGGCGCGCCGCTGGCCCTGGAGGGGCTGCTCGCGTTCTTCCTGGAGTCGACCTTCCTCGGCCTGTGGATCTTCGGTTGGGACCGGCTGCCCCGCCGGGTCCACCTGGCCACCATCTGGCTCGCGGCCGTCGGCACCGTGCTGTCGGCGTACTTCATCCTGGCCGCCAACTCCTGGATGCAGCACCCGGTGGGCTTCGTGTACAACCCGGTGACCGGCCGGGCCGAGCTGACCGACATCGTGGCCGTGCTGACCAACTCCACCACGCTGGTCACCTTCCCGCACACCCTGGCCGCGGCGTTCCTCACCGCCGGCGCGGTGATGCTGGCGGTCTGCGCCTGGCACCTGGCCCGGCGCAACGAGGTGGCGGTGTTCCGGCCGAGCCTGCGGCTGGCGCTGTGGGTGGTCGCGGTGGCCGGGGTGCTGCTGGTGGTCACCGGCGACATCCAGGCCCGGGTGATGACCCACCAGCAGCCGATGAAGATGGCCGCGGCCGAGGCCCTGTACGACACCTCCGGACCGGCGTCGTTCTCGCTGTTCACGATCGGCACCCTGGACGGCCGCGAGGAGGTCCTCAGCCTCCGCGTCCCGCACGCGCTGTCGATGATGGCCACCGGCGACCCGGACGGCACCGTCGAGGGCATCAACGACCTGCAACGCGAGTACGAGCAGCGGTACGGCCCCGGCGACTACCGGCCGTACGTGCCGGTGACGTACTGGTCGTTCCGGCTCATGATCGGCTTCGGTGCCCTGGTCACGGTGCTCGCCCTGGCCGGCCTGTGGCTCACCCGCGGCGGCCGGCTGCCCGGGCGGCGCTGGATCTGGCGGGCCGGGGTGTGGGCGGTCTGGCTGCCGTTCGCCGCCAACACGATGGGCTGGATCTTCACCGAGATGGGCCGGCAGCCGTGGGTGGTGTTCGGCGTGCTGCGTACCGCCGACGGCGTCTCGCCGACGGTCGGCGCCGGCGCCGTGATCACCTCGCTGGTGGTCTTCACCCTGCTCTACGGCGCGCTCGCGGTGGTCGAGGTCGGCCTGCTGCTGGCGGCGGCCAAGGCCGGCCCGCCGCCCGAACCGGGGCCGGAGCCGGCGCCGGCCGACGCCGACGACGACGAAACCCGCCCACTCGCCTTCGCCTACTGACCCCGGGAGCGTCCGGTGACTCTCAACGACGTCTGGTTCGCACTGATCGCCGTGCTGTGGGCGGGCTACTTCCTGCTGGAGGGCTTCGACTTCGGCGTCGGCATGCTGCTGCCGGTGCTCGGCCGCGACGAGCCGCGCCGCCGGGTCCTGATCAACACGATCGGGCCGGTCTGGGACGGCAACGAGGTGTGGCTGCTGGTGGCCGGCGGCGCGACCTTCGCGGCCTTCCCCGAGTGGTACGCCACCCTGTTCTCCGGGTTCTACCTGCCGCTGCTGCTCATCCTGGTGGCGCTGATCCTGCGCGGGGTGGCCTTCGAGTACCGCGGCAAGGTCGACGACGACCGGTGGCGGCGGCGCTGGGACGCGGCCATCATCGGCGGCAGCCTGGTGCCCGCGCTGCTCTGGGGGGTGGCGTTCGGCAACATCGTCCGCGGGGTGCCGCTGGACGCCCGGCACGAGTACGTCGGCACCGTGTTCGACCTGCTCAACCCGTACGCCCTGGTGGGCGGGCTGACCACGCTGACGCTGTTCCTCACCCACGGCGCGGTGTTCGTGGCGCTCAGGACCACCGGCGACATCCGGATCGAGGCGCGCCGGCTGGCCGGCCGGGTCGGACCGGTGGCCGCCGCCGCGGCGGTCGGGTTCCTGGGCTGGACGCAGGCCGCGCACGGCGACCCGGTCAGCGCGGCCCTGTCCGTGCTCGCGGCCGCGGCGCTGGTGGGCGCGCTGCTGGCCAACCGGATCGGGCGGGAGGGCTGGGCCTTCCTGGCCACCGCGGTCACCGTGGTGACCGCGACCGCGGCGCTGTTCGTCGGGCTCTACCCCCGGGTGCTGCCCTCGACGCTCGACCCGGCCGGCACGCTCACCGTGCACAACGCTGCGGCCACGCCGTACACGCTGACGGTGATGACCTGGGTGGCGGTCCTGGTCACCCCGGTGGTGCTGGCGTACCAGGCGTGGACGTACCGGGTCTTCCGGCGGCGGATCGGCACGGCGGACATCCCGCCGCCCCGCGGCCCGCTGCCGGCCGGATCGGCGGACCCGGCCGGATGGTCGGATCCGGTCGGATCGGCGGACCCGGCTGGATCGTCGGACCCGGCCGGATCGGCAGGGAGTGCGGGTCCGGCGGCCGCCGCCGGGTCCCCCGCGGGGTCTCCCGCGGGGTCTCCCGGCGGCGGTTCCCGGCCGGCGGTCGGGAGCTGAGTCCGGGCGGGCTACCCTCGCAAAGGTCCGGTTCGAGGGAAGGGGGAGCGTATGCGGCTGCTGCTCATCGGTGCGCCCGGGGCGGGCAAGGGGACCCAGGCGGTACGCGTCGCCGAGCACTTCGGGCTCACCCACATCTCCAGCGGTGACCTGTTGCGCCGGCACATCGCCGAGGAAACCTCCATCGGGCGGTCGGTGGGGGCCGCGATGCACCGCGGGGACCTCGTCACGGACGGGATCGTGATGGACGTGCTCCGCAAGCCGGTGGAGGCGGCCAGCCGCAACGGCGGGTACGTCCTGGACGGCTTCCCGCGCACCGTGGAGCAGGCGGAGGTGGCGTACCTGGTGGCCCGCGACATCGGCGCCTCGGTGCAGGTGGCGGTCTTCCTCGACGTGCCCCGGCCGGAGCTGGTCCACCGGCTGCTGGAGCGCGGCCGGGCGGCCAACCGCACCGACGACACCGAGGACGTCATCACCCGGCGGCTGCGGGTGTTCGAGGAGCACACCCTGCCGCTGCTGGACTACTACCGCCAGCGCGAGCAGCTGCTCAAGATCGATGGTGCCCGGTCGGTCGACGAGGTGACCGCCGCACTGGTGGCCGAGTTGGAGGCGGTGCGGCACCTGCTGGACGGCTGAACGGCCGCCCGGTCAGCCGATCTCGATCCGGACCGGTGCCGTCCCGCGCAGCGTCACGACCACCCGTTCGCCGTCGACCAGCACGTTGCCGCGGTCGACCCGCACCGGCCGGTCGGTGGCGAAGACGGCGATGTCCTCGCCCTGGGTAGGCCGCAGCTCGACCGTCGACCCTTCCCGGCTGACCAGCTCACAGCTCGTCTCCACGAGGGTGGCCGGACCCACCCGCACCCCCACCGGCAGCATCAGCCCGGACCGGGCCGGCATCCGCAGCCGCCGCCCGCTCAGCACCGGCCGGTCGCCGTCGCTCAGGCCGAACTCGACCGCCGAGGGCGCGACGTTGATCAGGTGCAGCAGCCGCTGCCCGGACCGGTCCACGGTGCTGGTCAGCACCAGCCCCGCGGTCCCGGCGTCGTGCCGCAGCCGGGGCCGCACGCCCAGCCGGTCCAGCGCGGCCCGCCAGAAGTCCAGCAGGCAGGGCTGGTCGGCGGCGATCACCAGGGCCCGGCCGGCGCCCACGGACACCTCCACGGCGCAGGGCCGGCCCGAGCCGACCTCGGTGAGCACCGGCTCACCGGCCCCGGAAAGTAGCTGCGCCCAGCCGACCCGGACCTCCGCGGGACCGGCCGCCCAGCCGTGCCCGACCACCGACGGGAAGTAGTCCCGGCCGCTTTCCACCCAGCCGTCGGCCCGCAGGCCCAGCGCGTCGGCCAGCAGCGTGCAGTCGGCGCCGTCGTGGTCGCGGACCGGCAGCGGCCCGTGCAGCAGCAGCCGGCCGCCGGCCGCCAGGTGCGCCACCAACCGGCGCTGCACGTCGGCGCCGAGGGTGGGCGCGCTGGCCAGCACGAGTACGCCCGGTCCGGCCGGGGGCGCCGGTCGGTCCGGTGCCGGTTCCGCCGACGCGGCCGACTCCGACGCGGCCGCCGGGGGTGGCGTCGGCGCCCCCGACTCCGCCGGGGGTGCCGGGGGCGCCGCGAGGTTCACGGCCGGGAAGGAGAAGCCGCCCAGCAGCAGGGCGCGGGCGAGGATCTCCCGGGAGCCCATCCCGCGGAACCGCTCCAGCTCGGCGACCTGCGCGGTGCGCGGCGCCGACGCCGGGTGGCGGTACTCGGTCAGGTAGTGGTCGGGGACGAACCCCAGCGCCAGGTCGTCGTGCTCCTCGTCGCCGTCGGCCAGCAGGTCCGCGGCCCCGCGCAGCGCGTGCAGGGCGCGGCGGGCCGCCGGGTACGTGTGGTTGGGCCGACCCTCCGGCCCGAGCGGGGCGGCGAACCCGTGCCGCTGCCCCGTGAAGGCGATCCGGTCGTTCCCGTCGCCGACCGGCTCGGCCAGCGGCGGGTTGTGCCCGCCGGCGAACAGGTAGAGGTTGACCAGCCGGTTGCCCTGGGCCGCGCACAGCCGGATCTTCAGGTCCAGCGCCTCCGGCGGGTACAGCGTGCTCAGGTCCTCGGTGTAGTCGCCGCTGCCGGCCTCGAACTCCAGGCAGGTCAACGGCTGGTCGGCGGCGAGCGAGGCGGTGAGGAAGGCGTTCGAGACGTACAGGTCGGGCACGTTGCCGACGGTCAGGTCGCCCAGGTAGTAGTCCGAGCCGGCGGTCAACTGCGGCTGGCCGTGGTACGCCTGCGCGAGCTGGCTGATCCCGATCGGGAAGGTGCGGCCCCGCTTCTCGTCGGTGCCGTGCACGTTGACCAGGAACGGCACCCCGGTCACGCCGTGCCGCTGCGCGGACTCGCGCAGCGCCGCCACGTACCGGCGGTACCGGTCCCGCATGTACCGGCCGAGGTCGTCGTGCAGCGTCAGGGAGTGTTCGTCGGCGGGGGTGCGCAACGCCGCGGCCCAGGCCGGGGCGTCGGACGGGTCGGCACCGACCCGCCGCGCGGCGCCGGAGCGGCCGTACCGGTCGACCGCCCACCGGGCCAGGTCGGCGCAGAGCCCGTCGGTCAGGTCGGGGGAGTTGGTGACCCAGGACAGCATCCCGATCTCGTTGTCGAGCTGCACCGCGAGCACCGGGCCGCCGCGGGTGGCGAGCCGGCCGGCCACTACCGGCATCACCTGCGCGTACCAGCCGTCCGCCGCGGCCAGGAACTCCGGCGCGAGGTAGTCCAGGGTACGGGTGGGGATCGGGGCGCCGTCCCAGGTGCTCGCCAGCAGGTGTGGATGATCGGCGTACAGCCGGAACGGCACGCCCTCGTTCTTGATCTCGGCCATGATGAACGGCCCGGGCCGCACGATCGCGTGCAGGCCGCGGTCGTGCGCCAGGTCGAGGAAGCCGGCCAGGTCGCGGCGTTCGTCGGTACGCCCGGTCAGGTCGACGGTGCGGTCGGGCAACTCGTGCCACAGCCAGGGCACGTACGTGGCCACGGTGTCGGCGCCGCAGTCGCGCAGCCGGTCCAGCCGGTCGGCCCAGTCGCGCCGGGCGAGCCGGAAGTAGTGCACCTCGCCGGCCAGCAGCAGACGGGGCCGGCCGTCGATGGTGATCCTGCGGTCTTGAAGTAGCACCTGGGGCATATCGGGCAGAGCTCCCTCTCGCCGGAGATTGTGGACCCGAGACTTGTGAACTGCGTCTCGGCTGCCTATGGTCGCCTGAAACCGGTTTCTGTGTCAGGCACGTTACGGATCGGGGAGGACATGAGCAACAGCCGCGTGACGGTTCGGGAGATCGCCCGGCTCGCCGGGGTCTCGGTGGCAACCGTGTCCCGGGTGTCCAACGGCACCGGGCAGGTGTCCCCGGAGATGCGCCGCCGGGTGCTGGAGGCCATCGAGAAGCACGGCTACCGCCCGGACCATCTCGGCCGGGCCCTGGCGGCCCGCCGGCACGGCGCACTCGGCCTGGTCTTTCCCGGACTGTCCGGGCCGTACTTCACCGAACTGATCCAGGGCTTCGAGTCCGAGGCCATGCCGTCCCGCTCCAGCGTGCACATCCTCTGCACGCACCTGCGGGAGGACTCCGACGCGCAGGTGCTGGAGATGGGCCGCCGGGTCGACGGCGTGGCGGTGGTCGGCGGCACCATCTCCGACGGCGCGCTGGGCCGGCTGGCCCAGCAGACGCCGGTGGTGGTGATCGCCGGCGAGGGCCCCGGGGACGTCCCGTCGGTGCGGGCCGAGAACACCGCGAGCATGGCGGCGCTGACCCGGCATCTGCTGGTCGACCACCAACTGCGGGACCTGGTCTTCGTCGGTAACCCGGCCGGCTCGCCGGACGTCACCCGGCGGTGGACCGGCTTCCTCGACGCGCACCGGTCGCTCGGGCTGGCCCCGCCGGCCGCGCCGGTGCCGGTGGGGCTGCAACAGGCCGACGGGGTGCTCGCGGCCGAGCGGCTGTTCCGCCCCGGAACCGGAACCGGAACCGGAACCGGAAGCGGGAGCGGAGCCGGAGCCGGAGCCGCCGGCGGCGCCGCGGAATCCGGTGCGGCGCCGGCGCGTCCCGGCGGGGTCGTCTGCGCGAACGACGAGACCGCGCTCGGCGTACTGGTCGGCGCGCTGGGCCGCGGCCTGCGGGTACCGCAGGACCTGGTCATCACCGGCTTCGACGACGCGCCCATGGCCGGGCTGGTCACCCCGGGCCTGACCACCGTCCGGCAACCGGTGCGGGAACTGGCCGCGGAGGCGGCCCGGGTGCTGCTGGCGGCCGCCGCCGAGCCCGGCGCCCCGCCCGCCCCCGATCTTCTGCTGACCACCGAACTCGTTCTGCGGCACAGCTGCGGCTGCCCGGCAGATCAGGCGACATCCACCCCCTGAAACATCCAACCCCTCGGAGGTACGAGATGAGAAGCAGGCGGTTGGCCGCCGCGATCGCGGCCACCCTGACCGCGTCGATCGCGCTGGCCGGTTGCGGCCGTGACTCGGACGGCGGCCGGGAGGAGGCGAAGTCCGTCGGCGCCGGCAAGGCGAGCGGGGACATCACGGTCTGGGCGATGGGCACCGAGGGCGAGAAGCTCGCCGAATTCGCCAAGGCGTTCTCCGCGGAGAACCCCGACGCCAAGGTCAACGTGACGGCCGTCCCGTGGGACGCGGCGCACCAGAAGATCGCGAGCGCCATCGCCGCGAAGCAGACGCCGGACGTGTCGATGATCGGCACCACCTGGCAGGGCGAGTTCGCCAAGTCCGGCGCGCTCGACCCGACCCCGCCGGACCTGATCAAGAAGGACGACTTCTTCCCCGGCGCCTGGGACACCACGATCGTCAACGACACCCCCTACGGCGTCCCCTGGTACGTGGAGACCCGGCTCATCTACTACCGCAAGGACCTGGCGGCCAAGGCCGGCTTCCCGGACGGCCCGAAGACGTGGGACGACCTCGCGGCGATGGCCAAGGGCATGAAGGAGAAGGCCGGCGCCAAGTGGGGAATCAACCTCCAGCCCGGCAAGACCGGCAGCTGGCAGTCGGTGCTGCCGTTCGCCTGGTCCAACGGCGCCGAGGTGGCCACCGAGGACAAGCTCAGCTTCGACACCCCGGAGCTGACCGAGGCGCTCGCCTACTACCAGTCCTTCTTCACCGACGGCCTGGCGCCGACCGACCTGCCGGACGGCTCGCTGGAACCCGGCTTCGTCAACGGCGAGATCGGCGCGTTCATCTCCGGCCCCTGGCACATGGGCATCGTCGAGGAGCAGGGCGGGCCGGACTTCAAGGACAAGTACGCGGTGGCACAGATGCCGACGAAGCAGTCCTCCACCTCGTTCATCGGCGGCAGCAACCTCGCCGTCTTCAAGGACGCCAGGAACCGGGACGGCGGCTGGAAGTTCGTGCAGTGGCTGAGCCAGCCCGAGGTGCAGGTCAAGTGGTACGAGGCGGTCAAGGACCTGCCGGCCGTGCAGTCGGCCTGGAACGATTCGACGCTGTCCGGCGACACCTTCCTGGCCGCCTTCGGCGAGCAGCTCAACAGCGCCAAGGCGCCGCCGGCCATCCCGACCTGGGAGCAGATCGCCGCGGCGTTCGACATCGAGGTCGAGAAGCTGTGCAAGCAGAACACCGATCCGGCCGCGACCGCCAAGGCGATTCAGGAGAAGGCGAGCGCGATCGGGACCGGGAGCTGAGATGGCCAGCGCCTCCACGGCCTCGGCGCGGTCGGCCGGCGTCACCGCCGGCCGCCGCGCCGCCCCGGCCGGATCCCGGGTACGCCTGCGCCGAGCGCTGACCGGCTGGGCCTTCTCCGCGCCGTTCACCGTGCTGTTCGTGGTGTTCATGGCGCTGCCGGTGGCGGCCTCACTGGTGATGAGCTTCACCGACCTGCGCTCCACCGACCTGCGCCACCCGCTCGCGGTCAACTTCGTCGGCCTCGACAACTACACCCGGCTGTTCGCCGACGACCTGTTCCGGCGCTCGTCGGTCAACACGCTGGTGTTCGTCGTGTTCGGGGTGCCGCTGACCATGGTGCTGGCGCTCGGCGCCGCCTCGGCGCTCAACTCGGGGCTGGTCCGCTTCCGGGCGCTGTTCCGGGTCGGGTTCTACCTGCCGGTGGTGACCAGCATCGTGGCCATCGCGGTGGTCTGGCGGTTCCTGCTCGACCCGGAGATCGGGCTGGTGAACAACCTGCTGCGGCTGGTCGGCATCGACGGGCCGAGCTGGCTGTCCGACACCGCGCTCGCGCTGCCGTCGCTGATCGCCATGGCGGCGTGGCGCAACTTCGGATTCCTGATGGTGATCTTCCTGGCCGGGCTCCAGGCGGTACCGGCCGACCTCTACGAGGCGGCCACCCTGGACGGGGCGACCCGGTGGCAGCAGTTCCGCAACGTCACGCTGCCGATGCTGCGCCCGACGCTGCTGTTCGGCGGCGTGATCACCGGCATCGGGTACCTCCAGTTGTTCGAGGAACCGTTCGTGATGACCCAGGGCGGACCGCTCTCCTCGACCCTGTCGGTGTCCTACCACATCTACAACCAGTTCGGGTTCGGCAACTACGGCTACGCGGCCGCCGCCAGCTACGTGCTCTTCCTGGCCATCGTGGCGCTGTCGGTCGTGCAGTTCCGGCTGCTGGGGGAGAGGAACTGACGATGGTCACCTCGAACACCGCACTGCGTACCCGGGACCGGGTCGCGCGGACCGTGCTGCACGTCACCCTCGGCCTCGGCCTGCTCGCCGTGGCCGGGCCATTCGTCTGGATGGCGCTGTCCTCGGTCAAGCCGGAGCGGGAGATCCGGGCGGTGCCGCCGACCTGGTGGCCCGGGACGATCACGCTGGAGAACTTCCGCGAGCTGTTCGCCCGGCTCGACTTCCCGCTCTACTTCTTCAACTCGGCGCTGGTCGCGACCCTGGTCACGGCCGGCAACCTGCTGTTCTGCTCGCTCGTCGGGTACGCGCTGGCCAAGCTCAGCTACCCGGGCAAGCGGGCGCTGCTGCTGGCCGTGCTCGGCATGCTCATGGTGCCCGGCATGGTGACGTTCGTCCCGCAGTTCGTGCTGGTCAGCAACATGGGCCTGACGAACTCGTACGCCGGGCTGATCCTTCCGTTCCTGGTCGGGCCGTTCGGCGTCTTCCTGATGCGGCAGTTCCTCCAGTCGATCCCCGACGACCTGATCGAGGCCGCCCGGGTCGACGGCGCCGGGGAGTTCCGGATCTTCTGGCGGGTGGTGCTGCCGCTGTGCCGGCCGGCGCTGGCCACCCTGGGCATCCTCACCTTCCTCGCGTCCTGGAACAACTTCCTCTGGCCCCTGGTGGTGGCCACCACGGAGGACAAGTACACCCTGCCGGTCGCCCTCGCGCTGTACAGCGTCGGCCAGAACCGGACCGACTACGGCCTGCTGCTGGCCGGCGCCGTCGTTGTCGTGCTCCCCGTGCTCGTCGTCTTCCTCGTGCTCCAGCGGCACTTCCTGCGCGGCATCGCCACCACCGGCCTCAAGTGACCGGCCTCAAGTGACCGGCCCCACGTGACTGGACAAGGAGACCCATGCGACGTCTTCTCGCACCGCTGCTCGCCCTGACACTCACGCTGACCGGCGCCGCGGCCGCCGCCGCGGCACCCGCCGGCACCGACTCCGCGGCGCCGGCCGGCGCCGGGACCCGTACCGGCGCCGACCGGGCGCTGGCCGGCTACGCCCGCGACACCTGGCGGTCGATGGTCGCCATGACCGATCCCCGTACCGGGCTGGTCGCCGACAACATCACCGGCGACCTCGCCGCGACCGGCCGGTCCGGCTACACCTCACCCACCAACATCGGCGGCTACCTGTGGTCCGCGGTCGTGGCCCGCGACCTGGGCATCATCTCCCGGACCGAGGCCCGCAACCGGATCGCCCGGACCCTCGACACGCTCGCCGGGCTCCAGCACCACACCGCCTCCGGGATGTACTACAACTGGTACGACCCGCGGGACGGCTCGGTCGTCACGGTCTGGCCGGACGACGGCAGTCCCGTCTACCCGTTCATGTCCAGCGTGGACAACGGGTGGCTCGCGGCCGGGCTGAACGTGGTCAAGGGCGCGGTGCCCGAACTGCGCGGCCGGGCCGACGCGATCCTGCGCACGATGGACTTCGGCTTCTTCTACAACCCGGAAGCCAGCACCCCGTCCGGCGCCAGCGGCCTGATCGCCGGCGGATTCTGGGACGCGGAGCCGCCGGGATGCTCGCAGCCGCGCGACGGTGTCTGGTTCACCTGCAACCACTACGACATCACCGTGACCGAGCCGCGGATGGCCACCTACCTGGGCATCGCCATGGGCCAGATCCCGCCGGAGGCCTACTACCACACCATGCGCACACTGCCCGCGAGCTGCGACTGGAGCTGGCAGGAGATGCAGCCGGTCGGCTTCGACGCCACGTACCAGGGCGTTCCGGTGTACGAGGGCGCCTACCGGTACCGCGGCATCCAGTTCGTGCCGAGCTGGGGCGGAGACATGTTCGAGGCGCTGATGCCGGACCTGTTCGTCCCGGAGGCGCGGTGGGCGCCGAACAGCTGGGGCCGTAACCACCCGGCCACCGTCGCCGGCCAGATCGAGCACGGGATGACCGACGCCGGGTACGGCTACTGGGGCTTCTCGCCGGCCAGCGACCCGGCCGGCGGCTACCGGGCCTGGGGCGTGGACGCGATGGGCATGGACACCGACGGCTACCCGTCCGACGTGGAAGGCTCGACGTACGACGCGGGCTTCGGTGACTGCCGCCCGGCGGGCCCGGATCCCGAGTACGGCGACGGCGTGGTGACCCCGCACGCCTCGTTCCTGGCCCTGCCGTACGCCAAGGGGCCGGTCGTGGACAACCTCGCCCGGCTGAGGGCCGACTTCGACGCGTACGGTCCGGGCGGCTTCTACGACGCCGTCGCGGTGGGCAGTGGCACCGTGGCCCGCCGCTACCTCTCGCTGGACCAGGCGATGACGATGGCCGCGCTCGGCAACGCGCTCGGCCGGGACCTGGTGCGGCGTGCGTTCGTCTCGCCGCAGTTCGAGCGCCGGATCCGGCCGCTGATCGCCCAGGAGGCGTTCAACGTGCCGGCCGACCAGCGTCTCCCGCAACTGGGCCACTGAACGTCAGGGAAACGGACCCGCCCGGCGCACGCGCCGGGCGGGTCCGTTTCCCTGACCGGTTGCCGGCCGATCCCCGGCCCGGCGCCCCGTGATCGGGGGCGCCGGGCCGTACGGGTCAGGCGCCGGCCACCTCGATGAGCACCGCGCCGGGCTGCGGCAGGTCCAGCTCGAACACCGCCGCGTCGCCCGCGGTGTCCGGCTGCACCTTCTCGCCGACCAGCGTGTCCACCGCCCGCAGCGCCGTCCACTGCTGCTCGGTCGGCCAGTCGGCGACGCCGAGCCGCTCGGCGAGCGTGGTGATGTCGCCGTGCTCCCGGTCCAGCCGGGTGACCTGGGCGCTGCGCCCGGCGGCGCCGCCGACGGTCAGCCGGATCCGGCGGGCCAGCGCCGGATCGCCGGTCCGCTTGGCCTGGTCCAGGGTGTCGGCCCAGACCAGGATGGCCAGGCTGCCGTCGGTGTGCCGGCTGGCCCAGGTCTGCACCAGCCCGCCGGCGCCGTCCCCGCTGGCCGTCACCGGCAGTTCCGTTGCGCCGAGCCGGGACAGCATCCGCAGCGCGTGGAAGCGCGGCTTGGCGATGCCGCCGACGGTCAACAGCCCGAAGCCGCCGTGCAGCAGCGCGGACGGCCGGCCCAGTTCCTCGAAGTGGTCGCTGGCCACCCAGTAGGAGAGCGCGTCCACCCGGCCGGCCGCCGACCGCATGCCGGTGAGCAGGAACGTCGCGGCGGACGTCCCGTCGTTGACCGGGTTGAAGTGGGTCGGCGTGACGCCCCACTCGGTCCACAGGATCCGGGTGTCGGGCCGGCCGAACCGGGCCAGGGTGGGCCGCAGGTCCAGCGGCGGGCTGCCGTAGGTGTGCGTGGAGACGAAGTCGACCGCGGCCCCGGAGACGGCGGCGTGCTCCAGCAGCGCGTCGACCCAGCCGGCGGCGGCCGAGGACGGGCCGCCGACGGCGATCCGCGGGTCCACGTCCTTGACCGCCTGCGCCGTCACGTCGTACAGCCGCATCCACTCGGCCCGGCTGCCGGACCAGAACACCTCCAGGTTGGCCTCGTTCCACACCTCGAAATCCCAGTCCAGCACCGCGGGACCGTACCGGTGCAGCAGGTGCCGGACCAGGGCCCGGACCAGGTCGCCCCAGCGGTCCCAGTCGTGCGGCGGCGAGATGATGCCGCGGTAGGTGAAGACGGTGCGGTCCGGGTCGGCGGCCAGGTCGCGGGGCATGAAGCCGATCTCGACCACCGGGCGCAGCCCGACGCCGAGGACCAGGTCGTAGACCTCGTCCACCTGGTCGAAGTCGTACACCGGCTGGCCGTCGACCTCCCGGTAGACCCCCAGGTCGTCGTGCAGCACCGAGTGCGCCCGGACCGACTCGACGCCGATCTCGTCGTGCATCCGGCGCAGCGCGGCCAGCAGTTCGGTCCCGATCTCCCGGCCGCCCGAGGTGTCGCGGCAGAGCAGTTGGGACAGTCGCTCGCTGCCGATCATCGGCTGCCAGGGCCGGTGCAGCGGGCCGCCGGCGGCGGCGCCGTCCACGCTCAGCTCGACGGTCGGCGGCGCCTCGCCGGCGGCCTGTGCGGCGGCCACGACGGTCGCGCCGAGGGGTCCGGTCACGGTCACCTCCGGCACGGCCGCGACGGCGTACGCGTACGGCACGCCGGGTTCGCCGGTGGTGTCCACGTACCAGGTGTCCGGTACGGCCAGGACGTCCCCGCCGAGGTGGTCGACCGGGGTGAGCGGGCCGGCGGGGCGGCCGTCGCGCAGCGGCGCGCGGTGCACGAGGTAGCCCACGGCGCCGGCCACCGGCCGCCAGGCCAGCCGGACCTGGCCCACGCCGCCGGTGGCGGTGAGGCCGTCCGGCGCCGGCAGTACCGGGGTCGGTGCCGCGGCTCCGGACTCGTCGCTGCGGCGGGCGATGCGCGCCTCCCAGTCATCGCGGGCGGCGGGCGGCGGTGGAACGTTCGCGTCGGTCACCAGGTCCTCCGGGGGGTCTCGGTTGGTCCCGTCCGAGCACTGTAACCGGTTTCTGCGATGCTGGCGCGAGGGGTACCGAGGTTTTTTCCGGCCGGGCCGGACCGCCGACGCCGGCGTTCCCGCCCTGGTCCGGTGCCTGCCGTGGTACGACTGGCGGGATGCCACGGCCGGACCATCGGGGGCGCGCCCATGCCGCGGGAGCGGGACCTACTGCGTGACCCGGGCGGCCCGCAGCACGTCACCTTCCTGGAGCTGTACTTCGACCTGGTCTTCGTGTTCGCCCTGGAACGCGTGTCGCAGGGCCTGGTCGACCACCTGCGCTGGACGGACCTGGTGGAGACGCTGGTGCTGCTGCCGGCGATCTGGTGGATCTGGATGATGACGGTCTGGATGACCGACCGGTTCGACCCGAGCCACCCGAGCACGCAGCTCGTGGTCATCGGGATCATGCTGGTGAGCCTGGTGGTCGGGGCCGCCGTACCGGGCGCCTTCGACGACGCGTCCTGGATCTTCGCCGGCGGCTACGTGGCGATCCAGCTCGGCCGCTCGCTGTATCTCACCGTCGCGCTGCGTGACAGGACGTTCCGCCGGCGCGGCCTGCGCACGATGTTCTGGTTCCTGATCTCGGCGGTGCCCTGGCTGCTCGGCGCCGCGCTGCCGTGGGGTCAGCGGCTCGCGCTGTGGACGCTCGCCGTGCTCATCGACTACGCCGCGGCCCGGCTGGACTTCCCGACCCCGGGGCTGGGCCGGTCGCGCACCTCGGAGTGGTGGCTCGCCGCCGAGCACACGTCGGAGCGCTACCGGCAGATCATCATCATCGCGCTCGGCGGCGACATCCTGGTGGCCGGAACCACCTTCGGCACCCGGCCCTTCGGCCTGGACAGCGTCGCCGCGCTGGTGGTCTCGTTCAGCATCACCGGCCTGCTCTGGCGGATCTACATCTACCGGGCCGGCGAGCTGATGTCCGACGCCCTCGCCGTGGCCGAGGACCCGGCCCACCTCGGCCGCTCGGCCGCGTACACGCATCTGCTCCTGGCGGCGGCGTCGGTGGCCGTGGCGGTCACCGCCAAGCTGGTGATCGCGGCGCCGCTGGTCGGGCCGCACCGCTCCTGGTCGGCGGCGATCATCGCCGGGCCGGTGCTGTTCCTGCTGGGCCGCGCCCGCCTGGAGTACACGGTGTTCAGCAAGGTCGCGCTGTCCCGGATCATCGGTCTGGCCGCCATCGCCGCCACCGCGCCGGCCATGCTCCTGCTGCCGCCGCTGTTCGTGGCCGGCACGATGGTGCTGATCCTGGCCGGGGTCGCGGCCGGCGACGTGGCCGGCTGGCTGCGCAACCCGAGCGTGCCCCGGCCCCCGCCCCGCCGGCACTGACCCGTCCTCGGCCCCGTCCTCGGCCCCGTCCTCCCCGTCCTCGGCCCCGTCCTCGGCCGAGTCTGGGCGTGGTCGCCGTCCCGGACTCCGGTCAGGACCCGATCAACCAGTGGACGACAGGACCGGCCCGCGGCGTCCGTCGTGGCCCGACCCGGCCCGACCCGGCCCGCTCCACCAGGGCAGATCCCTGCGCCCGGCGCCCCGGAACGAGCCCTCTCGTCCGCTTTGCTCTGCTGCCTCGTACGCAACACCCAACCGCGGCGCAGCACGGCCGTGAGCGACGCCATGCGCCGGTGCAGTACGGCCCGGCCTTCTCCGACATCCCCCGGTCGGCCGTTGCCGGCGAGTGCCCCGGCGACCGGGATGCCGCAGCCGCAGCCGCAGCCGAGATCCAACACGGTGGCTCGGGCGGGGAGCCGCTGTTGCAGGCGGGTGAGCCAGGGCGCGTACCCGCCCGGGTCGCGGCTTCGGCAAACCCGTTCCCGAATGAGCGGTGGGGCGACGTAGATTCAATCGGGTGAGCGCCGTACAGCCGATACCGGCCGAGATCCGTCCACCCGGCGCGGTGGACGGCACCGGCGAACCGTCCAGCGTGCTGCTGCCGGGCCACGACGTACCGCTGGGCCGGTACACCACGGTCCGCCGGCTGCTGCCGCACCGGCAGCGGCGGATGATCGGCGCCTGGTGTTTCGTCGACCACTTCGGCCCGGACGACGTGGCCGGCCGCCCGGGAATGCAGATCCCGCCGCACCCGCACACCGGACTCCAGACCGTGACCTGGCTGGTGGAGGGGGAGATCCTGCACCGGGACAGCCTGGGCAGCAGCCAGCTGATCCGCCCCGGCGAACTCAACCTGATGTCCTCCGGCCGCGGCATCGCCCACTCGGAGCAGTCGCCGCCCGGGCACCCGCCGGTCATGCACGGCCTCCAGCTCTGGATCGCGCTGCCCGAGCGGGCCCGGCACGGTGACCCCGAGTTCACCCACCACGCCGCGATGCCGCGGCTGCGCCTCGGTGAGCTGGAGACCACCGTGCTGGTCGGGGAGGTGGCCGGGACCCGCTCGCCGGTCACCGTGCACAGCCCGCTGGTCGGCGCGCAGTTGCGGCTGCCGGCCGGCGGCGCCGGCCGGCTCCCGCTGGAGCGCACGTACGAACACGGCGTGCTGGTGATGTCCGGCCGGGCCGAGGTGGCCGGGACACCGCTGGAGCCGGGGACGCTGCTGTACCTGCCGCCGGAGCGCACCGAGCTGACGCTGACCGCGCCGGCCGCGGCCCGGCTGCTCCTGCTCGGCGGCGTGCCGTTCGACGAGCCCCTGGTGATGTGGTGGAACTTCGTGGGCCGCTCGCACGAGGAGATCGTCGAGGCCCGCGCGGACTGGGCCGCCGGCCGCCGGTTCGGCCCGGTCACCGGCGACCCCGCCGGGCCGCTGCCGGCACCGGCCATGCCGACCACCCGGCTCAAGGCCCGGGACCGGCACGGCCGCACGTCCGGCTGACCCGCATCCCGGCGGTGTTCGCCCGTACCGGCGGCGCCGCCCGTGGCCGCCGCCGGGTCCGCCGGTCCGCCGGTCCGCCGGTCCGCCGGTCCCGCCGGCCCGTGGTTTGCGGCCCGCCGGTCCGCGGTCCGTCAGTGGACCCGGACCGGGGCGGTCGTGTCCAGCGTCACCGACACGTCGAGCCGGGCCGGATGGAACCCCGAGGTCCGGCCGAACCGGTCCACGGCGGCCTGCAGGTGGTGCTGGAGGGCGCGCGGGGTCGCCCCGGCCACCAGACGCAGCCGGATGGCCAGCTCCGGTTCCGGCGCCGTGCCGTGCACGTCCACGGTGGCCCGCCGGATCCGCGGATCCCGCTCCAGGTCGCGCTCCAACCCGTCGGCGAGGACACCGGACCGGATGACCGTGCGCCCGCCGGACCGACCCGGCCCGGCGTCGTCGGCCAGCACGATGTCGCCGGCCGCCGGCTCGGTGCGCGGTATCAGCTGCCGGCGCAGCAGACTGGCCCCCAGCAGCGCGAGCAGCAGCCCGATGCCCACGACCAGCAGCGGCGCCCAGCCGCCCAGGCCGCGCCACCAGGCGAGCATGCCCGGCCAGAACACGGCGGTCTGCGGGTCGACCCCCGGGATGGCGCCGAAGCTGACCGCCAGCCCGGCCCCGCCCAGCAGCAGCAGCGCGACCCCGATCAGGGTCCACAGGCGGCGGTGCGCGGCCGTGCTCACCGCCGGCTCCCGCGGTCCGTGTCGATCCGCAGCCCGTCCGGCGGGGCGCCCAACCGGTCCAGTTCCCGGCGGGCGGCGGCCTGCGCGCCGGCCGCGGTGGCCGGGCCGCCGGCCACCCGGATCCGCGGCCGCCATTCGCCGGCCCGGCTCGGGCCGACCACCCGTACGTCGGTGTGCCGCACCCCCGGGGTCCCGGTGACCGCGCGGGCCAGGCGGCGTTCGACCGACCGGCGGGACACGCTCCAGCGGCCCGGCCCCAGCGGCACGTCCAACCGGCGCGGACGCCAGCGGCGTACCTGGGACAGCACGATGAGCAGGCCGAGCGCGGTGGCGGCGGCGACCCCGATCCGGACCGGCGTCGCGTTCAACTGGGTGTCCCGCAGCGCGGTGTACCAGGAGTTCCGCTCGACGACCAGCGGCGGCCGGCCGAACCCGACCCGGGCGGCCTCGATCACCAGCACCAGCCCGGCGGCCAGCAGCACGAGCGACAGCAGCAGGGTGGCGATCCGGTTGACGATGCGCACGGCTACCACCCCGTACCCTCGGCCAGCGCCGAGGGCTCGATGTCGGCGACGGTGACCAGCACCGGCCGGTCGGCGCCGGCCGCGGCCAGCACCCGGCGGGCCGCCGCGGCGACCGCGTCGGCGACCGGCCCGATCGGCAGCCGGTCGAGGTGTACGCACACCTCGACCTCGCCGCCGAGCCGGACGCCGGTCACCTTGCCGCCCGGGTACAGGGTGGCGACCTCGACCGGGCCACCCGGGACCAGTCCGGCGACGCCGGGGACCTCGGCCACCGCCCCGGCGATCGCCGTGGCCAGTTCCGCGACGCCGGTGGGCGCCGGGTGGCGGGCCGCGGCGGGCTCGGGTTGCGGCGTACGCACCTGCCCGCGGGCCGTGGCGGTCATCGCGAACCCGACCCCCGGTCGTCGTCCTCGCCCTCCACGAAGACGTCGTCGACGTTCACGTTGACCTCCGTGACGTCCAGCCCGGTCATGGCGTGCACCCGGTCCATGACGTTGCTGCGGACGGCGTTGGAGATGTCCATGATGCTCTGCCCGTACCAGGTGACGATGTCCAGGTCGACCGCGGTCTGCCGTTCACCGACCTCGACCGAGACGCCCTGCCGGGAGTCCTGGCTCGCGCCCACCATCCCCTTGAGCTGGCCGACCCGGCGGCTCAGGCCGCCGCCCATGGCGTACACGCCGGGGATCTCGCGCGCCGCGAAGCCGGCGATCTTCGACACCACGCCGGCCGAGATCCGGGTACGCCCGTGCTCGGTCACCAACTGCGCCCGTTCGGTGTCGCCGGCGCCGGGCATCCGGTTGGCGGCCGACCGCAGCCGGTCGCCGGTGTTACGGCCGTCCCCGCGGTGGTCCGTCTCTGTTCGCGTCTGAGTCATGCCGTTCCCCTCTCATCCGCGGCGGCGCTGGGCCGCCGTCCGGTCGAACAGGCCGGCGACCTGCACGTCGCCCTCAAGGACGCGGACCACGAGCCAGCCGGCCAGGCCGGCGACCACAGCCCCGGCCGCCGCGCCGAATCCGGCTATCGCCCAGAGGGCGGCGATCAGGAAGCCGATCAGAAAGCCGTACTGTTGGCGAGTCATCGCATGTCCCTTCACCAGCCGGGCGCCGACGGCCGATCCGGCCGGTCACCGCCCGGGCCACCCGGTAGGCGACCCGATCGGTGGATACACCGAGGAGCCGGGAACGAACCCGCCGCCGCCGCCCGTGAATGTGAGCTGGGTCACAATTCCGCGATCTGGCCCGGATGGCCGCGACAACTGGTCGGCTACCGCGTGGACCGGGACGAACGCGCGTCGCGGGCCGCCCGCAGACACTCCGGCCACCGTCGCCGGCGGCGCCCGACGATCCGCGGGACCCGGCGCACGACCCCGGCGCATGACCCCGGCGTGCGACCCCGGCGTGCCGCCGCCGGCGTGCCGGCGCCCGGAGGGGGTACGCCGGTGCCATGACCGGTACCGTCGGCTCGGACATCGAGCGCAGGAAGCGGATGATGCGGCGACTCCTGGCCGGTGGCCGGGGCTTCGCCGAGGCGTACGGGCTGCGCGTGACGAACAATCCCGGCAGCCTCTTCCAGGTTCTCTACCTTGCCGTGCTGCTGCGGCGTACCGGCGACGTGGGCCGGGCCACGGCCACCGCGCGCGGGCTGCGCGACCGCGGCTGGGACACCCCGGCGCGGCTGGCCCGCTCGCTCGCCGAGGACCGTGCGGCCCTGCTGCGGGAGTACGGCTGGCGCGGCGGTGCCGCCATGGAACTCTCCGTCCTGCTCGGCGACCTCGCCCAGGCGCTGGTCCGGCGCTACCGCGGCGACCTGCGGCGGGTCCGGGTCGCGGCGCGGTACCGGCCGGACCGGGAACGTGCCCTGCTCACCGCGCTGCCGGCGGTGGACGACGGGGTGGTCGAGCTGTTCCTGCGCGAGGCGCAGGCGCTGTGGCCGGAGTCCGGGCCGGTGGCCGACCGGCGGGCCCTCGCGGCCGCCCGCAAGCTTGGCCTCGGCCGCAACCTGCGGGACCTGGTCGCCCTGGCCGGCTCGCGCGAGTCCGAGCGGTTCGCCTGGTTCGTCGGCGCGCTGGCCCGTACCGACGCCGAGAACGCCTACGGCCCGCTGCGCGCCGGCGCCCTCGGCTGACTGTGGGGATGGCGGGGTCGGTCCCGTCCGTGGCGCCGACCCGCCCGTGGCGCCGACCCGCCCGTGGCGCCGACCCGCCCGTGGCGCCGACCCGCCCGTGGCGCCGACCCGTCCGCGGCCTCCGCCACGGGGGCGGGTGTCTCGACTGCCGGACAAGTCCGGGCATTCTCGTCCCATCGGACGATGCGCCCTCGTACGATGGGACCGGTAGCAGTGCCGGCCCGGTGCCGGGCCGGCGGGCCGCCATCCGGCGGGTGCGCCCGGTTCGGGTGCCCGGAGATCGCCGGGGCGCGGTCGGACGTGGTGCCCTGGCATGCCTGCCGGGCTTGCCGGGCACCTCGTCCGACCTCCCAGGCTCGCAGGCGCGGCGCGGGGAACCAGCCCGCCGTCCGGGCCATACCCCGGATCCACCGCGTGAACACCCCGCCCGGCCGATCCGGCCCGGAGGATCCGGTCAGTGGACCAGGCCGGCCAGCAGGTTGATGGTGACCGCGATGATCACGGCGCCGAACAGGTACGACAGCAGCGCATGCCACAGCGCCGTGCGGCGGATCTCCGGCATCGTCAGGTTGGTGTCGGAGACCTGGAAGGTCATCCCGATGGTGAAGGCCACGTAGGCGAAGTCCGAGTAGCGCGGCGGCATGCCCTGGTTGAAGTTGATGCCACCGTCGATTCCGGTGTAGTACAGCCGGGCGTAGCGGGCGGTGAAGACGGTGTGCACGGTCGCCCAGGAGATCAGCACGCTGATCACCGCCACGCTGATCTGGATCTGCTCGGCCCCGCCGCGGTGCGCCTTGGCGCCGGTCAGCACGAACGCCACCGCCAGCAGGCTGGCCAGGCAGGCCGACAGCAGCAGCCCCTCCCGCGAGCCGCGGCCCGGGTCCTCCAGCACGGCCAGTCGCGCGGTCCGGGCCGGATTCAGCGGGCCGATCCGGATCCAGGTGCGGGCCAGGTAGACCAGCGCGGCCACGTCCCAGCCGACCAGCGGCGCCAGCAGGATCGAGAAGAAGCGCGCGAAGCACAGCCCGGCACCGATCCCCACCAGGCTCATGCTGACCAGGTGGGCCGGCGCGTGCGCCGGGCGGCCCCGCAGCGGGCGCAGCCTTCCGCGGGCGGATCGCGGCTGGTCCTCCAGACGGCGTGCCACCGGGGGCGGTCAGCCGGGCCGCAGGTCCCGGGCCACCCGTTGGTGCCGGATCACCCGCTGACTGGTCGCCATGTCGCCCCGCCCTCGCTCCCGCTCGCCGCGCCCCGCGGGCGCTCGCCGCGCGCATACCCGCCGCCGGCCCGGTCACGCCTTGGCGGTTGCCGGTTGCCGGCGCCCGGACGGTGCGGCGTCCGGTCGTTAGCGGCGGTGGAGCGCGGGTACCCGCCGCCATGAACTACGACACCTTCGTGGATCTCGTCTCGCGCCGCGCGCGGGTGCCGAGCGAGCAGGCCGTCGAGCTGAGCCGGGCCACCCTGGAGACGCTGAACGACCGGTTGACCGCGGGGGAGGCGCTGGACCTCGCCGCGCAACTGCCGCTACCGCTGCAGGGGCTGCTGCGACCCCCCGACGAGCAGGCCGAGCACTTCGACGCCGCCGAGTTCGCCCGCCGGGTGGCCGAGCGGGCCGGGGTGACCGAACCGGCGGCCCGGGACGCCGTACGGGCGCTGTTCGAAACCCTGCACGAGGCGGTCACCGGCGACGAGTTCAACGAGTTGGTGGCCCGGCTGCCGGACGACTACCAGGCGATGATCGAACCGTCGCCGGCCCGGGTGGTCCGGCACTCCTGACCGGACCGCCGCTTCGTCGGGCCGCCGGCGCCGGCCGGACTGCCGGCTCCCGCGTCAGGCCACGGCGCCGTCGGCGCGCAGCGTCGCGATCCGCTCCGCGGACAGGCCGAGTTCGCCGAGCACCGCGGCGGTGTGCTCGCCGGGATGCGGTGGCGGCCGGCGTACCGCACCGGGGGTACGGCTGAACCGCGGCGCCGGCGCCGGCTGGCTGATCCCGCCGGGCGCCACGAACGTGCCGCGGGCGCTCAGGTGCGGATGCCCGGGTGCCTCGTCCCAGTCCAGCACCGGGGCCACGCACGCGTCGCCGCCGGCCAGCAGCCGCGCCCACTCGTCCCGGGTCCGGCTGCGGAACAGCCGTGCCCAGTGCTCGCGGGCGGCCGGCCACTGCGCCGGGTCGGTGCGGTCCCGCCCCTCGCCCTCCGGCGGTTCGAATCCGGTACGCCGGACCAGCTCGGCGTAGAAGCGCGGCTCCAGCGCACCCACCGCCAGGTGCCGGCCGTCCTTGCACTCGTACGTCGTGTAGAACGGCGCCGCGCCGTCGAGCAGGTTGACCCCGCGGGCGTCCTGCCACATCCCCATCCGGCGCAGCGCGTGGATCTGGGTGGTCAGCAGCGCCGTGCCGTCCACGATCGCCGCGTCGATCACCTGTCCGGCGCCGCCCGCGTACAGCGCGCAGACCACGCCGAAGGCCAGCACCATGCCGCCGCCGCCGAAGTCGCCCAGCAGGTTCATCGGCGGCACCGGCGGCTCACCGGGGCGGCCGATGCCGTGCAGGGCGCCGGTCAGCGCCAGATAGTCGATGTCGTGCCCGGCCGCCGGGGCGTAGGGACCGTCCTGGCCCCAGCCGGTCATCCGGCCGTACACCAGTTCCGGGTTCACCGCGTGGCAGTCCGCCGGTCCCAGGCCGAGCCGCTCGGTGACGCCCGGCCGGAAGCCCTCCAGCAGCACGTGCGCGCGCCGCACCAGGCTCAGCACCACGTCCCGGCCGGCCGGCTCCTTCAGGTCCACCCCGATCGAGCGGCGGCCCCGGTTCAGCAGGTCCGGGTGCGGCGTGCCGAACAGCTCCGGACGTACCTCGGTGGCCCGGTCCACCCGGATGACGTCGGCACCCATGTCGGCCAGCAGCATGGCGGTGAAGGGGCCGGGACCGATGCCGGCCAGCTCGACCACGCGCACGCCGGCCAGCGGTCCGGCCGCCGGGGTGTCCTCGATCACCGGGACACCATAGGCCACCGGCGGCACGGCCGCGTCGCTTGCCGTCCCGGCCGGGACTCGCCTACCGTTACCGGGCGAGGGGAGTACTTCCCACGAACCATTCCGGTCAGTACGGCGCCGCCCGCGGCGCCCCGGGTGGTTGTCCGCCCCGGCGGATGAAGGAGACCTCGGACATTTCACCATGTTCGAGGAGGCATCCCCGTGACCGGTTCGTCGCAGCTCGACGGTTGGCCGCAGACGTCCATCCTGGCCCTGGATTCGGTCGGCACCCCCGCGCTCTGGGCGGTGACCATCGGCGGGGTGCTGGCGCTGCTGGTCCTGGACTTTCTGATCACCCGGCGCCCGCACGAGGTGTCGCTGCGCGAGGCGGTCGGCTGGTCGATCTTCTACATCGCGCTGCCGCTGGCCTTCGCGGTGTTCGTCTGGCTCCGGTACGACTCCGAACGCGGGCTGGAGTACCTCACCGGCTACCTGGTCGAGAAGTCGCTGTCGGTGGACAACCTGTTCGTCTTCATGCTGCTGCTGGCGGCGTTCGCGGTGCCGGCCGTGCTGGCCCAGCGGGTGCTGCTGTACGGCATCGCCGGCGCGCTGGTGCTGCGCGGGGTCTTCATCGCGGTCGGCGCCGCCGCCCTGGAGACGCTGGACTGGGCCTTCCTGCTGTTCGCCGCGATCCTGATCGCCACGGCCGGCAAGCTGCTGCGGGACGCGCTCGCCGGGCACGACCAGCAGGTCGACGTCTCCGCCATGCGCTCGGTGCGGCTGCTGCGCCGGCTCATGCCGGTCACCGACGACTACCACGGCCCGGCGCTGACCACCCGGATCGGCGGCCGCCGGGCGCTCACCCCGCTGGCGCTCGTGGTGGTCGCGGTGCTCGGTGCCGACGTGGTCTTCGCGGTCGACTCGGTGCCCGCGGTGTACGGCATCACCGAGGATCCGTACCTGGTCTTCACGACCAACGCCTTCGCCCTGCTCGGCCTGCGGGCGCTGTACTTCGTGCTGCACGCGGCGCTGAGCCGGTTGGTGCACCTGAGCTACGGCCTGGCGGTCATCCTGGCGTTCATCGGGGTCAAGCTGGGACTGCACTGGGCCCACGGGGTGTGGCCGGGCGTGCCGCAGATCCCCACCCCGGCCTCGCTCGGCGTGATCATCGGGGTCCTGGCCGTGGTGACGGCGACCAGCCTGCGGGCCACCCGCGCTCCGGCCGCCGAGCGCTGACCATCTCCGGCCGCGCCCCGGGTGCCGGGTTCCGGCCGGCCGGAGCGCGCCGGGTGCCGACCGACCGGTTCCGGTCCCCTGCTGCGCGGGCACCGGGCCGGGTGATAGGACTAGCGGGTGGGCATCGTGTCACCCGGCTTCACCGGCCGGCGGCGGACCGAGCGGCCGGAGCTGCCGCCCGGCCAGTATCTGGTTGAGGATTTTCCGGTGCTGTCGGCCGGCCCCACCCCCCGGGTGCCGCTGGACGAGTGGGAGCTGGTGATCTCCACGGAGACCGGCGCCGAGTTCCGGTGGAGCTGGCCGGAGTTCCTGGCCCTGCCGGCGCAGACGCCGACCGTGGACATCCACTGCGTGACCCGGTGGTCCAAACTCGGCACCCGGTGGACCGGCGTCTCGCTGGACGTGCTGCTGGACGGCGTGGACACCGCCGCCGACTACGCGCTCGCGCACTCCTACGGCGGCTACACCACCAACCTGCCGCTGGACGACCTGCGCGGCGGCCAGGCCTGGGTGGCGTACCGGTTCGACGACGAGGACCTGCCGGGCGAGCACGGCGGGCCGGCGCGGCTGCTGGTCCCGCACCTGTACCTCTGGAAGTCCGCCAAGTGGCTGCGCGGCATCCGGCTGACGGTTTCCGACGAGCCGGGCTTCTGGGAGACCGCCGGCTACCACGACTACGGTGACCCGTGGCGCGAGCAGCGGTACCAGGGCGACTGAGCAACCGGCTCGGCTGGCGGGTGGCGCGCCTGGTCGAGCACCGCGTCGAGACGCCCACCGCCGCCACGCTGGTGCTGGAGGTGCCGGACTGGCCGGGCCACCTCCCCGGGCAGCACGTGGACATCCGGCTCACCGCCGCCGACGGCTACCGCGCCGAACGGGCCTACTCGCTGGCCGCGCCCGCCGAGGGCAACCGGATAGAACTCACCGTGCAGCGGGTGCCCGACGGCGAGGTCTCGCCGTACCTGCTGGAGGTCTTCGCCGCCGGTGACCCGGTGGAGGTCCGCGGCCCGGTGGGCGGGTGGTTCGTCTGGCGGCCCACGGACACCACGCCGGTGCTGCTGGTGGCCGGCGGGTCGGGGATCGTGCCGCTGATGTCGATGGTCCGCGCCCGGCGGGCGGCCGGCAGCCGGGTGCCGTTCCGGTTGATCTACTCGGCGCGGTCGCCGGCGGACGTGTGCTACGCCGCGGAGCTGCGCCGGCGCGCCCGGGACGACATGGGCCTGGACGTGTTCCACATCTTCACCCGGGAGGCCCCCGAGGACCGGCCGGCACCGCCGCGCCGCATCTGCACGGCCGACCTCTCCACCAACGGCTGGCCGCCGTCGTTCGAGCCGGCCTGCTACGTCTGCGGGCCGACCGGCTTCGTCGAGACGGTCGCGGACATCCTCGTCGCGCTCGGCCACGACCCCCGCCGGGTACGCACCGAGCGGTTCGGACCTACGGGAGGATGACATGGACGACGGCGAGTACCTGGACGGCAACATGCTGGCCGGCCCGCTCCGGGAGATCTTCGCGGTGGAGGTGTCGACGGCGACCGGCCGGTGCGCCAGTTGCGGCCTGACCGGGCCGCTGGCCGACCTGCGGGTGTACGCGAACGCTCCGGGGCTGGTGGCCCGCTGTCCGGGGTGCACGGAGGTGATCCTGCGGGTGGTCCGGGCTCCCGGCAGCGCCTGGCTGGACCTGCGTGGGGCCACCTTCCTCCAGGTCCCGTTGCCCGCCGAGGGCTGACCCGCCGCCGACCGCCGGGCCGGCGGCCGGCGGCGGCTGGTCCGGCGAGGGCTGATCCGCGCTGCGCGGATCAGCCCTCGCCGGCGATCAGACGCGTCCGGTCATGAGCCGGCGGCGGTGCCGCACGGCGAGCATGCCGGCCAGCAGCAGCAGCGCCGCTCCGGCCGCCACGAGCCCGGCGCCGAGTCCGGCCAGCGGGGTGACGTCGGATCCGGTCACCGGCAGCCAGGGGCCGCCCGGATGGTGCGGGTCGCCGGGTTTGCCGGGGTGCGGCGGCCAGGGCGGACCCGGGTCGTGCGTCCAGGTCGGGTACGGCGTTTTCGTACCGGTCGGCGTGGGCGTGGGCGTCGGCGTACCGGTCGGGGTGGGCGTCGGCGTGGGTGTCGGCGTCGGCGTACCGGTGGGTGTCGGCGTCGGCGTGGGTGTCGGCGTGCCGGTCGGGGTGGGTGTGGGTGTCGGCGTGGGAGTGCCGGTGGGCGTCGCCGTCGGTGTGGGGCTCGGGCTCTCGCAGGCCAGCGTCGTGTCGAACGGGAAGTAGTGCACCTCGCCGCCCTGGTGGTCGAAGGAGGCGGTGATCACGCCGCCCTCGATGTTGCTCGGATCCAGATCCAGCACGTCCGCGTTGGGCGCGTAGATCGTGCCGATCACGGCGGCACCCTGGACCAGGGTGATCGCGGTGGTGGTGGGGAAGTTGAACAGGATGTACGGCGCCTGCCCGCCGCCGATGCCGGCGAAGTTCGGCGCCGCCCAGGCGAAGACGTCGCCGACGTCGGAGGTGTCGACGTTGACCAGCAGCGGCGTGTCGGCGGTGGGCTGGTTCGCGAAGGTCAGGATCGCGATGTTGGTGAGGTCGGTGGCGCTCAGGTTGAGCACGTTGGTGACCCCCGGCGTGAGGGTGACCACCGCGTTGCTGCCGGCCGGGATCGGCCGGGGGAGTACCTCACCGTTCGGTGTCGTCAGGACCACCGTGTTGGCGCAGGTGGCCAGGTCGGTCGAGGTCGAGCGGAACGTCTCGAACGCCGACGCGAAGTCGATCGGACTGGTCGGTCCGACGCTGGCCACCGGCTGCCGGACGACCAGCTCCACCCGCGGGTACGCGTCGTAGTCGTTGACGGGCAGGATGCGCGTGTTGACCGCCGCGCCGTTGTTGTCGGTGTCCCGCACCACCGCCCCGGTGAGGTCGCCGACCTTCGCGTAGCCGTTCTGCAGCACCTGGAGCCGGGTGCCGGGCACGCTCCCGGCGAAGTCGACCTGGCCGCCCACCACGAGCGCGCTCGGCTGGGCGTCGCCGGCCACCACGAACGTGCCCGCGTTGGCGGCCGCGACCTGGTAGTTGCCGAAGCTCAGGTTGCCGCCCACCGCGACCGGTCCCTCGGTCTCCGAGGTGACCAGGTTGGCGTCTCCCTCCGTCATGATGTTGAAGCCGAGCGCGGCCTGCACCGGATTGACCGGTCCGACCGGCGCGGCCTGGGCCGGAAGCGCCGCCGCGAGCATGACGCCGCCGGTGACCAGCAGGCCACCGGCGGTGGCGGCGACGATCGCGCGATACCGCGCGACAGCATCTAGTGTTGGCATCTAATCCCCCGTATCGGACAAACCCGATCCTGAGGATAGACAGCCGATTACCGCCCGTAACCGGACTTGCGGATTCGGTCCCCCGGACCCCGTGCCGGACCGGGGCGAGGTTTGCCCGCCGGAGGTGCGGGAAGCCGGATACTCATGACCAAACCCCGTGTCGTGATCGTGGGAGCCGGATTCGCCGGGTACCACGCGGCGAAGACCCTGGCCCGACTGGCCCGCGGCCGGGCCGAGATCACCCTGTTGAATCCGACCGACTACTTCCTCTACCTGCCGCTGCTGCCGGAGGTCGCGGCCGGGATCCTGGACTCGACCCGGATCTCGGTGCCGTTGGCCGGCACCCTCGACGGGGTCCGGGTGGTCATCGGCGAGGCCGACCGGATCGACCTGCGCGCCCGCTCGGTGGGCTACATCGATCCCGAGAACGGTCGGCGCGAGCTGGGCTACGACCGGCTGATCCTCGCCGTCGGCAGCGTCAACAAGCTGTTGCCGATCCCCGGCGTCACCGAGCACGCGCACGGCTTCCGGGGGCTGCCGGAGGCGCTCTACCTGCACGATCACGTGGTGGCCCAGATCGAGCGGGCCGAGGCCGCGCAGGACGAGGCCGAGCGCGCCGCCCGGTGCACCTTCGTGGTGGTCGGTGCCGGCTACACCGGCACCGAGGTGGCCGCGCACGGCCAGTTGTTCACCGACGAACTCGCCGCCCAGCACTCCGGGCTGGGCCGGCGACCGCGCTGGATGCTCGTCGACGTGGCCGACCGGGTGCTGCCCGGACTGCACGAGCGGATGTCCGAGACCGCGCGCCGGGTGCTCGACCAGCGCGGCGTGGACGTCCGGCTGGGCTGCTCGGTCCAGGAGGCGACCGCCGAGGGCGTCCAGCTCAGCGACGGCCAGTTCGTGCCCACCCGGTCGCTGATCTGGTGCGTGGGGGTGCGCCCCGACCCGCTGGTGGCCGAGTTGGGCCTGCGGACCGAGCGTGGCCGCCTGGTGGTCGACGAGTTCCTCACCGTGCCCGGCCATCCCGAGGTGTACGCCTGCGGCGACGCGGCCGCGGTGCCGGACCTGACCCGGCCGGGCGAGGTGACCCCGATGACCGCCCAGCACGCCGAGCGGCAGGGCCGGCTCGCCGCGCACAACGTCGCCGCCTCCTTCGGCCAGCGCCGGAGGCGCCCGTACCGGCACCACGACCTCGGTTTCGTGGTCGACCTCGGCGGCACCGACGCGGCGGCCAACCCGTTGAACATCCCGCTGTCCGGGTTGCCGGCCAAGGCCGTCACCCGCGGCTACCACCTGTGGGCGATGCCCGGCAACCGGGCCCGGGTGAGCACCGACTGGCTGCTGGACGCGACCGGGGACCGGCCCGCCGTCCAGCTCGGGCTGGTGCCGGCGCACGCCGTGCCGCTGGAGAACGAGGCGCCGGAGACCACCGTACGCTGACCGGCCGGGGCACGATCCGCACGGACGGTTCCGGCCGCGAGCCGGCGGCGGCGTGTCGGCCCGGGTTTCAGCCGGCGTCCCGGGCCGGCCGCCCGGTCCCGGCGAAGGTCGCCAGCTCCGCACCGGCCAGCACCCGCCCGGGCACCCGGTCCCGGGCCGCGCGGGCGGCCAGCCGGGCCACCGGCAGCCGGCCCGGCGTGCGGGCCGCGGCCAGCACCACGTTGCCGTACCGGCGGGCGTTCATCATCTGCCGGGCGGCGATCAGGCAGACCTCGGCGAAGACCCGGCGCAGCGTCGTGACCTGGGTACGGGAGAAGGCCAGCGGCGGCAGGTCGGTGAGGTTCACCGCGAGCAGGCCGTCGGGCCGCAGCACCCGGGACACCTCGGCCGCGAACTCCACGGTGGTGAGGTGTACCGGCATCCGCGCGCCCTGGTAGACATCGAGCAGCACCGCGTCGTATCGGCAGTCGGGCTCCCAGCCGACGGCCTGCCGGGCGTCGGCGATCCTGACCCGGACCTCCGGCGGCGGTGGCAGCTCCCGGGTGACCAGGTCCATCAGCACACCGTCCAACTCGACCACGAGCTGTGTGGATCCGGGCCGGGTCGCCGCGACGTACCGGGGCAGCGTCAGCGCGCCGCCGCCCAGGTGCAGCACCCGCAGCGGGGCTCCCGGCGCCGCGGCGAGGTCCAGCACGCTGGCCATCCGCCGCACGTAGTCGAATCGCAGGTAGCGGGGGTCGGTCGGGTCCACGTACGACTGCTCGACGCCCTCCACCAGCAGGGTGCGACCGGCCGGGCGGGCGGGGTCGGGGACCAGCGCGGCCCCCGCCGCCGCGCCCGCCCCGGCATCCTGCGGTGCGGACGTGCGGACGCTGTGCGAGCCCATGGCCGGACCCTAGGGGGTGGCTCCCGGAGCCTTCGAACCGGCCCCCGGCCCGGCCCCCGAACCGGCACCCGGGCCGGCCCTCAGGCCCGGCACCCGGGCCGGCTTCCGCCGGCGCACCGCGGGACCGGTGGGCCCGCGCCGCGGGACCCGGGTGGCGCCCGGTGGCGGGCCGTTCCCGGGTCAGATCATCCCGGCGCCGGCCTCGTCGATGGCCGCGTCCACCTGGTGCGCCAACGCCACGTCGAGGGCGGTGATCCCGGCTCCCCGGCGGGTGCGGACGGTCAGCACGGCGCTGCCCGCGGCCGGCCGGCCGATGCTCGGACCCCGACCCGTCTCGGGCTTGATCCGGGCGAGCCGCTGGAGCACCCGGTCGAGGTTGTCCGGCGGTAGCTCGATGCTGCGCACCAGCGCGTGCTCCTGCACGGACCAGTAGGGCAGCGCGGCCAGCGCCAGGGCCAGTTCCGGGCCGGGCAGCGGCGCGGTCCCGCCGCCGGGGGCCGGGCCGTCGGCGCCGACCGGCAGCGGGCTGCGCAGGTCGGCCAGGTCGGCCGGCAGGTCCAGCGCGGCCACCAGCTCCGGGTCCTGCTCGGCCAGCGCCGCCAGGGTGGCCTGGGCCTGGTACCGGGCCTGTTCGGGGGTACGCCGGCACAGCCGGGCGACCTCGGCCAGGAAGCCCGCCAGGTCGCGCCGCCGGCTCACCTGGCCCGCGCCGGTGCCGTGCAGTTCGGCCGGTACGGCGTCCAGCAGCAGTTCCCGGTCCGGCTCCAGCAGCGCCGCCGCCAGCGCCCGGACGGTGGCCTCGGCGCCGGAGCGGGCGTCCGGGAAGTCCTCCCCGGTCCGCCGGCCGACCCCCTGGACCAGCTCCCGGTACCGGATCACCGGCACGGTCGCGGTCTCGGTGCCCGGCTGCCCGGTGGGGATGTCCGGGTACGGCCAGGGCCGGTCGGCCGGCGTGCCGCGCTGGCGGGACTGCCGGGCCAGGGCCCGGCGGCGCTGGTTGTCGCCCTGCATCTGCTTGCCCATGGTCGAGCGTTCCCGCCGGATCCGGCGGCGAAACGAGCGGCACCCGGCGGGCGTCCGGCCGCCGCCGACCACCCGGGCGGGATGAGGGACGCTCACCCGGACCGCCGCCACCATCGGGCTGGATCGTCAGGCGTTCGAGCGCGGGGAAGGTGGGGCCGTCATGAAGCGGATCGTGGAGATCGTGCCCGCCCGACCGGGCTGGTACGCGCGGTGGCGCAACGGCGCGGACTCGACGTGTTCGTACCCGGTGACCGTGTGGGCACTGGTGGAGGACAGCGAGCCGGGCAGCCGTGAGGTGATCGGGATCGACTCGATCGGCCAGTGGCCGGGTGCCGACGGCAGCGAGGACGGTGTGGTCTTCGTCCGGTACCTGTTCCACCCGCCGGGCGAGGGACGGCCGGAGGACGCGGAGCCGGAGCCGGAGCGCGAGGCCGCCGGCCGGGTGGCGAGCGGGCCGGTGCAGGCCACCGCCGGCTGACCCGGACATGCGGTGTGACCCGGGCCGGGTCTGACCCGGCGTGGGGTCTGACCCGGCGTGGGGTCCGAGCCGGCGTGGGGTCTGACCGGGCGTGCCGGCCGGCGCCGGTTGACCTGAACGGTGGCGGCGCCGATGCCTCGACTGCCGCCGGTGACCGACCCGGCTCAGCCGGTGGCGCGGTCGCCGACCGGCGTCCCGTCCAGCAGGAACACCCGGTCCAGGCCGGTCCGGGCGAAGAGCCCGAGCAGCGGGCGGCTCGGTCCGACCGGCCGCATCCAACCGCCGGCGTCCCGGGCCGCGTGGTGCACCTCGATCAGCGCGCTCAGGCCGGAGGAGTCGCACAACCGCAGGGCGGCCAGGTCGATCCGGAGCCGGCAGTACCCCTCGGCGAGCAGCCGCTCGGCGGCGCGCAGCAGTTGGGCGCTGGTGTCGAAGGCGAGGTCACCGGCGAGCCGGAGGGTTACCGAAGGGCGATCGCGCTCGACCACGTCGACGCGCAGCGGTCCGGCCGTCATGACCATCAGTGTGCCCGCTCGGGGCGGGTCCGCAAACCCGCCACTACGCCGTCGTCGCCCGGTCCGGGCCGGCGCCGTCGAGCGGCTCGGCGGGTCGGGCGACCGGCTGGTGCTGGCCCGCCTGGTGCTGGCTCTGCCGGGCCAGCAACTCCGCCACCCCGGTGATCCGCAGGATGCTCTCCAGGAACCGGGGCACCGTGCGCAGCCCCAGCACCGTGCCGGACTCCTGGCAGGCGCGCCACGCCTGGACGATCACCGCGAGCCCGGTGCTGTCCACGAAGCGCAGGTCGGCGACGTCCAGGGTCAGCCGGTGCGGTGCCTGGTCGATCATGCCGTGCAGCTCGGCCCAGAGCGCGGGGGCGGTGCAGTAGTCCAGATCGCCACCCACCAGCAGCGCCGGGTGGCCGGCGTCGGTCACGTCCGGCCGGACGGTGAGCGGAAGCGGTGCCGGGCCGTCCCTCGCTGCACGAGCACCTCCTTCTCGGGCGGGCGCCCACCTGCGTGTTGCGCAGACTTTAACAAGATGTGGCCAGGGCCGCCCGGTGGGACGGGCCGGCCGGGTGCCGTTCCGCGCCGGGTGCCGTTCCGCGCCGGGTGGCGGACCCGCCGGTCCGGCGTACTGTGGTCGGGACGGACCGAAACAGCGATGGACCGAAGATGCGCAGCGTGGCGCGCAGCCCGAACCGGAAGAAGGAGCGGGACTCAACCGGTGAACCCCACCGACGTCAGGGACTGGGACGCGGGCGACCGGAGGCTCTCCCCGCTGGAAGCCGCACCGGTCGCGGTGTCGGCGCCGGCGGTGGCGGACCCCGGGTCGGCGCGCCGGTCCGGCGTGACCCGGTCTCCGCTGGCCGGCCTGGACACCGCCGCTCTGGACATCGCCGCCGACCACTTCCGCGAGGGCCTCGTGCTCTGCGACGGCGACGGCGTGGTGCGGTACGTGAGCGCGGTGGCCGCCCGGCTGCTGCCCGGCGTGGTCCCCGGTGAGCTGCTCGCCGGCAGCGGCATCGCCGAGGTCAACGACCCGACCGACCCGGCCGGCGGCGCCGAGTTCGCCCACGGGGACCGCCGGCTGCGGATCCGCCGGGTCGGCCTGGACGCCGGGCGCGTCGCCTGGTACGTGGAGGACGTCACCGAGGCCGTACGCCGGGCCGACGCCCTGCTGGCCGAGCGGTCCCGGTCCGGGTTCCTCGCCACCGCCAGCCAACGGCTGGGCAACCCGCTGCACATCGACCGCGCCGCCCGGGCCGTGGCGCGGCTCGCCGTACCGGCCCTCGGCGAGGTCGCCGTGGTGGTGCTGGCGGCCGGCGGCGGCCGGCACCGGTGGTGGCGGGCCGCGGCGGGTGAGGGCCGGCCCGCGATCGACGGCGGGGAACTGGAAACCCCGGCCGTGCCGCCCGGGATCGCGGCGGCGCTGGACGGCGCCGAGCCGCACGAGGCGGACTGGCTGGTCGAACAGCTCGCCGACGCCGGTTGGCTGCCCGCCACCCGGTCGTCGCGGTACTGCGCGCGGGCGGTGCCGCTGCCCGGCAGCGGCACCCCGAGCGGGGCGCTGGTGGTGGCCCGGCCGCTGGACCAGCCGTTCGAGCCGGCGGACCTGGACGTGCTGCGCGGCTTCGCCGCCCGGGCCGGCGCGGCGGTGAACGCCGCCCTGCTCTACCGGGAGCAGGCCGAGATCGCCGAGACGTTGCAGAGCAGCCTGTTGCCCGCGGCGCCGGTGCCCAGCTCCGGCGTCCAGTGGGGCACGGCCTACCGGCCGTCCCAGGCCACCCTCCGGATCGGCGGCGACTTCTACGGCAGCCATCCGCTGCCCGACGGCGGTTCGCTGTTCTTCCTGGGCGACGTCTCCGGCAAGGGCGTCGAGGCGGCGGTGTTCACCGGCCAGCTCCGGCAGGCCCTCCAGGCGCTGCGCCGGGTGGAGACCGACCCGCAGCGGTTGCTGCGGTTGCTCAACGACGCGGTGCTGGAGACGGTCCGGGCCGCCAACCAGGGCCGGTTCGCCACCATGGTGCTCGGGCTGGCCCAGCCCGACCGGGACGGCGGGCTCACCCTCACGCTGGCCGGCGGCGGGCACCTGCCGCCGCTGCTGCTGCGGGCCGACGGCTCGGTGCAGCCGGTGTCGCTGGGCGGCATGCTGATCGGCGTGGTACCGGATCCCCACATCGGGGCCACCACCGTGCGGCTCGCCCGGGGCGAGACCTGCGTGCTGTACAGCGACGGCGTGACCGAGGCCCGCGGCGGCCGGCACGGGACCGAGGAGTTCGGCCCGGAACGGCTGGCCCGTGCGCTGCACGGCTGCGCAGAGATGCCGGCGCCCGCCCTGGCCGAGCGCGTCGAGCAGCTCACCTGCGACTGGCTCGGCGGCGGGGAACACGACGACATCGCCGTGCTGGCGTTGCGCGCGGTTGCGCCCTCCGGCGGTCGCCACCTGCACGTCGTGCCGGACCCGGCGGCCGAGTGACGCGGGACCCCGACGGCGCCCTCGCGGGCGCCTATGCCGAGCTGATCCGGTGCCTGGCCGACGCCGACGAGTACGCGGCCACGGACGTCGCGCTGGGGCTGCTGGCCGCCGGTGTGCCGGCCGAACGGGTCCTGCTGGACCTGGTCGCACCGGCGCAGGCCCAGGTCGGCCGGTGGTGGCAGGCCAACGAGTGGAGCGTGGCGCAGGAGCACGCGGCCACCCACATCAGCGAGCGCGTGGTGGCCGCGGTCTCGTCGTACGCGAGCCCCCGGCCCCACCGCGGCCGGGTGGTGGTGGCCTGCATGGACGGGGAGTGGCACGCGCTGCCGGCCCGGCTGGTCGCCGAGGTGCTGCGGCTGCGCGGCTGGCACGTCACCTTTCTGGGCGCCAGCGTTCCGGCCGCGCACCTGGTGTCGTACCTGCACCGCCACGACGCCCAGGCGGTCGCGCTTGGCTGCGCGGTGCCGATGCGGCTGCCGCAGGCGCACACCATGATCGAGGCGTGCCGCCGCGCCGACGTACCGATCCTGGTCGGTGGCCTCGGCTTCGGCGCGGACGGTCGGTGGGCGCGCCGGCTCGGCGCGGCCTGGGCGCCGGACGCGTTGGCCGCCGCCGACCTGGTCGGCGACGAGGAGGCGCTGGACACCCCGTCCGACGGGGCGTCCCGGCTGGCCGACGACGAGTATCCGGGTCTCGTGCAGCGTCGCGGCGAGCTGATCGACGGCGCCCTCGCGGCGCTGCGCGAGCGGGTGCCGGCCACCCGGGACTACACCCCGGCGCAACTGGACCGCACCGTGGAGGATCTGGGTTACATCCTCGACTTCCTGGCGGCGGCCGTGTACGTGGACGACGTCACGCTGTTCGACGAGTTCCTGGACTGGCTGGTGCAGATCCTCACCAGCCGGGGCGTGCCGGCGGGGTCGGTGGGGGCCACCCTCGGCCACTTCGCCGCCGAGCTGCGCGACTTCCCGCGAGCCCGCCGGTTCCTGACCGCCGGCCGCCGGATACTGGTGCCGGCGGCCGGCGGCTGACCCGGGACGCCGCTCTGCCGCCCGTCCGGGCGGGCGCGTATGCTTGCTCCACTGCAACGGTTCGGTCAGCGGAAGGGCAGGCCATGACGTTCTCGGTCGCGCACGCCCGGTCCGGGGAGATCATCCGGATCGAGGTGACCGGCGAGCTGGACATGGCGACGGTGCCCCGGCTGAACGCGGTGATCGACGAGCGGATCGAGGACGGCGACGCCCGGCTCCTGGTGGACCTGCGGGGGCTGGAGTTCTGCGACTCGACCGGGCTGGGGGCGTTCGTCCGGGGCGACAACCTGGCCGCCGCCCGCGGTGGCTGGCTGCGGCTGACCGGTGCCGGCGGCCGGGTGCTGCGGGTGCTGTCGATCAGCGGTCTCGAACAGGTGCTCCGGTACGAACCGGCGGTCGACCCGGCCCGGCATCCCGACCGGTGATCGGCTACATTGCGCCAGCGGTCGGCCGCACCGGTCGATCCTCCGACAGAGGCGGTGCCCGTGGTGCCAGGACCATCCGACCCGTTCCGCATTCTCATCGTGGACGACGACCCGGGTGACGTTCTCATGATCGAGGAGGCGCTGGAGAACTCCTCGGTCGACAAGCAGATCCAGGTGGTCGGCGACGGCCAGGAGGCGATGGAGTTCCTCCAGCGCTCCGGTCGGCACCCGGACGCCGAGCGGCCGGACATGATCCTGCTGGACCTGAACATGCCCCGGATGGACGGCCGGCAGGTGCTGAGCCGGGTCAAGAGCGACGAGGACCTGCGGACCATCCCGATCGTCGTGCTGACCACCTCCAGCACGGACACCGACATCCTGAGCAGCTACACGTTGCAGGCCAACGCGTACGTGACGAAGCCGATCGGCCTCGACGACTTCACCGACGTGGTGCAGCGGATCGACGAGTTCTTCGGCCGCGTGGTGGTGCTCCCGCGGCAGGGGTGAGTCCCGGGCCGGTGGCGCGGATGCCGAGCAATTTTCGGGAATTCGCGGGACCGGGTCCCGTCCAGCGGTCAGGATTGGCAGAGGCGAAGAACTTTCTGCCTGGGGGGCACCGCATGGACTTTCCCGCCGTCGAGCCCGAGGACCACCGCGTCCGGATCGACACGTCGTTGCGTGATCTCGGCGAACGGTTGGCACACACCGCGGACCGGGTGGCAGCCGCCCCGGTCCGCGCCGAACTCGGTTGCGTCCAGGCCGAGCTCTACCGGCTGCGGAGCCTGCTGGCCGCCGCCTGGCCGCCGGTGCCGCGGGCCGCGGCCAGTCCGACCGAGCGCGAGGTCGCCGAGTTGCTGGCGCGGGCCCGGCAGACCCTGCTGGTCGCCGAGGAGGAGGCCCGGCAACTGCGCGACCAGGCGTACGACGAGGCGCTGCAGGCCCGCCGGGACTTCGAGGCCGCGCTGTACCTGCGGCGCTGCCGCGAGGCGCAGGTGGACGCGTTCCTGCGCGACGTGGTCATCGAACTGCCGCCGGAGCGGCGCCCGGCGGACCCGCCGCGGGCCGATCCGCGGCCCGACCCGCGACCCGGCCCCCTCGCGCTGGCCCCGAGGCCGGCTGACCGGTTCGACCCGGCCGGCTCAGGTCAGCGCGTCCACCACGGTGGTGGCCCGGCCCTCGTGCTGGGCGTACGCGTCCGGGAACGCCGAGATCTGGACGGCCTGGGCCGCCATGGAGATGCTCATGTCCGCCCAGCCGGGGATCTCCAGCAGGGCGCGGAAGAACTGCTCGGCGGCGTAGGCGGGACGCATCAGGTCGGCGACCGCGCCCCAGCCGCTGCTCGGCCGCTGCTGGAACAGCCCCACCGAGTCGTGGTCGTATCCGGTGCCCTGGTGCGGATAGTCGAGCGATTCCGGCAGTACGCCGCTGGCGAGGTTGTACAGGTCGCTCTCCTGCATCGCGGTCGCGATCGCCACGATCAGGCCGCGGCGGGGGATGCCCAGCCGTTGCCCACCTGGACGATGGTGGCCGCGTTGTCCATCTGGTCCTGGGTCAGCCCGGCCACCGGCCGGGGGCGGGCCGGCGTGGTCTTCGTCGCCTTCGGCTTGGGCTTCGCGGTCGCGCTCGCGGTGGGGGTGGGGCTGGGGCTGGGGCTGGTCGAGGGGGTCGGCACCGGCCACCGCTCGATGGACCGGGACGCGGGTTGCTGCGCGACGATCGCGGCACGGTCGGCCAGGGCCGCCGGCAGCGGGTCACGGGCCGGCGGGTGGTGCGTCGCCGAGCGTGTCTCGGCCACCACCACGGCGCTCAGTCCGCAGGTGATCGTGGCCGCCAGCGCCAGCCGGACCGGCGCGGACCGCAGCACGGCGCCGCGGCGGCGCTGGGCCGGCACCACGGCTCTGGCCGGCTCGGTGGCACCGGTGGTCGAGGGGGCATCCTCCGAACGGGTGGTCGGCGGATTGCTGGTCATGTCGGTGTCGATCTTGTCCTTGCCATGCACCCGCCGAGGCTAGGCAGGTCATCCCGCGATTGCCCTGGCCGTACGGGTGGGCTGGCCCACACTTTTGGCCATGAGTCACCGTCAAAGCCAACGAGCGCCATCAAAAGCAGCCGGACCCACCATGTCCGCCATTCCGGTAATCACCGGATGAACCTCGTGACGGGCGTCAGTTCCGGCGTGACCGGGGCCGGTCCGCCGGCAACCGTCGGCATCCCCCGAACGGTGGAGGTGCCGCTGGTCGCCAGGTCCGCATCGCCGCCGTCCGATCGTGCCGGTGACGGGGCGGCGCGAATCCCGGGAGTGCCGGCTGCCCGCGGCGGCGTGCCGATATGATCTCAGTCGGTGACCGCACCGATCGAGGCGACCGACAAACAACCGGTGGCCCGCACCCGCGCCCGCCGGCCCGGCCTGGTGCTGGCCGGTGTCGCCGTGCTGCTCGCCGCCGGCATCGTGGGACACCGGATGATCCCCAACGTCCGCGGCATCGGCAGCCTGGCCGACACCACCCTCCCGTACACGATCCTGGTCCTGCCGCTGCTCGCGCTGGCGGCGCTGCTGCGTCGCTCCCGGGTGGCGCTGGCCGCCATCGGCCTGCCGGCGCTGGCCTGGACCGTGCTGGTCGGCCTGCCCTGGCTGCCCGACGCCGGCGGCGGCCCGGTGCAGTTCCGGGTGGCCACCCAGAACCTGATGGCCGGGAACCCGGAGCCGGTCGCCACGGTCACCGCGCTGCTGGACGGCGACCCGGACCTGATCGCGCTGGAGGAGATCGGCGACGACGACCGGGCGGCGGTGCAGGACGCGCTGGGTGCCCGCTATCCGTACCGGGCCACGATCTCCACGGTGGGGCTGTGGAGCCGCTTCCCGCTCAGCCAGGACGTCGGGGTGGACACCGGGCTGGGCTGGACCCGGGCGCTGCGCGCCGTGGTGGCCGCGCCCGGCGGCGACGTGGCGGTCTACGTGGTGCACCTGGGCTCCGCCCGGGCCGGCGCCACCAGCGTGCGGGACCGCAGCGTGCGGGCGCTGGCGCAGCGGGTACGGGAGGACCCGGCGCGGCAGTTGATCGTGATGGGTGACCTGAACACGGCCACCACCGACCGGGTGATCGGCCCGCTGACCAGCCAGCTCTCCGACGCACAGGCCGAGGCCGGGCTCGGTCCCGGCTTCACCTGGCCGGCGCGGATGCCGCTGACCCGGCCCGATCAGGTGCTCTACCGCGGTCTCACGGCGGCCCAGGCCGGGGTGGTCCGCACGCCGGCCAGCGACCATCGCGCGGTCACCGCCGGCTTCCGGCACTGACCCCGGTCCGGGTCGGCTACTCGGTGACCTGCCAGGCCCGCTGCTGCGCCGCGGTGACGGTGAGCGTGTGCCGGCTCGCGTCCGTGCTGGAGAACGGCCACAGCAGGTCCGCGTGCGCGACCAGGGCGCTGAGCTGCTCCCGGGTCAGTCCGGCAGAGTCGATGCTGGCCCGCACCTCGGCCCGGTACCGGCCGTCGGCGTCCCGGCCCAGCCGCGCCTCCGCCCGGACCTGCACCGTGTGCGCCTCGTCGGTGACCTCGGCTGCCGCCTCCACCGCCGCGTGGTGCAGGCAGGACGCGAACGCCGCGGCCAGCAACTGCTCCGGTGTCAGGCCGTGGCAGTGCGGCGCCAGCGGCGAGGCGAGCGCCGTGTACAACTCGCCGTCATCGGTACGCACGTGCCCGCCCGTTGCGGTCGCCGCCGCGACATCGGGCACCCAGGAACTTGACTGCGCCATGCCGAACCCCCCAGGTAGCTGGATCGGGCTACCCGGCGGGCCGGTCGCGAAACCCGTCCGCCCCGGTGGTGGCGAGGATGACCGTCGCGACCTTCTCCGGATCGTCGTACATCGGCACGTGGCCGCAGCCGGCGAGGGCGACGTGCCGGGCGGCCGGCAGCCGCCGCCGCGCGAGCGCCGCCTGCCGGTAGGGCAGGATCCGGTCCCGGGTACCCAGGCGACCGTGACCGGGACGCGGGGGTGGCCCTGGAAGGCGTACCCGCGACCGGCCCGCGCCACCGCGCGGAACGCCCGGGCGCTGCGCAACGCCCGGGCGTCGGCCAGGGCGCACTCCAGCGGCAGCCGGGACGGCCGGGCGAAGATCATGCCGAAACAGGCGGTCCGCAGCGCGCTGCCGGTGAAGATCCGCCGCAGCACCGGCTCGGGCAGCCGGGCGGCGGCCCGGTGCAGCCCCAGTACGCCGACCGCCCAGCGCAGTTGCGTCGGGGTGCAGAAGCCGGCCGGCGAGATCGCGGTGGCCGAGGCGACCCCGCCGGCCGCGGCCAGTTCCAGCGCGATCGCCCCGCCCAGGCTGTTGCCGGCCACGTGCGGCCGGTCCAGCCCGAGCGTGGCGAAGACCTCGGCCACCTCGGCGACCACCGCGGCCATGTCCGCGGGCAGGCCGGCGGCCGGCACCGGCGACTCGCCGAAGCCGGGCAGGTCGATCGCGATCACGTCGTGCGCGGCGGCCAGCCGGTCCAGCACCGGCAGCCAGGCCCGCCAGTGGTGCCCGATGCCGTGCAGCAGCACCAGCGGCTCGCCGGCACCCCGCCGCTCGAAGACGACCTCCAGGGGCATCTCAGCCCGCCTCCGGGTCGCCGCCGGGGGCCGCGGTGTGCCGGCCGAAGGCCCGGCCCAGCGCGCGTACCTCGGCCTCCATGGCGGGTACGGAGGTCCGGGCCGAACGCCCGATGATCCGGTCGCTGACCGGGCTGACCAGCAGCGAACGGACCGCCTGGGCGACGGCGAGACCGGCCGGCACGTACACCCGGCGCTGGCGGCGCTCGATGGCCCGCACGAACGCCGCGGCGCAGACCTGCACGGAGGTGGTGCCTCCGAACGGCCAGGGCATCCGGTCCAGCGTGGCGCGGAACGCCGGCAGGTCGTCCTTGGCGTCGCGCACCAGGTCGGTGTCCACCCAGGACATGTGCGCGGTGCCGACCGAGACCCCGTGGTGGGCCAGTTCCAGCCGCAGCGCGTTGCCGAACTGCTCGGCGCCGGCCTTGGACGCGCAGTAGGCCGCCATCCCGGGCAGCGCGGCGAAGGCGGCGGCGCTGGAGACGATCAGCAGGTAGCCGCGGCTGGCGATCAGCGCCGCGGCCGTGGCGCTGGCGGTGCGGATGACCCCGATCAGGTTCACCTCGACGGTCCGGACCAGCGCCGCCACCTCGCCGGCGGCGACCGTGCCCCGGTTGGCGACGCCCGCGTTGGCCACCACCGCGTCGATCCGGCCGTACCGGTCCAGGGTGCCGCGTACCGCGGCGGCCAGCGCGGCCTGGTCGGTCACGTCGGCGCGGAACCAGGCGTGCTGCCCACCGAGTTCGCGGGCGAGGTCGGCGAGCCGGTCCGGCTCCAGGCCGACCAGCGCGAGCCGGGCGCCGCGGGCGGCGGCCAGCCGCGCGGTGTGCGCGCCGATCCCGCGGGCCGCGCCGGTGACCAGGACGACCCGTCCTGACAGTACGGAGGTCACGCCCACTTCCTTCCCTTCGCTTGCGGTGTGGCGGCGCCGGCCGGCCCGCCCGCCCCGACCGCCCCGCCCACCGGGACCGGCCGGTAGGCGTGCCGGTCGAGGCGGCGGTTGCGCAGCCAGTAGGTCCAGGTGTAGCCGGGCCAGAGCGTCGAGTTGCGGCCGGTGGCGTCGAGGTACCAACTGCGGCAGCCGCCGCTGGTCCAGACGGTGTGCCGCATCCGCCGGTCCACCGCGGCCACGAAGGCGTCCTGGGCGGCGGGGGTCGGCTCGACCGGGGCGCCGAGGCGTTCGGACAGCCGCAGCACGCCGAGCAGGTGGTCGAGCTGGGACTCGATCATGAATACCACCGAGTTGTGCCCGAGCCCGGTGTTCGGCCCGAGCAGCAGCACCAGGTTGGGGAAGCCGGTCACCGTGCTGCCCCGGTACGCCCGCATGCTGGCGCCCCACGCCTCCCGCAGGCTGCGCCCGTCCCGGCCGCGCACCAGGTCGGCGACCGGCGGCTCGGTGACCGAGAAGCCGGTGCCGAAGATGATCGTGTCCACCTCGCGCGTCGCGCCGTCCACGGTGCCGACACCCGCCGGCCGGATCTCGCCGATCGCCTCGCTGACCAGTTCGACGTTGGCCCTGGTCAGCGCCGGGTAGTAGTCGTTGGACAGCAGCACCCGCTTGCAGCCCATCGTGTAGTGCGGGGTGAGCCGCGCCCGCAGCCGCGGATCGGGCACGGCCGCGCGCAGGTGCCGGCGGGCGAGCGTCTGCGCCGCGCGCATCACGGCCGGGCGCAGGAACGCGGTGGCGGCCAGCTCCCGGCTCCAGTACACGCCGGCCCGGGCCAGCCGCCGGGTGACCGGCACCGCCCGGAACAGCCGCCGCTCCCAGTCCCGGATGGCGCGGTCGGCCCGTGGCAACACCCACGGCGGGGTGCGCTGGAACACGTACAGCCGGTCCACCCGCGGGGCGATCCGCGGGATGAACTGGATCGCCGAGGCGCCGGTGCCCACGACGGCCACCCGGCGGCCGGTCAGGTCGAGGTCGTGCCGCCAGCGGGCCGAGTGGAAGACCTCGCCGGCGAAGCCGGCCAGCCCGGGCAGGTCGGGCAGCGCCGGCTCGGAGAGCGGCCCGCCGGCCAGCACCAGGAACTCGGCCCGGTACGGCCCGCCCGAGGTGTCGACCAGCCAGCGTCCGGTCTGCCCGTCCCAGCGTGCCCCGGTGACCTCGTGTCCCAACCGCAGGTGCGTGCGCAGGTCGAACCGGTCCACGCAGTCGCGCAGGTACGCCCAGATCTCCGGCTGCGCCGAGAAGCTGCGCGACCAGTCGGGGTTGGGGGCGAAGGAGAGCGAGTACATGTGCGACGGGACGTCGCAGGCGCAGCCCGGGTAGGTGTTGTCCCGCCAGGTGCCGCCGACCTCGGTGCCGCGGTCGAAGACGAGGAAGTCGCGGTACCCGCGCTGGCGGAGCCGGATCGCGGTGCCGATCCCGCCGAAGCCGGCGCCCAGCACGGCGATCCGGACGCTGGTGCGCTGCGGGCTGGCCATCCGGGCGGCTCCTCGGCTGCGAGACGTCGGCGGTTCGGTTTCGGCGGTTCGGTGCCGGCGGTTCGGTGCCGGCGGGGGCCACCCGGCCCGGACCGGGTCCGGTGCCCCGCGGCACCTTCGGACATCGAAAAGTTACCACCGGGTAAGGACGGGTGGAAGGCGAACGCCGCGCCCATCGAACGGGGGATTTTCCGGCAAAGGCGATAACTGTGGACCCTTCCGTTCATGTGTGGGCCGCACAGCTGGTACACAGGCGGGGCCGGGGTCGCGCACAGCGGGGCTCGGCACGCTGGGAGGCATGGTCATGAACGGGCGAGTCGCCACCGGGCACCTGGAGCTGCGTCGCCCGGACGGGGAGCCGGTCCGGGTGCTGGTGGTGGACGACGAGGCGACGCTGACCGACCTGCTGTCGATGGCGCTGCGGTACGAGGGCTGGGAGGTGCGCAGCGCCGGCACCGGCAGCGCCGCGGTCCGGCTGGCCCGGCAGTTCCAGCCGGACGCGGTGGTGCTGGACGTGATGCTGCCCGACTTCGACGGGCTGGAGGTGCTCAAGCGGCTGCGCGCGCACGACCCGGCCATCCCGGTGCTGTTCCTCACCGCCCGGGACGCGGTGGAGGAGCGGATCGCCGGGCTCACGGCCGGCGGCGACGACTACGTGACCAAGCCGTTCAGCCTGGAGGAGGTCATTGCCCGGCTGCGCGGGCTGATGCGCCGGGCCGGATCCGCGGTGACCGCCCGGGAGGAGGCGGTGCTCTCGGTCGGGGACCTGACCCTGGACGAGGACAGCCACGAGGTACGCCGTGACGGGCAGCTCATCGCGCTCACCGCCACCGAGTTCGAACTGCTGCGCTACCTGATGCGCAACCCGCGCCGGGTGCTGAGCAAGGCACAGATCCTCGACCGGGTGTGGAACTACGACTTCGGCGGCCAGGCCAACGTGGTCGAGCTGTACATCTCGTACCTGCGCAAGAAGATCGACGCCGGTCGGAGCCCGATGATCCACACGCTGCGCGGGGCGGGATATGTCCTCAAGCCCGCCGAGTGACGACCCCGGCGCGGACCGCCCGGACCGCCCGGACCGCCCGGACCGGTTGGGCCGGTTGGGCCGGTTGGGCCGGACGGTCCGTCCGCGCCGGGCCCTCCGGCCGGGCCGGTGGTTCGCCGCCGCCCGGTCCTGGTGGGCCGGGCACACCCTGAACTACCGGCTGCTGGTGGCCGTGCTCACCCTGCTGGCGGCGGTCTGCGTGGCCATCGGGGCGGTCACCACCGTCGCGCTGCACAACATCCTGGTCTACCAACTGGACCGGCAGCTCACCGCCACGGCCAACCGGGGCGAGGGGCCGCGCGGCCGGTGGCAGCCGCCGTACGAGCAGCCGCCGCCCTCGGACGACCCGCAGTTCAGCGGGGAGGACTTCCCGTTCCCGCCCGGCGTACCGGTCGGCACCGTCATCAGCCGGTGGAGCGACGGCCGGATGGTCTTCGCGCTGATCTACGAGGAGCAGGGCACCGCCCGGCGGCTGGCCGCGGCGGAGGCGGCGCCGCTTTCCGGGGTGCCCCGCAACGGCGAGGCGCACACGCACACCCTGGGCGACCTCGGCGACTACCGGCTGGTCAGCGAGACGATGCCGAACGGCGACCAGATGATCACCGGGCTGCCGCTGGCGGACGTCCAGCAGACCCTGTGGTGGATGGTCGCAGCCGAGGCGGCGGTCGCCGGGGCCGGACTGATCGCGGCCGGCACCGCCGGCACGTTCATCGTGCGCGGCGCGCTGCGGCCGCTGCGGCGGGTGGCCGCCACCGCCGGCCGGGTCGCCGAACTGCCGCTGCACCGCGGCGAGGTGGCGCTCTTCGAGCGGGTGCCCGACGCCGACACCGACCCGCGGACCGAGGTGGGCCAGGTGGGCTCCGCGCTCAACCGGATGCTGGGTCACGTCGGCGCCGCGCTCGCCGCCCGGCACGCCAGCGAGACCCGGGTACGGCAGTTCGTGGCCGACGCGAGCCACGAACTGCGTACGCCGCTGGCGGCCATCCGCGGGTACGCCGAGCTGACCCGGCGTTCCCGCGAGGAGGTCCCGCCGGACCTGGCGCACGCGCTGGGCCGGGTCGAGTCGGAGACCACCCGGATGACCCGGCTGGTCGACGACCTGCTGCTGCTGGCCCGGCTGGACTCGGGCCGGCCGCTGGCCACCGAGCCGGTCGACCTGTCCGCGCTGGTGGTCGACGTGGTGGGGGACGCCCACGCGGCCGGGCCGGCGCACACCTGGCGGCTGGACCTGCCGCCGGACGCGGTCCGGGTGTGCGGCGACGACAGCCGGCTGCATCAGGCCGTGGCGAACCTGCTGGCCAACGCGCGCACGCACACGCCGCCGGGCACCGTGGTCACCACCGGGCTGACCGAGGTCGACGGGATGGCCGAACTCACCGTCACCGACGACGGGCCGGGCATCCCCGCCGAGCTGCTGCCGGAGATCTTCGAACGGTTCGCCCGGGGGGACAGCTCCCGGTCCCGGGCCGCCGGCAGCACCGGGCTCGGCCTGGCGATCGTGGCCGCCGTGGTCGAGGCGCACGGCGGCACGGTGACGGTGCACAGCCGACCCGGGCGGACCGCGTTCACCGTCCGGCTGCCGCTGCTCACAGCCGCCGCATAGCCTGTGCATGGCAGCGCGCCAGCCGGGTCGTCGAGGCTTGCGGGTATGAACGTGGAGAGCACTTCGGACACCGGCGCGGACGCGTACCGCCGAACGGGGGCGGCCGAGGCCGCCGCGGAGGCCGAGCCCGCGGAGGCGGCCGGGTCGTCCGCCCGGTGGGTACGCCCCGCGCTCGCCGCCCTGCTGCTGGGCACCGCGCTGCTCTACCTGTGGGGGCTGTCCGCCTCCGGCTGGGCGAACTCGTTCTACTCCGCCGCGGCGCAGGCCGGCTCGGCGAGCTGGAAGGCGCTGTTCTTCGGTTCCTCGGACGCCGGCAACTCGATCACCGTGGACAAGACCCCCGCCTCACTCTGGCTGATGGGCCTGTCGGTGCGGGTCTTCGGGCTGAACCCGTGGGCGATCCTGGTCCCGCAGGCGCTGGCCGGGGTGGCCTCGGTGGGTCTGCTCTTCGCCACCGTGCGCCGCTGGTACGGCCCGCGGCCGGACTGATCGCCGGCGCCGTGCTGGCGGCCACGCCGGTGGCCACCCTGATGTTCCGGTTCAACAACCCGGACGCGCTGCTGATCCTGCTGCTGGTCGCCGGGGCGTACGCGACGGTCCGCGCGGTGGAGACGGCCAGCGCCCGCTGGCTGGCCCTGGCCGGCGCGCTGGTCGGGTTCGGCTACCTGACCAAGATGTTGCAGGCGTTCCTGGTGGTGCCCGCGTTCGCCGCGGCGTACCTGCTCGCGGCGCCCACCGGGACGCTGCGGCGGATCCGGCACCTGCTGCTGGCCGGGCTGGCCATGGTGGCCGCCGCCGGCTGGTGGGTGGCCATCGTGGAGCTGATGCCGGCCGGCGCCCGCCCGTACATCGGCGGCTCGCAGCGCAACAGCATCCTGGAACTCACCTTCGGCTACAACGGACTCGGCCGGATCACCGGCGACGAGGAGGGCAGCGTCGGCCGGTCGATGGGCGGGCAGCTCTACGCCGGGATGTTCGGTGGCGGCGGCCCCGGCGGCGGCGGTCGGGGCGGGCCGGCCTCCGGCGAGGTCGGCTGGTTCCGGCTGTTCGGTTCCGAGCTGGGCGGACAGGCCGGCTGGCTGCTGCCGGCCGCGCTGTTGCTGCTGGTGGCCGGCCTGGTGCTGATCGGCCGGGCGCGCCGTACCGACCGGGCGCGGGCCGGGCTGGTGCTCTGGGGCGGCTGGCTGGTGGTCACCGGGATCACGTTCAGCTTCATGCGCGGCATCTTCCACGCCTACTACACGGTGGCCCTGGCTCCCGCCATCGGGGCGCTGGTCGGCGCCGGGGCGGTGCTGCTGTGGCGGCGCCGCCGCGAGCTGCCGGTCGCCGTGGCGCTGGCGGTGACGCTCGCCGTCACGGCCGTCTGGTCGTACGCGTTGCTGCTGCGCAGCGCCGGCTGGCAGCCCTGGCTGCGCCCCACGGTGCTGGTGGCCGGCCTGGTCGCGGCCGCCGCGCTCGTCGTGCTGACCCGGCTGCCCCGGTGGGCGTCGGTCGCCGTGGTCACGGTGGGCGTCGCCGCCGCGTTCGCCGGACCGCTCGGGTACGCGCTGGACACCGCGGCACAGGCGCACACGGGTTCCATCCCGTCGGCCGGTCCCAGCGTGCAGGGCGGCTTCGGTCCGGGTGGCGGGTTCCGGGGGGCCGGGTTCCGCGGCGGCCGGTCCGCCGAGGGCGGCTTCCCGGGCGACGGCCGCCGTGGTGGTGGTCAGGGACCGGGCGGCGGTCAACTGCCCGGTGGTGGCCAGGGCCCGGCCGGTCAGGCGCCGGGCAGCGCTCAGGCGTCGGGCGGAGGCCAAGGTCCCGGCGGAGGTCAAGGTCCCGGCGGCGGTCAGAGCACCGGCGGCGGCAACCGGGGCGGAATGGGCGGCCTGCTGGATGCCCGTACCCCGAGCGCGCAACTGCGGGCGCTGCTGTCCGAGAACGCCGACGGCTACACCTGGGTGGCGGCCACGGTCGGCTCGAACAACGCGGCCGGGTTCCAACTGGCGACCGGGCTGCCGGTGATGCCGGTCGGCGGCTTCAACGGCAGCGACCCGTCGCCGACGCTGGCCCAGTTCCAGGAGTACGTCCGGGCCGGGAAGATCCACTACTTCCTCGGCGGTGAGGGTTTCCGGGCCAACGGCGGCAGCCGGGCGTCCCAGGAGATCGCCGGCTGGGTGGCGGAGAACTACACCGCCACGACTGTCGACGGCGAGACGCTCTACGACCTGACCGCCGGCCCGACCGGCTGAGCACCTCCCTCGCGCCGCCCTGCCGACCCCACCGGAGGAGGACTATCGGGATCCCGACCGGGTCCGCGCCCGATGTCGCTTTTGACCTACCGTTCGGGGTGACCCGTACCGTCACCTCTGGCCTCGGGGTGGACATGCTGAATCGCGACGCGCCACTCCCGACCGATTCCGCCGCCGGGCCCGATCGCGCGCCGGTGGAGCTTCCCCACCTGAGCGATGCCGCGGCGTTGCGGCGCTGGCTCACCGATGCCGGAGTCGAGGTGGCAGCCGTACCCGGCCTGCCGAGTTGGAACGGTTCGTCCGGCGTGGGGGAGGGGCCGCGGCATCGGCGGCTGCCGGCGGACTTCGACGGCCGGGTGGAGGACGTGCTGGGGCGCGCCTTCCAGCAGGCGGTCCGGACGCCGTTCGGGGCCGCTGTGTTGTGCTGCTACGTCTGGCACCTCTGTCTGGAGGCGTGGAAGTGCAGCTACCACTTCGACCGGATGTGGGCGACGCTGCGCGGCGCGCAGCGCTGCTGGGCGGCGCAACGCTGCGGCGTCACGGACGACGCCCACCTCCGCGCGGCCGACGCCACCGCGCTGCTGCTCGACGTTCTCGACTGGGAGATCGCCATCGAGAACGAGATGGACGGCAACGACCTGGAGCGGCTGGAGCGGGTCGCCGCGCGGGCGGCCGCGAGCGCGGCCAGGGCGGTCGAGGCCGCGCGGGCGGTCCGTCACCCGGGCGACGCGATCGCCGAGTTCGTCGGTCGGGAGGCCGCGGGATCCCAGCGGTGCGACGCGGTCCTGAGCCGGACCGGCGCGGCCCTGTCAGCGTTCTTCGCCGGTCACGCCGACGCCCGCGGATCGCTGGCCGCGGCGCTCGGCGGTCTTCGCGAAGCGGAGCGCGCCGCCGGTTGCGACCGCGACCAGCGCAGCGAGCTGCGTGCCTACCGCAAGAGCGTGGAACGGCTCGTCGCCGTCGGGGACAATCCGGCCTGGCTGCACATCGACGAGGGCTCGGTCGTGCACCTGTATCCGTTCGCGGTCCGCGGCATGAGTCCGGGGCAGGTCGTGGCCGCCGCGCGGACCGGCGGTACGGGCTGGCGGCTGGACGGGGTCCGACCCCGCGCGGTACGCGAGTCGATGGAACTCGACGACGTCTGGAACGGCTCCGACGCGCTCGGGCGACGCTACGACGGCACGGTCGTCACGTTGCCCGACGTCGTCCTGGCGGACCTGGACGGCCGGACCCGCGGGCGACTGGCGGCGGAGGTCCGGCTTTCCGAGCTGGGCAACCACCACCTGCGGCTGACCATGCAGCTGCACGACCGCACCGCGCACGACCTGTACACCGCCATGCTCCTGTCGAGGCCGGAGCAGTCCGAGGGGCAGGTGCGGTGCGGCGGCGGAAGCCGGATCTGGCCACGGTTGTCCGCGCTGGCGGTGGACATCGCGGAGGCGGTCGGTCACCAACTGGGGGCGCCGGCCGCGGTCAGCGTCCGGCCCGGGATGTTCCACGTGATGATCACCGTCCTGCAGGCGTCGACCGGGCCCCTACCGCGGACCCCGGAGGCGGAACGACAGCCGGTGGAGTCGGTGGCGCAGTTGGGCGGTGTCACCGGTGGGCAACTGCTGCTGCAAGCGGTGCCGCACATCGTCGGTGCGCCGGCCGAGTGGATCCACCACGAATTCCACGGCGAGGCCGTGCTCGCCGTCGGCGGTCGTCCGGACGAGGCGCTCGCCCGCACCTGCAACACCACGCTGGTCGCCGCGCTTGGATCACCCGCCTACTGGATCACCAACCGCCTCCAGGCCGGCGAGTTCGTGGCGTCCCTGGACGGGCTGTTCGCAGGCTGGTTCGACCAGTTGGCCATCTTCCTGGCCACCGTGAACCGGTACGCCGACGAGAAGCTGGACGAGCAGGACCTCACCGAGCTGGTGCGCCAGGTGGAACAGCTCGGGCGGGAGCGGACCGGGCTGCACAGGTTCGCCGCGGACGCCCGCGCCACACTGGATCTGATCCGGTCGCCGGCGCTGGTGGCCTCCCCGCTTGTCGCGTTGGAGCTGCGGGCGATGCTCGCCGCGTCGGGCTTCGAGCAGCGGGAAGCGGAGCTGGCCCGCAACATCGAGTCGGTGCTGGACGACCGGCTCGGTCAGCGGCTGGAGACGCTCGTGCGGCGACGCCGCGAGCGCGAGGCGGAACTCGTACGGGAACACGAGCGGCGCCAGCGGGTCCGGCTCGACACCATGCTGGCCATCATCGCCGCCGTGGGCGTCTCCGGGCTGGGTCAGATCCTGCAGGCCGGCTACGACCTGCGTGCCACGGCGGCGCTGGCAACCGTTCTCCTGATCGTCCTGATCATGCTGGTCGTCGGCGCCGCGGTCTGGTACGCGAGCAGGTCGGGTCAGCGGGTCCGGCGGACCCACCGCTCCGCCCGCCGGGCGAGGGGCGGCCGGGGGCAGTGGGCCGGGCGGTCTGCCAGACTCGGGTGATGTACGGCGAACGTCCGGCCGGGGCCGGTCTTGCCGGCGCGGTCCTGTGGACCAGCGTCCGGGACCGGCCGGGCCAGCCCGGGCGGGTGCTGCCGGACGGCTGCATGGATCTCATCTGGTCGTCCACCGGCGGGCTGCTGGTGGCCGGCCCGGACACCACCGCCGAACTCGTCGACGGTCCGGCGGGGGAGTGGCACGTCGGACTGCGGTTCGCCCCCGGTACCGGGCCGGCGGTCTTCGGCGTACCGGCCGAGGAACTGCGCGACCAGCGGGTGCCGCTCGCGGCGCTCTGGTCCGCGGCCCCGGTCCGCGACCTCGCCGACCGGGTGGCCGCCGCCGCCGGGCCGGGGACGCCGGCCGTGCCGGCGGTGGCCGGTCCGACCGCCCCGACCGCCCCGACCGATCCGACCGGCCCGACCGGTCCGGCGCCGGCGGCCGGCGGCACGGCCGGGCCGGCGGACTCGTGCGCGGCTGGCCCCGGCGCCGTGGGCGCGCTGCTGGTCGAGGTGGCGGTGGGCCGGCTGCGGGCGGCCGGCGGACCGGATCCGGTGGCCGCGCTCGTCGCCCGGCGGATGGCCGCCGGCGATCCGGTGCCGGCGGTCGCCGCCGAGTTGGGCCTCGGCGAGCGCCAACTGCACCGGCGCAGCCGGCACCTGTTCGGGTACGGCCCCAAGACGCTCGCGCGGATCCTGCGGCTGCGCCGCGCCCTGGCGCTGGCGTACGCCGGGATGCCGGCCGCCGAGGTGGCGGCCCGGGCGGGGTACGCCGACCAGCCGCACCTGTCCCGGGAGGTGCGCTCGCTGGCCGGCGTACCGCTGGGCGCCCTGACCGGCGGGACCACCCGGCGGCCGACCGGGCGGTGACCCGGGCGGCGGTCCGGGCCGTGATCCGGGCGGTGACCCACACGGCGGTCCGGGCCGTGACCCGCGCGGTGACCCGCGCCGGTCCGGGCGGCGACCCGCGGCTACCGCCGGGCGAACAGGTCGACGGCGTTGCCGTCCGGGTCGAGCAGGACCGCGTACCGCTGGCCCCAGACCGCGTCGAACGGCGCCAGGTGGCCGGTCGCGCCGGCGGCCAGCATCTCGGCGTGGACGGCGTCCACCTGGGCCGGCTCGCCGCAGTCGAAGGCCAGGGCGATCCGGGCGCCGCCGCGCGGCGGCGCCCAGTCGGGGTCGAAGGAGCGGATGGTCTCGGTGGTGTCCCAGGCCAATCGCAGTCCGCCGGGCAGTGTCACCTCGACGTGCGGGGCGGCGTCGGCGTCGGAAGGGATGTCCAGGCCGAGCCGGCGGTAGAAGGCGAGCGAGCCGGGCAGGTCGGCAGTGACCAGCCCGATCAGGTCGAATCGCGGTGTCATGGGCCGACCGTAGGCCCGGTGGCGGCGGGATGTCTTGACGAAAACGGACATCTGCCTGGTCATCGCTAGCAACATCAGCCCGTCCCGGCAACCGGGAAATCAGGTGACGCATCCCTCACCCCGGCCCCATGCAAGCGCTGCGCCGCCAGCTCCTATTACGGTTGAAAGACGAGGCAATTTCAAAGACGATCTGCCGGCACTTGCGAGGGACCACATGACGGATGTCAAGCTCGACCACACCGGCGGGCAGCTGTCGATGCCGGTGCAGGCGGCCGCCCTGGGGCCGTCCGGCATCGGGGTCGGCAGCCTGCTGAAGGAGACCGGGTACACCACCTACGATCCCGGCTTCGTCAACACCGCCGCCTGCTCCTCGGCGATCACCTACATCGACGGAGACGCCGGCATCCTGCGGTACCGCGGCTACCCCATCGAACAGTTGGCCGAAAAGTCCTCCTTCCTGGAGGTTTCCTACCTGCTGGTCTACGGCGAACTGCCCACCGCCGGGCAGCTCGGCGAGTTCAGCGAATGGATCCGCCGGCACTCCCTGCTGCACGAGGAGATGCGCCGGTTCTTCGACGGCTTTCCCCGGGACGCGCACCCGATGGCGGTGCTCTCCTCGGCGGTCAGCGCCATCTCCACCTTCTACCAGGACAGCCTGGACCCGTTCGACCCGGAGCACGTGGAGATCTCCACCGTCCGGCTGATGGCCAAGGTGCCGACGATCGCGTCGTACGCCTACAAGAAGTCCATCGGTCAGGCGATGCTGTATCCGGACAATTCCCTCGGCTATGTGGAGAACTTCCTCCGGATGACCTTCGGGGTGCCGGCCGAGTCATACGAGGTGGACCCGGTGGTGGCCCGGGTCCTGGACATGCTCTTCGTGCTGCACGCCGACCACGAGCAGAACTGCTCGACCTCCACGGTCCGGCTGGTCGGCTCCAGCCAGGCCAACCTGTTCGCCTCGGTCTCGGCCGGGGTGAACGCGCTGTTCGGCCCGCTGCACGGCGGTGCCAACCAGGCCGTGCTGGAGATGCTGGAGGGGATCCACGCCGAGGGCGGGGACGTGCGGGACTTCGTCCGCCGGGTCAAGGACAAGGACCACGGGGTCAAGCTGATGGGCTTCGGCCACCGGGTCTACAAGAACTACGACCCGCGGGCCGCCATCGTGAAGAAGGCCGCGCAGGACGTGCTGGCCCGGATGGACAAGCCGGATCCGCTGCTGGACCTGGCGATGCAGTTGGAGGAGATCGCGCTCGCCGACGACTTCTTCGTCTCCCGCAAGCTCTACCCGAACGTGGACTTCTACACCGGGCTGATCTACAAGGCCATGGGCTTCCCGACCAAGATGTTCACCGTGCTGTTCGCGCTCGGCCGGCTGCCGGGCTGGATCGCCCAGTGGCGCGAGATGATCAGCGATCCGGAGACGAAGATCGGCCGGCCGCGCCAGCTCTACACCGGGGTGACCGAGCGCGACTACGTCCCGCTCGACAAGCGCTGACAGATCAAGCGCCGACCACCCGCGTCCACCGAAGGGCACGCCGCCACCCGCGGCGTGCCCTTCGCCGTGCGCGCCGCTGCTGACACCATGGTTGGTGGAACCCGCGCCGGGGCAATAGCCGCGTACGGGCGGGACCGCGACAGCCGCGTACGCGGAGGAAGCCAGCACAAGGAGCGACATGCAGGTCTGGCCGGGTGAGCCATACCCGTTGGGTGCCACCTACGACGGTACGGGGACGAACTTCGCGATCTACTCCGAGGCCGCCGAGGTCGTCGAGCTGTGCCTGTTCGACGAGTGGGGGCTGGGTACCGAGCGGCGGGTCCGGCTGCACGAGGTCGACGCGTACGTCTGGCACGCCTACATCCCGGGCATCGAGCCCGGGCAGCGGTACGGCTACCGGATGCACGGCCCGTACGACCCCGGCAACGGGCTGCGGTGCAACCCCAACAAGCTGCTGATCGACCCGTACGCGAAGGCCATCGACGGCGACGTGGAGTGGGATCCGGCCGTCTACGGCTACGAGTTCGACGACCCGGACCGGATGTCGGAGAGCGACTCGGCGCCGTTCGTCCCCAAGGGGGTGGTGGTCAACCCGTACTTCGACTGGGGCAACGACAAGCCGCCGCGGACCCCGTACCACCACTCGGTGATCTACGAGGGGCACGTGCGCGGCCTGACCCGCCGGCATCCGGAGGTCCCCGAGGAACTGCGCGGCACGTACGCCGGGATCGCCCACCCGGCCATGATCGAACACCTGACCCGGCTGGGGATCACCGCGCTGGAACTGATGCCGGTGCACCAGTTCGTGCACGATCACCGGCTGGCCGACCTGGGCCTGCGCAACTACTGGGGCTACAACACCATCGGGTTCTTCGCCCCGTACCACGGCTACTGCTCCACCGGCCGGCTCGGCCAGCAGGCGCAGGAGTTCCGCGGCATGGTCAAGGCGCTGCACGCCGCGGGCATCGAGGTGATCCTCGACGTGGTCTACAACCACACGGCCGAGGGCAACCACCTCGGGCCGACGCTCAGCTTCCGGGGCATCGACAACCCCAGCTACTACCGGCTGTCCGAGCCGGACCGGAGCTACTACGTCGACTACACCGGCACCGGCAACAGCCTGAACGTGCGCAGCCCGCACTCGCTGCAACTGATCATGGACTCGTTGCGCTACTGGGTGCAGGAGATGCACGTGGACGGGTTCCGGTTCGACCTGGCGGCCACCCTGGCCCGGGAGTTCTACGAGGTGGACCGGCTGTCCACGTTCTTCGAGGTGGTGCAGCAGGACCCGGTCGTGAGCCGGGTGAAGCTGATCGCCGAGCCGTGGGACGTCGGCCCCGGCGGCTACCAGGTGGGCAACTTTCCCGCGGTGTGGACCGAGTGGAACGGCAAGTACCGGGACACCGTCCGGGACTTCTGGCGGGGCGAGCCGAACACCCTGGCCGAGTTCGCCTCCCGGATCTCCGGCTCGGCCGACCTGTACCAGGACGACGGGCGGCGCCCGTTCCACAGCATCAACTTCGTCACCGCGCACGACGGGTTCACCCTCAACGACCTCGTCTCGTACAACGACAAGCACAACGAGGCCAACGGCGAGGAGAACCGGGACGGGGAGAACCACAACCGGTCCTGGAACTGCGGGGTGGAGGGTCCCACCGACGACCCGGGCGTGCTGGAGCTGCGGGCCCGGCAGCGGCGCAACTTCCTGGCCACCCTGATGCTCTCCCAGGGCGTACCGATGATCGGCCACGGCGACGAACTGGGCCGCACCCAGCGCGGCAACAACAACGCGTACTGCCAGGACAGCGAGCTGTCCTGGATCGACTGGGAGTCCGCCGACGAGCACCTGCTGGAGTTCGTCCGGACGCTGACCGCGTTCCGCAGCCGGCACCAGGTGTTCCGCCGCCGCCGGTTCTTCACCGGGCTGCCGGTCACCACCCGCACCGCCGGCGGGCCGCTGCCCGACCTGGTCTGGTTCACCCCCGGCGGCCGGGAGATGACGGCGCAGGACTGGGGCAACGACTTCGGCCGCGCGGTGATGCTGTTCGTGAACGGCGAGGGGATCAACGAGCGGGGCCAGTGGGGCCAGCGGCACTGGGACGACTCGTTCCTGCTGTGCTTCAACGCCCACGACGCCCCGCTGGAGTTCGTCGTCCCCGGCGGCGACTACGGGCAGAAGTGGCACCGGGTGATCAGCACCGCCGAGCCCGGCCCGGACGACCGGGTCGCCGTGGAGGCGTCCGGCACCCTCACCGTGGGGGACCGCTCGCTGGTGGTGCTGGAGAGGACGGTCTGAGGTGGGCGTCCGCGCGACGTACCGGGTCCAGGTCCGGCCGGACTTCGACCTGGCCGCCGCGGCCGGCCTGGTCGACTACCTGGACCGGCTCGGCGTCAGCCACCTCTACAGCGCCCCGCTGCTGGCCGCCACCCCGGCTCCGAACACGGCTACGACGTGGTCGACCCGGGCCGGGTCAACCCCGAACTGGGCGGCCCGCAGGAGCTGGACCGGCTGGTCGCCGCGCTGCGCGCGGCCGGCCTCGGGCTGGTCGTCGACATCGTCCCGAACCATCTCGGGGTACGCCTGGCCGCCGCCAACCCGGCCTGGTGGGACGTGCTGCGGCGCGGCCCGGATTCGGCGTACGCGGGCTGGTTCGACATCGACTGGTCCCGGGGCCGGCTGCTGCTGCCGGTCCTGGGCGACGAGCCCGGCGCCGCCGACGAACTGCGGGTGGTCGACGGCGAGCTGCGGTACTTCGAGCACCGGTTCCCGATCGCCGAGGGCACCGGCGCCGGCAGCCCGGCGCAGGTGCACGACCGGCAGCACTACGAGCTGGTGTGCTGGCGGCGCGGCGACCAGGAGATCAACTATCGCCGCTTCTTCGCGATCGGCGACCTGGCCGGGGTCCGGGTGGAGGACCCGGCGGTGTTCGCCGCCACGCACGCCGAGATCCTGCGCTGGGTGCGCGCCGGTCTGGCCGACGGCATCCGGGTGGACCACCCGGACGGCCTGCGCGACCCGGCCGGCTACCTGGCCCGACTCCGGGACGCCGCGCCGGACACCTGGCTGGTGGTGGAGAAGATCCTGGAGCCCGGCGAGGAACTGCCCGACTGGCCGGTCGAGGGGACCACCGGGTACGACGCGCTGAACCAGGTGTGCGGGCTGTTCGTCGACCCGGACGCCGAGCCGGCGTTCACCGCGCTGGACACCCGGCTGTGCGGCGCGCCGACCTCCTGGCCGGAGCTGACCCACCGCAGCAAGCGGGAGGCCGCGACCCGGCTGCTCGCCGCCGAACTGGCCCGGCTGGCCCGGCTGGTCCCGGACCTGTCCGCCGAGGTGGCCCGGGACGCCATCGCGGAGCTGGCGGCCAACCTGCCGGTCTACCGCGGCTACCCGCCCGAGGGCGGCCGGCACCTGGCGCAGGCCCGCGCCGAGGCCGGCCGCCGCCGCCCCGAACTGGTGCCGGCGCTGGACCTGCTGACCCGCCGGCTGCGCACCGCCGACGACGAACTGGCCGCCCGGTTCCCGCAGTTCTCCGGCGCCGTGATGGCCAAGGGCGTCGAGGACACCGCCTGCTACCGGTGGAGCCGGTTCGTCGCGCTCAACGAGGTCGGCGGCAGCCCGGCCCGGTTCGGCGTACCGGTGCCGGCGTTCCACCGCGCGGCGGTGGCCCGGCAGTACCGCTGGCCGGCCGGGATGACGACGCTGTCCACCCACGACACCAAGCGCGGCGAGGACGTCCGCGCCCGGCTCGCGGTGCTGGCCGAGCTGCCGGACGACTGGGCGCAGACGGTCCAGGGCTGGCTGGCCGCGGCGCCGCTGCCCGACCCGGCGCTGGCCCACCTGCTCTGGCAGACCGTGGTCGGCGCCTGGCCGATCGAGCGGGACCGGCTGCACGCGTACCTGGAGAAGGCGGCCCGGGAGGCGGCCACCGACACCGGCTGGGCGGACCCGGACCCCGGCTTCGAGGCGGCCCTGCACGCGGTGGTCGACCGGATCTACGACGACGCCGGGCTGCGGGCGCAGGTGGCCGCGTTCGCCGACCGGATCACCCCGTACGGCTGGTCCAACTCGCTGGGCCAGAAGCTGGTCCAGCTCACCATGCCCGGCGTCCCGGACGTGTACCAGGGCACCGAGCTGTGGGAGAACTCCCTGGTCGACCCGGACAACCGGCGGCCGGTGGACTTCCCGGGCCGGGCCGAGCTGCTGGCCCGGCTGGACGGCGGCTGGCTGCCGCCGCTCGACCGCACCGGCGCGGTCAAGCTGCTGGTCACCTCCCGGGCGCTGCGGCTGCGCCGGGACGCCCCGCAGCTGTTCACCGGCTACCGGGAGGTGCCGGTGCACGGCCCGGCCGACCAGCACGCGGTCGCGTTCGACCGCGGCGGCGCGGTCACCGTCGCCACCCGGCTGCCGGTGGGCTGGCCCGGCGGGGCGGGTGGCGCGACAGCACCGTGGCGCTGCCGGTCGGCGGCGTGACCGACGCGTTCACCGCACGGCGCTACGCTGGCCCCGGATCCGGCTGGCCGACCTGCTGGACCCCTATCCCGTCGCCCTGCTGATCCCCGCCGACACCCCGGGAAGGCGGCCATGACCGAGTTTCGCGTGTGGGCACCGGACGCCCAGCGGGTCCGGCTGCGTACCTCCGTCGCCGGCGACCAGCCCATGCTCCGCGACGAGGGCGCCGCCGCCGCTGACGCCGCCGCCAGCCCCGACGCCCCCGCCAACCCCGACGCCCCCGCCGGACCCGACGCCGCCGCCGGACCCGGGGGTGCCGCCGGCGGCGGCCGTGGTGCCGGCTGGTGGCGACTGGCGGTGCCGGCCGCCGGGCCGGGCACCGACTACGCCTTCCTGCTGGACGACTCCGACCAGCCGCTGCCCGATCCGCGCTCGGCCTGGCAGCCGCAGGGCGTGCACGGGCCGAGCCGGCTCTACGAGCACGCGGCGTTCCCGTGGAGCGACCAGGACTGGACCGGCCGGCAGTTGCCCGGCAGCATCCTGTACGAGCTGCACGTGGGCACGTTCACCCCGGCCGGCACCTTCGACGGGGCCATCGAACGGCTGGACCACCTCGTCGAGCTGGGCGTCGACCTGGTCGAGCTGCTGCCGGTGAACGCCTTCAACGGCGAACACAACTGGGGGTACGACGGGGTCTGCTGGTTCGCGCCGCACGAGGCGTACGGCGGCCCCGACGGGCTGAAGCGGTTCGTGGACGCGGCCCACCGGCGCGGGCTGGGGGTGGTCCTCGACGTCGTCTACAACCATTTCGGCCCCTCCGGGGCCTACGCGCCGATGTTCGGCCCGTACCTCGCCGAGGCCGACACGGGCTGGGGCCGCTCGATCAACCTCGACGGGCCACACTCGGACGAGGTCCGGCGCTACATCCTGGACAGCGTGCGGATGTGGCTGCGCGACTACCACGTGGACGGGCTGCGGCTGGACGCCGTGCACGCGCTCACCGACGCCCGCGCCACGCCCATCCTGGAGGAACTGGCCGCCGAGGTCGAGGCGCTGGCCACGCACCTGGGCCGGCCGCTGTCGCTGATCGCCGAGTCGGACCTGAACGACCCCGGCTGATCACCTCCCGCGAGGCCGGCGGGTTCGGCCTGCACGCCCAGTGGGACGACGACGCCCACCACGCGCTGCACGCCCTGCTCACCGGCGAGCGGCAGGGCTACTACGCCGACTTCGGCTCGCCGCAGGGCCTGGCCGACGTGCTGACCGGGGCGTTCTTCCACGCCGGCACCTGGTCCAGCTTCCGCGGCCGGGTGCACGGCCGGCCGGTGGACCGGGCCCGGATCCCGGGTCACCGCTTCGTGGCGTACCTGCAGAACCACGACCAGATCGGCAACCGCGCGGTGGGCGACCGGCTGGCCGCGACGCTCTCCCCGGCGATGCTGCGGGTCGGCGCCACGCTGCTGCTGACCGCGCCGTTCACCCCGATGCTGTTCATGGGGGAGGAGTGGGCGGCCGGTACGCCCTGGCAGTTCTTCACCAGCCATCCGGAGCCGGAACTGGCCGCGGCGGTGGCCACCGGCCGGCGCCGGGAGTTCGCGGCGCACGGCTGGCCGCCCGGCGACGTGCCGGACCCGCAGCAGCCGGAGACCTTCGCGCGGTCCCGGCTGGACTGGACCGAACTGGACCAGCCCGGGCACCGCGAGATGTACGAGTTCCACCGGCGGCTGATCGCGCTGCGCAAGAGCCGGCCCGACCTGTCGGACCCGCGGCTGGACCGGGTGCAGGTGCGGCACGGCGACCAGTTCGTGGTGATCGGCCGCGGCTCCTGCCTGGTGGCGGCCAACCTCGCCGCCCGGCCGCAGCGGATCACCCTGCCGGCCGAGGTGGACGGGGTGCTGCTGGCCACCCAGGAGGGGGTGACGGTCACCCGGGGCGGGGTGGAACTCCCGGCCGAGACCGCGGTGGTGGTGGTCGGTCGCCCCGGTTGACGGGGCACCGCCGGAAGGTCAGCCGATCGGCCACTCGTGCACCGGTTGGTTGCTGTGCATCAGCGGGACGTACCGGCGCAGCACCTCGGCGAGCGCCGCCGAGCGGTCCAACTGGTCGTGCTGCTCCAGCTCGTGCAGCGTCTCGGCCTGCCACGTCGCGCCGTTGCGGCCGGTCAGGCAGCGCCGCTCGATGACGCCCAGCAGCCGGTCCCGCTCGCCGGCGTCCACCCCCCACCGGTCCAGCCCCTCGTGGGCCAGCGGCAGCAGCCGGCGCAGCACCAGCTCGGTGACCGGCAGGTAGCCCAGGCCCGGCCAGAAGACCTGGGCGGCGATGCCGTGCTGGGCGCAGGCGTGGAAGTTCTCCTCGGCCGCGCTGAACGACATCTGCGACCACAGCGGACGGTCCGCCTCGGCGAGCATCCGGACCACGCCGAAGTAGAACGCCCCGTTGGCCACCGTGTCCAGCACGGTCGGCCCGGCCGGCAGCACCCGGTTCTCCACCCGCAGGTGCGGCCGGCCGTGCACCACGTCGTACACCGGGCGGTTCCACCGGTAGATCGTGCCGTTGTGCAGCCGCAACTCGCCCAGGGCCGGGGTGTCGCCGCGGGCCAGCACCTCGGCGGGATCCTCCTCGTCGCACAGCGGCAGCAACGCCGGAAAGTAGCGGACGTTCTCCTCGAACAGGTCGAAGACCGAGGTGATCCAGCGCTCGCCGAACCACACCCGCGGGCGTACCCCCTGGGCCTTGATCTCCTCCGAGCGGGTGTCGGTGGCCTGCTCGAACAGCGGGATCCGGGTCTCGCGCCACAACTCCCGGCCGAACAGGAACGGCGCGTTGGCGCCCAACGCCACCTGCGCGGCGGCCACGCACTGCGCCGCGTTCCAGTACGCGGCGAACTGCGGCGGGCCGACCTGGAGGTGGAACTGGGTGCTGGTGCAGGCGGCCTCCGGGGTGATGGTGTCGGCCGTGGTGGCCAGCCGCTCCACGCCGCTGATCCGGATCGCCAGGTCCTCGCCGCGGGCCGCGAAGATCTGCTCGTTCAGCAACGCGTACCGCGGGTTGGCCGACAGCGTCTCCGCGGTGAGGTGCTCGGGCCGCAGGGTGGGCAGGATGCCCACCATCACCATGTGCGCTCCGATCGCGCGGGCCTTCTCCTCGGCGGCGTTCAGGCTGGCCCGCACGTGTGCCTCGAAGTCGGCGGTGCCGGTGCCGCCCAGCCGGCGCGGCGCCACGTTGATCTCCACGTTGAACTGCCCCAGCTCGGTCTGGAAGCTGGGGTCGGCGATCGCGGTCAGCACCTCGGCGTTGCGCATCGCCGGCATGGCGTCGGCGTCCACCAGGTTCAGCTCGATCTCCAGCCCGGTCATCGGCCGGTCGGTGTCGAACCGGGACTCGCGCAGCATCTCCGCGAACACGTCCAGGCAGCGGCGGATCTTCTGCCGGTACCGCGCCCGGTCCGCCCGGCTGAAGGTGTGCGCGCCGATCTGCTCGCCCATGCCGTCACCGTCCTGCCACTCTCGGTACCCCAACGTCGCATGTCCGGCCGACCGCTGGGAAGGGGCCGACCGTCCGATCGCCGAGCCATGCTCGATACTCGATGCTGCGGGTAGCGGGGTACCCAGTTCGCCGAGCGGGAAAGCGGAACCAGCGGGAGACGTACGTGAACCAGACCTGGACGCCGACGGGGCCGGCCCGACGCCGCCGGCCGTGGCTGCGGATCTTCCTCACCGGCCTGGTGCTGTGGATCGCCACCGTCGTGGTGATCTTCGCCACCGGCAGCCCGACGCTGCTGCCCACCCTGGTGCTGCTGGGCAGCTTCCTGGTGCCGGTCACCTTCGTCTCCTGGGCGTTCGGCCGCCGGGCCACCGACGAGGTGACCCCCGAACTGCTGATGACCACCTTCCTGGCCGGCGGCGTACTCGGCGTGCTGGCCGCCTCGGCGCTGGAGTCCTACCTGCTGCGGCCCTCGGCGTGGCTGTTCCTCGGCGTGGGTCTGATCGAGGAGGCCGTGAAGCTGGCCGCGCTGGCGTTCCTCACCCGGCACCTGACCCGCAAGACGGTCCGGGACGGGATGGTCCTGGGCGCCGCGGTGGGTTTCGGCTTCGCGGCGCTGGAGTCCGCCGGGTACGCGTTCGTCGCCCTGTTCACCACCCAGGGGCTGTCGGTGGTCCAGGTGGTGCAGACCGAGATCCTGCGCGGCCTGCTGGCGCCGGTCGGACACGGGCTGTGGACGGCCATCCTCGGCGGGGTGCTCTTCTCGCCCAGCACCCGGGAACACTTCCGGGTCGGCGGCCGGCTGCTGCTGGCCTACCTCGGGGTGTCCGTGCTGCACGCGCTCTGGGACTCGATGCACGCGATCGCCCTGCTGCTGACGCTGGTGCTGACCGCGGGCGGCACCGGGCAGCTCAGCGCCAGCGGCGGGATCGTGGCGCCGACCGCGCAGCAGGCCGCGCTGGAGCCGGTGCTGGAGTGGGGCGGCCTGGCCGTGGTCTCCGCGGTCGGCCTCGGCTGGTTGGTCGGGCTCTGGCGGTCCACCCAGCGCCGCCCGGCGCCCGAGGTGGGCTGGCGGGTGCCGATCCGGCCGCCGCGGTGACGCGGTAACCCGGTTGCCGCCGACCTCAGCGCGCGATGGTGCAGGCGGCGGCGACGGCCAGCAGCGCGACGCCCAGGCCGGCCTGCAACAGCAGCACCGGCCCGAGATGCGACCACAGCGTCGGGGTACGCGGGGTGAGCAGTTGCCCGGTGGTGAGGTTGACGATCCGCTCGACCCGGGGTGCGAGTTCCGGATCCCGCTGCCGCCGGACGGTCACCTGGACGTGGTCGGCCGGTTCCAGCGCGCTCTGCGGCAGGTGGCCGTGGATCTCCAGCTCGCGCACCCGGCCCTCGGCCGTGCGCACCCGCAGCGGGGTGACCAGGAACTCCGGCCCCTTGCGCAGCTCCTTGAACCGGCGCCGGCCGCCGCCGGCACCGGAACCGGCGCGCAGCACGCTGGTCAGCGCCCGGCCGAGCAGCCGCGCCACGGTCGCGGCGGCCAGCACCACGACCAAAACCGGTTGGCGTACCCGGATCTCCCGCGGATAGCCCTCCATCAGCCGGACCACGTGTCCGGTGACCGGCGGCAGCGCGCGGGGCGGGCTGGCCGGCTGGGGGTGTCCGGTTCCGGTCATCATCACCACCGAGCGTCCTGATCCGATCCACGGATTGTATCGATCGACCGGGATGAACAACGTGAATGAGCGGGGTCATCCGCCCGTGTCGCCGCCGCGGCCGGCGGGCAGGTGACTTCCCGGCCGGCCCGGGTATGCGAGGTCCGACTGGGAGGGGGTCGACCCATGGAGCTGTCCTTTCTGCGTCCGCTCTACGCCCGCGGCGGGCCGTGGGCCTCGGTCTATCTGGACGCGTCCCGGGATACCGAGGACGCGGCGCCCGCCCTCGACCTGCGCTGGCGTGCCCTGCGCGAGGAGCTGGAGCACCAGCAGGCCGCCCCGGCCACCCTGGCGGCCCTGGACGCGTTGGTCCGGGAGCACGAGCCGGGCACCGGGGACTACGGGCTCGCGGCGTTCGCGGCCGGCGGCGAGGTGGTGTACACCGAGTACCTGTCCGCGCCGCCCCGCCGGGATCTCGCCGCACACGGCCCGCTCCCGCACACCATGCCGCTGGTCGCCCAGCGCGGCGAGCGGGTGCCCTGGGTCCGGGTGGTGGCCGGCCGCACCGGCGCCCGGGTGGACGGGCTCAGCGCCGGTGAGGCGCCGCGCCGGGCGCACGTGCGCGGCGGCAACCGGCATCCGATCCGTCGGGTCCAGCCCGGCGGCTGGGCGCAGGCCCGCTTCCAGCGCGAGGCCATGACCTCGTGGAAGCGCAACGCCGGCGACAGCGCGGCGGCGACCGCCGACCTGGCCGAGCGGGTCAACGCGGAGGTCGTCGTGGTGGCCGGGGACCCGCAGGCCCGCACCATGCTGGCCGGACAACTGCCGGCCAAGTGGCAGGACCGGGTGGTGCAGGTGGACGCGGGCTCGCTCGCGCACGGCGCGAAGACCGAGAAGCTGGAAGACCTCACGGTGCAGGCCATCGCCGAGACCGAGACCGACCACGTGGACACGGTGAAGGACCGGTTCGGCGTGCAGGAGCGGGTCGGCGACGGGCTGCCGGCGGTGACCGCCGCGCTGCGCCGCGACCAGGTGGACACGATGCTGATCGTCGACGATCCGTCCTCCACCGAGCGACTGTGGATCGGCCCGGAGCCCACCGACATCGCCTGCGACCCGGCGGACCTGATCACCACCGACCCGCTGCGGGTACGCGCCGACGCCGCCCTGATCCGGGCGCTGGTCGGCACCGACGCCGCGCTGACGGTGCTCGGCCCCGACGAGGCGCCCGAGTTGACCGACGGGGTGGGCGCGGTGCTGCGGTACGTCGACGCCGGCACCCCGGGACGGGGCGATGGCTGACTCGGCGCGGCTGGTCGCCGACCTGATCGTCGACCGGTTGCGCGCCTGGCGCGTACCGCGGGTGTTCGGCTACCCCGGCGACGCGGTGGCCGGCATCGTCGCGGCGCTGTGCCGAGCCGGCGACGATCCCGGCTTCGTCCGGGTCCGGCACGAGGAGGCGGCCGGGTTCATGGCCACCGGGCACGCGAAGTTCACCGGCGGGGTGGGCGTCTGCCTGGCCAACGACGGCCCGGGTGCGATCCGGCTGCTGCCCGGCCTGTACGACGCCAAACTGGACGGTCAACCGGTGGTGGCCATCGTCGGTGAGCAGGCGCTGGCGCCGCTGGGCAGCGCGTACCGGCAGGGCATCGAACCGGCCCGGCTGTTCGCCGACGCGTGCGGGCAGTTCCTGCGTTCGGCCCGGACCGCCGAACAGGTGCCGATCCTGGTCGACCGGGCGTTCCGGGTCGCCGTGGCCACCCGCAGCCCGACCTGCGTGGTGGTCCCCGACACCCTGCAGAGCCAGACGGTGTCGGACCCGTTCCCGTCCTACGGCGGGTCCGGCGCGATGGCTCCCGGCCTGCCTCCGGCCCGGGTGGTGCCGCACGACAGCGACCTCAACGCCGCCGCGCAGGTGATCGGCGCCGGCCGGCGGGTGGCGATCCTGGTCGGCCAGGGCGCCAGCGGCGCCGCCCCGGAGATCCTGGAACTCGCCGACCGGGTGGAGGCCGGGGTGGCCACCTCGCTGCTCGGCAAGCCGGTGCTGGACGAACGGCTGCCGTTCCACACCGGCGTGATGGGCCACCTCGGCGGCGCCGCCAGCACCCAGCTGATGGCCGGCTGCGACACCCTGGTGCTGATCGGCACCAACGACCCGTGGACCGACTTCTACCCGATGCCCGGGCAGGCCAACGCCGTGCAGATCGACATCGACGGCCGGAAGCTGGCCACCCGCTATCCGGTGGAGGTGCCGCTGGTGGGCGACGCCGCGGGAACCCTGCGGGCGCTGCTGCCGCTGGTGCCGGAGCGGCGCAACCGGGACTGGCGCGACCTCGTCGAGGCATCCGTCGACCGGTGGCGGGCCGAGGCCGTCTGCCGGACCGAGGAGCCGGCCGAGCCGGTCAACCCGCGCCGGGTGCTGTACGAGCTGTCGCCCCGGATGCCGCTGGACGCCTCGGTCACCGTGGACGTCGGCTCGGTCACCTACTGGTACGCCCAGCACCTGCAACTGCCGGTCGGGGTGCGCGCGCAGGTGTGCGGAACCCTGGCGGCGATGGGCACCGCCCTGCCGTACGCGGTGGCCGCGAAGCTCGCCGCGCCGGATCGGCCGGTCATCGCGCTGACCGGCGACGGCGCCATGCAGATGGACGGCCTGGCGGAACTGGTCACCATCGCCGACCGCTGGAGCGAGTGGTCCGATCCCCGGCTCGTGGTCCTGGTGCTCAACAACCGGGACCGGGCCGGCCGGATCGGTGCCGGGCCGCCGTCCTGGGATCCGGCGCGCAGCCAGCGGACCGGTCCGGGTGCGCCGCTGCCGGACGTGCCCTACGCCGGCTGGGCGCGGCTGCTGGGTCTGCACGGGATCCGGGTCGACCGGCCCGAACTGGTCGGGGCGGCCTGGGACGAGGCGCTGGCCGCCGATCGGCCGACCGTGGTGGAGGCGGTGGTGGACCCGTCGGTGGCCCTGCACCCGCCCGAGCTTCCCTTCGCGCACCTGCGCGGTGCGCCGGCGGCGCCCGCCGAACCCGGCGACCGCGCGATGCGCGACGCGCTGCTGCGGGAGCGGGTCACCGCCACCGAGGACCTGAGCTGAGCTGAGCGTCGGCGTCCCGTCCGTGGGTTGCCGTGCGGCTCGCGGCCTGAGCGTCTGCGGTGTGCGTCGGGCGACGCGGCCGAGGGCGGACGGGGTGTCCCGTCCGGATCGAGGCGTTTGAACCGGATCCGGGCGGGAAGCCGCGGCCCGACAGGCCGTCGACGGGCGCTGGGGGCGCCCGATGCGCGACCGGGGCCGTGGCGAAGGGGTGGGGATCCGTGCGGGAGATGCAGGAACACCTCGCCGTCGCCGGGTCCGGTCTGCTCGGTCCGGAGCGGATCGTGGCGGCGGACAGTCCGGCCCGGGTGCTGCTCGCGGCGTGCGCCCGGGGGCTGCGCGGCCAGGACTGCGCCGACCTCGGCCACCAGCCGGTGCTGGCCCGCTTCCGCGGCGCGCCGGAGACGATCCGCCGGGCCGCCATCGCCCGGGCCGCCGCCCGCGGCGCCCTTCCGGCGGACTGGGTCGCGGAGGTGGACGTGCAGCGGGTGGCCCGGTGGATCGTGGACCACTATCCGGCCGGTACCTCTCCCGGCGTCCTGCTCGGCGCGCCGCACGGCGCCGCGGCGCACCTGGCGGTGGCGCTGCGCATGCCCTGGTTGCCGGCCGGCTTCGAGATCTCGGTGAGCTGGCCCGAGGGCGCGGCCGACGATCCGGCGGCGGCGCTGCGGTACGCCGGGCCGGTGGTCGCCCGGCTGCTCGCGGCGAACCCGGGGATCACGGTCCGGCAGGTGCACGACCCGGTCGGGCGGGGCGTGCTGGCCGGGGCCACCATCACGCTGGTGGTGCGCTGGCGGCGGCTGCCGGAGGCGTACCTGCGGTTTCTGGCCGACCGGCTGGACCCCGGCGCCGCGGTGCTGGCGCTGCGGGACGCCCGCACCTGGCCGGTGCTGGCGGCCGGCAGCGGCCAGGGGTTCCAGGTGGGCAGCCCGGCCAGCGGGCTGGACCCGGCCGACTTCGCCCGGGACAGCGCGTCCCTGCCCGACGTGCTGCGCGGCGCGGGGGGCGATCACCGCCGGTGGGACCCGCCGAGCGCCGGCTGCCCGGCCGAGTTCGCCGAGCACGGCCTGGAGCCCGACCTGGAGGCGGAGTTGCGGGCCTGCGTGCAGGGCCGGGACGGCACGCTGCACCGGGTGCTCTGTCCCCGCCCGGAGGCGCTGAGCGCGGCGGTGGCCGACGTCTACCGCGGCTGGCTGCGCGCCGCGGGCAAGGCCGGCGACCGGTGTGTGGTCGAGTGCGGCCGGCTGCTCGACCCGTGGCAGGTCGTCCGGTCCGGCATGGTGCCGTACTGGTGCGAGCGGGCCACCCGGCGCTCGGTGGCCGGCGCGGAGTGGTGGCTGGCCGGCAGCGAGGCGTTCAGTTCGGTGGACGTGCTGCCCGAGCCGCCCGGCCTGCATTCGCCCGCGCTGGCCGGTCTGCCCCAGTGGCTCGCGGTCGCGTCGTTCGGCCGGCGCCGGGCCGCGGTGGACCGGATGGCCGCCCGCGGATATCCCGTCACGTCCGTGCCGACCCGGCACGCCACCGAGGTCCTGCGTGCTCAGCCGTACGATCTGCCGGCGCCGTCCCCGTTGCGCGTGCCGGACCTGGTGGCCGGTTTGCGGGCCGCCGGTACGCCGCACGGGTTGCTGGTCTGCTAGCCGGAGCCCGGTCGCACCCGCGGAAACGAGCCCGAGAAAACCTCGTCTCGTGATTGAGTACCTACGAAGCGGGAACATCGCTGGCTGCGACGAGCCGAGGACGCTCAGTAATGCGTGCCGGAAACGGCCGTCGACTTCCAGTGAAAGCCTTTCGCTTCCGGCCCGGTCTGTGGGTGCACCACGCCAACGACCGGTTCCGCAGCCTGGGCGGGGCCCTTCGGCGAGGGAGGCGCGGATGTTCGGACAGACCACCACACCGGCACCGACGGAACGCGGGCTGGAGGACCTGGACGCGGCGGCGCTCGCGTACGCGGCGCGGATCGAGGGGCTGCCGCCCGAGCGCCGGCAGGAGGCGCGCGACGACCTGGTCCGGTTCGCGTTGCCGTTCGCCGGCCGGCTGGCCCGGCGGTACCGGGGGCGGGGCGAACCGCTTGAGGACCTGGAGCAGGTCGCCCGGCTGGGTCTGGTCAACGCCGTCGACCGGTACGACCCCGAGCGGGGGTCGTTCACCGCGTACGCGGCGATCACGATCGTCGGTGAGATCAAGCGGCACTTCCGCGACCGGACCTGGGGGGTGCACGTGCCCCGCCGGCTGCGGGACCTGATCCTGGAGGTCGGTCAGGCCACGTCCGCGCTGACCAGCGAGCTGAGCCGGGCGCCCACCGTGGCCGAACTGGCCGAGCGGCTGGAGACGCCGCAGGAGGAGATCCTCGCGGCGCTGGAATCGGCGGCCGGCTACAGCCCGGCCTCGCTCAACGCCCCGGTCGGCGGGGAGAGTTCCGCCGAGTTCGGCGACCTGGTCGGCGAGTCGGACAACCAACTCGAATCGGTCGACGACCGGGTCACCGTGTCCGGTCTGCTCGGCCACCTGCCCTGGCGGGAGCGGCGCATCCTGGCCATGCGCTTCTACGGCAACCAGACCCAGGCGGAGATCGCGGCCCGGTTCGGCATCTCCCAGATGCACGTCTCCCGGCTGCTGTCCCGGGCGCTCACCTGGCTGCGCCAGTCGATGCTCAACGACGCGCCGGCACCCTGGCAGAACGGGACGGCCGAGCCGGAGGCGCCGCGGTCGCGGATGGCCGTGCGCCGGACCGGGGACGGGGTGCTGGTCGAGGTGACCGGCGACGTCGACCAGGACGGCGCGGAACGCCTGCGCCGGGTGCTCGGCGAGGCCGTCGGCACCGGCCACCCGGCCGAGGTCGTGGTCGATTTGGCCGGCGTCGGAGCGCTGCACGCCGCCGCCGCGACCGCGCTGGTCGCCGCCCGGGACGTGGCGCTGCGATCCGGCATCCCGGTCCGGCTGGCCCGGGCCAGACCCGCGGTACGGGCCGTGCTCGCCACCGCCGGCCTGGCCGCCGTGCCCGGTTGACCTCGACCCGTCGCCGGTTGACCTCGACCCGTCGCCGGTCGAACCCGACCCGTCGCCGGTCGATTCCGGTCGACCCTGGTTCGCCGCCGGTTGACCCCGGTCCATCGCCGTACCCGGTCAGCCCCGGCCCGGTTCCTCGTCCGGGGCCGTACCGGAGCCGTCCGACGGGCGGTCCGGGTCGGCATCCTCGGCCTCCGTCGCCGCTTCGGACTCGATGAAGGCCGGCCGGCGCAGGTCCGCCGGCTCGGGCACCTCGACCATCCGGGCACCGGACTGCGGGCGCGGGTGGTGCCCGGTGGCCGCCCCGGCGCCGTACGCGCCCTCGGCGCTCGGTGACTCCGGCTGCCGGTGCTCGGCGTGCAGTTCCTCGCTCAGGTGCTGCGGCGGCCGGGTGGTGCGCATCGGGACCTCCCGGAGCAGGTCGGCGACCAGCGGTCCGTACTTGGCGTCGAAGGCGGGGCGCTCGGAGCGGATCCGCGGCAGACGGTCGAAGTTGCGCAGCGGCGGCGGGCAACTGGTGGCCCACTCCAGGCTGTTGCCGAAGCCCCACGGGTCGTCCACGGTGACCCGCTGGCCGAAGCGCCAGGACTTCCAGATGTTGTAGATGAAGAACAGCGTGGAGGCGCCCAACACGAACGACCCGATCGAGGAGACCATGTTCAGCGTGGTGAACCCGTCCTGCTGCTGGTAGTCGGCGTACCGCCGGGGCATGCCCTCGGCGCCGAGCCAGTGCTGCACCAGGAAGGTCGCGTGGAAGCCGATGAACATGGTCCAGAAGTGCAGCTTGCCGAGCCGCTCGTCGAGCAGCCGGCCGGTCATCTTCGGGAACCAGAAGTAGGCGCCGCCGAAGGCGGCGAAGACGATCGTGCCGAACAGCACGTAGTGGAAGTGCGCCACCACGAAGTACGTGTCGGTGACCTGCCAGTCCACCGGCGGGCTGGCCAGCAGCACGCCGGTGAGCCCGCCGAGCAGGAACGTCACCAGGAAGCCGATGGCGAACAGCATCGGCGTCTCGAAGGTGAGCTGCCCCTTCCACATGGTGCCGATCCAGTTGAAGAACTTCACCCCGGTGGGCACCGCGATCAGGTAGCTCAGGATGCTGAAGAACGGCAGCAGCACCTGGCCGGTGCCGAACATGTGGTGCGCCCAGACGCTCATCGACAGGATGGTGATCGAGATCGTGGCGGCGACCAGGCCCTTGTAGCCGAACACCGGCTTGCGGGAGAAGACCGGGATGATCTCGGTGATGATGCCGAAGAACGGCAGCGCCACGATGTAGACCTCGGGATGGCCGAAGAACCAGAACAGGTGCTGCCACAGCATCGGGCCGCCGGTGGCCGGGTCGTACACGTGCGCGCCGATCAGCCGGTCCGCGCCGAGCGCCAGCAGCGCCGCGGCCAGCAGCGGGAAAACCATGATCACCAGTACGGCGGTGAGCAGGACGTTCCAGGTGAAGATCGGCATCCGGAACATCGTCATGCCCGGCGCCCGCAGGGTCAGGATCGTGGTGATCATGTTGACCGCGCCGAGGATGGTGCCCAGACCGGAGATCACCAGACCGACCAGCCACATGTTCGCGCCCACCCCGGGCGAGTTGATCACGTCGCTCAGCGGGGTGTACGCGAACCAGCCGAAGTCCGCCCAGCCGCCGGGGGTGAGGATCCCGCCCAGCACCATGGACCCGCCGAACAGGTAGAGCCAGTAGGCGAACGCGTTCAGCCGCGGGAACGACACGTCCGGCGCGCCGATCTGCAACGGCACGACGTAGTTGCCGAACCCGAACACCATCGGGGTGGCGAACAGCAGCAGCATGATCGTGCCGTGCATGGTGAAGAGCTGGTTGTACTGCTCCGTCGAGAGGAACTGCAGCCCCGGCCGGGCCAGCTCGGCCCGCATCAGCATCGCCATCAGGCCGCCGATCAGGAAGAACCCGAACGACGTGGCCAGGTACATCAGGCCGATCAGCTTGGCGTCGGTGGTGCGCAGCAGGCGCCACAGCGCGTCGCCGGGGACGGCCCGGCGTACCGGCCCCGGGTAGCCGCCGAACCGTGCCGGTGCCAGGATCACCGGGCTGCGGTCCCGGTGCGGCTCGGTGGTCACCCGTCTCGCCATGTCCTCACCCCGTCATCGCCCGCGCAACGGACAGGGCCGGCTACCCGGTGTCGGGATGCCGAAACCCGGCATTCGGGGTTTTCCTCCCGCCCGGTACCCGACCGGGGCGGCGACCCCACCGGGGCGGCGACCCCACCGGGGTCGGGCACGGTCAGCGGCGCGGCGGCCCGGTGCCGCGCCGCCCGCCGCGGGTCCGCTCGGCGCGGGACCGCCGTCGGTGGATCCGCCGGCCGTGGGACTGCCCGCCGCGGGGCTGCCGGTCGGCGGCGAGGACCGGTTCGGCGGCGCGGTTCGGGCCGGCCGGGCGCGCCGGGTCGGCCGGGCGGACCAGGCCGGCCAGCGCGCCCAGCGCCAGCATGCCGGCCCCGACCAGCGCGTGCAGCCAGTTGTCCGCCCGGTTCAGCGGTACGACGTTTGCCGGCGCCTGCGCGTCCACCAGCGCGCCGTACAGCCACAGCGCGAGGTAGCCGGCGCCGCCGCCGAGCAGGAAGAGCCGGCTGCCGGCGGGGCTGCGGGCCAGCACCAGGCCCAGCACCCCGAACCCGATGTGCAGCACGTTGAGCAGCACGGAGACCTGGAAGACGCCGAGCAGCACCGCCCCGGACCGGTGCCCGGCCAGGCCCAGCTCGCCGAAGTCGCTTGTCACCCCGGGCAGGAAGCCGAGCACGCCGAAGACGATGAACAACCCGCCGATCCCGGCCGCCAGCCGGCTCACGGCCGGCCGCCGGGTCGCCGGGTGCGGCCGGGCCCGCGCCCGCGCCTGTGCTCTGCCGGTCACCATCGCGCCTCCTCGTGCCCGAGGGACAGCCCACCGGTCTCGTGCCCGAGGGACAGCCCACCGGTGCCACGTTGATCGAGGTGCTCGGGGAACCGGAGGCGCTTCCCGAGCACGCCGACGCCGTGTTCAACCGCGTCGGCCGGCGGCGGGTGCGGGGACGGGGTCGGCGCGGGTACCTCGGGCGACCTCCGGACCCGGTCGTACAGCTCGACGTAGCGCTGGGCCATCAGCGCGGGGGTGAACCGGCGCGCGGCCTCGCGCCGGCACTGCGCCTCGTCCAGGAGCTGCGCCGCCACCAGCAGGTCGGCCAGCTCGTCCTCGGCGTCGGTCAGCAGCCCGGTCCGGCCGTGCTCGACCAGCTCGGGCAGGCAGCCCCGGGCGGTGGCCACCACCGGGGTGCCGAGGGCCAGCGACTCGACCACGGCCGTGCCGCCGGGTTCCTCCCAGCGCAGCGGGAACAGCGTGGCCCGGGCGGCGGCCACCAGGTCGTCGCGGTCGCGGCCGGCGACCGTGCCGATCCAGCGGACCCGGTCGCCGTCCACGTGCGGCGCCACCCGGTCGTACCAGTACCGCACGTCCGGGTTCTGCCGGGCCGCGGCGCCGGCGGCGGCCAGGTCCGCCGGCCGGTGGTACGGCCCGACCGGGCCGGCCAGCACCAGCGGTACGCCGGCGGCCCGGGCCAGCCGGGCGCCCAGGTGCTGCCCCTTGCCCGGGGTGATCCGGCCGAGGATCACCGCGTACCCGCCCTTGGCCACCGGCGCCCGGCGGTCCGCGCCGGTGGCCAGCGGGGTGGCCAGGTGGACGTGGCCGACCGCGTGCCGCCGCAGCGCCAGCGGTGCCCGGGCCAACTGGCTGGCGGAGACGCCGTTGACCCGGACCCGCTCCCCGGCGCAGATCGCGCCGTACAGCTCCGGATGCTTGCCGAGGTCCCAGTGCAGCGTGTGCAGCACGGGCGGGGCGTCCGGACCCATGGCGGCGAAGGTGGCCAGGCCGACCGCCTCGACGTGGTCGTGCACCAGGTCGATGTCCGGGTGCTCGCGCAGCCGCCGGACCACCCCGTGCTGGTGTGCCTGGGCCAGCCCGCAGACCTGGTTGTACGGCCGTTGCAGGTGCGCGAACTGGCCGTCGGGGAAGACCGACACCAGTTCGTCCACGGCCAGCGTGCTGGCGCCGACGGAGGCCAGCACCACCCGGACGCCGAGCCGGCGCAGTTCGGGAACGAGCGTCGCCACCACGTTCTCGATCCCGCCGTAGCCCGGCGGCGGCACCGCCAGCCACGGTCCGGCGTTCATCAGCACGGTCGGGCCCATCTGTCACCTCACAGGGAAACGGCGGGCACCGGCCGCCGACCGGGTCAGGCCACGTACTCGTGTTGCCGGTCGCGCATCAGGTCGCGAAGCTCGTACAGCGGGGGTCGTTCCTGCACGGAGACGTCGGTGACCACCACCTCCCGGCTCAGGTGCGGCCGCTCCTGCGCCGCGGCGCCGCGCCGGAACTGGGTGAGCAGGCCGGTGGGGGGCAACGGGTCGGCCACCCGGCCCTGCCGGTGCAGCCGGGACCAGGCGGTGTAGAGGATCTGGGCGGACATCCGGCCCAGCGCCTCGGTGTCCTGGTGCCGGTGCAGCCGCTCGCCGAGGTCGACCTGGGCCAGCCCGTCCAGGCCCACCAGGTCGAACAGGTCGATCAGCAGGGCGGTCTCGACGCCGTACCCGGAGACGAACGGCACCTGTTCGAGCACCGCGCGCCGGCCGGCGTACTCGCCGGCCAGTGGCTGGATGAAACCGGCCAGTTCGGGCCAGAACAGGTTGAACAGGGGGCGGGCCATCAGCTCGGTGACCCGGCCGCCGCCGTCCTGCTCGACGCCCGCGGCGCCGATCAGCGGCCGGTGGTAGAAGCCCTTGACGAACGCCACGGAGGGGTCGGTGAGCAGCGGCCCGAGCAGACCGGTGATGAAGTGCGGGCTGAACTCGCGCAGGTCGGCATCCACGAACGCCACCACGTCGCCGCTGGCGGCGGCCAGGCCGCACCACAGCGCGTCGCCCTTGCCGGCCAGCCGCGGCAGCCCCCGGGTCATCCGGTCCTGGCTGACCACCCGGGCCCCGGCGGCGGTGGCGACGGCCACCGTGTCGTCCCGGGACCGCGAGTCGACCACGATCACCTCGTCGACCAGCGGCACGTCCTGCACGAGGTACCGGCGGATCGTCGAGACGATCGGGCCGACCGTGGTGGCCTCGTTCCGGGCCGGCAGCACCACGCTCACTCTGGTCTCGCCCTTGGCGCCCAGCAGGCTCCGGGTGCTCCACTGACCGGCGGTACGGGTCCGGTAGCTGGACCACGCCTCGACGGTGGGCGGGATGGTCGGTCTCGCTTGCCCCACAGGCCGCTCCTATCACATAGACGATGCCAAATCGTTGCCAAGCCGGTGCTGGGTTCCCGCGGAGATCACCGGCTAACCGCGATCCTGGCCGACCGGTGGGGCGTGAATTGTTAACAGGAGGGGAAATGTGGACACCTTGCCGCGGTTCCGGCCGACCGCGGCCGGGCCGGAGCGCGATCACCGGGTCGCGACCGACGGGTCGCGACGCCGCTGCGCCGAGCCGCCCGGTGCGGGTACGTCGTTTCGATGTCCGGTCGGCTACCGTTGCGCGTCATGGGCGTCTCGCAGCGTTTGAAGACCAGGGTCCGGCGCTTCCTCCAGCGTCCCGGCAGCACGGTCGACCTCACCCCCCTGTCCAAGCTGCTCCCGGGCATCGAGGCGCGCGAGGAGGAGCTGTCCGCGCTCTCCGATGCACAGCTGACGGAGCTGGCCGGGGAGGCCGAGGACTACACCGAGATCTGCGCCGTCGGCCGCGAGGCCGCCCGCCGCGCCCTGGACCAGCGCCCGTACGACGTGCAGCTGCTGGGCGCGATGTCGCTGCTGTCCGGCAAGGTCGCCGAGATGGCCACCGGTGAGGGCAAGACGCTGACCGCGACCGTCGCCGCCTACGGGCACGTCCGGCTCGGCAACGGTCCCGTGCACGTGCTGACCGTGAACGACTACCTGGCCCGCCGCGACGCCGAGTGGATGGAGCCGGTCTACCGGCTGCTCGGCCTGAGCGTGGGCTGGGTGAACGAGGCGTCCACGGCGCAGGAGCGGCGTGCCGCCTACGGCCGGGACGTCACCTACGTCTCGGTCAGCGAGGCCGGTTTCGACTACCTGCGCGACCAGCTCGTCACGGACATCGAGGACCGGGTGCAGCGCCCGCTGAGCACGGCGATCGTCGACGAGGCCGACTCGATCATGATCGACGAGGCCCGGGTGCCGATGGTGCTGGCCGGCGCCGTACCGGGCGAGCAGGATCCGGTGCACACCGCCGCCGCCCTGGTCCGGGACCTGCGCCCGGGCACCGACTACACGGTGGCCGAGGACGGCCGCAGCGCCGCCTTCACCACCGCGGGCCTGCACGCGCTGGAGGAGAAGCTCGACGGCCTCGACCTGTACGCCGAGGACAACGTCGACCAGCTCTCCGCGCTCAACGTGGCGCTGCACGCGCACGCGCTGCTCAACCGGGACGTCGACTACATCGTCCGCAACGGCGCCGTCGAGCTGATCGACGAGATGCGCGGCCGGGTCGCCCAGCGGCGGCGCTGGCCGGACGGCCTGCAGGCGGCCGTGGAGGCCAAGGAGGGCCTGGACGCCACCGCCGAGGGCGAGGTGCTGGGCACCATCGCCGTCCAGGCGTACGTCGCGCTCTACCCCGTGGTCTGCGGGATGACCGCCACCGCGGTGCTGGTCGGGGACCAGCTACGGGAGTTCTTCGGTCTTGAGGTGGCGGTGATCCCGCCCAACACCCCGTGCGTGCGGGTGGACGACCCGGACCGCATCTACGCCACCCGCGCCGAGAAGGAGGAGGCGCTGGTCGACGAGATCCGGCGCTGCCACGAGGCGGGCCGGCCGGTGCTGGTCGGCACCCTCGACGTGAAGGAGTCGGAGGCGCTGGCCGCCGCGCTCACCGCGGCCGACGTGCCGTGCGTGGTGCTGAACGCCAAGAACGACGCGGAGGAGGCGGCGATCATCGCCGAGGCCGGCGCGTACGGCGCGGTGACGGTCTCCACCCAGATGGCCGGCCGGGGCGTGGACATCCGGCTCGGCGGCAGCGACCAGGCCGACCGGGACCGGGTGGCCGAGCTGGGCGGCCTGTACGTGATGGGCAGCGGCCGGCACGACAGCCGGCGCGTCGACGACCAGCTTCGTGGCCGCGCCGGCCGGCAGGGCGACCCGGGCGGCTCGGTGTTCTTCGTGAGCCTGGAGGACGACCTGGTGGTCCGGCACGCCGCCGACGCGATCCCGCCGTCGCCCCGGATGCACGCCGACGGGCTGGTCACCGACGAGCAGGTCGAGTACGCCGTGGAGCACGCCCAGCGGGTCGCCGAGGGGGTGAACCACGAGATCCACCGCAACACCTGGCGGTACAGCGTGGTGATCGAGCAGCAGCGCAAGGCGCTGGCCGAGCGGCGGGAGCGGCTGCTCACCTCGGAGGTGGCCGCGCTGATGCTGCTGGAGCGGCTGCCGGAGAAGACCAAGGAGATGGACGAGGACATCCTCTCCCGGGCCGCCCGGTCGATCGCGCTCTACCACCTCGACCGGCTCTGGGCCGCGCACCTGGCCGAGCTGTCCGAGGTCCGCGAGGGCGTGCACCTGCGGGCGCTGGGCCGGCTCGACCCGCTGGACGAGTTCCACCGGGCCGCCGTGCCGGCGTTCAACGAGCTGATGCCGGAGATCGAACGGCGGACCGTGGAGACGTTCGAGGAGACCGAGTTCGGCGACGAGTGGGAGCCCGACGCCGCCAAGATCGTCCGGCCGAGCGCCACCTGGACGTACCTCGTGCACGACAACCCGTTCGGTTCGGAGCTGGACCGGCTGATCGCCTCGGTCGGCCGGCGGCTGCGCTCCGGCGGTCACTGACCTTCCTCGCGACCCGCCCCGGGGACCGGCCGGCTGGTCCGGGCCGGCCCTCGGGGCGCCGCCGTGCCCGTGCCGGCCGTCCCCGCACGGGCTCGCGGCTGGTCGAGGTCGTCAACGACCTTCGCGACGGCGGCTGCCGGTAGCGTGCCGGCTCAGCGGTTGTCGCCGCTGCCGCCCAGCACCCCCCGGCCCTGCCGGCTGGCCAGCTTGGCCAGGTTGCCCGCGGCGATGTCGTCCAGGCTCAGGTCGAGATAGTCGGCGAGCACCGCCAGGTACCAGAGCACGTCGCCGAGTTCCTTGGCGATGTCGGCCCGGTCGATCCGGGTCTCGTCGCTGTCCAGGTCCCGGACCCACTTCTTGAACTTCTCGGCGACCTCACCCGACTCACCGACCAGCCCGAGCACCAGGTGGAGCAGTTCGTTCCGCTTGTCCCGGGGGGCGGCGGTGCGCAGGGCGCCGCGCTGATACTCGTCCAACTCCATGGCGGACCAGTATGGCCAGCCCGGCCCGCCCGGCTCGACCGGGTCCGTCGGTCGTATAGCCCATCTTGCGCGGTCGCGGGCCGTTTTTCGCCCGGTTTTGACCGTCCTCGGCCGGGGTAGTAGCCCGGGTCCGAGGTCCGGGGGGAGAGGTCAGCATGACGAAGCCGACCGTACGAGGTGGTGGCGTCGCGGGGTACGCGGCGGCGGTGGCGCGGGTCGCACGGCGGTGAGGACGACGACGGCGCCCGGCGACGCGCTGGGTGTCCTGGAGACGGCCGCCCTGCTGCGGGAGCTGACCGCCGGCCTGATCTCGGCCGCGGACTTCGACGAGGCGCTCGCCCAGCTCGTCCGGACCTGCCGGGCCGCCGTACCGGGAGTGACCTGGTGCAGCGTGACCATCCTGCAGGCCGGCGAGCCGGCCTCGGTGGCGGCCTCGGACGAACCCATCCGGGCCCTCGACGACGTACAGTACGGCGACGACGGCCCGGCCATCACCGCGATCCGGGAGCGCGACCCGGTGTTCGTTCCGGACCTGGCGGGCTCGGGCCGCTGGCCCCGGTGGACCGCCCGCGCGCTGGCGCTGGGGGTGCACGGCGTGGTCTCGGCCCCGGTCGACATCGACGACCAGGTGATCGGCTCGATCAACCTGTACGCGCGCCGGCCCGGCGCGTTCCGGGACCGGCAGCAGTTGACCGCCATGTTGCTGGCCGAGCACGCCGGCCTGCTGCTGGCCGCCGTGCGCGGCCGGGTCCGGGCCGATCGCGCGCAGCCGCAGCCGGTGGCGCCGGGGGACGAGGAGGTGGTGGGCCACGCGCTCGGGGTCATCATGACCCAGCGTGGTTGCCCCGCCCCGGAGGCCCGGGAGGTGCTCCGGGGCGCGTCCCGGGCGCTGTCCATCCCGCTTGCCGAACTGGCCCGCCGGCTGGTCGACTCGGTCGCCCGCCACCACCCGGGCTGACCGGATCCCGCCCGCCCGCCACCACGCGGGCTGACCGGATCCCGCCCGCCCGCCACCACGCGGGCTGACGGGATCCCGCCCGCCCGCCCGCCCCGCCGCCGTGCGGGCGGCCGGATGCCGCGCGGGCCGGCCGGCCATCCGGCGGGGTGAAGCGTTCCCGCCCGTCGCCGTCCGTCGCCGCGCGGTGGCTGAGCGGAACTCCGGTTTTGTCGGCGAACCGACCGGGTAGCACCGATTCCGGACGTCGGTGGGCACAATGTCTCGGGGAGGACCGCCACCATGGACAGTCGACTGCACGTGCACGGGCAACCCATCCAGCCGATGCTGGTGACGCTCCCGCTCGGGCTGTTCGCCTGCGCGGTGCTGTTCGACCTGGCCGATCTGCTCGGCGGCCCGCGCCTGCTCGGCGAGGTGGGTTACTGGACCGCGGTGGCCGGCCTGGTGGCGGCGGCGTTGACCGCGGTGGCCGGCCTGCTGGAGTTGTGGGACGTCCCGGCGAACGGCGACCGGCGGGCGGCATTGCGCGGCAACCTGCCCAACGCGATCTCGGCGGCGCTCTTCGTCCTGGTCTGCCTGGCCCGGGCCGGCGCCGGGGCCAGGGACACGCATCCGCCCTCCGGCGCGCTGCTGGTGTTCGAACTCGCGGCGCTGACCGTCGGCTTCGCCAGCGTGGTGCTGGCCGGCCGGCGGGTGGAGCGGGAGCGGCGGCGTGCCGAGACGGTCGGCTTCGAGGCGTTCGCGGGCGGGCCGGCCGGCTTCGTCGCCCGGGAGTCCGCACGCCGCTAGGCCAACACGACCGCCCAGGCTCACCCCGACTTCGCAGGCTCACCCCGACTTCGCAGGCTCACCCCGACTTCGCAGGGTCAACACGACCGCCCAGGATCGATGACGATGTCGCCGTGCCGAAACGGGAAAGCACGACTTCGCAGGGTCACCGCGGCTCGCCAAGGTCAACACGTCTTCGGCGAAGTCGGGGTGTCCGGGCGCCATCCACCCCCCAAGTTCGCCGAAGTCGTGTTGACCTTGGGTCGTTTCGCGCCGGTGTCCCGGACTGTGGAATTACCTAGTAAGTCGATCGGAAAAGCATCCATTATGTTGCCATGACAGTTGAGCAGCGGATCCTCCGCGAGGAAGCGGGGTCCGACCTCCTCACTCTGGCCCGCCGGTACGCCGCCGGAGACTGGCCGTGCGAGGCCCGCTTCGATCCGGCGCGGCGCTGGTACGCGCGGCTCGGCGCGGCCGACGACCACGAGGCATGGCTGCTGACCTGGTTGCCTGGGCAGCGGACCGACCTGCACGATCACGGCGGCTCCGCCGGCGCCTTCACGGTCGTCTCCGGCGCGCTGACGGAGGAGACGGTGGTCGACGGTTGGCTCCGCCCGAGGGTCCTGCCCGGCGGTGCCGGCCGGTCGTTCGGTTCCCGGCACGTGCACCGGGTCGGCAACCGGGGTACCGGACCTGCGGTGAGCGTGCACGTCTACCGTCCGGCGTTGGCCCGCATGACGCGGTACGAACTGGCCGCCGGGCGGCTGCGGCCGGTCGAGGTGGCGACGGCGGGGGTGGCCTGGTGACCGGCGAAACCGCGAACGTCGTGCCGCCGCGCCCGGGCGCGGGAGGTCCGGGCCGGCCGGAGCCGGTCGAGAAGCGCCCGGTCGAGAAGCGCTTCGACCCGTTGCGCCCGGGCGCGGGGCGTCCCGACCCATCGCGGCCGATCGGGGGGCGCGTCGTCCCGGCGGGGTCCCGGGGCATCGATGAGATCCTGACCGCGGCCCGCGCCCGGCTGCTCCGGCTGACGCCCGAGGCGGCGCACCTGGCCTGCCGGGCCGGAGCCGTGCTGGTGGACATCCGGCCGGCGGGGCAGCGGGCCGCCACCGGCGCGGTGCCCGGCGCGCTCGCCGTGGAGCGCAACGTGCTGGAGTGGCGGTTCGATCCGCGATGTCCGGCGCGACTGCCGATCGCCGGCTACGACCTTCCGGTCATCGTGCTCTGTGAGGAGGGCTTCACCTCGTCGCTCGCCGCGGCGGCGCTGCTGGATCTCGGTGTGCACCGGGCGACCGACGTGCGGGGCGGTTTCGTGGCCTGGCGTACGGCCGGGCTGCCCGCGTTCCGACCCGACGGGACCCGCCCCGCTGCGGCGAGATCGACGGCGACCGCGACAACGCCGACACCGGCAACGCCCCCCGGCATCGCCGACGGCCCCGCCGGAGACACCGACGGCGCCGCCGGGCCGGGGCGGGACGGGCTGACCTGGGCGCGGTCGCGGGGACAGGGGGTTGCCGGCGGCCGATAGCGTTCCGTCTATCATCGGCGGTGGCACTCAGAGCAAGCATGCCGCTCCGGTGTGTCGGCCTATTGTCACGTTCATGCAACACCGGAGTCCCTTGACCCCTCGGCGGGAGGGCCGGAAGCATCGGTCCTGCGCAGCCCGGGGCCGTGCGGAACGCCCGGACCAGCAAGGAGGACCATGTCGGTCAGCCCCGCCTCGTCGCGTACCGGATGGCACCCGTCCCAGCACCCGGCGCCGGGACGACCGCCGGGAGCGGGACGGCGGCCGACCGGGACACCGGGCATGCCGGCGCTCACGGTGACGCTGTCCATCCCGCTGGCCGGCGAGGAGACGCTCACCGCACCCGCGCGGCGGCTGCTGGAGGCGGCCCGCGAGCTGGTGGAGCGGGGTGAGGCGACGGTCAGCGCGGGTCCGTCCGGTGCGGAGCGCCGGATCGAGCCGACGGTGCTGTACCCGCAGCCCACGCCGCCACCCCCACCGGTCCCGCCGGTTCCGCAGACGCTGCACGTCCTGGCCGCCTCCCGCTCGGCGCTGCTGGGCAGCGAACGGCTGCCGCTGACCCGGCTGGAGTTCGACCTGCTGATGCACCTGGTGGCGCACCCGCGCCGGGTCTTCACCCGGCTGCAACTGCTGAACGCCGTGTGGGGGTACGAGCACGCCGGCGTGCGGACCGTGGACGTGCACATCCGCCGGCTGCGCGGCAAGGTCGGCACCGATGTGCCGCTGATCACCACCGTGTACGGCGTGGGATACCGGCTGGCCGACGATGCGCGGGTGGTGGTCGACCGCGCCGGCTGACCGGGCACCATGGGACCGGTGAGGTACCGTCCCATCGCCCCCGACCTGCTGGTGGCCGAGCTGGCCGACCGGATCGCCGGAGTCAACGCCGACGGGCGGGTCCGGGTGGCCCTGGACGGTGCGCCCGCCGCGGCGCCGGACCGGCTCGGCGCCGCGCTTGTCGATCCGCTGCGGGTCCGCGGCCGGCCGGCCGTGCACCTGCGCTCGACGGACTTCCTGCGCCCGGCCTCGCTGCGGTACGAGCAGGGCCGGACGAATCCCGACTCGTACTATCTCGGCTGGCTCGACGAGGCCGGCCTGCGCCGCGAGGTGCTGGAGCCGGCCGGCCCGAGCGGCAGCGGCCGGATCCTGCCGACGCTGTGGAACGCCGAGACCGACCGGGCCAGCCGGGCCGGCTACCTCGGGCTGCCGGACCGGTCGGTGGTGCTGGTCAGCGGGCCGTTCCTGCTCGGCGGTCCGCTGCCGTTCGACCTGAGCGTGCATCTCGCGCTCTCCCCGGCGGCGCTGGCCCGCCGGGCCGCCGAGCGGGACCGGTGGACGCTGCCGGCGTACCGGCGGTACGCCGAGGAGGTCGATCCGGTGGCCCTCGCCGACCTGGCCGTCCGGGTCGACGATCCCCGGCATCCGGCCCTGCTGCTGCCGCCGGGCTGACCCGCCGGACCGACCGGCCGCAGACCCGGAGCGACCCGCCGGACAACCCCCGGAGCGACCCGCCGGACAGCCCCGGAACGACCCGCCGGACAACCCGGGAACGACGCCCCGCAACGACGCACCGATCGCCGGTTTGACCGCCCGGGGGCCGGGGTACTCGCCCCGCTCGAACAGCCGAGCAGCGCGGGATAACGTGCGTCACCGCATCGGGTCCGGACGCCGGCGCAAGGAGCAGAGAGGCAGGCAGCGCATGGTCGTGCACGAGCGCGTCGACACCGTCGACACCGTCAGCACCGGGCGTTCCGCGACGGACAACGAACAGATCCGCACGTCCCTGCAGGCCCGGTACGACGAACTGACCGTGGAGTACGACGAGGCCGTGGTGCAGAACGAGGTCCTGCGGCTCGTGGAGGTGGGGGACACCGCCGGCGACGACCAGGCCGACCACGGTACGAAGACGGCCGAGCGGGACACCGCCCAGTCGTTGCTGCGCGGCATCCTCGACCGGCGTGCCCAGTACGAACACGCCCTGGCCCGGCTGGCGGAGGGCACGTACGGGTTCTGCGAGGGCTGCACGGCGCCGATCCCGGTGGAGCGGCTGGAGATCTTCCCCTCGGCGACGAGCTGCGTCGCCTGCAAACAGAGCCGCGAGCGCCGGGCCGCCTGAGAGCCCGGGCCGCCCGAGGGCCGGGTCGCCGCGGTCGTCACCCGGCGGACCGGGACGGCCGCGGGTACGGTGGGCCGCACGGGCACCGGGAAGGGCGGGTGCGCAGCGCCATGGGTCGGATCAGCGTCGGCACCGCGTCGTGGACGGACCCCACCCTGCTGGAGTCGGGGTGGTATCCGGCCGATGTGGACACCGCGGCGAAGCGTCTGGGCTACTACGCCGAGCGGTTCCCGCTGGTCGAGGTGGACTCCACCTACTACTCGCCGCCCGCGCAGCGGACCGCCGAACTGTGGGCGGCGCGCACCCCGCCCGGCTTCACTTTCAACATCAAGGCGTTCAGCCTGCTCACCGGCCACCCCACCCGGGTCGGCGCGCTGTACAAGGATCTCCGCCCGGAGACCGACAAGAAGAACGTGTACCCGGACGACCTGGCGCCGCAGGCGTACGAGGACGTCTGGTCCCGGTTCCTCAGCGCGCTGGACCCGCTGGTCTCGGCCGGGAAGCTGGGCGCCGTGCTGTTCCAGTTTCCGCCCTGGTTCACCATCCGCCGGGACAACAAGCAGTACCTGCTGGAGGTCCAGCGCCGGTGCGCCCCGCTGACCCCGGTGCTGGAGTTCCGGCACGCCTCCTGGTTCGCCGGGGACAACGCCGAGGAGACCCTCGACCTCCTGCGCCGGCACGAGCTGCCGTACGTCTGCGTGGACATGCCGCAGGGGCACCGCTCGTCGGTGCCGCCGGTGCTGGCGGCCACCGCCGACCTGGCCGTGGTCCGGTTCCACGGGCACAGCAGCAAGTGGACCAGCCGGGACATTCACGAGAAGTTCGGCTACCGCTACTCGGACCGGGAGCTGCGCGAGTGGGCACCCCGGCTCCGGGAACTGGCCGGGCAGGCCGACCGGACCCAGGTCCTGATGAACAACTGCTACCGGGACTACGCCCAGGACAACGCCCGTACGCTCATCGACCTGCTGGGCGACGACGCGGCCGGCGGTTAGTGCCGCTCCGGACCGATTACCGGCCGGCGGGCCGGGTAAGCGCCGGCGTGAGCAGCTCACGGATCGCCGATCACGGGTACCTGGCCGACGGCCGCACGGGCGCGCTGGTCGACCGGGACGGTTCGGTGAACTGGTGGTGCCCGGGTCGGTTCGACGCCCCGTCGGTGTTCGCCGCGCTGTTGGACCGGGACGCCGGCGGCGGCTGGTCGATCCGGCCGCGCGGGGCGTACCGGACCGAACGGGACTACCTGCCCGACACGCTGGTACTGCGGACGGTCTTCACCACCGACACCGGATCGGTGGCGCTTGTCGACGCGCTGGCCCTGGAGCCGGGAGCCCGTGGGCACGACATCGGGCGCCGGCCGCCGGACTGCCTGATCCGGTCCGTGCAGGGGCTCTCCGGCCGGGTGGACCTGGAGCTGACCTACCGGCCCCGGTTCGAGTACGGGATGGTGCAGGGCTACCCGCTGCCCACCGCCGCCGGCCTGGTCGCCACGGCCGGACCGGCGACACTCACCCTCTCCGGGCAGGTGTCGCTGGACGTGGACGGGCCGGACGCCACGGCCTCGTTCGCGGTGTCCGCCGGCGACCGGGTGGACTTCGCGCTCCAGCACACCAGCACCTACGGCCAGGACCGGCCGGTCGCCCCGGTCGACGTGCCGCACGCGCTCGACGAGACCGTCGAGGGCTGGCGCAGTTGGGCGGACCTGCACACGTACCAGGGGCGCTACCCGGACCTGATCCGGCGCAACGCGCTGATCGTGCAGGGTCTGACGTACCAGCCGAGCGGCGCCGTGGTGGCCGCCCCCACCACCTCGCTGCCGGAGAAGCGGGGCGGCGACCGCAACTACGACTACCGGTTCGGCTGGCTGCGGGACTTCTCGCTGACCCTGCGGGCGCTCTGGGTGGCGGCCTGCCCGGACGAGTCCACCCGGCTGTTCCGCTGGGTGGCCCAGACGGTCGGCCGGGTGGACGGGCAGCCGGTGCCGATCATGTGCGGCGTCGAGGGCGAGCGGGACGTCTCCGAACGCGTCGTGCACACCCTTCGCGGGTACGCCGACAGCCGGCCGATCCGGGTCGGCAACGAGGCGTGGCAGCAGCGGCAGGCGGACGTACCGGGGGAGGTGCTGGACGCGGCCTGGCTGCTGCGCGACTACCTGGAGCCGATGCCGGCGGACGTGCGGGACCTGCTGCGCAGCCTCGCCGACCGGTCCGCCCGGGACTGGCGGCAGCCCGACGCCGGGATGTGGGAGGCCCGGGACGCCGAACGGCACTACCTGTCCTCGAAGGTGTTCTGCTGGGTGGCCCTGGACCGGGCCATCGGCTTCGGCAAGCGGCTCGGCGGCCCGGCCGAGCTGGACCGCTGGCGTGCCGCCCGGGCCGAGATCCGCGAGACCGTGCTGCGGGACGGCTGGCACCCGGAGGTCGGCGCGTACACCGGCGCCTTCGGCTCCACCGAGTTGGACGCCTCCGTGCTGCTGCTGCCGTGCGTCGGCTTCCTGCCGGCCACCGACCCACGGATGTGGGCCACGATCGAGCTGATCCACAAGCGGCTGTCGGTCGGTGGCCTGATCCGGCGCTGGGACGACGACCCGGCCGGCTTCTTCCTCTGCTCGTTCTGGATGGTGCAGTGCCTGGCGTACGCCGGGAGGCAGGAGCAGGCCACCGCGCTGTTCGAGAGCGTCGTGGCCCGGGCCAACGACCTCGGCCTGCTGGCCGAACAGATCGACCCGGCCACCGGGGAGCAACTGGGCAACTTCCCGCAGGCGTTCTCGCAGGTCGGGCTGATCGGTGCGGCCTGGTCGCTGACCGAGCCGACCCCGCTGGCCGGACCCGGCCGGCCGGAGCGGAGCCCGGAGCCGTTCACCCGCGCCGGGTGAGCGGCCCTCATCCGGTCCCGCGGCACGCTGGAACGAGGCGGAGTCAACCGAGGGGGAGCATCGTGACGAAGAAGCCGGAGTCGACCTTCGACGCGTCGATCGAGAAGACCAACCTGCTCCTCAAGGACATCGAGGCGGCGTACGGCTGGCCCACGCAGCGGCGCAACCAGTCGTACGCGGCGCTGCGCACCGTGCTGCACCTGCTGCGGGACCGGATGCCCATCCAGGAGAGCGCGCACTTCGCGGCCCAGTTGCCCACCCTGGTGCGCGGCATCTACTTCGAGGGCTGGGATCCCACCGTGGTGCCGGTGAAGCTGAACCGGGACGAGTTCCTGTACGAGGTGCGGCAGGGCTTCCCGTACGACATCGACGGCGGCCCGGAGGGTCTGGTCCGCACGGTGCTGGGTGCGCTGCGCCGGCACGTGCCGCAGGGCGAGTGGGACGACGTCCGCGCGACCGTGCCGAAGGATCTGGAGACCGTGCTGCCCTGACGGCCCCCGGCCGCGACGCGCACCCGGGCCGCCGCCCGCGGTCGCCGCGACGCGCACCGGGCCGTCGCCCGCGACCGCCGCGACGCGCGCACGGGCCGGCGCGGTGCCCGCGGGCCGGGCCGGCGCCGGTCAGCCGGCGCCCTGGGTCACCGGCCGGCGCAGCGCGGCCGGCGAGAGCCGCACCAGCGGCGTGAACAGGCCGCCCAACGCCACCACCAGGCAGCCGATCCCGGCCACCAGCAGCACCGACGCGCTGCCGTAGCGGGCCGTGGCGGAGGTGAGCACGGCGGCGCCCAGCGGGGCGAGCGCGTAGTGGACGGTCCAGAACGCCGAGGTGACCCGGCCCAGCAGATGCTCGGGGGTGACCTGCTGGCGCAGCGACATCGAGCAGATCCCGGCCACCCCGATGCCGAAGGTGTAGACCGCCACCAGGGCGGCCGCCGCGGCCAGCTGCCCGGCCAGGCCGACCAGCGCGATCGCCAGCCCGGCCAGCGACTGCGCGGCCACCCAGCAGACGCCGAAGCCGAACCGGCGGCGGGCCGGCGCGGCCACCAGGGCGGCCACCACGGTCCCGACGGCGGCCACCGCGATGACGGTGCCGACGATGTGGTCGGGCTGCCCGAGGTCGTGCTTGAGCCGGTAGATGAACACGTCGGTGAGACCGAGCATGAGGAACAGGGACAGCGACAGCAGCACGGTCAGGGAGCGCAGCGCCGGGTGCCGCCACAGGAAGAGCAGCCCGGCCAGCAGGTCGCGCCAGACCGCCGGCCGGGCCGCCGGCTGCCCGGCGGCATCGGCCGCGGGCCGGCGGCCGGTCAGCCGGACCAGCCCGAGGCCGGCGGCGGAGAGCGCGAAGGTGGCCGCGTCCACCCCCACCGCCACCGCCGGGCCGAACAGGCCGCAGACGATCCCCGCCAGCATCGGCCCGGCCACGCTCGCCACCGCGTACGTCGCGGACAGCCGGCCGTTGGCCTCGGTGATCGAGTCGATGTCGACCAGCTCGGCCACCGCGGTCACGTACCCGACCCGGAACACCATGCCGAGGGCGCCGCCGAGCGGAACGACGAGATAGAGCAGCCAGACCTGCGGGCCGGTGAGCCAGAGCAGCGGTACGGCGACGTAGGCCAGCGCCCGCAGCGCGTCACAGGCGATCATGAGCCGGCGCCGGTCCAGCCGGTCCACCAGGACCCCGGCGACGACCGCGGTCAGCACGGACGCCGCCCCGGCCATCCCGGTGAGCAGCCCCATCTGCGCGACCGAGCCGGTGGCGTGCAGGACGAGCAGCGGGATGGCCACGTACGAGAAGGAGTCGCCGGCCACGGAGAGGGTCTGAAGGAGCCAGAAGAGGAGAAAATCCCGGTTGTGCCAGAGCGACCGCGTGTTCCCCGTATTGACCCCCATGCCCGTTGAGGATAGCGAGACGGACTCGCAACGGGCAGCCCTCGGTTGCCCACGTTACGTGTCCGCCCGGCACCGGTCCCATCGATGGTGGTGATGGTGGCGCGGTGCTCGCCCGGGGGAGCCGCAAACGCGGGTCCGCCGCATGGTTAGACATGATCGACCGGGGTACCAGCGCAGGCAGGCCGGCCCCGCGTCCGCGGGACCGGCAGGACCGGCCGCCATCGCGAACCGATGGCGCGAACATGCGTACGGTCCGCCGCCTGGCGGTGGTCCGCCCGCAGCGCTGCCCTGCGGCGCGACACGAAGGAGACGCCGATGCGACTGAATGATGAGGATATCCGCGGCACCACCGGCGCCGGCGCCGAGGGTCCGGCCGACGGCGGGGCGACGCCGGGTCAGCACGACGGTGGTGCCGACGGCAGCGCCGAGGGTCCGGCCGACGGTGGCGCGACGCCGGGTCAGCACGACGGTGGTGCCGACGGCAGCGCCGAGGGTCCGGCCGACGGCGGCGCGACCCCCGGTCAGCAGGACGGCGGCGCCGACGGCGCGGCCCGGTGACGATCGGGCTTCCGGCCCGGTTGACCGAGACGCCGGGCGGCGACGGCCGCCCGGCGTTCGGCGATCCCACCAGCACGGCGGCGCTGACCCGGTGCGTGGCGATGGATCCGGCCGCGTTCGCGGCCGGACACTGGGGCCGCACGCCGCTGCTGTCCCGGGCCGCCGAACTGGACAACCCGGCCGGCTTCACCGACCTGCTCTCCCCGGCCGACGCCGACGAACTGCTCAGCCGCCGCGGACTGCGTACCCCGTTCCTGCGGGTGGCCAAGGACGGTGACCTGCTCCCGGCCGCGCGCTACACCGGCGGCGGCGGCTCCGGTGCCGAGATCACCGACCAGGTCCTCGACGAGCGGGTACTGCGGTTGTACGCCGAGGGCGCCACCCTGGTCCTGCAGGGGCTGCACCGCATCTGGCCGCCGCTTGTCGACTTCACCCGGGAACTCGGGCTGGCGCTCGGCCAGCCGCTCCAGGTCAACGCCTACCTCACCCCCGCCGGCAGCCAGGGCTTCGCCACCCACTACGACACGCACGACGTGTTCGTCCTCCAGGTCGACGGGCACAAGCACTGGCGGATCCACCCGCCGGTGCTGCCCGACCCGCTGGAGCGACAGCCCTGGGGCGGGCACGCGGACGAGGTGTCCGCGGTGGCCAGCGGGCCGCCGGCGCTGGACGTGGTGCTCGCGCCGGGCGACGCGCTGTACCTGCCGCGCGGATGGCTGCACAGCGCGCAGGCCCAGGAGGCCGGTTCGCTGCACCTGACCGTGGGCATCCGGGCGCTCACCCGGTACGCCCTGGTGGAGGAGCTGCTGGCGCTGGCCGGCGAGGACCGCCGGCTGCGCGCCACGCTGCCGTTCGGGCTCGACGTCGCCGACCCCGAGCAGGTCGAGCCGGAACTCACCGAGACCGTGGCGGCGCTGCGGGACTGGCTGCTGCACGCCGATCCGGAGTCGGTGGCCGACCGGCTGCGCGAGCGGTCCTGGCCGGCCGGGCGCCCGGCGCCGATCCGGCCGATGGCTCAGGCGGCGGTCGCCGCCGCGGTCGCCGCGGACAGCCGGGTCGCGGTCCGCCGCGGCCTGCCCTGGCGGCTGGTGCCCGGCGCGCCGGGCCGGATCGTGCTGCGGCTGTTCGACCGGACCCTCGACCTGCCCGAGGGGTGTGCCGACGCGCTCCGGACGGTGCTGTCCGGCACCGCGGTCCGGGTCGGCGACCTGCCGGGACTGGACGGGGACGCCGACCGGCTGGTGCTGGTCCGGCGGTTGCTCCGGGAGGCCGTGCTGGTGCCGGCCTGACCGGCCCGCCGTGCCGAGACGCACCGGCCCGCCGTGTGGACGGCCCCGGCCCGCCGTGCCGGCCCGGCGCCGTCGCGGCGGGCGGTGCCGTCGGCGGCGCGGGTTCGGCCGCGCGGGCTCAGCGGAGCAGCGTGACAAGCGTCCCGGTGGTCAGCAGGCCGGCGACCACCACCACGATGATCGGTCGCGGGCCGAGGACGGCGTGCCGGCGGTCTGCCAGCCGGCGTGCCGGCACCAGCCCGACCACGGGTCCCAGCAGGGTCACCAGCAGTCCCACCACCGGCAGCCCGACCCGCAGGTCGCCGCCGTACCGCTCGCCCGCCACCCGGGCGAGCGCGCCCAGGCCGGCGGCCAGCACCGCCCCCAACACCCCGAAGATCACCAGCAGCGGGTTGACCGAGGTGGGCAGCTCGACCGGCCGGGCGGCCCGGTCGATCAGGGTGCGCGCGGCGTCCAGCGGCACCGCCGGGTCCTCCGGCCCGCCCGGTTCGGGCGTCGGCGGTGCGCCCAGCCGCCCGGCCGGCAGGCTCAGCCGGGCCGGCAGGACCTGCCAGAGCGTGCGTACCTCGGTGTCCACCCGGTCGGCCCGCTCGCGGCAGGCGGCGACCCGGGCCTGCGCCCGGAGGACCGTCTCCTCGGCGCTGGTCACCGCCCGGTCGGCGGCCTCCCGCTGCCCGGCGTACCAGGTCTGCGCCTCGGCCCGCTGCGCGGCCACCCGGGCGGACAGCGCGGCGAGCTGACCGAGCAGGTCCAGGTAGCCGCCGCGCTCGGGCGGGGGTGCCGTTCTCGGGTCGGCCCCGGTGCTCGGGCCGCCCGTGCGCCGCTCGTCGTCCACCGTCACGCTTCCAGCCGGTACGGAATGATCACCTGGCCGGTGCGGTGCACCGACCGGTCGAAGAACAGTCCCCGCCAGGGCCGCGGATACCAGTCCGGGCCGCCGGTGCCGGGGTAGAGCGAGGAGCTGAGTTCGCCGCCCTGCACGTCCAGCGCCACCCAGGCGCCGATCTGGTCGGTACGCGCGGCCGGTCCGCCCAGGTCGGCCCGCATCCGGGCCACCCCGCGCCACCAGGCCAGCACGTGCGTACGGCGTTCCGGCCCGTCGTGCAGGACCCGGCGCAGGTGCTCCAGGCCGGTCCGCCCGTCGATCCGCTCACCCAGCGGCCCGGCGGCGGCGTCCACCGCGTACAGCAGCAGGTAGTGCGGCTGGCCGGCGGACCCGGACAGCCCGGCGGAGGTCTCGGCGACCAGCTCCGGTACGGACTCCTCGTCGTACCAGGAGGCGTCGGCGCCCAGCGTGGCGAACAGCGCGCGGGCCGCCGGGTCGGCGTCGGGGTCCAGGCAGGCCACCGAGAACCGGGCGCGGCCCGGACCGTGCTGGCGGTGCAGCGACCGGCCGGCCGCGTCCAGCACGGCGCACGCCTCGTCCACGCCGGTGCCCAGCACCGCGAGGTTGCGCCCGGGCGCCCGGGGCAGCCGCAGCGCCGCCGACCGCCCGGCCACGTCGATGATCTCGCCGAGCAGGGCGACCGGGACCCGGCCGCCACGCGGCGCCGCCGGCCCGGTCGGCCCGGTCGGCGCGTCCGGCCCGGCCGGTGCGTCCGGCGCGAGGGCCCGGAAGTCCGGCGCGTCGGCCAGCCGCGGAACGGCGTCGCCGTCGAACAGCCGGGCCGGCGCCGCGTCCGCCGGCCGCATCCGCCACAGCCGGTGCTGCAACTCGCTCCAGGTGCCCCAGTCGCCGGCCGCCGGGATCCGGGCGATCTGGTTGCCCTCCACCATCCCGGACTCGGCGTTCACGACCGCGTGGTGCCGGGGCAGCGACTGCGCGGCGTCGTTGCGTTCGTCCAGGATGCGCAGCGCCTTGGGCATGGCGATGCGCAGCGTGAACTGGGCCACCAGCGCGGGCCGGCCCCACAGCGCCTCGATGCCGCGCACGTCCTGGGAGGCCAGCACCAGGTGGATGCCCTGCGACCGGCCCCGCCGGGCCAGGTCCTCCAGCAGGTCGGCGGCCTCCCGGGCCAGCACGTCCCGCCCGGCCAGCAGCATCTGGAACTCGTCCACCACCGCCACGATCCGCGGCCAGCGCCCGTCCGGGTCCACCGCCCGCAGCTCGGCCAGCTTGGTCACCTCGTGCTTCTTGGCGGCGTCCGCGCGGCGGCGCAGTTCCTCGGTGAGGAACCGCAGCAGCGCCAGGCCGAACTCCCGGTCGGTGTTGACGTTGATCCCGACCAGCCGCAGGTGCGGCAGCCAGCTCGGGTCGCGGCGACCCTGGGCGAACCGCGCGAAGGACACCCCCTCCTTGAAGTCGAGCAGGTAGAACTCCAGCTCGGCGGGGGAGTACCGGGCCGCCAGCGAGCCGATCCAGGCGAAGATGAGGTTGGTCTTGCCGGTGCCGGACGGCCCGCCGATCAGGGCGTGCGGCGGGTAGTCGCCGAGGGTGAGGGTGACCGGCCTGCCCTGCGGACCCTCGCCGATCGGCGCGGAGAGGCCGGCCGCGGAGTTCTCCCGCCACATCCGCTCCGGCGGCGGCAGCAGGTCGCCGAACGGGGTGGGCGCCGGACCGGCGCTGACCCGCTCGGCCACCCGCCGGCAGGTGGCGGTGAGCAGTTCCGGCGGCGGCGCCGGGTCGAGCGTCACCGGCAGCGCCGGTACGCCGGCCAGCCAGGCCCGCCCGTCGGCCAGCCGGATCCGGGTGACCGCAGGGGAGTCCGGCAGCTCGATGTCGCGGACCACCAGGTGCACCCCGCAGGAGGCGCCGGTACGGGCGATCCGGTCCAACTGGGCGCGCTCGTGCCGGCCGGGTTCGTCCCCGCCGAGCAGCACCGCCACCCGCCACGGCTCGGGCGTGCGGCCGGTGGCGGCGGCCAGGTCCCGGACCGAGGCGTACTCGCCGGCCAGCACCTTCTCGTTGATCCGCCGGATGTGGTCGACCATGTCGTCCAGCAACCGGCCGAGGCCGCCGGGGCCGACGAAGGTGAGCAGCCCGGCGGTGGCCAGCGGGGCGAAGCCGGCCAGCCCGCCGCCGAGGTGCTCCGGGTCGTACCCGGTGAGCCGGACGGCGCCGGGCGCGGCCAGGCCGATCGCCCGCAGCAGCACGGCGGAGACCACCGCGTCCCCGGTGGCCGGGTCGTCGCCGGTGAGCTGGACGTGCCCGGCGTCCAGCAGCGGGACCAGCGCCGGGACGGTGCGGCGGGCCGGGTCGTCCGGGTCGTCCGGGGCGCCGAGGTCGATCAGGCCGATCCGCAGCGGTCCGGGCCGTTCGCCGCGGCCCAGCGGGGTGGGTCGCCAGCCGGGCCAGGCGGCGCCGGCGGCCCCGGGCGCGGCGGTGCTGGCCGCCGCGGCGACCCGGTCGGCCAGCGCGGCCAGCCGGGTGGCGTACCGGCGGTCCAGTTCGGCGAGCCGCTCGTCGCGCTGCGCCGCGGCCTGGGCCGGGATCCGCTCGGCGGCCTGCCGGGTGCGTGCCAGCCGGTCCTGGCTGGCGGTCAGCTCCGCCTGGGCGTCGGCGAGGTCCGCGCGGGCCGCGCCGAGCGCGTGCGCCAGCAGCCCGCGGACCCGGTCGGTGAGCTGGGTCCGCACGTCAGCCATGGGTCTCCCGGGTGGATCCGACCGCCGGCCGCTCGTCCCGGCCGACCCGGTGCATCAGCAGCCCGGCCAGGACGCCGGCGGCGACCGCCGGATCCGCCGGGTTGGCCTGCTCGTCGGCCCGCCGGGGTGGCGGTGGCATCCGGCAGACCCGGCTCAGCAGCGTGTCCAGCACGGCCGGGGGCAGCCCGGGCAGCAGCCGGGTCACGCCGCCGTCGAGTTCTCGGCGCAGCCGCGGCAGGTCCTCGGCCCGGGGCGGGTGGCCGAGCAGGTCGGTGGCGAGGCCGCGCAGCAGCGGGGGTGCCACGGTGGCCAGCCCGAGGCCGACGTCCGCCTCGACCTGGCCGAGTTCCCGGCGCAGCCCGGCCCGGTCGCCGGCGCGTACCCCGGCGGTGACCCGGCGCAGCAGCTCGGCGGGGTCGGTGATCCGGCGGGTCGGCTCGGCCGCCGGCGGGTCGCCGGGCCGGGGCGCCTCGCCGCCGGTCAGTTCCGCGACCCGGGCCGGCCACCAGCGCCGCAGGCCGGTGTCGGCGGGTGCGCCGCGGCCGGCCCCCTCCGGCGCCGTCTCCTCCTGTGGCCGGCGCGTCCGGTCGCGCCGGTCCGCTCCGGGCTCCGGCGCCGGCCCGGACCCGCCGTCGCGGGCCAGCCCGATGGCCGCGAGGTAGGAGGCGAGCTGTTCCTCGGCGACCAGCAGCGCCCCCTTGGCCGCCTCCAGGTGCTCGGTGGAGGCTGTCAGCTCCGGTACGCCCATCGGGTTCTGCGATTCCTGGCGGACCCAGCGCAGCCGCTCGGCCGCCTTGTTGAGCCGTTCGAGTGCCTGCGTGAGCAGGGCCACCGGTAGTTCGTCGACGGTCGCCCGGACCCGGGCGCCGAGATCCTCCACGATGGACATCGGCGCTACAGGCTCGCGATGTAGAGCTGGGCCTGCTCGACCGCGGTGAGCGTCGCGGCGAGGCAGTCCTGGAGTTCCTGGCTGGCCTGGGACAGCGACGCCTGGGCCGCGGTGACCGTCTCGTGCCCGCTGCCCTCCAACGCCCCGGCAAGGGTCTGCTGCGCCTCGGCCAGCTTCTCGCCGGCGGCCTGAACGGCGGTCTGCCCGTCGCCGATCTGCTGGAGCGCGGCATCGATGGCTGACTTGAGCTCGGCGACGCTCGCCACGGGGAACCTCCTGGGGCGGGGAGGGCTCTAACAGTAGAGGCTAGACAGTTTTGCCAGGAGAAGACCCCCACGGCGTGTTGCTGCCCGGGTGTCCGTTCCCGGCCACCGCGGGTCGTTACGGATGGTTTCCGAGGTGACACCGGGGGTGATCGGCGAATCCGGCCCGTTTCGTCACTTGTGGCGCTCTGTAGGGACGCGGACACACAGGGTGGGTCAGTCCAGCCACCGCGGGCCGCGTACCTCGGCCCCCAGCGCGGTGACGCGGTGCCGCAACTCCCGGTCGGCGGTCACCACCACCCGCCGCCGGCCCGGCGCGGCCCGGACCAGATCCACCACGGCGTCGTCGCCGGAACGCGCGGCCGCGACCACCCGGACCCCGGTGCCCGCCGGTACGCCCCGGCGGCGCCCTCCACCACGAGCACCACCTCCAGCGGCGGCGCCAGATCGGGCCGGCCGTCCCGGCAGACGCCTTCCAGCCGGTCCCGCAGCCGCACGGCCGCCCCGGCGCGGTCCCGCCACCAGCCGTCCGGGCGGGAGCCGACCACGTTCGCGGCATCGACCACGAGCAGCGGTACGGGCCCGTCGGTGGCCCCGGTCGGCGTCTGCACGCCCCCAGCCTGCCATGCCGGCACGTTTGTCGCCCGGAGCGCCGGGTAGCCGCTGCCGGGCACTCCGCACCGTCGGCGACAGGACAGGGGACAACGATGACGCAGGGATTCGGGAACCTCGGTTCCGACCCGTGGGACGAGTTCCTGGCCCGCTACTTCGGGCGGGGGAGGGGCGCCGGCCGCACCGCGTCGACATCACCCGGCTGATGACCGCCGACGCCCGGGAACTGCTGGCCGACGCCGCCCGGCGGGCCGCCCAGCGGCGCAGCACCGACCTGGACACCGACCACCTGCTCTGGTCGGCGTTGCAGCGGGAACCGCTGCGCCAACTGCTCGCGCGGGCCGGGGCCAACCCGGACAGCCTGCTGGCGGCCCTCGGCGGCCGGGGCGACGGGGCACCCGGCGGCGAGGTGCCGCCGAACCTGTCGCTCACCCCGGCCGCGAAGCGGGCGCTGCTGGACGCCCACCAGCTCTCCCGGGCGATGGGCGCCTCGTACATCGGTCCCGAGCACATCCTGATGGCCCTGCCGCTGAATCCCGAGTCGCCCGCCGGGCGGATGCTGGCCTCCAGCCGGGTCGAACCGCAGTCCCTCCAGGCCGCCGGCGCCGAGCGCTCGGCCGCCGCGGCCGGCCGGCCGGACCGCGGCACCCCCACCCTGGACCAGTACGGGCAGGACCTGACCGACCTGGCCCGGGCCGACCAGATCGACCCGGTGATCGGGCGGGCCGACGAGATCGAGCAGGCCGTCGAGATCCTGTCCCGGCGCACCAAGAACAACCCGGTGCTGATCGGCGAGGCCGGGGTCGGCAAGACCGCCATCGTGGAAGGGCTGGCCGAGCGGATCGCCGACGGGGACGTGCCGCAGACCCTCGCCGGAAAGCGGGTCGTGCAGCTCGACCTGGGCGGCCTGGTCGCCGGCACCCGGTACCGGGGCGACTTCGAGGAGCGGATCAAGAAGGTCATCGAGGAGATCCGGGCGCACCGCGACCAGCTCATCGTCTTCCTCGACGAGATTCACACCCTGGTCGGTGCCGGCGGCGCGGGCAGCGAGGGCGGGATGGACGCGAGCAACATGCTCAAGCCGGCGCTGGCCCGCGGCGACCTGCGGGTGATCGGCGCCACCACGCTGGACGAGTACCGCCGCAGCATCGAGAAGGACGCGGCGCTGGCCCGCCGGTTCCAGCCGGTGTTCGTGCCGGAACCCGACCTGGACGACACGGTGGAGATCCTGCGCGGCCTGCGCGACAGGTACGAGGCGCACCACCAGGTGCGGTTCACCGACGAGGCGCTGGTGGCGGCGGCGCAGCTGTCCGACCGGTACGTCACCGACCGGTTCCTGCCGGACAAGGCGATCGACCTGATGGACCAGGCCGGAGCCCGGGTGCGGCTGCGCACCCGGACCCCGGACGGCGACGTGCGGGACGTGGAGCACGAGTTGGAGGAGGTCGGCCGGGACAAGGAGCAGGCGGTCGCCGACGAGCAGTACGAGCGGGCCTCCCAACTGCGCGACCGGGTGCAGGAGCTCAAGGAGCGGCTGGACCGGCTGCGCGGCGACGGCGACGACGACCGGGTGCCGCAGGTGGGTCCGAAGGAGATCGCCGAGGTGGTCTCCCGGGCCACCGGCATCCCGGTCAACCAGCTCACCGAGGAGGAGCGCAGCCGGCTGATGCGGCTGGAGAGCCACCTGCACGAGCGGGTGATCGGCCAGGACGACGCGGTCGGCGCGGTGGCCGAGGCGGTCCGCCGGTCCCGGGCCGGGCTGGCCGATCCGGACCGCCCGATGGGCAGCTTCCTCTTCCTCGGCCCGACCGGGGTGGGCAAGACCGAACTGGCCCGGGCGCTGGCCGAGGCGCTGTTCGGCGACTCCGACCGGATGACCCGGCTGGACATGAGCGAGTTCCAGGAGAAGCACACGGTGAGCCGGATGGTCGGGGCGCCGCCCGGGTACGTCGGCTACGAGGAGGCCGGCCAGCTGACCGAGCAGGTACGCCGCCGGCCGTACTCGGTGGTGCTGCTGGACGAGGTGGAGAAGGCCCATCCGGACGTGTTCAACGTGCTGTTGCAGGTCCTGGACGAGGGGCGGCTGACCGACAGCCAGGGCCGGACGGTGAACTTCCGGAACACCGTGCTGATCATGACGAGCAACCTCGGATCGGAGCTGATCATGGGAACCCAGCGCAGCGTGGGCTTCGCCGCCAACGGCGACGGCTCGACCGAGACCGAGAACGCCGAGCTGCGGGACCGGCTGATGCGCCGGTTGCAGGAGCAGTTCCGGCCGGAGTTCCTCAACCGGGTCGACGAGGTGATCATCTTCCGTCGGTTGGAGGAGGGCCAGATCCGCCAGATCACCTCGCTGATGCTCACCGAGACGCGGCGGCGGCTGCACGCCCAGAACGTCGACGTGGAGGTCACCGAGGCGGCCCTGGACTGGCTGGCCGAACACGGCTACCAGCCCGAGTTCGGCGCCCGGCCGCTGCGCCGCACGATCCAGCGCGAGGTGGACAACCGGCTGTCGAGCCTGCTGCTGGACGGCACGCTCTCCCCGGGGCAGGCGGTCCGGGTGGACGCCCGCGACGATCGGCTGGAGTTCGACGTGACCGCGGGCGCGGGCCGGCGACCGGCCACCAGCGCCGCGGTGGGGCGGTGAGGCGGCGGTGACCGAGCCCGAGGAGGAGCGCGAGAAGACCCCGAAGACGGACGCCGTGCTGCACACGCCGACGGCCAACCCCCGGCGTACCCGCCGGGACGCCGACCGGCCGCCGGCGCCCGACGAGGCCGCGCCCGACGAGGCCGCGCCCGACGAGGCGGTGGCGGACGAGGCGGTGGCGGACGGCCCCGCGGCGGGTACGGCGGCGCCGGCCGATGCGGCGGCGCCGCGGACCGCGGAAGGAGCACCCTGATGGCCCGGGAGCAGCGGCTGGACCCGGAGGTCGAGCAGCTCTGGCAGGACTTCCACGACCGCGTCAACGTCTCCTCGGACCGGTTGCGCAGCTGGCTGCTGACCCAGGGCTCGGGTGAGGACGCCTTCGGTGCCGACCCCGGGCTGGACCTGCCCGAACCGGGCCGCACGATCCTGGCCATCAAGCGCAAGCGGAAGGTGGACCTCACCCCGGGCGACGTGGTCACCATGCGGGACACGGTCGCGCAGGTGAACCGGCTGCTGGACGCCCGTCCGGCGCTCGGGGCGACCGACGAGCAGTGGCGGCACGACCTGCTCGACCTGGGTCACGACCCGCTCGCCGAGCGCTGACCCACCGCCCGAGCGCGGCCGACCGCCCGAGCGCGGCCGACCGCCCGAGCGCGGCCGACCGCCCGAGCGCGGCCGACCGCCCGAGCGCGGCCGACCCGCCCGAGCGCGGCCGACCCGCCGCGGCTGACCCGCCGCGGCCGACCCGCCCTAGCGCGGCCGACCGCCCGGACGCCGGCCCGCGGCGCCCGGGGCCGGGTCCACGGCCACCGCGAATCGACGGCTACCGCGAATCGACGCTGGGCAGGAAGAGCCCGGCCGCCTCGGCTGCGTCCTGCCGGACCGCCCGCAGGTCCTCCTCCCGGGCGAGCAGGTTGCCGTACTCCGCGATGTCGGACGGTTCGGGCAGCACCGGGACCCGCCGCAGGAACGCCGCCACGTCGTCGCAGGCCGCGGCGTGCGCGTCGGCCGCCCGGCGGAGCACCGCCAGGTCGTCGCGGCCGTCCGGGTCGTCCGCTGGATACAGATCGGTCATGCCGCCCGGGTACCCGGCCCGGCGCGATTCGCACCGGTCACCGGCCCCGGCGTGCGCCCGGCCCGACCGCCGCGCCTTGAGCGTCCGTCGCGCCTCAGGCGCCTCAGGCGCCCGGGCCGCCGCGGGCGCCCAGGCCGGAGCGCCGCGGGCTCAGCTCGCCCCGCCGCGCGGCCGCAGGTCCTCCACGTACGTCTGCCGGCGGCCGATCGCGTCGCGGACCTTGTCCAGCACGCCCACCGCCGGGTCGACCACCCGGTTCCACGGCGGGGTGGCCGGGGTGGCCGGGTGCGGCCGGGTCGGCGCCGCCTCCTGGGCGATCTCCACCCGGTTGCCCAGCCGGATCAGCTCGGCGTCGGTGGCCAGCGCCCGCAGCGGCGGAAACAGCTCGGTGGCCGCGGCCGTCGCGTGCCGGCGCAGCATCCCGGCCACCCGGCGGGCCTGCCCCGGGTACGCCTCGTCCCGCGGATCGGCCGCGGTCAGCGCCTTCAGCGCGGCCAGCAGCGCGATGTCGGCGGCGACCTCCCGGTCGGCCAGGTCCGGGCCGTCCGGCAGGGCCAGCCGCACGGTGGGGTAGAGGTACTGCTCCTCGGCGGACAGGTGCCGGACCACGGTGGCCGTGAGCACCTCGGCCACGGCGTGCCGCCGGTCCGGGTCGGTGCTCTCGTCGGTCAGCTCGACGCACAGGGCGTCGATCCGGTGGTGGTCGGCGGCGAGCAGGTCCACCATGTTGCGCCCGCCGGGGCGGTAACCGTCCGCCGGTCCCCCGGTGTCCGGGGGCAACGGTGGTAGGGGAACGGCGCTCATCGGACGCTTCCTTTCCGCGATGGATGGCAGCGGCGGTACCCGCTGGCGGACGGCGCGAAACCGCGACTGGTATGAAGAGGCATGACCAGCTCCCCGGAACCCGCCGTGCCGCCCGTCGACGGCGAGGTCGTCGACCTCTGCCGCGATCTGCTGCGGATCGACACCACGAACACGGGCGACAACGACACCTGCGCCGGCGAGCGGCGGGCGGCGGAGTACGTCGCCGAGAAGCTCGCCGAGGTGGGCGTGGACAGCCGCATCCACGAGTCGGCGCCGGGCCGGGCGAGCGTGCTGGCCCGGATCGAGGGTGCCGACCCGTCCCGCGGCGCGCTGCTGGTGCACGGGCACCTCGACGTGGTGCCGGCGGATCCGGCCGAGTGGTCGGTGCACCCGTTCGCCGGCGAGCTGCGCGACGGCTACCTGTGGGGTCGGGGAGCCATCGACATGAAGGACTTCGACGCGATGGTGCTCGCGGTGGTCCGGCACTGGCGGCGCACCGGCGTGCGCCCGGACCGGGACATCGTGCTGGCGTACACCGCGGACGAGGAGGCCGGCAGCGACTACGGCGCGCACTTCCTGGTCAACCGGCACGCCGCGGAGTTCGACGGCTGCACCGAGGCGATCGGCGAGGTGGGCGGGTTCTCCTACACGGTCAGCGACGACCTGCGGCTCTACCTGATCGAGACGGCCGAGAAGGGCATCGACTGGCTGCGCCTGCACACCCGGGGGCGTCCCGGGCACGGCTCGTTCGTGCACGACGACAACGCGGTGACGGCGCTGGCCGAAGCGGTGGCCCGGATCGGCCGGCACCGCTTCCCGGTGGTGGTGACCCCGACCGTGCGGGCCTTCCTGGAACAGGTGTCCGACGCGCTGGGGGTGGAGCTGGACCCGGACGACCCGCAGACGGCGATCGCCAAGCTCGGACCGATCGCCACGATCATCGGCGCCACGATCCGCAACACCGCCAACCCGACCCGGCTGGCGGCCGGGTACAAGGACAACGTCATCCCCGGCCGGGCCACCGCCACGATCGACTGCCGGAGCCTGCCGGGCCAGGGCGAGCTGCTGCTGGAGCAGTTGCGCGAGCTGATCGGCCCGGACATCGAGATCGAGCACATCCAGCGGCAGGACGCGCTGGAGACCACCTTCGACGGCGAACTGGTCGACGCGATGGCCGCCGCGCTGCGCGCCGAGGACACCGGCGCGCGGGCGGTGCCGTACATGCTCTCCGGCGGCACCGACGCGAAGGCGTGGCGCCGGCTGGGCATCCGCTGCTTCGGATTCGCGCCGCTGCGGCTGCCGGCCGACCTGAACTTTTCGTCGCTGTTCCACGGCATTGACGAGCGGGTACCGGTGGACGGACTACAGTTCGGCGTGCGGGTGCTCGACCGGTTCCTGCGGGCCTGCTGACCTGCCTCGCGGATCGAACCCCCGCCGTCCACGACCGCCGGCACGACCGTCCGGCCGACCCCCCCCGTCCGCGCCACCGCGCGCCATCCGTTCACCTGTCGAAGGGACACCCACCGCCATGACCGACCAGCACGCCGACCTGGATGCCGCGCTTGAGCGGGTCATCGAGGCCGCGCGGGCCCATCTGGCCGCCGTCAAGACCGCCGAGGGACGGGTCGACGACGACGACGTCTGGCAGGCGTACGTCGCCCTCAACAACGCCTCCTACGAGTACGACGAGCGGTTGCTCGACGCGTACGGTGAGGTGACGCCCTGGGACGTCGAGTCGATCGACCCGAACGAGGCGGACGAACGGTTCGGGGTGGGTCTCGGCGGTGTCGACGGGACCGAGGCCGCCGATCCGCACCCCGCGGTTCTCTCGGTGCGCCAGCGCCGGGACTTCCAGGTGCCCAGCGTCGGGGCGCTGCTGCGGGTGGCGCAGGCGGCCCGCCGGGCCGGGATGCCGGAGGGCGACGAGGGCGACCCGGTCGAGACGGTCGGCGAGGCCGTGCTCGAACTGCTCCAGGCCGGCGACGGCTCGCTCGCCGCGCTGGACATCCCCGAGCTGGATCCGCTGGACGGGGTCGTGATGGTCAGCGAGGTGGACACGGCGCTCGACGTCGCGGCGTTCCCCGACGACGACGGCGACGGCCCGTTCCGGCCGGGACCCACCGATCGGCTGGTGGGCCGGCTCGACGAGCACCCGTTCCTGCCGGAGGACGATCACGAGGACGAGCCGGCGCGCTGAGCGCCCGGCCCGTGCGCGCGGTGCCGCCGGGCGTACCCCGTCCGGCCGGCATCGCCGCGGGTCCGCGACCGGCACCCGCGGGTGCCGCCACCGTTGCGGTGGCGGGCGGTTTCAGTACGACAGGCCGGGCTGGGTGGGGTTGGCCACCCGGCGCCGGAGCATCACCTGACGGGTGCCGTCCGGGTAGAGCCGTACCCGGGCCAGCTCCCACCCCGAGAACTCGGCCTGGATCGCCAGCTGCGCCGTGGCGGTCACCCGGTCGACGTTCGGCGGTAACCGCAGCGGCGCGTATTCGTAGTCCATGCGGTCCATCCTGCCCAGCCGTTCCGGCCGGCACCACCCCGGGCAGTTCACCGTCGGTGACGGCCGGCCGCAGCCCCGGCCGGGCGGCGGCGGGCCGGTACCGGGACCCACCCCGCCGGTCGGGTCAGCCGTCCCGCTCGGGATAGCCCACCGGCACCGACGACACGTCGTCCAGCGCCCGGCTGATCTCCTCGGGCAGGGTGATCCGCTCCACCTGCAACCCACCGAGCAGTTGGCCGATGGTCCGGGCGCCGAGGATCGGCGCCACCACCCCGGGCCGGTCCCGGACCCAGGCCAGCGCCACCTCCAGCGGCGAGACGCCGAGGCCGCCGGCCGCGGTGGCCACCGCCTCGACGATGCTGGAACAGCGCGGCTCCAGGTAGCGGGCCACGAACGGCTCGTAGTGCGGCGAGGCGGCCCGCGAGTCGGCCGGGCGGCCGTGCCGGTACTTGCCGGTCAGCACCCCCCGACCCAGCGGCGACCAGGGCAGCACGCCGAGCCCGAGCGCGGCGCAGGCCGGCAGCACCTCCCGTTCGATGCCGCGCTCCAGCAGCGAGTACTCCACCTGGGTGGCCACCACCGGCGCCCGCCCGGGAAACGCGGCCTGCCAGCTGGCGGCCCGGGCGGTCTGCCAGCCGGAGAAGTTGGACACCCCGACGTACCGGACCCGCCCGCTGGCCACCGCGTGATCCAGCGCGCCGAGGGTCTCCTCCAGCGGGGTGCCCGGGTCGTAGCCGTGCACCTGCCACAGGTCCACGTGGTCGGTGCCGAGCCGGCGCAGCGACGCGTCCAGGGTCCGCAGCAGGTGACCCCGGGAGTTGTCCCGGCGGCGCCCGGCGCCCGGGCGCAGCCCGGCCTTGGTGGCGATCAGCAGGTCGTCCCGGTCGACCAGGGTGCCCAGCAGCGACCCGATGACCGCCTCGGCGTCGCCGTCGCCGTACACGTCGGCGGTGTCGACAAGGTTGCCGCCGGCGTCCAGGTAGCTTTTCAGTTGAGCGGCAGCGTCGTCCGCGTCGGTGTCCCGACCCCAGGTCATGGTGCCGAGCGCGAGCCGGGAGACCGCCAGCCCGCTTCGGCCGAGCGGTCGCTGCTGCATGAGCAGAACTGTATTCTGCTTCTCCACCGGCCGATATCCTCGTACCCGCCGAACTGGGCATCGTCGCGGATCCGACGCTCGGACGCCGTAACCTTCCGGCGCCGTCACGATCCGCTCGGGCGGTCCGGGCGAGCCGGTGATCGGGTCCGGGGGGTGCATTGCGTACCCTGGTGCTCCTCGCGGATGGGGAGGACCAGTGCGACTCGGGCTCAGCCTCGGATATCAGACGGCCTGGAGTACGCCGGCCGACCACCTCGCCCTGGCCCAGGAGGCCGACCGGCTCGGTTACGCGGTGGTGTGGGCCGCCGAGGCGTACGGCTCCGACTCGCCCAGCATGCTCGCGTGGCTGGCCGGGCAGACCGAGCGGATCGACGTGGGCTCGGCGGTGATGCAGATCCCGGGCCGGACCCCGGCGATGACCGCGATGACCGCCACCACCATCGACGCGCTCTCCGGCGGCCGGTTCCGGCTCGGCCTGGGCGTGTCCGGGCCGCAGGTCTCCGAGGGCTGGCACGGGGTGCGGTTCGCCCGGCCGTTGCAGCGGACCCGGGAGTACGTCGACATCGTCAAGCTCGCGGTGGCCCGCAAGCAGGTCGAGTACGCGGGCGAGCACTACACGCTGCCGCTGCCCGACGGACCCGGCAAGGCGCTGCGGCTGGGCTTCCATCCGCCCCGCGAGCACATCCCGATCTACCTGGCGGCGGTCGGCCCGAAGAACCTGGAACTGGCCGGCGAGATCGCCGACGGCTGGCTGGCGATCTTCTACGCGCCGGACTTCGCGGCCGAGCAGCTCGCGGCGGTGGCCGCCGGACGGGCCCGGGCCGGCCGCGACCTGGCCGGGTTCGACGTGGTGCCCAGCGTCCCGGTGGTGGTCGGCGACGACGTGGCCAACTGCGCCGAACTGGTCCGCTGGTACGCCGCGCTCTACGTGGGCGGGATGGGCAGCCGGGAGAAGAACTTCTACACCGAGCTGGCCACCCGGATGGGTTACGGCGACGCCGCCCGAGAGGTGCAGGATCTCTATCTGTCCAAGCAGCACCGGGACGCCGCGGCGGCCGTACCGCTGGAGTTCATCGACCGTACGTCGCTGCTCGGGCCGGTGGAGCGGATCGCCGAGCGGATGCGCACGTACGCGGAATCCGGCGTGACCACCCTGTCGGTGACGCTGTTCGCGGCCGACCGGGAAAGCGGCGTGGAGACGCTGCGCAACTGTGCCCAGGCGCTGGAACTGTCCGGGGTCGGCGAGTGAACCCCACGCCGGTCGGCGCCGACACGCCGATGGGGTGGGTCGAGGTGATCGTGCTGGGCCTCGTGCAGGGGCTCACCGAGTTCCTGCCGATCAGCTCCTCGGCGCACCTGCGGATCACCTCGGCGATCTTCTTCAGGCAGGACGCGGGCGCCTCGTTCACCGCCGTCACCCAGTTGGGCACCGAGGCGGCGGTGCTCGTCTACTTCGCCAAGGACATCTGGCGGATCACCCGTACCTGGGTGGTGGGGATCTGGGACCGCTCGGTGCGCTCCAGCCTCGACTACCGGATGGCCTGGTACGTCATCGTCGGCACCATCCCGATCGGCATCTTCGGGCTGCTGTTCAAGGACGACATCCGCACGGCCGCCCGGAACCTGTGGCTGGTGGCGACCGTGTTGATCGTCTTCGCGTTCATCCTGGCGTTCGCCGAGTTCTGGGGCCGGCAGACCCGGACGATCAAGAACTTCACCATGCGGGATGCCATCGTGATGGGCTTCGCGCAGGCGATGGCGCTGATTCCCGGGGTGTCCCGCTCCGGCGGCACGCTGACCGCCGGCCTGTTCCTCAACCTCACCCGCGAGGTGGCCGCCCGGTACTCCTTCCTGCTGGCCATCCCCGCGGTGCTGATCTCCGGCCTGTTCAGCCTGCCGGACGTGTTCGACTCCAGCGGGCATCACCCGTCCGGGGCGCAGATGGTGGTGGCCACCGTGATCGCGTTCGGTGTGGGGTACGCCTCGATCGCCTGGCTGCTGCGCTATGTGTCGCATCACACCCTGTACCTGTTCGTGCTCTACCGGGTGGCGCTGGGCAGCCTCGTGCTGGCCCTGCTGATGACCGGGACGATCGCCGCCACCTGACGGGCCGTCGTCCCGGCACCGCCGGCGCCGGGACTGGCCGGAGGTGCCCGAAGTGCGAGGTGCCCGGAATGCCGGCCGGGCGGCTCCGTAGGCTGGCGATCGTGGCGACAGTACTGCTCCTCCGGCACGGCCGGACCACCGCGAACGCCGAGGGCGGGCTGGCCGGGCGGCGGCCGGTCGAGTTGGACGGGATCGGGCGGGCGCAGGCGCTCGCGGTCGGTGCCCGGCTGGCCGGCCTGCCGCTGGCCGCGGTGGTGACCAGCCCGCTGGCGCGCTGCCGGCAGACCCTCGACCTGGCGCTGCCCGGGGTCGATCAGACCGTCGAGGACGGCCTGATCGAGTGCGGGTACGGCGCCTGGGAGGGCCAGCCGCTGAAGACGCTGGCCAAGGATCCACTGTGGCCGGTGGTCCAGCAGCATCCCAGCGCGGCGGTGTTTCCCGGCGGCGAGGCGATGGCCGAGATGGCGCGCCGCGCGGTCGGCGCGGTGCGCTCCTGGGACGCCCGGCTGACCGCCGAGCACGGGCCGGAGGCGCTCTGGCTGGCGTGCAGCCACGGCGATGTGATCAAGGCCATTGTCGCGGATGCGCTCGGCCTGCACCTGGACCTGTTCCAGCGGGTCGTGGCCGATCCGGCCTCGGTCACCGCCATCCGGTACACCCCGACCCGTCCGTTCGTGCTCCGGCTGAACGACACCGGCGGGGACCTGGCCGGGCTGGTCGTCCCGAAGAAGACCCGGCGGCGCCGGTCCCGGGCGGCCGACTCCGACGCGCCGGTGGGCGGCGGTGCCGGCAGCGCGGACGCGGGCGCGGCCCAGGTCGGCTGACCGGAGGGCGGCCCGCCCCCGTGGTCCCGCCCGGCGACACGGACCGCAAGGCCGGCCCGGACCGGTGGCAGGGCCCTGACCTGGGCCGTGGCGAATCGCCGAGGTGCGTCGCGCGGCGCGGGGGCGGGCCGGCTAGGGTTTCTGTATGACCCACCAGGTGCATGCCTTCGAGCCGCCCGAGCGGTTCGTCGCCGGGACCGTGGGTCCGCCGGGGGAGCGGACGTTCTTTCTGCAGGCCCGCGGTGGTGGCCGCGTGGTCAGTGTGGCGCTGGAGAAGGTCCAGGTGTCGCTGCTGGCCGAGAAGCTTGAGGAACTGCTCAGCGAGGCGAACCGGAGGTTCGGCATCAAGCTGCCGGAGCCGCCGGCGGCCACCACCGACAACGAGCCGCTGGACACCCCGGTGGACGAGGAGTTCCGGGTCGGCACGCTGGGACTGGCGTTCGACGTCGACACCGCCACCGTGGTGATCGAGGCGATCGCGGCCGGCGAGGCGGAGGCGGAGATCGAACTCGCCGGTGCCGAGGCCGAGCTGGCCGCCGAGCCGGACGCGGTCGGCGAGGACGCCATCGACGAGGAGGAGCCGGATCCGGACCTCGACCGGCTGCGGGTGCGGCTGACCCCGGAGGCGGCCCGGGAGTTCATCGACCGCGCCCGCCGGGTGGTGGCGGCCGGCCGGCCGCCCTGCCCGCTGTGCGGCCAGCCGCTCGATCCGGCGGGCCATCTCTGCCCCCGGAACAACGGCTACCACCGGTGACCTCTGCGGACCTGCGACCGGTGTTGACGGAGGAGGTCGCCCTGCGGCTGTTGCGCGAGGGCGAGGTCGAGCTGGAGGGCCGGCTCGCCGACGCGTCGAACACGACGCTGCGCGGCGTCATCACCCTCGACGACGTGGTGGCCCGGTGCGTCTACAAGCCGGTGGCGGGGGAGCGGCCGCTCTGGGACTTTCCGGACGGCACCCTCGCGGGCCGGGAGGTCGGCGCGTACCTCGTCTCCCGGGCGACCGGCTGGGACGTGGTGCCGCCCACGGTGCTGCGGGACGGCCCGTTCGGGCCGGGCGCCTGCCAGCTCTGGATCGACGAACCGGACGACGTGGAGCCGCTGGTCGGGTTCGTGCCCGCGGCCAGCCTGCCGCCCCGGTGGTTCCGGGTCGCCGCGGCGCAGGACGAGGACGGCCTGCCGTACGCGCTGGCGCACGCCGACGATCCCCGGCTGGCCCGCCTGGCGATCTTCGACGCGGTGATCAACAACGCCGACCGCAAGGGCGCGCACGTGCTGCACGGCCCGGACGACCGGATCTACGGCGTCGACCACGGGGTGAGCTTCCACGTCGAGGACAAGCTGCGCACGGTGCTGTGGGGCTGGTCCCGCCGCGCCCTGCCGGAGGACGCGGTCGAGGTGCTGGCCCGGCTGGCCGAGGACCTGGCCGGGGCGCTCGGCGCGGAGCTGGCCGAGCATCTGACCCGGGCCGAGGTGGCCGCCACCGTCGCCCGGGTGCGGCGGCTGCGCGCCCACAGCCGCTTTCCCCGCCCCTCCGAGGACTGGCCGGCGGTGCCCTGGCCGCCGATCTGAGCGACCCGGTCCGCCCGCTCCGCCAATCAGCCCGGTCCGCCGATCGCCCCGGCCGGCCCGCCCGGGGCGCCGTGGCCCGGCGTGCGTCTGGCTGCGCCCGGCGGCCCGTCCGGACGGTGTGCTGTCGTCCGGATCACAGCATGCTCGCCGTTGTGGGCTGCCATCGAACGATCGCTAGGCTGGCGGTATGGAATCTTGGGCGGGACATGAGCTGCCGCGGCTGCCGGGGGCCGGCCGGCCGCTCGCGTTGTACGACTCGGCGCGCCGCGGTGTGCACCCCACCCGCCCGCCGGGCGCGGCCACGCTGTACGTCTGCGGCATCACGCCGTACGACGCCACCCACCTCGGCCACGCCGCCACGATGATCGCCTTCGACCTCGTCCAGCGGATGTGGCGGGACGCCGGGCTGCCCGTGACGTACGTGCAGAACGTCACCGACATCGACGATCCGCTGCTGGAGCGGGCGCAGCGCGACCACGAGGACTGGGTGGTCCTGGCGATGCGCGAGACGGCCCTGTTCCGGGAGGACATGGAGGCGCTGCGGATCATCCCGCCGACGCACTACGTGGGCGCGGTGGAGTCGATCCCGGACATCGCCGACAAGGTGCTGCTGCTGCTCAAGGACGGCGCGGCGTACCGGTTGGAGGACGGCACCGGCGACGTGTACTTCGACGTCGCCGCCGCGCCGCGGTGGGGCGCGGAGTCGAACCTCGACCGGGCGCAGATGCTGGAACTCTTCGCCGAGCGGGGCGGTGACCCGGACCGGGCCGGCAAGCGGGACCGGCTCGACCCGCTGCTGTGGCGCGGCGCCCGCCCCGACGAACCCTCCTGGCCCGGCGGTGAGCTGGGTCCGGGCCGGCCGGGCTGGCACATCGAGTGCGCCACCATCGCGCTCAACCTGCTGGGCGCCACGATCGACGTCCAGGGCGGCGGCAACGACCTGATCTTCCCGCACCACGAGTGTTCGGCGGCGCACGCCGAGCGGCTCACCGGGGCGCTGCCGTTCGCGCGGCACTACGCGCACGCCGGCATGATCGGGCTGGACGGCGAGAAGATGTCCAAGTCCCGGGGCAACCTCGTCTTCGTGTCCCGGCTGCGGGCCGACCGGGTCGATCCGATGGCCATCCGGCTGGGCCTGCTGGCCGGGCACTACCGCGACGACCGGGCGTGGACCGACGAGGTGCTGGCCACCGCGCAGGGCCGGCTAACCCGCTGGCGCTCGGCCGCCGCCGCGCCCGCCGGCCCGTCCGCCGGCGAGCTGCTGGCCGGGGTACGCGAGCGGCTCGCCGACGACCTGGACACCCCCGCCGTGCTGGCCCTGGTGGACGCCTGGGCGGCGGCCGCGGTGGCCGGCGAGGGCACCGACGCGGACGCTCCCGCGCTGATGGCCGCGACCGTGGACGCGCTGCTCGGCGTCCGGCTCTGACACCCGCGCCGCGCGGCCCCGGATCAGACCGGATTCTGGTGCAGCCGGCGCAGCACGAGGGCCAGGTGCAGGCGCAGCCGGCCCTTCGGATCGCGTACCGTCCAGCCGAGCTGGCGTTCGATCATCGCGAGCCGGTACCGCAGCGTCGAATGGTGCACCGGCAGGGTGGCCGCCGCGGTGCGCAGGCTGTCGGTCTCGACGAGCGCGGTGAGGGTGGTCAACGCCCAGGGTGCGCCCGCGGCGACCTCGGCGAGCGCGTGGACGTCGGGTGGCCGGCTGGTGGCCGGGCCGACCGCGGCGGCCAGCAGGGCCAGCCCGCCCAACTCGTCGTAGGCGACGGTCCGCGGGCCGGGATCCAGCGGTGACCCCGCGGCGGTGAACCGCAGGGCGACCCGGGCGGCGGCCCAGGACGAGGGCAGCTCGCAGACCGGTACCGCGGGTCCGAGGCCGGCCCGCTGCGTCCGGTACGGCGTCGGGTCGGGCGGCGGGACCGGCTCCACGTGGGGCGCGGCGCCGTACACGGCCACGGCCCGGGCCGGCGCGGTGGGCAGCAGACCCAGCCGGCGGGCGGCGTGCATCCGGTCCGGTTCGGGCACCGCGGCGTCGGTGACGAGGTCGACCCAGCCGGATTCGTCGGGTACGGCCGGCCCGCCGCCACCCTCGGTGTCGCGCAGCGCGGTGGCCGCCGCGACCACCGCGCGGTCCAGCACCGTCGCGGCGACGAGGTCCGCGGGTTCGGCGCACTCCAGCCAGATCGCCGCGCCGTGGGCGCCGGGGACGGGCGCGGACGGCCAGGCCGGATCGGCCAGTCCGGCCACCGGCCGGGCGGCGCCGCCGGGTTCGACGCGTACCGAGAGGCGGCCGCCCGCGTCGACCAGCCGGGCCGGGCAGCCGGCCAGGGTGGCGGCCTCCCGCACGATCGCCGGCAGGCCGGCGTGCGCATGGGTCAGCTGGTCGAACCGGGCGATGACCCGAAGCGCCGCGCCCGCGTCGGGATCGAGGGCGGCGAGCCGGCGGGCGAGATCCTTCATGAGATCACCGTGTTCCTTGCCGGGTTGCCTGCCCCCGTGGCCGGCGGCCGCGCGCCGCCGTGGCGCTCCGCGGTCTCGATCATGTGCTAGGAAGTAATACTCATCGATGTGAGTGGGTCCGGCAACGCGGTCGGCGGCGCCGCACGGTGGGCGGTGCTCGTCGTGCGCCAAGTGGCGGGAGTTTTCCGGCGGATGGCGGTACCGCCGTGGCGCCCGAAAGATAGAAGCTGGTAATTGCATTGCGCCCTGCCCACGCCTCCGGACCGGCAGCCGGAGGGGCACGATTCACAGAAGGACTTCCTATGATCAACAGAAGGCGCCTGTTGGCCGGCGCGACCGCCGCGCTGGCCGTCGTCGCCGCCACCGTTTTCGGGCTCGGTACGGCCAACGCCGAATCGAACGGCGGCGTCCGGGTGATGCCGCTCGGCGACTCCATCACCGACGGTCTCACGGTACCCGGCGGATACCGGATCGATCTCTGGCAGAAGCTCGTGGCCGGCGGGTACACGGTCGACTTCGTCGGCTCCCTCTCCAACGGCCCGGCCAACCTCGGCGACCACGACCACGAGGGACACTCGGGCTGGACGATCGCGCAGATCGACGCGAACGTCGTGAACTGGCTGCGCACGTACAACCCGCGGACCATCCTGCTGCACATCGGCACCAACGACATCTACGGCAGCGACCCGGCCGGCGCCCCGGCGCGACTGTCCACGCTGATCGACCACATCACCGCGCAGTCGCCCAACACCGAGTTGTTCGTGGCGACGATCATTCCGCTGGGCTTCTCCGACTCGGTCGTGCGGGCGTACAACGCCCAGATCCCGGGGATCGTGCAGAGCAAGGCCAGCGCCGGCAAGCACGTGCACCTGGTGGAGATGTACAGCGCGCTGACCACCGCCGACCTGGCCGACGGGGTGCACCCCAACGCGGTCGGCTACGGCAAGATGGCGAACGTCTGGTACAGCTCGCTGCTCTCGGTGCCCGGCAGCCTCAGCAACGGCACGCCGCCGACCACGGCTCCGCCCACGACTGTTCCGCCCACGACGGCGCCGCCGACGACTGTTCCTCCGTCGACTGTTCCGCCGACGACGGTGCCGCCGTCGGTGGGGTGTTCGGCGTCGGTGTCGTTGAATTCGTGGACGGGTGGTTTTGTGGCCACGGTGCGGGTGACGGCGGGGTCGGCTGCGGTGAGTGGGTGGACGGTGACGATGACGTTGCCGTCGGGGGCGAGTGTGACGAATGCGTGGAATGCGGATCGTAGTGGTAGTAGTGGGACGGTGCAGTTCACGAATGTGAGTTACAACGGTTCGATTGCTGCGGGTCAGTACACGGAGTTCGGGTTCCAGGGGGTTGGTAGTGGGGGTGGGATGACACCCACCTGCACCGCCCGCTGAGCGCCCGGCTGACGGCCGCCCGCGCGGCGGGCGGCCGTCAGCCGAGCACGAGACCGGGGTCGGGATCGGGCTCGGCCGCCGGGCCGGGCACCCGGTACTCCTCGGTCAGCGTGGTCATCGGGCCGGGCCACGTCGCCTGGGCCACCTCGATGGGCCGGCGCGCCTCGTCGTACGCGACGTGCAGCAGGTGCAGCACGGGCGTGTCGGGCCGGATCTGGAGCTGCTCGGCCTCGTCGCGGCTGGGCTGCCGGGCGCTGATCGTGTCGGTGGCCGTGACGTACCGGCGGCCGATCTCCTCCTCCGCCTCCTGGTAGAGCGGCCGGCCGAACGCCTCGGCCCGCTCCAGTGAGGTGCCCTGCGCGTCGGCGACCCGGAACCACGACGCGCCGATCTCCACCGGCGAGTCCTCGGTGCGGACCAGGTGCCGCCGGACCACCAGCTCGGTGCCGTCGGCCACCCCGAAGGCGTCCGCCACCTCCGGTGGCGCGGCCGCCCGGCCGACCTCGGTGAGCTGCTGCCGGTACCGGGCCGCCAGGTCCGCGTGGTAGCCGCGGAACCCGCCGTACCGGCCCCGGGAGAGCCGGTTGAGTCGCCGCCGGGTGCCCCGCACGTACGTCCCGGAGCCCGGCTTCGTGATCAGCACGCCCTCCACCCGCAACTGGTCGATGGCGCGTTGCACGGTCTGCTTCGCGACCCCGAACATCTCGGCGATGGCCGGGATGGACGGCAGCCGTTCCCCGGCCGCCCAGTCGCCCTGCCGGATCCGCGCGGTGATGTGGGCGGCGATCTGCCGGTGCGGGAACTCGGCGGCTCCCGGATTGATCTGCATCTGCGCACCTCCCTGGGCCGGTCGGCCCGCCGCCGCGCGGTCGCGCTGACAGCTAGGTTCCTAGGATGCCCTACGCGGTGTGCCCGCCGTCAAGCGGGCGCGGCCCACCGGCCCCGTCCTTGCGTCGGTGGCCGGTGGGCCCTACCGGTTCACCAGGAGCCGGCGGTGGGGCCGGCCGAGCCGCCCCGGCGGCGCAGATACTTCTCGAACTCCTGGGCGATCTCGTCCCCGGTGAGCGGCTGGATGCCGGCGTCGCCGACCCGTTCCTCCAGCTCCCGGACGTACTCACCCAACTCGGCGTCCTGCTCGGCGGCGGCCCGGACCCGCTGCTCCCACTCGGCGGCCTCCTCGGCCAGGTCGGCCATCGGCACCGGCAGGTCGAGCACCTCCTCGACCCGGTGCAGCAGCGCCTGGGTGGCCTTGGGGCACGGGGGGTTGTTGGCGTAGTGCGGCACGTGCACCCAGAACGACAGCGCGTCCACCTCGGCCCGGGCGCAGGCGTCGTGCAGCACCCCGACGATCCCGGTCGGACCGTCGTACCGGGTCGGGATGAGCTGGTAGCGCTCGGCCGCGTCCCGGTCCGACGCGCTGCCGCTGATCGGCAGCGGCCGGGTGTACGGCACGTCCGCCAGCAGCGCGCCGAGCAGCACCACCCGGTTGACCTCCAGGCTGTGACACAGCTCCAGCACCTGCTCGCAGAACGTCCGCCAGCGCATGCTGGGCTCGATGCCGCGGATCAGCACCACGTCCCGGTCGGTGCCCTCGGGGCTGGCCACCATGAACCGGGTGGTCGGCCACTCCACCCGCCGCGTCTCGCCCTCGGCCATCGTGATCACGGGCCGGCTGACCTGGAAGTCGTAGAATTCCTCCGGGTCCAGCTCGGTGATCTGCCGCGCCTGCCAGACCTGCTCCAGGTGCTCGACGGCGGCGGTGGAGGCGTCCGCGGCGTCGTTCCAGCCCTCGAACGCGGCGATGGCCACCGGCGAGCGCAGCACGGGCAGGCCGTCGAACTCGGTCATCGGGTCACCCCACGTGCCGTGGCTGGCGGGCACCCCCGGCCGCCCTGCCGGTCGATCTGCCTGGTTGTGGCGTCCCTCAAATCCCTCACATCCGCCAGCCTACGTGCCGGATCCCGATGCGGCCCGCTGGCCGCGCCGGGTCCGGGCAGCCGATGATCAGGTACGCATCGGACGGGCGCGACGCGCGTCACAGTATCTGGGAACCGCGAACGGTGTGCCAGGACTTCGTCACCCTCGCGGACTAGCCTGGACCCGTGCCGGAATCCCTGCTGGACGAACTCGCCGAGCGCATCCTCGTCGCCGATGGCGCCATGGGGACGATGCTGCAGGCGGCCAACCTGACCCTGGATGACTTCGACGGTCTCGAGGGGTGCAACGAGATCCTCAACGTCACGCGCCCCGACGTGGTCCGGGACATCCACCGCGCGTACTTCGACGCGGGCGCCGACTGCGTGGAGACCAACACCTTCGGGGCCAACCTGCCCAACCTCGGCGAGTACGACATCGCGCACCGGATCCGGGAGCTGTCCGAGGCCGGTGCGCGGCTGGCCCGCGAGGCGGCGGACGAGTTCGCCACGCCCGGACGGTCCCGCTACGTCCTCGGCTCGATCGGTCCGGGCACCCGGCTGCCCACCCTCGGGCACAGCCCGTACGCCGAGCTGCGCGACGCGTACCTGGAGAACGCCGCCGGGCTGATCGCCGGCGGTGCGGACGCGCTGATCGTCGAGACCTGCCAGGACCTGTTGCAGGTCAAGGCCGCGCTGGTCGGGTCGAAGCGGGCGATGGTCGAGCAGGGTCGCCAGGTGCCGCTGATCTGCCACGTCGCGGTGGAGACCACCGGCACCATGCTGCTGGGCTCCGAGATCGGCGCGGCGCTGTCCGCCATCGAGCCGCTCGGGGTGGACCTGATCGGCCTCAACTGCTCGACCGGCCCGGCCGAGATGGGCGAGCACCTGCGCTACCTGGCCCGGCACTCCCGGGTCCGGCTGTCGGTGATGCCGAACGCCGGCCTGCCGGTGCTGACCTCCGACGGGGCGTACTTCCCGCTGACCCCGTTGGAGCTGGCCGACGCGCTGGAACGGTTCGTCGCCGACTACGGCGTGTCGCTGGTCGGCGGCTGCTGCGGCACCACCCCGGAGCACATCCGGGTGCTCGCCGAGCGGATGCACGGTGTCGCCCCGGTGCCCCGCGAGCCGCGCCCCGAGCCCGGCGTCTCGTCGATCTACCACGCGGTGCCGTTCGCGCAGGAGTCGTCGGTGCTGATGGTGGGGGAGCGGACCAACGCCAACGGCTCCAAGGCGTTCCGCGAGGCGATGCTCGCCGGCGACTGGCAGGCGTGCGTGGAGATCGCCCGGGCACAGGCCCGGGACGGCTCGCACCTGCTGGACCTGTGCGTGGACTACGTGGGCCGGGACGGCACCCGGGACATGCGGGAACTGGCCGGCCGGTTCGCCACCGCCTCCACCCTGCCGATCGTGCTGGACTCCACCGAGCCGGTGGTGATCGAGGCCGGTCTGGAGATGCTGGGCGGCCGCTGCGTGGTCAACTCGGTCAACTTCGAGGACGGCGACGGGCCGGAGTCGCGCTACGCGCGGGTGATGCCGGTGGTCCGCGAGCACGGTGCCGCGGTGGTCGCGCTGCTCATCGACGAGGAGGGCCAGGCCCGGACCAGGGACTGGAAGGTACGCGTCGCGGCCCGGCTGATCGACGACCTCACCGGGCGGTGGGGGATGCGCCGGTCGGACATCCTGATCGACGCGTTGACGTTCCCGATCGCCACCGGCCAGGAGGAGACCCGGCGCGACGGCATCGAGACGATCGAGGCGATCCGGGAGATCACCCGGCGCTATCCGGGGGTCAACTTCACCCTCGGCATCTCCAACGTGTCGTTCGGGCTCAACCCGGCCGCCCGGCAGGTGCTGAACTCGGTGTTCCTGCACGAATGCCAGCAGGCCGGGCTGACCAGCGCCATCGTGCACGCCAGCAAGATCCTGCCGGTGTCGCGGATCCCCGAGGACCACCGGGAGGTGGCGCTGGACCTGATCTACGACCGGCGCCGCGAGGGGTACGACCCGGTGCAGCGGTTCATCGACCTGTTCGAGGGGGTGGACGCCGCCTCGGCCCGGGCCACCCGGGCGGAGGAGCTGGCGGCGCTGCCGCTGGACGAGCGGCTCAAGCGGCGGATCGTCGACGGCGAGCGGACCGGCCTGGAGGCGGACCTGGACACCGCCATGGCCGAGGGCCGCAGCCCGCTGTCGATCATCAACGACCTGCTGCTGGACGGGATGAAGGTGGTCGGCGAGCTGTTCGGCTCGGGCCAGATGCAGCTGCCGTTCGTGCTCCAGTCCGCCGAGGTGATGAAGACCGCGGTGGCTCACCTGGAGCCGCACATGGAGAAGGCCGACGACGGGGGCAAGGGCCGGATCGTCCTGGCCACCGTGCGCGGCGACGTGCACGACATCGGCAAGAACCTGGTCGACATCATCCTGTCCAACAACGGCTACGAGGTCGTGAACATCGGCATCAAGCAGCCGATCTCGGCGATCCTGGAGGCCGCCGAGGAACACCGCGCCGACGCCATCGGGATGTCCGGGCTGCTGGTCAAGAGCACCGTCATCATGAAGGAGAACCTGGCCGAGATGGTCCAGCGCGGCGTGGCCGAGCGCTGGCCGGTGCTGCTCGGCGGCGCGGCGCTGACCCGGGCGTACGTGGAGGACGACCTGCGCTCGATGTTCCCCGGCCAGGTGCACTACGCCCGGGACGCGTTCGAGGGACTGTCCCTGATGGACCGGGTGATGACCGCCAAGCGGGGTGGTGCCCCGGTGATCGACCCGGAGCGCGAGGCGGCCCTGGCGGCCCGGCGGGCACGCCGGGAGCGGCAGCGGGCCGTGGTCACCGATTCGCTGCCCGGCCTCGACGACACCTCGGTCCGCTCGGACGTGGCCACCGACGCCGCCGTGCCGACGCCGCCGTTCTTCGGCACCCGGGTGGTCAAGGGGCTGCCGCTGGCCGAGTACGCGGCGCTGCTGGACGAGCGGGCGACCTTCCTCGGGCAGTGGGGGCTGCGCGGCTCCCGCGGCGGGCAGGGCCCGACGTACGAGGAACTGGTGGAGACCCAGGGTCGGCCGCGGCTGCGGTACTGGCTGGACCGGCTCACCGCGGACAAGGTGCTGGAGGCGGCCGTGGTGTACGGCTACTTCCCGGCGTACTCCGACGGCAACGACCTGGTGGTGCTGGACGAGAACGGGCACGCCGAGCGGGCTCGGTTCACCTTCCCGCGGCAGCGTCAGGAGCGCCGGCTCTGCCTGGCCGACTTCTTCCGGCCGCGCGGCGACAAGCTCGACGTGGTGGCGCTGCAACTGGTCACCGTCGGGCAGCCGATCAGCGAGTACACCGCGAAGCTGTTCGCCGGCAACGAGTACCGCGACTACCTGGAGGTGCACGGCCTGTCGGTGCAGCTCACCGAGGCGCTGGCCGAGTACTGGCACCGCCGGATCCGGGCCGAGCTGACCCTGCCCGACGGCCGCACCCTGGCCGACGACGACCCGGACGAACTGGCCGGCCTGCTGCGCACCGACTACCGGGGCTGCCGCTACGCGTTCGGCTACCCGGCCTGCCCCGACCTGGAGGACCGGGCCAAGATCATGGACCTGCTGGACGCCGACCGGATCGGCGTGCAGCTGTCCGAGGAGTTCCAGCTCATGCCCGAGCAGGCCACCGACGCCATCGTGGTGCACCACCCGGAGGCCAACTACTTCAACGCCAAGTGACGGGCCACCGCTGCCGGGCTTTCTCGTCAGTCATACGCCAGGTACCTCAAACCGCACGGTAGAGGTACCTGGCGTATGACTGACGCCTGAGGCGCCCGCGTGGGTCGTCCGCTGCCCCGCAGATCAGCGCTCGGGCGCCGGGCCGGCGGTGAGTTCGGCGAGGAGCCGCCGGTACGCGGTGGGATGCACGACGGGCACGCCGTACTGGCGGGCCTTCTTCGCCTTGCCCGACATCGTGTCCGGGTCCGCGGCGACCAGCAGGCGCGTCTTCTTCGTGACGGCGTTGCCCACCTGCAGACCCGCCGCCTCCGCCTCGGTCTCCCACTCCCCGCGGGGAGGATCCATGGCGCCGGTGAAGACGACGATGTCGCCCTGCCGCAGCTGCCACCTGTCGCGGCGGCGCTGCCGGGGAACCGCCGCGGCGGCCAACTGCGCGTCGACGTCGGACCGGGCCAGGCCGAGCAGCCCGGCGACCTCCTCAAGGTCGCGCCGTTCGTCCGCGGTGACGATCCCGTCCTCGAACGCGATCGCCGCGAGGCTCGCCAGATAGCTGCGGTGCAGGTGCTCGACGTCGACGCGGGCGAGTCCGAACTCGTCGGCCGTGGCGACGAGCGCGTCGGCTTCGGAGCCGGAGATGTGCCGGTCCAGGAGCGCGCGGTCCAGCAGTTCCAGATAGGCGTCGCCCTGCGGTTCGTGCAGCCGGGGCAGCCGGTCGACCAGTCGGGCCAGGAAGTGCGGTTCCTGTTCACCCGGATCGCGCCGGGTGACGGCGGTGACCGCGGCGGTGGGGATCGGCGGCCAGCTGAGGTCCGCGGCGGCCAGGTTCACCGCGGCCCACGGCGGCGGGCTGCCGGCCATCGCGAGGTAGCGACCCAGTAGCCGCGCGGCGGCGCGGGCGTCGTGCAGCGCGGAGTGTGCCCGGTGCGGCGGCAGCCCGGCGACCCGGCAGCAGTCGGTGAGGTTGCGGCCGGCCGACGGGAGGAAGTGCGCGGCCAGCCGCATCGTGCAGAGCGTCGCGATCGGGTCGATGGGGGCGTCGAAGCCCACCCGTTGGTACTCGGCCTTGAGGAACGGCGCGTCGAAGGCCACATTGTGCGCGACGAGGGTCCGGCCGCGGAGCAGGCCGGCGAGATGCCCCGCGAGCTGTTCGAAGCGGGGCGCCCGCCGGGCCTCCGCGGCGGAGATCCCGTGGATGGTCTGCGGCCCGAGGTCGCGGTCCGGGTTGACCAGGCTGCACCACTCGTCCGTCACGAGGCCCCGCTCGTCGAGGTGCACGACGGCCACCTCGACGATCCGGTCGTGCCAACTGGTCCGCAGGCCGGTGGTTTCGAGATCGATCACGGCGTACATGCCGGCCCCGCTACGCCGTGACCAGCGGGCCACTGTCGGCGGCCGCGCGCAGCCGGGCCAGCCATTGTGGCGGCAGCGGCGACGGTTCGCCCAGACCGCGCAGGTAGCTGCGGCGGTATCGCGCGTGCTCGGTGTCGTGCCACAGTTGCGCGACGCGGGCGACGGTGGCGGTCAGCCCGAGCGCCGCCGCCGCGGCCGGCGAGGTCGCCGCGGATCCGGCTCTGGCGGTCCATTCGGCGAGGTCCCGCGGCGCCGGCAGTTCGGTGGGCCAGGCGAGCGGGGCGACCTTCGAACCGGTGCCTTCCCGGTGCCGCTCCACGGCGTCGGCGCAGCGCGCGCGGTGTTCGGCAATTTCCGTCAGCAGGTCGGGAACGGCGACGGTGTGCCGCCGGAGTGCGGTCGGCAGCGACGCCGGGAGGAACTCCGAAATGGCGGCCAGGGCGGCGGTGGATTTCCGCTCGTCCCCGTCGACCAGACAGCGGTCCCGCAGGGTCTCCAGTATCCGGCACAGCGGGCTGGGATCCCGTCCGGCGTCGTCGAGTCGTACCACCCACGCCCCGGTCGCGTGACCGGTCGGGCCGAGGCGCCACACGGCCAGCGCGTCCGAGCCGTCCGCGTCGGCGCCGACGGCCAGCACGCCGTGGCCGCGGGCGCCGGGCACATAGTCGACCGGTACGGACAGCTCGTTTTCGGGTACCTCCACCTTGAAGCTCCTCAATGGTCGGTGGGAATCGCCGCGGGGAGCAACCCTAGCGATCACCGGCACGGACCAGAGGTCGGGGAACCGGGTGGAGTACCGCCGCGACGGGCGGGCGGAAATCGACGACCGGTGCGGGTTTCTGGGGAATTGGCATCGGCCGTCGACCGGACAGCGGAATGGGCGCAGCGCACGGCGATCGGCTCCGGCGGCCGGTCCCGATCCGTCGGGTCGCGTCGCGCGGGCCGGTCGGTCAGGGCGCGGCTGCGCCCACCGGATGCCCGTTGGCGACCCTCGCCGGTACGGCGCCGACCCGGCGTACCCCGATCGGGACCGGCGGGGTGGCGGCCAGGTGCCGGCGGGCGGTGCTTTCCGCCACGCCGGCGTGGGCGGCGATCTGCGCCACGGTGCCCTCCGGCAGGGTGGCGGCGGCGCTGGCCACCTTCTGCGCCGCGGTGGGTGCCTTGCCGCGGCCGCGGGCGGGCCGCGGCCGGACGTCGGGCCGGTAGCCGGGCGCGCCGTTCGTCGCCGCGGGTTCCGCGGCCCGTCGCCGGCCCGCCGGCGCCGGGTCCGTCCCGTGCGGCGCCGGGACCGGACCCGCGGTCTCGGGAGGCACGGTCTCGGGACGCACGGTCTCGCTGGCCGCCGACCGCTGCCGCGCCGGCCCGGTCGAGGGCACGGCCGCCGACGGTACGGCCGTAGCCGGTTGGCCGGCCGCGGCGGGGATCGGCTTCCCGGAGCGGGCCAGCACCTCCACCGCGAGCATGAACGACACCGCGGGCACGGCCGCCACCATCCGGGCGACGGTGGTCGGCTGGGCGCTGGCGATGTTCGCCGCGAGGGTGGCCAGGATGCCGAACGCGAGCGCGATCCGGGCGGACATCCGGGGCAGCCGGCCGTTCCGCTTGTCGTCGAGCATGGCCAGGGTCGCGACCAGGATCAGCCCGTCGATCGCCAGGGGCAGCACCGCGGACACCGAGCGGTGTTCGCCGGCGGTGATCGCCACCCGGTAGATGTGCTGGTAGGAGGCGAACCCGGCGACGGCCGCCACCAGGGCTGCCGCCGCGCGGGACGTGATGGTCGTCAGGGCCACCTGGCCTTCTCCTTCGGACGCTGGTCGGCCGCCCGGCGGGCGGCCTCGGCGTTTCGGCGATCTGGACCTTACCGATCGGCCGGGACCGCTGAAATGGTTCGGTTGTTAACAATGCGGACGGTGTGTGTGCCGGTACCGCTGGTCGGGACCCTGCGGACGCGAGACCGGCCGCCCGTTAACAGGTTGACCCGGCAGTCCTCGGCGGGTTGGCTGGCCCGGTGAGCAACATGTGGACTTCTCCCGAAAAGGACCCCCGCGACTTCGGCAACCCGGTCGGGGAGAAGGTGACCTATCAGGCGTACCTGCGCAGCTACCGGCTGACCGTCGAGATGAAGTGCGAGGACCTGGACGCCGAACAACTGGCCCGCCGGGCCGTGCCACCCAGCACGATGAGCCTGCTGGGTCTGGTCCGGCACCTCGCCCAGGTGGAGAACCACTGGTTCCAGCGGGTGCTCCAGGGCCGGACCGAGGGGGAGCGGCTGTACAAGCGGGAGGACGATCCGGACTGGGACTTCACCGGCGCGGTCGCCGACCCGGAGGTGGTGCGGGACGCCTTCACCACCTGGAAGGCGGAGATCGCCAAGGCCGACGAGTGGCTCGACGCCCTCGACGAGGCCGACCTGGCCCGCATGGTGCCGCTGCGCGGCGACCAGGTGGCCATCCGCGACGTGCTCGTGCACATGATCGAGGAGTACGCGCGGCACGCCGGCCACGTCGACCTGCTGCGCGAGTGTCTGGACGGCCGCACCGGCCAGTGACCGCCGCTCAGGCCGGGTGGCGGTCGCCCAGCGGCAGCCAGGCCAGCACGTCCTGGATCTTGGCGTCCCAGTACGCCCACTCGTGCCCGCCGGCGGAGGACTCGACGGTGACCGGTACGCCGCGAGCCCGGGCCGCCGCGGCGAACCGCACCGCGTCCTCGTGCAGGTGGTCCTCGGTGCCGCAGCAGACGTACAGCGCGGGCAGCGCCGCCGGGTCGGCCCGGTCCAGCAGCGTGAACAGGTCGTCGTCGGTCCCGTGCACCGGACGGCAGCCGAACACCGTGTGCCAGACCGCCGGATCGAGCGGTCGGTCGGTGCTGTCCGCGGTCCGGCGGGCCAGGTCCAGCGCGCCGGAGAGGCTGGCCGCCGCGGCGAACCGGCCCGGGTCGCGCAGCGCCCACTTCAGCGCGCCGTAGCCGCCCATCGACAGCCCGGCGACGAAGCTGTCGGCCCGGCGGTCGGAGAACCGGAAGAAGTCCCGGCACACCGCGGGCAGTTCCTCGTGCAGGAACGTCCAGTACCGGTTGCCGTTCGCCTCGTCCGCGTAGAAGCTGCGCCCCACCTGGGGCATCACCACGGCGAGGCCGAGCGGCGCCACGTACCGTTCCAGCGAGGTACGCCGCAGCCAGATGGTGTCGTCGTCGCTCAGCCCGTGCAGCAGGTACAGCACCGGCGGGTCGCCGTCGGGCGCGGCGCCGGTCATGCCGATCTGCACCGACGTGCGCTGCGGCAGCAGCACCGTCATCGACGTGCTCAGGCCCAGTACCTCGGAGAAGAAGTCACACCGCAGCAGCGCCATGCCGCCGGAGCCTAGCCGGTGCACCCGTGTCCGGGCGCCGCCGCGGGGGAGCGCGGGGCACCGGACCAGGGCGTGTCCCTGCCGGCGGGGCGGCCCGGGGCCGGCCGGTGCGGGCTTCTCGGCGGCGCCCCCGGTGCGGCATGCTGGGGGCATGGGCGAGATCCGGGCGGGCGGGTCCGAGGGTGGCGTCTTTGCGGACGTCCGTGGTGCGGAGCGCACCATGCGGATCACCCACCATCCCGAGCAGGACATCGTGGTGCTGTCGCTGTGGCTCGGGCCGTTGTGTCGCAGCTCGTTCCGGCTGCCGGCCGATCAGGTGCCGGCGCTCGTGACGGCGCTGAGCGCCGAGCACCCGGACAGCGCGCACGCGACGACCGGCGAGCATCCGACCGGCGAGCACGCGACGACCGGCGAGCACGCGGCGACCGGCGAGCACGCGACGACCGGCGGATACCCGACCGGCGAGCGTCCGGACACCGGACATCCCGACGACTCCGACCCCGACCTCGACCCCGGTCGGTCGCCGGCGGCGCCGTCGGGCGACGCGCTCGCCACGGTACGCACCGGAGCGGTCGACCAGGCGGCCGCGCTGGCGGTCAGCCGCGGCGACGTACCGGCCTGAGCCCGGCGCCTCGCCCGAAGCCGCGTTGGGTAGAAATGCCGTACCACCACCACCCGAGGAGATCATCGTGCAGCGTACCGACCGTGATCGTTCCGGCGCCGGCCTCCGCCTCGGGGCGCTGCTGACCGCGCTCGTGGTGGCGCTGGCCTGCGGCCTGGGTCCCGGGCGCGGGGGCGCCGAGCGCCCCGCCGACGGCTCGTCCGGGCAGCGGTCCTCCCCGCCGCAGGGGCAGCAGGAGGACGGCACGATGACGATCGGCGAGTTCAAGAGCGACCTGCGCGGCGCCGTCGGCCTGGCCGAGCAGTACTGGGCGGCCCGGTTCCAGGAGAACGGGCAGCCGTTCACGCCGGTCCAGCAGGTGGTGGCCTACCAGCGGGAGGGCGAGGTCACCTGCGGCGGCCAGCCCGTGCCGCGGAACAACGCGCTGTACTGCTCGGCCGGCGACTTCATCGCGTACGACGTCGTCTGGGCCGTCTCGGCGTTCCGCAAGATCGGCGACGCGTTCCTGTACTACCTGCTCGGCCACGAGTACGCGCACGGCATCCAGACCCGGCTGGGCATCCGGTACAGCTTCACCATCCAGCAGGAGTTGCAGGCCGACTGCATGGCCGGGGCGTACATCGGCGATTCGGTCCGCGACGGCGACCTCAACCTGCAGGACGGCGACCTGGACGAACTTCGCACCGGACTGGCGGCGGTGGCCGACGACCCGGGACAGCCGTGGTTCGCGGAGGGCTCGCACGGCAGCGCGAAGCAGCGGACCGCCTCGTTCTTCGACGGGTACCGCCGCTCGCTGGCCGCCTGCAAGCTGAGCTGACCGGCGGGCGCCGGCTTGACCTGCGTCACGTCGATGTCCGGCGGATCGGGCCGCCCGCGGCGGTGGTGGCACGATCGGTGCGTCCCGCGAGTCGCCAGGAGGACGCCCTGACCAGCCCCGCCCCCGCCGCCGTGCTGTTCGACATGGACGGCACGCTCATCGACAGCGAGAAGCTCTGGACCATCGCGATCAACGAGCTGGCCGCCTCGTACGGCGGAACCGTCTCGCCCGAGGCCCGCGCGGCCATGGTCGGCTCCGCGATGGCCGAATCGATGGCGGTCCTGCACGCCGACCTGGGCCAGGAGTGGCGCGACGCCCGCACCGGCGCCGCCTGGCTGGAACAGCGGGTGGCCGAGCTGTTCCTCACCGACGTGCGCTGGCGGCCGGGCGCGCTGGAACTGCTCCAGGCGGTACGCGCGGCGGGCATCCCGACCGCCCTGGTCACCTCCACCGCCCGCCCGCTGGTCGAGGTGGTGCTGGAGACGATCGGCCGCACCAACTTCGACGTGGTGGTCTGCGGCGACGAGGTGACGAACACCAAGCCGCACCCGGAGCCGTACCTCACGGCGGCGCGGCTGCTCGGGGTGCCGATCGGGCGGTGCGTCGCGGTGGAGGACTCGCCGGCCGGGGTGGCCAGCGCGCTGGCCGCCGGCGCGGCGGTGCTGGCCGTCCCCTCCGACGTGCCGCTCGCGCCGGTCGAGGGCGTACGCCGGCTGGAGAGCCTGACCGGTGCGGACCTGGAACTGCTGGCGAGCCTGCGCGCCCGGCTCGCCGGCTGACCGGGCGCGCGGCACGTCGCCGGCCGCCCCGGTCCGGCCCCCGGAACGCCCCAGGACGCCCCCGGTCGGCCCCGGGACGCCCCCGGAACGCCCCCCGGCGGGCCTCCGGCGTGCCGCCGGGGGCGTCCCGCGGATCTCCACGGCACACCCCCGGCGGGGCACCCCCCGGAGCCCTACTCGTGGGCGATGGCGCCCAGCACGTTGATCCGGGCGGCCCGGATCGCCGGCAGCACCGCCGCGATCACCCCGATGATCGCGGCCAGGCCCAGGAACAGGCCCATCTGACCCCAGGGCAGGACCAGCCGGTCGATGCCCTCCGAGTTCAGGGCGCGGACCACCGCGGCGCCCAGCCCGGTGCCGACCACGACCCCGAGCAGCGCGCCGAACACCGAGATCACCACCGCCTCGACGGTGATCATCCACATGGTCCGGCTGCGTCGCAGACCGATCGCCCGCAGCAGGCCCAGCTCGCGGGTGCGCTCCAGCACCGACAGCGCCAGGGTGTTGACGATGCCGAGAACCGCGATGAGGATGGCCAGCGCCAGCAGGATCTGGATCATGGTGAGGATCGAGTCGAGCTGTTCGGTCTGCTGGCTGATGAAGGCGTCCCGGTCGGCCACCGACACCTCCGGGCTGTCCGCCAGCAACGCCTCCACCTGCGGCTGGACCTGACCGACCGGCGTGCCCTCGGCGAGCTGGATGAACCCCTGGCTCGGCTTCGGGACGGTGAAGTCGCTGGTCGCGGCCACCGGCAGCAGCATCGGGTTGGTCAGCTGCGAGCTGCTGTAGATGCCGCTCACCGTGTAGGTGCGCGGTTCGCCCCGGGCCAACTGCACGGTGATCGTGCTGCCCACGCCGAGGTTGCGGCCGGCGGCCACGTCCGAGGAGACCAGCACCTCGTTGTCGGCCAGCCGGTCGATGGTGCCGGCCGTCGCGGTCGCCTGGAAGATCCGGGTCAGCGCCGCCACGTTGCTGCTGGCGGCCACCCAGGTCCGCCGGCCGTCGACCATCGCCATGTCGCCGTACTCGCCGTCCACCAGCCGGACGCCCGGCAGCGCGGCGGCCTTGTCCAGCACCGCCGGGTCGAAGCTCGCCGGCCGGGCGCCGGTCCGGCTGCCGGAGATCACCAGTTGCGCCTGGATGGTGTCCTTGGCCAGCGCCGTGATGCTGCCCTTGGCCGAGTCCAGGATCACGCTCACCCCGGTGACCAGTGCGATGCCCACCATCAGTGCGGCGGCGGTGATCGCGGTGCGTCGCGGGTTGCGGCCGGAGTTCAGCCGGCCCAGCCGGCCCGGGACCGACCAGGAGAAGAGCCGGCCCAGCACGGACACCACCGGGCGACTGATCGCCGGGGTGAGCAGCGCCACCCCGATGAACGCCACCAGCACGCCGCCGAGGATCGCCCAGAGCGTGTTGTCGCCGGCCCTGCCGGCCAGGCCGAGGCCGAGCAGGGCGCCGCCGGCCGCGCCGACCAGGGCACCGGCGACGGTGATCCGGGTGAGCGGCCGGTCCGGCGTGGCGACGTCCTGCAGGGCCGCCACCGGAGGGATCCGGGCCGCGCGCAGCGCCGGCAGCACGGCGGCCACCAGGGTCACCAGCAGGCCGACCGCGAACGCGCTGATCACCGCCGTGGCCGGCAGGCCGACGCCGGCCAGCGCGAGGCCGCCACCGAGCTGGCCGAAGGCGTACGCCAGCAGCGCGCCGACGCCGACCCCGGCGCCCAGGCCGATGGCCGAGGCGAGCAGCCCCACCACGACGGCCTCCAGCAGCACCGAGCTGATCACCTGTCGGCGGCTGGCGCCGACGGCCCGCAGCAGGGCCAGTTCCCGGGTGCGCTGCGCGACGACGATCGAGAACGTGTTCAGGATCAGGAAGATCCCGACGAACAGTGCCACGCCCGCGAAGCCCAGCAGGATCTTGTTGAAGAAGGAGAGCCCCTGCTTCAGCTGGGCCGAGGAGTCGTCGGAGAGCTGCTGACCGGTCTTGACGACGTACCCGTCGCCGAGCGCCGCGGAGATCCGGTCCCGCAGCGCGGTGTCCGCGACGCCGCTCTCGGCGGTCACGCTGATGTTGGTGTACACGCCGGTCTCGCCGAGCATCAGCCGCTGCGCGACCGGTTCGGTGAACGCCACCTCCTGAAGGCCGCCGATGCTGTCCCGGTCGCCGCTGTAGCCGAAGATCCCGACCAGCCGGAACTCCTGTTTCGGCGCGGCCACGGTGAGCACCCCCACCCGGTCGCCGACGGCGACCTTGGCGGCCGCGGCGGTGGCGGCGTTCACCACGATCTCGTCGTCGGCCGCCGGTGCCCGCCCCTCGCGCAGCTTGACCAGGTCGCTCTCGCCGGTCCAGTTCTCGCCGAGCTGCGGCGGGCCGAACGAGGTCAGCGCCTTTCCGTTGGCACCGATCAGCTGGGCGCCGTCGGCGGCGACCTCGCCGGTGGCCGAGGCCACGCCCGGCACCTGGCGCACGGTGCTCACGGCCGTGGCCGGCAGCACCGGCGGGGCCTGACCGCTGTCGCCGCTCACCTTCGGCTCCCCGCTGATGCCGACGTCCACCCCCGCGTAGGCGTCCGCGAAGACCGCGTCGAAGGACCGGCCGAGGGTGTCGGTGAGCACGAAGGCGCCGGAGACGAACATGACGCCCAGCACGACGGCCAGGCCGGACAGGATGAGCCGCAGCTTGCGGGCCAGCAGGCTCTTGATCGTGGCGCGCAGCATCAGAGCGTCGCCTCGCCCGGGGCGTCCAGCTTCTTCATCGTGTCCAGCACGGTCTCCGGGGTCGGCTCCACCAGCTCGGAGACGATCTGCCCGTCGGCCAGGAAGACCACCCGACCGGCGTACGAGGCCGCCACCGGGTCGTGGGTGACCATCACGATCGTCTGCCCGAACTCGGCCACCGAGCGGCGCAGGAAGCCCAGCACCTCGGCGCCGGACCGGGAGTCCAGGTTGCCGGTCGGCTCGTCGGCGAAGACCACCTCGGGCCGGGACACCAGCGCCCGCGCGCAGGCCACCCGCTGCTGCTGCCCGCCGGAGAGCTGGCTCGGCCGGTGCCCGAGCCGGTCGCGCAGGCCGACCGTGTTGATCACGGTGTCGAACCACTGCGGGTCGGGCTTGCGGCCGGCGATCGCCAGCGGCAGCAGGATGTTCTCCCGCGCCGACAGCGTGGGCAGCAGGTTGAACTGCTGGAAGATGAAGCCGACCTTGTCCCGCCGCAGCGTGGTCAGGCCGGCGTCGCCCAGCCCGGTGACCGTGGTGTCACCGATCTCGATCGTGCCGCGGCTGACCGTGTCCAGGCCGGCCAGGCAGTGCATCAGGGTGGACTTGCCGGACCCGGACGGGCCCATGATCGCCGTGAACCGCCCCCGTTCGAACTCGGCGCTCACCCCGCGCAGGGCCGCCACCTGGGCCTCGCCGCTGCCGTACACCTTCCACACATCCCGGGCGCGGGCCGCCGCCCCCATGTCGCGGGCCACCGTCGCGGTCAATGTCGCACTCCTTCGTTCTCCAGCGTCCGGTCGGGCGCCGACGGCCCCACCGGTGGCTTCCATTGTCCGAGCGGCCGGCAAGGCGTACCTCCGACTTCGGACGGAGGGCAGGCGGATTTCCCGCTGCGGGTCGGCCCCGATCCCGGCTCGGGGTTCCCCCCGACCCGCGCCGACCGTACGGCCTGCCGTAACGGCAGGGGCAAGAACGGTCAGCCACCCGGGCGGACCAGCCCCGATTCGTACGCCAGTACCACCGCCTGCACCCGGTCGCGCAGGCCGAGCTTGGTCAACACGTGCCGCACGTGGGTCTTGACCGTCGTCTCGCTGACCGACAGCGCGCGGGCGATCTCCAGGTTCGACAGGCCGCGGGCCATCTGCACCAGCACCTCCCGTTCCCGTTCGGTCAACGCCCCGACCACCGGCCGGGGCGTGCCCGAGGGGTCCGGCAGCGCCTGGACCAGCCGGTCCAGCAGCCGGCGCAGCACCCGCGGCGCGACCACCAGGTCGCCGCCGGCGACCGTGCGGATCGCGCTGGCCAGGTTGCCGGCCGGCGCGTCCTTGGCCAGGAACCCGCTGGCCCCGGCCCGCAGCGCGCCCACCACGTGCTCGTCCAGGTCGAGGCTGCTCAGCAGGAGGACCCGGACCGGCAGCCGCGCCGCGACGATGCGCCGGGTCGCGGTCACGCCGTCCATCCGGGGCATCCTGATCTCCATCAGCACGACGTCCGGCAGCAGCCGGCGGGCCAGCTCCACCGCCTCGGCGCCGTCGCCGGCCTCGCCCACGACGTCCAGGTCCGCCTCGGCCCCGAGCACCATCCGGAACCCGGTGCGCAGCAGCGGCTGGTCGTCCACGAGCAGGATCCGGACCGGCCGGGCGCGGCGGGCCGGCACGCCGGCCCGGTCCGTCATCGAGGCGCCCATTTCACTCATCCGCACCCGGTGCCTCCGGCGCGCCGCCCGCGGCCGGCGCCGGGATGACCGGGAACGGCGGGGGAGTGCCGCCGTACGCCGGGCAGTGCGCCTGGTGGCTGCACCAGTCGCACAGCCGGCTGGGCTTGGGGCGGAAGTCCTGCGCGGCGGTGGCCCGCTCGATGGCCTGCCAGAGCGCCACCAGGGTGCGTTCGAACCGGAGCAGTTCCTCGGCCTCCGGGGTGTAGTCGCAGATCTCGGCGTCCTTGAGGTAGAGCAGGCGCAGCACCCGGGGCACCACCTGGCGGGTGCGCCACAGCACCAGGGCGTAGAACTTGAGCTGGAACAGCGCCCGGGCCTCGAACGCCTCGCGCGGGGCGCCGCCGGTCTTGTAGTCCACCACCCGCAGCGCGCCGTCGGGTGCCACGTCCAGCCGGTCGATGTAGCCGCGGATCAGCAGCTCGCCGCCGTCGACCGTGGCCGAGACCAGGCTCTCCCGCTCGGCCGGCTCCAGCCGGCGCGGGTCCTCCACCGCGAAGTAGCCGCCGAGCAGGTCGCGGGCGGAGGCGAGGAACCCGGCGAGCCGCTCGGCGTCCAGCTCCGCCGGATCCGCCGGGTCCGCGATGTCCGCCGGGTCCGCGATGTCCGCCGGCGCGTCCGCCTCCGCCTCCGCGTCCGCCGGCGCCGCCGTGGGCTCGGCGGCCGCCTTCACCGCCGCCGGCTCCTCGGCGGTGAACAGGTCCCGCAGCGCCGGCTCGGCCGCCAGCAGCCGCGCCCACTGCGGTTCCACCAGGGCGGCGGCCGCCTCGGGGGTCCGCTGGTCGGCGGGCAGGTCGAAGAGGCGCTCCAGGACCGCGTGCACCAGGGTGCCGCGGATCTGCTCGGCCGTGGTCCGCTCGGGCAGCCGGTCGATGCTGCGGAAGCGGTAGAGCAGCGGGCAGGTCTTGAAGTCGGCGGCCCGGGACGGCGACAGCGAGGCCGCCCGGCGGTCCCCCGGTGTCCGCGCCGCCGCCGGCCGGTCCGGCCGTTGGCCCGGGATCGCGCCGGCCCCGCCGGCTGTGCCGGTCGAGCCGGTCGCGCCGGCCACGGCCGCCGGGCCGGGTTGGGTCGCCGTGTCGTTCGGAGTCGCCGTATCCGCCGCCATGTCCGAAGGCTAAGCCACGCCGCCGACATGATCACCCAGGCCGTCCGGAGTGCCGAACCGATGATGCGTAGCATCGCAAGGATGGAGCAGACCGCGTGGCGCCGCGCGCCCGTCCGGCACCGCCGGCCGGTCGCCCGGACCGTCGGACCGACACGGAAGATGGCATAAGTGACCGTTCAACCCGCCGCCCCGCCCGCCGCCGCACCACCGCACCGCGGGCCGTTCCGGCCCGGCGACCGGGTCCAGCTCACCGATCCCAAGGGCCGACTGCACACGATCACGCTGGAGCCGGGCCGGGAGTTCCACACCCATCGCGGTGCGGTGGAGCACGACGCCCTGATCGGCCGGCCGGACGGCAGCGTGGTCACCTCCGCGGGCGGCACCACCTACCTGGCGCTGCGTCCGCTGCTGTCCGACTACGTGCTGTCCATGCCGCGCGGCGCCCAGGTCATCTACCCGAAGGACGCCGCGCAGATCGTGGCGATGGGCGACGTCTTCCCCGGCGCCCGGGTGCTGGAGGCCGGCGCCGGCTCCGGGGCGCTGACCTGCTCGCTGCTGCGTGCCGTCGGGGCCACCGGCAGCGTGCACAGCATCGAGTTGCGGTCGGACTTCGCCGAGATCGCCCGGCGCAACGTGGAGGCGTTCTTCGGCGGGCCGCACCCGGGCTGGACGCTGGGGGTCGGCGACGTCGTCGACTGCGCGGAGACCGGCTTCGACCGGATCATCCTGGACATGCTCACCCCGTGGGAGGCGCTCGACCTGGTCGAGCGGGCGCTCGTGCCCGGCGGCGTCTTCATCGGGTACGTGGCCACCACGCCCCAGCTCTCCGAGCTGGTGGAGGCGCTGCGCGAGCGGGGCTGCTTCACCGAGCCGCGCGCCTGGGAGTCGCTGGTGCGCGACTGGCACGTCGACGGGTTGGCGGTCCGGCCCGACCACCGCATGATCGCGCACACCGCGTTCCTGGTGTCGGCCCGCCGGCTCGCGCCGGGGGTCACCGCGCCGCCGCGCCGGCGCAAACCGAGCAAGGGCGCCGAGGCGTACGCGTTGCGGCGCCAGGAGGCGCGTGCGGCGCGCCCCGCGGGTGACGGCGTGGACGACGGGGAGCGGGACCGGTGAGCGCCGGACGCGCGGTCCGGTCGTGAGCCGGCCGACGTTCGGCGGCGGTGACCTGCCCGCCGTCTTTCCGGACTGGTCGCCCTACCGGGACCTGCCGGCGGCGGCCCGGGCCTACCTGCGCGATCCCGAGGTGGCCCTGGACGAGTTGACCGCCGCGCTGCACGGCGCCCCGGTGCTGGGGTTCACGCTGGAGCGGTTCGTGAACGAGGTGAACGGGGTGTGGCAGGAGGTCGCGGTCTGCGACGGCGGCCGGGTCATCCTGTGGCACGGCGAGGACGTCCCGCCGGATGACGGCCCGCCCGGCTCGATGACCTCGTCGCTGCGGGTGGTCCCGGCCTCGACGGTCACCGAGGTCGGCTGCCGGCGGCGGCTGATCCGGACCAGGGCCGGCACCCTGCGGGTGGACAGCGTGGACGTCTACCTGCTGCTCAGCTCGATGGATGAGACCGTGCCCGCGGACGACGGCTCGCCGCCCCGGCACGACGCGCTGCGCTTCGGCAAGACCCTGGACGACGGCGGTGCGGGGCAGATCGCGCGTCTTGAGGAGTTCGCCCGATTGGTCGCCTCGATGGTCGGCCGCCCGGTTCGTCCCGGCGTACCGGACCGTTCCGGCGCCCCGGACAACCCCCGGAAGTGATCAAGCTTCAGTGACGAGGGCGTTGCGCGGGACCGAACGGGCCTCATACCGGCTAGTGTTAGGGCAGAACGTTCAAGCCCCCGGGGAGGTGGGACGTGGCACGCAGCGACGACGCGGACTCGCGCGCCGCACGGTGGGAGAAGGAGGCCCACGATCTCTCCACCCAGGTCGCGTTCCTGACAGAGGAACTCGCTCTGGTGCGGCGCAAGTTGACCGAAAGCCCTCGACACGTCAGGCAGCTCGAAGAGCGGCTGGCCGCAACCCAGGCGCAGCTGGCCAGGTTGACGGAGAACAACGATCGGCTCGTGAACACCCTCAAGGAGGCACGGGCCCAGATCGTGACCCTGAAGGAGGAAATCGACCGGCTCGCGCAGCCACCGAGTGGCTACGGCGTCTTCCTCGCCCGGCACGATGACGGCACCGTGGACATCTTCACCGGCGGTCGCAAGCTGCGGGTGGCGGTGTCGCCGTCGCTGGAGGCCGACGAGCTGAAGCGGGGCCAGGAGGTGCTGCTCAACGACGCGCTCAACGTGGTCGACGCGTTCGGCTACGAGCGGGTGGGTGAGGTCGTCACCTTCAAGGAACTGCTGGAGAACCCGACCGGCGGCGCCGCCGACCGGTCGCTGGTGATCTCGCACGCCGACGAGGAACGGATCGTCCACCTGGCCGAGACGCTGATCGGGGTCGGGCTGCGCGCGGGCGACTCGCTCATGATCGAGCCGAGATCGTCCTACGCGTACGAGCGGATCCCGAAGAGCGAGGTGGAGGAGCTCGTCCTGGAGGAGGTCCCCGACGTCGACTACACCGACATCGGTGGCCTGCACGCCCAGATCGAGCAGATCCGCGACGCGGTGGAACTGCCCTTCCTGCACGCGGACCTGTTCCGCGAGCACCAGTTGCGGCCGCCGAAGGGCATCCTGCTCTACGGGCCGCCCGGCTGCGGCAAGACCCTGATCGCCAAGGCGGTGGCCAACTCGCTGGCCAAGAAGATCGCCGAGCGTCGTGGTGAGGAGAAGCACACCAGCTACTTCCTCAACATCAAGGGTCCCGAGCTGCTCAACAAGTACGTCGGCGAGACCGAGCGGCACATCCGGCTGGTGTTCCAGCGGGCCCGGGAGAAGGCCGGCGAGGGCACCCCGGTGATCGTCTTCTTCGACGAGATGGACTCCGTGTTCCGCACCCGCGGCTCCGGCGTCTCCTCCGATGTGGAGAACACGATCGTTCCGCAGCTGCTCAGCGAGATCGACGGCGTGGAGGGCCTGGAGAACGTCATCGTCATCGGTGCCTCCAACCGGGAGGACATGATCGACCCGGCGATCCTGCGGCCCGGCCGACTCGACGTGAAGATAAAGATCGAGCGGCCCGACGCGGAGGCGGCCAAGGACATCTTCTCGAAGTACATCCTGCCCGGGCTGCCGCTGCACCCGGACGACCTGACCGAGCACGGCAACGACGCGCAGGCCACGGTCGCCGCCATGATCGAGGCGGTGGTGCTGCGGATGTACTCCGAGACCGAGGAGAACCGCTTCCTTGAGGTCACCTACGCCAACGGCGACAAGGAGGTCCTGTACTTCAAGGACTTCAACTCCGGCGCCATGATCCAGAACATCGTGGACCGGGGCAAGAAGATGGCCATCAAGGAGTTCCTCTCCTCGGGTCGCAAGGGGCTGCGGTTGCAGCACCTGCTCGACGCCTGCGTCGACGAGTTCCGCGAGAACGAGGATCTGCCCAATACCACAAATCCGGACGATTGGGCCCGGATCTCCGGTAAGAAGGGCGAGCGGATCGTCTACATCCGCACGCTGGTCTCCGGCGGCAAGGGTGCCGAGGCCGGCCGGTCCATCGAGACCGCCAGCAACACCGGCCAGTACCTCTGACCCAGCACGCCTCGGCGGCCCGGTGTCCCGGACACCGGGCCGCCGTCGTGTTCCCGCCGCCGGCCCCGGGGCGGACGGGTCGGCATGCCACGCCTGCCCGGAGTCCGGCGGAGACTACTCTCGAAGCGACGGGTGATCGAAGCGAGGTGGCGGCGTGACGGTACGACGAATCATGGGCACCGAGGTGGAGTACGGCATTTCCGTGCCCAGCCAGCCCGGAGCCAACCCGATGGTCACCTCCTCCCAGGTGGTCAATGCCTACGGCGCCCGGCCCGAGCTGAACCGCGGCGGCCGGGCCCGGTGGGACTACGAGGAGGAGTCCCCGCTGCGCGACGCGCGCGGCTTCACCTACTCCGGCGCCGCGTACGACCCGGCGGAGGCGCTCGCCGACGAGGACCTGGGGCTGGCCAACGTCATCCTCACCAACGGCGCGCGGCTCTACGTCGACCACGCCCACCCCGAGTACTCCACGCCGGAGGTGACCAACCCGCTGGACGTGGTCCGCTGGGACAAGGCCGGCGAGCGGGTGATGGCCGAGGCGTCCCGACGGGCCGCCACCATCCCGGGCAGCCACCCGATCCACCTCTACAAGAACAACACCGACAACAAGGGCGCCAGCTACGGCTCGCACGAGAACTACCTGATGCGCCGGCAGACGCCGTTCGCCGACATCGTGGCGTACCTGACGCCGTTCTTCGTGACCCGGCAGATCGTCTGCGGCGCCGGCCGGGTGGGGATCGGCCAGGACGGCTCGCAGCCGGGATTCCAGATCTCCCAGCGGGCCGACTTCTTCGAGGTCGAGGTCGGCCTGGAGACCACGCTGAAGCGGCCGATCATCAACACCCGGGACGAGCCGCACGCCGACGCCGACAAGTACCGCCGGCTGCACGTCATCATCGGCGACGCGAACCTGTCGGAGATCTCGACGTACCTGAAGGTGGGCACCACCGCCCTGGTGCTCAGCATGATCGAGGAGAAGGTCCTCGGCACCGACCTGGGCATCGCCGATCCGGTCGCCGAGCTGCGCGCGGTCAGCCACGACCCGTCGCTGCGGCACCTGATGCGGCTGCGCGACGGGCGCCGGCTCACCGCGCTGGACCTGCAGTGGGCCTACTACGAGCGGGCCCGCGCGTTCGTGGACGACCGGTACGGCAACGACGCGGACGCCGCCACGCTGGACGTGCTGGGCCGCTGGGAGGACGTGCTGCACCGGCTCGGCCAGGACCCGATGCTGTGCGCCGGGGAGCTGGACTGGGTGGCCAAGCTCCGGCTGCTGGAGGGCTACCGGGAACGGGAGAATCTCGGCTGGTCCTCGCACAAGCTCCAACTGGTCGACCTGCAGTACTCCGACGTGCGCCCGGAGAAGGGCCTCTACCACCGGCTGGTGGCCCGGGGCTCGATGACCAGGCTGCTGGACGACGAGTCGACCCGGACCGCCATGATCGAGCCGCCGGAGGACACCCGCGCCTACTTCCGCGGCCGGTGCCTGGCCCAGTACGCCTCCGAGGTGGTCGCCGCGAGCTGGGACTCGGTCATCTTCGACGTGGGCCGGGAGTCGCTGGTCCGGGTGCCGATGATGGAGCCCGAGCGGGGCACGCGCAAGCACGTGGGCGCCCTGTTCGACCGCTGCCCCAGCGCCAAGGACCTGCTGGAGGCGATCACCAACGGGTGAACGGGTTCCGGCCGGCAACCCGGAACGTCCGCCGTACGCGAAACGTCACGCGCGGCGGGCGCCCGCGTCGTACCGGCAGGGTAGGTTTTCTCTAGGCGATGTTGAGGAGGCACCCCATGGCTACCCGTGACACCGGCGGTCAGTCGCAGTCCGGTAAGGCGCGGCAGGACCAGGAGGTCGAGGACGCCGCCGTCGAGGCCAACCCCGAGGTGGCCGAGCGGCATGCCGAGATCACCGAGGACGTCGACGATCTGCTCGACGAGATCGACTCGGTGCTGGAGGAGAACGCGGAGGAGTTCGTGCGGGGCTACGTGCAGAAGGGCGGCCAGTGAGCCCCTGGTCGCGTCGCCCGGGTCCGTCCGGACCCGGGCGCTGACCCGGCCCGCCACACCGGCCCGACGATGATCGCGTCGGCCGGGCGTGCGGGATAGTCTGCTTCAACCGCAACGGTGGTCGCGGCCGGCCCGGGATCGTTCGCCGGACTGGCCCGCGCCATCATGTTTCGAAAGGAGCCACGTGGCAGCGGCTTTTGATCCATCCGGACGTCTTCCCGAGGTCTTCGTCAACGCGGGGACGTCCTCCTTCACCCAGTTTCTGAGCGCGGTCGCTCCGGAGCTGCTGCCCGGCCGGCGGCCCCTGCCGCCCGGGATGGCGGCCGACCTGGCGCCGCACGCCACGACGATCGTGGCGATCGTCGGCTCGGACGGTGTGGTGATGGCCGGGGACCGCCGCGCCACGATGGGCAACCTGATCGCGCAGCGGGACATCGAGAAGGTGCACCCGGCCGACGCGTACTCGCTGATCGGCATCGCCGGCACGGCCGGCATCGGCATCGAGCTGATCCGGCTGTTCCAGGTGGAGTTGGAGCACTACGAGAAGATCGAGGGCGCCATGCTGTCCCTCGACGGTAAGGCCAACCGGCTGGCCGCGATGATCCGCGGCAACCTGGGCGCGGCCATGCAGGGGCTCGCGGTGATCCCGCTGTTCGCCGGCTTCGACGTGGCCGCCGCCGACCCGGCGCGGGCGGGGCGGATCTTCAGCTTCGACGTGACCGGCGGCCCGTACGAGGAGACCGGCTACGACGCCATCGGCTCCGGCTCGCTGTTCGCGAAGTCGGCGCTGAAGAAGCGCTACCGGGCCGGACTGTCCACCGCGGAGGCCGCCCGGCTGGCCATGGAGGCGCTCTACGACGCGGCCGACGACGACTCCGCCACGGGCGGGCCGGACCTGACCCGCCGGATCTACCCGGTGGTCATGACGGCCACCGCCGAGGGCACCCACCGGCTGACCGACGCCGAGACCGCGGAGATCGCGAACGCGGTCGTCGCCGGCCGGATGGAGAATCCGGGCGGCTGATCCGGTCCGCCCCGTCCCTCGTACCCCGACAGTCCAGGTCGAAGGAGAACCGCCGTCGTGGCCATGCAGTTCTACGCCTCACCCGAGCAGATCATGCGCGACCGCTCCGAGCTCGCCCGCAAGGGCGTGTCCCGGGGCCGCAGCGCGGTGGTCCTGAGCTACGCCGGCGGGGTCCTGTTCGTCGCGGAGAACCTGTCCAGCGCGCTGCACAAGGTCAGTGAGATCTACGACCGGATCGGCTTCGCGGCCGTGGGCCGGTACAACGAGTTCGAGAACCTGCGCCGCGGCGGGGTGCGGATGGCCGACCTCAACGGCCTCAGCTTCGACCGCCGGGACGTCACCGGCCGCGGGCTGGCCAACGCCTACACCCAGCTGCTGGGCGCGATCTTCACCGAGCAGTCGAAGCCGTACGAGGTCGAGCTGTGCGTGTCCGAGGTGGGGCTCACCCCGGAGACCGACGAGATCTACCGGGTCACCTACGACGGCTCGGTCAACGACGAGCCGGGCTTCATGGCCATGGGCGGCCAGGCCGAGGCGATCTCCGGGGTGCTGCGCGGCAGCCACCGGCTCGACATGACCCTCGGGGACGCCGTGCAGCTGGCGATCCGGGCTCTGAGCAGCGTGGGCGCGGAGGGGTCGGCGACCCGCACGATCCCGGCCAACCAGCTTGAGGTGGCGATCCTGGACCGGGAGCGGCGGGGCCGCACCTTCCGCCGGATCACCGGCGCCGCGCTGGCGGCGCTGCTGAATGGCACCGCCGCCACCACCGAGGGCGCGGGGCCGGAGCGGCCGGCGGAGCCGAAGCAGCCGGCCGCGGCGGCCGACAAGCCCACCAGTTCGGCCGGCTCGGCGGACCTGGAGGGTGCGGCGCCGGAGACCGGCGAGGGCGGCAAGCCCGCCGCGGAGAAGTCGCCGGGCGACGGCCCGGCCGCCGGCCCCGGCGCCGACGCGGTGGGTCCGGACGGCACCGGACCCGACGAGGGCCCGGCGGCCTGAGGCCCGTTCCACGAGGGCGGTCACGAGGGCGGTCGCGCCGAGGCGGAGTCCGGTCCGCCGGGTCCGGTCCGCCGGAGTCTGGCCGGCCGGGTTCCGGCACCGGGGTTCCGGCACCGGGATGCCGGATGCCGGCGCCGGTCACGCCGGCACCGGGTGCAGCGCCTCGGCCAGCGTGTGGTGCCAGTCCGGCAGCGGCGCCAGTCCCGCGGCGGCCCATCGGCGGTGACCCAGCACGCTGTACCGGGGCCGCGGCGCCGGGCGGGGAAAGCGGTCGCTGCCGACCGGCCGGATCCGCTCCGGGTCGAGTCCGCGCAGCGCGAACACCGCGCGGGCCAGCCCGTACCAGGTGGTCTGGCCGGCGGCGGTGCCGTGGTAGACGCCGGGTGCGGCCCGGCCGGCGAGCGCCGCCTCGGCCAGCCGGACCAGCCGGTCGGCCAGCACGGCGCACGAGGTGGGCTGCCCGGTCTGGTCGGCCACCACGTCCAGCCGGTCGCGGTCCTGGGCCAACCGCAGCACGGTGGTCACGAAGTTGCGCCCGTGCGGCGCGTACAGCCAGGCGGTCCGCACCACGTAGCCGGCCGCCGGCAGCTCGCGGGCCACCGCCCGTTCCCCGGCCAGCTTGCCGCGGCCGTACGCGTTGACCGGCGCGGTCGGGGCGTCCTCGGGATAGGGCACCCGTCCGGTGCCCGCAAAGACGTAGTCGGTGGAGAGCTGGATGAGCCGGGCGCCGGTGCCCGCGCAGGCCCGCGCCAGGTGGCCGACGGCGGTGCCGTTGACCGCGGTGGCCGCCGCCTCCTGCCGCTCGGCGCCGTCCACGTCGGTCCAGGCCGCGGCGTTGATCACGACGTGGTGTCCGGGTACGGCGGCGGCGAGGGCGGCCGGGTCGGTGATGTCCAGTTCGGCGCGGGTGGCGCCGGTGGCGGCCAGCCGGGGATGCGCGGCCAGGACGCTCAGCAGTTCCCGGCCGAGCATTCCGGCGGCGCCGGTGACCAGCACCCGGCGCCGGTGCCCGGCGCTCACCGCGCCGTCCGGGAGGTGAGCGGCTCCCACCAGGCCCGGTTGTCGCGGTACCAGCGGATGGTGGCGGCCAGCCCGGTCGGCAGGTCGATCACCGGCGCGTACCCCAGCTCGGCGCGGATCTTGCCGATGTCCAGGGCGTACCGGCGGTCGTGGCCCTTGCGGTCCGGCACCGGGCGGACCCGCTCCCAGCCGGCGTCGCAGGCGGCCAGCAGCCGGTGGGTGAGGTCCCGGTTGGTCAGTTCGACGCCGCCGCCGATGTGGTAGACCTCGCCGGCCCGGCCCTTCTCCTGCACCAGGGCGATGCCGCGGCAGTGGTCGTGGACGTGCAGCCAGTCCCGGACGTTGCCGCCGTCGCCGTAGAGCGGCACCGGCTGGCCGTCCAGGAGGTTGGTGACGAACAGCGGGATCACCTTCTCGGGGAACTGGTACGGCCCGTAGTTGTTGGAGCAGCGGGTCACCACCACGTCCATCCCGTGCGTGCGGTGGTAGGCCAGGGCCAGCAGGTCGGACCCGGCCTTGCTGGCCGAGTACGGCGAGTTCGGCGCCAGCGGCGCGGTCTCCGACCACGAGCCGGACTCGATGGAGCCGTACACCTCGTCGGTGGAGACGTGCACGAACCGGCCGGTCTCGTGCCGCAGCGCCGCGTCGAGCAGGGTCTGCGTGCCGACCACGTTTGTCAGCACGAACGGCGTGGCGCCGGTGATGGAGCGGTCGACGTGGGACTCGGCGGCGAAGTGGACGATCACGTCGTGGCCCGGGACGACCCGGTCCACCAGGTCCGGGTCGCAGATGTCGCCGCGGACCACGCGCAGCCGGGGATCGCGGCGCACCGGGTCGAGGTTGGCCAGGTTGCCGGAGTAGGTCAGCTTGTCCAGCACGGTGACCGCGCCCGGCTCCAGGGCGGGTGGCGCGGCGGCCACCTCCGCGGGTACGGCGGCCGGCGAGTTCAGCAGCATCCGGACGTACTCCGAGCCGATGAACCCGGCGCCGCCGGTCACGAGGATTCGCACGAGTTCGAAAATACGCCACCACGCTGCCGGTATGGCTCAGCGTAGTCGTGTCGTCACGCCATTAGGCTGCCGGCGTGCGCGGAATCCTGTTGGCCGGCGGCACCGGCTCCCGGCTGTGGCCGATCACCCGGGCGGTGTCCAAACAGCTCATGCCGGTCTACGACAAGCCGATGATCTACTACCCGCTGGCCACGCTGATCATGGCCGGGGTGCGGGAGGTCCTGGTGGTCACCACGCCCGAGGACCGGGACCAGTTCCGCCGGCTGCTCGGCGACGGCGACCAGTTCGGACTGCGCGTGGAGTACGCCGTGCAGCACCGGCCGGAGGGGATCGCCCAGGCGTTCCTGATCGGCGCCGACTTCATCGGCACCGAGTCGGTGGCGCTCATCCTCGGCGACAACATCTTCCACGGTGCCGGACTGGGCCGGCAGCTCGCGGGCCGGGCCGACCTGGTCGGCGGGCGGATCTTCGCCTACCCGGTGGCCAACCCCGCCAGTACGGGGTGGTCGAGTTCGACGGCGCCGGCCGGGTGCTGTCCATCCAGGAGAAGCCGGCGCTGCCCCGCTCCCGGTACGCCGTGCCGGGCCTCTACTTCTACGACAACCGGGTGGTCGAGATCGCCGGCAAGCTCACCCCGAGCCCCCGGGGCGAACTGGAGATCACCGCGGTGAACGAGGCGTACCGGGAGGCCGGCGAGTTGTCCGTGACCGTGCTGGACCGCGGCACGGCCTGGCTGGACACCGGCACGTTCGGCTCGATGGTGCAGGCCGCGGAGTTCGTCCGGGTGATCGAGGAGCGGCAGGGCATGAAGATCGGCTGTGTCGAGGAGGTGGCCTGGCGGGCCGGCCTGATCGACGACGACCGGCTGCGCGCGCTGGCCCGGCCGCTGGGTCGCAGCGGGTACGGCGAGTACCTGCTGGGGCTGCTCGCCGAGCGGGAGGTGGTCCGGTCGTGAGGATCCGGCAACTGGGCATCGCGGGCGCCTGGGAGGTGATCCCGCAGCTGCACGGGGACAACCGGGGGGTGTTCCTGGAGTGGTACCGGTCGGACCGGCTGGCCGACGCGGTGGGCGGGGACGCGGTGGGCGGGGACGCGGTGGGCGGGGACGCGGTGGGCGGGCCGTTCCGGCTGGCCCAGGCCAACATGTCGGTCTCGGCCCGGGACGTGGTGCGCGGCATCCACTACGCCGACGTCCCGCCGGGCCAGGCGAAGTACGTGACCTGCGTGCGGGGCGCCGTGGCCGACGTCGTGGTGGACCTGCGGGTCGGCTCGCCGACCTTCGGGCACTGGGAACTGGTGCGGCTGGACGAGGAGCAGCGCCGGGCGGTGTTTCTGATCGAGGGGCTCGGACACGGCTTCTGCGCGCTGACCGAGGACGCCACCCTGGCGTACCTGTGCTCGACGACGTACAACCCGGCGGCCGAGCGGGCCGTGCACCCGCTGGACGCGGATCTCGCGATCGACTGGCCGGCCGGCGTACCGGTGCTGTCCGCCCGGGACGCCGCCGCGCCGAGCCTGGCGACGGCCCGCGCCGAGGGGCTGCTTCCGCAGGCGGCGACCTGCCGGGCGTACCTGGCGGAGCGGGACCGGGAGCGGGAGCGGGACCGGTCGGCGGCCGCGGCACCCGCCGGAATCCCGCCCGGTATGCGGCATCCGGACGGGATTTGGGCCGGCGATGTCCGCAACGCGTAGTCCGACGGTGACCACGGGAGGCTCCGGCCGGTTAGTGTCTTGAGCATGGAGCGGCGAATCTTCGGTCTCGAGACCGAGTACGGCGTCACCTGCACCTACCGCGGCCAGCGGCGGCTGTCTCCGGACGAGGTCGCCCGCTATCTGTTCCGCCGGGTGGTGTCCTGGGGACGGTCCAGCAACGTGTTCCTGCGCAACGGTGCCCGGCTCTACCTCGACGTCGGCTCCCACCCCGAGTACGCCACCCCGGAGTGCGACTCGGTGGCCGACCTCGTGGTGCACGACCGGGCCGGCGAGCGGATCCTGGAGGGCCTGCTGGTCGACGCCGAGAAGCGGCTGCACGACGAGGGGATCGCCGGCGAGATCTACCTTTTCAAGAACAACACCGACTCGGCCGGCAACTCCTACGGCTGCCACGAGAACTACCTGGTGTCCCGGCATGGCGAGTTCGGCCGGCTGGCCGACGTGCTGATCCCGTTCCTGGTCACCCGGCAGCTCATCTGCGGCGCCGGCAAGGTGCTGCAGACCCCGCGCGGCGCCGTGTACTGCCTCTCCCAGCGGGCCGAGCACATCTGGGAGGGGGTCTCCTCGGCCACCACCCGCAGCCGGCCGATCATCAACACCCGGGACGAGCCGCACGCGGACGCCGAGCGCTACCGCCGGCTGCACGTCATCGTCGGCGACTCGAACATGAACGAGGTCACCACGCTGCTCAAGGTCGGCAGCGCGGACATCGTGCTGCGCATGATCGAGGCCGGGGTGGTGATGCGGGACCTGTCGCTGGAGAACCCGATCCGGGCCATCCGCGAGGTGTCGCACGACGTGACCGGCCGGCGCAAGGTCCGGCTCGCCTCCAACAAGGAGATCTCCGCGCTGGAGATCCAGCAGGAGTACCTGTCCAAGGCGACCGAGTTCGTCGAGCGTCGGGGCGGCGACCAGACCGCCAAGCGGGTCGTCGAGCTGTGGGGCCGGGTGCTGCGCGCGGTGGAGAGCGGCGACCTGGAACCGGTGTCCCGGGAGATCGACTGGGTGACCAAGCTGCGCCTGATCGAGCGCTACCAGGCCAGGAACGACCTGCCGCTGTCGCACCCGCGGGTGGCGCAGATGGACCTGGCCTACCACGACCTGCGGCGCGGCCGGGGCCTGTACGGGCTGCTGGAGCGGCGCGGCCAGGTCGACCGGGTGGCCACCGACGTGGAGATCTTCGAGGCCAAGGAGACCCCGCCGCAGACCACCCGGGCCCGGCTGCGCGGCGAGTTCATCCGGCACGCCCAGGAGAAGCGCCGGGACTTCACCGTCGACTGGGTGCATCTCAAGCTCAACGACCAGGCCCAGCGGACGGTCCTGTGCAAGGACCCGTTCCGGGCCTACGACGAGCGGGTGGAGCGGCTGATCGCCAGCATGTGACGGGCGCCCCGCCACCCGGGCCGTTCGAACGGCCCGGGTGGCGGGGCGGATGCCGCCGGGCGGACCGGTGATCCACCCCGCGGCCGACGGCGCGCCGGTGCGGGCCGGTAGGCTCGCCCGATATGAGCTCCGCCACGCCGTCCGGTCCGGACCGGGACCGCGAGCCCGGCCGGACCCGCCAGAACTGGGTCGAGCGCCGGCGCGACAAGATCGCCGCCGAGATCGCCCGCAACCGGCGCGGGGAGTACCGGGTGCCGACCTGGGTGCTGGCGCTGACCCTGGCGCTGATCGTCGGCGGCTGGATCGCCCTGATCGTGCTGAGCTGACCCCGCCCGTGCCCGGCCCGGACCTGGTCCGGCGCTGACCTTGGTCCGGCGCTGACCTGCCCGATCCCGTCCGGCCCGGCCCGGCCCCGTGCTGTCCGCCCCGGCCCCGTGCCCCGGCGTGGCGGTGCCCCCCCGGCGCGCCGGTCAGCCGGCCGTGGTTGCCGTGGCGGCCAGGGCGGCGGCGTGCCGGCCGGCCGCCGCGGCGGCGAGGAAGTACGCGTGGTCGGCGTCCAGCCCGCGACCCATGGTGGACAGCGGCACCGGGGTGGCCCGCAGCGCCGCGTCCAGGCCGTCGGTGGGCACCCGGACCAGGGTGTGCCGGTCGGCGAGCGGCTCCAGCGCCGCGGCCACGGCCTCGGCCAGCCCGGGTTCCAGGCCGTCCGGGACGACCAGCTGCGCGCGGGCCAGCGCCACCCGCCCGTACGCGGTGAGGCTGTGGTGCGAGACGCCGCGGTGCCGGGGTCGGGGGTCGGCCGTGGAGATCCGCAGCGAGCCCACCGGCCGGCCGTCGAGCACGGCCGTGGCGTTGACCGCCTCGCCGGCCGCCACCCCGGAGAATCCCCAGCGCGTGCCGGTGCCCAGGTTGCCGGGTCCCTGGCTGAGCACGGTGACGTCGGCGGCCAGCACGTGCCGGGCGGCCAGCAGCCCGGAGTGCACGGTGGTCGCCTCCAGGTCCCCGCCGAACGCCTGGCCCACGGTCACCGTGCCGACCAGCTCGCCGGCCAGCCCGGTGAGGGTGCGGGAGAACCAGGCCGGCAGCGCCGCCCCGTCGGTGAGGACGTACGCGATGCGTAGCTGCGGCTGGTCGGCCCGGATCCCGGCGACCACGGCCGGCAGCGCGGAGTGCAGGTCGGCGACCACCACGGGCATCCCGGCCAGGTCGTCGGCCTCGGCGAGCACGGCCCGGTGCGGGGAGGACTCCTCGTCGACGCCGAGCAGGATCGGCTGCAGCGGGGTGTAGCGGGCCTTCACCAGGTGCCCGCCGGCCCGGGTGTCCGCCGGCCGCGGCGGGTCCGGCGGCAACCGGTCCGGCAGCGCCACGGCCAGCGCGTACCCGCCGGTGCCCAGCCCCATCAGCAGGGCGGCCACGTTGAGCAGCACCCGGTCACCCACCCGCGGCGTGCCGACCAGGTCGGGGTAGGCCAGGGCGCGCACCGTCGTGCCGTCCGGCAGTACGGCGTCGAACTCGACCGCCCCGCGCCACTGCCGGCGCAGCCCGGTGACCGTGCCCGACCGCCATCGCACCATGTGCGCACACGCTAGCCGGCCGTTCCCGGCCGGTGCCGGCAGGTCCCGCCGACACGCTTCCGCCGCCCCGCCGCCCCGCCGCCCCGCCGCCCCGGTGCCGCGGCTGCCCCCGCGCCACCGGTGCCGCGACGGGTCAGCGCGGGTTCGGCAGGGAGGTGCCGGCCGGCTGCCGTCCGCCCGCCGGCTCCACCCGGGAGCGGCTGCCGGGATCCCGGTTGCTGCGGGTGGGGTCGAGGAAGACGTACCGGATGTTCGGGTACCGCGCGGTGAGCCGGCGCTCGGCCTCGTCGGCCCCGGCCTCGATGTCGGCGCCGGTGGCCTCGTCGACGAAGTCGACCTTCGCCGCGACGAGGATGTCGTCCGGGCCGAGCAGCATGGTCAGCAGGGTGTCCACCCGGCTGACCGTGGGCAGCCCGGCCAGTTCGTCCCGGATGGCCTCGTGCACCTGCGGCGGCACCGCCCGGCCGACCAGCAGCGACACGTTGCTGCGGGCCAGGATGGCGGCGACCACCAGCAGCAGCGCGCCGATCCCGATCGAGGCCACGCCGTCCCAGAGGTCGTCGCCGGTCAGGTGGGTGAGGCTCACGCCCGCGGCGGCCAGCAGCAGGCCGATCAGGGCCGCGCTGTCCTCCAGGAAGACCGCCTTGACCGTGGTGTCGGCCGTGTGGCGCAGGAACCGCCGCCCGGTGGTGTGCCAGCGCCGGGCCTCGCCGCGGACCTGGCGGACCGCCCGCAGCAGCGAGATGCCCTCCAGCACGAAGGAGATGGCCAGCACCGCGTACGACACCAGCGGGCCGCCGCTCTGCTCGCCGTCCAGGATGGTGCGCACCCCCTGGTAGACGGAGAAGCCGGCGCCGGCCAGGAAGGTGAACAGGGCGGCCAGGAACGCCCAGACGTAGCTTTCCTTGCCGTACCCGAAGGGGTGTTTCGGGTCCGCGGGCCGGGCGCCCCGGCGCAGCGCCGTGAACAGCAGGGCCTCGGTGGTGGTGTCGGCCAGCGAGTGCGCCGCCTCGGAGAGCATCGCCGCGGAGCCGGAGAGCATCCCGGCCACCGCCTTGGCCACCGCGATGCCCAGGTTGGCCGCCCCGGCGATCACGACGGTGCCGGTGCTCTCCGAGCGCTCTTCTTCCGGTTCCGGCTCAGCCATGGGCGTCAGCCTATGGGGCCAACCGGTCCTCCGCCGGACGGGCGATGGTGCGCTACGGCGCCGCGCGGGTGCACCGGGATCCGGGGGACGCTGCTAGCGTTGCCCAGGTGTCCCGGACCCGTACCGAACGCCTGGTCAACCTGGTGATCTGTCTGCTGTCCACCCGGCGGTTCCTGACAGCGGCGCAGATCGCCGCCACCGTGCCCGGCTACGAGCACGATCCGGACGACGTCCGCGACCACGAGGCGTTCCAGCGCAAGTTCGAGCGGGACAAGGCCGAGCTGCGCGAGTTGGGCGTTCCGCTGGAGACCGGGACGGCCAGCGCGTTCGACTCCGAGCCGGGCTACCGGATCGCGCACCGGGAGTACGCGCTGCCGGAGATCCTGCTGGAGCCGGACGAGGCCGCGGCCGTCGGCATCGCGGCGCGGCTCTGGCAGCACGCCGGGCTGGCCGCGGCGGCCTCCTCGGGGCTGGCCAAGCTGCGCGCAGCCGGCATCGACGTCGATCCGCAGGCCACCCTCGGGCTGGAACCGGTGGTCACCGCCGATCCGGCGCTCGGGCCGCTGACCACGGCGGCCCGGGAGCGCCGGGCGGTCGGCTTCGACTACCGAACCCCGGACGACGACGCCTCGACCGCCCGCCGGCTCCAGCCGTGGGGCGTGGTGTGCTGGCGTGGCCGCTGGTACGTGGTGGGTCACGACCTGGACCGGGAGGCCACCCGCTGCTTCCGGCTTTCCCGCATCGTGGGAAAGGTGCGCGGGTCGGGTTCGCCCGGGGCGTTCGAGCCGCCGGCCGGGGTCGATCTGATCAGCCACGTGGCCAGTTGGTCCGGCCCGATCGAGCGACCCGGCCGGGCCACCGTGCTGGTCCGCCCGGGCCGCGCCGCCGGGCTGCGCCGGTGGGCCCGGGAGGTGGCCCCGGACGCCGCGGGGGATTGGTTGGTCCTGCCGTACGCCGACGCCGAGTCGCTGGCCGGCACCCTGGCCGGGTACGGGCCGGACGTGCGGGTGCTGGATCCGCCGGAGGTCCGGGAGGCGGTCATCCAGCGGCTCAAGGAGGCCGTGGCCCGGCACGACGAGATCCCGGCCGGGCAGGTGCCGGCATGACCGGGCGCGCCGCCGACCCCACCCCGCGCACCGGTGGCTCCCGGGCCTCGGCCGACCGGCTGGCCCGGCTGCTCAACCTGGTGCCGTACCTGCTGTCCCGGCCGGGCATCGCGATCACCGAGGCCGCCGCGGACCTGGGGGTGACGCAGCGGCAGTTGCGCGAGGACCTGGAACTGCTCTGGGTCTGCGGCCTGCCCGGCTACGGCCCGGGTGACCTGATCGACATGGCCTTCGACGGTGACCGGGTGACGATCACCTACGACGCCGGCATCGACCGGCCGTTGCGGCTCACCCCGGACGAGGCGATGGCGCTGCTGGTGGCGCTGCGGATGCTGGTGGAGACCCCGGGGATGGCCAACCGGGAGGTCATCGAACGGGCGCTGGCCAAGATCGAGTCGGCGGCCGGGGAGTTCGCCGGCGCCCCGGTGGCGGTCGGGCTGCCGGGCGACGGCGAGCGGCTGGAGTCGCTGCGCGGGTCCGTGCAGCGCGGCCGGGCGCTGCGGATCACGTACTACACCCCGACCCGGGACGAGACGACCGAGCGCACCGTCGACCCGCTGCGGGTGGTGATGGTGGGCGGCCGGGCGTACCTGGAGGCGTGGTGCCGGCGGGCCGGCGCGGTCCGGCTGTTCCGCGCCGACCGGATCGACGCGCTCACCGAACTGCCCGAGCCGGCGCAGGCGCCCCCGCAGGCCCAGCCGGTCGACCTGAGCGCCGGCATCTTCCGGCCGTCGCCGGAACTGCCGCTGGTCACCCTGCGGGTCGGGCGCCCAGCCCGGTGGATCACCGAGTACTACCCGTGCGAGTCCGTACGCCGCGGCACCGGCGACGGCTGGCTGGTGGACCTGCGGGTCACCGACCTCGGCTGGGCCCGCCGGTTCGTGCTGGGGCTGGGTCCGGACGTCACCGTGGTGCACCCGCCGGAGCTGGCGGTCGCGGTCCGGGACGCGGCCGGGGCGGCCCTCGACGCGTACGCGGTGCCGGCCGACGGCGGGCCGCGGCAGGCGTACCCTGGCGGCACCGACCCGGCGTACCCCGGCGGTGAGCCGGCTGCCGGCGGCCCGCCGGACCGCCCGCGGGTGCCGGAGGGCCGCTCCGGCGGCGCCGACCCGGCGGCGGTGGCCGGCAGGCCGTAGGCTGGCCCCGTGGTGCTCTGGATCGTGCTCGCGGTGATCGTGTTCGCCCTGCTGCTGCTCGCGCTGGCGGTCCGCCCGGTGCTGGTCGCGCTGCCCCGGCTGCACCGGGCCGTGGGACGGCTCCGGCAGCGGCAGGTCGAGGCCGAGGCGCTGCGGGACTCGGCGCTGGTGTTGCAGCAGCGACTGGAGGGACTGGCCGCCGACGCCGGCGAGGCGCAGCGGCGGATCGCGGTGATCAAGACGGCGGTCGGGAAGTAGCCGTGCCGGCCAGCGGGAAGTAGCCGTGCCGGCGACCGGATGGTGGCCGCCCGCGGGGTTGACGCACCCGTCCCGCTGACCGAGACTGCACCCGCCGGGGTGCACCCGCGGCCGGCCCCGGCGGCTGGTCACGGCCGTGGACGCACGTACCATGGAGTCCAACACCCCGATCATCAACCGCCGACCGACTGGAGCTTTCCATGGGTGCCCTCAGGCCCTGGCACATTGCCGTACTCGTGGTCGTCCTGATCCTGCTGTTCGGCGCGAAGCGGCTCCCCGACGCGGCCCGCTCGCTCGGGCGGTCCATGCGGATCATCAAGGCCGAGACGAAGGGGCTGGTCGACGACGACCAGGACCTCGCCGAGAAGGCCGACGCGCAGGCCGGCCGGACGCCGCTGCCGCCGAACACGGCCCAACAACAGCAGCCGTACACGGCGCAGCAGCAGCCCGTCGCCGACCCGGTGCACCGGGTACGCGACAACTGAGCGGGCGGCCCGACAACCGTGGCCTTCGCCCTTCGTAAGCGCGGACCGAGCAACTTCGACCGGGCCGCCGACGGCTCCATGACGCTCATGGAGCACATCCGGGAGCTGCGTAGCCGGCTGTTCAAGGCATCCCTCGGCATCCTGGTCGGCTTCGGGTTGGGCCTCTGGCTCGCCAAGCCGGTCCGCCGGCTGCTCCAGGAGCCGTACTGTGGCCTGCCCCACTCCCTCGACGCGCAGGGTCAGTGCAACTTCGTCCAGCTCGGGCCGGCCGACCTGTTCCTGCTCGACCTCAAGATCGCGCTCTGGGTCGGCCTGGTGCTCGCGGCGCCGGTCTGGCTCTACCAGCTCTGGGCCTTCATCGCGCCCGGCCTGCATCGGCACGAGCGGCGATACGCCTACGTCTTCACCGCGCTGGCCGCGCCGCTGTTCGCCGGGGGTGCGGTGCTGGCGTTCTTCGTGGTGCAGAAGGGTCTGGAGTTTCTTCTCGACTTCTCAAGCGGCGATATCCGGACAACTCTGGACATCACTCGCTATATCTCGTTTGTCACCAACCTGATCATGCTGTTCGGGGTGGCCTTCGAGTTCCCGTTGATCATCCTGATGCTCAACTTTGTCGGCCTGGTCACCGGCCGCCGGCTGCTGAGCTGGTGGCGGATCGTCATCTTCCTGTTCTTCGCCTTCTCCGCGGTGGTGACGCCGACCCCCGACCCCTTCGGCATGACCGCACTCGGCCTGTGTCTGTGCGCGCTGTACTTCGCGGCCGTGGCGGTGGCGTTCGTCAACGACAAGCGCCGCGGCCGGGGCCGGGAGGTGTACGCGGGCATCGGTGACGACGAGATCTCGCCGCTGCCCGCCAGCGACGGCGAACAGGTCGAGGCCGGCCAGCGGGCCGAGGCGATCAGCCCGGTGGCCGACCCGGAGCCGGTGGCCCCGCCCCGGCCGATCGACCGGGGCTACGACGACATGACCTGACGGCCCGACCCGCCCGGACCGCGCACGCGGCCCGGGCGGGTCCGGCCGCCGGCCGCTCGGCGTACCCGTTCTCGCTCCGGACCGGTACGGTGCTCGCCGTGACCGCACACGATCTGCGCGGCGGGACGGTCCCCGCCGGTGGCCTCGCCGACGGCCCGGTGGCGGTGCTGGCCAACCCGACCGCCGGCCGGGGCCGGCACCGGGACCTGCTGCCGGCGATTCTCGACCGGCTCTCCGCGACCGGCCGGGACGTCCGGCTGCTGGCCGCGGACAGCGCCGCGCAGAGCCGGGCGGCCTGCGCGGCGGCCGTCGCCGAGGGCGCCGCGGCGCTGGTCGCGGTGGGCGGCGACGGAACCGTGCACCAGGCGCTCCAGGCGGTCGCCGGCACGGACGTCGGATTCGGCCCGGTACCGGCCGGCACCGGCAACGACTTCGCGGTGGACACCGGCTTCCCGGCCGAGCCGCTGGCCGCGGCGCAGGCCGTGGCGGACGCCCTCGCGGCCGGCCGGACCCGGCCGGTGGACCTGGCCCGGCTGAGCGCCGCCGACGGGACCGTGAGCTGGTACGGCGCCGTGCTGGCCGCCGGCTTCGACGCGATCGTGAACGAGCGGGCCAACCGGATGCGCTGGCCCCGCGGACCCCGCCGGTACGACCTGGCGATCGTGGTGGAACTGGCCCGGCTGCGACCCCGCCGGTACACGCTGCGGCTGGACGGGCGGCCGGTGGACGTGGACGCGGTGCTGGTGGCGGTGGGCAACTGCGCCAGCTACGGCGGCGGGATGCGGATCTGCCCGGCCGCCGACCCGACCGACGGGCTGCTCGACGTGGTGGTCGGCGGCCGGTTCAGCCGGCCGGCGCTGATGCGGGTGAAGCCGAGCATCTACCGGGGCAGCCACGTGCTGCACCCGCTGGTCACCACCTACCGGGCGCGCACCGTGGAACTCGCGGCCGAGGGGATCACCACGTACGCGGACGGGGAGCGGTCGGCGGCGCTGCCGGTGACGATCACCGCGGTGCCGGGGGCGGTCCGGCTGCTGGGCTGAGCGGCCGGTCGGCCCGGGGTCAGCGGCCTGCCCGGCGTCAGCGGCCGACCAGGTCCAGCGCCGCGGCCAGGCCGTTCGCGCCGCCGGGCGCCGCCGCCGGCAGCACCAGCGCGGCGCAGCCGGCCGCCACCGCCCCGGCGTCGGCAGGGGTGTCGCCGACCATCAGCGCCCGCTCCGGATCCACGCCGAGCATCCCGCAGGCGCGCAGGAAGATGCCCGGGTCGGGCTTGCAGCGGCCCACCTCGTAGCTGAGCACGAACGCGTCGACCAGGTCCGCCAGCCCCCAGGCGGCGAAGAGCGGACGCACGTCGAAGCCGATGTTGCTGACCAGCGCCACGGGCACCCCGGCGGCGCGCAGCGCCCGCAGCGTGCCGGCGGTGTCCGCGTACGGCAGCCAGCCGTCCGGGACGAGCAGCCGGTCGTACAGGGCGTCGGCCAGCCCGTCGATGCCGGCCTCGACGCCGGCCAGCAGCCCGGTGTAGGCGGCCCGGTGGGCGTGCTCGTAGAGGTCCCGCTCGGCCCAGACCTCGGCCAGGTGCGGCGGTACCCGCCGGGGCAGCGGCCCGCCGGGCCGGCCGGCCGTGACCAGCCGGTCGGCCAGCACGGTGGCCCGGGCCCGTTCCAGTTCGACCCGCAGCCGGCCGCGGCCGCCAGCACCCAGGCGACCGGGTCCTCGACCTGGGCCAGCGTGCCGTGGAAGTCGAACAGCACCGCCTCGACCGGCCGCCGCGACGGCGGCTGCGCCGTACGGGCTGTTCCGGGGTCGGCGCGCCCGGTGAGCGGTTCGGGATGATCCGGCACGGGCTGCACCCTACCGAGCACCGCCGACGGTCCCGCCGGTTGCCCTCTCCCGGTGTGAAAAACCGGCACGCACTAACCTGGGGTTCATGTCGAGCCCCGCCGAGCGGTATGCCGCGGCGCGTCGCCGGGCCACGGACGCGAGCACCTTCCCGGCCCTCACCGAGTTCGCGGCCGAGCTGGGGTTCGACCTCGACGACTTCCAGCGGTCGGCCTGTCAGTCCCTGGAGCAGGGCAGCGGGGTGCTGGTGTGCGCGCCGACCGGCGCCGGGAAGACCGTGGTGGGCGAGTTCGCCGTGCACCTGGCGCTGCGCGGCGGCGGCACCGGCCCGCGCAAGTGCTTCTACACCACGCCGATCAAGGCGCTGTCCAACCAGAAGTACCACGACCTCGTCCGGCGCTACGGCGCCGACCGGGTGGGGCTGCTCACCGGCGACAACGCGATCAACGGCGACGCTCCGGTGGTGGTCATGACCACCGAGGTGCTGCGCAACATGCTCTACGCCGGCTCGGCCGCCCTGGCGGGCCTCGCCTACGTGGTGATGGACGAGGTGCACTACCTGGCCGACCGGTTCCGCGGCGGGGTGTGGGAAGAGGTGATCATCCACCTGCCCGCCTCGGTCACCCTGGTCTCGCTGTCGGCCACCGTCTCCAACGCCGAGGAGTTCGCCGACTGGCTGGTCACGGTGCGCGGCCGGACCGAGGTGGTGGTCAGCGAGCACCGGCCGGTGCCGCTGTGGCAGCACATGCTCGTCGGCAAGCGGATGTTCGACCTGTTCCACGACGCCGACGCGGCCCGCAAGCACGACGTGCACCCCGAACTGCTGCGCTACACCCGGGAGACCGCCCGCCGCCTGGAGCTGTCCGACCCGCGGGGCGCGCTGAGCCGGCGTGGCCCGCGCTGGCGCGGCCCGCTGCGCCCGGACATCGTGGACCGGCTGGACCGGGAGGGTCTGCTGCCGGCGATCCTGTTCATCTTCAGCCGGGCCGGCTGCGACGCGGCCGTGCAGCAGTGCCTGGCCATGGGGCTGCGGCTGACCAACCCCGAGGAGCGGGCCGAGATCCGCCAGATCGTCGAGCGGCGGATCAGCGCCATCCCGAGCGAGGACCTGTCGGTACTGGGCTACTGGGAGTGGCTGGACGGTCTGGAGCGGGGACTGGCCGCACACCACGCCGGGCTGTTGCCCGCCTTCAAGGAGGTGGTCGAGGAACTGTTCGTCCGGGGCCTGGTCAAGGCGGTCTTCGCCACCGAGACGCTGGCGCTGGGCATCAACATGCCGGCCCGGTGTGTCGTGCTGGAGCGGCTGGTGAAGTTCAACGGCGAGGCGCACGTGGACCTCACGCCGGGGGAGTACACGCAGCTGACCGGCCGGGCCGGCCGGCGTGGCATCGACATCGAGGGGCACGCGGTCGTCGTCTGGTCGCCGGAGGTGGACCCGCGGCAGGTGGCCGGGCTGGCCTCCACCCGGACCTACCCGCTGCGCTCCAGCTTCCGGCCCTCGTACAACATGGCCGTCAACCTGGTCGGTTCGGTCGGCACCGGCCCGGCCCGCGAGCTGCTGGAGGCGTCGTTCGCCCAGTTCCAGGCGGACCGCTCGGTGGTCGGGCTGGCCCGACAGGTGCAGCGCAACACCGAGACCATGGCCACGTACGGCGCCGAGGCGCAGTGCGAGCAGGGGGACTTCGCGCAGTACTTCGCGCTGCGCCGGGCCATCGCCGACCGGGAACGGTCGCTGGCCCGGGAGGGTCAGAGCCAACGCCGGGCGGCCGCCGTACGCTCGCTGGAGCGGCTGCGGGTCGGCGACGTGATCAGGGTCCCGTCGGGGCGGCGCGCGGGCCTGGCCGTGGTGCTGGACCCGGGTACCGGCGGGTTCGGCGAGCCGCGACCGCTGGTGCTCACCCAGGACCGCTGGGCGGGCCGGATCACCGCGGGTGACTTCACCTCCCCGGCCGAGGTGCTGGCCCGGGTCCGGGTACCCAAGCACTTCAACCACCGGTCCCCGGCGGCCCGGCGCGACCTCGCGGCCGCGGTGAGCGGCACCGGGCTGCCCCGGCACGGCGGTCGCCGCGGCGGCCGGTCCCGCTCCGGCGGCGAGGACCACCAGCTGACCGAGCTGCGTACGCAGTTGCGCCGCCACCCGTGCCACGCCTGCCCGGACCGGGAGGAGCACGCCCGGTGGGCGGAGCGCGGCTGGCGGCTGGAGCGGGACACCGCCGAGCTGCGGCAGCGGGTGGCCAGCCGCACCGGCTCGCTGGCCCGCACGTTCGACCGGATCTGCGACCTGCTGGTGGCCCGCGGCTACCTGACCGGCGACGGCGCGGTGACCGACGCCGGCCGGACGCTGGCCCGGATCTGGACCGAGACCGACCTGCTGGTGGCCGAGTGCCTGCGCCGGCGGGTGTGGGCCGGGCTGGCCCCGGCCGAGCTGGCGGCCGCGGTGTCGACGCTGGTCTTCGAGGCCCGGCGGGAGACCGACGAGAGCGCCTCGGTGCCGCGCGGCCCGGTGGCCGACGCCGTGGACGCGACGCTGGCGCTGTGGTCGGGGCTGGAGGCGGACGAGGCGGCCCGCGGGTTGGACACCACCCGGGAGCCCGATCTCGGCTTCGTCTGGCCGATCTACCGGTGGGCCCGCGGTGAACCGCTGGCCAAGGTGCTCGCCAGCGGCGCGGGGCTGGACGGCGAGATGCCGGCCGGGGACTTCGTGCGCTGGGCCCGCCAGGTCGCCGACCTGCTCGGGCAGCTCGCCGACGCAGGCGGCGCCGACGCCGACCTGCGGGCCGGTGCCCGGGCCGCGATCGCGGCCGTGAACCGGGGCGTGCTGGCCTTCAACCAGGCGGCCTGATCCGGCCCCGATCCGCCCGGCCACCGCGCCGGCGGCACCGTCAGGATCGCTCGGCGAGGGCGTCCACCAGGCGTCGGCACGGGCCGGCGAGGTTCCACTTCTCGGCGAACGCCAGCAGCCCGTCCGGGTCGGCCGGCGCGGCGGGCAGCGCCGGATCGAAGCGCGGCAGCGGGGCGTCCCGGGCCACCCGGACCACCGTGGGCGCCACCGCCAGGTAGTCCCGGGCGGCCACCAGCCGGCCCCGCAGGCCCGGCGCGAACCCGGCGGCCGGGTCGTCCAGCGCGGCCAGCAGCGCGGCCAGCCCGCCGTAGCGGTCGATCAGCCGGGCCGCGGTCTTCGCCCCGACCCCCGGCACCCCGGGCAGCCCGTCGCTGGGGTCGCCGCGCAGGGCCGCGAAGTCGGCGTAGCCCTGCGGGGGCACGCCGTAGCGGTCCAGCACCGCCGCGCCGTCGCAGTCCTCCAGCTTGGCGATCCCGCGTCCGCAGTACAGCAGCCGCACCGGCTTGGCGTCGTCGACCAGCTGGAACAGGTCCCGATCGCCGGAGACCACCTCCACCGGCCCGGGCTGGCTGGTGGCCAGGGTGCCCAGCACGTCGTCGGCCTCGTAGCCGTCGCTGCCCAGCGCCGGGATGCCGACCAGCTCCAGGGCCGTCAGGATCAGCGGCACCTGCGGGACCAGCGTGTCCGGCACCACCTCCGTGTCCGGCACGGCCTCGCCGCCGGCCCGGGCGAGCCGGTGCGCCTTGTACGACGGCAGCAGCTCGACCCGCCACGCCGGGCGCCAGTCGTAGTCCAGCGCGCAGACCAGCCGGTCCGGGCGGCGGGTGCGGACCAGCGTGGCGATCATGTCGAGGAAGCCCCGGACGGCGTTCACCGGGCTGCCGTCTCCAGCCCGGGCCGCCGACTCGGGAATGCCGAAGTATGCCCGGAAGTAGAGGCTGGGGGCGTCCACGAGCAGCACGGGGGGTCGCTGGGTCACCGGGACAGCCTCGCACACCGGTGCGACAACCGGCCGGTCCCGAGTCCGCCGCGGCGGCCCGGCGTACCCCCGTGCCGCGGGCGGAAACCCGCGGCGGCGCGGCGGCGGTCCGGGCAGGCTGAGGTGCATGACGTTTGTCTCCGGCCTGGAGCTGTGCCGGCGTTTCCACGGCGAGCTGGTCGGCCCGGCCATCCGGGCCCGGTTCCCGGGACTGGCCTACGCGGCGGCCCGGCTGGACTCCGGCTCGGAACTGTTCGGGCTGGACTCGCGGCGGTCGATGGACCACGACTGGGGGCCGCGGCTGCAGGTGTACCTGGACCGCGGCGACATGGCGCTCGCCCCGGCGGTGACCGCGGCCGTCGACGCCGCCCTGCCGGCCGAGTTCCTCGGCCTGCCGACCCGGTTCGTCGGGCACCCCGCCAGCGGACTCGGGGTGCTCGCACCGGGTGGGGACCGGCACGGCGTCACGGTCGCGGAGGTGGGCGGCTGGTTGCTGGACGCGCTCGGCTTCGACCCGCGCGAGGGCGTGGGCACCGCCGACTGGCTGGCGGTGCCCACGCAGCGGCTGGCGGAGTTCACCGGCGGGGCGGTGTTCCACGACGGGCTGCCCGGCGCGGCGCTGAGCGCGGCCCGGACCGCGCTCCGCTGGTATCCGACCGACGTCTGGCGGTACGTGCTGGCCGCCCAGTGGGCCCGGATCGGGCAGGAGGAGCACCTGGTCGGCCGGTGCGCCGAGGTGGGCGACGACCTGGGCAGCACGATCCTGGCGGCCCGCGTCGCCCGCGACCTGATGCGGCTGTTCCTGCTGCTGGAGCGCCGCTACCCGCCGTACGGGAAGTGGCTGGGCAGCCAGTTCGCGCGGCTGCCCGGGGTGGCGCCGGCGGTCGCCGCGCTGACCGGCGCGGTGCGGGCCGCGGACTGGCCGCGCCGGGAGCGGGCGCTGGGCGCCGCGCTCACCCTGGCGGCCGAGCGGACCAACGCGCTGGGGCTGGCCGAGCCGGTCGAGGCGTCGGTACGGCCGTTCCACCGCCGGCCGTTCCTGGTGCTGGGCGCCGAACGGTTCGCGGCCGGGCTGCGGGCCGCGATCGGCGACCCGGAGCTTGCGGCCCGGCCGCCGGTCGGTGCGGTCGACCAGTTCGTCGACAGCACCGAGGTGACCACCCGGGCGGACCGCGCCCGCCGGATCGCCGGCGCCGTGCTGTCTGGCCCGCGGCCTGACCCGAACGACCGTTAAGCTATGCACTATGCGCCTCGATGACCCGTATCCGCCGGACCGGGCGGCCACCGCAGCCCTGCCCACGAAGTTCGTGCTGCCATGACCGTCGACCGCGTCCTGCCCACCGAGGAGGCCGGGGAACTCCTCGGTCTGGCCACCGAACTGGCCGACGGCGAACTCGCCCCGCGGGTTGCCGCGTTCGAGAGCCGTGGCGAGTTTCCCCGCGAGGTGCTGCGTACGCTGGGCCGCGCCGGCCTGCTGGGTCTGCCCTATCCGACCGGGTACGGCGGGGCGGACCAGCCGTACGAGGTGTACCTGCAGGTGCTGGAGATCCTGGCCAGCCGCTGGTTGGCGGTTGCCGAGGCGGTCAGCGTGCACACCCTGGCCTGCTACCCGGTCTCCGCGTACGGCAGCACCAAGCTGCGCGAACTGCTGCCGGATCTGCTCGGCGGCGAGCTGCTCGGCGCGTACTGCCTGTCCGAACCGCAGGGTGGTTCGGACGCCGCGGCGTTGACCACCCGGGCCGTCCGGGACGGCGAGGAGTACGTCGTCTCCGGCACCAAGGCCTGGATCACCCACGCCGGCATCGCGGACTTCTACAACATCTTCTGCCGTACCGGCGGGCCGGGCGCGTCCGGCATCTCGTGCCTGCTGGCCGACGCCGCGACCCCGGGCATCGTGCCGCAGGCGCCGGAGCGGACCATGGGGCTGCGCTCCTCGCCGGTGGCGCAGATCGCCTTCGACGCGGCCCGGGTGCCGGCCGACCGGCTCGTCGGCTCGGAGGGCGTCGGGTTCCGGATCGCGATGCAGGCGCTGGACTCGGGCCGGCTCGGCATCGCCGCCTGCGCCGTCGGGTTGGCCCAGGCCGCGCTGGACCACGCCAGCGGGTACGCCCGGGAACGCAACCAGTTCGGCCGGCCGATCATCGAGTTCCAGGGCCTGGGGTTCCTGCTGGCCGACATGGCCACCCAGGTGGCCGCGGCCCGGGCGCTGACCCTGGCCGCCGCCCGGCTGCGGGATGCCGGCCGGCCGTACTCGGTGGAGGCCGCCAAGGCGAAGGTCTTCGCCACCGACGCGGCGATGCGGGTGACCACGGACGCCGTGCAGGTGCTGGGCGGCGCCGGCTACGTCTCCGATCATCCGGTCGAGCGGTACCTGCGGGAGGCGAAGGTGCTGCAGATCGTGGAGGGCACGAACCAGATCCAGCGGCTGGTGATCTCCCGCGCCCTGGCCCGCGGTTGACCGCCGGGGCACCGCGCTCGTCGGCCGGTGGTGGTGCCGGTCGTGGTACGGATATCGACGCCGGTACCGGTGGCGGTTCGGGCATGCCACCGGAGCGGGAACACCGGTAGGTTTCTCCGCGTGGAAGAGACCGATCGCGCCATCCTCACCGCGCTGACCACCGACGGCCGGCTGTCCTACACGGACCTGGCCGAGAAGGTGGGGCTGTCGGTGTCCGCCGTGCACCAGCGGGTCCGCCGGCTTGAGCAGCGGGGCGTGATCAACGGGTACGCCGCGCGGCTGCGCTACGACGCGGTGGATCTTCCCCTGACGGCGTTCGTGGCGATCCGGCCGTTCGACCCGTCGCAACCGGACGACGCGCCGGAGCGGCTGGCGCACCTGCCCGAGATCGAGTCGTGCTACTCGGTCGCGGGGGAGGACTTCTACCTGCTGCTGCTGCGGGTGGCCGGTCCGGTGGACCTGGAGCGGGTGCTCCAGGAGATCCGTACCTCGGCCAACGTCACCACCCGGACCACGGTGGTGCTCTCCACGCCGTACGAGGGGCGGGCGCCCCGGCTGACGCCGCCCCCGGCGCCGACGCCGGGCCTCTGACCACCCGCCGCCGGCCACCGGCCGTCGCACCGCCGGCGCCGGGCGCGCCGCCGGCCCGTCCGGCCCGGCGCCTCGGCGCGCCGCGGGAGACAGACCGGTCGGTTCAGCCCCCGGTGGGGGTGTTCCAGCGCAGGATGACGGGCCGTGCGTGCTCGTAGCCGAGCGCGGAGCGGCTGCCGGTGTCCAGCCGCAGCCGGCTGCCGTCGCCGGGGCCGAGTCCGATCCAGCGGGCGGCGGCGACCCGCAGGCTGTGCCCGTGCGCGACGAGGACCACGTCGCCGTCATCGAGTGCCCGGGCGGCCCGGCCCAGCACCCGGTCGAGACGCGCGCCGACCTGTCCGGGTGACTCGCCGCCCGGACAGCCGTCGGTCCACAGGTTCCAGTCCGGCGCCTCGGTGCGGATCTGCGCGCTGGTGCGGCCCTCGTAGTCGCCGTAGTCCCACTCGACCAGGTCCTCATCGAGATCGGTCACGACCAGTCCGGCGAGTTCGGCGGTCTGCCGGGCACGCCGGCGGGGGCTGGCGAACACCGCGGCGAACTCCCGGCCGGCCAGCGCCGGCCGCAGGTCCCGGGCCTGTCGCTCACCGTCGGGGGTGAGCGGGACGTCGGTGTACGACGTGTGCCGCCCACCGGCGCTCCACTCGGTCTGGCCGTGCCGGACGAGAAGGATCTCTGCCATGCCGTCCAGTCAACCAGCGGCGGGACCCGACCGCACCCAACCAGAAAACTAGCATCCTAGGACGCGCTACGCGCGGAGTGCGCCGTCACATGACGGAAACACGGTTTCCGCACCGACGAAAACGGGCACCTCGGTCGGTACAGCAAGCCGCAGCAGAACCCGCCGACCAGGGAGTCCGAGATGAGCTTCGCCGACAAGGTTTCCAACAAGTTCGAGGAACTGAAGGGCGCCGCCAAGCAGAAGTACGGCGACGCGACCGACAACGAGAGCGTGGAGGCCGAGGGCGCCACCGAGCGCACCGAGGCGCAGGCCAAGCAGGCGGGTGAGCACCTGAAGGACGCCGGGCGGGACGCCCGGGACGCCCTGGGCGGCTGATCGCCGGAGGCGATGACGATGGGGGCCGGCGTACGGGTACGCCGGCCCCCATCGTCATCGCCTCCGCGGGCGCCTGAGGTCAGGCGTCGGCCCGCTCCTGCTCGGCCCACCACTTCTGGCCGGCCCCGGGGAGGGTGTCGATCGGGTCGTAGTAGGCGTACCGCCTGGTCAACGCGGCGTCGTCGGTGGCCTCGATGGAGGTGCGGTAGTTCTTCGTCCAGTACGAGATGCCCCGCTCGCGGTCGTACTCGGTGACCATGTGCACCCAGCGCTTGCCGACGAACGGCACGTCGCAGACGATCCGCGGGGTGGCGTAGCCGGGCAGGTAACCCATCATGTCGTGCTGGAGCTGTTCGGCGTACCAGACCGGGACCCGCCAGTGTTCGGCGTTGGGGATCATGTCGCACATGTAGAAGTAGTACGGCAGGATGCCGGCCTCGCCCTGGAGCCCGAAGCAGAGGTCGAGCAGGGCCGGGGCGGTGGCGTTGACGCCGCGCATCAGCACGCCCTGGTTGCGTACGTCGCGCACGCCGACCTCCAGGGCGGTCTGCGCGGCGCGGGCGACCAGCGGGGTGAGCGACTGTACGTGGTTGACGTGGGTGTGGATGGCGAGGTTGACCCCGCGCCGGGCGGCGGTGCGGGCCACCCGTTCGAGGCCCTCGACCACGTCCGGCTGGAGCCAGTGCTGGGGGAGACCCATCAGGGCCTTGGTGGCGAGCCGGATGTCGCGGATCGTTTCGATCTCCAGCAGCCGCATCAGGTACGACTCCAGGTTGCGCCAGGGCACGTTGGCCACGTCGCCGCCGGAGACGACGACGTCGCGGACCCCGGGGTGGGCCTTGAGGTAGTTGACGTGGGCGTCGTACCGGTCGACCGGCTTGAGGGTGAGCTTGAGTTTGTCGACGGCGGGGGTGGAGTTGCCGACCAGGTCCATCCGGGTGCAGTGCCCGCAGTACTGGGGGCAGGTGGAGAGCAGTTCGGCGAGGACCTTGGTGGGGTAGCGGTGGGTGAGGCCCTCGGCGACCCACATGTCGTGTTCGTGCAGCGAGTCGCGGGTGGCGTAGGGGTGCGACGGCCAGTCCGTGCGCCGGTCGGAGGCGACCGGGATCATGTAGCGCCGGATGGGGTCGGCGTAGAAGGTCCCGGTGCTCGGGGTGGTGTCCGGGACCATGGTGTTGAGCATCTGCGGCGGCACCAGCATGGACATGGTGGCCAGCGCGTTCTGGTCCTCGACGAGGTCGGCGTAGAAGGTGTCGTCGACGAGGTCGCCGAGGACGCGGCGTAGCTGTTTGACGTTCTTGACGCAGTTGACGCGCTGCCACTGGGCGGATTCCCACTGTTCGCGGGTGATGTCTCGCCAGCCGGGGAAGCGGGTCCAGTCGGGTTCGACGAGGGGGCGCCGGCGGTACTCGTACGGCTGGCCGCCGGCGAGCGTGGTGCTGCCGGTGGGGGCCGGTGCGGTGTGCTCCGGGGTCGGTTCGGTGTCGCGGGGGTGGGGCGTGCCTGCCGGGGTGGCCGTCAGCGGCTGCTGTGTCTGGGTCACGGATCCTCCTCGGGTGGCGGCGCCTGCTGGGTCTCCGGGGGTGCTGGTTGGTGCCGGTTGTCGGGCTGTCCCCGGGACGCTACTGGAAAATATCCTGGCTAGAAACTAGTCTGCCGTAAGTTTTACGGCCAGCGAGTCGGGTTGTGGGCTGCGGTCGCGGGTTGCGTGGGGAGGCGGCATGGGGTCACCGGTCGGGTTGCACCGGGTGCTGGAGCCGGCGGGTGTGCTGCCGCAGGCGGCGTACCGGCTGGACGCGAGCCCGCGGATCGGGCCGGACGAGGTGCGGGTGCGGGTCGAGCGGCTGAATCTGGACGCCGCGAGCTTCCGGCAGTTGGTGCGCAAGCACGGCGGCGTCGGTGCGGCGGTGCGGGACGAGGTGCGGGAGATCATCGCGACCCGGGGCAAGATGCACAATCCGGTCACCGGGTCGGGCGGGATGCTGATCGGCACGGTCGACGAGGTGGGTGCGGAGTCGCCGCTGGGCCTGGCGCCGGGCGACCGGGTGGCGACCCTGGTGTCGCTGACCCTGACGCCGCTGGCGGTGACCGACGGGCTGGCCGACTGGGACGGCCGGACCGAGCAGGTGCCGTGTGCCGGGCACGCGATCCTGTTCGCCCGGTCGATCGCGGCGGTGCTGCCGGCGGATCTGGACCCGGGGCTGAGCCTGGCGGTGCTGGACGTGTGCGGCGCGCCGGCGCTGACCGCGCGGGTGGTGGCCGAGCGCCGGGCGGCCGGCCGGGGCGTGTCGGTGGCGGTGATCGGGGCGGCGGGCAAGAGCGGCTCGTTGGCGCTGGCCGCGGCGGCGCGGGCGGGTGCGGGCGGGACCGTCGGGGTGGTGCCGGTGCCGGCGGAGCGGGACCGGTTGGTGGCCGCGGGGCTGGCGGATGCGGTGGTGCTGGCCGATGCCCGGGATCCGGTGGGGGTGTCCGGCGCGGTGTCGGGGGCGTTGGGTGCTCCGGCGGACGTGACGGTGGTCTGTGTGGACGTGCCCGGTTGCGAGCACGGGGCGGTGCTGGCCACGGCCGACGGCGGTACGGTGATCTTCTTCTCGATGGCGACGAGTTTCGCGGCGGCGGCGTTGGGTGCCGAGGGGTTGGCCGCGGACGTGACGATGCTGGTGGGCAACGGGTACGTGCCGGGGCACGCGGAGTTGGCGCTGGGGTTGCTGCGCCGGGTGCCGGGGGTGCGTGCGCTGTTCGAGGCCCGGCTCGCGGCAGACTGACGTCATGACTGCACAGCTACCGACCGGCCCGCGTGCGGCTGGGAACCCCTCGACGCTGTACCGCGGTGGAGTGTTGCACTGCCCGTCGGATCCGTCGGCCACGGCGCTGTTGGTGCGGGATGGCCGGATCGCCTGGTTGGGTCCGGACGCCGGGGCGCCGGCGGCGGAGCGGGTGGTGGAGTTGGACGGGGCGCTGGTGACGCCGGCGTTCGTGGACGCGCACGTGCACTGCACGGACACGGGGCTGGCGTTGGGCGGGTTGGAGTTGTCGGGGGCGCGGTCGGCCGGTGAGGTGCTGGACCGGGTGGCGGGGTTCGCCGCGGATCTGCCGGCGGATGCGGTGGTGTTGGGGCACGGCTGGGACGAGTCGCTCTGGTCGGACCGGCGGTTGCCGGCGGCGGCGGAGTTGGACCGGGCCGGCGGCGGCCGGCGGGTGTACCTGTCGCAGGCGTCGGTGCATTCGGCGCTGGTGTCCTCGGCGTTGCTGGTGGCGCCGGGGGCGCGGGAGGCGGCCGGGTTCGATCCGTCGGGGTGGTTGCGGCGGGACGCGCACCATGTGGTGCGGGCGGTGGCGTTGGGGTCGTTGTCGCCGGCGCAGCGGGTGCGGGTGCAGCGGGTCGCGTTGGCTCAGGCGGCGCGGTTGGGTATCGCGGCGGTGCACGAGTGTGGCGGGCCGGGTACGTCGGACGAGGCGGATTTCACCGGGGTGCTGGCGCTGTCCGGGGCGGGGCTGCCGGAGGTGTACGGCTACTGGGGTGAGTTGCTGGGGGCGGCGAAGGCGCGCGATCTGGGTGCGGTGGGTGCCGGTGGGGACCTGTACGCGGACGGGGCGTTGGGGTCGCGGACGGCGCACGTGTCGGTGCCGTACGTCGATGGTGAGCCGGGGGCGTGCGGGCACGGTTACGTGACGGCCGCTCAGGTGCGGGATCACCTGTTGGACTGTGCGGCGCACGGGATGCAGGGCGGGTTCCACGCGATCGGGGACGCGGCGTTGTCGACGGTGCTGGAGGGTTTCGCGGCGGCGGCCGGGACGTTGGGGGTGGACCGGTTGCGGGCGGGGCGGCACCGGGTGGAGCACGCCGAGTTGATGGACAAGCGGTTGATCGCGGGGTTCGTGGAGTTCGGGATCGTGGCGAGCATGCAGCCGGCGTTCGACCGGTTGTGGGGTGGCGCGGGCGGGATGTACGAGGCGCGGTTGGGGCTGGACCGGTCGTTGGCGTCGAATCCGATGGGTGCGATGCACGGGGTGGGTGTGCCGTTGGCGTTCGGTTCGGATTCGCCGGTGACGCCGTTGGATCCGTGGGGTTCGGTGCGGGCGGCGGCGTCGCATCACAATCCGGTGTTGCGCACGAGTGTGGGTGCGGCGTTCGCGGCGCACACCCGGGGTGGTTGGTCGGCGTTGCCGGCCAGGCCGCGGCGTGCGCCGGCGGAGGGGGTGTTGGCGCTGGGTGCGGCGGCGACGTTCGCGGTGTGGTCGACGCCGGCGGGGGTGCGGCGGGGTCTGCCGGTGTTGTTGGCGGCCGATCCGGAGGCGCGGGGTGCGGCGGATCCGACGCCGTTGCCGGTGTGCCGGCGCACGGTGCTGCGTGGCGAGGTGATTTTCGAGGAGGGCGGATCGTGACCGGGAAGTTGGGGTTGGATCCGGCGGTGGTGGCGCGGGCCCGGGAGTTGGCGCGGTCGGCGGGTCGGCCGGTGGTGGAGTTGGCGCGTAGCCACACGACGGTGTCGGTGGAGCGGGCGGTGCTGCGGTTGGCGGGGGTGCACGGCGCGGATCCGGAGGGCATTCCGTGGGTGAACCGGCTGGTCGATGCGGTGGTGTCCGATGTGGGGTTGGGGCACGGGGTGGCGTTGCCGGTGTTCGCGGCGGCGGAGCGGGAGCAGGTGACCGATCTGACGTTGCTGGCGCAGAAGGCGGCGGCGGGGTCGGTGCGGTTCGAGGTGCCGGTGGGTCGGGCGGCGACGGCGGCGCGGCGTTCGGCGCGGCGGGCGGCGGCCGCGGGGGTGCGGCTGGTGGATCGGCGGCGGGTCGAGCGGGAGCGGCTGGTGCGGCGGTACGGGGATGCGCCGCGGCGGCCGTGGATCTATCTGATCGTGGCGACGGGGGACATCTACGAGGACATTCCGCAGGCGCAGGCGGCGGCGCGGGCGGGTGCGGACGTGATCGCGGTGATCCGGTCGACGGGGCAGTCGTTGTTGGACTATGTGCCGGAGGGGCCGACCCGGGAGGGGTTCGCGGGGACGTACGCGACGCAGGAGAACTTCCGGTTGATGCGGGCGGCGTTGGATGAGTCGTCGCGGGAGTTGGGGCGCTACGTCCGGTTGACCAATTACGCGTCCGGGTTGTGCATGCCGGAGATGGCGGCGCTGGCGGGGGTGGAGCGCCTGGACATGATGTTGAACGATTCGATGTACGGGATCCTGTTCCGGGACATCAATCCGATCCGGACGTTCGTGGACCAGCGGTTCTCCCGGCAGGTGCACGCGCGGGCGGGGATCATCATCAACACCGGTGAGGACAACTACCTGACCACGGCGGATGCGGTGGACGAGGCGCACACGGTGACGGTGTCGCAGTTGTTGAACGAGTACTTCGCGCACGAGGCGGGGTTGGCGGACTGGCAGTTGGGGTTGGGGCACGCGTTCGAGATCAATCCGGATGTGCCGGAGTCGTTCCGGTTGGAGTTGGCGCACGCGTTGCTGGCCCGGGAGTTGTTCCCGGATGCGCCGTTGAAGTGGATGCCGCCGACGAAGCACATGACCGGGGACGTGTTCCGGGGCAACCTGCTGGACGGGTTCTTCAACCTGGTGGGTGCGATGACGGGGCAGGGCATCCTGCTGGTGGGGATGATGACCGAGGCGGTGGTGACGCCGTGGTTGTCGGACCGGGACATCGCGCTGCAGAACGTGCGGTACGTGTTGGGTGCCGCCGGCGGTCTGCACGAGGACTTCGTGCCGGCGCCGGGCGGGTTCATCCAGGAGCGGGCGCACCGGGTGCTGGGTGAGGCGGTGACGTTGCTGGAGCGGATCGTGGACGAGGGTCTGTTGACGGCGATCGCCGACGGCACGTTCGGGATCATGAAGCGGCCGGCGGACCGGGGCAAGGGGTTGGACGGGGTGGCGCGGCACGAGGCGGGCTACTACAACCCGGTCACCGACATCCTGGAGGCGAGCCGGTGAGCGCGGGCGCGGGCGTGGGCGGTGGGCCGGTGGACGGGGACGCGGGGGACGCGCCGCCGGCGCGCAAGACGATCGTCCGGCCGTACGGGGACACCACCGGCGACGGCATGGTGCAGGTGTCGTTCACGTTGCCGGTGCCGCACGACAAGCGGGCCGAGGGCGCGGCGGTGCAGTTGGCCGGGCGGATGGGTCTGGATCCGGCGATGCTGGTGCACGCGAAGCAGATGGGTGACGGGTTCACCTTCTTCGTGGTGTACGGCCGGGTGAGTCACCTGGTGGACCTGTCCGCGGTGCAGGTGGTCGAGCGGGACTACCCGCTGCTGTCGGCCAAGGAGGTCAACACGCTGGTGAAGCGGCGGCTGCGCCGGAAGCTGGCGGTGGTGGGGGCGTGTATCGGCACCGACGCGCACACGGTGGGTATCGACGCGATCCTGAACGTGAAGGGCATCGCCGGGCAGAAGGGGCTGGAGTACTACCGGGAGTTGGCGGTGACGAACCTGGGTGCGCAGGTGAGCGTGCCGGATCTGGTGGAGGCGGCGCGGGCGGCGAAGGCGGACGCGGTGCTGGTCTCGCAGGTGGTGACGCAGCGGGACGCGCACCTGCACAACACCCGGGAGATGTCGGCGGCGTTCCGGGAGGCGATGCCGGCGGGGCGGCGGCCGTTGCTGGTGGTGGGCGGGCCGCGGTTCGACGAGACGATGGCCGGCGAGTTGGGGGTGGACCGGATCTTCGGTCGGGGCACCACGCCGGGTGAGGTGGCCAGCTACCTGGTCCACGCGTTGATCATGGGTGGGAAGGTGGCGGCGTGACGGGCGATCCGCGGCTGGGGTTGACGGTGACGCACCGGCGGTACGTGCCGTACTCGCATGCGCACTACGCGGGCAACCTGGTGGACGGGGCGTACGCGTTGGGTCTGTTCGGGGATGTGGCGACCGAGGTGTGCATCCGCACGGACGGGGACGAGGGGCTGTTCGCCGGCTACGCGGACGTGCGGTTCAGTGCCCCGATCCGGGCCGGTGACGTGCTGGAGGTGACCGCCCGGGTGTCCCGGGTCGGGACGCGCAGCCGCACCCTGGAGTTGAGCTGTGTGGTGGTGTGCCGGGGCCGTCCCGACCGGGGCGGGTCGGCGGCGCAGGTGTTGGATCCGCCGATCGTGGCGGTGACCGCCACCGGCACCGTGGTGGTGCCGCCGCCGTCGGACGCGCCGGGCCGGTGAGCCGGTACGCGGTCTGCGCCGACGTCGGGTCGACCTTCACGAAGGCGGCGGTGGTCGATCTGGGCGCGGGCCGGTTGGCCGGTACGTCGGTGGCGCGTACCACCGTGGACAGTGACGTGCTGCACGGCCTGGACGCGGCGGTGGCGCGGGCGGCGGCGGGCGTGCCGCTGGGCGACGCGCCCTGGTACGTGTGCTCCTCGGCCGGGGGTGGGTTGCGGCTGGCGGTGGTCGGCTACGAGGAGCTGATCACGGCCCAGGCCGGGCAGCGGGTCGGGTTGTCCGCCGGTGCCCGGGTGGTGCACGTGGCGGCGGGCCGGTTGGCCGGCGCGGACGTGGCCGCGGCGCGGGCGGCGCGGCCGGACGTGCTGCTGCTGGTGGGCGGCACCGACGGCGGGGACGCGGAGGTGTTGCTGCACAACGCCGGTCGGCTGGCCCGGGCGCGCTGGCGGGTGCCGGTGGTGGTGGCCGGCAACGCCGACGCCGCGGCCGAGGTGGGCGCGGTGCTGGCCGGGCGGGGGGTGCCGGTGACGGTGACCGGGAACGTGCTGCCCCGGATCGGGGTGTTGGCGCCGGCGCCGGCCCGTGCGGCGATCCGGGAGGTGTTCCTGCGGCACGTGATCGGCGGGAAGCGGCTGTCCCGGGGGCGGCGGTTCGCCGGGCTGGTGCGGGCGGCCACCCCGGACGCGGTGCTGACCGGGGTGGAGGTGCTGGCCGACGCCGGTGGCGGTGACCTGGTGGTGGTGGACGTCGGCGGGGCGACCACGGACGTGTATTCGGTGCTGACCCCGGACGAGCGGGCCGTCGGCCCGGGCCGGCCGGCGGCCGGCCAGCTGTGGCGGTCCCGCACGGTGGAGGGGGACCTGGGGATGCGGTGGAGCGCGCCCGGGGTGGTGGCCGCGGCGGTGGCCGAGCGGCTCGTGGAGGACGGTGAGGCGGCGGCGCTGGCGTCGGCGGCCCGGGTCCGGGCCGCCGATCCGGGGTTCCTGGCCGCCGACGAGGGGGAGCGGGCGGTGGAGCGGCGGCTGGCGGTGCTCGCGGCGACCGTGGCGGTGCGCCGGCACGCCCGCGGTGGGGCGGTCGGCGAGCGGGCCGCGCGGGACCTGCGGGACGTCCGGCTGCTGGTGGGTTCCGGCGGGGTGCTGCGGTACGCGTCGCCCGGCGACCGGTCGGCGGTGCTGTCGGCGGTGTTGACCGACTACGCCGGGGGCTGGGCGGTGCCGCGGGCGGCGCGTCCGGTGGTGGACGCGGACTACGTGTTGGCCGCCGGTGGGCTGCTGGCGGCGGAGCATCCGGTGGCCGCGGCGCGGCTGCTGCGCCACCACCTGCTGCCGGCCTGAACCGGCCGGCTCAGCCACGCCCACACCGGCCACGCCGGCTCAGGCCGGCCGGCGTGGCCGGTGTGGGCGGCCGCGGGTGCGCGACGGTGCGCCACGGTTGGTGACGGCGATGCGACGACGCGCTGTCCGGTGGGGCGGGTCCGGACGGCGGGGCGGGGTGTCGGGGCCGACACGCCGGGCCGGTGTCGATGACAGGCCGGGGGCGGTTGACAGGTCCCGGGGGGCACCACGTACCGTCTTTGAGTCCTACCACGGGAAGCGGTTGTTGTTCGCTTCGTCCCTTCGCCCGCTGGCCGAGCGGCAGCATGCCGCGACGGCCAGGTCCAGCGGGCGGGGGTCGGCGGGGCGGCGCGAACCGGCCGCTGTTACCGGTGTCCGGACGGGATGGTGTGCGCGGCCAGTAGACAACGGGTGGGCGGGAACAGCCAGTTCGCGTCCGGTCGGTCCGAAGGTCGCACGGGTCATTCCGCCGCACCGGCCGGGAGGGGCCTGGGAGCATCGGGGCGCGGCCACTGGTCGCGCCCCGATTTCCGTTGCGGCGCGGGGGTTTGTGACCGGGAACCGGGCCACCGGACGACTCCGTGGCATGATCCGCTGATGTCGCCGATCAGGCCGGTGCCGGCGCGGTTGGCCCGTACGGTCGTCGCGGTCTGGGGCGAAGCCGGCCGCGACTGGCTTGCCGGGCTGCCGGCCCTGGTCGCCGCGGTGGCCCGGGACTGGGACCTGCGGGTCGGGGAACCGTTCGGGTTGACGTTCAACTGGGTGGCCGCGGCCACCGCCGCCGACGGCACCCCGCTGGTGCTCAAGCTGGGCGTGCCCGGCGGCCGGCACCTGGTCCGGGAGGCCGCCGCGCTGCGGATCTTCGCGGGGCGCGGGGCGGTGCGGCTGGTGGCCGAGGATCCGGCCCGGGGTGCGCTGCTGCTGGCGTTCCCCCCGTACGGCCGGTGGTGGCTGGCGCCGGTGGGCGTGGCCGGTCTGGCCGTGGCGGTGCACCGGCGGCGGCTGCGGGCCGGTGCCGGGCTGGGCCTGGTGACCGGTCTGGTGCTGTACGTCCCGATGCTGTCGTGGACGAACCTGCACACCGGTCTGCTGCCGTGGCTGCTGCTGTGCGTGTCGCAGGCCGCCTTCCTGGCCGGGGCGGGGCTGCTGGCGGCCTACCTGAGCCCGGTCGCCGACCGGTGGCGCTGGTCCTGGCCGGTGCTGACCGGCCTGGTGTGGGTGGCGCAGGAGGCGGCGCGGTCCCGGATCCCGTTCGGCGGGTTCCCGTGGGGGCGGCTGGCGTTCAGCCAGGGCGACTCGCCGGCGCTGCGGCTGGCCGCGCTGGGCGGCGCCCCGCTGGTGACGTTCGCGGTGGCGCTGGCCGGCGGGCTGCTGGCCGCCGGCGCCTGGCGGCGCTGGCGGCCGCCGGCGGCGCGGGGCTGGGTACCGGCGGTGGGTCTGGCGTTGGGCGCGGTCGCGGTGCTGGCGCTCGGCGCGCTGGTGCCGGTCGGCGGCGGTGGCGGCGGGTCGAGCGCGACCGTGGCGATCGTGCAGGGCAGCGTGCCGCGGCTCGGGCTGGACTTCAACGCCCAGCGGCGGGCCGTGCTGGACAACCACGTGCGGGCCACGATGAGCCTGGCCGCGCGGGTCGCCGCGGGTCAGGAACGGCAGCCGGACCTGGTGGTGTGGCCGGAGAACTCCAGCGACATCGATCCGCTGCGCAACGCCGACGCCGCGCGGGAGATCACCGCGGCGGCCGACGCGGTGCACGCCCCGATCCTGGTGGGCGCGGTGCTGCTGGGTCCCGGCCCGGGGCAGGTGCGCAACGCGGGGCTGCTGTGGCGGCCGGGCAGCGGGGCGGACCTGGACCAGGTGTACGTCAAGCGGCATCCGGTGCCGTTCGCCGAGTACATCCCGCTGCGTACCGTCGCCCGCTGGGTCAGCAAGGAGGTCGACCGGGTCCGCAGCGACTTCGTGGCCGGTGACCGGGCCGGGGTGCTGCACACCGGCGGGCTGGTGCTGGGCGACGTGATCTGTTTCGAGGTGGCCTACGACGGGCTGGTCCGGGACACCGTCACCGGCGGGGCGCAGTTGCTGGTGGTGCAGACCAACAACGCCACCTTCGACGAGGCGGAGGCGCGGCAGCAGTTGGCGATGGTGCGGCTGCGGGCGGTGGAACACGGCCGCGAGTCGTTGATGGCCTCGACGGTCGGAGTGTCCGGGTTCGTTACCCCGGCCGGGCGGGTAGTCGCCCCCACCGGGTTCGACACCCCTGCGGTGGTGACCCGGCAGATGCGCCTCGACCAGGGCCGTACGGTCGCCACCCGGCTGGGGGTGTGGCCGGAGGTGCTGCTGGTGGGGCTCGCCGCCGCCGGAGTGCTCGCGGCGGCGCTGGCGCGCCGACGGAGGGCACCTGCGACCGTCGGCGCCGGGATCGCCGGTACGCCGGCGGGGGTGGAGGAGCCGTGAGGGAAAGGTCCGAGCCGGTGGGTTTCCCCGGGGTGGGTCGGACGCTGATCGTGATGCCGACGTACAACGAGGCGGAGAACCTGCCGTCGATGGTGCGGCGGCTGCGGGCCGCGGTGCCCGCCGCGGAGATCCTGATCGTCGATGACGCCAGCCCGGACGGCACCGGTGAGCTGGCCGACCGGATGGCCGCCGACGACGGCAGCGTGCACGTGCTGCACCGGCCGGGCAAGGACGGTCTGGGCGCGGCGTACGTGGCCGGGTTCGGGTGGGCCCGGGAGAACGGGTTCGACGTGGCCGTGGAGATGGACGCCGACGGGTCGCACGCGCCGGAGGAACTGCACCGGCTGCTGGAGGCGGCCCGGCACGCCGACGTGGTGCTGGGCTCCCGCTGGGTGCGCGGCGCGCGGGTGGTCAACTGGCCGTGGCACCGGCTGCTGCTGTCCCGGGTGGGCAACCTGTACACCCGGGCCGCGCTGGGGATGCCGGTGTCGGACGCCACCGGCGGGTTCCGGGTCTACCGGCTGGCCGCGCTGAAGAAGCTGGACCTCGGCTCGGTCGCCTCGCAGGGCTACTCGTTCCAGGTGGAGCTGGCCTGGCGGGCCCACCAGGCGGGGCTGCAGGTGGTGGAGGTGCCGATCACGTTCGCCGAGCGGGAACGCGGCGCGAGCAAGATGAGCCCCACGATCATCGGCGAGGCGTTCTGGCGGGTGACGCAGTGGGGTGTGCACGACCGGCGGATGGCGGTGCGGCGGGCGTTGCACGGCACTCCGGGCGGTCAGGTGCGGTGGCCGTGAACGGCGCCGTGTCATGCTTGGGGAAACGGACCGGACCGGCCCCGTTTCCCCGATGAGGTGACATGTCCCGCTGGCTGAGGTTCCTGCCGCTGGCCCTGCTGATCGCGGCCGTCGTCGAGATTGCCGTGTTCGTCCTGCTCGGCCATCTGATCGGCTACGGCTGGACGCTGCTGCTGGTGCTGGCCGCGTCGGTGGCCGGGTTGTTCCTGCTGCGCCGCGAGGGGCTGCGGGCGTGGCGGTCGTTCCGGGCCGCCGCGGCGGCCGGACAGCCGCCGGGCCGGCAGATCACCGAGGGTCTGGTGGGGTTGGCCGCCGGCCTGCTGTTGGCCGCTCCCGGCCTGGTCAGCGGGCTGCTCGGGGTGTTGCTGGTGGTGCCTGCGGTGCGCCGGGGGGCGCGGCTGGTGGTGCAGCGCGGGGCCGAGCGGCGGGTGTCCTCGATGCTGGCGGGGGAGATGTTCGGACCGCGCCGGGTGCGGGTGTACCGGGGTGCGCCGCGGCCGTCGGGTCAGCCGCCCGCCGAGCCCGCCGGCCCGGGCGCGCCGTTCGGGCCGGGTGGCCCGGTTGATGGGCCGCCGTCGGGTCCGTCGACCGCGGTCCCGGGTGCCCCGGTGCCGCCTGCGCGCGATGGTGGCGGCGGCACCGACGGGGAGATCGTCGAGGGCGAGATCGTCGACCGCTGACCGGCCCGCGGCCGACCGCCGACCGCTGAACCGGCGGCGCGGACCGCGGCGCAGGTCGGCAGGCCGGCCCGCGCACAGCAAACCGCCCCCGCCGCGGGTGCGGCGAGGGCGGAGCCGGACGGTACGCGCCGCCTCAGGCGCGACCGCGGCGGGTACGTACCTCCTGGAGCCGCTCGGCCAGGATGTCCTCCAGTTCGGCGATCGAACGCCGCTCCAGCAGCATGTCCCAGTGGGTGCGCGGCGGCTTCGCCTTCTTCTGCTCGGGTTCGCTGCCGTCCACCAGCCGGGCGACGCTGCCGTCGAACTTGCACTCCCAGGTCATCGGCACCTCGGCGTCCACCGCGAACGGCACCTCGAACTGGTGGCCCTTGGCGCACAGGTACTCGCGGGTCTGGCGCGGCGCGAGTTCCGTGTTGCGATCGGACTCGTAGCTGACTGCACCCAGACGGCTTCCGCGCAGCATGCGCTCGCCCATGATCGGATGTCCCCTCGGTCGGTGCTGATTGTCATCGGTGTAACGAAATGGGCTGGGCCCGTGATTCCCACCCGAGCGGGCGGGTACGGGGCGCAACGCCCCTCCGAGGGTAGCCCCTCGGCGGACGCGGTGACCTGCCTCACCGGCCCTCGGATCTCCCGGCGGCGCCGTTGGACGCCGCCGGGACCGCCAGCCGGGCCAGGGTGGTGGCCAGGTCGCTGACCTGGGTGGCCAGTTGTTCGGCGCGCTGGCGGGCGGCGTCCCGCTCGGCCCGCGTCTCGTCCAGCCGGGCCACCAGGTCGGCGTGCCGGGCCGCTGCGGTGTCCACCGCCCGGCGGGCCTCGGCCAGATCGGCCTGGACCTGGCCCAGCTCCGCCCGGGTGGCGGTGAGCGCGGTTTCGGCCCGGTCGGCCGCCGCGCGCAGCCGGTCGGCGTCCCGCTCCGCTTCGGCGCGTACCCGGGTCAGCTCCGCGGCGGCGGACTCCCGGGCCTGGTCGGCGGCCTCGGCGCGGTCGTGCGCCCGCTGCGCCGCGACCTGCGCCCGGTCCGCCGCGGAGCGCTGCGTGGCCGCCTCCTCACGGTCGCGGCCGGCCTCGGCGCGGTACCTTTCGGCCTGCGCCAGCGCCTCGGTGGCCGACCGGGCGGCCCGGTCGGCGTCGCCGCGGGCGCTGTCCCGGTCCCGCTCCGCCTCGGCCGCGCGGCGCTGCGCCGCCTCGGCGTCGTGGCGCCGCGCGGCCACGTCCCGGCGGGCCGCGTCCCGGTCCCGTTCGGCCTGGCTGAGCAGGGCCTGCGCGCTGACCGCGGCGCGCTGCGCCTCGTCCCGTTCGGCCTGCGCCGCGGCCCGCTGCGCGGTGGCCGCCGTGGCCGTGGCGATGGCATCCTCGACCTCCCGGCGGGCCGCGGCCCGCTCGGCAACCGCGTCGGCCGCGGCGCGCTGCGCCACCCGGACCGCGGCCGTGGCCGCCTCGGCGGTCTCCCGCGCGTCGTCGCGTTCGGCCTGGGCCGCCGCGACCGCCGCCGCGGCCTCGGCGCGGACCTCGGCGACCTGCCGATCCACCCCGGCCGGGGACAGCTCGGCGTGCAGGGTGTCGCTGAGCGTCTCCACCAACTGGTCGAGCCGGTCGACGACCTCCCAGGTGCGGGCCACCTGCCCGGCCAGGCCGGGCGCCGTGCGTTGCCGCATCCGCGCGCCCCGGGCGGCCCGCTGGCAGGCGCCGTCGTTGTCCCGGCAGTACCGGAACGGCCGCCCCGCCGCCGCGCGCTGCGGCACCGGCCGCCCGCAGTGCCCGCACGGCCGGGTGGCCGCCTCCGCGTCCTCGGCCCCACCGGCTGCCACCGTTTCCATGGCCGCGAAGTCTAGGACGTGACGCCCGGACCACCGCGCGGCCCGGGCGTGCTCGCGGCCCGCCGGCCCGCGTCGCCGGGACCACCGGGACCACCGGGACCACCGGGGCCGCCGGGGCCGCCGCCGGCCGGCCCCGGCCGCGACGGACCGGGCCGCCGGTCCGCCGGGACGCGGCGCCGGCACCGGACCACGGCCGGGTACCCTGGGGGTACGCACGGGAGGTGATGAATTGTCCATTCCATCCCGCTGGGAGTCGCTGATCGAGGCCCAGATCCGGCAGGCGCAGGAGCGCGGCGAATTCGACGACCTGCCCGGTGCCGGCAAGCCCATCCCGCACACCGACCGCCCCGACGACGAACTCTGGTGGGTCAAGGACTACGTCCGTCGCGAGGGCGTACCCACCGACACCCTGCTGCCGGCGTCGCTGCGGCTGGCCCGGCGGGTGGAGCACCTTCCGGAGGAACTCGACCGGCTCGCCGACGAGGCTGCGGTGCGGGAGACCGTGACAGCGCTCAACGCGGAGATCGTCGCCTGGCTGCGCGCTCCGTGGGGACCGCCGGTGGCGCTGCGGCAGGTGGACGTCGAGGCGGCGGCGGCCGACTGGCTCGCCCGCCGCCGTACCGGAGCCGGGACCCCAGCCGGGACGGCGGCCGAGCCGGCCACCCCGGCTGGGACCGCGGCCGGGGCGACCACGCGAGCAGCGCCGGCGGCCGAGCCGGCCACCGGCGCGACCACGCCGACGTCGCCGCCGCGGTCCTCGTCCCGGTCACCGCGGGGCGCCCGCCGGTGGAACCCGTTCGCCCGGCACCCGTAGGCCGGCCGCCGCAGCAGCGCCGGCACGCCGGCCCAGTCACCCCCCGGGGAGCGCTCGATGGCCCGCACCCACCACTACCAACTCACCGTGACCTGGACCGGTGCCCGGGACGCCGGCACCGCGACCTACCGTTCCTACGGCCGGGAGCACGAGGTGAGCGCCGCCGGGAAGCCGGACATCGCCGGCTCGTCGGATCCGACGTTCCGGGGCGACCCGGGCCGGTGGAATCCCGAGGAACTGCTGCTTGCCGCCCTCGCCCAGTGCCACATGCTGGCCTACCTGCACCTGTGCGCGGTCAACGGCGTGGTGGTCACCGGATACGTCGACCGGCCGGGCGGCACGCTGACCGAGGCAGCCGGTGGCGGTCGCTTCACCGAGGTGGTGCTGCGTCCCGAGGTGACGGTCGCCGAGGCCGCGATGGCCGGGCCGGCCGACGCGCTGCACGAGCGGGCGAAGGAGGCGTGCTTCATCGCCAACTCGGTGAACTTTCCGGTACGCCACGAGCCGTCGGTGCGCACCGGCCCGTTCCTGTCGGACCCGGGTGGCATGCTGCCCGGGTGACCAGGACGCGGTACTACACGGCCACCAGCATCGACGGCTACATCGCCGACGAGCGCAACAGCCTGGACTGGCTGTTCGAGGCCGACTCCGAGGGTGCCGACCAGTTCAGCCCGTTCTTCGCCGAGGTCGGCGCGTTCGTGATGGGCGCCACCACCTACGAGTGGGTGCTCGCGCACGAGCGGCTGCTTGAGGAGCCGCAGCGGTGGCAGGGCTGGTACGGCGACCGCCCCGCCTGGGTGTTCACGCACCGCGACCTGCCCCGCATCCCGGGCGCCGACATCACCTTCGTCGCCGGCGACGTCGCCCCGGTGCACGCGGCGATGGTCGCCCGCGCCGGCGGCCGGGACATCTGGTTGGCCGGCGGCGGGGAACTGGCCGCGACGTTCGCCGACGCAGGCCTGCTCGACGAGATCATCCTCGGGGTGGCGCCGGTGACCCTCGGTGCCGGCGCCCCGCTGCTGCCGCGCCGGATCACGGCCGACCGCCTCCAACTGACCGACGTGCAGCGGGTCGGCCCGTTCGCCTACCTGACCTACCGGGTCGGGCCACCCGCCGGCCGATAGTTCGGCCCGCGGACGGCCCCACCCGCCGGCTGGGCCGGCGACTCAGCCGGCCCCACCCGCCGGCTCAGCCGGCCGCCACGACGTCGGCCGGGGCGAAGCTGACCTCGGCCGTGTCGACCGTGCCCGCGCTGCGCCCCGGCGCCTGGTGGTAACGCCAGTACAGGTTGGTGTGCGCGATCACCAGATCCGGCGTCGGCGCGCCGTACTCGCTGAGGTCCTCGGTGGTGTGCGCGTCGCCCACGAGCGTCGCGTCGTAGCCGCGCACGAGGCCGCCGTGCAGCGTCGAGCGGATGCACTCGTCGGTCTGCGCGCCGACGATCACCAGCCGGCCCACCCCGCGCTCGGCCAGCACCTGCTCCAGGTCGGTCTCCTCGAACGAGTCGGGGTAGCGCTTGTGCACCACCGGCTCGGTCTCCCGGCGCACCAGCTCCGGCACGTACTGCCAGGGCTCGCTGTCGCGCGCAAGGTCGTCGCTGGAGTGCTGCACCCAGATCACCGGCACGTCGTCGGCGCGGGCCTTGTCGACCAGGGTGACGATGTTCGTGATCACGGCCTCGCGGTTGTGCGTGCCGGCCATCACGCCGTTCTGGACATCGATGACGACCAGCGCGGTACGCGGCCGGTCGGGCAGGGTGGTCATGTCGAGCTCCTGTTCGTCAGATCGAGTTTGAGCCAGGCGGCAAGATCGGCGATCTCCTGGTCGACCGCCTCGGTCATCGCAGCGGTGAACGGTACGTCCTGGTGAACGGCGTTGACCAGCAGCGTCCCGGCCCGCCGGTCGGCCGTGGCGTCGAGCTTGCCCACCAGCCGGTCGCCGAAGAGGATGGGCAGGGCGTAATAGCCCCAGCGGCGTTTGGCCACGGGTTTGTACATTTCGAGCAGGAAGTCGTACTCGAAGATCTCCTTTGCCCGGACCCGGTCGTGCACCAGCCGGTCGAACGGCGACAGCAGTGCCGCCCGGCCCTCGAACGGCTCGTCGAGCAGCGCCGGCTCGATCCGCCACTGGCCCCGGACGCCCTCCACCACCGCGGGCTCGCCGGCCTCACCCACGTCGGCCGGCTCGCCCGGCACCTCCGGGGCGCGGCTGCGGGCGATCCCGAGCGCGTGCAGCCGGCGGCGGTCACGCTCCCGGGCCGCCTCCCGCGCCGACATCACCGGATCGTCCGGATAGACCCGCTCGGCGAGGTCCCACAGCCGGTCCCGCCCCTTCCGGCCGGCCACCGCGACCTCGCCGCGGGCCACCATCTGCTCCAGCAGCCGGGTGACGTTCTTGTTGTTGGTCCAACCGGTGGAGCGCCACGGCTGCTCGCAGGTGTCCGGCAGATCCCGCGAGGGCAGCGGACCGGACTCCCGCAGCCGGTCAAGGATCTCCCGGCGACACCGGTCGTTGGCCCGCACCCAGTCCCGGAGCCGCTGCCGCCAGTCGCCCAACTCGCCGGAGCCGGGCCAGGTGGCCATCTCGGCCCGGTAGAGCGCCAGGTCCTCGGCGGGCCGCAACATCGCCTGCAACTCGATCAGCCGGCGGTCCGCCAGCGCCGCGTCCAGGTCGGCGGGGGAGTATGCCGAGCCGAGCCGGCTCCAGAGGACCAGGTGCGCGCTCGGCGCGATCGCGCTGATCGGATCCAGTTGCAGCAGGGTGACCCGCCGGGCCACCGCAAGCAGGTCGGCGGGCCGGTCCCGGGACAGCAGCTGCGCCCGCACGGCCAGCCGCCGGGCGTCGCGCCGGCCGAGCTGATGAACCTTCACCATGCGACGAAGCCTAGGCCGGCCCCCCGACAGTTCCGGACCGGCGACGCCGGCGCCCCGACGGTCCCGGCCCGGCGGGCCGCCGGATCGGACACCGACGGTGCGGCGTCGACCACGCGCAGTCCCTGATCAGGTGGAGTCCCCGACCTGGCCGGAGCCCACGGCGGCGTACCGGTCGGCGATCACCCCGAACGCCCGCTTCGGCCGCCAGGAGCCGTCCGGCGCGCACGCCACGATGCCGTACGCGGCCACGTCCAGGTCGTGTTCGGGATCCTCGCTGTGCGGGTTCGTCCAGGTGGCGAACGTGAAGACGAACGCACCGTCGAGGTCGTTCGCGGCGAACAGGTCCAGCATCCCGGCCAGTTCGTCGGCCTGCTCCTGCTCCGAGCGCTGCACCGCCTCGGTCAGCCGCGGCGGATCGGTCCCGCGGTCCACGATCGTCCACGCCAACCCGCCCCGGTCGGCCGCACCCCGGTAGCAGCAGCACCCGAACTCGGTGGCGACCACCGGCTTGCCGTATCGCCGGTAGCCGGCCAGGATCCGCGGCAGCCGCGCCCGGGTGTGCCGATCCCGGTAACAGTCCACCGAGACGACGTCGAACGGCGACCAGTCCACCCGCTCCCAGATGCCCGAGGCGTACGTGATCGGGCCGGTGAAGTGCTGCCGCGCGGTCTGTACCGCCCGGCCGAGGAACTCGTTGAGCCGCTTCTGGAACGACCCGTTGCGGATCCGGTCCGCGATCAGCCGCCACGGCCGTACCAGGGTCGCCAGCCGCTCCTCCAGGCCGTCGCCCGCGACGAGGCCCTGCATGAACAGCGTCAGCTCCCACCCCAGTACGAGGACCACGGTGCCGCGCGAGTGCAGCCGCTGCGCCAGCCGGGCCGCCTCGGCCAGGTACGCCAGCAGGTCGGCTGCGGTCCGGTCGTGCGCCATCGGGCACAGCCACACCTCCAGCCCCAGGTCCAGGGCGTACCCGGCGGCCACCTCCACCCGGTCGAGGTCCAGCCCGGAGATCCGTACGGCGGTACAGTGCAGATCGTTGGCGATGGTCTCCAGATCCCGCCGGCACTGCGCGGGGTCGAAGTGCGGCCGGGTCGATTCACCGGGGCGCGGCGTCAGGCCGACGTCGTAGTCGATGCCCCGTCGGGTCAGACTCACCCGGTCAGCGTAGCGACCCCGTCGAAGGACCGCCGACCGACACCGGGAGCACCGTGCCGCAACCCACCACCCGGGCCCGTGACCTCGGCGTGGTCGTCGGGCCGCTGCCCACCGGGCCGCACAACGCGATCACCGACGTGCCCGGGGTGCTGGTCGGGCACACCACCGTCGACGACGGCCACCACATCCACACCGGCGTCACCGCCGTCGTCCCGGACCCGCTCGGCCCGGGATCGTGGACCCGGCCGGCCGCGGTCCACCGCGGCAACGGGTACGGCAAGCTGGTCGGCTCGACCCAGGTCGACGAGCTGGGCGTACTGGAATCGCCGATCGTGCTCACCGCGACGCTGTCGGTGTTCCGGGCCGCCGACGCGGTGCTGGACCACCTGCTGGCCCGCCGCCCGGACGCGCTGTCGGTCAACCCGCTGGTGGGCGAGACCAACGACGGCTACCTGTCGGACATCCGCCGCCGCCCGATCACCGCCGAACACGTCCTCGCGGCCATCACCGGGGCGTCCGCCGGGCCGCCCGCCGAGGGCTGCGTCGGCGCCGGGACCGGCACCGCTGCGCTCGGATACAAGGCGGGCATCGGCACCGCCTCCCGGACCGTGGCCGCCGCCGGCCAGCCGGTGACCATCGGTACGCTCGTGCAGGCCAACTTCGGTGGCACCCTGACCGTGGCGGGCATCCCGCTGCCGGCCGCCGAACTGCTCCCGAGGGCCACGCCCGGGGACCCCGGGCCGGTGGGCAACTCGTGCATGATCGTGCTGGCCACCGACGCGCCGCTGGACGCCCGGCAACTCGGCCGGCTGGCCCGCCGGGCCGTCTTCGCCATGGCCCGGGTCGGCGCCTCCTACAGCACCGGCAGCGGCGACTACGCGATCGCGTTCGGCACCGCCGCGCCCGACCGGCCGCCGATGCCCGACGCCGATCTCGACCCGGTCTTCGCGGCCGTCCTGGACTCGGTCGAGGAGGCGCTGCTCAACTCGCTGTTCACCGCCACCACCACCCGCGGGGTGGCCGGACACATCCGGTACGCCGTACCCCACGAGGCCGTCGTCCGGCGGCTGGCGGCCGCCGGCCGACTCGCCGGGCCCCACCGGTTCGGCGGCGGCCGGTGACCACCGGCGCGGCCCCGGGCGGCAACCCGGTGTAGCCCAGGCCGCGGCTCTGACCGACGAGGTCGACAAGCGGATTGTGACGAGACCCCGCTGCGGGCCGGGCCGAAGAAGCCGAGACCTGGCCGGAAGCCGGTGGTTGTGCACGACCGGTACCCAGAGACCGGTTTCATGGCGAGCGGCAGATTGCCGCCCCGACCTGCACCGTCGGTTTGAGCGACGCGTCGATGGCGATGGTCGTCTGGCCGGGCGCGCTGTGGATCTCGATCGACCTGACGGTTGTGGAGATGGCGGACTGGTCGGCGCTGCTGATGGTGACGGTGTCGCCGATCCGCAGCGACTCCCCCTCAAGCCGTCCGGTGACGAAGATCCACGGCCGGCGCGACACCGTGTCCACGCGTTCGACGGTGAGTCGCGACCCGCTGCCAGTCACCGCTTGTTTCTCCTCCAGCTGTCCACGAACTCGTCCTCGGCCGCGTACGCCTCGTCTTCCAACGGGCCGGTCGCCGAGGTAACCCGTCCATCCTCATACTGCCTGATGTGTACGCCCTCGTGCCCGAGCGTCCGGACCAGGGTCTCACCGGGCTGGGTGCACCTGGTCGAAGAGGGCGAGGGCATCGGCGGGATCCGGGCTCACGAGGCGCTCCAGGCCGGCCGTGGTGATCTTCGCCCACCTGTCGGCCCGTACCCACATCTGTTCCTCGAAGGCACGGACCGCCTTGTCCAGGTCGTCCGGGCCGTTGGCGATGGACTCGGCGAGTTCGGCGCCGTCCAGCATCGCGAGGTTGGCGCCGGCTCCCAACGGGGGCATCAGATGGGCGGCGTCGCCCAACAGTGTCACCCCGGGCACGTGGGTCCAGGTGTGGGACACGGGCAGGACGTGCAGCGGGCGGTGGACGAAGGCGTCGCCGCGGCGCAGGAGATCCAGGACGGCGGGGGCCCAGCCCTCGAACAGCGCCAGCAGGCTTGTTCGTACGGCCTCGACGTCGGCCAGGTCCAGGTTCGCGTGCCAGTCCAGAGGCGCGCGGAACTGGACGTACACCTTGACGTGGCCGCCGCTGTTGCGTTGGGCGACGAGGCCGCGGTTCACTCCGTACGCGGCGACCGAACCATCGCCGATCAGCCGGGCAAGGTCGGGGTGGCGGGTGTCGACGTCGTCGAGGGACGATTCGACGAGGGTGATGCCGGTGTAGTGCGGTGTCACCGATGAGACGGCGGGGCGGACCCGTGACCGCGCACCGTCCGCGCCGACCACGAGGTCGAAGCTCTCCTGGCGTCCGTCGGCGAAATGGACCAGTACGCCGTCTCCGGCCCCCGGCACCACCTGCGTCACCCCGCGCCCCCACTGGACCTCAAGAGGGCCGATCAGCAGGTCACGGAGTTGCCCGCGGTCGATCTCGGGATTGGCCAGGTCGTCCGGGCCGGACCGCCAGTCGCGTAGGACGCTCCCGTCCGTGTCCAGGATGCGCATGGCCTGCCCCTCCGGGCGGGACAGTGCCCGGAACTCCGCCATCAGCCCCGCCTTGTCCAACGCGAGCTGGCCCAGCCCTTCGTGCAGGTCCAACGTGCCGCCCGGGGGCCGGGCATCGGGGGCGGGATCGCGTTCGAGGACGGTGACAGGGTGGCCACGGCGGCGCAGGACGCGGGCGAATGTCAGGCCGGCGGGGCCAGCCCCGACCACCGCGATACGCTGTCTCACAGCGATACACTGTATTTCCTATCAGCGAGGCATTGCAACAGAATCGGTGTGATCATGACCGTGTGGGATCGACCGGAGTCATCGCACCGGCCCGTGCCGCTTGACCGGGAGCGGATCGCCGCCGCCGCCGTTGCGCTGGCCGACGAGGGCGGGCTGGCGGCGGTGTCGTTGCGCAGGGTCGCCGCCCGGCTCGGCGCCGGCCCGATGCGACTGTACGGACACATCGCCACGAAGGACGAACTGTTCGACCTCATGGTGGACAAGGTCCACGCCGAGATCCTCCCCGAGGAGTTGCCCGGCGACTGGCGGGAGGTGCTGCGTGTCCTCGCCCACCGCACCAGGCAGACCGCCCTGCGGCACGAATGGCTCGCCGACCTGCTGGGCGGCCGCCCGACCCTCGGCCCGAACGGCCTCGCCGTGGCCGAGGCCAACCTGGCCGCCCTCGACGGCCTCGCTGACATCGACACCGTCATGCGTGCCGTGGGGACTGTCAGTGCCTATGTCATCGGCGCGATCAGACGCGAGGTCGCGAACCTGCGCGCCGAACGCGCAACGGGACTGACCAAGCGTGACTGGCAGCGCGCCTCCGGCCCGCACCTGACGAAAATGCTGGCCACGGGCCGCTTTCCGGTGCTGGCCAAAGCCGTGTACGACGGCACGGACATGAACGCCGAGGACTCCTTCACGACCGGCCTGGACTGGGTCCTCGACGCCGTGGGCGCCAGACTTCCCCGACCGTCGGCGTGACGCCGCCCGGTAGGACCGCGTCACGAGTCGACCTTCAGGCGTCGCCGCGTAGCTTGTCGTCGTCGTTGTCGTCGTCGGGCAGCGGCATCCAGCCGGTGCCGCCGGGAATCACACTGCGGGCTGCGGGTCGGGTGCGGGCCCAGGCCAGGACCTCGGCGCGGGTTCCCTCGAAGTTTTCGATCCCGGCGACCTCGTCGCGGTCGCCGGACTGACCATAGTCGTCGATCCAGCTCGCCACCCAGGTGATTTCCGGGTAGCGCGGTGTGCCACCGTCGACAGGGACGTAGACGATCCCGTGCCCTGGTCGGGGCTGTCCCAGACGCTGAGGCTCGCCCGGCGTGGTCAGCTCCGGCGCGTAGCGGCGCACCATCGGGCCGTCGTCCGCAGATCCACCCTATCGCCCGATGGCACGCATGGGGCAATTCGGCTGCGAAGCGACACCGGTCGCCGTCCAACTTGTTGGACGGCTATCTCGCGAGCAGGTCGGTCAGTACGGATCGGACGTCGGCCGGATGCAGGTTCAGATTCTCGAACTGCTCCGGGGTAACCCACAGCAGCTCGAAGCTGTTGTCCGGCCCGTTCTCCGCGGCCTCGGGGCCAGACAGCAAGGGCGTACCAGCCACACCTGCCATCAGAAAGTAGAACGCAGGCCGGCCGTTGTGTCTGCCGGTCCACAGCTGCCGCTCGATCGTGGCCTCTAGTGTCCCGTGATTCTGATGGGTTTACTTGACGTTGTTGTCGACGAGTTGCTTGACGCTGGTCTGTACGAGTTGGACTTTGGCGAGGATCTCGTCGGTGGTGGCGGTCCATTGGAACGGGCGGGGGTTGGCGTTCCAGGTGGTGATGTAGTCGCGGATGGAGCGGATCAGGACCTGCACCGAGGAGAAGGTGCCGCGGCGGATCGCCTGCCGGGTGATGATGCCGAACCAGGTCTCGATCTGGTTCATCCAGCTGGAACCGGTCGGGGTGAAGTGGAAGTGCACGTGGGGGTTCTTTTCCAGCCAGGCCAGGACGTCGGGGGTGGCGTGGGTGGACAGGTTGTCCAGCACCACGTGGACGTCCTTGCCCCGGTGCGGCCTGACGGCCTTGCGGAGGAAGGCCAGGAACTCTTCGCCGTTGCGGGACGGACGGCACTCGCCGATCACCTCGCCGGTGGCCACGTTCAGCGCGGCGAACAGGTTCGTGGTCCCGTGCCGCACGTAGTCGTGGGTACGTTTCTCGGTGGCGTCGAACTCGATCGGCAGCAGCGGCTGGGTGCGGTCGAGGGCCTGGATCTGGGTCTTCTCGTCCAGGCTGAGGATCACCGCCCCGCCGGGCGGGTCCAGATACAGCCCGACGATGTCGGCCACCTTCGCCGCGAACGCCGGATCCCTGGACAGTTTGAACGTGCCGGACCGGTGCGGTTTGAGTCCGTGCTCGCGCCACAGGTTGGCCACCCAGTGGTGCGAGACCGGCACCTGCTCGGTACGGGTGATGTAGGCCGCCATCTCCCGGCTGGACCAGTGCGACAGGCCGGTCCCGGCCGGCGGACTCATCCGGGTCAAGGCGAGGACCCGCGCCCGGATCCGGACCGGCACCTGCTCCCGCCCCCCGCCGGGCCGTTGGCTGAACAGACCACCGGCGCCCTCGGCGGCGTACCGGGCCAGCCACAGGTCCACCGTCGGACGCGACACCCCGGCCAAGGCCGCGATGTCCTTCTTCTGGCGGCCCTCGGCATGCCACAACACGATCCGCGCCCGCGTCCCGACCGCCGCCGACACCTCCACGCTGTTGATCAATGCCCGAAGCTCGGTCCGCTCGTCCGATGTCAACTCCACCGCAACAGCGAACCACACCCACATCACGTAAAGGCAACAGAATCACGGCACACTAGCCCGGTCTCCTCGGCGAGTTCCCTCACCGCCGCCATCTCGGCAGTCTCTCCTTCCTCGACATGGCCACCAGGCAATACCGCGTAGCGATGCCCTGGACAGTGCTGACCAGTCCAACCACCGTCCTCGCACATCACGCAGACAGCTGATGACTCCTGGCGAAGGAAGCGCTTGATCAGGAGAACTCGGGATCCTTCGGTCACTATCGCGACCGCTCTGGGAGTCTTCACCGCTGAAGGATGCCGTGTGGCGAGCCGAGCGGTCGTCTCTGACGCGGATCGGGGCTCGCCACCAAACCTTGAGAGCTCGCCAACCGCTCGCCACGGGAATCTCGGGGCTCGCCACTTCGGCTGCGAAGCGACAACCGCTGCCACCTCGGCGGTCTCGCCTTCCTCGGGCGGCGGTCGGACCGTATTACTGGATTCCTAGTAATAGCAATCCAGTAATAGCGGCGATCGTTCGTCATCGTAGACGTACATCATAATGACAGTTAATGTGCGTAAGTCGTTGGAGTGTTGTACGACGTGGACGGATGCTTGATTTCTCATCGGGTTGTCAGTGATTTCTCACCGATGTCAGCGTGCATCGTGGTGGTGGGCCCTGAGTTCCCGAAGCTACGGCGATCCGCAAAGTAAGGGATCTTGACGGGAGTGACCCGGGCCGCAGTCGGGAGATCTACTTGTGCTGGCTGTCGTCAGCTTGATGAGGGCGTGTCGAGGACCGCTCAGGGCTGCTGGTCCTCCCAGGGTCCGGCGTCCGGGGCGGCGTCGCCAGCGGGCGGCCGCGGCTCCATACCCCACGTGGACGTCAGCGTCACCCGGCTGCCCCGATAGATCGCCTGCCCGCTTCGCCAGCGCTGCAGTGTAGGCCGGTGTGGCCGCCGCCATGCTGTCACACACGCGCTGACCAGCCCGGTTGCCCCTGCGAGCACGAGCCCCGCGGGGACTTTCCCATCGCGGTCGATCAGCAGGACCAGCCCGGCGACGAACACAAGTACCGCGAGGAAGACGATCAGGTCGACCACACTGCTGCGTTCGCGCGTCGGCTGCGTCGTCCTTGAGAAACTGGACTCGATCGGTTGTGGCACGGATGTTCCCCTCGATCTCGCGGGCCCGCGGTCCGGGATTCCAAGCACGGCTGTCGCAGAGTCATAGGGCGCCGTGCCCGCCGTGCCCTCTGTCAGCGGGCGCTGGGACGCATCGAAAGCTGCCGGTTGGAAAGATCTTGGGCTGCGAGCGAGGGGAGGCACGGATCGGATTCCTAGAACTGCTCGACGGCACTATCCGTCCAGGGTCTTGGCTCCGACGACTATGGAGGTCACATGCCGAGCTCCGGGCACAACGACTCGCAACGAGCTGAGGAGGACGTGGATCCCGATGCGGTCTGGTCTGACACGGCGCTGGCCGACGCGATCGAGTTGGCGGAGACATCCGACGACGAGCTTGAGGGGGTGCTGCGGCAGATCGCGCCCCACGCGCCGGCGGAAGACCAGCGCGCCCGAGCTGCCCGGGTTGAGGCCGACCGGTTGATGGTGCAGGCGTGCGCCAAGGAGAACTTCGAGGGGCCGATGACCAAGAAGCTGCTGCTGGTTGCCCACGAGTACGCCACACCCGTCATCAGCTTCCTGATTACCAACGGCACGATCTTCAAGGAGGCCATACGGCTGCGCCGCCCGGTCCGGCGCGACGACCGCGACCTGGCTTGGACCGTCGACGAACGTAACTTCCTGACCCACTGCACCGTGGATACCGGGATCTTCGGGCTCTTTTGTGAGTACGGGTTGAGGCAGGGCCGCTGGGACCATCGCCGGGGCGTGAAACTGACCACATATGCGACCAACGGCTGCATCATGTGCTTCTCGTCGGTCTATCCAAAGTGGTGGAGCAGCAGGGCGTGGGAGAGCGGCGCAGGCCTAGCTGTGGACTTCCCGCAGCGCCTGCAGATCGACCGGCGCGCCGTGGATCCGGCCGAGCAGGCCGTCAATCGCGTCGAAGCCATGCGGCTCCTGCGGGAGTTCCCCGAGCAGGAGCGCACCGCGCTGGTGCTGCGCGGCGAGTACGGCGTCTCACAATCCGAAGCGGCTGCATTGGTCGGGCTAACACCCAAGGCCCTGGAAAGTCGCCTGGGCCGCAGCCGACGCCGGCTCGAGTTGAACCGAAGCGATCCATCGCATGTCGCGGTATCCGCCCCCGAACTAGACATCGAACTCTAAGGAGGCGATTGTGATCGACAATACGCAGGCATTCACCGAAGGGCCGACCCACGGTACGGCCGGTGGCAGCAAGGGGCGTCCGACCGCCCGCGACGACGCGCTCTCTGACGAGCAAGACTTCGACGCCTTGTTGGCCGCCTCAAGCTTCGGCTCCCCGCGGGCCTGCATGATCCGGGCGAAGGCGCCCGATGCCGCCCGCGTCCACGCCCAACGCGTTGTCGCCGGCGACGAACCTTGGGGTGGCCACTGGTGGCTGTACCCGGCCGCGGCCGAGTCCCCGCCTCGCGTTGATCCACACGCCGAGGCCGGTGCCGATCGCCACCCCCCGTCGGACCGCCGAGGGCACGATACGTGGCATGCTCGGGCACACCTTGCGCAGAGCCGGGTTATCAGCCGTGCTGTCGATAGCGCTGTGGATACATCGCAGTGGCTGGCAGTTGCCGGCGGCGACCTGCGGACAGGCATTTGTGGTGACCGTGGGGAAGCGAAGGCGGTGATCGCCCGGCTGGGGCTATTGCTGCGCCAGGTACCAGCCGGGGCGTTCGACGCGGAGAGCTCGGCGATGGTCCTTGCGACAGTCGGCCACATGTCGCGGGTGTTGATCGCCGAGCGGGACGAGCGTGCAGCACTGCGCCTGATCCGGGCCGCTTGCCCGCACCTGGTACGGCTAGGATCCCGCCATCCGGTCGCCTTCATGGTGCGCCGCACTCGCGCCGAGGCCCTGTGCGAGATGGGCGACCACGGGAGGGCCGAGACCCTGGTGCGCGACCTGATGGCTGACGAGGAACGGGTCTTCGGCGGCGCCGACCCGCGCACTGGGCTGGCCTTGTTCTGGGCACTGGGCCGCGGAGGCCACTTGGAGCAGGCCGAGACGGGGCTCGGCGCGCTCGAGGCGAGTACGGTCGGAATGCGTGACCTCGACAAACAACTGCTGCTGCACATCCAGTGTCGGCGCTCCTGGTTGCTCGGGCAGCGGGGACGGATCGATGAGGCCGAGAACCGCTACCTCGACGTAATCACCAATCGGTCTCGCGTTCTGGGCCTCGACCATTCCGATACCCGTGACGCGCAGCACTCCTATGGCAAGTTGCGTGTGTACGCCGGAGATGGATCAAGCGTGGTGAAACTCCTGACATCCTTGGCGAACGAGCGCGGGCAGGCCCACGGCGACGATCACTTCGACACGCTGGAGACAGTGAAATATCTGCACCTTGCCCAGGTGCAGGCGCAGCCGGGTGACAGGCGTGGTGTCAAAAACGCGATCGACGAACTCGGACGTATTCTAAGCTTCCAGGACACCCGCTACGGCCCGGGCAATTTAGGCAGCTGTGACACTGCGGGGTGGCTTGGCCGGATGCTGCGACTCCGGGAGGCGCTTGATTGCCGCGAGCCCATTCCCGATCTGCGACAAATCCCGATCCCGGGAGAGGGGCATCGCCAGACCGATCCCTCACCTTTCCCCGGTCGCGCATCCCGATCCGCCCGCCCGGTTTCTGCAGAACTAGTTAGGTCGTCATGAGACTCGGAGTGCTGACCGCCGCCCTCGGCCAGATGTCGCTGTCGCAGATCGCCGCGTGGGCACCCCAGGCGGGATACGAGGCACTGGAGGTGGCGGCTTGGCCGGTCGGCAGCCAGCATATCCACCAGGCCGCCCACCTCGACGTCGCCGGCTTCGCCCCCGACGACGCTGCCCGTGTACAAGACCTAATGAACCAGCACCATCTGGCCATCTCCGCGATCACCTACTGTGGCAACAACCTGCACCACGACGCCACCGAACGCGAACGCACCCACCAGCACCTGCGCGCCTGCATCGACGCTGCGGCGGCTCTGGGCGTCCGCTGTGTCATCACGTTCGTCGGCCGGGACATCACCCGGCCGATAGCTGACAACCTGAAGCTCGCCGAGCAGCACCTGCCCCCACTCACTCGCTACGCCGCCGACCGCGGCGTGAAACTGCTGGCCGAAAACTGCCCGATGGAAGGCTGGCACCCCGACGGCTACCCCGCCAACCTCGCCTACTCGCCCGAGCTGTGGGATTGGATGTCCGGTCTCGGCTTCGGCCTGACCTACGATCCCTCCCACCTGCCCTGGCTCGGCATCGACCCGCTCGACGCGCTCGAACACGCCCTAAAGGCCGGCATCGTCGGCCACGTGCAGGCCAAGGACATCCAAATCGACGAGCGGGCCCGCACGCACTACGGCATCTTCGGCAAGACAGCCCGACGCGCCTCGCCCACCGACGTCGGCTGGTGGCGCTACCGAGTTCCCGGACGCGGGCAACTCGACTGGACCCGGACACGCTCGACGCGGCCGGATACGCTGGCGACATCGCCGTCGAGCATGAGGACCCCGTCTGGGGTGGCACGCTCGACAAGACCCTGCAAGGCATGACCATCGCCGCACAGACTCTGCGTCCCCTGACCGCCACCACGTCGTTGACAGGGGTGCCCGTAGTCCTGGCGGAAGAATCAACGGATTCGGCTGACCAGGGCGAACGCGCTGCGGTGTGAGAACTGGCCGGCCACATCCAGCTCCAGCAGCCGCCGGACCGCGGCCTCCCGCGGCAGTCGGCTGGCCGCGCTGTCCGATGCCCACGCCACCGCGACGAAACCCCTTCCATGCAAGGGTTCGCCATCGGCAACCCGCCATGCCATCAATGTCCGAACGCCGAACCTACGACACCCCGCACCCGGTGCGCCGTCCGCCAGGCAGTGATCTTCCCCGCACTGACACCGGTGAGAAACCACTGACACGAGACGAGAAAGCAGGTGAAGCACGCTGGTGCCTGCCGCCAGGGCCCTCGGCGGCGGGCACCAGGACACGAGCGGCTACTCGTTCAGGTAGTCGTCGTAGTCGTACCGATCTTCCGCGTCGTTGCGGTCGGCAGCCTCTTGCGCCCGGTCGTCGAAGCCGCTGGTCGCGGTCGGCGAGTCCGGATCGCGGCCGGCGGCCGCACTGATGCGGTCGGCGGACTCGTGGTCCATGGGTGTGGATCGGGCCATGACGGTTCCTCCGTCGGCTCGCGCCCCGGTTACGCCAGGGGCCACACGCACCCGGCCGCCCTCGCGGCCAAGGTGACCGATCCCCGGGGCTACGCCGGCGCCTGACCCGATCGGTACGGGCTGCCCGCTGGTCGCCGCGTGTGGGGTGTCCGGCGGGGATCAGCCGGAGGTGCTCGCCCCACGCTTCCGGCTAACGAATGCCGGTCCGCTCAAGTGCCAACCAGCGTACGCGGGGTCGCTACTGACATCGGATGAGAAACCGGCACTGACACCCAGACGAGAAGTCTCAGTGACGACCTACGGCCGGGGTGGCCCTGATGGTCGTTCACGCAGTGCTCGAAAGCCGGGTCAGGCGTCGGACCGGCGGTAACCGGCGCGCGGTGTGTTCCGGCGCCGTCGAGCACGAACAGCCGACCCCACTGCTCGGGTACGGCGTCGCGGAAACGGCCCGGAGACTGTCGGGCCTTCGCCGACAGGTGCCCGTGGTGGATGCGGCCGTGGCCCGCGACGGCGAGGTGATTCCCCGGCCATACGCCGCCGCATCCCTGACCGCCACGCCCGTTCTGCTCAGAACATCAGCCTGGCCCGGGCCTCTGCCACCGCCTCCGCCTCGCGTTCCCGCCAGCGGCGCTGGTTGTCCCGGTTGCATGCCCGGCAGACCTTCCGGAACCGCCCTGTCGTCTCGTCCACCTCTCGGGGATGACCGTTGCCACACCGGGGCGCCTGGCGCCGGGTGTGGCAGTTTTCCGCGCGGCTGAGCTGCCGCAGGTGGGTAGGTTCGATGCAGTCCTTGACGCCACAGGTGTGGTCGACATCCAGGGCGGGGTCGTAGTCACCGACGAAGACGGCGTACGCGGCGATGTGCGCCCAGGCCCGGCCGGCGACCTTCTGGTAGCTGCCGCGCTGTGCGCCGTAACCCCGGACGATGAGGCACCCGTCGTCCCGCCGTTCCGATCGGTCGAGCAGGTACCGCCCCAGCGTGTCCACCGTGAAGTGCCGGGACAGACCTCTGACGTTACCGAGCATCCACCGACCATAGGCTTCCCTGGCGACAGACGCGCAGCGGGCCGCTACAGGTGGTGACAAACCCGCACCGCTCGTGGTACGGACCGTTCCACCGCAGGTCGGCGAAGGTGGTGATGCCCGGTCCCCGGCCTCAGCGCGGTGCCCTGGACACCGGTCGCCCTGTTGTCCGCGTCAGCTGCCGACCTGGCGGAATCATCTGCCAACCCGGCGAAGCCAGGCGTCATGTTCGGGGTCGGGCATGAGCTCCCGGACCTCCTGTGCGCAGCGGCACGCGCCGGCGATCCGGGCGGCCCAGGCCAGCGCCTCCTCGCGGGACGGCACGTCAACGATCGAGAAACCGCCGATGACCTCCTTGGTCTCCGGGAAGGGGCCGTCGGTGACCATTCCGTCCGTGGCCACGATGCTCGCCCGCTGGCGGTGGAGTCCGGCGCCGAACAGCCACACGCCCGCGCCCATGGCCTCCCGGACCACCGCGTGCGAAGCCTTCCCCACGTCGGGCCAGTCCTGCTCGGGGATGTGGTCCATCGCGCCGTCATCGAACGAGATCAGGTACTGGGTCATCCCATGGCTCCTCGTCTTGGCCGCCTGCTCCGGCCGCCTCTGCTGTTCTACGAACGGTGCCTCCCGGATCGGACACGGCGCACACCAACCCGTGGATGACCGTCCGGAAGGATCGCGTTCGCCGGCCGGCCGGTTCGACCGGCGGCCACGGGGTGATGGAGAGGCCGGCCATCTTGCCCGTACGCCCCCTGGGCCGGCGCCTCCTACACGCCGTGCCGGTGACGGTGCGCCCCGGGCCGGTCAGCGGGACGTGAGGGTGGCCAGGTCGGTGAAGAAGCCCGGGTAGGTCTTGGCGACGCAGCGCGGGTCGGCGATCTCGATGCCCGGCACGCGCAGGCCGAGCAGGGACAGGCTCATCGCCATCCGGTGATCGTCGTAGCTGGCGAACCGGGTGGGTGCCGGGGGGCCGGGGTGGATGGTGAAGCCGTCGTCGTCCTCGACGGCGTCGATGCCGGCCCGGCGCAGCTCGGTCACCACGGCGGCGATCCGGTCGGTCTCCTTGCGCCGGATGAACCCGATTCCGCGTACCCGGGTGGGGGAGTCGGCGAACACCGCCACGGCGGCCAGGGTCTGCGCGGTGTCGGAGATGTCGGCCATGTCGACGTCGATGCCCCGCAGCGAACCGGTGCCGGTCACGGTCAGCCGGCGGGCCGTACGCTCCACCCGGGCACCCATCCGGGCCAGCAGGTCGGCGAAGGCCACGTCACCCTGGACGCTGTCGGTGCCCAGGCCGTCCACGGTGATCCGGCCGCCGGTGATGGCGGCGGCGGCCAGGAAGTAGGAGGCGGCGCTGGCGTCGGGTTCGATCGCGTAGTCGGTGGCCGAGTACCGGCCGGGCGCGGTACGGAGCCCGTCGACGGTCACCCCGAAGGCGGCCATCACCGCGGTCGTCATCGTCACGTACGGCACCGACACCAGCGGCGAGGTCAGCTCGACGGCCAGGCCGTCGCGCATCAGCGGCCCGGCCATGAGCAGCCCGGACAGGAACTGGCTGGACAGGTGCCCGGGCAGTCGGGCGGGGCCGCCCCGCAGCGGACCGCTCACGGTCACCGGCAGGTGTCCCTGGTCGGTGCCCTCCTGCACCTGGGCACCGAGTTGGCGTAGCGCATCGAGCAGCGGCCCCATCGGCCGCGCCCGCAGTTGCGCGGCGCCATCGACGGTGGTCCGGCCGGGCCGCAGCGCCGCGACCGGCAGTACGAACCGGGAGGTGGTGCCGGACTGGCGTGCGTCGACCGCCGCCACCGCCGCGGCCCGCCGCGGGTCGATGCCGGTCACCGTCAACTCGCGGCTCGGCTCGTCGGCGGTGACGGTCGCGCCGAGCGCCGCCACCGCACCGATCATGGCTCGGGTGTCGTCGGCGAACAGCGCCCCCGACAGCCGGCTGCGTCCGTCGGCGAGCGCGGCGCACAGCAGCGCCCGGTTGGTGATGCTCTTGGAACCGGGCGGTCGTACCGTGACGTCCGGCGCGGCCGGCACGGTCGGTACGGCGAGGACGTCGGGAAGGTCGTCGGCGAGCGAGGGCACGGCGTCAGTCTCCCCGAGAACCGGCGTCGTACGCCCGACCGAGCGCCGACGCGTCCGGGGAGTGGGACGTCGGCCCCGGGGCCGACGGGTCCGGCGCCGGTGACCGTCGACGCCGTCGCCTGGCCACGACCGGACGACAATGTCCGTTGTTGGATAATCTGCTCCGGATCGAGGCGGGTACGCTCGGCGGATGACCGCCATGGCTCCCGGGCGCCTCCAACCGGACCTGTCGTTCCTGCTCGACCATGCCGGGCACGTGCTGCGGGCACGGATGGCGGCGGCGCTGGGCGAGGTGGGGTTGACGGCCCGGATGCACTGCGTGTTGGTGCACGCGCTGGGCGAGGAACGGACCCAGATCCAACTCGCGGAGATCGGGGACATGGACAAGACCACCATGGTGGTCACGGTGGACGCGCTGGAGCGGGCCGGTCTGGCCGAGCGCCGCCCGTCGACCCGGGATCGCCGGGCCCGGATCGTGGCGGTGACCGACAAGGGGGCCCGGCTCGCCGTCCGGAGTCAGGAGATCGTCGACCGGGTGCACCGGGAGGCGCTCGCCACGCTGCCGGAGGAGGAACGCGAAGTCTTCCTGCGGGCGATGAACCGCCTGGTGGAGGGGCACCTTGCGGTCGCGCCGGAGGGTACCGCCGCGGCCCGGCGCGCCCGCCAGTGACGGGACTAACTCCGTTGCAGATTGTCTGCAACGGAACTATCTAATAGCGTCCTTCCCGTTGCGTTTTCCGCACGGGAAGGACGACCATGTCCACCGCATCCATCCCCGCGCCGCCCGCCACCGCGCCGGCACCGCCGCGATCCCGCTGGCTCGCCCTCGCGGTCGTCGCCACCGCACTGCTGACGGCCGTCCTGGACGGCAGCATCGTCACCGTGGCCATGCCGGCCATCCAGGACGACCTCGGGTTCTCCGCCACCGGCCTGACCTGGGTGGTCAACGCGTACCTGATCGCCTTCGGCAGCCTGCTGCTGCTCGCCGGCCGGCTCGGTGACCTGGTCGGCCGCAAGCGGGTCTTCCTGGCCGGCACCGCCGTGTTCACCGCGGCGTCGCTGCTGGCCGCCCTGGCCGACTCGCCCGCCGCGCTGATCACCGCCCGGTTCCTCCAGGGCGCCGGCAGCGCGCTGGCCACCGCCGTCAGCCTCGGCATCCTGGTCACCCTCTTCGCCGCACCCCGGGAACGCGGCACCGCGATCGCCGTGTTCAGCTTCACCGGCGCCGCCGGCGCCTCGATCGGCCAGGTGCTCGGCGGGGTGCTGACCGACGCCCTGGACTGGCACTGGATCTTCGTCATCAACGTGCCCATCGGGCTGGCCGCACTGCTGCTCGGCGTACCGCTGCTGCCGGCCGACCGGGGCATCGGCCTGCGGGCCGGCGCGGACCTCGCGGGGGCGCTGCTGGTCACCGCCGGCCTGACCGTGGGGATCTACACCCTGGTACGCGTCGAGGGCGCCGGCTGGACGTCGGCGGCCACCCTGGGCCGGGCCGCCGTCGCCGTGCTGTTGCTCGGCGCGTTCGTCGCCCGGCAGGCCACCGCCCGGCACCCGCTGATGCCGCTGCGGCTGTTCCGCTCCCGGGCCGTCGCCGGCGCCAACGCGGTGCAACTGCTGATGGTCGCCGCGGCCTTCTCCTTCCAGGTGCTCATCGCGCTCTACCTGCAACGGGTCGCCGGGTACGGCGCGGCCGGAACCGGTCTGGCCATGCTGCCCGCCGCGCTGGTCATCGGGGCGGTCACGCTGGGGATCTCCGCGCGGCTCAACGCCCGCCACGGTGAGCGGCGGATCCTGCTGACCGGGCTGGGTCTGCTGGTGGCCATGCTCGCGCTGCTGGCCCGGATCCCGGTCCGGTCCGACTACCCGGTCGACCTGCTGCCGGTGATGCTGCTCGCCGCGGGCTTCGGGCTGGCGCTGCCGGCGCTGACCAGCCTGGCCATGTCCGCGGCCGGCGAGCACGACGCGGGGCTGGTGTCCGGGCTGTTCAACACCACCCAGCAACTCGGCATGGCCGTCGGGGTGGCGGTGCTGTCCACCCTCGCGGCCACGCGCACCGGCGACCTGCTCGCGGCCGGGGCGGACCCGGCGGTCGCGCTGACCGGTGGCTACCGGCTCGCCTTCACCGCCGGCGCCGGGTTGCTGGTCGCCGCGTTCACCCTCGCCGTCCTGGTCCTACGCCCCCGGCCGGAGCGGCGCCGTCGACGGTGTCGAACAGCGCGGCGGCCCGGGCCGCGGTGCCGGCGGCCCGGCGGCCGGTGCTGACCAGCCCCAGCAGCAGGACGCCCAGGCCGAGACCGAACACCAGCCACCACACCCCGCGGGCCGCGTCGACGAACGCCTCGCCGGAGGAAACGGCACCGCCGTGGGCCGCGGCCGAGCCCAGCAGGCTGCCGGCGATCGCCACGCCGAGGGTGGTGCCGGTCTGGCGGCCGGTGGAGGCCAGCGATGCGGCCACCCCGGCCATCGAGCGGGGCATCCCGGCGACCGCGGTGTTGGTGATCGGCGGGTTGACCGTGCCGAGGAAGACCCCGAACAGCAGGTAGCTGCCGAGCACCGCGGGCAGCGCAGTGGCCGGGCCGAACCAGACCGACACGGCGCCGCCGGCCGCCAGCGCCGCGCCCGCGACGACCAGCGGCAGCCGCGGACCGCGGGTGCCGACCAGCCGGCCGGTGCCGGGGGAGAGCGCCACGACCAGCGCACCCACCGGAGCCAGGCACAGCCCCGCGGCCAGCGCCGACATGCCGCGGACGTCCTGGAGGTACTGGGTGCTCACGAACAGGAACGCGCCGAACCCGCACAGCGCGCACAACGCCATCAGGATCGCCGCGCTGAACGGCACGCTGCGGAACAGCCGCAGTTCCAGGAGCGGGTCGGCGCGGCGCCGCTCGTAGCCCAGGATGCCGAGCACGCCGGCGGCGGCCGCCGCCAGCAGGCCGAGGATGACCGGCGAGGTCCAGCCCGCCTGGCGGGACTCGATGATCGCGTACACCACGCCGCCCAGCACGAGGATCACCAGCAGCTGACCCACCGGGTCGAACCGGCGCGCCCGCTCGGCGCGGGATTCCGGGACGAACCGGGCCACCGCCACGATCGCCACGACCACGACCGGCACGTTGATCAGGAAGATGGCGTGCCAGCCGAAGCCGTCCACCAGGGCGCCGCCGAGGACCGGGCCCAGCGCCAGCGACAGGCCGCTCATCGAGGCGAACACCCCGATGGCCCGGGCCCGCTGCGCGGCGTCGGGAAACGTGGTGGCGACGATCGCCATCGCCACCGGGTTGAGCATGGTGCCCCCGACCGCCTGCACCGCCCGGGCCGCGATCAGCCAGCCGATGCCCGTGGCCAGGCCGCAGAGCAGCGAGCCGAGCCCGAACACGGCCAGGCCGACCTGGAAGACCCGGCGCCGGCCCAGCCGGTCGGCCGTCGAACCGGCCAGCACCAGGAAACTGGCCAGCACCAGCGTGTACGCGTCGATCGTCCACTGCAGGCCGGAAACCGTGGCGTGCAGGTCGGCGCGGATGGCCGGCAGCGCGACGTTGACGATGGAGATGTCCATCACCACGACGACGATGCTGGTGCAGCAGATGGCCAGCACCAGCAGCCGGCGGCGGCGGTCGGCCGCGGACGGTGGCGGAGAGACTGTCATGGTCATGATCCTCGTCCTTGGAGGGGGCGCGAAGTCAACCCGGCGACGGTGGCGCCGGGCGACCGGTCGGGCGCCGTACGGCCCGGGGCGCGCCGGGCGGGGTATTTTAGGCTCGTGGAACAGGGGGCGGCGTTTCTCATGCGCCGGTGGCAGAGCCGACCGGGCCGGATGGCGCTTGTCGCGCCGACGCTCGGCGAACTGTGCGGGCCGGTGCACGGGACGGTCGAGCTGCCGCACCGGATGGTCTGGCAGCCGGTCGCGCTGCGCCGGTTCGACCTGGACGACCCGTACCAGCGGTGCCGCGCGTACGAGATCGTGTTGCGCGAGGCGGTCCGTTTCGAGGAACTGCGGTCCCTGCTCGCCGGTGCCCTGTTGCGGTGGGTGTGGCCCGATCTGTACCTGCCGCCGGGCGTCCGTCGGGCGTGGGAGGACCACCACCCCGAGCTGGCCGCGCCGGGTACCGCCGCCGCCTGATGCCCGACCGGATCGACCCCCTGCGGGACATCGACCCCTTTCAGGAGCGGGTGGCCCGGATCGCGCTGGGTGTGGCCCGCGACGACGGGTTCGTGTTGGGCGGCGGGCTCGCCCTGGTGGCGCACGGGGTGCTGGTGCGGCCCACCGAGGACATCGACCTGTTCCGGGACTCCGGCGACGGGGACGGCAGTGGCCCGGCCGCCGCCGGCGGTGGCCTGTCCCTGGCGGCCGCCCGGATCGGGACGGCGCTGACCGCGGCCGGCATCCGCGCCGAGGTGCAGCCCGTGGAGGGCTGGCTTGCCGAACTGGTGGCCGGGCTGGACGACCAGCTGGTCGAGCTGGTCGCCTACCGGGACGGTACGCCGGCGCAGGTGCGGCTGACCCTGGGCCGGCTGCACCGCCGGCACGGTCCGGTGGTGCTGGACATCGGCCCGGTGATGCACCTGGACGACCTGCGGGCGTGGAAGGTCGCGGCCCTGGTGTCGCGGGCCGAGCCGCGCGACTACATCGACGTGGCGGCCTTCCTGGGGTCGATGGACCCGCCCGCGCTGATCGGCCTGGCCCGCACGATGGATCCGGCCATCGGGGACGACGAGGTGGCCGCCGTGGGCGCCCGGCTGGACCGGATGCCGGATCGGGAGTTCACCGGCTACGGCCTGGACGCCGCCGCGGTGGCGGTGCTGCGGCGGCGGTTCGCCGCCTGGCCGGGGCGCTGACCGGGGTCGGGGCGCTCACCGGGCGGTCCGGCCAGTGCGCCGGGCGGGTCAGCGCCGCCGGCAGCCGGGTGGCCGGGTCGCCGGTGGCGGCGTCGAGCTGGGGCTGGGTCAGGAACAGCGCGTCCCGCAGGTCGGCGCCGGCCAGCCGGGCGCCGCGGGTGTCCGCGCCGGTCAGGTCCGCCAGGCGCAGGTCCGCGCCGCGCAGGTCGGTGCCGATCAGGTACGCCCCCCGCAGGTTCGCCCCGCGCAGGTCGGCACCGCGGTGATCCGTCCCCGTCAGGTCGGCGCCGCGTAGCTGTGGGCCGGGCCGCCGGGCGCGGGCCAACTCGCTGGCACTTGTCAACAAAGCATTGACAGATGCCCGGCGGGTGGCGACGTCGGTCGCGAGGATCGTCTCCGGGTCGGCGTCGACGAGCCGGTACAGCTCGGCCAGCGCCGCGTCCAGGTCGGCGTGCCGCGGCCGGGCGGCCGGCAGTGCCCGCGCCGCGCTCAGGTACGCGAGCAGTTCGTGCAGTTGTCGCTGCACGGCGAACACCCGGAACATCTGGCCGGCCGTCTCCGGGTGGCCCCGCCAGTCCCGGCCGCCGTAGGTGACCCGGGAGACGCGCTGGCCGGCGCCGAAGCAGTCGAAGACCGTGCAGCCGGCGAAGCCGCGCCGCCGCAGGTCGGCGTGGATGCCGCAGCGGAAGTCGGCGCGCAGGTTCGGGCAGGCGTGGCCGGCGGGCTTGTCCAGCGCGAACTCCGCCGAGGCGGCGAAGGCCGGCGCGACGCAGCACAGCCCGAAGCAGCGGGCGCAGTCGGCCCGCAGCGCGTCCTGGGGCGCGTCCCGGGCGGGGTGCGGGGGGAATCGGGCAGGGCGAGGTCTCCGATCCGGGGGCTTCGGTCCGGACCCGCCCATCATGGCATCGCCTGCCGCGCCACCCCACGCGCGGCGGGCGACCGTCGCGTGCCACCCGGAGTGGCCCAGGTCACTTCCCGGCGCGGGCGCTTTCGAGTTGACGACCCCTCCCGGAGCGAGGTAAATAAGAAGAGGAAGTTGAGTCACAGCCACTCAACCCAGAGCTTCGAAATCCTGAGGCTTCGACACCCGAGGTCTCGAACACGTGGGAGATTCGAGGAGGAGGCGCCACCATGTTGATGCGTACCGACCCGTTCCGGGAGATGGACCGCTTCGCGGAGCAGTTCTTCGGCACCAGCACCCGGCCGGCGGTGATGCACCTGGACGCGTACCGCGACGGCGAGTACTTCTACGCCGCCTTCGACCTGCCCGGCGTCGACCCGGACAGCATCGACTGCACCGTCGAGCGCAACGTGCTGACGGTGCGGGCGGAGCGTCGCCGGCCCACCGGTGACAAGGTCGAGCTGGTCGCGGCCGAGCGCCCGATGGGTGTCTTCACCCGGCAGCTGTTCCTCGGCGACACCCTGGACACCGAGAAGCTGGAGGCCGGCTACGAGAACGGGGTGCTGACCCTGCGCATCCCGGTCGCCGAGCGGGCCAAGCCGCGCAAGATCTCGATCGCCGCGACCGGCAACGGCCGGCAGCCGATCAACGCCTGACGATCAGCGCCTGATCGTCGTACCCGCAAGCGGCGGCGGCCCGGATGCTCCGGGCCGCCGCCGCGGTGTTTGCGCCCGCGCCACCCCGTCGCCGCGGCAGGGGCACCCGCCGGCCGATGCCCGGGCGCGTCGGCTTCGCTTCCCGGCCCCGATCTGGGAATCTTTCTCGCATGTCCGGTTCCGCCCTGTCCGCCCGGGTCCGCGCCACGCTCGACCGACCCACCGCGGCCCTGGACTTCACCGACGCCTGGCTGCGCAACCGGCGGCTGTCCGAGCACACCCGCACCGCGTACCGCGGGGACGTGGCCGGCTGGCTGGGCTGGTGCGCCGGGCACGGCGTGGACCCGCTGGCGGCCGTGTTCCTCGACGTCAACACCTACGCCCGCGAGCTGGAGGAGTCCGGCACCGCTGGCCGGCCGCTGTCGGGCGCCACCGTGGCCCGCAAGCTGTCCGCGCTGTCGAGCTGGTACGACTTCCTGCTCAAGCTCGGCGCGGTGCCGACCAACCCGGTCGCCGGTGCCGACCGGCCGCGGGTGGACCGGGACCATTCCAGCACGGTCGGGCTGACCTCGGCCGAGGTGGACGCGTTGCTGGCGGCCGCGGCGGCGGCCACCGGCGGCACCGCGGCCCGCAACGTCGCGGTGGTCACCCTCCTGGCCGACCTGGGCCTGCGGGTCGGTGAGCTGGTCTCCCTCGACCTGGCCGACCTGGGTCAGGAACGCGGCCACCGCAGCGTCCGGTTCGTCGGCAAGGGCGGCCGGCCGCGCCGCCGTGCCCTCACCCCCGCCTCGGTGCAGGCCGTCGAGGCGTACCTGCGGGACCGGGCGGCCGCGGCGGGAGTGCCGGTCGAGCGTCTCGACGGGCCGCTGCTGGTCACCGCCAGCGGCGCCCGGCTGGACCGGCACGCGGTGTTCCGGCTGGTCCGCCGGCTGGCCCGGGCGGCCGGCATCCCGGCCTGGGCGTCGCTGTCGCCGCACTCGCTGCGGCACGCGTTCGCCACCGCGGCCCGTGCCGAGGGGGTGCCGCTGGAGGACGTGCAGGACGCGATGGGGCACGCCGATCCGCGGACCACCCGCCGCTACGACCGGGACCGGCACAACCTGGACCGGGATCCGGCGTACGCGATCTGGGCGGCCCGCGCCCGCCGGGGCACGGACTGACCCCCGTCACCGGCCGTGCCCGGCGCGGGTGGGCCCGACGGGGGTCGGCCCGGCGCGGGTGGGTCCGTGCGGTCAGGGACGCTCGCCGGCCGCCGGTGCCGCGGCCGCCGGGGCGGTGGCGGCCGGTGCGGTGGTGGACTGTGCCGCGGACGCCGGTGCCGGTGCCGTCGGCTCGGGGTCCAGGCCCAGGGCGGCCCGGGCCAGCTCCAGCGCCTGCCGGGGGGCCACACCCAGTTCGTGACTGCGGGCGGCGTAGTCGACGGCCAACCGGCGGGCCTCCTCGGACGCCCCGGCCGCGCGGGCGGTGACGAAGCTGCCGTGCCGGCCCCGGGTGGCCACCAGACCGGCCCGTTCCAGCTCCCGGTACGCCCGGGCGACGGTGTTCGCGGCCAGCCCGAGGTCGCTGGCCAGATCCCGGACCGGCGGCAGGCGGGTGCCCGCGGGCAGCTCGCCGCCGGCCGCGAGCGCCGCGATGCCCGCCCGGATCTGCTCGTACGGCGGGACCGGGGCGCTCGGGTCGATCGTCAGCGCAATGATCGGTCGAATGTACCAACCGGGCGCTCCGTCGCGCGGCCGGGACGTACCTGGTGCTTTGCCTGCGGCCCGGGCGCCGCGGTCTCTACGTTGGTGGACGTGTCCTACGAGGCCGCCGCGCAGCGACCGACCCGCCGGCCGCCGGTGCTGCGGACCGCGCTGCTGTCGGCGGGTGTGCTGATCGTGGTGTGCTGCGTCGGCGCGGCCGGGCTCGGCGCCTGGAACTTCCAGATCCTGCGCGGCACCAGCGGCCCGGTGCGGGACGCCGCGGACACCTTCCTGCGGGACGTGTCGGCGGGAAACGCGGGGCACGCGTACGACGAACTGTGCCCTGCCACCCGGCAGCGGTGGAACCGGGACGAGTTCGTGCGGCACGCCACCGGTCCGGAGGCGGTGCTGCGGTACACCGTCAAGGAGGTGAAGGTGGCCACCAGGGACGGCCAGCCCCGCGGGTCGGTGGCGGTGCAACTGGTGCGCCGCAGCGGCACGGTGCAGCGCCGCACCCTGGTGGTGGTCCGCGACGGCGACGTGTGGCGGGTCTGCGGCGACGTACCCGTCTGAGCGGGTGGGTCAGCCGCCCAGGGCGGGACCCAGATCCCCGGTGCGGTGGTGGCGGCGGCACAGCACCTGGTAGCGCACCCGCGCCGAGTCCACGGTGTCGCCGATGACCACCTGTTCCCCTCTCGGGCCACGGCGCCGTCGACAACCCGGGCGTTGAGCAGCCCCTCCCGGCCGCACCAGCACAACACCTCGACCTGGATCCGGGCCACCTCGTCGGCCAGTTCGAACAGCCGCTGCGCCGCGGGGAACAGGCCGGAGCGGAAGTCGGTGGCCAGGCCGAAGGCGAACACGTCCACGTCGTGCGCGTCGACCAGTTCGGCCATCTGCTCCACGTGCGCGATCGTGTAGAAGCTGGCCTCGTCGCAGATCAGGTAGTCGACCCCGATGCCCTGCGCCCACCGGTCGCGGACCAGGGACAGCAGGTCGAGTTCGTCGGTGACCTCGATGGCGTCGTGCGCGATGCCGATCCGCGAGGTGATCCGCGGCCCCAGCGACCGGTCGATGCGGGTGAGCACCAGGCCGCGCCGGCCCTGCCGGGCGTGGTTGTAGTTCATCTGCAGGGCCATCGTCGACTTGCCGCAGTCCATCGGCCCCCAGAAGAACTTCAGCGCCGCCGCGTGCCGGGGCCGCCCGTCCTGCCGCTCCGGGACGCAACCCGCGTGCTCCGGTCCGGCGGCGCCGGGATGGACGAGGCAGGTCGGTGCGAGGGCGGAGTCGTCGGTCACGGTCGGGCAGCCTAGCCCATGGCCGCGATGATGATCTCCGGTTCGGGTCGCGGGTGTGGGGGGCGGCGCACCGCCCCCCACAGCCCTACAACAGCCGCGGCGGGGTGTTGCCGGCGGCGATCACGGCCCGGCGCATCGGTACGGCCAGCAGCAGCACGAACCCGACCACGAAGAAGATCAGCAGCGACACCAGGCCGACCCGGTAACTGTTGGTCAACTGGAACACCAGCCCGAACGCCAGCGGCCCGAGCCAGCTCGTGCCCTTGTCGCTGATCTCGTAGAAGCCGTAGTACTCGCCCTCCTTGCCCACCGGGATGAGCTGGCTGAACAGCGACCGGCTCAGCGCCTGGCTGCCGCCCAGCACCAGCCCGATGGCGGCGCCGAGCACCATGAACGGCAGCGGTGCCTCGGCGGGCAGCCGGAACGCGGCGAGGATCACCCCGGTCCACAGCACCAGGCTGAACAGCACGGTCTTCCACGCCCCGATCCGCCGGGCCAGGGCGCCCAGCAGCAGCGACCCGCCGAAGGCCAGGAACTGCACCAGCAGGATCGTCACGATCAGCGTGGACTGCTCCAGCCGCAGTTCCTTGGTGCCGTACTGGCTGGCCAGCGCGATGACGGTCTGGATGCCGTCGTTGTAGACCAGGTAGGCCAGCAGGAAGAACAGCGTCAGCGGGTACGCCTTGAGCCCGCGCAGCGTCCCGCCGAGCTGCCGGAACCCGTCGGTGAGCACGTTGCCCCCGGCGGCGGCGTCGGGGGCCGGGTGTTCGCGCAGCCAGCGCAGCGGCACCAGGGTGAACGCCGCCCACCACACGCCGGCCGAGACGATGCTCCAGCGGGCCAGGTCGAGGGTGCGTTGCGGGTCGCCGCTGCGGCTGAGCAGGGTGACCGCCACCAGGTTGACCGCGAGCAGCAGTCCGCCGCCGAGGTAGCCCAGGGCCCAACCGCGGCTGGAGATGGCGTCCCGGTCGTCCGGGCCGCCCAACTGCGGCAGGAACGAGTTGTAGACCACCACGCTGGCCCCGAAGGCGACGTTGGCGATCAGGAACAGGAACCCGCCCAGCAGGTAACGGTCCCCGGTGACCAGCGCGAACGCGGCGGTGGCCGCCGCGCCGGTGAACGCGGCGCCGGCCAGCAGCCGCTTCTTGTGCCGGGACCGGTCGGCCACCGCACCCATCACCGGCAGCACGAACACGGTCAGCAGCACCGACAGCGACACCAGGTACGGGAAGTAGGAGCCGGCGGCCACCGTGATGCCCAGCGGGTGCACCGTACCGGTGCAGTCGTCGGCGTCGATCGCGCAGCCGGCGGCGCGTTCGGTGACGGTGGTCAGGAACGGCCCGAGGAAGACCGTGACCACGGTGGTGGAGAACGCCGAGTTCGCCCAGTCGTAGAAGTACCAGCCGGTCCGTTCCCGGCGGGTGGACCGGGGCGGCCCGGCTGCCGGCCCGTCCCCGGCGGGCTCGTCCCCGGCGGGCTCCCCGCCGGTCGGTTCGTCGGCGGCGGTGCCGCCGGAGGCGCCGTCCGGGCTGTGACCGGAGGCGCCGTCCGGAGCGTCGGCGGTGGAGACCAAGGCGGATCCTTCCGGCTGGGCGGCCACCGCCGCCGACCTACTGCGGGTCGGCCGGCCAGTGACCACGGCTGCGGTACGTCTCGCGGAGTACGTCGACGCGATCGGTCATGATGCCATCAACCCCGAGGTCGAGTAAGTCCTCCATCTCGGCACGATCGTCGATCGTCCAGACGTGCACCTGAAGCCCGAGCCGGTGCGCGTACGCCAGGAACCTGCGGTCGACCACCGGCACCCGACCCCAGCGCATCGGGACCTGGGCGGCGACCACCGACGGGGGCAGCACCAGCCGCCGCCCGGTCAGCGAGGCCAGCCGCAGCCGGGCCACCCCGAGCATGCCCAGCGAGGTGGCCACCTTCGGGCCGGCCAGGGTACGCAGCCGGCGCAGCCGCGCGTCGCTGAACGAGGCCAGCAGCACCCGGTCCCCGGCGCCGGCCCGCTCCACACAGTCGACCGCGGGTGTCACCGCGTCGTCGGCCTTGACGTCGACGTTGAACCGCACCTCGGGCCAGGCGGCGAGGACCTCGTCCAGCCGGGGCACGGCCGCCGCGCCGCCGACCCGCACGCTGGCCAGGTCGGCCCAGCGCAGCGCGGCGATCCGGCTCCGGTCGCCGGTGAGGCGTTCCAGCGTGGCGTCGTGGAACACCACGGGTACGCCGTCGGCGGTGGCGTGCACGTCGGTCTCGACGTACCGGTAGCCCAGCGCGACGGCCCGGGCGAACGCCGCGGCGGTGTTCTCGTCTCCCGCGGCGGCGCCGCCGCGGTGCGCGAACGCCAGCGGGGCCGGCGCGTCCAGATACGGAAAGCGGTTCACCTCTTCGAGTATGCCGTCCGAGGGTGACCGGCGGGTAACTCCCAGGTCAACGGCCAGCCGTCGGTGCGGCGCCCCGGGCGGGCGCTCCACCCGTTCTAAGCTCCGCGAGGGTGCAGGTGCGGCCGTCCCTCGGCGACGGCCGGCTCACGGAAGGAACAGGTGCCGCTCGTGTTTCCGGTGAGGCCGCCTACCCCCTGTCGTCCCCCCGGCCACCGCGGCGGACCCGGACCCCGGCCCGGACCCCGGTTCGGAACACGGCCCGGCGACCACCCGGCGGGTACCCGGTGACCGGCGCCGAGCCGCTGGCCGGCCCGCCGGCGGTGCGCTGGATCGTGGCCTCGATGGGGGAGTGCGCGGTCGCGCTCACCGGGCTGGAACGCGGCGGCTACCACCCGGCCCGCGGGTTCAGCGCCGTCGGCCCGGTGCGGCCGGTGGTGCTGCGGTACGGGCCGGTGGTGGACTCCCGCGGCGCCGACCTGGTGCTGCGGATCGCCGCCCGCGGCGGGTCGGTGCTGGCGGTGCTCGACCCGGCCGGGACGCTCGGCCGGTCGCTGGCGGTGGCGCTGCGCCGGTGCGGTCCGGTGCGGCTGGGCGTCGACCGGGGCGGGCAGCCGGTGCCCGGTGCCGGCCAGCCCGCCGTGGAGGACTCGCGGGTGCTGGACCGGCTGGTGCCCGAGCAGCGGGCGTTGCTGAACCGGCTGGCCAACGGGGAGACCATCGCGGCGGCCGCGGCGGCGGAGTTCCTGTCGCTGCGCACCGCCAACCGGCGCATCGCCCAGGTGCGGCACCTGCTGGGCGTGCACACCACCCGCGACGCGGTGCGGATCTACCTGCGCCAGCGCCCGCCCGGCGACGGCTGACCCCGGGGCGGGTCGGCCTGCTGCTGCCGGCCGGTCGGACGCCGGCTGACCGGTACCGGCCGGTCGGATGCCGATAGGCCCGGTGCCGGTCAGCCGGGTACCGGCGGCTCCGCGGCGCGGCGGCGGTGCATCCGGGCGGTGTCGCGGGGTCGGCTGGGATCCAGGTGCCGGGGCCGGTCCGGCTCGTCCGGCCGGAGCCCGGCCAGGGTCTCGGTGAGCGCGTCGATGATCCGGTCGGTGGCCCGCAGCGCGGCACCGGGGACCAGCGGATCGAGATCGGCCAGCCGCACCGGCGGGCCGAAGTGCACCCGTACCGCCGGGCGGCGGCGGGCGGCCCGGGCCAGGCCGCGCAGCAGCCCGCGGGGGCGGAGTACGGCGCCAGTTCGTGCGCTCCCCACTGCGCCACCGGCACCACCGTGGCGCCGGAGGCCAGGGCCAGCCGGGCCGCCCCGGTGCGACCGCGTTCCGGCCACATGCCCGGATCCAGCCCGATCCGACCCTCCGGATAGACCAGGACGACCGATCCGGCGGACACCGCCGCGGCCGCGTCCTGCAGGGCCCGGGCCACCGTGGCGGTACGCCGGTCGACCCGGATGTGGCCGCAGGCGCGCATGGCCGCGCCCACCACCGGTGCCTGGAACAGCCCGCCGGTGGCCATGATTCGGGGCGCGATCCGCCGCACCCGGCAGGCGGCGCTCAGCACGACCGGGTCGACCGGGCTGATGTGGTTGGCGGCCAGGATCAGCGGCCCCTCGCGCAGCGCCGGCGGTACGTCGCCGGTGACGGTGAGCCGGCCCACCAACCCGACCAGGGCGCGGGCGAGCAGTTGCGCGAGGCGCCACAGCAGGGGAGGGCGCCACGGGGGGAGTGCGGCAGGGGTGTCCATCAGCCGCAGATCGTCGCACAGCGCTGTGGCCGAGGGCACGTCCCGACCCCGCCGTCATTTCTACGACGGCCGGTAGTATTTACTACGGGTCGTCGTAGATCGGAAGGGATCCGCCCGTGGACGCCTTGGATGTCGCCCGGTGGCAGTTCGGTGTGACCACCGTCTACCACTTCCTGTTCGTCCCGCTCACCATCGGACTGTCCACCCTGGTCGCGATCCTGCAGACCCTCTGGCACCGCACCGACAACCCCCGCTACCTGCGGCTCACCCGGTTCTACGGCAAACTCTTCCTGATCAACTTCGCGATGGGCGTCGTCACCGGCATCGTGCAGGAGTTCCAGTTCGGCATGAACTGGTCCGACTACTCCCGCTTCGTCGGCGACGTCTTCGGTGCACCCCTGGCCATGGAGGCCCTCCTGGCCTTCTTCCTGGAGTCGACCTTCCTCGGCCTGTGGATCTTCGGCTGGGACCGGCTGCCCCGCCGGATCCACCTGGCCACCATCTGGGCCACCGCCCTGGGCTCCACCCTCAGCGCCTACTTCATCCTCGCCGCCAACTCCTGGATGCAGAACCCCGTCGGCTACCGCATCGACCCCGTCACCGGCCGCGCCCACCTGAGCGACATCGGCGCCGTCCTGACCAACAAGGTCGCCCTGGTCACCTTCCCGCACACCCTCGCCGGCGCGTTCCTGGTGGCCGGCTCCCTCCTGGTCGCCGTCGCCCTCTGGCACCTCCTGCGCGCCCGGCCGACCCCCGCCGACCGCGACGCCCACCGGTTCGCCGCCCGGTTCGGCGCCCTGGTCACCCTGCTGGCCGCCGTCGCCATCCTGATCACCGGCGACATCCAGGGCAAGGTCATGACCCAGGTGCAGCCGATGAAGATGGCCGCCGCCGAAGCCCTCTACCGCACCGAACAACCCGCCGCGTTCTCCGTCCTGACCGTCGGCAGCCTCGACGGCAGCCGCGAGGTGTTCGCCCTCAAAATCCCGTACCTGCTGTCCTTCCTCGGCACCGGCGACCCGCACGGCCAGGTCCGCGGCATCGACGACCTGCAGGACCAGTACGCCGCCCAGTACGGCGCCGGCAGCTACACCCCGATCATCCCGGTCACCTACTGGAGCTTCCGGCTCATGATCGGCCTCGGCATGGCCGCCGCCGCCATCGCCGCCTGGGCGCTGTGGGCCACCCGCCGCGGACGCACCCCCGGCCGTACCCGCGCCGGCCGCTGGCTGCTGCGCGCCGGCCTGATCATGCCGCTGCTCCCACTCGCCGCCAACATCTTCGGCTGGATCTTCACCGAGATGGGCCGGCAACCCTGGGTCGTCTTCGGCGAGATGCTCACCCGCGACGGCGTCTCCCGCAGCGTCGGCCTGGCCGAGGTGCTCACCTCGTTCACCGCCTTCACCCTCGCCTACGCCACCCTGGCCGTGATCGAGGTACGCCTGCTGCTGCGCTACGCCCGCGCCGGCCTGCCCGAAGCCGCCGACGCCACCCCCGGCACACCGGACGACTCCGACCACGACCCCGACCGGCCACTGGCCTTCGCCTACTGAGCCGGCACCGCGAACCCGCCGACCGACCCGTCACCCAGCCAAGGAGCGGCCGTGGACCTGCCCACCGTCTGGTTCCTGCTCATCGCCGTCCTGTTCGGCGGCTACTTCATCCTCGAAGGCTTCGACTTCGGCGTCGGGATGCTGCTCCCGGTGCTCGGCCGCGACGACCGGGAACGACGGGTGCTCATCAACACCATCGGACCCGTCTGGGACGGCAACGAGGTCTGGCTCATCACCGCCGCCGGCGCCATGTTCGCCGCCTTCCCCGCCTGGTACGCCACCCTCTTCTCCGGCCTCTACCTGCCGCTGCTGCTGATCCTGCTGGCCCTCATCGGCCGCGGCGTCGCCTTCGAATACCGGCACAAGCGCGACGACCCGGCCTGGAAACGCCGCTGGGACACCGCCATCGTCCTCGGCTCCACCCTCCCCGCCCTGCTCTGGGGCATCGCCGTGGCCAACATCGTGCGCGGCGTACCCCTGCACGCCGACGGGGACTACGCCGGCGGACCCACCGACCTGCTCACCCCGTACGCGCTGCTGGGCGGCCTGACCACCGCGGCGCTGTTCCTCACCCACGGCGCCGTGTTCCTCGCCCTCAAGACCGCCGGCGACATCCGCCGCCGCGCCGGCCGGCTCGCCGTGCGCACCGGCGCCGCCGCCACCGCCCTCACCGCGGCGTTCCTGGCCTGGACCGTCACCCTGCACCCCGGACCGGCCACCACCGCCCTCGCCGCCGCCGCCACCGCGGCGCTGCTCGCCGCGCTCGCCGCCGCCCGGGTACGCCGCGAGGGCTGGGCCTTCACCGGCACCGCGGCCGGCATCGCGTTCACCGTCGCCACCCTGTTCACCGGCCTCTTCCCGGACGTACTGCCGTCCACCCTGGACGCCGCCGGCACCCTCACCGTGCACAACGCCGCCTCCGGCCCGTACACCCTGAAGATCATGACCTGGGTGGCCGCGTTCTTCACCCCGCTCGTGCTGGCCTACCAGGGCTGGACCTACTGGGTGTTCCGCCGGCGCATCGACGTGCGGCACATCCCGGACCACTGACCGCGCGGAGCTGGCTGTGGCGGGATCACTCAAAGGTCGCTTACCGGCGGCGCCGCCTGGACGGGGTCGGACTTCGGCCCGGGGAAAGCACTACCGTCCGTGGGCTCCCGGGTAAGCCAGATCAGCCCGGACCACCAGCGGCCGGCACGTCGCCCAGTCGGGGCTCCGGCAGTTCTGGCGGAAATCCGACGGATCATCCACTGCGCGGAGACCTGTCCCACCCGCGCTGTACCGGCGCAGGATTTCCCGCCGGTCCGGAACCCCGGGAGGGCCGGGACCCCTCTGGCCCCGGCCGGCGCTCAGCCCGCGTCGCGCAACTCCGCCAGCCGCGCCTCGATCTCCGCCAACTCCGCCCGCAGCTTCTCGGCCTGCTGCTCCGCCTCGGCCCGCTCCGCGGCCATGATCTGCTCCACCGCCTCGCGAACCCCCGGCACGTCCACCAGGGCCACCATCTTCAACGCCTCCGCCGGCTTCACCACGTACGGCTTCGCCAGCGACTTGCTGCCCTGCACCGCCGACACCGTCCACTCACCCTCGGCGTACGAGAGCGTGACCGTGAGCCCGGCCGACGCCTTCGGCCGCGCCGCCTTGGCCCCGCGCCGCGCCGGCTTGGCGTCCCCGGCGGCCGGCGCCTCCTCCTGAGTGGACACGGGCGTCTCCTTCGGCTCCCTGCGCGGCGCCGGCACCGGCTCGCGCGTCACCATGAACTCCGGCTCGGGCGCCGGCGGCGCCTCCGGTTCCGGTTCCGGCTTCGACTCGGACCGCCGCCCCGCACCCTTGGGCGGAATCGACAGGTCGGTGGGGAGAACGGCAACTCGTCCCGGCCGAACCGCACCACCAGCCACTCGTCCGACACGGCCGGGTCGGTCAGCTCCACCACCTGACCCAACTGGCCCGCGATCTGCCCCGCGGACTCGGTGAACATCACCCGCGGCTTGCGGCCCCCAGCCAGTGTGTCGCGGATGTGCTGCAACTCCTCGGGCGCCAAGCCTTGGGCCGTGGTACGCGCGGCGGCCATCAGATCCCCTCTTTCGTACACCTGTATCAGATCGGATACCTTCCTACCAGGCCCGTCCGACACCCCGCACGCCGACACCCCCACCCGGCGTCCGCGCCGCGACAGCGTACGCCCAGCCGTCGCCGCGCCCGGCGACCCGCCGGGGGCGTACCGGCGTACCCCTGGGCCGGCGCCACGCCCATTCAGTCGTGAGCTTGGATGCTGCGCAGGAAGCCTTGCGCCAGCTCCCGGATGTCGAGTTCGGTCGAGTCCCGTCCGCTCATGATCCAGTAGAACGCCGGCCCGATCAGGCGTGCGGCGACCTGATCGGGGGCGGCCGGGCGGGGGATGGTCCGGTCGAGGACGGCCTGCGCGCTCGCGCCCAGGATGTCGCGCGATGCGATCAGCTGCGCGACCGCCGGATCGTGCTGAGCGGCGGCGAGCAGCGTCCGGTAGGCGATTCCGGCCGGTGAGTGCGCCAGGAAGCGGACCAACGCCTCAAGGTAGGCGGTGATTCCGGCCAGCGGGGTGCCGGCGGGCGGCACCGTGAGTTCCTCCTCGGCGTCGGCGACACTGGCCTCAAAAATGATCTCCGCCTTGGTCGACCACCAGCGGTAGACCGTCTGCCGGCCGACGCCAGCCCGCTCGGCGATGCCCTTCATCGTCAGGGCGGCATAACCGACTTCGAGCAACAGGTCGTCGACCGCGTGCAGGATGGCTTCACGCGCCTGCTCGCTGCGGGGCCGGCCGCCTCGGCTCTTCGATTCGATCATCCGGTCATCCTACCGAGACACCGTGCCTCGTTTTGTGATCCAGGTAACGAGACATGTTGCCTCGTTATGACCTATCGTTACGAGACACAATGAACCGAAACTTCGAGGAGAGCCTCATGGACGTCTTCGTCACCGGAGCGACCGGCTGGATCGGCTCCGCCACCGCCGACGAGCTGCTCGCGAACGGACACCGGGTCACCGGCCTGGCCCGCTCCGAGGACTCCGCCAGGACGCTGGAGGCCAAGGGCGCCACCGCTCTGCGCGGCGACCTCGACGACCTCGACTCACTGCGCCGGGGCGCGTCCGCGGCCGACGCCGTCGTCCACCTGGCCAACAAGCACGACTTCGGCCCCGAGAGCGACCGGGCCGAGCGCGCCGCCGTGCAGGCCATGGCCGAAACCCTGGTCCGCAGCGACAAACCCTTTGTCGTCGCCAACGGCCTCTCCGGCGTCGTCGAGGGCCGGCCCGCACTGGAATCCGACGTCAGCCCGGTCGACTCGCGCGGCGACAGCGAGAACCTGGCGCTGAGCTACGTCGAGCGGGGCGTGCGTACGGTCATCGCGCGGTTCGCTCCGAGCGTGCACGGCGCCGGCGACTGGGGCTTCGTCACCTTCCTCGCTGACGCGGCCCGCCGACGCGGCGTGTCCGGCTACATCGACGACGGCCTGACCGAATGGTCGGCCGTGCACCGCTCGGACGCGGCGCGGCTGATTCGGCTCGGCATCGAGAAGGCGCCGGCCGGCACCCGGATGCACGTGGTGGCCGAGGAGTCCGTCCCGACCCGCGAGATCGCCGACGCCCTCGGCGCGGCGCTCGGGCTGCCCGTCGTGTCGGTCGCCCGCGAGAACGCCGCCGGGCACTTCGGTCTGATGGCCGAGTTCTTCGGCCTCGGCATGGCCGCCTCCAGCGCCCGCACCCGCGAACTGCTCGGCTGGACCCCGGCCGGCCCCACTCTGTCCGACGACATCGCGGCCGGCGCCTACGGCAGCGCGTCGTGACCAACGCCGCACCAAACCTGAAAGAGGAGCCTTCCATCTCGACCCTGTCGCCACCATCAGCGTGTGACAGAGCGGGGTGGAGAGCCCGCGGACGGCGTCCCGGCCACCCGCGCCCGGACGTCGTCCGCGGCTCACGCCCCGGTCGCCACCAGGCCGGCGACGGCCGAGCCGATGGGGATCGACCGAACCGGCCAGGACACCTCCGGTACGCCCGGTGTGACCCGCGTCGCCGCCCGGTGCGACACCGCCGCCGGTAGGGTCGGGCCACTGCCGGTCAGCCGGCCGACCAGGGGAGGAGTCCGATGAGTCCGGTCACCGTCATCACCGGCGGCAGCCGAGGCATCGGCGCCGCCACCGCACGCCGGCTCGCGGCCGCCGGACACGACCTGGTGCTCGGCTACCGCACCGACCGGGCCGCCGCGGACACGGTGCTCGCCGACGTGCACGCCGCCGGCCGCGCCGGCATCGCCGTGGCCGGCGACACCAGCAACCCCGACGACGTCGTACGACTGTTCGACGCGGCGGCCGGGTTGGGGGAGCTGACCGGGCTGGTCAACAACGCGGGCGTGGCCAGCCGGATCGGCCCGTTCGTCGACCTCGACCCGGCCGACCTGCGGCGCGTCGTGGACGTCAACCTGGTCGGCTACCTGCTGTGCGCCCAGCAGGCCGCCCGGCGGATGACCGCCGGTGGGTCCATTGTCAACGTCTCGTCCGTGGCCGGCACGCTCGGCGGACCCGGCGAGTACATCCACTACGCCGCCACCAAGGGCGCCACCGACACGCTGACCGTCGGGCTGGCCAAGGAACTCGCGCCCCGGGGCATCCGGGTCAACGCCGTGGCACCCGGCATCATCGACACCGAGTTCCACGCCGGCTCCGGGATGCCCGACCGGCCGGTACGGGCCGCCGGCCGCATCCCGATGGGCCGCGCCGGCCTCGTCGACGAGGTCGCCGCGGCCATCGCCTGGCTGCTCGGCCCCGAGGCGTCCTACGCCAGCGGCGCGGTGCTGCGGGTCGCCGGCGGTCTGTAGGCGTCATCCGCGGCCGTCATCCCCGCGCCGGTTGGATGTTCGATAATCTACATTATGTCAACCTGGCCGGGGCGCGGCCGGACGCTCAGTCATACGTCAGGTACCTCAAACGGCCGCGTTGAGGTACCTGACGTATGACTGAGCGAGGTCGACCGGGGCGCCCGCCGCCGGCTGATCACGTCCGCGGTCCACCCGACGTGGTGGGCACGCCGGTGCGGGTCGCGCCGTCGGTGCTCCGGCGGCGCTCCGGCGAGGTCGGAGCACCGACCGGTACCCCGCGGATGCGGGTGCGCCCGCCGGTCGCGACCGGTCCACGCCTCCGCGGTCCACCACTTCCCCATACCCGAAAAACATGCATAATATCCGTTATGCATGTAGAAGGTGATGAAACGGTCTCATCGCTGGTCGAAGCCTTCCTGACGTCCCGGGCGACCCGGAAGCCGTCCCCGCACACTCTGGCGGCGTACCGGCGGGACCTGGCGACGGTGGCGAGCCTGGTCGCGGCGGCCGGCGACCCGCCACTCCCCCGGCCGAGCTGCCCCTCGCGGCGCTCAGCACCCGGGCGCTGCGGGGCGCGTTCGCGCGGTTCGCGGCCGACCGGGCCGCGGCCTCGGTGTACCGGGCCTGGTCGACCTGGAACGGCTTCTTCACCTTCCTGGTGGCCGAGGGCATCGTGGCCGGGAACCCGATGTCGGCGGTGGACAAGCCGGGTGTGCCACTCCCCCCGCCCAAGCCGTTGCGCGGGGCCGACACCCCCGAGGAACTGCTGACCGCGGTTTCCCGGGGCGACGAGCGGCAGCGGGACCCGTGGCCGGAGCGGGACGTGGCGGTGCTGGCGCTGGCGTTGTGCGCGGGGCTGCGCCTGGCCGAGCTGCTCGACCTGCGGGTGGCCTCGCTGGCCGGCCGCGCCGGTGAGCGGCGGGTGGAGGTGACCGGCAAGGGTGGCCGGGCGCGGGTGGTGCCGATAGAGCCGGAGCTGGACGCGGCGGTGACGGCGTATCTGGACAGCCGGCGGCGCCGGTTCGGTCACCGCAGCGTGCGGCCGGACGTGCCGCTGCTGGTGGACCGGTACGGTGCGCCGCTGCGCCGGGGTGGGTTGCAGTATCTGGTGCGTTCCTGTTATCGGCGGGCGGGGATCATGGACCGGGTGCCGCGGGGTGCGCAGTTGCACGCGTTGCGGCACACGTTCGCCACCCGGTTGGCCGAGGACGGGGCGAACGCGTCGGAGATCATGCGGTTGTTGGGTCATGCGAGCCTGGCGACCAGCCAGAACTACATCGAGGTGACCGCGGAGCAGCAGCGCGCGGCGGTGCGGGCCAACCGGACGAACCGGGTGCTGGGTCGGTTGCTGGGGCCGCCGGCGTGAGGGGCGGGTGCTTCAGGCGAGGTCGACGACCAGTGGGCGGTGGTCGGAGATCTCGGCCCTGGGGGTGGCGACGGCGGTCACGGCGCTGAGCCGGTCGCCGTCGCGGGGGTCGAGCAGGATGTGGTCGAGTTGGACCCGGGGTTGCCCGGTCGGGTAGGTGGGTTGGCGGCCCAGGGGGCGCCAGCGGGAGACGGCGGCGGCGAGCCCGGCGGGCAGGTTGAGGTCGCCGAGCAGGATCCGTGGTGCGGGCAGGTCGCGCAGGGCGCGGACGACCTGGCGGAGTTGGTAGGCGTTCCAGCCGGGGACGAAGGACAGGTGGGTGGCGGCGGCGGTGATCGGGCCGAACGGGGTGTCCAGGACGGCGGCGAGGACGACCCGGGGTTCGTCGCGGAGCAGGAGGAGGCCGCCGCGTGGGCCCTGGACGTAGGCGGGTGAGCGTACGGGTGCGGCGCGCATCCGGGTGACCTGCCAGGAGCGGGCCGGGTAGCGGCTGACCAGGCCGACGCCGTAGCAGGGTTCGCCGTGGCCGTCGTCGTCGTGGTTGAGGGGGCGGAAGTGTTGGCCGGGGTGCCGACGACCGCGGCGGCGAACCGGTGGCTGGGTGCGTCCAGGGCGCGGGCGGCGACGGCGGTGAGGTCGAGGTGTCCGCTGCGGGACTGGTCGCGGTCGACCTCCTGGAGGGCGAGGATGTCGGCGTCGAGGGTGGTGACGGCGGCGGCGAGGCGGTCGGCGTCGACGAGGCCGTCCGCCGGTGAGCGGCCGTGCAGCAGGTTGAAGGTGACCAGGCGCACCTCTGCACCCTACGGGTGGGGATGGCAGGCTTGTCGGGTGCTCTTCAAGGCGTTGTGCTGTTCGATGGTGGTGTTCGTGGCGGTGGCGTCGGTGGGCCTGGCGTTGCGCCGGGGTCGGCGGCGGCCGTGAGTGGTGGGGCGGTGGCGCGCGGCGGGTGACGGGTCAGCCGGGGTGGCCGGGGGCGGTGAAGCGGCCGGCGCGGATTTCCCGTAGGGCGCGGCGGCGGGTGTCGCCGCGCAGGGTGTCCACGTAGAGGCGGCCGTTGAGGTGGTCGTGCTCGTGTTGCAGGGCGCGGGCCAGGAAGTCGCTGCCGCGGATCACCAGGGGTTCGCCGTGCTGGTCGAGGCCGCGGGCGGTGATGTGCCGGGCGCGGGGGGTCGGGAAGTACAGGCCGGGGATGGACAGGCAGCCCTCGTCGTCGTCCTGGAGTTCGGTGGAGGCGTCCTCAAGGGTGGGGTTGACCAGGTGGCCGCGGCTGCCGTCGGCGTCCCAGACGAAGACGCGGGCGGCGACCCCGATCTGCGGTGCGGCGACGCCGGCTCGGCCGGGTGCGCCGAGTAGGGTGTCCATCAGGTCGGTGACCAGGGCGTGCAGTTCGGCGTCGAAGCTGGTGACCGGGTCGCATTCGGTGCGTAGCACGGGGTCGCCGAGGATCCGGATGGGCCGCATCGTCATGACCGGAAGGCTATCGGTTCGTTACTGCCGGCGGCCATCCTCCCCCGGTGTCCCGGCCTTGCGGGTGGTGAGTACGGAGAGTAAGGATGGGGAGTCCGCGAGTCGCCGTGTGGGAGCGTTTCCATCCGAGTAGACCGATGTTCCTCATCCGTTGGGAGGATTCTGTGGTATGTCCACCCGAATGTGTTCGTTGAAGTTCGCTTTCGCTTGGTAACGTGCGTCACTAGTCATGTGAACCATGACACAGCACCCCCCACAATGCGGAGAACCCCGATGTGCCAGCACCAACCCACCTGCCCCCGGCTGACGCCACCGACCGGGAGGCTGCCCGGGTCATCGCCTGTTTTCGTGAGCAGGGCTGGAGCCTGCTCTGCAACGGTGTCATCGTGTTCGAGGACACCGGCGAGCTGCTTCCCGACGGTCGTACCGTGGCCCCGCACCGCGGCCCGGCGCGGCACGTCGTACCGGCCTGACTCCCTTACCCTCCGTGATCGCGGTCGGATCCGGCGGCATCGTCGTCGCCCGGTGACCGGGCCGACCGCGGCCGCCGAACCCCGGCCGGATCCTCAGTCCTGGAACTCCTCCGGCGGGGGGCAGGCGCAGACCAGATTCCGGTCACCGTACGCCCCGTCCACCCGCCGCACCGGCGGCCAGTACTTCCCCGCGGCGGTGGCGCTGCCCGGATAGGCCGCCACCGAGCGCGGGTACGGCCGGTCCCACTCGTCGGCGGTGACCATCTCGGCGGTGTGCGGGGCGTTGCGCAGCGGGTTGTCCCCCGCCGGCCAGCGGCCCGCACCGACCTGGTCGATCTCCTCGCGGATGGCGATCATCGCGGTGCAGAACCGGTCCAGCTCGGCCAGGTCCTCGCTCTCGGTCGGCTCCACCATCAGCGTCCCGGCCACCGGGAAGGACATCGTGGGGGCGTGGAAGCCGTAGTCGATCAGCCGCTTGGCCACGTCGTCCACGGTCACGCCGGTCGCCTTGGTCAGCGGCCGCAGGTCCAGGATGCACTCGTGCGCCACCAGGCCCTTGTTGCCGGCGTACAGCACCGGGTAGTGCCCGCGCAGCCGTGCCGCCACGTAGTTCGCGGCCAGCACGGCGACCCCGGTGGCCCGGGCCAGGCCGTCGGCGCCCATCATCCGCAGGTACGCCCACGGGATCGGCAGGATGCCGGCCGAGCCGTGCGCGGCGGCCGAGATCACCGGGCGGGCCGACCCGCCGGCCGCGACGGCCCCGGACGCGGCGTCGTCGGTCATCGTGCCGGGCGCGGCGGCCGGCCCGCCGGCCAGCGGGTCGCCGGGCAGGAACGGCGCCAGGTGCGCCCGGACGGCCACCGGGCCGACCCCCGGTCCCCCGCCGCCGTGCGGGATGCAGAACGTCTTGTGCAGGTTCAGGTGCGACACGTCCGCGCCGAACCGGCCGGGCTTGGCGAACCCGAGCAGCGCGTTGAGGTTCGCCCCGTCGACGTACACCTGGCCGCCGGCGTCGTGCACCTTCGCGCACAGCGACGCGATGCCCGTCTCGTACACCCCGTGCGTGGACGGGTAGGTGACCATGATCGCGGCGAGCCGGTCCCGATGCTGGTTGATCTTCGCGTCCAGGTCGACCAGGTCGACGTTGCCGCCGTCGTCGCAGGCCACCACGACGACCCGCATGCCGGCCATCACCGCGCTGGCGGCGTTGGTGCCGTGCGCCGAGGCCGGGATCAGGCACACGTCCCGCCCGGCGTCGCCGCGGCTGTGGTGCCAGGCGCGGATGGCCAGCAGCCCGGCCAGTTCGCCCTGCGACCCGGCGTTGGGTTGGACGCTGACCGCGTCGTACCCGGTGACCTCGGCCAGCCACCGCTGCAACTGGGCGATCAGCTCCCGGTAGCCGGCGGTCTGCTCGGCCGGGGCGTACGGGTGCAGGTGGGCGAACCCGGGCCAGCTGATCGGCTCCATCTCGGCGGTGGCGTTGAGCTTCATCGTGCACGACCCGAGCGGGATCATCCCCCGGTCCAGCGCGTAGTCGGCGTCGGCGAGCCGGCGCAGGTAGCGCAGCATCGCCGTCTCCGAGTGGTGGGTGCGGAACACCGGGTGGGTGAGGAAGTCCGAGTCGCGGCGCAGCCGCGCCGGCAGCGGGTCACCGGCCGGGCCGGCCGTACCCGCGCCGGAGCCCGCGGCGGGCGGGGCCGGCGCGTCGATGCCGAACGCCGCCCACACGGCCGCCAGGTGCGCCCCGGTGGTGGTCTCGTCGCAGGCGATCCCGACCCGGTCGGCGTCCACCGGGCGCAGGTTCACCCCGCGCCGCGCCGCCTCGGCCACCACCTGCGCGGCCCGGCCGGGCACCCGGGCGGTGACCGTGTCGAAGAACACCGGGTGGACCACGTCGACCCCGCCGCCGGTGAGGCCGTCCGCGAGGGTGCGGGCCATCCGGTGCGTCCGCCGGGCGATCTCCCGCAGCCCGTCCGGGCCGTGGTAGACCGCGTACATGCCGGCCAGCACGGCCAGCAGCACCTGCGCGGTGCAGATGTTGCTGGTCGCCTTCTCCCGGCGGATGTGCTGCTCCCGGGTCTGCAACGCCAGCCGGTACGCCGGGCGGCCGTCGGCGTCCCGGGACACCCCGACCAGCCGGCCGGGCAGCATCCGCTCCAGGCCGTTGCGCACCGCCAGGTAGCCGGCGTGCGGGCCGCCGAAGCCCATCGGTACGCCGAACCGCTGGGTGGTGCCGGCGGCGATGTCGGCGCCGATCTCACCGGGCGGGCGCAGCAGCGTCAACGCCAGCAGGTCGGCGGCCACCGTGACCAGGGCGCCGGCGGCGTGCGCGGCCTCGACCAGCGGTACGTGGTCGCGCACCGCCCCGGAGGCGCCCGGGTACTGCAGGTGCAGCCCGAAGAACTCCGCCGGCAGCGGCTCGACGTCCAGGTCGAGCACCCGGACCTCGATGCCCAGCGGCTCGGCGCGGGTGGCCAGCACCGAGCGGGTCTGCGGCAGCGTGTCGGCGTCCACGACGTACACGTTGCCGCGGGTCTTCGCGGCCCGGCGGGCCAGGGTCATCGCCTCGGCCGCCGCGGTCGCCTCGTCGAGCATGGAGGCGTTCGCGACCGGCAGGGCGGTCAGGTCGGCGACCATGCTCTGGAAGTTCAGCAGCGCCTCCAGCCGGCCCTGGCTGATCTCCGGCTGGTACGGGGTGTAGGCGGTGTACCAGGCGGGGTCCTCCAGCACGTTGCGCCGGATCACCGCCGGGGTGTGGGTGCCGTGGTACCCGAGGCCGATCATCGACACGGCGACCTGGTTGCGGCCGGCCAGCTCGCGCAACTCGGCCAGCGCCTGCTCCTCGGTGGCCGCCGGCGGCAGGTCCAGGGTGCCGTGCCAGCGGATCACCTCGGGAATGGCGGCATCCATCAGCTCGTCCACGGAGCCGAAACCCACCACGTCCAGCATCTGGCGGATGGCGGCGGCGTCCGGTCCGACGTGCCGGTCGGCGAACTGCGCTGCGGTCATCGGGTGCTCCCGGGAGGTCGATGTGAGGATCGGCCTCCCCCTCTGTCACCCGGCCGTGCCGCCGCCGCGTTCCAGAGTGCCTGCCCCCGCGGTCCCTTGTGCCTGAGAGGTTCCGGGGAGGATTTGCCCCTTCGGCGCCGCTCCCGGCGGTGTCCGGGTGGCGGTCTCTCCCGCGTGGGTGGTACCGGCGCGCTCCACGCTACCAGTGCCGACCTGCGCTCACCGGGGCAGACTCCCCGCGATCATGACCCGGCGGCGGCGGTCAACCGCGCCGACCGGGACGAACCGCCCGGCACCGCCCGGGACTCCCCGGGCAGGGCGCCGACCAGGGCGGTCAGCGCCGCGCCCAGTGGCGCGTCGACGGTGTACGTGGCCAGGTCGTCGCCGCGGGTCGGACCCTGGTTGACGATGGCCACCGGGATGTCCCGGCGCGCCGCGCGGATGACGAACCGGCGACCGGACATCACCGTCAGCGACGATCCCAGGACCAACAGCAGCCGGGCCTGTTCGACCAGGGAGAAGCAGCCGGCCACCCGGTCCGGTGGGACCGACTCGCCGAAGAACACCACATCGGGTTTGATCATGCCGGCGCAGTCGGCGCAGTCCACCGGCCGGAACCGGTCGATCTCGCTGTCCGGCAGCTCCACGTCGCCGTCGGGGTTGACCGGGCCGGTCCGGGCCGCGAAGAACCCGGGATTGGCCGCCCGCAGCCGGGTGTCCAGCTCCGCCCGCCCGCTGCGGGCGCCGCAGTCCAGGCACACCACCCGGTCCAGGCTGCCGTGCAGCTCGATCACCGAGCGGGCGCCGCCGGCCTGGTGCAGCCCGTCGACGTTCTGGGTGATCACCCCGGCCAGCAGGCCACGGTGTTGCAGCGCCGCCACGGCCCGGTGGCCGGCGTTCGGCCGGGCCCCGGCGATGGTCCGCCAGCCCAGGTGGCTGCGCGCCCAGTACCGGCGCCGGGCCAGCGGATCCCCGGTGAACACCTGGTAGGTCATCGGGGTGTGCCGCCGCGCCACCCCGCTGGGACCCCGGTAGTCCGGGATGCCCGACTCGGTGGACAGCCCCGCTCCGCTGAGCACCACCACACCGCCGGCCGCCACCTGCCGAGCCAGCGCGCCGAAGGGTTCACCCGCCAGTTCCGTCACCCGTCCATGCTGCCTCGCCGGGGCGCGGAACGGCGAGGCGACCCCGGGTGGCGGACCGCCGCCCGGCCCGTCCCGCCACCCCGTGCCCCGTGCCGTGTGCCCCGGCCCTGCCCCGGGTCGTGCCGCCAGCGCACGGCGGCCGTGCCCGGGGTCAGTACCGCTGCTCGTGCCGGGGCAGCGCCGGACGGCCCGCGGAACCGGCGACCGGCTGGCCGCCCCCGCGGCCGCCGCCGAACTGGTCGCCGTCGCGGCCGTCGCGGCCGAACTGCGCGTCCTGCCCGCCGGCGGTGAACCGACCGCTGTCGCGGCCCGGCTGGCCACCCTCCCGACCCGTCCCGAACTGGGCACCGCCCCGGGCGACGCCGAGCTGGCCACCCTCGCCGCCGGCGACCGGGTAGCCACCCTCCCGGCCGGCGACCGACGGGTTGCCCGGGCCGGCCACGGCCGGCTGGGCGCCGTCGCGCGCCAGCTTGTCCATGGTGCGCGACAGGTGTTCGCTGCCGTCGTGCAGGTGCTTCGCCGCCGCCTCCATGTGCGAGATCATCATCTCGCCGTAGATGCGCAGCGCCTCCTGCATCGCGGCCGACTCGGTGAACTCCGGCCCGGCGGTGGCACGGTAGTTCTCCACCGCCTGCTCCGCCTCCCGGCGGGCGTCCTCCACCGCCGCCTGCACGTACGCCTCGTACTGCACCCGGGCGTAGTCGGCGACCCGGCGGGCGTAGTCGTGGGCCTGCGCGATGATCTGCTCCGCCTCCCGCTGGGCGGCCGAGAGCAGGTTCACCTCCTTGGCGCCGGGACCCTCGCTGCGCTGGCTCGGGATCACCCCGTGCCGGTACAGCTCGACCTGGTTGTTGATGCGCTCGTTCTCGGCCCGCAGGTTCGCGATCTGCCCGGCCAGCACATCCAACTCGTCGGCCACCTGGATGCGGAACGCGTCCACGGCCCGCGGGTCGTACCCGCGCCGGGTCAGCGACGTCTGCTCGAACGTCCACCGGCGGGCACGGTCGGCGGTGAGGCGGACCTGCGGCGGGGCGGATGTCACCTCCGTCCCGTCGTACCTGCTGATCGGAGCCGCGGTCACTGGTTACCTCCCGGCGTGGCGGAGTTGTACTGGTCGGTCGCGTCGATCTGGGTCCGCCACGCCGGCCCGTACCAGTGGGTGCCCAGACCCTCGTGGTGCAGCCGGCCCGGGTCGTAGCCGGCGCCGCGCAGCGCCCGCACCGAACCGGCGACCATCTCGTCGGAGCCGCACACGAACACGTGCCGGTCCCGGAAGTCGCCCTCGGACAGGACGGTGTCCACCGCCCGGGCCGGGTCGCCGTCACCGTCGGGTTCGCCGCCGCCCAGGGCGTACCGGACGGTCAACCACGGATGCGACGCGGCCAGCTTGTCCAGCGCCTCCCCGTCGTACAACTCCAGCGGGGACCGGGCACCCACGTACAGGTGCACCCGGCGGTCCCGGTCCTCGGCCGCGACCTGCTCCACCAGCGCCTTCAGCGGCGCCCAACCGGTACCGCCGGCCAGCAGCAGCAGGTCACCGCCGCCGGCCCGATCCAGCAGCAGCCGGTCACCGACCGGGCTGGACAGGTGCACCTGGTCGCCCACGGCCAGGCCGTAGACGAGCCGGGAGCTGACCACACCGCCCGCGACGGCCCGCACGTGCAGCTCCAGGGTGCCGTCCGGGCGGGCCGCGTTGGCCGGCGAGTAGTACCGCCAGCTCCGCGCCGTCGGCACCGACACCCCGACCGACTGGCCGGGGGTGAACGGCAGCAGGTACGACGGGCGCAGGGTCAGCACCGCCACGTCGAACGTGCGCCGCTCGTGTCCGAGCACCTCACCGACGTACCACGGCGGGCTGACCTTCTCGGCCTCCCGCGCGGACTCGGTCATCACCTGCGCCACCACCCCGTACGCGGCGGTCCAGTCCGCGGCCAGGTCCTCGGTCCAGTGCCCGCCGAGGAAGTGTTGCAGGGTGGCCAGCAGCGCCTCCCCCACCGCCGGGTAGTGCTCGGCGCGGACCGCGAACTTGCGGTGGTCGGCGCCGAGGCTCTGCAGGAACCCGACGAGCCGGTCCACCTGGTCCACGTTGGAGACGATGTGACCCAGCGCGGTGACCAGCCGGTCCCGCTGCCCGGCCATGTTGGTCGGGAACATCTGCCGGGTGTCCGGGTGGGCCAGGAACAGGGTCGAGTAGAAGAACAGCGGCACCTCGTCGCCGTGCGCGGCGACGAGGGACCAACTGTGCTTGAGCCGGTCGACGTCCACGCTCAAGCGCCTACCGGCTGGTCGTCGGTCACGACCTGGTCCTGCACCTGGGCGAGCACCTTCTGCACGTTGTCGACGATGTCGGCCGGAACGTTGAGCTGTTCCAGGGTCGCCACCAGGTGTTCGCCCACCAGGTTGTAGTGCGCCGCCGGGATGTGCAGCGGCTTGTGCGCCTCACTCAGCGACCGGCCGGTGTAGGCATCGGGGCCGCCGAGCACCGTGGTGAGCATCAGCACCAGGTGCCGGCGCTGCCGGTCCATGTCGACGGTGGTGAAGTACGGGGCCAGCCGGGGGTCGTCCAGCACCCGCACGTAGAACTGCTGCACCGCGAGCTTCACCGCGTCGGTGCCGCCGATGCGGTCGAAGGGGGAGCCGGCCGCGGCGGGATTGGGGTTCGGGTCAGTCATGGAGGGGGTTCCTTCCCGAGGATTGCAAAAGGTATCTGGCAGCGTGAGGGGTCACCGCCGGCCACGCGCTTGGCAACGTTGCCGTCACGGCACGATAGCGGTACCACCCGCCCGGCGGTGCGCTCTGGTCCACCACATACGCGTTTCCGCTGGTCAGGGCCGTATTGACCGGGCTCGCATCGTCCCACGGACGGGACCGGACCCGGATGGTCGGTGCGGTCCTCTCAGGAGCCCGGTGCCCCGCCGCCCGGCGGTCGGGTAATCGGCGGCCGGGCGGATCAGCCGGCGCGCCGGCGGGCGCGCCGCAGCGCCAACTCGTCGCCGACCGCCGGTTCCTCCGGCGGCGCGACCGGTTCCGCGGCACCCACCGGCTCGGCCGGCAGGTGCGACAGGGACCCCTGGATCTCCTTGAACGCCCCGCCGATCGCGATCCCGAACACGCCCTGGCCGCCCTGGAGAAGGTCCACGACCTCCTCCGGCGACCGGCACTCGTACACCGACGTGCCGTCCGAGATCAACGTGATGCCGGCCAGGTCCTCCACCCCGCGCGAACGCAGCGTCTCGATCGCCCGCCGGATGTTCTGCAACGACACCCCCGCATCCAGCAGCCGCTTGACCACCTTCAGCACCACGAGGTCGCGGAACGAGTACAACCGCTGGGTGCCCGAGCCCGACGCGTCCCGGATGCTCGGCACCACCAGCGCGGTACGCGCCCAGTAGTCCAACTGCCGGTAGCTGATCCCCACCGCATGACACGCGGTTACCCCACGGTAACCAACCTGTCCGGTATGATCGTCCGGCCCGCCGTCCGAGGCGTCCTCGCCGACCGCGTCCGGGTCGAAGCCACGACGGGCCGCGACAACCGGATCAGGATCTCCTGGCTCATGCATCCGGACAACCTCCCCGCGTTGCGGCGACACGTCCCAACGGAACGCCACCACCCTCGACGAGGCAACCCTATAGCGCTCCCATGCGTTCAGCGCGCACGATCCACCACGACACGCCGCTGATCGTCCCCAACCGGCTCGGCGCGCCACACGACCCGCACCCGCCCGAGCCGGGAACGACCACCGCGCTCAGCCCGCGAAGTCCTCCGGCCGCACCTGCTCCAGGAACTCCCGGAACTTCTCGACCTCGTCCTCCTGCTCGTCCGGGATCACGATGCCGGCCTCGGTCAGCACCTCCTCGGCGCACCGGATCGGCGCACCCACCCGCAACGCCAACGCGATCGAATCACTCGGCCGGGCCGACACCCGCAACCCGTCCCCGATCAGCAGATCCGCGTAGAAGACGTTCTCCTTCAGCTCGGTGATCTCCACCGCCCGCAACGGCGCCTTCACGGCCGCCAGAATGTCCCGCAACAGATCGTGGGTCAGCGGCCGCGCCGGCTTGACGCCCTGCTGCTCGTACGCAATCGCGCTGGCCTCCACCGCACCGATCCAGATCGGCAGGTAGCGGTCACCCTCGACCTCCCTGAGCAGGACGATCGGCTGGTTGCTGGGCAGCTCCACCCGAACCCCGACCACGCTCAGCTCGCGCACCGCCGCCTCCGTGTCGTCGTAACTCCGCCAGCACCGCCACCGGCGGGCTGCTCGCCCACCGGCGCGACATGCCCTGTCTCTGCACGGTACACGGGACACCCGCGCACCGCCCCGGGCCGGACGCCCGAAATTGTCCGCCCGGTCGCGGTCACGGCTTACCCCGGAAGCCTACGGCACGCCCCAGCCGAAAGATCTTTGCGCGGTCCGAGGCATCCGTCACCGCCCCAGCGTCTCGCGCAACCCCACCCGGACCAGCGCCGCGTGCAACTGCTGCGACAACGCCCCCAGCTCCCGCGCCAGCTCCGCCGCCCGGGCCCGCGCCGCCGGATCACTCTGCCGCGCCAGCGGCGCCACCAACTGCGCGAACAACCCGACCTCCCGGTCCGCGGCCGTCCGGTACGCCCGCAGATGCCGCGGCTGGAACCCGTACTCGGCCAACCCCGCCACCGCCCGGCAGATGATCAACGCGTCCGAGTCGTACCACCCGGGCGACCCGGACACCACGATGCCCAGCCGCTCCAACTCGGTGAGCGTCGCCTCGTCCAGCCCACTGCGCCGGACCAGGTCCGCCCGCGGCAACCGGACCTCGGCACCCTCCAGCTCCGGCTGCTCGGCACCGACCTGCGGCACCTCACCCGCCGGCGGAACCGCCACCAACGCCGGCCGGACCCGACCCGACTCCCCGTCGGCGTCCAACTCCGCCAACTGCGCCCGGATCACCCGCAACGGCAGGTACTGGTCCCGCTGCGCGCTCAGCACGAACCGCAGCCGGGCCACGTCCTGCCAGCTGTACTTGCGGTAACCCGCCGGCGTCCGCTGCGGCTCCACCAGGCCCTCGGCCTCCAGGAACCGCAGCTTCGAGATGGTGGTGTCCGGGAACTCCGCCCGCAACTGAGCCAGCACCTCACCGATGCTCATCAGCGGGTGGGCACGACCCTCCGAGGAGGCCGCGCCAACCCGCTGCGGCACACCGGACGCGGCCGCCGCCGCACGGTCGCTCACCCCCGGCCGGCCTCCTCCTCCGGACGCGGCCCGGCGATGAACACCAGCCGGAACTTGCCGACCTGCACCTCGTCACCATTGCTCAAGGTGGCGGCCTCGACCCGCTCCCGATTCACGTACGTGCCGTTCAGGCTGCCCACGTCACGAACCGTGAACGTCCCACCGTCCCGGTGGAACTCGGCGTGCCGCCGCGACACCGTCACATCGTCGAGGAAAATGTCACTGTCCGGGTGCCGGCCGCTGGTCGTCACATCGTGATCCAGCAGGAACCGGGCGCCCGCGTTCGGCCCACGTCGCACGACGAGCAAGGCCATACCGGGAGGCAGCGAACCGGACATCCGGCTCGGCACGACATCGGCGTCGGGCCCCTCCAGCACCTCGTCAAGGGAACCGAGATTGAGCGTCGACGTGACGTCGAGTGGGGGGAACTCGTCGTCTGGGCGCGTCATTGGACCACCTCACGGATCTCTTTCGGTCGGCGTCAGGGTAATGGCGGGTCTGGCCGCCGGGCGGTTATCGGCCCGGCGGCTGGCTCCCCCGTGCCCGGGAAGGCAAATTCCGCAACGCGCAACTATTGGGTCTTCGGTCGACTGGGCGAGCCTAGCCAGCGCCGAAAAACAGGGCAACCAGACGCGCGGCACAACCTCGCAGGCAGCGGCCGCGCTCAGCTTTCGGTGAGCTGCCGGTAAGCGGCCGCGCTCAACAACCGCTCCACCGCCTCCGGATCCGCCAACTCGATCTCCACCAGCCAACCCGCACCGTACGGATCGGTGTTGATGATCTCCGGCTGATCCGCCAACTGATCGTTCCGCCGCACCACCGTGCCGGTCAACGGCGCGTAAATCTCCGAGACGCTCTTGGTCGACTCCACCTCACCGAGCGACCCACCGGCCTCCACCGCCGTACCCTCGTCGGGCAACTGAACGTAGACGATGTCACCCAGAGCGTCCTGGGCGTAATGGGTGATCCCCACCCGCACCGTCCCGCCGCCATCCCCGGCAACCCACTCGTGCTCGGCGGTGTACCGCAGATCCTCAGGAATCACCAGACGCGTCCTTCGCCATCATCTCAACCGCAGCCAGCACAACCACGAACCGGGCCGACCGGCGACCCGGCCGCACCCGATCAGGAGACCGGATGCGCGTACTTCAACTCGCTCGCCGGACTCAACGCCCGCACGTCCACCACCGCATGTTCGTCGACGATCACGTTACCGCCGTCGCCCGCGACCGACGCCACCACCCCACCGGCAATGTTCAGCGCCGTCCGCATCGTGTCCGGCTCCCCCACCACGGTGAGCGTGAACGGACCGGTCAACCGCCGCCCACCCACGGTGATCCCACCACCGTCGGCATCGAGGAAGTACGTCGAGGCGATGATCCGCACCGTGGCACCGTCCCCGCCGGAGATCTCCATCGCCTCCGCCCCGGCACCCCGCAACTCCTGCACCGCGTCCAACACCGTCGCCGCACCGATCGGCTTGCTGCCCGGCGAGAACCGCACCGTCAGACCCGGACCCCGGGCCGGCAACGTACCGGCCAGAATGCCCAACTCGTCCGCCCGCCGGGTCGCCTCCTCCAACGCCGCCTGCCGGCCCTGCGCACCCGAGGCCAACTGCTGCTGGCTGTCCTCCAGACCCGCGATGTCCTGCCGCAGCCGCTGCTGCTGCGCCTCCAGGTCCGACAGGATCCGCACCAGGTCCTCCTGCCGCGCCGAGGCCAGCGTCTGATCCGTCGAGTTCGACCGCAACTGCACCGCCAGCGCGAACCCCAGCAGACCCAACAGCAGCACGATGATCCCGCCGGCCGCGCTCGGACGGCGCAGCCGACCCCGCGACCCGGCGCCGTCCACCGCAGCGTCCGCATCCACCCCCGCATCCGCCTGCCCGTCCGGCGACGCGTCGTCGCCGTCCGCGCCGTCCCGGCCCGCACCCGGCGCCGGATCCGCCGCCGGACGCGTGCCCGCCGGCGTCCCACCGCCCGGCCCCGTCACCAGCGGACCCACCCCGTCAGCGGGCGGGGCATCCGGCCGCGGATCCGGCGGGCCGGCCGACTCCGCCGGACCCACCGGCTCCGGCCAGCCGGTACCCGTCTCGTTCGACTCCGACTCCGACTCCGGTCGCCGCTCACTCATCCCGACCGCCTACGCCCGGAACAGGTGCCGGCGGATCGCCGCCACATTGCCGAAGATCCGCACCCCGAGCACCACCACCACACCGGTGGACAACTGCCCGCCAACACCCAACTGGTCACCCAGGTACACGATCACCCCCGCCACCAGCACGTTCGAGATGAACGAGATCACGAACTGCTTGTCATCGAAGATCCGGTCCAGTTTCGCGCGTACCCCGCCGAACACGGCGTCCAACGCCGCGATCACCGCGATCGGCAGGTAGGGCTGCAACGCCGCGGGCACCGTCGGCCCGAACGCCACACCCAGCAACACGCCGGCGATCAGCGCCAGGACAGCGATCATCGGCCGCCTCCAGAAGGGGTGGAAGAAGAGGAACGGGGGTCTGTGTCGAGGAGGACCGCACGGTCGGCGTCGCGCTCGAATCCGCCGGCGGCGTCGCATAGCGCAACTGCGGCTCGTTCGCCGCCGGCAACTCCAGATCCTCGGCATCCTTCACGTCGAAGCCCATACCGTACCGGGAGGACACCGCACGCATCGTCGCCGCCGCCGCCGTACGCGAGAACCGGTCCGACATCCGCGCCGGCCCCACCGCAGACACCTCGTACGGCCCCGACACCGGCCGGAAGTCCACCAGGATGTTGCCGCCGGCCGCCCGGATCGTCGACGTGGCGGTCAACCGCTGGCCATTGATCGACACCGCCTCGGCGCCAACCGCCCACAACGCGTTCGCGATGTCCTGAAGATCCCGGTCCAGCACCCGACCCAGGTTCGGCGTCCGCGCCCCGGTCACCGCGTCCGACTTCGCCGGCGCGTCCGAAACCCGCACCACCGCGCCGTCGCCACGCACCCGACCCAGACCCGTCGCGGCCTCCAGATCACGCAGCCGCGCCGCCTCCTGGCCGCCCACCGCCGCATCCCGCAGCGCCGCGACCTCCTGGCGCAGCGTGTCCGCCTTCGCCGACAACCGGTCGTTGTCCGCCTCGCGCTCCTTGATCTGGCTCACCAGCCCGGCCCGCGCCTTCGCCCGCCCCGGCTCGTCGGCCAGCGTCTGCCGGTAGGCCACCGCGAACAGGAACCCGACCAGCACCAGCACCACCAGCGCCAGCGCCTGCGCAGCCCGGCGGCCACCCGCACCGCCCGGCGCGGCGGTCCGCTTCGCGGTCGCGGCCGCGTACCCGGGCTCCAGCGGGTTGCGGAACAGCTCGGTCAGGAAGTCCGGGGCATAGGTACGCGTCGGCCGCGGCTCGCCGTCGACCTCACCGCCACCGCCACGGCCCGGCGCGCTCACGGCGCCGTCCGCGGGTGCTGCGCCCCGTCCCGGGCGGCCCGGATCAGCCGGCGCGCCTCCACCAGGTACAGCACGCCGGAGGCCCAGTACAGCACCAGCCCCCACCAGGCCATCGCCCAGCCGATCGCCCCGGCCACCGCCGCCGTCGCCGGCACCGCGTCGGCCAGCAGCAGCACCGGGAACGCCACCAGCAGCACGAAGGTCGCCGTCTTGCCCAGGTAGTGCACCGGCGGCGGGCCGTAGCCGTAGCCGCGCAGCACCAGCAGGCGCACGGCCAGCAGCAGCTCGCGGGCCAGCAGCGCCACCGTGAACTGCCAGGGCACGATCTCGCGCAGGGTGAACGCCAGCAGCGTGGCCAGGATGTACAGCCGGTCGGCGAGCGGGTCGAGCAGCTCACCGAGGCGGCTGACCTGGCCGAGCCGGCGCGCGACGTACCCGTCCACCCAGTCGGTGCTGCCACCGACGGCCAGCACCGCGACCGCCACGGCGTCCGAGCGCGGACCGAGGAAGAGATACAGGAACAGCGGTACGCCGAGCAGCCGCAGCAGGCTGATCGCGTTGGGCAACGTCAGGACGCCGTGGGCACCGCCCGGTGACTGGGTGGCGGCGCGATCGGGCGGCCCGGCGTCCGGCGCCTGAGCCGGCCGACGTGACACCGACCCCTCCCCTCCCCTGACGCGTCCGGGCCCCCTCGGGCCGCCCGGACGACGCCGCACTCGCCCCCACCCGGGTGGCAGGGGTGTCTCGACTCGGGGTCCACGCGTGGCTGTCGCCGCGGCGCCCCGGCTGGTTGGCGCTGCCACTATATCCAGGCAAAAGTCGATCATGGGCCGGGCGGTGTGTGGTCGGTGCGTGTCGTTTCAGGTTCTGCCGGTGTGGGTCACACCCGGTAATCCGTCCTAGGATGCTGGAGTGTCGGAGGTCCGACGGCCTCCGTCAGGCCGTCCGCGCCTGCGGCTCGGGCACGGTCTGCCCGCCGGCCAGCAACGCCGCCTCGGTGAACGCCCGCAGGGCCACCACCAGCTCGTGCTGCGCCCGCGGCGCCATCTCGTCCAGCACCCGCTGCACCGCCTGGCACCGCAACTCCCGCAACTCCCCAGCAGCGCCTGCGCCGCCCCGGTCAGCCGCAGGTGGACCTCCCGCCGGTCCCGCTGGTCCGGTACCCGCCGGACCAGCCCGATCGCCTCCAGCCGGTCGCACAACCGGCTCGCCGAGGACGGTACGACCTGCAACAGCTCGGCCAGCTTGTTGACGTTCGTGTCCGGCCGACCGTTGATCAGGAAGAGCACCCGCAGCTGGGTCGGCGACACCGGCGAGGGATGCCGCGAACGCGCGTCGTCCAGCACGCCCACCAGGGCCTCGGCTGCCGCCTCGACCGCCACGGCGAGGTTCGCAGGTCGCTCCATCCGGTGTCCTCTAAAGTTGTCCGACGCCCTGGCCGTACCCTTGTGCCCGGCGTACCCCGCACTACCCCGGCGACTCCCGGTTCATGCCGTACCAGTCCAGACAGACGATAACGGCATCGTCGTCCAGCTCGGTGTCCCCGTGGTAGCCGCGCAGGTCGCGCATGACCGTACCAACCGCCTCGGTGGCCGGTTGCAGGCGTGCGGACCGGATCGCGCGGGCCAGCACCCGGTCCCCGTACGGCTCGTGCTCTCCCGGTGCCGCCGCGTACACGCCGTCGCTGACCAGAAACAGCCGGTCCCCCGGCTCGATCCGGAACTGCTGAACCGTGTACCGGCCCTCCTCGAACATCCCCAGCGGCAACTGCTCCTCCAGGACGACCCGGTGCACACCCGCCCCGCGGACCCGGAACACCCGCGGCGAACCGGCATCCACCGCCAGCACCCGTCCGCTGCGCACGTCCAGCTCCAGCAGCAGCGTCGCCAGGTGCCGACCACCGCGATGGTGCCGGTAGATGGTGTCCGAGGCCAGCTCCGCCTGCTCGGCCAGGCTGCCACCGGAGCGGCGGGCGTTGCGCATCGCGTTCACCGCCAACGCCGTGAGCAACGAGGCCGGCAGCCCCGTACCGTCGCCGTTCACCGCCGTCACGGTCAACCGCTCGTCGTTGAGCGCCCAGTCGAAGTTGTCGCCGCCCACCGTGTACGCCGGTTCGAGCTGGCCGGCCAGCAGGCAGCTCGCGTGCCCGAGGCTGCGCCCCGGGATCAGATCCCACTGCAACTCGGCGGCCATGCTCAGCCGCCCCCGGCGGCGGACCCGGCGGTACCGGTCGGTGTCCCGGTCCGCGGCCCGCAGCGCCAGCGCGAGGTCACCGGCCAGCACGTTCAACCGCCCCGCCAGCAGATCGGTGGGCGCCTCGGCCAACTCGACCGCCAGCACGCCCAGCCGCTCCCCCCAGACGGTCAGCGGCAGGTACACCCGCACCCCGCCGCGGACCGCGTCCACCAGCGCCTGCTGGCTGCTGAAACACCGGGCCGCCGCCGCCCGACCGGCCAGCGACACCTCCTGCGCCGGCGAAGGGTGCAGCACCGCCCACAGGCCGGCGATCCGGTAGTCGGCGAGCAGGACATCCGTCCCGACCACCCCCAGGCGAGTCCGCAGATACTCCGCCATCGCCTCCACCTGCCGATCCGGCGCGGCGGCCCGCAGGCACGCGGCGAGGGACGCGTCCTCGACCATGGTCCTCCCACCAATTATTGCTATCGGGCACGCAATCATACGGGCGGCTCCGCTGCGCCCGGGTCCCCGCCGACGCAGGACCGGACCGCCGGCCCGCGACGGCGCGGGATCCACCCGGATCCGCCCTGATCCACCCTGATCCGCCCCTGTGGCCTTGGGCGTAATGCCGCAGCCACCGGGCCGCAGTGGGGATAGTGAGGTGGTGGGCACCACCAGGACGCCGCCGTCGTCGTCGGCGTGGACGGTTCGGCCGACGCGCGCCGCGCGATCGGGCTGGCCGCCGCCGAGGCCCGGGTGCGCCGCCGTCCCCTGCGGGTCGTCCACGCCTTCGTCTGGCCGCTGCTGCGGGTCGACGTCGACCCGCCACCCGCAGGCCCGCCGGAGGGCGGGCTGCGGCACCAGGCCGAGCGGATCCTCGCGGCCGCCCTCGCCGAGGCCCGCGCCGAGGCCGACGGCGTACGGGTGGACGGCGAGGTCGTGGACGGCCAGCCGGCGGCCGTGCTGTGCCGGGAGAGCCGCGACGCCAGCCTGGTGGTCGTCGGCGACCGGGGGCTGGGCGGCTTCACCAGCCTGCTGGTCGGCTCGATCGCCATGCAGACCGTCTCCTACGCCCACTGCCCGGTGCTGGTCGCCCGCGGCACCGAACACCCGGGACCCGTGGTGGTCGGCGTCGACGGCTCGACCACCTCCCGGCAGGCCCTCGCGGTGGCCGCCGCCGAGGCCGCGGCACGCGGCGCCGAACTGCGCGCCGTGCACGCCTTCCGGCACCCCCGCTCCAGCGGCCCCGGCGACATGATGCCGCTGGTGTACGACACCGAGGCGCTGCGCGCCGAGGAGGACCGGCGGCTCGCCGAGACCCTCGCGGAGTGGCAGGAACGCTACCCCCAGCTACCGGTGATCCGCCGGATCGCCCACGCCCGGCCCGCGCCCACCCTCATCGAGGAGTCGGCGCACGCCCAACTGCTGGTGGTCGGCGCCCGCGGGAGGGGCGGGCTGGCCGGCCTGGTGCTCGGGTCCACCAGCCAGGCCGTGCTGCACCACGCACAGTGCCCCACGGTGATCGCACCGGTGCCGCATGGCCCGGCCCAGGACGGGTAGACCCGGCGGGCACCAGCCGAACCGAGGGAGGCACCGTCATGCCAGGATCACGCCCGGGGAGCCGGATCGCACCGCGGGACCGGATACTCCCGGGTCTGCTCGCCGGGCTGGCGGGCAGTTCGGCGCTGAACGTCGTCACGTACCTGGACATCGCGGTGCGGGCGCGCCCCTCCAGCAGCACCCCGGAGGAAACCGTGCAACGGCTGGCCGGGGCGGCGCACGTACCACTCGGGCCCGAGGACCGGGCGGCGAACCGCCGCGCGGGCCTCGGGCCGTTACTGGGTTACCTGTCCGGGGTCGCCACCGCCGTCGGATACGCGCTGCTGATCCGGCGGCGCCTGCCGACTCCGGTCGCGGCCGGGATGCTCGGGGCCGGCGCGATGGCCGGCTCCGACCTCCCGATCGCGCTGCTGCGGGTCTCCGACCCGCGCACCTGGAGCGCCGGTTCCTGGATCTCCGACATCGTGCCGCACCTGGCGTACGGCTGGGCGGCCGCGGCCACCCTGGACCTGCTCGACCGCCGGGGCTGAGCGGGACGCCCGTCCCGTCGCTCGCGACGGACCGTTCCGCACGGCCGTCGAGCGGACCGCGGAGACCCGATGGCGCTCAGCCGGACCGGTCGGTGCGGACCGGGCGGCCCGGCGGACCGTACGGGGAAACCTGCTCCCGGGGCATCGGGCGGGACCTGCCGCGGCCGCCCCGACCGCCGGGGCGGCCGTTCGGGCCGGGCTCCCGGCTGTCCTGGACCAACGGGTTGTGCTCGTTGCGCCGCATCTCGGGCTGCTGCACGTTGGGCATGGCCGGAACTCCTTCCGTCCTCGCTGTCGTTGGATACCCGCCGCCGCCCGGCGGCATTCGTTCCCCGGCCGGCGGGCGTCCCCGGACCGCGGTGCCGCGCGGTGCCGCGCGGCACCCGGGGCCACCGGGGGTCGGGTGGCCGGTTCCGGGCGTACCGGTGCGGTCGGTGGGTAAGGGGGCGGCATGGCTGATCCGCGCACGACGGTGACGACCCTGCTCCACCGGCACGGCCGCACGTACGCCGAGGAGGCCGGGATCGCGCTGACGGACCGGCCCGGCCCGCTCTACCAGCTGCTGGTGCTCAGCATGCTGCTCAGCGCCCGGATCCGGGCGGGCGTGGCGGTGGCCGCCGCGCACGAGCTGTTCGCGGCCGGATACCGGAGTCCGCAGGCGATGCGGGACGCGAGCTGGCAGGACCGGGTCGACGCCCTCGGCCGGGGACACTACCGCCGGTACGACGAGCGGACCGCCACCATGCTCGGCGACGGTGCGCAGCTGTGCCTGCGGCGGTGGGACGGCGACCTGCGCCGGCTGCACCGCTCGGCCGACGGGCGGCGGCCGGCGCTGCGTACCGAACTGACCGCCTTTCCCGGGATCGGCCCCACCGGGGCCGACATCTACCTGCGCGAGGTTCAGGGGGTGTGGCCGGACGTCGCGCCGTTCCTGGACCGGCGTGCCCGGCAGGAGGCCCGCCGGCTGCGGCTGCCCGACACCCCGGCGGAGCTGGCCGCGCTGGCGCCCGGCGACCGGTTTCCGCGCCTGGTGTCGGCGCTGGTCCGGGTGTCGCTGGGCGCCGAGGACCCGGACCGGCTGACCGCTGCGGCCCGCTGACCGCGACCCGGTCAGCCCGCCGACCTGTCCGCCCGCGGCTTCGTGAGCTGCCAGACGATCAGTCCGGCGCCGGCCGCGACCAGCAGCAGCGCGTTGCTCACCCGGTGCGATCCGTCGCGCTGGTCGCTGCCCAGGTAGATCACGGCCAGCCCGGCCAGGACGGACAACAACGTGCGTAGCCCTCGGTTTTTCACGAACCGACCGTAGATCCGCGGTCCGCACCGGCACGGACGAACGGCGCCGGGTCCCCCGGTCGGGCGCACCGGCACCGAGGAGCCGAAACCACCACCCCGCCCGTTCGGCGACGGGCGGCGTCCTGACCCCGCGCCGCAGAGACCGCGGCGGGGTTCAGTCGATCTCCAGGCTGTCCACGTCGATCTGCTGGTACGCCAGCCAGCGGGCCAGCGCGGGCATGCCGAGCAGCCACAGCGGCGCCGACTCGGTGGTGCCGTTCGTGGCGTAGACGGCGAACCGCAGGTCCGGCGACCGGTACGCCTCGATCCGCCACCGGTGGTTGGAGTCCCGCCAGGTCGCCGCCGGGTCCCCCAGGTCGGTAGCCACGCTCCTCACGTTAGGGGTGTCGCCCGCCTCGGCGACGCGTTTTCGCCGGGGGTGGTCGGGCGCACGTCCCGTACGGTGTCCTAGGACGCTAGGGTACGGGTGCCGTCGTCGGCGCGGCGGGTCACCCCGCGCCGGTCCAACAGCTCCAGCAGCGGCACCGCCACCCGGCGGCTGGTGTCCAGCGCCTGACGGGCCGCGCTCAACGTGAACGGCTGCGGCAGGCCGGCCAGCACCCGCACCGCCGCCTGCGGAGCGTCCGGCAGCAGCACCACGGCGTCGGCCAACCGCAGCAGCGCACCCGCCCGTGCCGCTGCGCCGATCTCCCGCGGACCCAACCCCAGCTCGACCAGCCGGGCCGCCTCGGGTGCCCGGAACGGCCGGCCGGCCAGCTCGGCGGTCAGCCGGGCCAGGGCCGCGGCCACCGGCGGCGGCAGGGCCGGCACCGCCGGTCCGGTCACCACCCGACCCTGGACCAGCCGCAGCGGCGGCCGGACCAGCGCCTCGACCAGGGCCCGGTCCGGCAGGCCGAGCTGCTGGCGCAGCACCTCCACCGGCACTCCCGGGGCCAGCGGATCGGCGGCCTGTTCCCGCTGCACCGCCGCGACCAGCCGGTCGAGCAGGCCGGCCCAGTGCCCGGGGTCCGCGTGCCACTGCCCGGTGACCGGCCCGCCGGTGACCGGCACCCCCATCCGATCCAGGTCGGCGCGCCGGACCAGGCCGCGGCGGCGCAGCTCGGATGCCTCGTCCGGCGTGCCGTCCAGGGTCGCCAGCACCGCCGCCCGGGCCGCCGCGGCACCCCGGCGGGACAGCGGCGGCACCGCCACGTCCAGCACGGTCACCCCGCCGGTCACGTGCCGGCGGCCCGGGTCGCGCAGCAACGCCCGGTCCCCCACCCGCAGCGGCAGCGCCCGCGCCAGCCGCAGCCGGGCGGTGTCCGGCCCCAGCGGACGGACCCGGGCCGGCACGGCCGCCGAGCCGACGTGCAGCATCAGCTCGGCGGGCAGCCGCGCCACCGGGTCGCCGGCCAGCCGCACGTCCAGCAGGTCGGTGCGGTGGAACCGGTCCGGCGTGAGCAGCGCGTCGCCGCGGCGTACCGCGTCCCGGGGCACGCCGCGCAGGTTCACCGCCACCCGGGCCACCGCGGCGACCGCGCCGGTGGCCGCGCCGAGCGACTGGAGGCCGCGGACCCGCACCCGGGTGCCGTCGCCCAGCTCCAGTTCGTCGCCCACCCGCACGGTGCCGGCGCCGAGCGTGCCGGTCAGCACCGTGCCGCTGCCGCGGATGGTGAACGAGCGGTCCACCCAGAGCCGGACCGGGGCGGCGGGCTCCGCCGCGGGCATGCCGGCGACCAGCCGGTCCAGCTCGGCGCGCAGCCGGGGCAGCCCGGCCCCCGTCGCTCCGCTCACCGCGACCTGCGCGATCCCGGCCAGCGAGCTGTCCCGCAGCCGCGACCGGGCCTCGCGCAGCGCCGGATCCGGGTCGGCGAGGTCGGCCCGGGTCACCACGAGCAGCCCGTGCCGCACGCCGAGCGCGTCCAGGGCCGCCAGGTGCTCCGCCGACTGCGGCATCCACCCCTCGTCGGCCGCCACCACCAGCATCGCGGCCGGGACCGGGCCGACGCCGGCCAGCATGTTCGGGACGAACCGCTCGTGCCCCGGTACGTCCACGAAGGCCAGCACCGCGCCGGAGGGCAGCCCGGTCCAGGCGAAGCCGAGGTCGATCGTCATGCCCCGGCGCCGTTCCTCGGCCCAGCGGTCCGGCTCCATCCCGGTCAGCGCGCGCACCAGCGTGGACTTGCCGTGGTCCACGTGGCCCGCGGTGGCGATGACGTGCATCAGCGCGGGCCGGGCGGCCCGGCCCCGTCCCGGGCACGGCGCACCGCCCGCGGCACGGCCCGGGCCAGCTCGGCGTCGTCGGCCGGGGCCACGCAGCGCAGGTCCAGCAGCAGCCGGCCGCGCTCCACCCGGCCGAGCACCGGCGGGGTGCCGGCGCGCAGCACCGGCGCGTACGCCTCGGGCAGCGCCACCGCCCAGGACGGCAGCTCGACCTCGGGCGCCCCGCCGCCGCCGACCACCGCGGCCGCCGGGGTCACCTCGGCGGCCAGCCCGGCGGCGGCCAGGGAGGCCGCCAGCCGCTCGGCCCGGACCCGCAGCGCGTCCGCCTCGGCCCGCACCGCCCGCCGGGTCGGGGTGTCCGGGCCGGTGAGCGTGGCCCGCAACGCGGCCAGGGTGAGCTTGTCCACCCGCAGCGCCCGGGCCAGCGGATGCCGGCGGAGCCGGTCCAGCACGGCCGCGTCGCCCAGCAGCAGCCCGGCCTGCGGGCCGCCGAGCAGCTTGTCCCCGCTCGCCGTCACCAGGGTGGCGCCGGCCCGCAGCGCCGAGGCCGCGTCGGGCTCGTCCGGCAGCGCCGGTTCGGGCGCCAGCAGCCCCGACCCGATGTCCACCACCACCGGCACCGGCAGGCCGGCCAGCTCGGCGACCGGCACCGCCGAGGTGAAGCCGCGGACCACGAAGTTCGACGGGTGCACCTTCAGCACGAACGCGGTGTCCGGCCCGAGCGCCGCGGCGTAGTCGGCCCGGGTGGTGCGGTTCGTGGTGCCCACCTCGCGCAGCCGGGCGCCGGTGCTGACCAGCAGGTCGGGCAGGCGGAACCCGTCGCCGATCTCCACCAGTTCGCCGCGGCTGACCACGATCTCCCGGCCGGCCGCGAGGGCGGTGGCGGCCAGCACCAGGGCCGCCGCGCCGTTGTTGACCACGTGCACCGCCGCCGCGTCGGGCACCGCGGCGGCCAGCGCCGCCAGGGTGGACCGGCCGCGCCGGGCACGCCGCCCGGTGGCCAGGTCCAGTTCCACGTCGGTGTGCCCGGCGGCGGCCACCAGCGCGTCGACGGCCGCCGCCGACAGCGCCGCCCGGCCCAGGTTGGTGTGCAGCACCACCCCGGTGGCGTTGAGCACCGGCCGGAGCCCGTCCGGTGGCGCGGCGACCGCCGCGGCGGCGACCTCGGCCACCTCCTCGGGGCGGATCTCGCCGGAGCGCGCCCGCCGCTGGGCCGCTGTGACGGCGGCCTTGAGCGCCGGCCGGCCCACGGTCGCGGCGGCCGCGACCAGCCGCGGGTCGGCCAGCACCGCATCGGTACGGGGGATCCGCCGTCGCGCGTCGGCCGCGCCCTGCATCAGCCACTCCTCGGTCTCCGGCCGCGGTCACCGGCCGGCAGGGGCCGGGTCGCGGACGGAGGCGGACGGGAATCGAACCCGCCCGACCCGGCTCGCGGGTCGCACCGGTTTTGAAGACCGGGAGGGGCACCAGCCGCCTGAACGCCTCCACCGAGCACTAAACCACACGGGCCGCCGCGGCACCGGCCGGGCCGCGCATCCGGTGCCACCACCGCGGCCGGCGGTGGCGCCGCGTCCGGTGCCACCGCCACGTCCGATGCCACCGTCGCGGCCGATGCCACCGTCGCGGCCGGCGGCGCCGCACCGGCGCCGGCGCGGGTGCTAGCGGCCGGCGAGCCGGTCGCGCTGCGGGACGACCGTGTACCTCGGGTCCCGGGCCGAGGCGACCCCGCCGGCGAAGATGCCGAACCGGGTGGCCACGGCCGCGCCGAGCAGCGCCGCGCCGGACAGCGCCGACAGCAGCCGGCTGCGCCGGCCCAGCACCGCGCCGGCGACCCCGAGGGCGGTCAGGTTGCGGCCGGTGCGCAGCAGCCGGCCGGCCCGCCCGGTGGTGTACGGCTCGCTGAGCAGCCCGAGCCGGTGCTCGATCCGGTGCGCGCCGGCCAGTTCCATCGCCGCGCCGGCCAGCGCGAGCCGCCGGGCCGGGCCGGCCTGCTCGGGCGGCGCGGCCAGCAGGCCCAGGCCGGCGCCGCTGGCCAGCGCGCTGCCGGCGAAGACGAACGGCAGTTGCGGGTACGCCTCGTGCCAGGACGGCACCGCCGTGTCGGCCAGCAGCACCCCGGTGTACGTGGCGAGCGCCGGTGCGGTGGCCGCCGCCGCGAGCCCGGCCACCGCGCCCGCCGGGGGCAGCACCCGGCGGGCGAGGCCCAGCGGCCCCCGCTCGGGCAGCACCGGGGCGAGTTCGGCGACCGCGGCCAGCCCGGCGGCCGGGCCGAACGCGGTGAGGATCCAGGTGCCCACCGACATCGGCGAGGTCGGCTTGGCCACCCGCAGCATGTGGTGGAACCGGGCCGGCCGGCCCAGGTCGTTGACCAGGAAGTAGCTGCTGGCCCCGATCGCGGCGAACGCGCCGACCCGGCCCGCGCGGCGCAGCGCCGGCCGGCCGGTCAGTTGGCCGCCGGCGGCCAGCAGCGCCGACCCGGCGGCCAACCCGCCGGTGAACAGGTACGCGGCGATGTCCCACTTCCACACCGGTGCCTTCACGATCGGCCGGCCGTAGTACGAGGTGAACTCGGCCGGCGGCACGGTGAGCCGCTCGCCGCCGCGGCCGGAGCGCCCGCCGCCGCGCCGGCGCGACCGGTCCTGCGCCCGACCGGCGCCGGCCCGACCCTCTCCGGCCCGGCCGGCGCCGGTGCCCGCGACGGCGGCACCGTCCCGGGCGGGCCGGTGCCGTTCCGGGCCGGGGCCGGTCGGCCGGGCGCTCACCGGGGCCGCCCGGCGAAGGCCACCACGGCCGCGGCCGCCATGGTGAGCGCGGCCAGCCCGGCCCGGCGCCACATCCGCGGCAGGTCCCGGGTGGTGACCACCGGGTCGGGCGGCAACCCGTACACCTCCGGCTCGTCCAGCAGCAGGAAGAACGCGCCGTCCCCGCCGACGCCGTCGGCCGGGTCGTGCCCGTAGAGCCGGGCGTCGGCGACCCCCGCCTCGTGCAGCGCGGCCACCCGCCCGGCGGCCCGGTCCCGCAGTTCGTCAAGCGGTCCGTACTGAATGGACTCGGTGGGGCACGCCTGCGCGCAGGCCGGCGTCATACCGGCCCCGATCCGGTCGTAGCAGAGCGTGCACTTCCACGCCCGGCCGTCGCCCCGGCGCTGGTCGATCACCCCGTACGGGCAGGCCGGGATGCAGTAGCCGCAGCCGTTGCAGATGTCCTCCTGCACCACGACCGTGCCGAACTCGGTGCGGAACAGCGCCCCGGTGGGGCAGACGTCCAGGCAGGCCGCCCGGGTGCAGTGCTTGCACACGTCGGACATCATCAGCCAGCGGAAGTCGGTCCGCCCGGCGGCCCCGCCCGAGCGGCCCGGCGGCCCCGATCCGGGCATCCCGAGGAACTCCGGCCCGGCCGGCGCGCCGTCCCCGGCCGGCGCCGCAGCGGGTCCCGGCGTCGCGACGGGTTCCGGCGTCGCGACGGGTTCCGGCGTCGCGACGGGTTCCGGCGTCGCGACGGGTTCCGGCGTCGCGGCGGCCGGGCGCGGTTGCTCGATGAAGGCGACGTGCCGCCACGAGTTCGCGGTCAGCGCGCCGGTGTTGTCGTACGACATGCCCAGCAGGTCCATGCCCTGCTCCGGGACCAGGTTCCACTCCTTGCAGGCCACCTCGCAGGCCTTGCAGCCGATGCACACGCTGGTGTCGGTGAAGAAACCCATCCGGGGTGGCCGGTCCGGCCAGCCGGCGTCCGCCGCCGGGTCCGCCGCAGGCTGCGCTCCGGTGCCGTCGGTCATCCGCTCCGCCCCTCCCCTCGCCGGCAGCGCCGGCACCGCCGGCACCGTCCGCCTGGTCACCGTCCGGCTCGGCGCCGGCCTCGCCGGCAGCGTCCGCCTGGCCACCGTCCGCCCGGCCACCGTCCGGCTCGGCGCCGGCGGCCCGGCGCCGGTAGCCGGCCACCAGGTCCCGCAGCGCCGGACCGGTCGGCCGGCGGCCCGGCCTGATGTCGCAGGTGCCCACCTTGCTCTCCTGGATCAACACGTTCGGGTCGAGGACGACGCCGAACAGGTCGTTGGCCGAGTCACCGCGGACCAGGCCCTCGTACCCGAAGTGGTACGGCAACCAGATCTGGTGGATCTCCCGGCCCTCCACCCGCAGCGGGGCGAGCCGGTCGGTCACCAGCACCCGCGCCTCGATGGCGGCCCGGGACGTGACCAGGTACGCCCAGCCCCGGTGTTCCAGCCCGCGCTCGGCGGCCAGTTCCGGGGAGACCTCCACGAACATCTCCGGTTGCAGCTCGGCCAGGTGCCGTACCGTCCGGCTCATCCCGCCGGCCGTGTGGTGCTCGGTGAGCCGGCTGACCAGGAAAACGTACGGGAAGACGTCGCCGCCCGCCCGCGGCGGACTCGGGTTCACCGGATTGTCGGACCGGTCGTAGGTCTTGCGGGTCGGATTGGACTGCTGGCCGTAGAGCGGGTTGCGGACCGGGGACTCGGCCGGCTCGTAGTGCGTCGGCAGCGGGCCGTCGACCAGACCGGTCGGGGCGAACAGCCAGCCCTTCCCGTCTCCCTGCATCACGAACGGATCGTCGCCGGCCAGCGCGGCCGGTCCGGTCGCGCCCGCCGGCGGCCGGTACGTGGGCGGCTTGGTCCGCTCGAAGTCGGGCACGTCGCGGCCGGTCCACTCGCCCCGCTCGGCGTCCCACCAGACGTACCGCTTGCGCTCGCTCCACGGCCGGCCCTGCGGATCGGCCGAGGCGCGGTTGTAGAGCATCCGGCGGTTGGCCGGCCAGGCCCAGCCCCACTGCGCGGCCACCCAGTCCTGGTCCCGCCCCGACCTGCGCCGGGCGGCCTGGTTGACGCCGTCGGCGTACACGCCCGTGTAGATCCAGCAGCCGATGGCGGTGGAGCCGTCGTCCCGGGCCTCCCCGAACGCCGACAGCGGCGCGCCGGTGGCCACGTCGTACCCGTTGATCTCGGCCAGCACCGCCTCGGCGCTGGGCTCCGCGTGCGGGCCGTGCGTGGGGTAGGCCCAGGTGAGGTCGAGCAGCGCCCGGTCGCGCGGCAGCGTCGAGCCGGCCAGCTTCTGCCGGATCCGCTCGCCCAGGTGGTAGAAGAACCACAGCTCGGAGCGGCAGTCGCCGGGCGGGTCGACCGCCTTCTCCCGCCACTGCAGCAGCCGCTGGGTCTGGGTGAAGGTGCCCTCCTTCTCCACGTGCGAGGCGGCCGGCAGGAAGAACACCTCGGTGCGGCACTCCTGCGGCACGATCTCGCCGCTGTCCACCTCGGGGCCGTTCTTCCAGAACGTCGCGCTCTCGATCATGAAGAGGTCGCGGACCACCAGCCAGTCCAGGTTCGCCATGCCGAGCCGCTGGGCGCGGCCGTGCGCCGAGCCGACGGCCGGGTTCTGGCCGAGCAGGAAGTACCCCTTGACCTTGCCGTCGATCATGTTGAAGACCGTCTGGTACGTGCCGTGGTCCCCGGTCAACCGGGGCAGGTAGCCGTAGCAGAAGTCGTTCTCCGGCCGCGCCGCCTCCCCCCAGTACGCCTTCAGCAGGCTCGCCGCGAACGCCCGCGCGTTGCCCCAGAAGCCCTTCTGGCCCGGGTGCCGGATGCTGTCGGCCCACGCGTCGAACGTCTGGTGCTCGGCGTGCCGGGGCATCGGCAGGTAGCCCGGCAGCAGGTTGAACAGCGTCGGGATGTCGGTGGAGCCCTGGATGCTGGCGTGCCCGCGCAGCGCCATCACCCCGCCACCCGGCCGGCCCACGTTGCCCAGCAGCAACTGGATGACCGCGCCCGTGCGGATGTACTGCACGCCCACGGTGTGCTGGGTCCAGCCGACCGAGTAGACGAGCGCGCCGGTGCGCTCCCGGCCCGAGTTCTGCGTCCAGGCCCGGCACAGTTCGAGGAACTTCTCCCGCGGCACGCCGCAGATGCGTTCGACCATCTCCGGCGTGTACCGGGCGTAGTGCCGTTTGAGCAGCTGGTAGACGCAGCGCGGGTGTTGGAGCGTCTCGTCCCGCTGCACGTTGCCGCCGATCGGGGCGCCGTGCGACTCGTGCCGCAGCCCGCCCGCGGTCTCCCGCTGGATGGCCGTGTCGTGCTGCGGGCCGGTCCCGGCCTGACCCTGGTACTGCCAGCTCGCCTGCTGGTAGCTGGCGGTCTGCGGGTCGAACCCGGAGAACAGCCCGTCCAGGTCCTCGGTGTCCCGGAAGTCCTCGCCGACGATGCTGGCCGCGTTCGTGTACGCGAGGACGTACTCCCGGAAGTCCAGCGCGTTCTCCAGGATGTAGCGCACCACGCCGCCGAGCAGCGCGACGTCGGTGCCGGCCCGGATCGGCAGGTAGCTGTCGGCAAGCGCGCTGGTCCGGGTGAACCGCGGGTCCACGTGGAAGACCTTGGCGCCGCGCCGCTTGGCCTCCATCACCCACTGGAAGCCCACCGGGTGCGCCTCGGCCATGTTGGAACCCTGGATGATGATGACGTCAGCGTTGGCCAGGTCCTGCTGGAAACCCGTGGCGCCGCCGCGACCGAAGCTGGTCCCCAGACCGGGGACGGTGGCGGAGTGTCAAATCCGGGCCTGGTTCTCGATCTGCAGGGCGCCCATCGCGGTGAACAACTTCTTGATGAGGTAGTTCTCCTCGTTGTCCAGCGTGGCGCCGCCCAGGCTGGCGATGCCGAGCGTCCGGTTCAGCGGCCGGCCCGACGCGTCGGCGTCCTCCCAGGTCTGCGCCCGCGCGGCGATGACCCGGTCGGCGATCATGTCCAGCGCGGTGTCGAGGTCCAGGTCCTCCCAGTCGGTGCCGTACGGTCGCCGGTACCGGACCTTCTGCTGGCGCAGTTCGCTGGTGACCAGCGTCTTGCTGGCCGAACCCTTCGGGCACAGCCGGCCCCGGGAGATGGGGCTGTCCGGGTCGCCCTCGATCTGCAGGATCCGCCCGTCGCGGGCGTACACCCGCTGGCCGCAGCCGACGGCGCAGTACGGGCAGACGGAGCGGGCCACGGTGTCGGCCTGCTCGGTGCGCGGGGTCAGCCCCGCCGAGCGGGCCGAACGGGCCGCCGCTCCCCGGCCCAGCGGATCGGTGCCGGTGAGCTGCCGGTACACCGGCCAGCCCGCGATCCAGGTGCGCACGCCCACGTACGACACCTCCTCGCAAGCGCCGGGCCGACCACCCGACAATAGATCAGCGCCGGGGCGTACGCACCCCGATGGGCGGCCACCGGGACACACGGCCGGGACACACGGAAGGGCCCCGATGATCGGGGCCCTTCCGGCACTGCACTCCCGGGGGTCAGGCGTTCCAGTACTGACCCACCAGATCGGTCGCCTGCGACTCCCACTGCGCGTACGCATCCGGGTACGCCGACACCTGAACCTTCTGCGCCGCCTCGGTCAACGGCAACTCATGCCAGTTCGGCACATCCTTCAACGCCTTCTGGAACGCCGTCGTCGCATACTCCGGATCCGTGATCTCATCCGGCGAACCCCAACCCGAGGTCGGCCGCTGCTGGAACAGACCCAACGAATCATGATCGTTGGCCGCACCCAGATCACCCAGATTCTTCAACTTCGACTCCTGCATCGCCGTGGCCACCGAAATCACCGCGGCCCGCTCATCCAGACCGTTCTTCTTCGTAGCCGCCACGATCGCCTTGACATTCGCCTTCTGCTCATCACCCAGATCGACGTGCGACTGCCCACCCGAAGGCTGAGCCACCGCCACCGCCGACACACGATCCGCAGCCACCGCCGGACCCGAGGCCAACACACCCGTGACCGGACCGGCCACCACACCACCGGCAAACGCCAGACCGGCAACCGACAACACACTCTTACGCAGCATCGTGGTCTTCATCAGAAAAACTCCTCAAGGGGGTCAGGCCACCACGCGCACGCACAACCAGCAGGGGGACCGCACACGCGACAGCACCACACGGACGCTCGGGGGAACGCCCGAAAGAACATGAAGGGATTCCTGGGCGCGACACGCGCCCGGGGAACTCGGGGGTGGACGACCGGGCCGGCCCGTGGGCGGCTGCTGCGGTCATCCGGACCGGGTATAACCGACCCCGGCCCGCCGGCATTCCCATCCGCGGGCCGGGCCGCGAGATCATCCGCGACCGGCCGGGCCGTAGCCCCCAGGGCAGTGAACCGCTGGGCCGTGACCGTGGGGCCGTGGACCGTGGACCGTGGCCGTGGACCGTGGGGCCGTGGACCGTGGGCCGGGGACCTGGGGGTCGGGGGTCGGTCCCCGCGCCGCGACCCGGTACAACGCCCCGGGCCACCGACCCATTCCGGCCAACCCGACAAATCGCCCCGGCGCCGGTGTGCCGGCGGTCACCCGGCCCGGTCAGCCGGCGAAGCGGTCGAGGAACAGCGCGATGCGCCGGTCCTGGGTCTCGCGCGGCAGGCGGTCGCCGCGCATCAACGTGACGATGCCGTGCAGACCGGCCCAGAACACCTCGGTGTGCACATCGAGGTCGTCGTCGCCGGCGAACGGCCGGACCGCGTCGCGGATCGTCCCGAACGCCTCGCGCAGGGCCGCGGGCGTCTCCGGGTGGGCGAACCGCAGATCCACGGCGTGCACGAACATGGCGTCGTACAGCGCCGGATGCCGCTCGGCGAAGTCGAGATAGGCCGCCACGACCGCGGCCAGCGCCGCCCGCCCGGTCCGGGCACCGGCACGGGCCGCGCGCAGCCGGTCGGCGATCTCGGCGAAGCCCTCCACCGCGACGGCCGCCATGATCGCGCCCTTGCCGCGGAAGTGGCTGTAGAGCACCGGTTGGCTGTACTCGATCAGCTCGGCCAGCCGGCGGGTGGTCACCGCGTCCCAGCCCTCGGATTCGGCGAGGTCCCGGGCGGTCGTGACGATCAGCCGCTCCCGTCGCGTGCGCTCCCGCGCCCGGCGTTCGCGGACAGACATGGCCACATCCTAGCGCCGCTAGCCAACCTGCCCGAGCTACTGCTAGTCTCGCTCGAGTTTCTAGCAGTGCTAGCAAACGCGAAAGGATCCGGTCGTGCTCTCCTCACTCGCCTACGGACTCGCCGTCGTCCTCGACCTCTTCATCGCCGTCATCGGCGCCCGCTTCCTGCTGGCACCGCATTCCGCGGCGGCGGGCTACGGAGTGCCGGCCAAACCCGAGGGCGACCGCGCCTACCTGGCCGTCAAGGGCGTACGGGACCTCAGCCTCGGCATCGTGGGCCTGGCCCTGCTGGTCTTCGTCGGTGCCCGGGCGGAGGCCTGGTTCATGCTCGCGGCCGCGCTGATCCCGCTCGGCGACATGGCGATCGTGCTACGCCACGGCGGCACGAAGGCCGCCGCCTTCGGCATCCACCTCAGCACCGCCGTCGTCGTCCTGCTCAGCGCGGCGTTGCTGTTCGCCGCGTGAGCCCGGTTCCGGGGCGCGGACGGCGAACGGCCCCCGCCGTCACCGGGGTGACGGCGGGGGCCGTTTCGGGATGGTCGGGGTCAGCCGGCCCAGTACTCGGCGACCAGGTCGGCGGCCTGGGACTCCCACTGCGCGTAGGCGTCCGGGTAGGCCGACACCTGAACCTTCTGCGCGGCCACGGTCAGCGGCAGGTCATGCCAGCCCGACACGTTCTTCAGGCCGTTCAGGAAGGCCGTGGTGGCGTACTGCGGATCGGTGATCTGATCCGGCGTACCCCAGCCCGAGGACGGGCGCTGCTGGAACAGACCCAGCGAGTCGTGGTCGTTGGCCGAGCCCAGGTGGCCCAGGTTCTCCAGCTTGGACTCCTGCATCGAGGTGGCGACCGCGATCACCGCGGCCCGCTCGTCCAGGCCGTTCTTCCTGGTGGCCTCGACGATGGCCTTCGCGTTGTCCTTCTGCTCGTCACTCAGGTCGATCCGCGACTGCGCGCCCTGGGTGCCGTGCGGGATCAGCGCGGCCCGGTCCGGCGTCGAGGCGTCGGAGGTGATGCTCTGCACCAGCGCCACCGGCTTGCCGACCGGGGTCGACGCGGTGTCGTGGGCCATTCCGGGTCCGGCGGCCATCGCGCCGGCGAAGGTCAGACCGATGGCGGTCAGCATGCCCTTGTGCATCATCGTCGTGTTCATCATGGTGAGCTCCATTCGGGGGTTGCACGCCACGTGCCTTCGGGGGCGGCACGCGCGTGAGCACCAGTCGTGGGCGCTCGGGGGACGGGGGGTGGTCCGGCACGCGGTCGCAGCGGGGCGCTCCGTCGGCCGGGACCATGTGTAACGACCGGGGTCCCGCCAAATTCCGGCGCGGGACTCCGTCATCCCAGCTCATCTGGTGGTTCTACTCGGCCGTACGGGACATGTAACGACCGCCTGGCCGCCAGGATTCCCCGGCGGCACCGGACATCCGGCGCAGCGCGCACGGATCGGGACGCGGTACCCGGGCGCCCCCGAACCGGACTAATGTTCGGGTTCCGGTAAGTCCTCAGGGAGGGTCGATGAAGCCCACTGCCAGAAAGACCGCCAGCCCGCCGCGCTGGCACCGGACCGCGGTCGCGGTCGCGACCGGGAGCGCCCTGCTGCTGCCGGCCGCACCCGCCTGGGCGGTCGGTCCGGCCAGCGCCGGGACGCCGGCCGCCGCCGCCAGGGCCGGGTTCCCGACAACCGTGCAGAGCGCGTACGCCGCGGCAGCCCGGCCGCTGCTGCGCCAGGGCGCCAAGGGCGCCACCGTGAGCACCCTGCAACGACGGCTGACGGACCTGCACTACGACGTGGGCGGGGTCGACGGCGACTTCGGACCGTCCACCTTCCACGCGGTCGTGGCGTTCCAGAAGGTCAACGGCCTGGCCCGGGACGGCATCGTCGGGCCGCGCACCTGGGCCGCGCTGGACCACCCGGCCGCGCCCGCGCCGCGGTACCGGCACGCGGGATACGCGGTCGAGGCGAGCCTGGGCCGGCAGGTGCTCTACCTGACCCGCAACGGCGCCGTGGTGCGGATCGTGGACATCTCCTCCGGCAAGAGCAGCACGCCCACCCCGACCGGCGACTACCGGGTCACCCGCCGGATCGACGGCTGGCGGCAGAGTCCGCTCGGGCTGCTGTGGCGGCCCAACTACTTCCACGGCGGGTACGCGGTGCACGGCGCCACCTCGGTGCCGGCGTACCCGGCCAGCCACGGCTGCCTGCGGGTGCCGATCCCGGCCATGAACCGGCTCTGGTCGGTCCTGGGGGTCAACACGCCGGTACACGTCTACCGCTGAACGCGACGACCGGCGTCGCGGCCGGGCCGGGTCGGCCGCCCGACGCGGACCGCACCGGCCCGGACCGGAGCCGCCGGGGCCGGGCCGGTGCGGTCCACGGTTACCATCGCCGGCATGACCGGGATGAGGGTGCCGGACGCCCGCCGGGCCACCGTGGCCGACGTCGACGAACTGGTCCGGCTGCGGGCCGTCATGCTGGCCGGAATGGCCGACGGCGCCCCGGACGGCGGCGCACCGGACGGCGGCGAATGGCGCCGCGGCAGTGCCGCGACGCTGCGGACCCGGCTGGCCGAGCCGGACCCCACGCTCGCGGCGTTCGTGGTCGACCGGGACGGGACCGGCGCGCTGGCGGCCTGCGCGGTGGGCACCGTCGAACTGCGGCTCGGCGGGCCGGACAATCCGAGCGGCCGGGTCGGCCACGTCTTCAACGTCGCCACCGACCCGGACCGGCGCCGCCGGGGCTACTCACGGGCCTGCGTGAGCGCCCTGCTGGACTGGTTCCGGGCGGCCGACGTACGCCGGATCGACCTGCGGGCCTCCGCCGAGGGCGAGCCGCTGTACCGGTCGCTCGGCTTCGTCCGTACCCGGGACCCGGCCATGCGGCTGCGCGGACCCGGCGCCGGGCCGCCGGCCTGACCCGACCCGGACCCGCCGGCCCGACCCGCGACGGACCCCCGGCCCGGCGCGGCGGAGTCCGGGTCGGGGCAGGGCGACGTCGGGACAGGGCGACGTCGGGACAGGGCGACGTCGGGGCCGACGGGGGCGGGGTCGGCGATTCGGGCCGGATGGCCGGGTCGCCGTTGGTACGACTGAGGTGTGCAGGCGTGGCTGGGTCGGTTCCTCACCCCCGGGGTCGGGGCGGGACGCCTGCTGCGCCCGCGGGAGGCACCGCGCCGGGCGTCGTTCCTGGAACTCTTCTTCGACCTGGCGTTCATCCTCGCCCTGAACCGGGTGGCCCAGGCGCTGGAGGACGACCTCACCGCCGGCGGGATCTACCGGACCGCGCTGCTGCTGGCCGCGATCTGGTGGGTCTGGTTCGTGACCGCCTGGTCGACGGACTGGTTCGACCCGCGCACGCCGCTGATCATCGCGCTGCTGATCTGGGTGATGCTCGGCGGCCTGCTGATGGCCGGCACGGCGACCAGCGCGTACGCCGGCGGGGCGCTGCTGTTCGCGGGCGCGTACGTGGCGATCCACCTGGGCCGGCCCGGCCTGCTGCTGCCGGCCCTGCGCGGCCACCCGCTGCGGGTCAGGACGGTGCGGGTGGCGGTCTGGTTCGTGGCGTCCGGGGCGCTCTGGCTGGCCGGGGCGCTCCTTCCGGCCGCCCGGGTGGCACTCTGGACCGCGGCCCTGGTCATGGAGTACTCGCTGGCCTGGCTGCGCTGGCCGACCCCCGGCCTGGGCCGCAGCGCATGGGCGGAACTGCGGATCACCCCGGAGCACCTGGCCGAGCGGTACCAGCAGATCTACATCATCGCCCTGGGCGAACCCATCCTGGGCGCCGGCATCGCGTTCAGCCAGGCGCACCTGGACCTGCCGACGATCCTGGCGTACGCGCTGGTCTTCGTCGTCACGATAAGCGTCGGCCGGCTGTACCTGCTGCCCGGCGGCGAGCGGCTCGGCGGCGCCATCGCGGAGAGGGGCCGTCCGGAAGCCGTCTCGGCCTGCTGGCCGGCTACCTGCACCTGGTGATGATCGCCGGGGTGGTGGCCATCGGACTCGGCGCTCGCCTGATGGTCGAGGACCCGCTCACCCGGCAGCCGGCCGCGCTCGCGGCGCTGGTCGCCGGGCCGACGCTCACGCTCGCCGGCTGGATCCCGCTCGCGGCGCTGGTGCACCGCCGGATGTCCTGGCACCGGCTGGCCGGGCTGCTCGCCATCGTCATCGCGGCGGTGCTGGGGCACGGCATGCCGCTGATCGCCAACGCCGCCGTGCTGACCGCGCTGATGCTGCTGACCGCGCACGGCGACATGCTCGTGCACCGGCGCCCCGGCCCGGACCGGGCCGCGCCTGACGTGGGTGGGGGCACGGCCGGGCCGGCCGGACCGGCTGGTTAGGGTGCCGTGCGGCGCCCACGAGGTGCCCACCGACCTTCGGCGAAAGGCCCGTCATGACCCTTCCCCCCGGAACGTCGCGCCGTCAGGTGCTCGCCGCCGCGGCGGCCGCGGCCGCGGCCCCGCTGGTGGCCGCCGGCCCCGCCCAGGCACACCGGCCGACCCGCCCGCAGAGCTGGAGCCTCACCCTGCTCGGCACCTCCGACACGCACGGCAACGTCTACAACTGGGACTACTACAAGGACGCCGAGTTCGACGACTCGAAGCAGAACGACGTGGGTCTGGCCAAGATCGCCACCCTGATCAACGAGATCCGCGCCGAGCGCCGCAACCGGGGCATCCTGGTGCTCGACGCCGGCGACACCATCCAGGGCACCCCGCTCACGACGTACTACGCCAAGCAGGAGCCGATCACCGAGACCCACCAGCGGCACCCGATGGCCCGCGCGATGAACGTCATCGACTACGACGCCGTGACGCTGGGCAACCACGAGTTCAACTACGGTCTGCCGCTGCTGGACCTGTGGATCCGCCAGCTCGGCTTCCCGGCGCTGGCCGCCAACGCGGTGAACGCCAGGACCGGCCGGCCCGCCTTCACCCCGTACGTCATCAAGAAGGTCGACCTGGGTCCTGGCGCCCCGGCGTTGCGGGTGGGCATTCTCGGCCTGACCAATCCCGGCGTGGCGATCTGGGACCGGGGCAACGTCGAGGGCCGGCTGCGCTTCGAGGACATGGTCGCGACCGCCGCGAAGTACGTGCCGATCATGCGCGCCCGCGGCGCGGACCTGGTGGTCCTCTCGGCGCACGGCGGCGACAGCGGCACCTCCAGCTACGGCCCCGAGTTGCCGGTGGAGAACCCGACGGCGCTGATCGCCCAGCGGGTACCCGGGATCGACGCGATCCTCTTCGGTCACGCGCACCTGGAGATTCCGGAGAAGTTCGTCACCAACGAGCAGACCGGCGCGCAGGTGCTCACCTCGGAACCGTCCAAGTGGGGCCAGCGGCTGACCCGGATGGACTTCACGCTGAGCCGCCAGCGCGGCCGGTGGGTCGTCACCGACAAGCACGCCACCATGCTCAACAGCAACACCGTGGTCGAGGACCCGAAGGTGCTGGCCGCCGTGCGCGCCCAGCACAACACCACGGTCGGGTACGTCAACCAGGTCGTCGCCACCTCGGTGACCGAGCTGTCCGCGGCGGCCTCGCGGTACCGGGACACCCCGATCCTGGACTACATCAACAAGGTGCAGACCGACACGGTCGCCGCGGCGCTGGCCGGCGGCGAGTACGCCCAGTTGCCGGTGCTCTCGATCGCCGCCCCGTTCAGCCGGGACGCGGTGTTCCCGGCCGGCGAGGTGAAGATCAAGGACGTGGCGGGGCTCTACATCTACGACAACACCCTGGAGGCGGTCGTGCTGACCGGCGCTCAGGTGCGGGCGTACCTGGAGTACTCGGCGAAGTACTTCGTGACCCTGGCCCCGGACGCACCGGTCGACCCGGAGACGATCAGCGACCCGGCCGTGCCGGACTACAACTACGACACCCTGTCCGGCGTGGACTACGAGATCGACATCAGCCGGCCGGTGGGCGAGCGGATCACCACGCTGAACCATCCGGGCACCGACACCCCGGTCGGGGACGACGAGCGGTTCGTGGTGGCGGTGAACAACTACCGGCGCAGCGGCGGCGGCAACTTCCCGGGCATCGTGCAGACCCAGGTCTACAACGAGCAGCAGGAGATCCGCCAACTGCTCATCGACTGGGCCCAGGACCGCGGCGCCATCGACCCGGCGGACTTCTTCGAGCCGAACTGGCGGCTGGTCCGCGCGGGCGTTCCGGTCTTCGAGTGAGGCGAGCGCGCCGGCCCCGGGCGCGGCGCCGGCCCGGACCGACGCCAGGGCGCCGGTCCGGGCCGGTGTGATCAGGTCCGGGCCGCGGTCAGCCGACCGCGGCCCGGACGCACGGTCAGCCGAGTCGTGCGGCGCCCCGACCCCGCCGGCGCCGCGCGGCGACGGTCAGCAGGATCAGCAGGGCACCCACCGCCACGGCGGCGATGCCGATGGTCAGCTGCGGTCCGACGCTGCTGCCGGTGACCGGCAGCGGGTCGCCGTGGTGGCGCGGCTCGATGGTCAGCACCAGCGTCGCGGTGCTCCCGGTGGTCAGGCCGGTGCCGGTCACCTGGATGCTGCCCACGCGGCAGATCCGGACGGTCGTCACGAAGTGGCCGGCGGCGTTCGCCGTCACCGTGATCGGGCTCGGCAGGCTGTTGGACCGGCAGTAGCCGTCGTGCCCGTCGTGTCCGTCGTGCCAGTCGGGTGACCCCGACCCTTCCCAACCGTCCGGACCGTCGGCCAGCGGGGCCATCGCGCCCACGCCGCCGGGTGCGGCCGGGGCAACGGCCGGCGCGGCACCGGCCGCGGTGGGCAGGACCGCGAAGGTCAGCCGCACGCGTTCGTTGGCGCCGTAGTTGTCACCGACGATCGTCACCGGGTCGCCCACCAGCACGGTCGGGTCCGGGCTGGTCAGCCGCGGCCCGGCCGGCGGGTACGGCGGCGGGGGCTGCGGGGTCACCGTCGAGGTCGGCGTGGCCGTCGGCGGGATGCTGGGCTGCGGCGTGAAAGGCTGAGCAGCCCCCGCCGCGGCCGGTACGCCCCAGAGGGCGACGCCGGCCGTGATAGCGATCATGATGCGGGAGAGCCGCATGGCAGATCCTTTCCTCACTCGGGACATGGTGATCTCTACTGGTTACAGCTCGGGGTGGGGCTGATGGAGGTGGTCCACGGGGTGACGCCGGGGGTGAGCCAGAGGTCCGCGGCGCCGCTCGCGGTGGCCGGCGCGAGCAGGTCGACCTGCACCGTCCGGGACTGCCCCGGCCGCAGGTCGAGGGCGACCATGCCGATCGGGCGGCGCCGTTCCCGGCCGGTGCCGATGGCGGTACGCCGGCCGTCGAGCGCGGCGGACAGCACGCTGCCGCCGGCCGGGCCGTACACGGCCAGCACGGTCCGGGTGGTGTAGGCGGGGATGTTCAGGGAGTCCCGGAACCCGTAGCCGAGCACCGACTCGGTCAGACCGGACCGGGGTGCCGTGGAGGCCAGGGTGACCCGCAGCGCGTACTCGCGTGCCCCGTCCGGGCGGCAGTCGCCGGCCGTGAGGTTCGCGGTGCCCTTCAGGTAGTAGCTGAGCTTCGCCCCGGTGCCGTCGTTGAGGAACACCCCGATGGTCGGCTGGGTCTCCCGCTCCGGCAGCACGCCGCCGATCCGGGTGTCGGCCACCACCGCCTGCTCGGCGGGGTGTGCGCTCCAGAACAGCAGCCGCCGTTCGGCCAGCGCCCGGCCGAGCGCCGTGGCCATGGCCGGCAGGTCGACGGCCCGGGTCAGCAGCGCGTTGAACACCGCCTTGGCGGAGTGCGCGTAGTAGCTGTCCTGTTCGGCCGGGGTGGCCCGGCGGTAGATGTCGACGAGCAGTTCCCGGACCGCGGTGCCGCTGGTCAGCGTGGTGCCGCCGGGCACGGCCACCGGGCCGGTCGCGCCCAGCAGGTAGCCCAGCGCCACCGGGTCGGTGGCCAGCACGCCGTCCACCGATTCCCCGGTGCTCAGCCGGTACATCTCCCGGTACCGGGCGGCGGCCGCCGCGAAGTTGGGCGTCAGGTTGACGTCCGCCGGGTAGATGCCGGGCAGGTCGCCGTACAGGTTGCGCAGCTCGCGCTCCACCGGCAGCGAGAAGGTGCCGAGCTGGCTGGTGGCGCCCTGGTGGCTGATCGTGACCCGGCCGGCGGAGACCCGCAGCACGGCGTACGCGCCGATCATCCCGCCGGTGGCCCGGGCCTCGGCGAGGTTCTGGAAGGCCAGCAGGTAGCTGCGCTGCCCATTGGCGCCGAGCAGTTGCGGCAGCAGCGCGCTGGCGCGCCGGGCCGCGGAGGTGAGGCTGGCCAGCCGGTCCAGCATGTCGCCCAGTTGTTCGACGGCGTCCCGGACGGGTCGGGCCAGGTGCCGCGGATCGGGGTCGAACCCGGCCCGCGCGCTCTGGGCGGCGGCGTCGGCCGCGCCCGCCTCGGTGCTGGCCCGCCGCAGGGCGGTCAGGTCCACCCGGCCGTCCCGCGGGACCAGCGCGTGCACGTCCACCGCCAGCAGCCGGGGGAAGAGCTGTCGGGCCAGGTCGTCCACGGTGGCCGCGATCGCGTGCGTGGCGGCCAGGTTCTCCCCCGCGTACGGGGCGTGGGCCGCGACCCTCCAGAGCGGATCGGCGGAGTTGGAGCGGGCCGCCGCGGACTGCCGTTGCAGCGCGTCCAGGGTGTGCCGGGCCTGCGCGAGGTCCTGCGCGGCGAGTTGCTCGCCGAGGGCGCGGGCCAGGCCGACGGCGTTGGTGAGGTTGCCCCGGGTCTGCCAGGCCCGGCCGCCGATCCAGCCGACGGCGACCAGCAGCAGGGAGACGACGACCAGACCCGTCAGCAGGGTCCGCCGGAACGAAGCCCGACGCCGCCACCTCCGGAACGGACGCGTCAACCTCACCATGGCAATCACCCGCGCCGAACCTCCAGATCGACTAAATCGGTCTTTCGCGCTGATTCTTCCGAATCTGTATAGCACGCCGTTTAGTCGTCGGATGGTGATTAGAGGACTGTTGACACGCAAACCGCGTAAAAGGTACGTCCGGGGGATCGACAGCAGGTGGGCGACGGTGCAGGAGGGCTCAGCGGCTGGTAGCGGCCTCGGCCAGCATCTGCTCGATCTGGTCCACCCCGGCCCGCAGCGACATGCGCCGCAGGTAGCTCTCCCGGGCGCGCTGCCCCATCTGGGTCCGCGCGCCCGACGGGATGGCGGCGGCCAGCGCGAACCGGTCGGCCAGCGCCCGCCAGTCCTCGGGTCCGCAGGACAGCCCCGCCCTGGCGCCCTCCACCAGCTCGGCGGTGTCGCCGCCGGCCGAGGCGACCACGGGCGAGCCGCTGGACATCGCGGCCTGCAGCTTGCCCGGCACCGTGCCGCGCAGCACGGGTACGTCCCGCATGAGCACCAGCTGGTAGTCCGCGGCGTGGTACAGGCCGGCCATCTCCTCGGTCGGGCGCTGCCCGATGAACCGCACGTTCGTCGCGCCGAGATCCGCGACGAGCCGGCGGGCCTGCTTCTCCTGCGGGCCGGAACCCACCAGCACCAGGTCGAACAGCGAGTGCGTGGTGGCGGCGGCCCGGATCGCGGTCTCGACGCGCTGGTTGGGCCCGATCGTGCCGGCGTGCATGATGGTGCACCGGCCACGGTGGCCGATCGCCGCCCGGGCCTCCCGGTCCGGCAGCGCCGGCCCGAAGAGCCGCTCGTCGGTCCAGTTGAGCACCATCCGGATCGACTCCGGATCGGCCCCCCGGCACACCATGAGATCGCGCATCGAGGGCGCGCTCACCGCGATGCCGCTCACCGACTGGTAGACCCGGCGGAGCGTACCGGCCAGGCCGCCGAACAGCATGCGTCCGCCGGCCGCGCCCGCGCTGACCGGCGAGGTCACGGCCGAGCGCGGCCAGACGTCCTGGACGTGCAGCACCGTGGGCACCCGGCGGATCAGCCGCAGCAGCGCGCCGGCGGCCAGCGCGGTGGCGGGCGCGTCGTACACGTAGAGCGCGTCGATGCCGGACAGGTACCGCGGCGCGGCCATCGAGGTGCTCGCCGCGAAGCTCAGGTAGCTGGCCGCCCGGCGCACCGACGAGCCGTCGTGGCCGGGGAAGCGGGGAACCCGGCGTACGGTGAGGCCGCCGGCGGTGCTCTCCTCGCCCCACCGCTGCCGGTACCCCGGGTACACCCGGCCGGTCGGCGAGACCGGGAAGCCGGTCAGCACCCGGACCTCGTGGCCGCGCTCCGCCAGTTCCTCCGCCAGGCTGCCGGGGATGAACGCCGGCTCGGGCGGATAGGCGTAGCTGAGGATGCCGATCTTCATCGCGGGATCCGGCTGAACTCCGTGGTCGCGTCGCCGCCGGACGGTAGTCCGGGCGCCGCGGCGCTGCGTGCCGCCTGGGTCGGCGCCGCGTGCCCCGCGCCGGTCCGCACGCCGTGCCGACTGCCGGACTCCGCCCCGCCGGCCCGGTACGCGTAGTACTCGGTGGCCGCGGCACGGTCCAGCTTGGCCATGTTGAGCGCGCAGCCCAGCAGCCGGGCGTCGACCCGCCGCAGCGCCTCGACCGCCGCGGTGAGCTGCACCGTGTCGGTGCGGCCCTGCCGGGTGACCAGCAGCGCCCCGTCGGCCTGCACCGACACCACCACCCCGTCGGTGACCGCGAGCAGCGGCGCCGTGTCGATCACGACGATGTCGGCCAGTTCCCGGACGGCGCCGAGCAGGTCGGCCATGGCCTTGGAACCGAGCAGTTCGCTGGGGTTCGGCGGGATGGCGCCCGCGGGCAGCACCAGCAGCGAGGTGTCCCGCCAGGTGCGCAGCGCGTCGGCCAGCTCGACCTCGCCGAGCAGCACGTCGGTGAGCCCGACGCCCGCGCCGACGTCCAGGTACTCGCCCACCTGCGGACGGCGCAGGTCGGCGTCGACCAGGACGACCCGCCAGCCGGCCTCCACCAGCGCGATGGCCAGGTTGCAGGCGGTGGTCGACTTCCCCTCGCCCTGCACGGCGCTGGTCACGGCGATCACCCGGGCCGGTTCCTGCAGGTCCACGAAGCGCAGGTTGGTGCGCAGGTTGCGCATCGACTCCGCCCGCGGGCTGCGGCCGGCCGCCCCGGTGATCAACTGCGACCGGCGCACCTCCCGGTCGTACGGGATCTGTGCCAGCAGCGGGGCGCCGGTGATCCGGGAGAGCGTGGCGCCGTCCCGCACGGCCGAGTCGGACAGGCCGCGCAGCATCGCCAGCCCGATGCCGGCCAGCACGCCCAGCAGCGCGCCGACGCCGAGGTTGCGGGTCGGCTGCGGGGAGACCGGGGTGGGGCTGACCCGGGGGCCGTTCACCACCTCGATCTTGACCAGCGGGTCCTTCTCCCCCGGGCGCGTCTCGATGGTCTGCACCAGCTTGCGGAACGCCGTCGACACCGCCTCGGCGAGCCTGAGCGCCCGCGCCTGGTCGGTGTCGGTGATCGTGGTGTCCAGCAGCACGGTGTCGGTGCGCGGCTTCGCGGCGACCCGCCGCTGGATCTCCTGGGCGGTCAACCCGACGTCGCCGTCCGCGGCGACGGCCTGGGCCAGCCGGTCGCTGGTGAGCAGGTCCGCGTAGGACTTCACCCGCTGTTCGAGGAAGAGGCTGCCGGTGTACGCCCCGGTGATGCCCTGCTCGTTCGGTGCGAGCACGAAGTACGTCGTGCTCGCCGCGTACCGCGGGTGGTCCGGACCGTGACCAGGCCGGCGAGGCCCAGCGCGATGATGACGGAGGTCAATACGATCCACCATCGCTGCCGCACCAGGCGCAGTTGGCTCTGCATGTTCATGAGGCCCGGCCCTCCCCTCTCTCAGCCAACTAACTCGCGCGGGCGCCGGAAGGTCGCTCGAACGGCCCCAAAAGATTCGTCGAACGGTCCGCGAAGCCGCGACCGGACGAATCTCATGACCGAATGTAGAGGATCCGATGCGGGCTGTTACCGCATTTGGCCGGACGCCGGTGCGGCGCCGCCGAGGTGATCATGCTGGCGACTGGTCCGCCGCTGGTAGACTGGGGCATCGGTGTGCCGGGAAGTCGGGTCGGCGAGTCAGCGAAGCGACCCGACCCCGAGGAGCAGCCACCCGTGACCCATCCTTCTGCCACCGACCGCCGCAGCGACGGTCGTCGACTCTTCGCGCCGTCCTCCTGGCCCGAGGCCCGGTTCGTGGCCGGCATGCTGCGCACCGAGACGGTCGGCGGCCTGCTGCTCCTGCTGGGCGCCGTGGCCGCGCTGGTCTGGGCCAACTCCCCCTGGTCGGACGCGTACGGCCGGCTCGCCCGGTTCGTACCCTGGCCCGGCGGGCACGGCCTGCACCTGGACCTGAGCCTGCAGTCCTGGGCCGCGGACGGGCTGCTGGCGATCTTCTTCTTCGTGGTGGGACTGGAACTCAAGCGGGAGTTCGTCGCCGGGGAACTGCGCAACCCGCGCCAGGCGGTCCTGCCGGTGGTGGCCGCCGTCGGCGGGATGGTGCTGCCCGCCCTGGTCTACGTCGCGATCAACACCGCCGCCGCGGACGGCGCCCCGGCGGGCTGGGCCGTGCCCACCGCTACCGACATCGCCTTCGCGCTCGCCGTGCTGGCCGTGGTGAACTCGCACCTGCCGCAGGGGCTGCGGGCCTTCCTGCTCACGATGGCGGTGGTCGACGACCTGTTCGCGATCACCATCATCGCGATCTTCTACACCGAGCACCTGAGCGTCCTGCCGCTGGTCGGCGCGGTGCTGCCGATCGTCGCGTTCGGTTTCCTGCTGCGCACGGGTCGGGGCCGCTGGTGGCTGCTGCTGCCGCTGGGCCTGCTGGCCTGGGGGCTGGTGCACGCCTCCGGCGTGCACGCCACGGTGGCCGGGGTGCTGCTCGGGTTCGTGGTGCCGGTGCGCTCCCGCACCGGCCGCTCCACCGGCGAGGCCGAACGGCTGGAGCACCGCTGGCGCCCGATCTCGGCCGGGGTGGCCGTCCCGGTCTTCGCCTTCTTCGCCGCCGGGGTGTCGCTGCGCGGGGTCGACCCGGCCCGGCTCTTCGGCGACCCGGTGGTGCTCGGCGTCGTGGCCGGGCTGGTCTTCGGCAAGGCGGTCGGGCTGTTCGGCTCGACCTACCTGGTGTCCCGCTGGACCCGGGCCGAACTGGACGGCGAGATCACCTGGTCCGACCTGCTCGGCGTGGCCCTGCTCGGCGGGATCGGCTTCACCGTCTCGCTGCTGATCGGCGGCCTCGCGTTCGGGGTCGGCACCGAACGCGACGACCACATCCGGGCCGCGGTGCTGCTGGGGTCGGCGATCTCCGCGGTGCTGGCCACCGCGGTCCTGCGCCGGCGCAACCGGGTCTACCGGCGGATCGCCGAGCGGCAGAACCGGGACGCCGACCGGGACGGCGTCCCGGACATCTACCAGGACGGTCCCGCCGGATCCTGATCCGGCGGGCGCACCGCCCGGTCAGCGCCGACCGGGTCGGTCCTCGTCCTCGTCCCGGTCCGCACCGCCGGGCAGCATGGCGTCGAACTCCGTGGTCAGATCGTCCCCGGGCACCGCCACCCGCTCGGCCGCGTCCCGCTCGTCCTGCTGGCCGCGCGGGGGCGGCTGCGGCGCGGTGGCGCCGCCGGAGAAGCCGTACTCGTTCGGCTCGTCGTGCCTGCCCATCCGCTCGCTCCTCAACCTCGTCCGGCACCGGTCCACGGCACGGCCGGTACGCCGTGGCCGGAACGCCCCGTCCGGGGTGTTTCCGGCCAGGCGCCGTCACCTGCCGTCAGGTTCTGGTGATGGGCTACCCGCTCGACCCGCCGACCAACCCCGACCCGCTCGGCCGGGGCCGGTCGGGCGGGGGCCGGTCGGGCGGGGGACGGTCGGGCGGCGACCCGGCGGGACCACGGGCGACCGCGACCGGTCAGGTCAGCTCGCGGACGGCGTCCAGGATCAGCCAGAGGCCGCAGGCCGCGAAGAGGGCGGCGGCGCCGTACCGGATGATCTTGTCCGGCAGCCGGCGGCCGAGGATCCGGCCGACCATGATCGCCAGGGCGTCCGCGGCCACCATGCCGACCGTCGAGCCCAGCCAGGTGCCGAACCAGCCGTACCGGGTGGCCAGGGTGATCGTCGCGAGCATCGTCTTGTCGCCGAGTTCGGCCAGGAAGAACGCCACCGACACGGCGACGATGGCCGACCGGTTGGTCCGTTCCGCCCGGCTGCGCTCCTCCTCGGTGAGGCTGTCCCCGCGCAGCGTCCAGGCGCCGAAGCCGAGGAACGCCAGCCCGGCCAGCAGCGCGATCCAGCCGGTGGGCAGTGCCGCGCCCAGCCCCACGCCCACCGCCACCGAGACCAGGTGCACCACCGCCGTCGCGACGGTGATCCCGATCAGCACCGGCCACGGCCGGAACCGGGTGGCGAAGGTCAGCGCCATCAGTTGCGACTTGTCGCCCAGTTCCGCCACGAAGATGACGCCGAAACTGACCGCCAGCGCCACGAGAAATCCGTCCATACCGCCCCTCCAGCAGCAAGCCGGATCGGGGCACGGGCGACCTCGACCCGGCTGTAGTCAACAGCCTGAGCCGAAGGTCTCGCCCGCCACGTCAACGACGTGGCCGCGTGGCCGGGCACGGGCTGCGGACTGATCCGCCGGCGCGCCAGTATGTCGACCACGACATTGGGAGCTACTCCCCCTCGCGGCCCCCAGCCTAGGGCGTACCCGGTGGATCTACAAGCCGGCCCGCCCGGCCGCGCGGCCCGGTCAGACCGCCTGCGCCAGCGTCACCGCGAACCGCTGCCGCTCGTCTGTCCAGTAGCGCCGGACCGCGAACCCGGCGGCGGACAGTTCGGCCTCGATCCCGGCGCGGCGGAACTTCGCGGAGATCTCCGTCCGCAGGTCCTCGCCGGCCGCGAAGTCGACCGTCAGGTCCAGCACCCGGACCCGCATCGGCCACCGCGCGCGCAGCCGCATCTCGATCCACTCCCGGTCCGGGTCCCAGCGGGCGACGTGGTCGAACCCGTCCGGGTCGAAGTCCGCGCCGAGTTCGCGGTTGAGCACCCGCAGCACGTTCCGGTTGAACTGCGCGGTCACCCCGGCGGCGTCGTCGTACGCCGGCACCAGCACGGCCGGGTCCTTGACCAGGTCGGTGCCGATCAGGAACCAGTCCCCCACCTCCAGCGCGCCCCGCATCGAGGCCAGGAAACCCGCCCGCTCCCCCGGCGCCAGGTTGCCGATCGTGCCGCCGAGGAAGGCCACCAGGCGCTGCCCGCCGGTGGGCAGCCGGTCCAGGTGCCGGGTGAAGTCACCGACGATGCCGCGCACCCGCAGCCCGGGGTAGTCGGCCGCGATCTGGGCCGTGGACTGGCGCAACGCGCTGACCGACACGTCCAGCGGGACGAAGGTGCCCAGGTCGCCGTGCCGGCTCAGCGCGTCCAGCAGCAGCCGGGTCTTCTCCGAGGAACCGGAGCCCAGTTCGATGAGCGTCTTGGCCCCGGTCACCGCGGCGATCTCGTCCGCCCGCTCGGCCAGCACCGACCGCTCGGCCCGGGTCGGGTAGTACTCGGGCAGTCGGGTGATCTGCTCGAAGAGTTCGCTGCCCCGGGCGTCGTAGAACCACTTCGGCGGCAGCCACCGCGGCCGGTCGGCGAGGCCGGTACGCACGTCCCGGCGCAGCGCCTCGGCCAGGTCGTCCTCCTCCAGATAGATCTCCAGCGGCTCAGCCGTCATGCGTGCACTCCCATCGGTTCGACCCGCAGGTCGTCGGTCGTGGCGGTCAACAGGTGGTTCTCGGGCACCGGCCGCCAGGCCGGGTCGTCGTCCAGCGGCTCCGAGGCGACCAGCACGGCGCCGCCGTGCGGGCGTACCGACAGGGCGTGCCCGGCCGTGGTGGCCAGCACCGTGCGCCCGTCGGTGAGCAGCAGGTTGAGCCGCGATCCGGGGGCCGCGCGGGCGACGGCGCGCACGGTGTCGGCCACCGCCGTCCCGGCCGGCTCCCCGGCGCGCAGCCGGCGCCGCAGCAGCGCCCACAGCAGCGCCGAGTCGGTCGGGGCGGCCAGCGTGAGCAGGTCCGTGGTCGGCAGCTCGGCGGCCAGCGGCGCCACCGACTCCGGCCAGCCGCGGACCAGCCCGTTGTGGCTGAACAGCCAGCCGTCGTCGGCGAACGGCGCCGCCCCGGACTCGACCACCGGCATCCCGACGGTGGCCGAGCGGACCGCGGCCAGCACCGCGGGCGACCGGGTGACCCGGGCCAGTTCGGGCAGGGTGGCATCACCCCACAGCGGGGTGGCCCGGCGGTAGCGCACCGGCGGCCCGGCCGGGTCGGGATACCAACCCACCCCGAAGCCGTCGGCGTTGATGGTGCCGCCGCCGCGCATGTCCCGCGGCGCCCAGGACTGCCGTGCCAGCGAGTACGGCGGGTCGAACAGCAGCGCCGCGAGCGGCACCGGCGGACCCAGGTAACACAGGTGGCGGCACATCAGGCCGACTCGTCGACGGCGGCGTCCCGGGCACACCGGAACCCGCTGAAGATCTGCCGGCGGATGGGCAGGTCCCAGTTGCGGAACGTGCCCCGGCAGGCCGACCGATCGGTGCCGAACGAGCCGCCGCGCAGCACCCGGTACCCGTCGCCGAAGAACACCTGCGAGTACTCCCGGTAGGGGAAGGCGGCGAAGCCCGGGTAGCCGCCGAACGTGCTGGACGTCCATTCCCAGACGTCCCCGATGAGCTGGTGCACGCCGAGCGCGGACGCGCCGGCCGGGTACGCCCCGACCGGTGCCGGCGCGAGGTGCCGCTGGCCGAGGTTCGCCCGCCCGGCGTCCGGCTCCTGGTCACCCCACGGATACCGGCGGGACCGCCCGGTGGCCGGGTCCCAGCGGGCGGCCTTCTCCCACTCGGCCTCGGTCGGCAGCCGGCGCCCGGCCCAGCGGGCGAACGCCTCGGCCTCGTGGTAGCTGACGTGCACCACCGGCTCGTCCGGCCGCAGCGGGACGTACCGGCCGAACCGCCGGCAACCCCAGCCGGTCCCGTCCCGTTCCCAGTGCATCGGGGCGGACAGCCCGGCCGCGCACCGGTGCCGCCAGCCGGCCTCGGTCCACCAGCGCGGGTCGTCGTACCCGCCGCCCTCGACGAACGCGAGGTAGCGCTCGTTGCTGACCGGCGCGGCGTCGATGGCGAAGGCCGGCAGGTCGACCTCGTGCGCCGGGCGCTCGTTGTCCAACGCCCAGGGGTCGGTGCTGGTGCCCATGGTGAACCGGCCGGCGGGCACCAGCACCTCGCCGGCGACCCGGACGGCCGGCTCCGGCGGCGCCGGGGCGGCCAGCACCGGCGGACCCTGCCGGAGCTGGTGGGTCGCCAGCATGGTCTCGTCGTGCTGCTGCTCGTGCTGCACGATCATGCCGAAGGCGAAGCCGTCGGCCACCAGCCGGCGCTCGTCGAACCGGACCCGGTCGAGCAGGTCCAGCACCTTGTCCCGGACGGTGCCGACGTACGCCCGCGCCTCGGCCGGGTTGAGCAGCGGCAGCCGGGGCCGGTCCCGGCGGGGCTGCTTGAACGCGTCGTAGAGGTCGTCGATGTCCCGGCGCACCGGTTCCCGGCCGCCGACGTCGCGCACCAGCCACAGCTCCTCCTGGTTGCCGATGTGCGCCAGGTCCCAGACCAGCGGCGACATGATGGTGGAGTGCTGCCGCATCAGGTCGCCGTCGTCGACCACGTCGGTGAGCAGGGCGCTGCGCTCCCGGGTGCGGACCAGTTCGGCGGCGATCCGGCCGCGCAGGTCCGGGGATCCGCTGGTGGCGGTCATGGCGTGCTCCTCTCCGCGGCGGCCAACCGCCGCCGCACGATGCGGTCTATCTGCTCGCCCACCGCCGGCGGCAGGTCGGTGCCGGCAAGCGCCGGCATGGCCAGGTCGTGCACGGCCCGGGCGGCCCGGGCCAGGGTGGCGTCGGCCAGCCCGCGGCTGGTCGCCTCCGCCCAGCGGTCCGCCGCCGGTGCGCAGGCCGCCCGGACCGCGTCCACGGTCCGGGCGTCGGCGAAGAGCGCGGCGAGCATGCCGACCGGCGCGATCCACTCCCCGGGCGGCTGGGCGTCCAGGTAGCGGACCTCCAGATAGCCGCGCGGGCGGACCGGTGGGAACAGGGTGCTGAGGTGGTAATCCAGGTCGCGCAGGGTGGGCGGTCGCGGCAACGCGCCGCCGATCCAGTCGGCCAGGGTCACCCCGGGCGGCACCGTCCAGTCCGCGCCGCTGCGCCGCACGCACAGCAGCGGCGCCGCCAGCGCGTACCCGGTCCAGGCGGCGACCGGGTCGGCGTCGGCCCCGTCGGCCCGCCAGACCGGGCGGGTGCGGGCCGGGTCGATCCGCTGCCAGGCCGCCATCCGGGCGGAGGCCAGACCGGTGTCCCGGCCGGCGTGCCGGGACGCGGTGGCGAACAGGGCCAGCAGCACCGGCCCGAGGCAGTGCAGCGCCGCCCAGCGGGCCGGCAGGTGGCCCGGCTCGCCGGCGTCCAGGCAGACCTGGAGGCCGGCGGTGCTGTGCATCATGGTGCGGCCGGCCGGACCGTCCCGGTCGAAGGACCGGCGCATCGCGCGGTAGCGCGGGGTTTCCAGGACGGGCCGGGGCGGACGGTACGGGTCGATCCCGCTGTCGCCGAGGGTCAGGCCGGAGCCGGCCAGCAGCTCGGTGAGCTGCGCGACGTCGGCCGTGGTGGCCTCGATCAGGGCCCCGAGCGACGGGTGCGGCGCGGAGGAGATCTCCAGTTGCCCGCCGGGTTCCACGGTCACCGTCCCGGCCCGGGACAGTGGGCGGTGCGGGCCGTCGGGGGCCAGCGTGGGTGGCGCGTGGGCGCCGAGGGCGGCGCGCAGGCGCCGGCGGTCGATCGGTCGGTCGGGCTGGACCGCGTCGTGCACGGTCCACTCCAGTTCGGTGCCGAGCAGCCTCGGCGGGCCGGTCTTGAAACAGATGCGGTTGAGATGGGCCTCGGCCGCCGCCAGGTCGGTCAGCACCACACGCTGCTGGAGGTCCCCGGTCGTCGTCATCCGCACCTCCCTTCCGGGTCGTCCGGGCGCACCCGCCGTTGCCGCCGGCGTGCCCGGTGTCCGTCCCATCCGTCGGGACCGGACGGGATCTTGACACCCTGTCTATCACCATTGACTGACATTCGTCCCCACCCGGTGGCCCGAACGGCCGGGAGAATCGTGCCGTCCAGTTGGTGAATGACGGGTAAGCCGACGGCGTGCCCCGGGCCGCGACTGGGTACCGTTACCGCTGTGTTGGGTTCCGGATCGATCCTCAGCGGGCGCTACCGGCTGGACGAACGCGTCGCCACGGGCGGCATGGGCGACGTCTGGCGGGCCACCGACCTGGTGCTCGGGCGCACGGTGGCGGTGAAGGTCCTGCTGCCCAGCCTGTTGAGCGATTCGACATTCCTCGCCCGGTTCCGGGCCGAGGCCCGGATGATGGCGTCGCTGCGCCACCCCGGCATCGTCCAGGTGTTCGACTCCGGCGAGGACCGGTCCGCCGACGGCGGCCGGGCCGACTACCTGGTGATGGAGTACGTCGAGGGCGAACCGCTGTCGAGGCGGGTGGACGCGACCGGCGGCCTGTCGGTGGCCGAGACGCTGTCCGTCGTCGAGCAGGCCGCCCGGGCGCTGCACGGGGCGCACGGCGCCGGCATCGTGCACCGGGACGTCAAGCCGAGCAACCTGCTCGTACAGCCGAACGGCACGGTCGTGCTCGTCGACTTCGGGGTCGCCCGCTCCACCACCGTGACCAGCGTCACGAGCACGAACGCGGTGCCGGGCACCGCGCTGTACATGGCTCCCGAGCAGGCGTCCGGCAAGCCCGTCTCGCCCGTCACCGACGTCTACGCGCTCGGCGCGGTGGCGTACTGCTGCCTGACCGGGCAGCCGCCGTTCACCGGCGAGAACCCGCTCGAGGTGGCCATCAAGCACCTCACCGACGAGCCGCCGCCGCTGCCCGCGCACCTTCCGGCGCCGGTGGTCGCCCTGGTCGGCCGGGCGCTCGCCAAGGCGCCCGAGGACCGCTTCCCGGACGCCGCCGCGATGGCCGACGCGGCGCGGGCCGCCGCCCGGGGCCGGTCCGTGGGTCCGGCCGGCGCCGCCCTGGCGGCGCCGCGATCCGGCGCGACCACCCGGATCGGCGCCGCCTCCCGCACCGGCACGAACGGCCGGCCGGCCGCGACCGGCCCGGCGGCCGCCACGGTCGCCGACGGTCCGGTCGCCGACGGACCGGCCACCGGGGTCACCGTGCCGCGCCGTCGCTCCCGCCAACGGGCGATGCTCGGCGCCGGCGCCGCGGTGCTGATGGGACTGGTCGGGCTGGCCGGCGCGCTGGCCCTCACGACGGACGACAGCGATCCGGCCGGCCGCGGTGGCGCCGGTCCGGCCGGCGCCACCACCACGGCGTCCGACACCCAGCCGGGTGAGCTGGTGAGCGACCCCAGCGTCCCGGCCGAGACGCGCTACCCGGGCGGCGGGGCGCAGCGCAGCCCGAGCGCCAGCCCGAGCGCCGTCCCCACCGCCGAGCCGACCGCCGGCCCGAGTTCCCCGGCGGCCTCGCCCAGCGCCGCGGCCTCGCCCAGCGAGTCCGCCGAGGAGGGCCCGACCGGTTCCCCGCCGTCCTCGCCCGCGGACGGCGGCGAGTCGAGCAACCCGACGACCGGGGGCGCGCCGCAGGCCACCCCCTGACCACCGCCGGCCACTCGCCGGCCGTCGCCGGCGGAACTTTGTCCCGGCGCGTGCCAATCTGGGCCGTTCCGGCCCGGACCGACCAGAGCCGTGCCTAACGTCCCGACCAGCAGGGTTTCCTCCGGTTGGGAGCGCGGATGGACAGGTTGGTCGTCGTCGGTCAGGGGTACGTGGGACTGCCGCTCGCGGTCCGCGCGGTCGAGGCCGGCATGGACGTGGTCGGGCTGGATCTGGACCCGGAACGGGTGAAGCGGCTCGCCGTCGGCGACTCGTACGTGGAGGACATCTCCCGGGAGCGGCTGGCCGCCGCCCTGGGCACCGGCCGCTACCTGCCGACCTCCAGCTACACCGCCGCCCGGGACTTCGACGTCTGTGTGATCAGCGTGCCCACGCCGCTGCACGACGGCACCCCGGACCTCGGCTACGTCCGGCAGGCCGGCGAGTCCGTCGCGCCGTACCTGCGGCCCGGCTGCACGGTCGTGCTGGAGTCCACCACCTACCCGGGGACCACCGAGGAGGTGCTGCGGCCGCTGCTGGAGCAGGGCTCCGGGTTGCAGAGCCCGGGCGACTTCCACCTGGGCTACAGCCCCGAACGGATCGACCCGGGCAACCCGCGGTGGCACCTGGAGAACACCCCGAAGGTGGTCGCCGGGATCGACGCCGCCGCGCTGCACCGCGTGCAGGAGTTCTACGGCCGCCTCGTGCAGCGGACCGTGCCGGTCGGCTCGCCCCGGGTGGCGGAGCTGACCAAGCTGCTGGAGAACACGTTCCGGCAGGTCAACATCGCGCTGATCAACGAACTGGCGGTGGTGGCCCGGGAACTGGACATCGACATCTGGGAGACCATCGAGGCCGCCGCCACCAAGCCGTTCGGGTTCATGCCGTTCCGGCCCGGTCCGGGCGTCGGCGGGCACTGCCTGCCGATCGACCCGTGCTACCTGTCCTGGCAGGTCAAGCGGCGGCTGCGCCGGCAGTTCCGGTTCGTGGAACTGGCCAACGACATCAACCACGGGATGCCCGAGCAGGTGGTCCGGCGGCTCATGCACGGCCTCAACGAGCGCGGCCGGCCGGTCTCCGGCGCCCGGGTGTTGCAGATCGGGCTGGCATACAAGAAGAACGTCGGGGACCTGCGCGACTCCCCCGCCATGGAGATCGCCGACCGGCTCTGTGAACTGGGCGCCGAGGTGCGGGTCGTCGAGCCGCACCACACGCTCTGCCCGCTGCCCCGCGGCGCGTCCCTGGTCGAGCTGACCGAGCGCGAGGTCCGCGCGGCGGACGCCGTCGTGGTCGTCACCGACCACGACCGGCTGGACTACGACCTGATCGAGCGGGCGGCCCGGTACGTCTTCGACGCCCGCAGCCGGTGCTCCGGCCCGCAGGTCGAACGGCTCTGACCCCGGGGGGAACTTCGTGGACCCGGGGTACGACTATCGGTGCATGCGGTGCGAAGAATGCAGAGCGGCGGTGTCGGCCCGGATCGACGGGGAGGACGACCCCGGCGAGCGGGCGCCGGTCGACGCGCACCTGCACGGCTGCGCCGCGTGCCGCCGGTGGCAGGACGACGCGGTGCTGGTGACCCGGCTGGCGCGTACCGGCCTGGTCGGCCCGCCCCCCGAGGTCAGCGAGGAACTGCTGGCGGCCCTACCGCTTCCGCGCCGGCGACTCGGCCTGCCGGCCCGGTGGCGCGGCGGTGCGGGGCTGCCCCGGCTGCGCGGCCTTGACGTGCTGCTGCGGGCCGCCCTCGGCGCCCTCGGCGTGGTGCAGGTGTTCCTCGGGCTGGCCCAGGTCAGCGGCTTCACGCTGACCAGCACCGGCGCCCACCACGGCGGCGACCCGTACCACCTGTGGCACGAGTCGGCCGCCTGGAACGTCGCGATCGGCGCCGGCTTCGGCTGGGTGGCGCTGCGCCGGTCGCGCCCGACCGGGCTGATGCCGGTGCTCACCGCGTTCGTGGCGGTGCTCGGCCTGCTCTCGGTGAACGACCTGGTGACCGGCACCGTGGGCGTGACCCGGCTGCTCAGTCACGGGCTGCTGGTGGCCGGGTACGTGATCCTGGCCGTGCTGCACCGGCGCGAGCCGGCCGACCCGGACAGTCCGCCCGCCGAGCGCGGTACCGGCGGATCGCGCTGGCGGGCCCGGTTCGCCGACGAGGCGGCACCGGCCCGGCCACCGTTGCGGCTGGTACGGCGCCCGGTCGACGGCGAGGCAAGGTCCCGGCGGGCCGCCTAGGCGACGCGCGCCGGCCCGCCGCGCGGGCCGGGGATCCGGGCGGGAACGTTTCGGCGGGACGACCGGATGGGTACCAGGCCGGGCGTCGGCCTCCGGTGGCCACGGCCGGCCACAAGGGTCGGAGCCGAGCGCCGGATCTCTCTGGTTGAAGGGGTACCCATGCGCATCGGATCCTTCGGGGCGGCCATCGTCCTGATCTGGCTGATCATCGGAGCCGTCGCGGCCGGTCAACGCGGCTACTTCAACGACTCCAACGACGACTGCGCCGAGGCGAGCACCACGGTGGTCACCGTGCTCGCCGGACCGCTCAACTACCTCGGCGTGAACCCGAAGGTCAACTGCGACGTGCCGGAGCCCTCGAAGTAGCCGGCCCGCGGTCGTCCGCCGCGGCCGGCACCCGCCGGCGGCCGGCCGGCACCGCCTATGCTCTGGCGGACCGGCAACGAGGAGGCGGCACCGGATGAGCGCAGCGGGCCAGCGACCGACGGGTACGCCGGGCGGTGCCGGCCCGGCGTACGAGATGTTCGCCGCCGACGGCGCCTCCCGGGCGCTGGGCATCGAGCTGGTGAGCGCGGACGGCGGCGCCGCGGTGGCCCGGATGCGGGTCACCGCGGCCATGGTGAACGGGCACGGCATCGCGCACGGCGGGTACGTCTTCCTGCTCGCGGACACCGCGTTCGCCTGCGCCTGCAACAGCCGGGGGCCGGTCACCGTCGCCGCCGGTGCCGACATCACCTTCGTCCGCCCGGTCCACGAGGGCGACCTGCTGGAGGCGCGGGCGGACGAACGCACCCGGTACGGGCGCAGCGGCGTCTACGACGTGACGGTGTGGCGCGCCGCCGAGGTGGTCGCCGAGTTCCGCGGCCGCAGCCGCGTGATCACCCCCGCGGCCGGCTGAGCACCGCCGACCAGGCTGAGCACCGCCGGCCGGCAGTGGTCAGGCCGGTTGGCGCGGCCGGCGTACCCGGGGCAGGTTGTGCCGCACCGCCCCGGCGGCGTCCCGGATCCGCTCCCGCACCGTGTAGTCCTGCCGCGCCACGCCCTCGGCGATGGCCCGGTCGAGGTCGTTGTCGCAGGCCGCCAGCACGCTGTCGAAGTCCCGCCGGACCGCCTCGGCCAGGTCGTAGCCGAAGCCGCGGTGCAGCCGGGGAAACAGCGGCTTGTACAGCCTGGCCCGGTCGTGCAGGCCGGAGGAGTACGACAGCCCGTTCTTGGCACGCCGCCGCACGTACTCCGGCAGCAGGTCGGCGAACGCCTCGCGCAGCAGCCACTTCTCGACCCCGTCGCGCACCTTGAACTCCAGCGGCAGCCGCATCGCCAGCTCCACCAGCGCGAGGTCCAGGAACGGCACCCGGGCCTCGACGCCGTGGCCCATGCTGACCCGGTCCACCCGTTGCAGTTCGGTGCGCCCGAGGTTGCGCAGCCGGTGCAGGAACAGCGCCCGGGACTGCGCGGCCGGCACCTCGTGGTACATCGGGTAGCCGCCGAACAGTTCGTCGGAGCCGTCCCCGGTGAGCACCACCCGGATCCCGCACTCGCGCACCCGGCGGAACAGCGGCGCCGAGACGACCGCGTTGATGATGTCGCCGTACTCGGTCAGCTCGCCGAGCCGGACGGCCTCGCGGACGTCGGCGAGCCGGATGTCCCGCGGTCGCAGCTGCACCACCTCGTGCCGGACCCCGAGTTCGGCGGTGAGCCGGCGGGCATGGTCCAGGTCCGGGCTGCCCGGCGCGCCGATGGTGAACGCCACGCAGTCGGAGTGGAACTGCCGCATGTGCAGCAGGACCAGCGAGCTGTCCAGGCCGCCGGAGAGCACCACCCCGACCGGCAGTTCGGTGTCCACCCGCATCCGGACGCTCTCCGCGAACGCCGTGCGGATCAGCTTGATCGCCTCGTCGGGGTCGGTGAGCGGCGGGTGGTCCAGGCCGAGCCGGCGCAGGTCCAGGTACGGCGCGAGGTGCGGCCAGCCCCCGTCGGCCCAGCCGTGGTGCCCGGGCGGCACCTCGGTGATCGGCTCGCCCACCGGCACCAGCGCCTTGATCTCCGAGGCGAGGTGCAGCCGGCCGGCCCGCCGGGACCAGTACAGCGGTTTCACCCCGAGCGGGTCGCGGGCCAGGTACACCCGGCCGGTGGCCCGCTGCACGATGGCGAACGCGTACTCGCCCTGCAACCGTTCGACCGCCTCCTGCCCCCACTCCAGGAACGCGGCCAGCAGCACCTCGGTGTCGCCCGCGGTGCGCAGCCGGTGGCCGCGGGCGATCAGTTCCGAACGCAGCTGCCGGTGGTTGAAGATCTCGCCGTTGTAGCAGAGCAGCCAGCGACCGTCGGCGGAGATCCAGGGCTGTTCGGCCCGGGCCGGATCGACGATCCGCAGCCGCCACACCCCGGCCATCAGCTCGTTGGTGGCCCGGATCTCCTCCACCTCGCCCCGCGGCGCCAGGGTGGCGAGCATCGCGCGGAACAGTTCCGGCTCGGCACCGGCGCCCGCGATCAGCGCGAATCCGCACACCGCTCAGCCCACCCGCATCTTCGGCGCGGACGCCGCCACGGCGCTCGGGCTGACGCAGACGTGCCACGCCTGTCCCTCGTCGATCACGTTGATCTCGCCGGCCCGCTGCCGGTCGAGCAGCAGCATCCCCAGGGCGGTGTCGGTGCCGCGCCGGCGGTGCCAGGCCAGCTCGATGTCGGCGGCGTACCCGCTGCAGTGCGCGCTGGGCAGCAGCGCCGCGTACCCCAGCTCGCGCAGGTGGTCCTGGTGGGCGCGGCTGCGCACCAGGCTGGTCACCCAGACCGGGCCGGGCGCGCCGGGCGAGACGGCCGCGAAGTCGTCGGCCAGCCGGTCCAGCAGGGCCAGCACGGCCGGCCGGGTCCGCGGGAAGCGCAGCCCGGCGGTCCGCGGCAGCAGGTCGGGGGCCAGCCGCCGGCGGGCCGCGCGGGCCGCCCGGGCCGGCAGGCTCTCCGCCTGGCGCAGGTAGCGGAACCGCAACTGCCCCGCCCGGCGCAGCGGCTCCAGGTCCACCAGTTCCGGCGACCGGCGTACGTCCAGATCGGTGCGGAACTGCCCGGCCGCGCCCCACCAGAGCGCGTCCACCCGGGACAGCAGGAAGATGCGGACCAGCGCCGGCAGGTCGATGGCCGAGCTGCGGGCGCTGGGCCGGTATCCGGCGATCTCGCCGAGCAGCCGCTGCGCCGTACCGTCGGCGCCGTCCGGGGTGCCCCGCCACAGCGCCCGCAGCTCCGGGTCGCCGGCGCGGGCGGCCACCACCGCGGACGCGGGCCGGCGCCGCCCGGCACCTGCGGCGGCGGTCAGCTCGGCGAGCAGGTCGGCGACGGCCTCGCGGTAGCGCGGCAGGTCGGGGGCGGGCGCGAGGGCCGTGCCGCCGCGGCCCGTCGGCGCGGCGACCGGCTCGCGGCCGGTTTCGTCATCGGGCGTACGCATCGCGCGGCTCCTTCCCGGTGGTGACGGTCCAAATCCGTCGTCACCGGGACGTTATCCGCATTCCGTGAGGAAGTTTCCGTTCTGCCCGAATGTCCCCATCCGGGCGCGATCCGCGGCTCCCCGCCGGTCGGCCGGCGCACGGCGGCCGACCGGCCGGGGCACGGCCCTGGTCGGGCCGGCTCGTGGCGGCGGTCAGGCCGGCTCGTGGCGGCGGTCGACGATCCGGCGCATCTTGCCCAGCGAGCGCTCCACCCCGTCCGGCTCGATCACCTCGACCGCGACGCTCACCCCGATGGTGTTCTTGACCGCCTCGGCCAGGGCCGCGCCCGCGCGCCGCCCGGCCGCCGCCTCGGCGTCCGGGCGCCGCTCCACCCTCACCGTCAGCGCGTCCAGCCGGCCCGCGCGGGTCAGCACGCACTGGAAGTGCGGCGACAGCGCCGGGGTACGCAGGATCAGCTCCTCGATCTGGGTCGGGAACAGGTTCACCCCACGCAGGATGATCATGTCGTCGGTGCGTCCGGTGATCTTCTCGATCCGCCGCATCGGCCGCGCGGTACCGGGCAGCAGCCGGGTCAGGTCCCCGGTGCGGTAGCGCACCACCGGCATCGCCTGCCTGGTCAGCGAGGTGAACACCAGCTCACCGCGCTCCCCGTCGGGCAGCACCGCGCCGGTCTGCGGGTCGACGATCTCGGGATAGAAGTGGTCCTCCCAGACGTGCAGGCCGTCCTTGGTCTCCACGCACTCCACCGCCACACCCGGACCCATCACCTCGGACAGCCCGTAGATGTCGATGGCGTGCACGCCGGTGCGCTGCTCGATCTCGGCCCGCATGTCCTCGGTCCACGGCTCGGCGCCGAAGATGCCCACCCGCAACGAGGTGCCCCGCGGGTCGACGCCCTGGCGGAGCATCTCGTCGACGATGGCGAGGAAGTACGTGGGCGTCACCATGATCACGTCGGGGGCGAAGTCGCGGATCAGCATCACCTGGCGCTCGGTCATCCCGCCGGAGACCGGGATCACCGTGCAGCCCAGTTCCTCGGCGCCGTAGTGCGCGCCGAGCCCGCCGGTGAACAGGCCGTACCCGTACGCGACGTGCACCCGGTCCCCGGGCCGGCCGCCGGCCGCGCGGATGGACCGGGCCATCAGCCGGGACCAGGTCCGCACGTCCTGCGCGGTGTAGCCGACCACCGTGGGCCGGCCGGTGGTGCCGGACGAGGCGTGCAGCCGGGCGACCTGCTCGCGGGGCACGGCGAACATGCCGAACGGGTAGCTGTCCCGCAGGTCGCTCTTGCGGGTGAACGGGAAACGGGCCAGGTCCGCCGGCTCCCGGAAGTCCTCCGGACGCACCCCGGCGGCGTCGAACGCCGACCGGTGGTGCGGCACGTTCCCGTACGCGTGCCGCAGCGCCCAGCGCAACCGCTCGACCTGCACCGCCCGCAACTCGTCGATGGACGCCCGCTCGATCGGATCCAGTTCCGCCGGCCGTGGCTCGCTGTCGCGCACTGCCCCTCCTCGCGCCGTACCGGCCGGTCCGTTGCCGCCGGCCCGCGGCGCCGGTGCCGGCCCCGCTGGCTGGCCAGCCTGCCACGCCCGGTGCCGGCCGGCCACCCACGCCCGGTGCCCGGTGCCGGTCGGCCATTCGCGGTCGGTGCCGGGCGTGCGGGCCGGGCGGCCGGGCGGCCGGGCGGCGGACCGGCACGGGCCCGGCGGCGGACCGGGCCGCCCGACGGGGTCAGCGGGCAGGACCGCCCGGCGGGGTCAGCGGGCAGCACCGCCCGACCGGGTCAGCGGGCGGCCGGCCGGGGCCGGCGCAGGGCGATCGCCACCAGCGCGGCGGCGCCGAGGCAGGCCAGGGTGTTCACCAGGATCGCCACGCGCAGCCCGGCCAGCACGGCGGTCGCGCTCGACACGCCGGCCAGCCCGGCGGTGGCGATCGCCGACATCACCGGCGTGCCCAGGGTGATGCCCACCTGCTGACTCATCGTGGCCAGACCGGTGGCCAGCCCCTGCTCCCGGTCCGGCAGGCCGGACGTGGCGGTGACCATGAAACCGACGATCGCCACCAGGTTCGCCACGCCTCCCGCGAAGGAGGCCACCAGCAGGACGGGCAGCCAGCCGCGGTGCGCGCCGAGGAACGCCAGCGGCAGGGTCGCGACGCCCTGCCCGAGGAAGCCGGCCAGCAGCGCACCCGGGCCGCCGAGCCGGCCGATGACCCGCGGCCCGAGCAGGCCGCCGAGCACGGTGCCGAGGCCGAGAACCGCGAACGCGAGGCCGGCGGCCAGCGGCGCGAAACCGAGCACCCGTTGCAGGTAGAGGGTGAGCAGGAAGACCAGCGAGGTCTCGGTGGCGAAGGCCAGCAGGCCGGCCAGGTTTCCGGCGGCCACCGTGCGGCGCCGCAACACCCGGGGCGGCACAAGCGGTTCGGCCACCCGGCGCTCGACCAGCGGGAAGACCGCCGCCAGCAGCGCCCCGACCAGCAGCACGCCGATGCCCCGCGGATCCGACCAGCCGTACCGGCCGGCCGAGGTCAACCCGTACACCACCGCCAACAGGGCCGCCGTGCCGACCAGCGCGCCCGGTACGTCGAGGCGGGGTCGCCGCGCCGGGCGGGTCTCCCGCAGCACCGCCGGGGCGAGCGCCAGCACCACCGCCGCGACCCCGACGTTGAGGTGGAACGCCCAGCGCCAGCTCAGCAGGTCGGTGAGCAGCCCGCCGAGGACGGCGCCGGTGGTGAAGCCGGCGGCCATCAACGCGCCGTTGAGGCCGAGCGCGCGGTCCCGGGCCGGTCCCTCCGGAAACGAGGTCGTGAGCAGGGACAGCGCGGCCGGGGTTATCGCCGCGGTGGCCAGGCCCTGCACCACCCGGGCGGCGAGCAGCACGGCCGGCGCCCCGGCCAGGCCGCCGGCCAGCGAGGACAGGCCGAGCGCCGCGACGCCGACCAGGAACAGCCGGCGCCGGCCGAACAGATCGGCGATCCGGCCGAACAGCAGCGTGAAGCCGGCGGCGCAGAGCGCGAACGAGGTCGCGATCCACTGCAGGCCGCCCAGGCCGAACCCGACGTCCGCCCCGATGGCCGGCAACGCCACGTTGAGGATCGAGAAGTCGACCGCGAGGGTGAAGCCGGCGGTCAGCAGGACGGCGAGCACGAGCCGTTCCCGGAGGCCGGTACGGGCCGGCGCGGCGCTCGCCGCCCCAACGCCGGCCGGTGGCGGCTGGTCGGTGATGGTCATGGATGCTTCCCTCCGCTCGCCGGCGGGACGGTTCCGGCCGGTCCCTGCGACCCTCCGGCCGGGCCGGGACCGCTGCCAGGTCCCCGTCCCGGGCAGCCGGGCGGCGGCCACCTCCGGGCTGCCTGGCACCGGCAGGGTCACCCTGCTGGCTGGTCCGCCGGGACCGGGTGGCGGCACACTGGCCGGGTGAGCGATGAGCACACCGGCGAACTCGGCCCGTTCCTGCGGACCCGGCGCGCCCGGCTGACCCCGCAGGCCATGGGCCTCACCTCGTACGGTGCCCGCCGTGTTCCCGGGTTGCGCCGCGAGGAACTGGCGCTGCTCGCGGGGGTGAGCCCGACCTACTACACGCGGCTGGAGCAGGGCCAGAGCAGCAACGCGTCACCGGCGGTGATCGACGCGCTGGCCCGGGCGTTGCGGTTGACCGACGACGAGCGGGCACACCTGCACGACCTGGCCCGGCCGGTCGCGCGCCGCCGCCGCCGGGCGCCCCGGCCCGAGCACGCCAGCCCGAGCAGCGTACGGCTGATCGAGGCGATGCCCGCCGTCCCGGCGCTGGTGCTCGGGCCGCGTACCGAGGTGCTGGCCTGGAACCGGCTCGGGCACGCGCTGCTGGCCGGGCACCACGACCCCGCGGCGCCGGCCCGACCGGCCGACCGGCCGAACCTCACCCGGATGCTGTTCCTCGACCCGCACACCCGCGACCTCTATCCGGACTGGGCGACCGAGGCGGCGCGGGCGGTCGCCTCGCTGCGGCTGATCGCCGGCCGGCGCCGGGACGACCCGCGGCTCGCCGAACTGGTCGGCGAGCTGAGCCTGAACAGCGCCGCGTTCGCGACGCTGTGGTCCCAGCATCCGGTGCAGACGTGCGTGGCCGGCACCAAGACGCTGCGGCATCCGGAGGTGGGCGAGCTGGACCTGGAGTTCCACGTCCTGGACCTGCCGGACGGCAGCGGGCACCGGATCTTCACGTACACGGCCGCCCCGGGCAGCGCGGCCGAGGCGGCGCTGCGGCTGCTGGACACCGCCATCGACCTCGCTCCCGCGGGAGTTTCGGCCACAAAAGCGACAACAGGCGGCATCCCGGGGCGCAGAATCGGGGCATGCGGCAGCGATGGGACGGCGCGGTCGCCCTGGTGACCGGCGCCTCGTCGGGGATCGGGGCGGCGGTGGCCGGACGGCTCGCCGCCGGCGGCGCCCGGGTGTACGTGAGCGGCCGCGACCGCGGCCGGCTGGCCGAGGTGGCCGACCGGCTCGGCGGTACGGCGCTGCCGGCCGACCTCGGGGCGCCGGAGCAGGCCGGCGAGCTGGCCGGCCGGGTGCTGGCCGCCGCCGGCCGGGTCGACGTGCTGGTGCACAGCGCCGGCCGCGGCTGGGCGGCGCCGTTCACCGGCACGGACCCCGCGACCGTCGCCGAACTCGTGGCGGTCAACCTCACCGCCCCGGTGCTGCTGACCGGCGCGCTGCTGCCGGGGATGCTGGCCCGCGGGCGGGGGCGGCTCGGCTTCGTGGGCTCGATCGCCGGCCGGCTGGCGGTCCGGGACGAGGCGGTCTACTCGGCCACCAAGGCCGGGCTGGGCGTCTTCGCCGACAGCCTGCGGCAGGAACTGCGCGGCGGCCCGGTCACGGTGACCGAGCTGGTGCCGGCGGTGGTGGACACCCCGTTCTTCGTCCGGCGCGGCCGGCCGTACCCGCGCCGCGCCCCCCGGCCGGTACCGGCCGATCGGGCGGCCGCGGCGCTGCTGGCGGCGCTGCTGGCCGGGCGGGCCGAGGCGTACCTGCCGCGCTGGATGCGGCTGCCGGTGACGGTGCGGGCCGCCGCGCCGGCCACCTACCGCCGGCTGGCCGGCCGGCTCGGCTGACCGGCCGGCGGTCAGTCCGCCGCCCGGCCCGGCGGTCAGTCCGCCGCGCGACCGGCGGTCAGTTCGCCGCCCGGCCCGGCGGTCAGACCGCCGCGCGACCGGCGGTCAGTTCGCCGCCCGGCCCGGCGGTCAGACCGCCGCGCGACCGGCGGTCAGTTCGCCGCCCGGCCCGGCGGTCAGACCGCCGCGCGACCGGCGGTCAGTTCGCCGCCCGGCCCGGCGGTCAGACTGCCGCGCGACCGGCGGTCAGTTCGCCGCCCGGCCCGGCGGTCAGACTGCCGCGCGATCGGCGGTCAGTTCGCCGCCCGGCCCGGCGGTCAGACTGCCGCGCGATCGGCGGTCAGTTCGCCGCCCGCATGGCGCGCAGCGACTCGCGCAGCGAGGACATGGTGGCCAGCACCGCCGTCGGCTCGTACCCGCAGTGCGCCATGCAGTTGTTGCAGCGCACGTCCCGGCCCCGGCCGTAGGCCGACCAGTCGGTGGTCTCCACCAGCTCCCGGTAGGTCTTGGCGTACCCGTCGCCGAGCAGGTAGCACGGCCGTTGCCAGCCGAACAGCGAGTACGACGGGATCGCCCAGGCGGTGCACGGGAAGTCGATCCGGCCCTCCAGGAAGTCCAGGAACAGCGGGGAGTGGTTCAGCCGCCAGCGCTTGCGGCGGCCCTCGGCGAACGCCTTGCGGAACAGCGTCCGGGTCTCCGTCACGCCCAGGAAGTGATCCTGGTCCGGCGCCTTGTCGTACGCGTAGGCCGGCGAGATCTGCATCTGGTCCACGGCCAGGTCGTCGTTGAGGTAGTCGAGCACCTCGATCACGGTCTGCGCGGTGTCGGTGGAGAAGAAGGTGGTGTTCGTGTTGACCCGGAAGCCGCGCCGCTTGGCCTCCCGGACCGCGGCCACGGCCTGATCGAACACCCCCTCCTTGCAGACCGAGGCGTCGTGCCGCTCGCGCAGGCCGTCCAGGTGCACCACGAAGGCGAAGTACGGGGACGGCCGGAACTTGTCGATCTTCTTGGGCAGCAGCGCCGCGTTGGTGCAGAGGAAGACGTACTTGCGCCGCCGGATCAGCTCGGTCACCAGCTCGTCGATCTGCGGGTGCATCAGCGGCTCGCCACCGGCGATGGACACCATCGGCGCGCCGCACTCGTCGATCGCGGCCAGCGCCTGCTCCACCGGCATCCGGCGTTTGAGCACGTCCGCCGGGTGCTGGATCTTGCCGCAGCCGGCGCAGGCGAGGTTGCAGGCGAACAGTGGTTCCAGCTCGACCAGCAGCGGGAAGTGCTGCCGGCGGCGCAGCCGCTGGGTCATCAGATAACGGCCCACGCGGATGCTCTGGCGCAGCGGCATGCTCATGATCGGACCTCCTTCGGAAGGGTGAACTGGACGTCCTCGACGGAGACGGTGCTCTCGCGTACCTCGTGCGCGCCCAGGCCGCGCAGCGCGGCGACGGTCTGCTCGACCAGCCACGGCGGCGCCGACGCCCCGGCCGTGACGCCCACCGTGCGGGCGCCGGCCAGCCAGCGCAGGTCCACCGCGGCGACGTCGTCGACCAGGTGTGCCGAGGTGCCGGCCCGGTGCGCCACCTCGACCAGCCGGCGGGAGTTCGACGAGTTGGCCGAGCCGAGCACCAGCACCACGTCGGCGACGGCGGCCACCGCGCGCAGCGCGGCCTGCCGGTTGGTGCTGGCGTAGCAGATGTCGTCGCTGGGCGGCCCGGCCAGCGCCGGGAACCGGCGGCGCAGCACGGCCAGCACGTCCGCCACGTCCTCGACCGCCAGCGTGGTCTGCACCAGGTAGGACACCGCGTCCGGATCGGGCACCCGCACCCGTTCGGCGTCCCGGGCGTTCTCGACCAGGCTGATCCGCCCGGGCGCCTCGCCGAGGGTGCCCTCCACCTCCTCGTGCCCGGCGTGGCCGATCAGCAGCACGGTGCCGCCCCGCCCGGTGAACCGGCGCGCCTCGCTGTGCACCTTCGCCACCAGCGGACAGGTCGCGTCGATGACCGGCAGGCCGCGCTCGGCGGCGGCCGCGCGTACCGCGGGTGCCACCCCGTGCGCCGAGAAGACCGTGACGGCCCCCGGCGGGATCTCGTCGAGTTCGTCCACGAAGACCGCGCCGCGACCGGTCAGCTCGGCGATGACGTGCGAGTTGTGCACGATCTGCTTGCGCACGTACACCGGCGGGCCGTGCCGGTCCAACGCCCGCTCGACCACCTCGATGGCCCGTTCCACCCCGGCGCAGAACGAGCGGGGCGCGGCCAGCACCACCCGGCGGACCGTGGTCGCCGCGGCCCACTCGGCCAGCGCCGGACCCACCGGGTCGAGGGCGCGCAGGGCCGCGTGCACGCGCGGCAGCGTCGCCGGGGAGAACAGCGGGTACGGCGGGGTGTCGGCGACCGCCCGCACGCAGGCGCGCGGTCCCGGCGTACCGGCGTGCAGCGCCGCGGCCGACTCGGTGTCCACGGCCAGCGCCCCGGTGCGGGCCAGCCGGTCCCGGGCGCTGCCGTGCACCAGCCGGTCGGTGGTCACCACCGGCCCGAGGTGCACGGTGCGGCCGCGCCGGCGCAGCGCCGCGGCGATCAGCGGGGCGCTCGGGCACTCCAGCGCCCCGTGCGGGCCGCGGACCTCGGTGGCCACCACCAGGTCACCGGGGCGCAGCCGGTCGGTCAGGCCGCCGGCGATACCGGCGGTGGCCACCGCGGGCGGACCGCCGTACCGGGCGGCCCGCCGGGCCGCGGCGCTCGGGCCGGCACCGGTCCGCCGCAGCGGGCTGCCCGGCGGCAGGCCGCGGCGCAGCCGCCGGGCCTCCGGGCGCAGCGCGGCCAGCAGCAGCCAGTCGGCCGGCTGCCCGCCGGCCGGCACGTCCCGGGTCGCGGTCACCGGGGCGCGTCCCCGGCGCCGAGCAGCCGGCCCAGCGCGCTGACCGGGAAGACCAGCCGGTACAGGTGGTAGTTGATGGAGAAGTCGCCCGGGAAGCCGGTGCCGGTGTAGAGGTCCTCGTCCCATCCGCCGTCCGGGCGCTGCCGCTCCACCAGCCAGCCGATCCCCCGCCAGGCGCGGTCGGTGTCGCCGGCGCCCGCGGCGTGCAGCGCGAGCAGGGCCCACGCGGTCTGCGAGGCGGTGGACGCGCCGCGGCCCCGCCAGCCCGGCTGGCGGTAGGAGCGGATGTCCTCGCCCCAGCCGCCGTCGGGGTTCTGCACCCGGCCCAGCCAGTCCAGTGCCCGGCCGACCGCCGGGTGCTCGGCCGGCAACCCGGCCGCGATCAGGGCCGGAACCGCCGCGCCGGTGCCGTAGACGTGGTTCACCCCCCACCGGCCGAACCACGAACCGTCGCGTTCCTGGGCGCGCAGCAGCCAGTCGACCCCGCGGCGGACCGCCGGGGAGCCCGCGCCGCCCTGCACCGCGAGGGCCTCCACCACGTGCGCCGTGACGTCGGCGCTGGGCGGGTCGATGACCTCGCCGAAGTCGCAGAACGGCAGGTCCCGGGCGATGCCCCGGGTGTTGTCGACGTCGAAGGCCGCCCAGCCGCCGTCCCGGCACTGCATGGCGTGCAGCCAGCGGTGGCCGCGCCGGACGGCGGCCGCGGTCGGCTCCCCCGCGCCGGCCCGGCCGAGCGCCAGCAGCACCTCGGCGGTGTCGTCGGTGTCCGGGTAGCCGTCGTTGTCGAACTCGAACGCCCAGCCGCCGCCGGGCGGCGTGCCGGGCCGGCGCACCGCCCAGTCCCCGGTCACCCGGATCTCCTCGGCCAGCAGCCAGTCGCCCGCCCGGCGCAGCGCCGGATGTCCGGCCGGCACCCCGGCGTCGGCGAGCGCGGTCACCGCCAGCGCGGTGTCCCAGACCGGCGACTGGCACGCCTCCAGCCGCCGTACCGGCCCGGCCGGGGTGTCCTCGCGGATGGTGAACCGGTCCAACCCGGCCAGGCCGGCGCGCAGCACCGGGTGCTCCAGCGGGTAGCCGAGCAGGTGCAGGGCCAGCAGCGAGTAGACCCACGGCGGCTGGATGCCGCCCCACGAACCGTCCGCCTCCTGCCGCGCGATGATCCACTCGGCGGCCCGGCGCAGCGCGTTGCGGCGTACCGGCCCGACCGGGTGCCGGTCGTAGCCGTGCAGCACGCCGTCCAGCCGGTGCAGCCAGCCGGCCCGGGTCCGCAGCGGCGGGGCCGGCGCGGGCCGCCGGCCGGTGCGCAGTTCGGCCAGGCCGAAGCCGAGCGGCCGGATCGGGCGCAGGGTGCGGACCACCGCCAGCGGCACGATGGTCTGCCGGGCCCAGCAGGCGAAGTCGTAGATGTTCAGCGGCACCCAGCGGGGCAGCAGCACCACCTCCGGCGGTACGGCCGGCAGCGCGTCCCAGGGCCATTCGCCGAACAGCGCCAGCCAGATCCGGGTGAACACCCGGGTCCGCTCGATCCCGCCGTGGGCCAGCACGAACCGCCGGGCGCGGCGCAGGTGTTCGGCGTCGACCGGGTCGCCGGCCAGCCGCAGCGCCGCGTACGCCTCGACGGTGGTGGACAGGTCCCCCGGGCCGCCCTCGAAGGTGGCCCAGCCGCCCTCGGGCTGCTGCCGCGAGCGGATCCACCGGGCCGTGTCGGCCAGTTCGTCCGGGGTGACGATGCCCAGGAAGTGCCGCAGCAGCAGGTCCTCGGCCTCCATCGTGACGTTGGTGGCCAGTTCCCCTGCCACCAGCCGGCATCGTGCTGCCGGGACAGCAGGTGGTCGCGGGCGCGGGCCAGCGTGGTGGCGGCCCGCTCCCGCAGCCCGGCCGGGGGTACCGGACGCCCCGGCGGCACCGGCCCGCCCGGCGGTACGGGCCGGGGCTTGGGTCCGGGTGGCGGCGCGGGCCGGGGTTTCGGTTCGGCCGGCGGCGCGCTGGTGGTCGGCCCGCCCGCGGTGGCGGTCGCGGTGGCGGCGCCGGTCGCGGTCCCGCCGGCGGTGGTGCTGGCGGTGCTGGCTCCGCCGGCGGCGGTGCTGGTGGTGCTGGCTCCGCCGGCGGCGGTGCTGGCGGCTGCCGCCGCGCGGGCGGCCACCGCCGCGGCCGGCACCGGCTCCGCGGCGGCCACCGTGCGGGCGTCGGCCGGGGTCTCCGGGGTCTGCGGTACGCCGGCCGGCGCGGCGGACCGGCGGTGCCCGGTCGTGCGGGCCATCAGTGGTTCCGCCCGGTGCTGAAGTGGGCCAGCGCGACCAGTTCGTCGTGCGCGTCGGCCAGCCCGCCCATCCCGGCCGCACCATCCATCCCGGCCGCACCGTCGATCCCGGCGGCACCGTCGATCCCGGCCGCACCGTCCAGCGCGGCCAGCGCGTCCAGTTCGGCCAGCGCCTCGGTGCGCAGCCGGTCGGCCTGCTTGGCGGTCCAGTCCCGGGCGCCGGTCTCCTCGATCAGCGCCGCGGCCAGCGCCAGGTCGGCATCGGAGAGTTCCCCGGGCCGCGCGTACAGCTCGGCCAGCCGCTCGCTGGCCGGGCCGCCCGCGGTCAGCGCCCGGACCACCGGGACCGACTTCTTGCGGGCGCGCAGGTCGGCCAGCACCGGCTTGCCGGTGACCGCCGGCTCGCCCCAGATGCCCAGCAGGTCGTCGGCGAGCTGGAAGGCCAGCCCGAGCTGGTCGCCGTAGCGGGCCAGGCCGGCCCGCAGCGCCGCGGGGGCGGCGCAGAGTTCCGCGCCGATCGCGGCGGCGCAGCTCAGCAGCGCGGCGGTCTTGCCGCGGGCCATGGCCAGGCACTCGTCGAGGGTGACGTCCAGGCGCTGCTCGAACGCCACGTCCTCGGCCTGCCCGGCGATCAGCCGCCGCACCGCCCCGGCCAGGCAGCGCGCCGCGGCCGGGCCGCCGGGCGCGGGCGCCTCGGCCAGCACCTCGCCGGCGAGGGCGAGCAGCGCGTCCCCGGCCAGGATGGCCGGGCCGATCCCGAACGCCGCCCAGGCGGTCGGCCGGTGCCGGCGTTCGACGTCCCGGTCGATCACGTCGTCGTGCAGCAGCGAGAAGTTGTGCACCAGCTCGATCGCGACCGCCGCCGGTACGCCGTCGCGGGCCGGCCGGCCGGCGGCCCGGGCGGAGAGCAGCACGAGCGCGGGGCGCAGCCCCTTGCCGCCGCCCCGGGTCGTGGGTATCCCGTCGGCGTCCCAGAAGCCGAGCTGGTAGCCGGCGGTCCGGCGGGTCCGCTCGTCGATCCGGTCCAGGGACCGCAGCAGGTCGGGCCGGACCAGTTCGTCGACCTCGGTGAGGATGCCGGACAGGGTCAGGGTCATGTCAGCGCCTCCGTCGTCGGTGTACGCGCCCCGAGATGGGCGAGGACGACGTCGGCGGCCCGCTGGCCGCTGCGTACGGCGCCCTCCATGGTGTCCGGCCAGCCGGTGTCGGTCCACGCGCCGGCCAGGGCGAGCCCCGGCAGCGCGGTGCGGGACGCCGGCCGCAGCGCCCGGGTGCCGGGCGCCTGCCGGAAGGTGGCCCGGGGTTCCCGGGTCACGAACGCATCCCGTACCGCGGTCCGGGCCGCGGCCGGGAACAGCTCACCCAGGGCAAGCACCTGGGTGCGGATCAGCTCCGCGGCCGGCCGGCGCAGCACCGCGTCGGCGGCCGAGAGGGAGACGACCAGGTACTGCCCGGAGGATCCGGCCGGCGTGCGGTCGAAGATCCACTGTGCCGGGCTGTCCAGGGCCGCCGCGAACGGCAGCGCGGTCACCGGTTCGGCGTACCGCAGGTGGACGTTGACGATCGGCGCGGCGCCCAGCCGGACCCACCGGTCGCGGTCCGGCGCGGCCGCCGCCGGGACGAGTTGGGCGGCCGGTTCGTGCGGCAGCGCCAGCACCACGGCCGCGGCGGGGAGCCGGAACCCGTCGCCGCCGACCTCGTATCCGGCGCCGGTCGGGACGATCTCCCGGACCCGGGTACCGGCCAGCACGGTGGCGCCGGCGCGTTCCAGCGCGGCCCGGGCCGGCCGGCCGTGCAGGTCCAGCAGCGGGACCGCGGGCAGGCCCAGGTCGGCCGCGTCGACGGCGTCCAGCAGCCCGGTGCGGAAGACCCGGGCGGCCAGCGCGAGCGAGGACCCGGCGGCCGGCGCGTTCAGCGCGGCCACGCAGATCAGGTCCCAGAACCGGCGTACGGTCGGCCCGTCCTGGCCGTGCGCGGCCAGCCAGGAGCCGAAGTTGGCGTCGTCGGCGCCCGGGTCGTCCGGGTCGACCCGGCGCAGCGCGGCGGCGGCGCGGATGGCCGCCCAGCGCTGCCGGGGCCGCAGCGGTCGGTAGCCGGCCAGCGCCGGCAGCAGGTGAGCCGGGGCCGGCAGCCGCCGGCTGCGGACCAGCCGGTGCGCGGCCGCGCCCGGACGCAGCACCGGGACCGCGAAGACGTCCTGCTGGATCACCCGGCCCGTGCTGCCGATGCGGTCCAGCAGTTGCCGGTAGGCGACGTAGCAGCGCAGGAAGACGTGCTGGCCGGTGTCGACCATCAGGTCGCCGCGCGGGAACGAGTAGGTGGCGCCGCCCAGGTGCGGTCGGGTCTCCAGGAGCGTGACCGGCAGCCCGGTGTCGGCCAGCCGCAGCGCCGCGGCGATCCCGGCCAGCCCGCCGCCGATGACGCAGACCCGCTCGGCGCTCACGCGCCGCTCCCGGCCATCGCCCGGGCCGCCACGTACGCCTTCTCCCAGCCCGGCAGCGACACCCGGCGGTGGGTCACGGCCAGCGGCTCGGCGAAGATCCGTTCCAGCAGCCGGTGGTAGATGCCGGCCATCGCGGCCACGCAGGCGGCGCTGCGCCGGTCCAGCAGCGGCAGCAGGGCCAGCCCGGTGCGGTAGTGGGTCTCGGCCCGGCGGGCCTGGAACCGGACGAGATCGGCGAGTCGCTGCGGCGGATCCTCGACCAGGCCGCCGGGCGCCAGTTCGAGGGTGCAGCCGAACCGGCGCAGGTCGGCCGCGGGCAGGTAGATCCGGCCGGTGAGCCGGTCCTCCACGATGTCGCGCAGGATGTTGGTCAGTTGCAGTGCGATGCCGAGCGCGTCGGCCAGCCCCGCGGCGTGTTCCCGGTCGACCCCGGGGCGCAGGTCGAAGACCCCGAGCGACAGCCGGCCGATGGACCCGGCCACGCAGCGGCAGTACCCGACGAGCTGGTCGAAGTCCTCGTAGCGGGTGCCCCGCACGTCGGCCACGCAGCCGTCGACCAGTTCGTCCAGCGCGGCCAGCGGGATCGGCAGCCGGGCCGCCGCGTCGGCGAGCGCGACGTACACGGGGTCGTCGCCGCCGTCGGGCAGCCGGTGCAGCGCGGCGCGGACCTGGTCGAGCTGGGCCAGCCGGGTGGCCGCCGGCAGGTCCCCGTCGCCGATGTCGTCGATCCGCCGGGCGATGGCGTACACGGCGCTGAGCGCCGCCCGGCGGTCCGGCCGCAGCAGCCGGATGCCGTAGGAGAAGTTGCGGGCCTGGGTCCGGGTGATCCGCTCGCATTCCCGGTAGGCGGCGGCCACCGCCGGCACGGCGGTGGCCGTCATCGCGGCCTCACCACCATGGCCCGCAGCCACTGGCCGGCGACCCCGGTACGGCGCGGGCGGGGCGGGCCGGGCATCGGGTCGTAGCCGCTGCGGCGCAGCGCGCCCAGCGCGGCCCGGCCGCCGGCGAGGTAGCCGGCGACGGCCACCCGCGCCCAGCCGTGCAGCCCGGTCAGCAGCGGCGCGCCCGCGTCCAGCAGCGCGCCGGCCCGGGTGGCCTGGAGCCGGATCGCGCAGCGCAGCGGTCCGCTGGCGTGCCGGGCGGACAGTTCGTTGTCGCAGACGCCGAACCGGGCCAGGTCCTCGGCGGGCAGGTAGACCCGGCCGCGGCGGCGGTCCTCGGCGACGTCCTGGAGGTGCTCGACGATCTGCAGGGCGGTGCAGACGCAGTCGGACAGTTGGATCCGCTCGGCGGTGGCGACGCCGAACACGTGCAGCACCAGCTCGCCCACCGGGTCGGCGGACAGGTGGCAGTACTCCAGCAGCTTGTCCCAGCTCGGGTAGCGGCTCACCTGCTGGTCCCGGCGGTTGGCCTCGATCAGCCGCAGCAGCGGCTGCACCGGCAGCCGGCACCGCACGACCGTGTCGGCCAGCCCGGTCAGCACGGGGTGCAGGTGGTCGACGCGGTCGGCGGGCCGGCCGGCGGCCAGCGCGTCGAACAGGTCGAGCAGTTGCGTCTCGAAGGCGTCCAGCGCCGCGGTGCGGTCACTGCGCCGGATGGGCCGGCCGTGCCGGTCCGGTTCGTCGCCCAGGTCGTCGACGTACCTGGCGTACCGGTACAGCGCCCGCAGGTGCTGGCGCGGCTCCGCGGGCAGGATCCGGAGCGCCACCGGGAAGTTCTCCCCGGCCATCACGCTGTCCGGGGTACGGCCTGCCGGGACGGCCGCCGCCGGGGGTTGGCCGGGACCGCTGTTGGTCAGATCGAGCACCGGTGTGCTGCCTTTCGCCGAGGTCCGCGCCGGTCGCGCCCAGCCCGGTGATGTCTTTCAGTAGTCGCATGCTTGCTCTAAGTGATCAGCTTGAGCGTACATAACTTTGCCCGGCGACACGGCATCCGTCCGGAATTCTCCGGTACGCCCCGGTGACCGCTACCGGGACCGGGTCGTGGTGGCCAGCCAGATGCAGACGGTCATCGCCAGGCCGCCGGCGACCTGCACCGCGAGCCGGCCCGGCTCGGTCGCCAGCGTCTCCTGGAACGCGGTCACCCCGACCACCACGCCGGTCAGCGGATCCAGCAGGGCGATCGCGGTCAGCGGCGCGGCGATCGGGCCGCCCTGGAAGGCGTTCTGGTTCAGGGTGAGCGCCGCGACGCCGATGACCACCAGCGCGTAGGACTCCCAGTGCGTGAGGACCGCGAGCGGGCGTTCCGAGAAGATCGCGGTGAGCGCCTTCAACAGCGCCGCGGCCAACCCGTACAGCACCCCGGTGGCGATCCCGAGCAGCACCCCGCGGGCCGCGTCCCGGACCCGCCAGGCCAGCGCCAGGCAGACGACCACGACGAGGCCGGCGACCGCACCCACCCGCAACCAGTCCGCGGTCGGCGGCTGCCCCACCCCCGCCCGCGGGCTGGCGGCGGCCAGGAAGGCGCTCAGCCCGACCACGCCGAAGGCGACCACCACGGCGTCCCGGCGGTGCGGGCGGCGGCGTTCCAGCGCGGCCTCGATCGGCAGCGCCATGAACACCCCGCTCAGCAGCAGCGGCTCCACCAGCGCGAGCGGACCGACGCTGAGCGCCACCGCCTGCAGGAACGTGCCCACCGCGTCGGGCACCCAGCCGAAGAGCCACAGTGGCCGGCGCAGCAGGCGCAGGATGAGCCGCGGGTCCAGGGTCCGGGTCTCGTCCTCCTGCTTGGCAGCGTGCTGCTCGAGCGAGGCGCCGAGGGCGAACCCGACGGCCGAGCCCAGCCCGAGCACGATGGCGAGCGGATTCACCGGGTCAACGTTGAAGGATGCCCGCGGTGTCGCGGCCGGTCGCCGGGCGGGCCTGGCCCCGCCGGCGTCCGGGAGTGCCCTGGCTGCGCGCGTAGCCGCGCCACGCGAGCACGCAGACGGCAGCCGCCACCAGTGCGGCGCCGGTACGGCGCCGACGCCGCCGTCCGGACCGGCTCCGCCGCGTCTCGCGGTCCCTCGGGGCCGGGTCGGCCGGCGTCGCCACGGCGGCGATCACCGCCGCGGGGTCGGACCGGAACAGCGCCAGCCCGACGTCCCGCTGCCGGCGCCCGCGCGGGCCGTCTGCCAGTTCACCGAGCACCCGGCGCAGGTCGGCCCGCCGGCGGATCCACGTGACCACCCCGACCCGGTCCATCAGCGCGGCGTTCGCTCGGCCGTGACCGGGAATCGGGCGGTACGTGGCGATCGGCACGCCGCTGGCCATCGCCTCCAGCGCGGTCAGGCCACCCGCGTTCTCCACCAGCACGTCGGTGGCGCGCATCAGCTCCGGCATGTCCTCGACCCAGTCCAGGACGTACCGGTGGCCGGCCCGGCGCAGCCGGCGGGCCAGCGCCGCGTTGCGGCCGCAGACCACCACCGGGGTGACCTGCCCGGTGCCGGCTATCTCGCGGGCCGTGCGGGCCACCGCGCCGACCCCCCAGGAGCCGGCGACCAGCAGCGCGAGCCGGCCCCGCGCCGGCAGCCCGAACCGTTCCCTGGCCCGGCGGCGCCCGTCCGGTCCGGCCGGCCGGAAGCCCGGCGCCACGAGCCGGCCGACCACCTCGACCGGGCCGGCGCCGAGCGCGCCCGCCTGCTGCGCGGTGGCCGGCGCGGCGGCGCAGTGCAGGTCGACCCCGGGCGACACCCAGATCGGGTTGACCGCGAAGTCGGTCAGGTAGGTGACCACCGGCACCGGCAGCCGGCCGGACCGCCGCAGCGGGCCGAGCACCTGGCTGACCACGGGATACATGGAGACCACCGCCCGGGTGTCGGCCGGCAGCGCCCGCAGCGCCCGCGCTCGCACCGGCCGCAGCAGCGCCCGGGTGCTCGCACCGGCGCCCGGGAAGGCGCCGCCGAGGGCGAACAGGAAGCCGTAGCACCACGGCAGCCGGCTCACCATGCCCTGATAGGTGCCCTGCAACAGCCGCCCGATACCCAGCGGGAACAGGTCGGCCAGGTCGATCTCGTCGACCGCCAGGCCGTACCCGCGCAACCGCCGGGCCAGCTCGCGGCTGGCACCGTCGTGACCGGCGCCCGCGCTCGCGGAGATGATCACGACGCGGCCCGGCGGGTCACCACACCCGAATGTCGGCATTCGCCCGTCTACCCGCACATCCGAGGAAGATTCCTGTCCGGCCCGGCCCGGCGACCCCGGCCCGGCGCCGTCGGCAAGGATGTGGGGGTGCGGATCCTCATCGCCACGGCCGGTTCCCGCGGGGACGTCGTCCCGTACACCGGGCTGGGTGTCCGGTTGCGGGGGGCCGGGCACCGGGTCGCCATCGCCACCCAGGACCGGCTCGCGGACCTGGTCACCGGCTCCGGGCTGGAATTCCGGTCACTGCCCGGGGACGTACGGGCGTTCCAGGAGTCCCCGGCCGGGCGCCGGCTGCACCGGGCCGGGTCGGGGCCGCGGGGCGTCCTGGACTTCGTCCGGCTCGGTACGCGGTTTGTCCGGTTGCTCGGTCCCGGGTTGGTCAGCGCCGCGCGGGACGCCGACGTCCTGCTGCTGTCGACCGTCACCGCCCCGCTGGGCTACTCGGTGGCCGAGGCGTACGGCATTGCGAGCCTCGGCGTCTTCCTGCAACCGGTGGAGCCGACCGCGGAGTTCCCCCCGGTCGTGCTCGGCGCGGCGCGGCTGACCCGGTGGGGCAACCGGGCGGCCGGCGCGGCCGGGGAACGGATCAGCCACCGCGCGTACGCCGCGGCCTCCCGGCGGCTGCGGGCGGACCTCGGCCTGCCGCCCGTCCCGGTGGGCCGGTTGCAGCGGGCGGCGGCCGCGGCCGGGTGGCCCGTGCAGCACGGCTTCAGCCCCACGGTGGTCCCCGGCCGGCCGACTGGCGGCCGGGGCTGGACGTGGCCGGCTACTGGTGGCCGCCGCCGGTGCCCGGCTGGGAACCGCCGGCCGACCTGGCCGACTTCCTGGCCGCCGGGGCGCCGCCGGTGTACGTCGGCTTCGGCAGCATGCTGGGCCAGGCCGGCGTACTGGACGAGTTGATCGTGCCGGCGCTGCGCCGGGCCGGGCTGCGCGGGGTGGTGCAGCGCGGTTGGGCGGGCCTCGCGCCGCGCACCGCCGGCCGGGACGACCTGCTCGGCATCGACGAGGTCCCGCACGAGTGGCTGTTTCCCCGGATGGCGGCCGTGGTGCACCACGCCGGCGGCGGCACCACGGCCGCCGGCCTGCGCGCCGGGGTGCCCGCCGTGCCGGTCCCGATGCTCGGCGACCAGCCGTTCTGGGCCGCCCGGCTGCGCGGGCTGGGGGTGAGCCCGGACGTGCTCCCGCCGGCCCGGCTCGGCGTACCGCGGCTGGCCGCGGCGTTGGCCGCGGCGGTGCGCGACCCGTCGTACGCCCGGCGGGCGCGGACGCTCGCCGGGCGGCTGGCCGGCGAGGACGGCGCCGCGGCGGTGCTGCGGGCCGTCGACCGGCTGGGCTGAGCCGGGCCGGTCAGACCGGCTGGTGCCGGCTGGCCAGGCCGGGCGGCGCGGCGGCCAGCGCGGCGCCGATCGCCTCGGCCAACGCCCGCGCGGACTCCTCGGTCAGCTCGACCGCCACCCGGGCACCCGCTCCGGCGCCCGGGTCGAGAAAGTCGATGTTGACGGTGTGTCCGTACGGCGCGTGCTGCGGATGGTCGACGTACACCATGGCCCGGCGGGCCGGAAACCAGCCGCCCGGGCCCTTGGCGCTGCCCTCGATGTCCCGGTGTTCGGTGAGGTACGTGCACACGGCGGCCTCCTCAGGCGGTCAACTGGCGGTCGAAGAAGTCCCGGATCCGCTGCCAGGCGTCCACCGCGGCGGCCGGCCGGTAGCTCGGCCGGTTCACCGCCAGGAACGCGTGGCCCGCCTCGGGGTAGGTGTGGAACTCGTGCGGCTTGCCGAGCCGGTCGAGTTCCCGGTCCAGCTCGTCGGTCTGCTCCGGCGACGGGAAGCGGTCCTCCGCCCCGAACACCCCCAGCAGCGGGCAGGAGAGCCGGTCGGCCTGGTCCAGCAGCGGCGTGACGGCCAGCGGGAACCCCTCGGGCGGGTCGCCCACCACGAACGCGCCGTAGCAGTCGACGGCCGCCTGCAGCGGCAGCCGGCACGCGGCCAGGAACGCCTGCCGGCCGCCGGAGCAGAAGCCGATCACCCCGATCCGCCCGTTGCTGCCGGGAATCCCGCGCAGGTACGCGGCGGCGCCCTCGACGTCGCCGACCAGCCGGTCGTCCGGGATCCCGCCGGCGGCGCGGGCGATCGCGGCGGCGTCGTCCGGGTCGGCGCCCGGGGCCTCCCGGCTGTACAGGTTGGGGCAGATGGCCTGGTAGCCGTACGTCGCCAGGCGCCGGGTGATCTCCTTGGTCGGCTCGTCGTAGCCCGGCAGGTGGTGGATCACCACCACCCCGCCGAAGCTGCCCGGCCCGTCCGGACGGGCCACGTACGCCTCGATCCCGTCGCCGCCCGCGCCGCCGATCGTGACCGTCCCGGCCCTCATCGCGTCCCGCACCGCAGTCTCCTCCCAGCCAGCACCGCCCGGTCGAGCCGCGACCGGCCTGTTCACCGCCACGGCCCTATGGTTAGCCTAGGTCAAGTAGTTGCAACGGCCCGGACGGGGGCCGGTGGCCGGACGGCCCGCCTCCGGGCACGCCGTCGCAGCGGCGGAGCCCGTTCCGGGTCCACAGGGAGGTGAGCGCCGGTGACCGCGCCCGAGACCGGGGACGACCTTTTGGCCAGCCGGCTCCGGCTGGCCGTCGGCCGGTTGCATCGGCGGATCCGGCTGGCCAGCAACGACGTACCGCCGCTGCAACTGTCCACGCTGGCCTCCATCGAACTGCACGGGCCGCTGCGGCTCGGCGAGCTGGCCCAGCGCGAAGCCGTCAGCCCACCCACCATGAGCCGGGTGCTGGCGGCCCTCGACGAGCGGGGGCTGATCGCGCGTGCCCCCGACCGCAGCGACGCCCGGTCCACCCGGGTGACCCTCTCGGACGCCGGCCGGCGCGCCCTCGCGGAGATCCGCGGCCGGCGGACCGCGCTGCTCGACGCCCGGCTGGCCCGGCTGGACCCGGACCAGCGGGCCGCGCTGCGCGACGCCCTGCCCGCCCTCGAAGCGCTGGTCGAGGACCCACCCCGGCCGGACGCCTGACCGGCGGCGGGCACGGGCACCCGCGCGCCTTGCGGGTCTCCCGGGCCGCGGTGTCACACGGGCCGCGGTGTCACACGGGCCGACGCGGTGCCGCCGGGACGAACCGGTCCCGGTCGGGCTTGGACCACCGGCACGGGGGTAAGGCTGCGGGCGGACCCCGCGCGGAACAACGCGTACCCGCCACGACGGGAGGCCAGATGCCACCGACCGTGCTCACGGTGGTCGCCGGTTCCTCCAGCCTGCACCTGGCCCACGTACGGGACGGCACGGTGATCCACCGGCTGGACCGCGCCGACCCGCCGGACTCGGCGGCGGCGACCCGGGAGACCGACGGCTTCCTGGCCGCGCACGGCCGGCCGGACGCGGTCGGTCACCGCCTGGTGCACGGCGGGCAGCTCGTCGTCGCGCCGCGGGTCGTCGACGACGCCCTGCGGGCCGGCCTGGACGCGCTCCGCGACCTGGCACCGCTGCACCTGCCGCCGGCGCTGCGGCTGCTCGACCTGTTCCGCGAGCGGCTGCCGGACATACCCCAGGTGCTCTGCCCGGACAGCGCCTTCCACGCCGGGCTGCCGGCGCAGGCCGCCAGCTACCCGCTGCCCGCGGCGTGGCGGCGCCGTTGGGGGCTGCGCCGGTACGGCTTCCACGGGCTGTCCTACTCGTACGCGCTGCGGCGCACCGCGGCGTTGCTGGGTCGCCCGGCCGGGACCCTCCAGGTGGTGCTGACCCATCTCGGCGGCGGCGCCTCGGTCTGCGCGGTCCGCGACGGGCGCAGCGTGGACACCTCGATGGGCTTCACCCCGCTGGACGGCGTACCGATGGCCAAGCGCTCCGGGGCGGTGGACCCCGGCATGCTGCTCTGGCTGCTCCGGGACGACCGGCTGAGCCTCGACGAGCTGGCCGAGGGTCTGAACCGGCGCTCGGGCCTGCTCGGGCTCTCCGACGGCCGGTCCGACGACACCCGGGAGCTGGTCGCGGCCGCCGCCGAGGACCCGGCCGCGGAGCTGGCGCTGGCCGTCTTCGCCCACCGGGTACGCCGGGAGGTCGCGGCCGCCGCGACCAGCCTGGACCGGCTCGACGCGCTGGTGTTCACCGGCGAGATCGGCTGGGACCAGCCCGAGGTACGCCGGGACGTCTGCGCGGGGCTGTCCCTGCTCGGGGTACGACCACCGGCGCGGGCCGGGAACCGCCCCGACGACGGTGCGGTCTCGGCGCCGGATGATCCGGTGCCGGTGCTGGTGGTCGAGCCCCGGGAGGAACTCGCGGTCGCCGCGGACACCCTGGCCGCCTTGGCGGGCTGAGCGACCGCCGCCCGACGCCCGCGCCGGTACGCCGGCGCGCGGTGAACGGGCGCCGGCGGCCGACCGGTCGGCACCGCACGGTGCGGTGAACATGCGCTCGCGTCCGCCCGGCGCGGCGTGCCGTCCGGGTAGGGTTCGCACCGGCGGAGGGAGACGCTGTGCACCACGTGGAGGCTTGGCTCGGCACGCTACCCGCGGCCGGCGTCTACCTGCTGGTCGGGCTGGTGATCGGCGTCGAGAGCATGGGCATTCCGCTGCCCGGCGAGATCGTGCTGGTCAGTGCCGCGCTGCTGGCCGCCGCCGGGGTGGTCGGTCCCGGCGGGGTGGCGGTCGCCGCGGCGCTGGGCGCCATCGTCGGGGATTCGATCGGGTACGCCGCGGGCCGCCGGGGCGGCCGGCCGCTGCTGGACCGGCTGGGCCGCCGCTTCCCGCGCCACCTCGGGCCGGAACAGATCGACCGGGCCGAGCGGATGTTCGCCCGGTGGGGCGTCTGGGCGGTGTTCCTCGGCCGCTTCGTGGCCCTGCTGCGCATTCTGGCCGGACCGCTGGCCGGCGCGCTGCGGGTGCCGTACCGGCGGTTTCTGCTGGCCAACGCGGCCGGCGGGGTGGTCTGGGCGGTCGGCACGACCTACCTGCTCTACACGCTCGGGCGGGTCGCCGAACGATGGTTGAAGGATGTCTCCTGGTTGGCCCTGGTGCTGGCGGTGCTGGCCGGGCTGGCGAGCACCCTGTGGCTGCGCCGGCGGGCGCGCCGGGCGGCCGGCGCCGGGAGCCCGGCCGGGCGGTCCGATCGTGATGTCCGTCATGTCGGGAACGTCGGGCGGAACGGGAACGTTGTGCCCCCGGACGACGCGATCCGGTCGCCCGCGACGAAGGCCGTCGTGGCAACCGGCGGCGGCACGGAGACCGGCGGGGCGATCAGCGCCGGTACGGAGGCCGGAAGGGCGGGTGGGACCGGACGTTCCGCCGGCCGGGCGGGCGGCGGGGGCCGACCGGTCCGGCCGGCGGAACGGCTGCCCGGCGGCTGATCACCGCCAGCGCCGCCACCGGGAGGTCCTGCGCGGCCGGACCAGGTCCGCGGCCTGCCGGAGCAGTCCGGTCGCCCGGGACGGGCCACGACGCTTCTCGATGGCCTGGCTCAACCCGCGCGCCCCGGCCGCCGCCAGCGGCAGGGCGATGGCGGTGATCGCAAACCGCTTTACCAGCATCCTCATATCGTTTCTCCAGGTTCGCCGGCTTGACTGTGCCGAGTCTGGATGTACCCCGCACCGGGAGCGCCCATGCCAACCACGCCACGACGGCCACACCACGGCCGGCCACACCGGGCCGCCGTGCTCGGCCGCGCCCGCGGCACCGGCCGGGCCGGCGCTGCGGGTCCGGTCCACGGGCGTCCGGGTTTCCGCGCGTACGGCCCGGGGCACGTTTCCCCGCGCCCGCACGGGAGGCTGCCATGAGATCGAGTGCGACCGCCGCCGCGCCGTCCAGCGGCCGCGACGCGCTGTCCACCGACCCCGACGCCCCGACGCGCGACCACGACGTCCCGGCCACCGGCCCGGGCGTACCGGGTGCGGGGCGGTCGGCGGGCCGGGACCGGTACCTGGACCTGTGGCGGGCCGCGGCGCTGGTCCGGGTGGTGGTGTACCACGTCTTCGGCTGGCTCTGGCTGACCGTGCTGTTCCCGGCCATGGGCCTGATGTTCGCCCTGGCCGGCTCGCTGATGGCCGCCTCGCTGGACCGCACGGGTCCGGCCGCCGTCGGTCGCCGGCTGCGCCGGCTGCTGCCGCCGCTGTGGGCGTTCGGCGCGATCGCGGTGCCGCTGCTGCTGCTCACCGGCTGGCGCGCCCGGCCGGCCGGCGAGCTGGGGTGGGGCGAGCTGATCTGGTGGGTGCTGCCGCTGCGCACGCCACCGGCCGGCGACCAGCCGTGGGCCTGGGCGTTCAACGTGGTGCTCTGGTACATCGTCACGTACCTCTGGCTGGTGCTGCTGTCCCCCGCGCTGCTGGCCGTCTTCCGGCGGTGGCCCTGGCCCACGGTGGCCGCGGCGGCGCTGCTGCCGATCCTGGCCCGGTTCGGCGTGGCCCGGCTGGACGGCTACTTCTCCGAGCAGGCGACGAACGTCTCCAGCTACCTGGCCTGCTGGCTGCTGGGGTTCGCCCATCATGACGGGCTGCTGCGCCGGATCCCGGCCCGCCGGTACGCCGCCGCGGTGGCGGCGCTGGCCGTGGGCGGGGCCGGCTGGATCGTCGCGGCGGGCGCCCTCGGCGGCGTCTACGACCTGAACCGGATCCAGGGCGGCAACACGCTCTGGTCGCTGGCGTTCGTGGCGACCGTGCTGCGGTTCCGGCCGTCGCTGGACTGGCTGCCCCGGGTCCGGCCGCTGCACCGGGCGGTCGAGGTGCTGAACGCCCGGGCCGTCACGGTCTACCTGTGGCACCTGCCGGTGGGCATGGTCGCCGCGCTGCTGCTCACCCCGTACGACACCCGCAACTACTGGGCCAACGTGGCGATCCGGCTGCTCGTGGTGTGGCTGCTGCTGGCCGTACCGGTGGCGGTCTTCGGTTGGATCGAGGACGTCGCGGCCCGGCGGCGTCCCGCGCTGCTTCCGGCCGGCGCGCCCGCCCGCGGCCCGCGACCGACCGCGGCCGGAAACCCAACCGCGACCGGAGGCCCGGCGGCGACCGGAGGCCCGGTCGAACGCCCGGTCGAAGGCCCGGTCGAAGGCCCGGCGGAGCGCCCGCGGCGCACGGTGCACCTGTGGGCGGCGGTACGGCGGTGGGCGGCGGCACCGCGGTGGGCCGCGCGCCGGCCGGGCAACCCGTGGCACCGGGGCATGGTGGGCGGCGTTGCCGCGCTCGCCGTGCTGCTGGCCGGCGCCGCGCTGCACATGGTGCCCGGTCTGCCGGTGCCGGTGCCCGGTCCGGTCGTGCAGGCCGAGACCCCGCGGTACCTCAGCGACCAGGTGCTGGTGTTGGACGACGCCGACGCCGAGGCGCCGGACCTGGTGGCGGTCTCGGCGGCCGCCGGGGACAGCGCCGTGACGGTCGGCGGCACGGCGTACCCGAACGCGGTGGTGGCCCGCACCCCGAGCCGGATCCGGGTCCATCCGCCGTCCGGGTGTGACCGGCTGCGGGCGCGGACCGGGATCGGGCAGGCCGACGAGGCCGCGTCGGTCACCTTCGCGGTCCAGGCCGACGGCGCCACGGTGTTCGACTCGGGGGCGCGGACCGTGGCCGACGGGACGGCCGAGGTGGACGTCCCGCTGCCGGCCACGACCACCGCCGTCGAACTGGTCGCCACCAGTTCGTCCGGGTCGGCGTCCGCGGTCTGGGCGGACGCGCACTTCCTCTGCGTCTCCTGACCCGGTCCGGGTCCGGACCGGGTCAGGACAGACCGGGCGCACGACGCAGCGGTCGTGCGTACGGGTCAGACGTACAGCGCGATGGCGTCGTTCGCGCCGACCGTGGCGGTGAACCGGCCGGAGCTGTCGACCGTGTACGTCGGGCCGGTGCACCCGCTGCCGGTGCGGTCGCCGTGCTGCACGTCGCAGTAGGTGCCGGCCGGCAGCGAGGTCTGGAACGTCTGCGTCACCGCGAACGACTCGTGGTTGATCGCCACGTACCCCTTGCCGCCCCGGCCGAAGGCGATCGCCTGGTAGCCGTTGGACCACCAGTTCGTCACGCCGGTGCCGGCGACCGCGTTGCGGAAGCCCACCATGTTGGCGATCTGCCGCCACAGGTGCTGGCACTTCCAGCCGTCGCTGAAGCAGGCGTTCACGGTGCCGCCGTTGGGCGGGCCGGCGGCGGTGTCGCTGAACTCGTATCCGGAGTAGACGTTCGGCGACCCGTACGGCCAGGCCAGCAGGTACACGTTGGCCAGCGTGTAGGTGGCGTTGTACGTGTAGTTGAGCGTCGAGCCGTTGCGCTCGGTGTCCCAGTTGTCGACGAAGGTCCGGGCCTTGCCGCTGGGCAGGTAGCCCCAGGACTGGCCCCAGTTGTTCAGGTACGCCAACCGCTCGTTCGTGAAGATCCGCTTGAGGTCGTACGCGGCGCGGAACTCGTCCACGTCGCCGTTGCCGGTGTACTCCTGCGGCTGCACGGCCTCCCCGGCTCCGTAGATGACCTCCTGCACCCAGAAGATGCCGGGGTTGGACAGCCTCGCCTTGATCGCGGCCAGGTCGGCCGCGGCCATGTGCTTCGCCGCGTCGATCCGGAAGCCGTCCACGCCCATCGAGATCAGGCTGTTCAGGTAGCCGGCGATCCTGCCGCGCACGTAGTCGCTGCCGGTGTTCAGGTCGGCCAGGTCGACCAGCTCACAGTTCTGCACGTTGGACCGGTCGGCGTAGTTGGTGATCGGGCTGTGACAGGAATGGAAGTCCTGCACCTGGTAGTAGCCGGGATAGTCGTACTTGGTGTAGCTGGAGCCGCCGGTGCCGGTGCCGGAGCCGGCGCTCATGTGGTTGATCACCGCATCCGCGATCACCTTGACCCCGGCGGCGTGGCACGTGGTCACCATCGCCCGGAACGACGACTCGGACCCGAGCCGGCCGGCGATCCGGTACGAGACCGGCTGGTAGGAGGTCCACCACTGGGGGCCCTGGATGTGTTCCTGCGGCGGCGACACCTCGACGAACCCGTACCCCTTGGGGCCGAGCGTCGAGGTGCAGGCGGCGGCGACCGAGTCGAACCGCCACTCGAACAGGGTGGCGGTGACGTCCCGGGCGCCGGGCGGGGCGGCGAGCGCCGGTCCGGTGGCCGGGCCGAGCAGCCCGGCGGCGCCGGTGGTGGTGGTGGTGGCCAGGACGGCGGCGGTGAGCGCGGCGAGCAGGGTGGCGGCGCGGCGGCGCCGGTGGGATGAGCGGCCGGGCGGGGGCACGGCGGTGTGCATGGTGGCCTCCGGACCGGGGCGGGACGGTCCGCCCCGAAAGCGGGTACGGGGGGTGCGCCGTGCCGCGGCCGGACCGCGTCGCCGGGGACGCCGGCCGGACCCCCGCACAGCGCCTGCAAAGTTTCTGCAAGATTGACGAAACTTGCTGGAAACTTGTGACGGACTCTAGGAGGCGGAACCACCATCGTCAATAGCCGGGCCGGCCACCGAGGGACGAAACGACGCCGCCGTCAGCGCCGCAGGGCCGCGGCGACGGCGGCGCCGGCCGCGCCGGCCGCGACCGCGGACATGGCCAGCAGCGGGCGGTGCCGGGACAGCCAGACCTGCGGGCTGCGCCGGTGCGCCCGGTCGTCGAACGACCCGTGCGCGCCGAAGTCGGTGCCCCGCCCGTCGTCGACCGGGTGCCAGAGGTTGGCCGGGCGCCGCGGGTCCGCCGGCTCGTCGGTCTGCTGCGAGCCGAACCCGGTACGCGCCAGATAGCGGTCCAGCAGACCCGGAATGATCCGGTTGGCCAGGATGGTGGCCACCGTGGAGGCGCCCACCCAGTACTCCCGGCGGTTCGGGTGCTCGGCCGCGTACGCGATGGCCCGCGCCACCACCTCGGGCTGGTAGATCGGCGGCACCGGCTGGGCGTGCCGGCTCAGCCGGGACAGCACCCAGTCGAACTGCGGGGTGTTCACGGCCGGCAAATGCACCTGGGTGACCCGCACCCGGGTGCCGGAGTGCATCAGCTCGGTCCGCAGCGAGTCGGTGAACCCGACGATCGCGTGCTTGGCGCCGCAGTACGCCGACTGCAACGGGATGGACCGGTACGCCAGCGCCGAACCGACCTGCACGATCGTGCCGGAGTTGCGGGGCAGCATCCGGTCCAGCGCGGCCCGGGTGCCGTACACGTAGCCGAGGTAGGCCACCTCGGTGACCCGCCGGAACTCCTCCGGCCCGATCTCCACGAACGGCGCGAAGACCGAGGTGAACGCGTCGTTGATCCACAGGTCGATCGGACCCAGTTCGGCGCTGGCCCGCGCCGCGGCGGCCTCCACCTGGCGGTGGTCGGCCATGTCGGTCTCGATCGGCAGCGCCACCCCGCCGGCGTCCCGGACCTCGGCGGCCGTCGCCTCCAGACCGGTCGAGCCGCGGGCGAGCAGGGCTATCCGCATCCCCCGGCCCGCCAGCTCGCGGACCACCGCGCGGCCCACCCCGGCGGTGGCGCCGGTGACGACCGCGACCTGTGAGTGCCGTGCCGCGCCCATACCGTCTCCCCCTTCGGACACCGACCGTCCGGGCCGTCTTCCCCCTGCCGGGCGCGGTAATCATCAGGGCCGCGCCGACGTGTCAGCCGCGCCGCCGCGGGTAGCCGGCGGCCATCCGGACCCGCCCGGCCACCCGGACCCGCAGGGCCACCCGGACCCGCGGGGCCACCCGGACCGGCGGGGCGCCGGGCGCCTGCGGCGGACCCGGACCGGCCGACCCGGACCGGCCGACCCGGCGCGGGGAGCGCGACCGAGGGGTGGGGGCATGGCGTGGCTGCTCGCCGACCCGGCGCGGCTGTGGCAGGCGGCGCTCAAGGCCGTGCTGCTCTTTCTCGCCGTCCTGGCCCTGCTGCGGATCACGGACCGGCGGACGCTGGCCGAACTGGCCCCGTTCGACTTCGTCGCGATGGTGAGCGTGGGCGCGGTGCTCGGCCGCACCGCCACGGCCAGCGACACCGGCCTGCTGGTGGGCGTCGTCGCCCTGGTCAGCCTCGTCGCCGCGCATCAGCTGGTGGCCCGGCTGCGGCGACGGCCGGTGCCCCGCCGGATGGTGGACCGGCCCATCCAGCGCCTGGTCGACGAGGGCCGGGTGATCGCCGTGGCGCTGCGCCGGGCCGGGCTGGTCGAGGCCGACCTGTACGCCGCGCTGCGCCAGCACGGCGTGGCCCGGCTCGCCGAGGTCCGCTACGTGTTCTACGAGACGCGGGGCCGTTTCTCGGTGGTCGGCTGGTCCGCGCCGACCGACGAGGAGCCGGTGGCCTCGGCCCTGGCCGCGTCGGCACCGTACGTGCGGCCGGTGCCGCGCGGCCCGGACCGGCCCTGACCGGCGGCCCGGACCCCGGCGGCGCCGACACCAACGGCCCGGACCCCGGCGGCGCCGACGCCAACGGCCGGTCCGGGACCGCGGCGCGGCCCGCGGCGATCGGACGGTTGCCGCGTGCCGGGCGCTCAGCCGGCCTGCCGGCCGATGCTGGCCCGCTGGCCGACCCCGGCCGCGCCCAATTCGCGGCGGACCTCCCGGGACATCACGGTGTCCAGCACCAGGAAGGCCGCCACGACCCCGGTGAGCAGGAAAAGGGCCAGCAGCGCCGGGAGATCCGAGGTGACCGGTGCCAGCACGCCGAGCACGGCGGCGAGGGTCAGCCGGACCGGCCGGATCCGCTGCCCCGAGCGCCACCAGATCGCCTCCCCGGCGAGCAGGTAGACGACGACGCCGCCGTAGAGCGCCAGGTGCGGCACCGGATCCAGCACGCCGCCGAAGCCGAACAGGCCCGCCGCGCCCAGCCCGCCGAGGGTCTTGCGCAGGCCGAGCGCCACCAGCACGATGCCGATGATCACCGGAAGGTGCAGGTAGGTGTAGGCGTCCCGGGCCAGGGCCGCCCGCCGGCGACCCCGGTACGCCCACAGGGCCCGCTCGCCGGCCAGCACGTCGAGCCCGAAACACGCCCACCACAGCATTCCCAGCAGGGTGGTGCCGCAGGCGAGGGCCACGATGATCCGGGCCGAGATCGGGGTGTCGGTCACCGCGGTGCCCATCGAGATCACCGCCTCGCCGAGCGCGATGATGATGATCAGCGCGTGCCGGTCGGACCAGTGCTCGGGAGACCGGATCCGCTGGTGGCGGGGCGACCGGAGGGCCACCCCCACCGCGTCGACGGCGATCGCGGCCAGCCAGAGCGCCACCCGGGCCGGCGGCAGCGTCCGGATGTCCCCGTTCGGCACCGGCAGCAGCGCCGCGACCAGGATGGCGGTCACCGAGACCACCGTGGGCACGGCCACCACCAGCCGGTGCCGCAGCGCCCGCCAGGGCGCGTAGAACAACTCGGCGGCCATACCCAGCAGCCGGACCACCGCGTACGCGCCGGCGAAGACCACCGGACCGGGAAGCCCGCCGATGCCGGCGCTGAACGCCTGCGACATCGCCACCGTCAGCACCAGCACGCTGGCGGCCGCCACGACGAGGATCAGCAGCGTGCCCCGCTCCGGCGGGCCGCGGTGGGTCAACCTGGCGTACCCCGACCAGCCCCACCAGAGCATGGTGACCACGGCCAGGCCGCGGAACAGGCCGCCGGTCGTGGGGTCGCCGGCCATCAGCGTGGTGACCTGGACGAAGGCGAAGACGAAGACGAGGTCGAAGAAGAGTTCCTTGGGCGTGACGCCGTCGGTCTGGGCCGCCAGCGGATCGGCGATCCGGTGCAGTTCGCCGTGCCGCGCCCGGAACACCGTCCGGTCGGCCACCACCATGGCCGCGACGGCCGCGACCACCAGCAGCAACTGCGCCAGCCGCGGCACCCGGTCGGCCACCGGCAGGGCCAGCAGCACCAGGGCGAAGCCGAGGATGGGCGAGCGGCCGAGGATGCCCAGGGTGCGGCGTTCGAAGCCGATCAGGCCGGCCAGGAAGAGCAGCACGCCGCTGTAGAGGACCACCGGCCCCAGCCGGCTGCCGTCCTCGCCCGGGAAGGTGAACCCGGCCAGCGTGTGCTGCAGCCCGAAGGCCAGCAGCATGAGGCCGGCGATGAGCGGGAAGTGCAGGTAGGTGTAGGCGTCCCGGGCCAGCCGGCTGCGGGCCACCCCGGTGGCGCGTTCCATCGCCGCCTCGGCCCCGAACCGGGCCAGGTCAAAGTACAGCCACCAGAGCAGGGCGGCGATCACCAGCCCGCACGCCATCCCGATGATGACCCGCCAGGTGATCGGTTGGGCGAAGGCCGTCCCCTGGCTGCCGCCGATCGAGATGATCGTCTCGCCGACGCCGACGATGATGATCAGGCCGTGCCGCTCCGCCCAGTACCCGCCGGATCTGATCCGCAACGACTCCACCCGGCGCATGGCCGGGCCGGCGTACTCGATCAGCAGGGCGAGGATGATCAGGCCGAACCGGACCGTCTCGCCCAGCACCGGCGTGGGCAGCAGCGGGGGCAGCAGCGCGGCCGCGAACAGCAGCGGGCCGGCGACCAGCAGCGGGGACCAGGTTCGCAGCATCCGCCGCCACCCGGACCGCATCTCGTGCGCCGCGTTGAGCAGGATCAGCGCGCCGGCCCGGGCCACCACGTAGCCGGCCGCGAAGACCATCGGCCCGGACAGCCCGCCGTCGCGGTCCACGAACGCCTCGGGCAGCGTCACGGCGAGGATGAACAGGATCGTGGCCAGCCCGAACACGAGCGGCGGGACGACGCCCCGGTCGGTCCGCACGGTGCCGCCCAGCCACGCGTACGCCGCCCAGCAGCGCCAGAGCAGCGCCATCAGCAGCAGCCCGTGCAGCACGTCCGAGGGGCCGAGCTTGACGGCGGCGATCCCGCTGACGTTGAGGAAGGCGTACGTGAAGATCAGGTCGAGAAACAGCTCCAGCCGGGTCACCCCGGGATGCTGGACCGCGGGCTGGATCGCCCGCCCGGGGCCCTGGTCTGCGGCCACCCGTCCAATCTGCCGCCGACCAGTGCGGATGTGGGGCCGATTGGCGGAATGTACCGCCTACCGGCCACGGCTACGGGTGGTTACCGGCCGCCGGGGCGGGATCGGGCGGCGACCGTGATCGCGAACCAGCCGGCGGCCAGCGCGGCCTCGGTGACCGCCGGCCGGCGCTGCCGGCGGTCCAGCCCGGCCAGCAGCACGGCCGAGGCACCGTGCAGCACGTCGGTCACGGCGCCGGCCACCAGCACGCCGGCGGACGGCCGGACCACGGTCACCGCGCCCTGGGCCAACTGCCGGGTGCCGAGCACCCGGAGCGTGGCGACGGCCAGCTCGCTGCGGCGCCCGCCGAGGCCCCGCAGCACGGTGCCGGGTACCGCGAGCAACGCGGCACCCCAGATCATCCGGGCGACCGCGCCGGCCCGGACCGCCGGTTGCGGCATTCCTGTCATCGCTCCCCCGCTTCCGATCACGCCACCCGGTACCGCTCGGCGTCGGTCGCCCGGAACGTGAGACCGGTGCCCGGTGCGGTGAGGTTCACCCCGACCGTCCCGCCGGTCGGGTCCGCGACGCCGTCGAACAGCATGCCCTCGATCCGGACATGGTCGTGGAACCACTCCAGGTGCCGCAGGTTGGGCACCGCGGCCGCCACGGCCAGGTGCTGGTGCGGGGCGCAGTGCCCGGAGACCTCCAGCCCGGCGCCGGCGGCCACGGCGGCGGCCCGCAGGAACTCGCTGATCCCCCCGCACCGGGTGACGTCGACCTGCTGGCAGTCGACGTGCGGCACCATCCGGTGCACGTAGGCCAGGTCGTAGCCGTACTCGCCGGCGGCCACGTCGGCGTCGACCCGGTCCCGCACCAGGCCCAGGCCGGTCAGGTCGTCGGAGCTGACCGGCTCCTCGTACCACCGCACGTCCAGGTCCGCGGCGTCCCGCAGCACCCGGACCGCCTGTTTGCGGCCGTAGCCCCCGTTGGCGTCCACGTACAGCTCGGCGTCCGGGCCGATGGTGGCCCGGGCCGCGGCCATCCGGTCCAGGTCGCGCCGCACCTGCGTGCCGGCCGACTCGGCGATCTTGATCTTCACCCGCGGGATGCCCTGCTCGTGTACCCAGCCGGCCAGTTGCCGGTGCTGCTGCCCCGGGTCGTAGGTGGTGAAGCCGCCGCTGCCGTAGACCGGGACCGCCCTGCGGGCCACCCCCAGCAGCCGGGCCAGCGGCATGTTCCAGCGGCGCGCCTTGAGGTCCCAGATGGCGCAGTCGGCCGCCGACAGGGCCAGGCCGCCGATGCCGGGCCGGCCGGCGTTGCGCAGCCGGGCGCGCATCGCCGACCAGGCCGCCGGCACGTCGTCCGGATCCCGCCGCGTCACCACCGGCGCGAGTTCGTCGGCCACCACCCGGGCGGCCGCGGCGGGGCCGTACGTCCAGCCCAGCCCGGTCTGCCCGTCGGCCTCGGCCGCGACCAGCACGAGGGTGGTCTGCGACCAGGCGAACGTGCCGTCGCCCCCGGGGGCGTCGGTGGGCACCGTGTAGGCGCTGGCGCTCAGCCGCACCGGGTCACCGCCGCGGCCGGCGTACCCCACGCCGCACCGCGGCGCAGCCGACGGCCAGGGCGGCGGCACCGGCCAGGGCCAGCCCGCCCGCGGTCGCGGCCCGCAGCCAGCCCGGCGGCGCGCTGGGCCGGCGGGACCAGTCCCGCTCCGGCCGGCCGCCGGCCGGCACGCCGGCCAGCCCGGCGCGCAGCAGTTCGGCCAGGTGCACCGCGCGGCGTCCGCCCGCGTCGCCCTGCTCGATCTGGGTACGGCAGCTGAACCCGTCGGCCAGCACCACGGCCCGCTCGTCCGCCGTGCGCACCGCGGGCAGCAGCACGCGTTCGGCGCAGGCCATCGACACGTCGTAGTGGCCCTTCTCGAAGCCGAAGTTGCCGGCCAGCCCGCAGCAGCCGGAGTCGAGGAACTCCGGCCGCACACCGGCGGCCCGCAGCACCTCGCGGTCGGCGTCGACGCCGAGCACCGCGTGCTGGTGGCAGTGCGTCTGGATCAGCGCGGTCCGGTCCAGTCGCGGCGCCCGCCAGCCCGGGGTGTGCTCGTGCAGCAGTTCGGCCAGCGTGACGGTCTGCTCGGCGAGCCGGCGCACGTCCGCATCGTCGGGGAACAGCTCGTGCGCGTCCGACCGGAAGACCGCGGTGCAGCTCGGTTCGAGGCCGACCACCCGCGTCCCGGCCCGCAGGTGCGGTCGCAGCGTCCGCACGGTACGCCGCAGGACCCGCTTGGCGATGTCCAACTGGCCGGTGGAGATCCAGGTCAGCCCGCAGCACACCGGCTGCTCCGGCACCCGGACCCGCCAGCCGGCCGCCTCCAGCACCTCGACCGCGGCCCGGGCGATGTCCGGGTGGAACCGGTTGGTGAAGGTGTCCGGCCAGAGCACGACCTCGCCGCGGGAGCCGTCGCCGCCGGGGGGCCGCCCCGCGAACCAGCGCTGGAAGGTCTGCCCGGCGAACAGCGGGATCGCCCGGTGCTGGTCGATCCCGCCCACCGCGCGGGCCAGGGTGGTCAGTCCGGGCGTGTGCGCCAGCAGGTTGACCAGGCGCGGTGCCCGGGACGCGATGGCCGAGGCCAGCGGCAGCCAGCCCATCGAGTAGTGCGCCGCGGGCCGCAGCCGGCCGGCGTAGTGGTGGGACAGGAACTCCGCCTTGTAGGTGGCCATGTCCACGTTCACCGGGCAGTCGGCCTTGCAGCCCTTGCAGGCCAGGCAGAGGTCCAGCGCGTCCCGGACGGCGTCGGAACGCCAGCCGTCGGCGATCACCCCGCCGCGCGCCGTGCCGTCCAGCATCTCGAACAGCAGCCGGGCCCGGCCGCGGGTGGAGTGCTCCTCCTCCCGGGTGGCCATGTACGACGGGCACATCACCCCACCGTGCTCGCGGCGGCACTTGCCGACGCCGACACAGCGCAGCACGGCGTTGCCGAAGCTGCCGCCGTCGTCCGGGTAGCGGAACACCGTCGAGACGTCGCCGTGCTGGTAGTCGGCGCCCAGCCGCAGCCGGTGATCCAGCGGGTACGGCGCGACCACCTTTCCGGGGTTCATCCGGTCGTCCGGGTCGAAGATCGCCTTGACCTGGCCGAACGCCCGGATCAGCCGGTCGCCGAACATCTTCGGCAGCAGCTCGCCGCGGGCCTGCCCGTCACCGTGCTCGCCGGAGAAGGAGCCGCCGTAGCGCACCACCAGGTCGGCCGCGCGTTCCACGAACGACCGGAACGCGGCCACCCCCTGCGCGGTGCGCAGCTCGAACGGGATGCGGGTGTGCACGCAGCCCTGCCCGAAGTGCCCGTACAGGGACGCCTCCTGGTAGCCGTACTCGTCGTAGAGCGTCCGCAGCTCGCGCAGATAGTCCCCGAGCCGCTCCGGGGCGACCGCGGAGTCCTCCCAGCCGGGCCAGGTCGGGGCCATTCCCGGTACGTGTGCGGTGCCGCCCAGCCCGTTCTCCCGGACGCCCCACATCTGCTGCTCCTGCGCCTCGTTCTCGAACCGGTGCACGCCCGGCCCGCCCTCCCGGCGCAGGTCGTCGAGCATCCGCTCGGCGGCGGCGTCGGCCTGCGCCCGGGTGTCGCCGCCGAACTGGACCATCAGCCAGCCGCCCGCCTCGGGCAGGTTCCGCAGCGCCTGCGGGCTGAGGGCCTTGCGCCGCTCGAAGCCGAGCAGCTTGTGGTCCATGCCCTCCAGGGCGACCGGCCGGTGCGGCAGGATCTTCGGTACGGCGTCGGCCGCCGCCGCGATGTCCGGGTAGTTGAGGAAGACCAGCGACCGGGCCTTGACCACCGGAACCAGCTTCAGCCGGGCACGCAGCACGGTGACCAGGGTCGATTCGGAGCCGACCAGGGCCTGCGCCAGGTGGAAGCCCTTCTCCGGCAGCAGGCTGTCCAGGTTGTAGCCGGAGACCCGGCGGGGGATGTCCGGGTACCGGGTCCGCAGTTCGGCAAGGTACTCGTCGCGGACCGCCCGCAGTTGCCGGTGGACCTCGGCCACCCGGCCGCCGTCGCGCTGGATCTGCGCGTACCGTTCATCGCTGGTCTCGCCCACCCACATCCGGGTGCCGTCGTAGAGCAGCACCTCCAGCTCGACGACGTTGTCCACCACCTTGCCGGTGCGCTGGGCGGTGGCGCCGCACGAGTTGTTGCCGATCATGCCGCCGATCGTGCAGTGGTCGTGGGTGGCCGGCTCGGGGCCGAACTCCAGGCCGGTCCCGGCCAGTTGCTCGTTCAGCGAGTCCAGCACGATGCCCGGCTCGACCAGGCAGGTGCGCGCCGCGGCGTCCACCTCGATCAGCCGGTTGCAGTGCTTCGACCAGTCGATCACCACGGCCGTGTTGGTGCACTCGCCGGCCAGGCTGGTGCCGCCGCCGCGGGACAGCAGCGGCGCACCGTGCCGGCGGCACACCGCCACGGCCGCCACCGCGGCCTCGACGGTGTGCGGCAGCACCACGCCCAGCGGTGGCTGCCGGTAGTTGGAGGCGTCGGTGGAGTACGCGGCGCGGGAACCGGCGTCGAACCGGACCTCGCCGTCCACCTCGGCACGCAGGTCGGCCGCCAGCGTCGCGAGGTCCACCCCGGTGGCGGGCTCCGGCGGGCGCAGGACGGGGTCGGGCAGCGGCACCGGCGGTGCGGCGACCCGGGTCACGACCGCAGCTCGTTGATCTTGTCGCGGGCCACCGTCGCCAGCGTCGCCGCCTTGTGCGGCTGGCCGCGCAGGAACGCCTCGGTGAAGTGTTTCGCCTGGTCGTACTCGACCTTGCCGGGCATCGGCGGTTCGTTGGGGTTGACGTCGCAGTCCACCAGCGCCGGCCCGGGGTGGGCCAGCGCGGTCCGCACCGCGTCGGCCACCTCGCCCGGGCGCTTGACCTTGACGCCGTACCCGCCGCAGGCGGTGGCCCAGGCCGCGAAGTCCGGCTCGGGCTGGCGGTGCCGGACCGCGTACTCGGGGTAGCCGAGGATGATCTGCTCCCACAGGATCTGCCCGTACGAGTTGTTGTTGTTGATGATCACCTTGATCGGCAGGCCGTGCCGGACCGCGGTGAGGAACTCCGCCATCAGCATGGCGAAGCCGCCGTCCCCGACGAACGCGATCACCTGCCGCTGCGGGTACGCGTGCTGCACGGCGATGGCGTACGGAAGGCCCGGCGCCATGGAGGCCAGGTTCCCGGACAGGTAGAACCGCCGGTCGCCGCGGATCGTCCAGTGGCGCGCCGCCCAGGTGGCGATGGTGCCGGAGTCGCAGGTCAGGATGGCGTCGTCGGCGGCCGCCGCGTCCACGCAGCCGATCAGGTACTGCGGCGCGATCGGTTCCCGGTCGCCGTCCTGCAACGCCGCCATGTCCCGGCGCCACGCCGACATGCCCTTCTGGTGCTTCTCCAGGAACGACCGCTTCTCCCGGCGGGACAGCAGCGGCAGCAGGGCGCGCAGCGCCAGCCGCGCGTCGGCGTTCACCGGCGCGGCCACCGGCAGCCGCATGCCGATCAGGCTGGCGTCCGTGTCGATCTGGACCACCCGCACCTTGCCGGGCTCGGGCAGGTACTTGCCGTACGGGTAGGACGTGCCGACCATCAGCAGCGTGTCGCACTCCTCCATCAGTTCCTCGCTGGGCTTCGTGCCGAGCAGGCCGAGCCCACCGGTGGTCAGCGGATGGTCGTCGGGCACCACGTGCTTGCCGGGCAGCGTCTTCACGATCGGGCTGCCCAGCACCTCGGCCACCGCCAGCACCTCGTCTCGGGCATCCTGCGCGCCCGCGCCGACCAGCATGGCGATCTTCTTTCCGGCGCCGAGCACCTCGGCCGCGCGACGCAGTTCCTCCTCGGCGGCCGGCAGCGCCGGCCGGGACATCAGCGGCATGCTGGCCGGCGGCGTCCCGGGGCTGACGTGCCGGTACGGGTCGTCCGCCGCCTCGGCGACCTGGATGTCGTTCGGGAAGGTCAGGTGTGCCACGGTCCGCTTCGACAGGGCGCCGCGGATCGCCAGGTCCACCACGGCCGGCATCTGCTGCGGGTTGGTGACCATCAGGTTGTACGCGTCGGCGACGTCCTGGTAGAGGTGGGTGGTCTGCACCTCCTGCTGGTAGTGCGAGCCGAGCACCGAGGTCTCCTGCATGCCGGTGAGCGCCAGTACGGGCACGTGGTCCAGCTTCGCGTCGTAGAGCCCGTTGAGCAGGTGGATGGCGCCCGGCCCGGAGGTCGCCGCGCACACCCCGATCCGGCCGGTCGCCTTGGCGTACCCGGTGGCCATGAACGCGGCGGCCTCCTCGTGGTGCACGAGCACGAAACGGAGCTTCTCGCGCTGCCGGCGGAAGCCCTCCATCAGGCCGTTGATGCCGTCGCCCGGCAGGCCGAAGACGGTGTCCACGCCCCACTCGACGAGCCGGCGGGCCAGGCTCTCCCCCACGATCTCCCTCATCCGCGTCCACCTCTTCCGCATTCCGTCTCGACTGCTGCGGGGCGTACCCCGGGCCGATACCGGCAAACGCGGGCGCCGGCCGCGAAAAGTCACGCCGCGCCCAACCGGCGCGGTATCCGGCAGCGGGCGGCCCAACCGGACCGGCCCGCCGGCCCGCCGGGCGGCCCGGTCCGGCCGGGCCGCGGATGTGATCCGGCCGGCCGTACCGGGGGGTGGCGGGAACCCGGCCGCCGGCGGGGACGACTATGTAGCCATGCCAGAAAGACGCGACCCCGCCCGCGGCGGGCGGCGGACCCGCCGGGTGGGCGCCCGGCTCGGTGCGCTGCTGGCGCTGTCGGTGGTCACGGCCGCGCTGTTCGTCGCCGCGGCGGGCAGGCCGGCCGCGGCGCACGCCGCCCTGCTGCACACCGAGCCGGCCGCGGACGCCACCGTCGGCGAGCCCGTGCAGGAGGTCACCCTGACCTTCAACGAGATGGTCCGCGGCTCGTACACCGTGGTGGTGGTCTCCGGGCCGGACGGCGGGTCCTACTCCCAGGGCGCGGCCCGGGTCGTCGACACCGCCGTGCACCAGCAGACCCGCGCGCTGGACAACGGGGCGTACCGGGTCGCCTGGCGGACCGTCTCGGCGGACGGCCACCCGGTGCAGGGCGAGTTCCGGTTCACCGTCGCGCTGCCGGCCGGGCAGCAGCCGGCCGGCGCGTCGCCGTCGGCCACCGGCACCGCGACGGCGAGCGCGAGCGGGAGCGCGACGGCGAGCGGGAGCCCGTCCGCCGACCCGGCGGTCGCGGGTCCCGGCTCGACCGCCCCGCCGCGCCACACCTCCGTGGTGGAGTGGCTGGTACTGGGCGCGTTCGGCCTGGTCGCCGCCACCCTGGCCGTTACGCTGGCGCGGCGCCGGATGAACAACCCGCCGCCCCCGCCGCCGGACGGGTTGCAGCCGCTGGCCATGCGGCCCCGGCGACGCCGGCGGCCCCCGGGCCGGGCGGACTGGTGAGACACGGGGGTTACGGATCATGAGCACGACCGGAGCGACCGCACCGGCCGAACGGACCCGGCCCGGCGTACCCGCCCGGGCGCGACCGCGGTGGTGGCTGCCCGCGGTGATCGGCGCCGCCGCGGTGGCCGTGCTGTTCCTCGCGCTGACCTTCGGGCACGGGCTCACCGGCTCGATACCCGGCCTGCCGGAGCCGGGCCGGCTCACCTCGGTCGGGTTGCCGGTGGTCCGGCTGGCCCTGGACGTGCTGGCCACCGCCGCGGTCGGGTTGAGCGTGACCGCGGCGTTCCTGCTGCCCGGCGACGGGCCGAGCGTGTCCGCGCGCGGGTACCTGCTGCTGCGCCGGGTGGCGCCGGTGGCGCTCGGCTGGGCGCTGGCCGCGGTGGCCCTGCTGGTGCTGACCCTCTCCGACCTGCTCGGCCAGCCGGTCGACCAGATCCGGCCCGGGATGGTGGCCAGCTTCGCGGTGTCGGTGTCCCAGGGGCAGTCGCTGGCCTGGCAGGCCGGCCTGGCCCTGGTCCTGGCGGCGCTGTCGCGCAGCGGCGTCTCCCGCAACCGGGCCGCCGCCACCGCCGTGCTGGCGCTGATCACCGTGCTGCCACCGGCGTTCACCGGGCACGCCGCCGGGGCCGGCAACCACCAGGTCGCGGTGACCAGCCTGGCCCTGCACGTGGCCAGCGCGGCGCTCTGGGTGGGCGGGCTGGCCGGCCTGCTGACGCTGCGCCGCACCGACGTGCTCGCCGGGGCCGCCGCCCGCTACAGCCGGCTGGCGCTGGTCTGCTTCGGCTGCGTCGCGGTCAGCGGCATCGCCAACGCGTGGGTCCGGCTCGGCACCTGGGGCGAACTGTGGGGGTCCCGGTACGGCGTGCTGGTGTTCGGCAAGCTCGCCGCGCTGGTGCTGCTGGGCACGCTCGGCGCGATGCACCGCGCGCGGACCCTGCCGGCGCTGCGCGCCGGCCGGCCGGGCGCCTTCCGCCGGCTGGCCGGCGGGGAACTGGTCACCTTCGGCGCGACCTTCGGGCTCGCGGTGGCGCTGTCCCGCAGCCCCACCCCGGTGCCGACCAACCCGGTGGACCCGGATCCCATCACCAGCCTGATCGGCTTCCCGATGCCGGCCGCGCCCAGCGCCGCGAACCTGCTCGGCAACGTGCTGCCGGACATGTTCTTCCTCACCGCCACGGTGTTCGCGGTCGGCGCGTACCTGATCGGGGTGCTGCGGCTGCACCGGGCCGGGGTGGCCTGGCCGGTCGCCCGGACCGCGTGCTGGCTGGCCGGTTGGGCGCTGCTGGCCGCGGTCACCGACCTCGGCTTCGCCCGCTACGCGTACGTGCTGTTCAGCGCCCACATGGCCCAGCACATGGTGCTGTCCATGGCGGTGCCGATCCTGCTGGTCAACGGGGCACCGGTGACGCTCGCCCTGCGCGCGCTGCGCCGGCCCGACGATCCCGAGGTCCGCGGCCCGCGGGACTGGTTGCTGGCGGTGATCCACAGCCGGGTGCTGCGGCTGCTGACCCATCCGCTGGTCGCGCTGGGCATCTACACGGCCAGCCTTTACGGCCTCTACTTCAGCGACCTGCTGGGCACGCTGATGCGCTACCACCTGGGCCACCTGGGCATGCTCCTGCACTTCGTGGTCAGCGGCTACCTGCTGTTCTGGGTGCTCGTCGGGGTCGACCCGGGCCGCCGCCGGCTGGCCGCGCCGCTGCTGGTCATCATCCACTTCGCGGCGATGAGCTTCCACGCCTTCTTCGGCATCGTGTTGATGCAGTCGAACGCGCTGATCGCCCCCGAGTGGTACACGCCGCTGCACCCGCCGTGGGCCGCGTCGCCCCTGGCCGACCAGCACCTCGGCGCGGCCATCGCCTGGTCGTTCGGCGAGATCCCGGCGGCCATCGTGATGCTGGTGCTGGTGCGCCAGTGGATCCGGTCGGACGAGCGGGAACAGGCCCGTCTCGACCGGGCGGCCGACCGGGCCGCGGCCACCGGCGAGGAGGACGAACTCGCCCGCTACAACGCGTTCCTCGCCGCCGCGGCGGCGGCCGACCGGGAGAGCCGGTCCGCCGGTCGGTAACCGGGCGTGTCGCGTCGGTGTCGTCACCGGCCGCCCGCCGGGCCGGTTCACCCCGTCGTTACCGGACCGCGACCCGACGGCCGAGCCCGGGTCACGCACCCGGGTCCGAATGCCAGTACGATTCCGCGCGGGAGGAATCTGATGGTCACTCGCAGGAACGTCGTCGCGCTCGGCGCGGGCTCGGCCGCCAGCCTTGCGCTGGTCGGGCTGACCGCGGGTTGCCGCGACGGCGACAAGCCGCGGAACGCGAGCTGGAACGGGCCGGCCGGGTCCACCGACTCGCCGTCTCCGTCGGCCGAGCCGGTGAGCCTCACCGTGACTCCGGCGGCGGATGCCACAAAGGTGTCCCCGACCGAACCGGTCGTGGTCACCGTGGCCAACGGCACGCTCAAGGAGGTCACCGTGGCCGCCGGTGACCAGCGGGTGGCCGGCCGGCTCGACGACGACGGCACCACCTGGCGTTCGACCGGCACCCTCGGCTACAACAAGACCTACAAGGTCTCCGTCACCATGTCCGACTCACTGGGCGTGGACAGCGAGGAGACCAGCAGCTTCAAGACGCTCAAGCCGACCACGATCGCCGACGTCACCTTCCAGGCCAGCGCCCTCGCGGCGCTCAAGCGCGGCGGCACGTACGGCGTCGGGCAACTGGTGATGGTCCACTTCAGCCGGTCGGTGCGCAACCGCGACGAGGCCGAGAAGGCGATGCAGGTGGAGACCTCCCCGCCGGTCGCCGGCCGGTGGCGGTGGCTGGACGGGCAGAACGCGCACTGGCGTCCGGCCACGTACTTCACCCCGGGCACCAAGATCTCGGTGGAGGTGAAGCTGCACGGCGTCGACCTCGGCAAGGGGTCTACGGCGAGAACGCGGCGACCCACTACACCATCGGCAAGTCCCGGGTCGCCATCGCGGACGCCAAGACCCACCGGATGAAGTGCTACATCGACGGCAAGCTGGTCCGCGACATCCCGGTCAGCATGGGCAAGGGCGGCACGGCCAAGACCCCCGAGGGCAAGACGGTCAACTACTGGACCGCCTCCGGCCCGCACGTCCTGATCAGCAAGCAGGGCACCTACCGGATGACCTCGGCCAGCTACGGCGTCACCGACAAGAACGACCCGAACTACTACGACGAGGAGATCCAGCTCTGCAACCGGATCTCCTACACCGGCGAGTTCGTGCACATGGCCGACTGGAACATCTCGGCGCACGGCAACCGCAACACCTCGCACGGGTGCATCAACGTGGGGCCGTCCAACGCCAAGTGGTTCTACGACACGTTCCAGGTGGGCGACGTGGTCGACGTGCGCAACACGCCCCGCAAGTTCGGTCCGGGCGATGGCGTCGCGGACTGGACGATCTCGTGGAGCAACTGGTGAGCTGATCCGCTCCTCAGCCGGGCGCGCGATGCCGCCCGGCCGCCTCGGTGGGCGCGTCCAGCGCCGTCCGCGCACGCCAGCGCTGCCCGGTCTCGGTGTGCCGCCGCACCGGCAGGCTCAGGTCCGGGCCGGGGACCGGGACGTAGACCTGCGCCTCCACGGCGGCCGCGAGCAGCAGCGCCATCGCCACCCCGGTCGGCCGGGCGGCCGGGTCGGCGCTCAGGCACCGCAGGCACAGCGCCGCCACGTCGGCGGGCAGCCCGGCGACCGTCGGCAGCGGCTCGGGCGGGCGGTAGACGTGCGACAGCGGCCGGTCCGGTTCGGCGTGTACCGGCCACGGCAGCCGACCGGCCAGGCAGACGTAGAGCAGGACTCCCACCGCGTACACGTCGGTGGCCGGGGTGGCGCCGACCCCGTTGAGCCGTTCCGGGGCGACGAACGCCGGGGTGCCCACCACTTCGCCCTCGGCGACCGGGTCGCGCTGGCCGATCGCGGCGGCGATGCCGAAGTCGAGCACCTTGACCCCGGCCGGGGTCAGCAGGATGTTCGCCGGCTTCACGTCGCGGTGCACGATGCCGTGCAGGTGCGCCGCGGCCAGCGCGGCGCTCACCTCGGCGCACACCCGCGCGGCGATCCGCCAGTCCAGCGCGCCGCCGCGCAGGTGGCCGGCCAGCGTCTGGCCGTCGACGAGTTCCATCACGATGTACGGCGCCGCCGGCCCGTCGGGCACCGGGGCCAGGCCGAAGTCGTGCACGCTGGCGATGTTCGGGTGGGCCAGCCGGGCGGCGGCCCGCGCCTCGGCGCGGACCTGCTCGACCGCCGCCGCCACGGTCGCCCGGTCGGCGTACGGCAGGGTGATCAGCTTGATCGCGACCGGGCGGTCCAGCACCTCGTCGTGCGCGCACCAGACCTCGGACATGCCCCCGGTGCCGATCCGGCGGTCCAGCCGGTACCGCCCGTCCAACACCGGCATCTGCCGCCCCCGACCCTTCCGTCTGCGGCGCCGCTTCCTGACCGGTGCCGGTTTCGTGCATCGCTACCCGGGCGGTGACCGGCGCAAACACGTTGTCGGCCGGGACTCGGCCGATCGGCCATGATTGTCCGATCAGGACAGAAGTCGAGCCGGTCGAACTCGACGGTAACCTCGTTGACACATCCTCGTGGTCAAGTCCTCGACATGACACTTTCCGTTACCCGTCATACGACGCTGAGTGTCAGCCGATCGATCCTGGCGACGATTGGGCTGATCACCATGGTGGTGTCCATCGCGGCGGTTCCCGCCGCCGCACCGGGCGCGCCGGCCTCCGCGGTCAAGATGCCCGACTGCGCGTGGTCGCCGAAATACGGGGCGACGGGTCTCAACGCCTACTGGCCGGACACCGCCGCGACCTACTGGTCGACGATCTATCCGGTGACCCCGGATCTGCGGATCACCATCTCCGGGGTGTATCCGGACGCCCGCTACTGGTCCTTCAGCGTCTACGACGACAAGCCCGCGCCCTTCACCCGGGACGGTGTCAACTCCAACCTGCCCGACTACCTGGTGGACCCCGATCCGGGCAGCGTCAACCCCTGGCAGACGCCCGGACCGCCGGGCGGCCGGTTCACCCTCACGATCAACCCCGAGGTGACCACGGAACAGCGCAACCTCCTTCCGCTGGCCCGCGCCGACGCCCTGCCCGGGGAGAAGGCGTCGGTGATCTTCCGGGTGTACCTGCCCACCGGGGGCGACGCGGCGGTGCTGCTGCCCAGCGTGACGCTGGAGCAGGCCGGGGTGGCGACCACCCTGCCCGCCTGCACCTCCGGGTCCGCCGGCACGTCGGGCTCCGCGCTGGCCCTCGGCTCCGGCGGTACGTCCGGCTCCGGCGGCGCGGGTTCGCACGGCGGCCACCCCGGTGGACCGGGCGGGCCGGGCCACCCTGATCACCACGGCGGGCCGGGCGGACCCGGTCACCCGGGCGGGCCGGGTCATCCCGATCATCCCGGCGGACCGGGCCACCCCGGCGGACCCGGCGGACCCGGCCACGGTCACCCCGGCGGACCCGTCGATCCGGGCAGCCAACTGTTCGCCCGCACCTCGGAGTTGGAGAACCTCGCCCCGAACCCGGACAACGCGTACCTGGGTGCCTGGATCTCCCCGCCCGGGCCGGACGAGGTGGTGGTGATCCGTGGCCGGGCACCGCGGGCCGCCTCCGGCACCCACCCGGGGACGTGGCCGCAGCGCAACGCCGACGTCCGCTACTGGTCGATGTGCACCAACCTGGGCGGCCAGGTCAAACCGGTGGTGATCAACCGGTTCGACGACGGGCCGGCGAGCTACGGGTGCCGCTACGACGACGAGACGCGGCTCGACCGCCACGGCAACTACGCCTACGTCATCGGCACCGAGGAGCAGCGGCCCACCATCGAGGCGGTCGATCAGGTCACCTTCCTGCCCTTCTCCACCGGCTACCCGCAGTCCACCCACATGGTCCTGCTGCGGAACCTGCTACCGGTCCCCGACTTCGCCGAGGCCGTGCAGAACGTGCCGGTGGACGCCCCGGTGGAGACCGCCGCGGCGGTGATGGGGCCGTACTACCCGCTGGTGACGGTCTGCCCGCTGGCCGCGCTCGTCGCCGTGGGTCCGCAGCACTGCGCCAGCTGAGCGGTCCGGGCGCGCCACACCCGGCGCGCCCGCCCGCGGCCGGCCCACCGGCCGCGGGTCCCGCCGGCACCGGCCGGCGGTCGGGCTCACCCGTCCGCCGGCCAGCCCCGCAGCAGCACCGCGCTGTTGAACCCGTCGAAGCCGCGGGCGCCGACCAGGGCCACGTCGCCCCGCGGCCGGCGGGGTTCCCGGACGAAGTCCAGTTCACAGCCCGGAGCGGGCCGTTGCAGGCCGGCCGTGGCCGGCAGCAGGTCGTGCCGCAACGCGAGCAGCGCGGTGGCCACGTCCAGCGCGGCGCCGCCCTGGTGCGCCCGGCCGGTCAGCGGCTTCTGGGTGGTCACCGGCGGGCTGACCGGGCCGAACACCGCGCGCACCGCCCGCGCCTCGGCCCGGTCGTACCCGGGCACGCCGAGCGCGTCCGGCACCACCAGGGCCACGTCCGCCGGCTGCACCCCGGCCCGGCGCAGCGCCAGCTCCATGGCCCGGGCGTACTGCCCGGCGCCGGGCGGTCCGGCCGGGTCGGTGTGCCCGCCGTCGTGCGTGCTGCCCCAGCCCAGCACCTCGCCGTAGATCACCGGCGCGCCGCGGGACCGGGCGTGCTCCAGGTCCTCCACCACGAACACCGCGCCGCCCTCGGCCGGGACGTAGCCGCCGGCACCGGCGTCGAACGGCAGGTACGCCCGCGCCGGGTCGCTGGCCGTGCTGAGCAGCCCGCTGCGAAGCTGGCAGGCCAGCGCGTACGGGCTGAGCGGGCACTCGGTGCCGCCGGCGATCACCACGGGAGTGCCCCGGCGGATGGTGCGGACCGCGTGCGCCAGGCTGTCCAGCCCGCCCGCCGCCTCGGCCGCCAGCACCCCGCACGGGCCCTTGAACTGGTGCGCGATGGACAGTTGGCCCACGCTCGCGGCGTAGAACCAGGCGATCGACTGGTACGCCCCGACCGTGCGCGCCGGCTGGCTCCACAGCCGTTGCAGTTCGCGCTGCCCGAACAGGTTCCCGCCGCTGGCGCTGGCCAGGGTGACCGCGACCGCGTACGGGTCCGGGCCGGGCCCGTCGAGGCCGGCGTCGGCCAGCGCCAGCCGGGTGGCGGCGAAGCCGAGATGGGTCCACCGGTCGGTCTGCACGATGCGCCGGTTGTCGGTCCAGGACTGCGGGTCGAAGTCGGGAACCTCCCCCGCCAGGGTGCTCGGGTACGGCGTCGGGTCGAACAGCGTGATCCGGCCGATCCGCTGCTCGGCCGCGAGCACCCGTTTCCAGTGCGCGTCGGCCCCGATCCCGGTGGGCGCCACCACGCCGATGCCGGTGATCACGGCGCGGGCGCTCACGGGGCCGTCTCCGGGGTACGCCGGAACACCAGCGCGGACTGGAACCCGCCGAACCCGCTGCCCACGGACAACGCCACCTCGACGTCGACCTCGCGGGCCGTGTTCGGCACGTAGTCCAGGTCGCACTCGGGATCCCGGGTCGACCAGTTGGCGGTGGGCGGCACCACGCCGGTGTCGATGGCCAGCGCGCAGGCCGCCATCTCGATCGACCCGATGGCGCCCAGCGAGTGACCCACCATCGACTTGATCGAGCTGACCGGGACGCCGTAGGCGGCCGGTCCGAGCGCCCGCTTCAGCGCGGCCGTCTCGTGCCGGTCGTTCTGCCGGGTACCGGAGCCGTGCGCGCTGACGTACGAGACCTCGGTCGGGTCCAGCCGGGCCTGGTTCAGCGCGTCGGTGATGGCCAGCGCCATCTCCACGCCGTCCGGACGCAGCCCGGTCATGTGGTAGCCGTTGCTGCGGCTGGCGTAGCCGGCGACCGCGCACCGGATGGGCGCGCCGCGGCGGCGGGCGTGGCCGAGTTCCTCCAGCACCAGCACCGCGGCCCCCTCGGCCAGCACGAACCCCGTGCGGTCCCGGTCGAACGGGCGGGACGCGTGCGCCGGGTCGGCGTTGTCCGCGGTGGTGGCGCGGATGGCGTCGAACGAGGCGACCGTGACCGGCGAGATGGGACTGTCCGAGGCCCCGGCCAGCACCACGTCGGCCTCGTCGTCGGCGATCAGCTGTGCCGCGTAGCCGATGGCGTCGATCCCGGAGGTGCAGCCGGTGGAGATCACCTGCGCCGGTCCGTGCAGGTGGTACCGGCAGGCCACGTCGGCGGCCAGGCTGCTGGGCATCAGCGCCGCGTAGAGGAACGGGCTGGTGTCCTCGTGCGCGACCAGCCAGCGGCGGCCGGAGTCGCTGGCGGCGACGTACTCGCGCTCCAGCGCGGTGGTGCCGCCCACCGCCGAGCCGAGGACCACCCCGGCCCGCTCCCGCAGCGCGCCGGTCAGGTCCAGGCCGCTCTCGGCGACCGCCTGCTGCGCCGCGGCCAGGGCGAACTGGACGTACCGGTCGCAGCGCTCGATCTCGGCGGCGCTGAGCCCGGCGGCCACCGGGTCGAAGTCGCACTCGGCGGCCACCTGGGAGCGGAACGGCGACGGATCGAAGAGGCTGATCCGCCGGGTGGCGGTGCGCCCGGCGGTGAGGGTGGCCCAGAACTCGTCCCGGGTCGTGCCGCCGGGCGCCACCACCCCCACGCCGGTGACCACCGCCTGCCGCCCGCTCACGGCGATGTCTCCGCGGGTACCGCCGGGGTGGCGGTCTCGGTGTCCACGTGGCCGAGTTCGGGGCGGGGTGCCAGCGGCCCGAGGTGGAAGATCACCTCGGCGGCCTGGGTGCCGACGTTGCGCAGCCGGTGCCGGGTGCCCACGGGTACGTAGAGGGCCTCGCCCGAGGCCACCGGCACCGGCACGTCGTCGAGGTCCACCACGATCGCGCCGTACGCGACGTACAGGAACTCCTCGCTGTACGGGTGGTAGTGCTCGGCGATCCGCTCCCCCGGGCGCAGGTTGGCCACCCCGAGGAAGCCGGAGGTGCTGCCGACCGTCCTGGGTCCGAGCAGGACCCGCAGTTCGGCGCCGCGCCGCCGGTCGGCCGGTACGTCGCGGGCGGCCACCACCCCGGACCGGTCACTCATCGCGGCCTCCCCCGCTGCTGCGCGCCGGGTGCTGCCGCGCGACGCCCTCGATCCGCTGCCGGATGATCTCCATCTGCAACCGGCTGTTGGTGTTGATCCGCTCGGTCATCTGGGCGTCGGTGACCGGCGCGTCCGGGCGCATGGCGAAGTCCTGGACCCACGTCATCCGGGTGCCCTCGGGCACCTCGGCGTAGCTCCAGTGGATCCGCATGTACTCGAACGGTCCGGTCTCCACCCGGTGCGCCCGCACCTCCCGGCGGTCGCGGTCGGCGGTGCGCTCGCTCACCCAGCTCCACGCCACGCCCGCCTCGTCGGGAACCATGGTGAGCCGGAACAGCACGGTGTCGCCGGAGCGCCGCAGCACCTCCGCCGAGGCGTACTCGGTGAACAGGGTGGGCCAGCCGGGGACGTCGTTGGTCAGCTCCCAGACCAGCTCGAACGGCGCGGCGATGACCACGGAGTTGTCGGTGTGCCCGGCCGGGGAGCCGGACCGGTCGCTCTGCCGCGCGACCAGGTCGGCGATCTCGGCGATGCTGAGCAGGGCGGCCCGCTCGGGCAGCAGCACCCCGTACCGGTCGCTGACCACCGCCTGGAGTTCCAGCAGGGCCAGCGAATCCATCCCCAGGTCGGCCAGCGAGGCGGCCGGCGCCGCGGCGGCGGCGTCCGGATCCAGCCCGCAGTGCCGGACCAGGATCTCGGTGATCTCGGCGGGCCCGGCGGCCCGCCGCGAGGTGTGTTCGAGGGTCATGCGTTCCTCCCTAGGACGGTGGGTGCGCGCCGGACGGCGCCGGATGCGCGGCGCCCGGCGGCGCCGGGTCCGGTGCCGCCGGCCTCGGCACCACCGCGGTCGGCGGTGCCGGGTCCGGCGCGTCCGGGTCGGCGGGTCCGGCGGCGATCAGCCGGTCGACCAGCCCGGTCGAGTAACGCCCCTTGCGGAAGGCCGCGTCGTCGAGGATCCGCCGCAGGAACGGGATGGTGGTCCGGACACCGGGGCCGGCGACCGCGAACTCGTGCAGCGCCCGGTCCATCCGGTCGATGGCCAACTCCCGCTCGGGTGCCCAGGTCAGCACCTTGGCGAGCAGGGAGTCGTAGTGCGGGGTGACGACGTACCCGGGGAAGCCGTGCGTGTCGACCCGGGTGAACGGGCCGGCGGGCGCCTGGAACACGTCGAGCCGGCCGGCCGTGGGCAGGAACCCCCGGTCCGGGTCCTCCGCGTTCACCCGGCACTCGATGGCCACCCCTCGGGGCAGGACGTCCTGCTGGCGCAGCCGCAGCGGGCCGCCGGCCGCCAGGTGGAGCTGCTCGTGCACGATGTCCACCCCGGTGATCAACTCGGTCACCGGGTGTTCGACCTGGATCCGGCAGTTCGCCTCGATGAAGTGGAACCGCTCCGCCTCGTCGACCAGGAACTCGAAGGTGCCCGCGCCGGTGTAGCCGACCGCGCGGGCGCCGCGCAGGGCCGCGTCCGCGATCGCCGCCAGGGTGCCGGCGGACAGGCCGGGTGCCGGACCCTCCTCCACCAGCTTCTGGTGCCGGCGCTGGGCCGAGCAGTCCCGGGTGCCCAGGTGTACGGCGGCGCCGTACCCGTCGGCCAGCAGTTGCACCTCCACGTGCCGGGCCGGGTTGAGGTACCGCTCGACGTAGATCCGGTCGTCGCCGAACACGGCCTGCGCCGCGGCCCGGGTGCGCGCGTACGCCCCGGCCAGCTCGCCCGGCGCGCCGACCACGGCCATGCCCCGGCCACCGCCGCCGGCCGCGCACTTGAGGATCACCGGGTAGCCGATCTCGTCGGCGGCCCGGCGCGCCTGCGCGATTCCGGAGACCGTCTCGGCGCTGCCCGGCGGCACCGGCAGCCCGCAGGACCGCATCAGCGCCAGCGCCCGGGACTTGTCACCCAGCGCCCGGACCACCTCCGGGTCCGGGCCGATGAAGACCAGGTCGTTGTCGGCGCAGATCTCGGCGAAGTCGGCGTCCTCGGCCAGGAAGCCGTAGCCCGGGTGCACCGCCTGCGCGCCGGTCTGCCGGGCCGCCTCGATGATGGCCGCCGCGTTCAGGTAGCTGTGCCGGCCGGCCGGCGGCCCGATCCGGACCGCCTCGTCGGCGAGCCGGACCGCGGCGCTGTCGTCGTCGGCGGCCGAGTGCACGGCCACGCTCCGGATGCCCAGTTCCCGGCAGGCCCGGATGACCCGCACCGCGATCTCGCCCCGGTTGGCGATGAGCACCTTCTCGAACATCCCCGTCCCCGTTCCCGTCGCTCACCGGATCGGCGCGAGCACGATCAGCGGCTGGCCGTACTCCACCGGCTGCCCGTCGGCCACCAGCAGGTCCACCACCCGCCCGGCCTGGCCCGCGGTCACCTCGTTCATCAGCTTCATGGCCTCGACGATGCCGACCACCCGGTCGGGCTGGACCACGTCGCCCACCTCGACGAACGGGGGCCGGCCGGGTTCCGGTGCGCGGTAGAACGTGCCGACCATCGGCGCGAGCACCGCGAGCACCGCGGGCTGAGCGGTCCCGGTCGCCGGGCCGGCGGGCCGGGCCGCGGTCGGACCTGCGGGTGGTCCGTCCGCCGGACCCGGCCCGCCGGGACCCCGCCGGGCCGCCGGGACGGCACCGGCCGCGGCCCCGGGCCACGTTCCGGGTACGTCCGGCGCACCGGCCGCGGCGGGCGGTCCGTGCCATTCGATCTCCAGCTCGGCCTCGCCGCGGCGCAGGTGCAGCCGGCGTACCGGACCGGTCAGCTCGCCGACCAGTTCGCGCGCCTGGTTGCGCAGCTCGGCCAGCGCCCCGTCGCCGTCCGGGGCGGTCACCGCGCGCTCCCCGGCGGGCCGGCGGTCCGGGACGGGTCGGTCCGGACCGTGCCACCGGCGGGGGCGGTGCCTCCGGTGGGATCGGCGCCACCGGTGGGATCGGCGCCGCCGGCGGGTGGGGCGTACCGGCGGAAGCGCGCGGCCCGGTCCCGCAGCAGCCGGTCGACCGGCTGCGCCAGCAGCGGGCGCAGCGCCCCGAGCAGGGCGTGGCGCAGCAGGTCGGCGGCGGCCACCGGATCGGCCTGGGCGCCGCCCGGCGGTTCCTCGACGATGCCGTCGGCCACGCCGAGGCGCAGCAGGTCCGGGGCGGTCAGCCCGAGCGCCTCCGCGGCGCGCACCGCCGCCGCCCGGTCCTGCCAGAGGATCGCGGCGCAACCCTCCGGGCTGATCACCGAGTAGACGGCGTTGCGCAGCATCAGCACCCGGTCGGCGACGGCCAGCGCGAGCGCGCCGCCGCTGCCGCCCTCCCCGGTGACGACCGTGACGACCGGGGTCGGCAGCCCGGACATCGTCCGGATGCTCTCGGCGATGACCCCGGCCTGCCCCTCGCGTTCGGCGGCCACCCCCGGATGGGCACCCGGGGTGTCGACCAGGGTCACCACCGCAAGACCGAGCCGGGCGGCCAGCCCCATCACCCGGATCGCCTTGCGGTGTCCGGCCGGGCTGGCCATGCCGTAGTTGCGGGCCAGCAGTTCGGCGGTGTCGTGCCCCTTCTGGTGGCCGATCACCACCACCCGCAGGTCGTCGAGCCGGGCCAGCCCGGCCACCAGGGCCGGACAGTCGGCGCCGGACCGGTCGCCGCGCAGCTCGATGAAGCCGTCGAAGGCCGTGGACAGGTAGTCCAGGGTGGTCGGCCGGCGGACGTCGCGGGCCGTCCGGACCGTCTGCCAGGCCGTCGAGGGGGCGGGCGGCGGGTCGCCGGGGTCGACCCCGGCGGCGGGACCGGCCGCGGCGGGACCGATCGCGGCGGTGGTGCCGGTACGGCGCTCTCCCGGCCCGGCGGGACCGGCCGGGCCGGGAGAGCCGGCGGTGCCCGCCGGGACGGCGGCACCAGCCGGGGCGGCCGGGCCAGCGGTGTCTGCGGTGCCGACTCTGCCGGCGGTGCCGGCCGGGCCGACTCTGCCCGCGGGGCCGGCGGGGCCGGCCGGGCCGACTCTGCCCGCGGGGCCGGCGGCGGCGAGCAGACCGACCAGCGCGGACCGCAACTGCCGGCGCTGCACCACCATGTCCACCTGGCCGTGCCGGAGCAGGAAGTCCGCGGTCTGGAACCCGGGCGGCAGCTCCTGGCCGAGGGTCTGCCGGATCACCCGGGGGCCGGCGAAGCCCATCCGCGCCCCGCTCTCGGCCACGATCACGTCGGCGGCGGTGGCGAAGGAGGCCGCCACGCCCCCGTACGTCGGGTCGGTGATCACGCTGACCGTGAGCAGTCCGGCGGCGCGCAGCGCGTCGAGCGCCTGCACCGTGCCGGCCATCTGCATGAGGGCGAGCGCACCCTCCTGCATCCGCGCGCCGCCGGAGGCGGTGACCACCACGTACGGCAGGTGCTGCGCCCGGGCGTGCTCGGCGGCCCGACTGACGAGTTCCCCGGTGGCCGCGCCGAGACTGCCGCCGAGAAACCGGAAGTCCATCACGGCCAGCACGGCGGGGTGCCCGCCGAGTTCGGCCTGCACGCAGCAGACCGCCTCGGTCAGGCCGGTGGCCGCGCGGGCGGCGGCGACCCGGTGCGGGTAGGGCACCGTGTCGACGAAGCCGAGCCGGTCCTGCGGCTGGAACGGATCGGGCAGCGGCGTGACCGTACCGGGGTCGGCCAGTTGCTCGATCCGTTCCGCGGCGCTCAGCCGGCGATGGTCCCCGCACTCGGGGCAGACGTCCAGGTTGCGGCGCAGCCGTTTCCGGTACAGCAGCGCGGTGCAGGCGGCGCAGCGTACCCAGGTGGGCCGCTGGACGCCGGGTGCTGCGGTCACGGCGCCGGCCGGGTCGTCCCGGCGGGGACCGTCGGCGACTGCCGACCATCCGGCGCCGTCGGGGCGGGCCGACCATCCGGCACCGTCGGGGCGGGCCGACCATCCGGCACCGTCGGCGACTGCCGACCATCCGGCAGCGTCGGCGCGGGCCGACCGTCCGGCAGCGTCGGGGCGTCCCAGCGGTAGAAGCACCGGGCCATGGCGTCCCGCGGGGACTGCCAGGTCGGCAGGTACGGCGTGATGTACGGGCGCAGCCGCTCGCTGACCCGGGCGAACTCGGGGTGCTGGGCCCCGCGGCCCACGGCGGCGTCCGCGGGTTCGTCGGTGACCAGCAGGTGCAGGTAGAGGTCGCCGAGTTGGTAGAGCGAACGGTGCCGCACGCCCACCACCTGCGGCAGGTCGGTGCGGTCGGACTCGGCGAAGATCTCGGCGACCCGACCGGCGGCCTCGGGTGCGATCCTGGCCACGATCAGCGCGTGGTGCATGTGTCCCCCCAGCCTCGACGGCGACCGCCGGCAGCTTCCGGTTGGCTGCCGGAGACCGCCGCGGACGGCCGGCACGTGCGTGCCCGGCCGAGGACGAGACTGCGGTTCCGGGGGTCACCGGACTGTCACAGCTCGCTCACAGCTTTCCGCGAACGGTGACGCTCCGGTGACGGCAGCGAGCGATGATGCCGGCCAGGGCCGCTCGTCACGGGAATACTTTTCCCAGCTCAGAGCCACATTTTCGGGCCACACGCGACGGTCGGATCAGTGACCCGGGCATTGACTCAGCGTAAGTACGATTGATAACGTTCGTCATATTTGGTGGCTGACGCCCGGTCCCGGGTGCCGGACCGGCGACAGCGACGTCCCCGGTCGTTCCGGCTGAGCGGTTTCGCGGGTACCGGTTACGGTGCAGGGGGGTTCGCCGTGATCTGTGAGACGAGCACGTCGAGCATCAGCCACGGCTCGGTGCCGCGGCCGAGACCGGCGCAACCCGACATCAGGCTGGCGCTGCTGGGCGGCTTCCAGCTGACCGAGCGGGGGCGGACGCTCGTCGTACCGCGCGGGCTCCAGCGGGTGATCGCGCTGATCGCGCTCCAGCCCGGGGCGACCCGGGCACACCTGGCCGGGCTGCTCTGGCCGGAGACGTCCGAGGAACGTGCCCTGTCCTGCCTGCGTACGGCGCTGTGGCGGATCCGTCAGGACCGGTCCTGCCCGCTGCTGATCTCCGCCGACACCGTCCGGCTCGATCCGCTGGTCGAGGTGGACGTCGACGAGCTGATCTGCACCGCCGAGCGGATCGGCGCCGGCGCGGACCCTTCCGGCGCGCTGCCGGTCCTCGCGGCGGGCCGGCACGACCTGCTTCCCGGCTGGTACGAGGACTGGGTGCTGCTGGAGCGCGAACGGCTCCGGCAACTGCGGCTGCACCTGCTGGAGGGCATCGCCCGGGCGCACCTGCGGGCCGGCGAGCACGGGGCGGCGTTGCAGGCGGCGCTGGACGCGATGTCCGCCGAGCCGCTGCGGGAGACGCCGCACCGGCTGATCGTGGAGACCCACCTGGCCGAGGGCAACGCGTACGAGGCGCTGCACGCGTTCTACGTCTACCGGGACCTGCTGCGCCGGGAACTCCAGTTGGAGCCCTCGGGTGCGATGTGCGCCCTGGTCGACGACGTCCTGGCCCCGATCGGCGGTCCCCGTCCCGCCGGCACGGCGACCCGGGCCTGGTGGCAGCACGCCGGGTCGGCAACCGGACGGTAGCCGCACACTTCGCCACAGGCCGCACGCCGCACGCCACACGCCACAGGCCACAGGCCACAGGCCGCACGCTGGCGCCGGCGTGCGGCGCCGGCGTGCGTCGAATCGTTCGTCGTTTCAGCATCGGCTCGACGGGTACGCAACAGGCAGCGGCACCGACGGCCGGACCCGGGAGAGAACCGCGGTCTGCCCGTACCGCCCTGGACGCCGAAGTTGGCCTTTCGAGCCCATCAGGAGGTTCCCGTGTCCACCGTCACCGAGTCGATCGACGTGAACGTCCCGGTCAATACCGCGTACAACCAGTGGACGCAGTTCGAATCCTTCCCCAAGTTCATGGGTGGGGTGGAATCCATCACGCAGCTCGACGACCGCCGGACGCACTGGGTCACCAAGGTCGCCGGCGTGCGGCGGGAGTTCGACGCCGAGATCACCGAGCAGCACCCGGACGAGCGGGTCGCCTGGAAGAGCCTCGACGGCGACACCCGGCACGCGGGCGTGGTCACCTTCCACCGGCTCAACAACGAGCAGACCCGGGTCACCATCCAGCTCGACTGGCGACCCGAGGGCCTGGTGGAGAAGGCCGGAAACGCGGTGGGCGCCGACGACCACCAGGTGAAGGCGGACGCCAAGCGGTTCAAGGAGTTCATCGAGCAGCGCGGCGCCGAGACCGGTGCCTGGCGCGGCGACGTACCGCGTCCCGGGCGGTGACCGGGAGCACCACCCGATCGCTCTCGCCCGGCGCCGCCGGCCCACCGCCGGCGGCGCCGTGGCATGTCCGGACCGGTACGCCTCAGCGGCGCGCCGACAGCGGGTACGCGCGCAACAGGCGCGCCCAGCCGGGCCGGCCGCGAGCGGCCCGGCGTGCCGGCGCACCGCGCACGCTCAGCCAGCCACCCGGCCCCATCCGCACGCTGCCCACCGCCGGTCCGGGCCGGCGGGTGGCGGCCGCGACGCCCAGCACCACGGCCAGCACGCCCACGGTGCCGGCCGCCACGCCGGCCAGCCGGTGCAGGTCCACCACCGGTCGGTAGCGCACCTCGCCGTCCACCACCACGAACGCGCCCACCGGCCGGTTGCCGTCGACCACCGGTACCAGCCCGCCGGCCGGGATCCGGGCAGGGCCGGCACCGGCCGAGGTCGGCTCGGCGCCGCCGGACGCTGCACCGGTGGACGCCGGAGTGGCGGGGGCGGGGCAGCCGGCACCGGCACCGGCACGGGTGCGACCAATGGTGCCGGGCCGGTCGGGTTGAAGATCGCGGTCATCGGAACCTCCCAGCGGCCGGCCTCCCACCCCGCCGGCCCAGCGCCGACCGGCCCGGAAACACCGTCCAGTCCCTGCATACCGCCGGCCCCGCCGGCGCCGGCAGGGCCGGTGGACCCGGCCGGGTGGCGGTTGGGCCCTACCGCACGCCGGACAGCCAGCGGTCGACCAGGGCGTTGCGGAAGATCCCGGCCGGGTCGTACCGGCGGGCCAGGGCCGCGAAGTCGGCCAGCCGCTCGTACCGGCCGGCCGGGTCGAGGCCGGCCTCCTTGCCCCAGTGCGCCCGCGCCGACAGCGGTGCGAGCCGTTCCTCCATCGCGGCCAGCACCGGCGCCACCGCCGCACCGTCCGGCACCCAGGTGAAGTGCAGCGCGACGGTGTCCCGGCCGTACATCGGACTGAGCCACAGCTCGTCGGCGGCAACCGTGCGGACCTCGCAGATCTGCAGCACCGCCGCGATCCGGTCGCGGATCCCGCGCAGCGCCGACAGCGCCTCGACCAGCCGGTCCCGGGGCAGCAGGTACTCCGACTGCAGTTCGGCGCCGTTGCTCGGGGTGAATTCGAGCCGGAAGTGCGGCAGCCGGGTGTGCCACGGCCCGGGTACGCCGCCCTGCCGGGTGCAGGCCGCCGGCGCCATGCCGGGCACCGGGTGCCGCGGGCCGTCGGCCGCGGTGGCGCCGAACCAGTGGGGGCCGGGCTCCGGCCGCCCGTCGTCCGTCCGCCGCTTGACCCAGGCGGTGGCGAAGTCGCCGGTCGTCCAGTCGGTGAACAGGCTCACGCTGTAGCCGTCGGCGAAGATCTCCGGCCAGTGCGCGTCCACCGCCGCCCGGGGCAGGTCGTCGAAGACGTACTGCCGGACGTCGTACGCCGGCTGGATGTCCAGGCTCAGCCGGGTGACCACGCCCAGGCAGCCGAGGCCGACCACGGCGCCCGCCAGGTCCGGATGGCCGCGCCGCAGGGTCCGCAGCGACCCGTCGGCGCTCACCAGGTCCAGTCCGGACACGGCGCTGGCCAGGCCGCCGTTGCCGTCCCCGGAGCCGTGCGTGCCGGTGGCGCAGGAGCCGGCCACCGAGATGTGCGGCAGCGAGGCCAGGTTGTGCAGCGCGAAACCGGCCTCGTGCAGCCGGACGGCCAGTTCGCCGTAGCGGACACCGGCGGCGACAGACACGGTGCGGCCGGCCGGGTCGATCTCGATCTCGGGGGGCAGGTCCGCCACCGAGACCAGTTCGCCGTCGGTGTCGGCGATCCGGTTGAACGAGTGCCCGGTGCCCAGCACGCGCAGCCTGGTCCCGGCCGCGGCGCGGGAGCCGACCAGGTCGCCCAGTTCGGCCAGGGACGCCGGCCGGTGCAGCCGGCGGGCGGTGAACCGCACGTTGCCGGCCCAGTTGGTGATCGCACCGGTCATCCGCGCGCCCTCCCCAGGGGTGTGTGTCCAGGTCCCCGGCCCGGGGTGAGTGTCCGGACGGAGTCCGGCGCGGTCCGGTCGGGCGGATGCGGGCCGGTCACGGGTTCCGACACCGGCCCTGGCGGGTGATCAGGCTACTCCCCCGCCACCGCTCACCGCCCGGCGGATCGTCCCCGTGCAGGCGGGAAGCGGTGCCCGACGGTCACGCCGAGGACCGCGCGAAAGAGGCCACGCCGGGTGTGGGCGGGTCCAGTGGATCGTGGATGTCCGGTGCCCCCTGGAGGGCAGCAGGCATCCACGATCCACTTGTCGCCGATCTGACGCGCAGCCGGGCCACACCCCGTACGGCATCCTAGGAAGATAGCTTGCTGGGGGGATCCGGCATCTTTTGCCGCGCCGCCGGGTACCTCCGACCGGGACGGCCCGCACCGGGCCGGCCAGAACCGAGGAGTACGGCCATGAGCACCTACCGGGATCCGGCGGCAAGCGGCGACGTCCACCCGTCCGAGGAGGAGGTCGACCCGGCCGGCCCGGGGTACGACCCGGCCGACCCGGCGCCGGACTCCCCCGCCGCTCCCGCCACCGTGACCGCGGGGGCGGGCGAGGCTGCGGCGTGGGCCGATCAGGCGGGACGGTCCGACCGGACATGGACCGGACCGTCGGGACGGTCCGACCGGGCGTGGACGGGCTCGGGACCCGGGCGCGGCCTTGCGGGTACGCCGTCCGGCCCGGTCCCGGCGGCCCGGTCGATCGTCACCCACCACGCCGACGGCTCCACCGAGGTGGTCACCGACCTGGACGGCGACGGCATCGCCGACATCGTGCAGATCGACGTGGACGGCGACGGCGTACCGGACGTGACCTATCTGGACGCCGACCGCGACGGTCGGCTGGACACCGTGCTCGGCGGGGACGGCGCGCCCCGGCCCGGCGCGGCCTGATCCCGGCGGGCGGTCAGCCCACCCAGCCACGCGCCCGACCGTGCCGCGCGGTCAGCCGGCGGGGTCGTCCGACGCCGTGCCGTCCGGACCGGCCCAGCCGAGCCACCATTCGTGTTCGGGCACCTCGCCCGCCGCGGCCACCAGCGTGCGCAGCGCCGTCACCAGCTCCTGCCGGCCCCCGCCCGCCGGTACCGCCGCCACCAGCGCGGTGATCTCCTCCCGGCGCCGCGAGGTCACCTCGTCGACCAGATCGCGCCCGGCCGGGGTGAGGGTGAGCCGCACCTCGCGCCGGTCGGCGGAACCGCGGTAGCGGCGCACGAGTTGCTTGCGCACCAGCCGGTCGCACATCCGGGTGCCGGTGGAGGGGTTCACGCCCAGTTCGGCGGAGATGTCCACGACCCGCTGCGGGCCCCGGGAGGCCAGCACGACCAGCGCCCGGTACTGCGGAAGCGTGACGTCGGCGTCCAGGTGGGCCAGCGAGCGGGCGGCCAGGGCCACCATCACCCGGCCGATGGACAGCAGCGCGTCCACCAGCTCGTCCCGGTCCTCGGGCTTGCGGGCCGGCGGCTGCACGGGTCGCGACATGGTGCGATTGTCACCCACCGTACGACCGGCGCATCGCCCTCCCCGCCCACCGGCCGGCGTCCGGGGTCTGGCCTGGGCATTCGCGCGCCGCCCGGGGCGCGGACCCGACCCGGATCCCGCGCGGCGCGGCGCTCACCGCGCGCCCCGACGACCCCCCGCGCGACCCACCGCGCGACACACGGCGCGACCCACCGCGCGACACACGGCGCGACCCACCGCGCGACACACGGCGCGACCCACCGCGCGACACACGGCGGAGCGCGGCGCTCACCGCGCGGCCCGGCGGCCGCGGGTCCAGGCCAGCGCGGCCAGCCCGGCCAGCAGCGCGGCCGAGGCCCCGAGCAGGCCGTGGTGCTGGGAGGCCCAGAGCTGGGCGCTGCGGTCGGTGGACGTCGCGTCGAACGAGCCGTGCGCGCCCTGGTCGGTGCCGGGCGCCGCGTCGGCGGGCCGCCACAGGTTCTCCCGGACCCGGTGCCGCACCTGGTCGGTCTGCTGCGAGCCGAACCCGGTCCGGGCCAGGTAGCGGTCGAGCAGCCCGGGGGCCACGGCGTTGGCGATCAGGGTGCCGGCGGTGGAGGCGCCGACCCAGTACTCCCGGCGGCCCGGGTGTGCCGCCGCGTGCTGGATGGCCCGGGCGGCCACCTCGGGCTGGTAGATCGGCGGTACCGGCCGCGGGTGGCGGGACAGCCGGGACAGCACCCAGTCGAACTGCGGGGTGTTCACCGCCGGCATCTGCACCATGGTCACCCGCACCCGGCTCCTGTCGTGCAGCAGTTCGCAGCGCAGCGACTCGTGGAAGCCCTGGATGGCGTGCTTGGCCCCGCAGTAGACGCTCTGCAACGGGATCCCCCGGTAGGCCAGCGCCGAGCCGACCTGCACGATCGTCCCGCGGTCGCGGGGACGCATCCGGCGCAGCGCGGCCCGGGTGCCGTTGACGTAGCCCAGGTAGGTCACCTCGGTGGCGCGCTGGAACTCCGCCGGGGTGATCTCGAGGAACGGCGCGAAGACCGAGGCGAAGGCGACGTTGACCCACACGTCGATGGGGCCGAGACGCTCCTCCACGGCGGCCGCGGCGGCCTCGACGGCGGCGTCGTCGGCCACGTCCACGGCGAGCGGCAGCGCCCGGCGGCCGGCCCCGCGGACCTCGTCCGCCGCGGCCGCCAGCCCGTCCTCGCCGCGGGCGATCAGCGCCACGTCGGCGCCGGCGCCGGCGAACCGGCGGGCCGTGGCGCGGCCGATCCCGCCACTCGCGCCGGTCACCACCACGATCGGCCGCCCACCCTGAGACTGCATGGTCACTCCCTCCGGCTCGCGGTGTCGGGCACCGCCGGCGGCCGGAACCGGGCCGCCCCCGCAGTGCGATGCCCGACGGGGCACCGCGCAAAACCGGAACCAAGGAATTGTCATGGGCAATGTTTGCATGATGCATGTATTCTGGTGACCAGCGCCGTACGCCGAACCCGACGTACTCCGACCTCACGGAAGCAACCGGCAGGAGACGGCCATGACAGACCACCGCACACCGCGCGACGACGACCTCCCCCGCCCTCCGGGCCGGGGCGCCCGGTCCTTCCCGGCGACCCTGCACGAGCAGGCAGAACTGATCGCGATCCCCGACTACGACTGGGTGGGCGGCCCGGTGGGCGCGGTCAGCGACGGCATCATCAACTTCGCCCGCCGGCACTCGCACCACGCGGCGCCGGAACCGCGGACCGCGGCCCCGGAACCGGCGCCGCCGGCCGATCCCCGGCACCGTCCGGCCGCCGGGCCGAGTTCACCGGACCGACCGGGCTGAACGCCTGCGGCGTGTTGCCGACCGCCGACCCGATCCGGCCACAACCGGCCGGAGCCGGCCGCGATGATGAGGGGGTACGCGGCGACGGAGGTGCAGCGATGTCCCAGGCGGACCGCCCGAACCGGCTGCTGCGCCCGCAGGCCGGGGCCACCCCGGTCACCACCTTCGAACTCTTCTTCGACCTGGTCTACGTGCTGGCCGTCACCCAGATCACCGACCTGCTGCTGGGCCACCTGACCGGCGCCGGCGCGGTGCAGGCGCTCATCCTGCTGCTCGCGGTCTGGTGGGCCTGGATGGACACGGCCTGGGTCACCAACTGGTTCGACCCGGACCGCCCGCCGGTCCGGCTGATGCTGATCGGGGTGATGCTGCTCAGCCTCTTCATGTCCGCGGTGCTGCCGGAGGCGTACGGCGGGCAGGGGCTGGCGTTCGCCGGCGCGTACGCCGCCCTGCAGGTCGGCCGGACCGCGTCGGTCTGGGCCGCGCTGACCGGCCAGCCGCGGCTGCGCCGCAACTTCCTGCGGCTGCTGGCCTGGCGCTCGGCCACCGGCGTGCTGTGGCTGGCCGGCGGCCTCGCCGGCGGGACGGCCCGGATGGCGTTCTGGGCCGCGGCCGTGGTTGTCGACTACGTCGCCGCGGCGGCCGGGTTCTACCTGCCGACGCTCGGCCGGTCCGGGCCGGCGGACTGGCCGATCTCCGGCCGGCACCTGGCGGAGCGCTGCCGGCTGTTCCTGCTCATCGCGCTCGGCGAGTCGATCCTGGTGGCCGGGACGAATCTGGGCCGGCGGGACCCGGACGCGCTCTCCGGGGTCGCCTTCGCGGTCGCCTTCGCGGGCAGCGTCGCGCTGTGGTGGATCTACTTCGACCGCGCCGCGGAGGCCGCCGCGGCGGTGCTGGACGCCGGCGAGGAACCCGGCCGGCTGGGCCGCTCGGCGTACACGTACCACCACGTGCCGATGGTCGCCGGCATCATCGTGACCGCCGTCGGGGACGAGCTGACGATCGACCACCCGCTCGACCCGGCCGGCGCGGCGGCGGTCGCCACCGTGCTCGGCGGCCCGGCCCTGTTCCTGCTCGGGCACGTGCTGTTCAAGCGGGCGGTGTTCGGCCGGTACCCGGCGGGCCGGCTGGTCGCGGCGGCCGCGCTGGTGGTCGTCGGCGTCGCGCTGCTCGCGCTGCCCGCCGGCGCCGCGCCGCCGCTGCTGGCGCTCAGCGGGTACGCCCTGGCGGCGCTGGCCGCGGCCGTCGTGCTGGACACGCGGTCCCGCACCGCCCCGGCAGGCCGGTCCCAGCCGGCCCGTTAGCGCTCCAGAGTGGATTTGCGCGGTCGGTGGGTATTGCTAATATCGGCCCTCCCGCCACCGGAGGTGATGGCCACGTTACGGCTGGAGGCGCTGGTGGCTACCCCGACGCTCGGCCCGCTCACGGCCACGGTGCGCCCGGGCGAGCTGCTGGCCGTCGCGGCGGCGCCGCCGGGCGGCACCGAACTGGCCCGGGTGGTGGTGGGCCTCGCCGCACCGGTCGCCGGGCAGATCCTGGTGGACGGCCGGGACGTGACGACACGCCGGCCGCACCGGCGCCGGCTCGGGTACGTACCGGCCGGCGGCGGCCTGTTGCCGCACCTGCCGGTGGGGCCGAACGTCCGCTTCGGACAGCGGCGGCGCGAGCAGGTGCACGCCGTCACCAGGGAACGCTTCGACGCCGTGGTCGCGCAACTGGAACTGGGACCGAGCCTGCACCTGCTGCCGCACCAGCTCAACGAGGCGCAGCGGTTCCGGGTGGCGCTGGCCCGGGCCGCCGTCGGACCGGCCGAGGTGCTCGTGGTCGACCTGCCCCGGCCGGTCGAGGGCGCCGACCGGCTGGCCGACCTGGTGTCCCGGATCGCCCCGCCGGACTCCGCGGGGGTCGCCGCGCTGGTCTGCCTGGCCGACACGATGGCACTGGACGGCATGACCCGGCGGGTCGCCGCACCGGCCGGGTCGGCGTCCCGATGAGCCCGGCGGGCCGGCCGGGCCGGCGCACCGTGCTGCGCGCCGGGATCGCGGCGGTGGCCGCAGCGGGCGTCCCGGCAACCGCCGCGGGGTGCGCCGCGGGCGGCCGGCCGGTGCAGGTCGCGGTGGTGTGGAGCGATGAGGAACTGCGCCTGTTCAAGCGGGTGATGAGCGGGTACGGCCGGCCGTGGCGGGTGATCAGCGCCGGCGACGACATCGACGCGTTCCTGCGGGCCCGGCACCTGGCCGGCACGCTGCCGGACGCCGCCATCCTGTCCCGTCCCGGGCTGGTGGTCGAGTACGCCGGGCGGGACTGGCTGACCGAGTTGGACAGTTCCTGGTCGGGTCGGTTTCCCGGCGCCCTGGACGGGCTGCTGCGGGTGCACGGCCGGCTGTACGGGGCGTGGGTGAAGCTCGCGCACAAGTCCCTGCTGTGGTACCAGCCGCAACTGCTTCCCGGCGGACCACCCGGCTCCTGGCCCGACCTGGTGCGCCTCACCGCCGAGTTGGGGCGGCGGCACCTGGCCGGTGCGGGTCCGGCGCCGCTGTCCGTCGGCGCGGCCGATGGCTGGGTGCTTACCGACTGGTTCGAGAACGTGCTGGCCAGCACCGCGAGCGCGCGGTTCTACACCGGACTGGCCGGCGGGTCGCGGGACTGGACCGCGGAGCCGGTCCGGCAGGCGCTGCGTCGCCTCGCCGAGATCTGGGGGCTGCCCGGCGCGTTCCCGGGCGGCGCGCCCCGGGCGCTGCTGACCCAGTTCGACGAGTCGGTCATCCAGGTCGGCGCCCGCCGCCAGGCCGTGCTGGTGGCCGGCGCGGACTTCGTGGAGCGGATGGACCGGGACTTCGATCCGGTGACCGGCCGGCTGAGTTCCGTGCGGTTCCCGGTCGGCGAGCGCTCTGGCGACCCGGCGCCGCTGGTGGTGGGCGGCGACGCGATGGTGGTGCTGCGCGGCTCCGCCGCCGGCCACGACCTCGTGCGGTGGCTGCTGGACGCCGACTTCGGGCCGTGGATAGACGCCGGCGGGTTCCTGTCGGCCCGCACCGGCGTGCCGCCGGAGCGTTACCCCGACCACCGCCGGCAGTTGGCCACCGACATCCAGGTGGCCGGCGACCGGCTCCGCTTCGACCTGTCCGACCTGCTGCCCAGCCCGCTGACCGGCGCCGACGGCGTGGGTAGCTGGCGGATCATGCAGGACTTCTTCGCGGCCGTGGCCCGCGGCCCGCGGGATTGGACCCGGGTCGAGCCGGCCGCCGTGGACCGTGCGGTGGAGCAGACCGTGCGCCGGTTCGCCACCACCGCCGCCCGCGGGACCGGCCCGGCATGACCCCGACACCCGTGCTCGGCGAGGTCAGCGTCCTGGACGACGTCGGCCCACCCCGGCGCGGCCGGGCGTACCCGCTGGCCGCCGGCGCCTCGGCGCTGCTGCTGCCGGCGGCGCTGCTGCTCGGCGGGCTGGTGCTCTGGCCGGTGCTGCGCACCCTGTACGTCAGCGTGCGGACCCCGGACGCAGGGCTCGGGGTGGACAACTTCCGGCAGGCGCTGGCCGCCCCCGGCGCCGGCGCCGCCTTCTGGCGCACGCTGTGGTGGGCGCTGCTGGTTCCGGCCGTGGTCACGGTGCTGGGCTACCTGCTGGCCGTGGCCTCCCGGCGGTGGCGGCAGGGCCGGCTGGTCCGGCTCGTGCTGCTGGCTCCGATCGCGCTGCCGCTGGTGGTCACCGGGGTGACGTTCCGGCTGGTGTACGACCCCGGCCGCGGCCCGGCCACGCAGCTCGGCGCCCTGCTGCTGGGCAGGTCCGCGCAGGCCGGCCCGCAGTTCCTCGGACCCGCGCTGGTGACCGTGGCCGTCATGTCGGCGTTCGTCTGGGCCTGGGTCGGCCTGGCCGTCCTGGTCTTCCGGGCCGCCCTCGCGGCGCTGCCGGCCGAGCTGGCCGACGCGGTCTCGGTCTACGGCGGCACCCGCCGCGCCCAGCTCTGGCACGCGCAGTGGCGACCGCTGCTGCTGCGCACCGCCGCGGTGGTGTTCACCCTGGTCGCGCTGGCCACGGTGCGCAGTTTCGACCTCGTGCTGATGATGGCGCCCGGCGCCAGCATCGACGAGGCGTCGGTGCTGGCCGTGCAGGTGTGGCAGACCGGTCGGGGCACCACCTCCGGCGAGGGCGCGGCGCTCGGGGTGGTCTGGCTCGCGGTGGTGGCCACCGGTGTGCTCGTGGCCGCCCCGTTCGTCCGCCAGGCGTGGCCGGCGCCGCGGCTGAGCCCCGTCCCCGAGCCGGCCGCCGCGGCGGTCTCCCCGGCGCGCCGGGCGGCCCGGGCCGCGGCGGCCGTCGCCGGGCTGTTCTGGCTGGTGCCGGTGGTGGTGCTGCTGATCGCCTCGCTGCACGGGCGCGTCGACGCCGCCACCGGCCGCTGGTGGTCGGCCGCGCCGACCGGCCGCTCCTACCGGGACGTGCTGGCCGGCGGCGACCTGCTGCACACCATGGGCTTCACCCTCGCGCTGGCCGGCACGGCGACCGCCGTCGTGCTGCTGGTGGCGCTGGTGGCGGCGTACCCGCTGGCCTGGCTGACCGGGCCGCCGGCGCAGCTGACCGGCGTCCTGCTGACGGCGGCCGCGATCATGCCGGTGCAGGCCATCGCCGGCCCGATCAACGAGGTTCTGGGTTTCGTGCTCTCCTCCGGGTCGGTCCGCGGTCTCATCCTGGTGCACGTGGCCATGGGCGTGCCGATCGCGGTGCTGGTGCTGCGCAACGCGTTCGCCGACCTGCCCGCGGCCCAGGTGCGGCGGGCGCGGGTGGCCGGCCGGCGGTGGTGGAACACGCTGTGGCGGCTGGCCCGGCACAACCCGTCGGCGGTGATCGCGGTGGCCGTGCTCCAGTTCGTGCAGGTGTGGAACGACTTCGCCGTCGGGCTGCTGTTCAGCGGGGCGGACGCCGCGCCGCTGGGCCTGTACCTCTACGGCCAGAGCCGGTACTTCGTGGCCAACACCGGCGTGCTGGCCGCCAGTTCGGCCGTGGGCTCGCTGCTGCCGGTCGTGCTGGTGCTGCTGGCCCGGCGCCACCTGATCGCCGGGCTGGTCTCCGGGGGCGGCCGGTGACCCCGCACGGCACCGGCACCGACGGGCTGAACCGGCCACCCCGCTGGCCGGTGCTGGTGTCCATCGGCACGCTGCTGTCCGGGGTGCTCGGCAACACGCTCAGCGACCAGCTCAGCAGCCTGGCCGGGGACGTACTCGGCCGGGCCAGCATCGCGGTCGCCGTGCTCGGCGGGGTGGCCAGCGTCGCCTTCGAGGTACGCCGGCGCCGGCGCGGTCCCCGGTACCGGCTGCCGGAGCCGACCGACACGGTCTCCTCCTCGGCGGACACCCCGACGCTGCCGTATCCCGCCGGCTTCACCGGTCGGACCGACCAGGTGTCGGCGATCCGTGACGCGATCAAGCGGGAGCACGCGGTGGCGGTGCTGGGCCGGCGGGCGGTGGGCACCTCCTCGTGCGCGGTGCAGGCGGCCAACCTGTGCCGGGAGGACTTCCCGGACGGCCAGTTCTACCTGGACCTGCGCGCCCGGGGCCGGCGACCCAGGCCGCGCGAGGTGCTCACCGCGCTGGCCCGGATCCTCGGTACCGCGCCGCCGCCGTCGAGCCGGCAGGCCGACCTGACCGCCGCCGCGGACGCGGTGCGCAGCCAACTCGACGGGCGGGAGATCCTGCTCGTGCTGGACAACGTGGACGATCCGGACCAGGTCCGCCCGTTGCTGCCGCCGGCCGCCCGGACCTGCCGGTTGCTGCTGGCCGGCGCCCCCGGGCTGGCCGGCCTGGAGGGCGTGTCCCCGTACTGGCTGGACGAGCCGGACACCGCGGACGCGGTCCAGCTCTTCGCCGCCTCCGGGGAGGCCGCCTCGGCCGGGCGCAGCCGCCGGTCCGACCCGCGCACCGATCCGGTGGTCCGGCGGATCGTCGAGCTGTGCGGGCGGCAGCCGCGGACCATCCGGGCCCTGGGCTACCGGGCCGCCCGGCACGGCTGGCGGTCGGTGGACCTGCACCGGATCCTCCGGCGGGCCGTGGAAACCCCGCCGCACCAGCGCATCCCGTACTCCCCCGCGGTCAGCCTGCTCACCGACCGGGACACCGCGTACGCCGCGCTGTCGCCCGGCGCCAAGCGGGTGTACCGGCTGATGTCGCTCGGACCCGCCGCGCTGGACCGGCCGGCCATCGCCGCGCTGGCCAACCGGAGCGCGGCCCGGATCTCCGCCCTGGTCGACGAGTTGGCCACGGCCGCCTTCGTGGTCAGCGCCCCCGGCGACCGGTACGAGATCCGGCCGCTGCTGGCCGCGTACGCGCGGCTGCACCTGCGCGACGCCGAGCCCGGCCGGCGGCGGGTGGCCGCCCAGGCGCGGCTGGCCCGGCACCTGGCCCGGCACGCCGAGCGGTACGCGGCGAGCCTTCCTGCCTCGATGGCCGGCGCCGAACCGGGCGGGTTCCTGTCCCTGTCGGAGGATCCGGGCGGCTGGTTCGAGCTGCACCAGGATCTGCTGCGCGGGGTGGTGAGCGGGCCGGCCGGGGCCGCCGAGGCGCTGCCCTGGCGGGTCCGCCGCTGGTGGTTCCGGCTGAGCGTGGCGCTCTGCGGCTGGTACGCCCACGACGGGCGGCTCGACGAGTGGGCCGAGGTCTGCCGCACCGTGCTGGCCACGCCGACGGCCGGGGACCGGCCGCGGATCGCCGGCTGGGCGCACAACGAACTGGGGGTGCTGCACCGCCGGCGCGGCGACCCGTACGGCGCCGCCGACGCGCTGAACGCGGCCGTGGCCGAGCGCCGGCACCGCGGCGGCGCGCAGTCCCGGTACAACCTGGGACTCGCGCTGCTGGATCAGGGGCTGGTGGACGAGGCGATCGAGCACCTGGAGGTGTCCCGCCGGCACCGTTCCCGGACCGACCGGGCCGGGCACGCGCTTACCGATCTCGGGCTGGGCGCCGCGCAGCTGATCCGCGACGAACCGGAGCGGGCACGCCACCACCTGGTGCGGGCCGCCAACGCTTTCCGGAGCCTGGGCGACGCCCGTGGCTACGCCGCGGCACTGACCAACCTGATCCTGGTGCACAACCGGCTCAACGAGCACCTGGACGCCGCCCAGACGTGGCGGGCCGCGCTGCGCGAGTACGAGACCGTGCCGGACCCACCGGCCCGGGCCACCGCGTTGCTCAACGCCGGCGCCGTCCTGCTGGCCAGCGCCCCGGCGCGGGTGGCGCTGGCCGAGGAGCTGCTCGACGAGAGCCGGCGGCTGCGCGAGGCGTGGCCGCCCACCGCCGGGCTGGGCCGGACCCTGCTCCATCTGGGTGACGCGGCCCGCGAGCGGGGCCGACCGGACCTGGCCCGGCAGCGCTGGGCCAGGGCGGCCGAGGTCTGCGCGGCGGTCGGCGACCGGGCCGGTTCCGCGGCCGCCGACGGCCGGCTCGGCTGACCGGCGGCTCGGGCGCCGCTGCGATGTCCGGCGACCTGCCGCACGAGGTCGCCGGCCGCGGCGCGGGATTCCCGGACGTGTTGCGAGGGCGCGGGACGCGGCGGGAGATTGCCGGCCGCGGCGCGGATCAGTCGCTGCTGCCGGGGCTCGGAGTGGCGGTCGGCCCGTCGGCCGACACCCAGGTCGGGTGGGCCGCCACGAAGTCCTCGACGGTGTCGTCCCGGACCGCGCGCAGCAGTTCCAGGCTGGTGTCGCTGAGGATCTCGGCGCTACCCACCCCGGGCACCGACCGGCTGTTGAAGGTGCCGTTGTTGGTCTTGATCGTGGTGATCTCGTCGGGCTTGATGTTCCGCATCGCGAACGCCCAGTCCTCCAGCGGGATCCCGCCGTCGTCGACGGTCATCGCCTTGCCGACCGCGGACAGCAGGCCGGGCAGCTTGGTCGGCGAGTCGAGGCCGTCCTCGACGACCTGCTTCATGACCGCCTTGATGAACTGCTGCTGGTGCCGTTGCCGGCCGTAGTCGTAGTCGCGGTTGGCCAGCAGGTCGCGCTGCCGGACGAAGTCCAGCGCCTCGGCCGGGGTGAAGCAGTGGTCGCCCTTGGCGTACACGTTCGGGGTGACTCCGGCGATGCGGTGGTTGACCGTACCGTCCGGATTGATCTTGTACGGCTTGGCGGGATTGCCGTCCGCGTCCTTGCCGACGTGGATCGAGGTGGTCTTCTCGTCCACGTACATGCAGACCCGGCCGAGCACCTCGACGACCTGCTTGAAGCCCTGGAAGTCGATGATGGCACCGGCGTCCGGCGTGATGCCGGTGACCTTCTGCACGGTCAGCGCGAGCAGTTCGAAGCCGTGCGACAGCGCGGTCGCCCCGGTCAGTCCCTGGCTGCCGAACGCGAAGGCAGCGTTGATCTTGTTCTCGCCACCCCGGTAGGCCACCTTGCCGTTGTCGTACGCGGGGATGGTCACCAGCGAGTCGCGCGGCAGCGAGACCAGGTACGCCCGGCTGTGGTCGGCCGGGATGTGCAGCAGAATGATCGAGTCGGACCGGACGAGGTCGCTCGAATCCTGCCCCGGCCGCGCGTCGAGGCCGACCAGCAGGATGTTCTTGGCCCCGGTGATGCTCTGGTGCTGCCGCTCGGGCGCGGCACTGCCGAGCAGGTCCTGCTGGGTCACCTTGCTCGTCGCGGCCTGCACCAGCACCTTCGCCCCGCCCAGCGCCACCCCGCTGACCAGGACCAGAACCGCGCCGAGGGCGGTGCACCAGCGCGCCCAGCGGGGCGCACGGCGGCGCGGGCGCCGATCGGCGGATCGGCGGGCACGGCCGCGGGAACGGGAACTGAGGGGGGACACGATGTCCTTCGGTCCGGGGACGGAGCAGCGGGGAAAAGGCTACGTGCCGCCCGGCGCCGCACCAAGCCCGGCGATCTGTGAGTTCACTGTACGTATCGGCCGGCGGGACCGGACGTACCCGACGTGCACGGCGGCATCCGGACAGCGCGGGTCCCCCGGATCCGCCCGGTACGCCCGACCGGCGGATCCAGGGGACGATCCCGCGCTCAGTTCCCGTAGGTGATAGTCCACTCCTTACCGTCGTAAACGGCCTTGGCGCTGGTCAGGCCATCGGGGTAGGTCACCTGGGCCGGCGTGGTGAGTTCGGAGATGTCCATCACCTCGCTGCTGGCGAAGCTTCCGAACGCGACCCAGTAGGTGGGTTTCGGATCGAACTCGACTCCGGCGTTCGTGAGGGTCGGCACGACGAACGTGCCGGCTCCCGACATCCCGATGCCGACACTTCCCTGGTCGGCATTTCCCGGCCCCGGCACCGAACCGTCCTCCTTGATCGTCAGACTTCCGTCTTTTCCGGAAGAACCGAGCGGTCCGAACTCGAAACCGCCGTCGACGTAGGACAGCGTCACCAAATTGTTCTCGGTCAGATCCGCCGCGAGGATCTGACCGGCCACGAACTGCGTGCCCGGGACGAGCGTCCCGACCTGACCCCACACGAAGCTGTAGTCGATACTCCATTGATACTCGATCGACGTCGACGGGTGGCACATCTTGGACATCCAGGCGAGGGTCACCGCATCACTCGGGAGCGAGGGCATCTCCTGGAACAGAATCGCATTCATCCCGTCGAGCGCGGATTCGTTCATGATCGTGACGTTGTAGCCGACCAGAGGCTCTGGCGACGGGCCGGCAAGGCCCGAGTCGGTACGCGACGCCGCGGCCGCCCGGCCGGCGAGACCCGCGCCGAGGAACACCGCCCCCAGACCCGCACCGACCGCGACAAGTCCCTCTCGTCGACTGATTCTGGCTTCCCTCACGCCTACTCCTCGCTCACGAAGAATATCCCTGACCGGGGCCGAAGAATGCGCGGCACACGTGAATGGCCGAGGTGGCAAGCCCTTCACCATCGGCCCAGTGGGATTTGTGGTTCTCTATATGCTATAGAGCGCACCCCAGCCTGGGCAAGCATTTCCCCGACACCCGGCGCGGTCAATCGCGACTGGTAGAACGTTGCAAAACTCAGTCGGCGGATCTGTGCCGTCCAGAGCGAATGGCTCCCACGGAGCCACACCGGAGGCGCCGGAAAAACGTGGGGTGAGGATCCCGGTCAGGCGCCGGGCGGGGCGAGCAGGTAGTCGTCCGCCTCGGAACTCCAGCGCAACCCGACCGCACCGGTCGTGGCGGCCGCCTTGCAGAACTGGAGAAAGCTGCGGTAGCCGAGCTTCTTCTCGCTGAAGTCGGGGCGGACCCGCAGCAACTGGTTCTTCAACCCGGACAGCGCCACCGCGCCGTCCCGGCCGACCTGGTCGACGACCACCGAACGGAGCAGGCCGAACGCGGTCTCCCGGTCGCCGTGCTCGGGCAGCGAGACCTCCGGATCGCCCTTGGCCGGCCCCTCCGCCAGCTCGACCACGGTGTTGCCGGCGAGGTGGCGCAGCAGCTCGCCGAAGGTGCGGAAGCCGTAGTCCGACTCGCTGAACGTGGGATCCTTGCGCAGCAGGGTGCGCTTCAGCGTGGAGGCGGTGACGGCCCCGCTGGAACTGCCCTGCAGCCCGGCCACCGTCTGCGCCACCAGCACCGAGAGGCTGTCGACGTCGCGCGCCGGCTCCTCGCCGGCCGCCCGGCCGTCGGGCGCCGCCGTCTCCTCCGGCGGCTCGGGCCGGGCCGGCTCCGCGGCGGCGCCGCGGTCCACGGCCGGCCGTTCCGGTCGCCCCCGCCGACCCCGGGTGGCCGGGACCTCGACACCCTCCAGCCGGTCGTAGTACAGGAACTCGTCGCAGGCCGGCGGCAGCAGCGCGGACGTGGAGCGCTCCACGCCGACCCCGATGACCTGCTTGTTCAGCTCGCGCAGCTTGTACACCAGCGGGGTGAAGTCGCTGTCCCCGGTGCAGATCACGAACGTCGAGATGTAGCCCCGCTCGAACGCCAGCTCGACCGCGTCGACGGCCATCTTGATGTCGGCGGCGTTCTTGCGGGCCGCCCCCATCCGCTGCGGGATCTCGATGAGTTCCACGTGCGACCGGGTGAGCATCCGGCGGTCCTCGTCGAAGTAGGACCAGTCCGCGTACGCCCGGCGCACCACCACGCGCCCCCGCTCGGCGAGGGCGTCGGCGATGGGCCGGAAGTCGAAGGCCATGCCGCCGAGATTGTCCCGCGCGCCCAGCGCGAGGTTCTCGTAGTCGAGGAACAGGGCGATACGGTCTTCTTGCTCCATGGCGGCCAGCCTAGTGGCAGGCCGGGGTGCTAGCCGCGGCGCGCCGCCGCGTCCCGGCCGACCGATCCGCGTTCCCAGACGATGTGCAGTCCGGACTCCCCCGGCGCCTCGGGGTCGCACGGCACCCGGGCGGCCTCGGTGAAGCCGGCCTTGGCGGCGACCCGGCCCGAGGCGGCGTTCGCCGCGTCGTGCCGGATCGCCACGCGTTCGATGTCGGGCAGGTCGAGGGCCACCCGGGCGAGCGCCGCGGCCAGCGTGGTCGCGAAGCCCTTTCCGGTCTGGTCGGTGCGGATCCAGTAGCCGATCTCCAGGATGCCCGGCCCCATCCGCGTCATCAGGCCGGCGGAGCCGATCAGGTCGCCCACCGCGGTGAAGGCCGCGTACTGGAAGGCCGTGCCACCCCGCCAGCCGGCGTCGGACAGCTCGATGAAGGCCCGCGCGTCGGCGACGTCGTAGTGGTCGTGCGCCCAGGGCATGAACGGCCGCAGTTGCGCCAGCGAGGCTCGGACGACCTCGGCCAGGTCCGCCGCCCACTCCGGCTCCCAGCGCTTGAGCACCACGTCGCCCGCGTTGATCATTTCCGGTGGTTCCACCACCCGATCCTGGCGCCGACCGGGCGCCGGTGGCAAACCGGTTCGCCGCCCGGCCGGGTCCGCACGCGGGACGTACGGTCGCCGGCCGGGCGGCGGGAATCCGCTACTGCAGACTCCACTGCTGGTTGCTGCCGCCGCTGCACGCGTACAACTGGATCTTCGTACCGTTCGCCGTACCCGCACCCACAGCGTCCAGACAACGCCCCGACTGCACCCCACTGATCGAACCGTTCGAATTCACGTTCCACTGCTGGTTCGCCTGACCATTGCAGTCCCAGATGACCACCTGCGTACCGTTGGCAGTCCCCTGCCCGTACGCATCCAGGCACTTGTTCCCCAACACCTGCAACTGCTTGCCCGACGTGTACGTCCACAACTGCCCCGAGGTGTTCCAGCAGTCGTACAACTGCACCTGCGCACCGTTCGTACCGCTACCGTTCGGCACGTCGATACACCGACCCGACCCGGTCCCCCGGATGTGCTGGCCGCTGCCGGTCGAGGTGGACGTCGAGTAGCCGGCCGCGTTGATGTTGGCCTGGACCGAGTTCTCGGTGGCGTCGGTCGGATATCCGGAGGTCATCACGCCCTCGTAGAAGGTGCCGGCCGCACCGATGCTGTTGTCGCCGCCGATGCCCAGGATGATGGCGCCTTCCTTCTTCATCGGGTTGTAGCCCGAGGCGTTCGGCCTGACCCCGTTGTAGAAGGTGGAGAGGCTGCCGGACTGGGCGTTGCCGCCGCGGATGGCCCAGTGGTTCGGCTCGCCCTTGATGATCGCCGTGGTGAACCGGTAGTTGATGGTCGGGTCGTTGGCGTTGTAGCGCGTGTTGACGCCGGAGAAGAGGCCGTTCTCCAGGTCGGCCATGATCCACGGCCCGTTGCCGCTGCCGTACCCCCAGACCTTGATGTTGCCGAAGTAGATGGCCTCCATGGTGCCGTTGCCGTTGTCCCGGCTGTTGGTCTCGGCGTTGCCGTAGTCGAAGCAGCAGCCGCCGTTGTAGTGCGTGCCGTCGAAGATCGCGTACATGCCCTCGGGCTGGTCGCCGGTGGCCACGCCGTTGGTGGAGTTGTTGCGGTAGCCGGTGCCGGGAGACACGTACACGCCGTACGCCTTGTGGCCACCCACACTGATCGGCGCGGCGGTGGCGTTGGCCAGGTTGTCGTAGCCGCCGGCGGCCGGACCGCTGAACCCGCCGGGCGGGGCCTGGGTCAGGTCGTTGCCCCGGCCGCTCTGGTCGTAGATGCGGGAGATGACGCAGGTGGTGTTTGCGCAGAACGAGTCCTGGATGGACGCGTCGGCCACCCCGCCGGCGGTCAGCGGGGTGATGCTGCGGTACGTGTTGTCCGAGGCCCGACGGACCTGGTACAGGTAGCCGGTGTAGGAGCCGTACAGCGCCCGGGTGGTGCTGTGCGCGGCCACACACGGGGTGCCACCGGACGCGTAGATGTCGCACGGCCCGGTGGTGGCCGCCGCGGCCGGCGAGGTGGCGATGACCGACGCGCCCGCGCCGGTGGCAAGGAGGAGCAGCGGGATCCACGCCGCCGCCAACCGGCGGCCGGGTCTTCCTTGGTTCATCGATTCCTCCGCGGGGGTTACGGGGATGTGAACGATAACATCGTTGTTTAGCATCCTGTTTACATCGGTGAATGTCAACGCCCCAGGTCCCCGCCGCGGATCCATCCCGGCCACTCGGGCCGCCCGCCCCCGCTCGCCGCACCCCGGCGGCCGGAACCCCCACCCAGCCATGGGACTCCGTGCGACAGCGGCCGAACCCGGAGTCCGTCCCGGGTCCGGCCGGCCGGCGGGCCGAGCGGCGCGCCGGAAACGGCAGGACCGATCCGTACGACCGCCGGCCGCCCACCCACCGGACGTACGAAAAACATTATTTGTCTATGTTATCGATAACAACACTGTGGTCAACGCCGGGCGACGGTCGCCGCCGGCCCGGCGGAGACGACCAGGTGGGCCATGTCCACCACCGGCCGGTACCCGAGGGCCGCGTAGATCCGGTTCGAGGTCGGGTTCGCCTGGTCGGTGAAGAGGCACACCCGGGCTCCCCCGGCCCGGATCCGCTGCGACACCTCGGCCACGGCGTTGCTGGCCCAGCCCCGACCCCGCTGCCCGGGCGGGGTGTACACCGGACCGACCCGGGCCACCCCGAAGGCCGGCGGGCTGGCGGCCGTGAGGTGCACCGCCTCTCCCCGCCCGTCCCGCCAGAGCCAGACCCACCCGGCCCGGATCCGGCGCCGCAGGTCCTCCCGATCGACCGCGTCGTGCGCATCCGCCCGCGCCCGGCCCGCCTGCTCGTCGGCATCGCCGCGGAAGGCGACCCACCACCGCACGACCAGGTCCAGGTCATCCTCCGTGGCCACCGCCAGGCGGCCCGGTACCCGCGCCGGCGCCACCAGGTCGCCGAGTTCGTGCAACCGGGTGTGCACGCCGACGCGTACCCGGCCGCCGCCGAGACGGGCCAGTTCGGCGGCGCACCGGTCGACAGCGGGCAGCGCACCGTTGATCCCGCCTACCTCCTCCGCCCGGGAGTGCAGCGCCCGGGCCAGGGCGACCGCCGCGTCGTCGGGCATCGACAGCAGGTACGGCGGGTACGGCGGGAAGGTCGCGGTCCGCATCGCGGCGCCGGTCACCGCGCCGGCGGCGTCCCGGACCACCAGCCACCAGGTACGGTCGGGCCGGGTTCGCTCCGGCGCCGGCTGCGCCGCGGCGCGGTGCGCCATCGTCGTCACCACGGTGCTGACCACCGCGTCGGCGGCCAGATGGTCACCGGCCGCCGCGAGGAACGCGCCGGGATCCGCGTGGAACTCCAGGGACGGACTCTCGGCCATGCCGGCAAGCTACTCGGCGGGCCGCCGTACCGGCACGGGGTTTTCCCGCGCTGCGGCCGTCACCCGGTCCGGGCCAGCCGCCAGAGGTTGTCCACCCGGGTACCCGGCACGCCCTCCGGCGACGGGCAGGGACGCTGCACCGCTTCCCGCGCCTGCACCCGCCACCCCGCAGGCAGGGCCAGGCTCTCCAGGACCTCGTCCAGGGTCGGGAAGACCGCGTCGAACGGGTGGTCGTGCTCCCCCTGCCAGGACGGCCACCCGCCGTGCATCACCAGCAGCAACGTTCCGCCCGGCGCCACCGCCGCGGCGGCCCGGCGCAGCACCGCGTCCTGGGCCAGGGCCACCGGCGACTGCAGGAACTGGGCACTGACCAGGTCGTAGTGCCCGGCCGGGAAGGTGACCCCCAGTTCGTGCCGTTGCCAGGACGTCCGTTCGGCGACGCCCGCCTGCGCGGCGTGCGCGGCGGCGCGCTCCAGCGCGGTCTGCGCGATGTCCACCCCGGTGACCTGCCAGCCCTGCCGCGCCAGCCAGACGGCGTCGGCGCCCTCGCCGCACCCCAGGTCGAGGGCGGTGCCGGGGGTCAGCCCGGTGACCTCACGGACCAGCAGCGGGTTGGGCTTCCCGCTCCAGACCCGGTCGCTGTCGCGGTACCGCTGCTCCCAGAACAGCGCCGCTTCGGTGGGGGACGTACTGGACATGGATCTCCTCGTCACGGTGCGGTCCGTGCGGGCGGTGGGTCCGGCCCGCTCGGGGCAGGAATACCCGCTCCCCGGCACGAACGACAAGCGGGCTTGCCATTTCCGCAAGAACCCTCGACAGGGGCACCGATTTGGCGCGATTGCGCCCTTCTCATGCCGGTTATGCGAGGAAAGGGCGGATAATACGATCCGTGACGAGCGCTCGGGGCGCCCCGGTGGGGCTGGCGGCACCCGGCCTCAAGGTCACCCGCCTCGAACTCTTCTACGACCTGGTGTTCGTCTTCGCCGCCATCCACATCAACGCGGTGGCGGCCAAGAACCTGCACTTCGTGAGCCTCGTCGCGACCTTCCTGCTCATGGCGGCGCTCTGGCTGGTCTGGTCCCGCTTCGCGCTGCTGGGCAACAACCTGCGGGCCGACCAGGGCATCATGCCGATCATCGGATTCATGATCATGGCACTGGTCTTCGTGTCGGTCGCTACGCTGCCGAACTTCGGTCACCAACCGCCGCGGCCCCGACCCGGCGTACCCCAGGTGATTCCCGGGGAGTTCGTCTTTCCCACCTGCTACCTGCTGATCTGGATCCTGGAGGCGGTGGCGCTGCGCGGCGGGGCGCGGCTGCACCCCGACCTGGGCCGCTCCTGGTGGAAGGCGACCCCGCTGCTGGCGGCGAGCACGGTGCTGCTCTTTCTCGCCGCGATCGTGCCACGAGCGGTGGGCCGGGATGCGGCGGCGGCAACCATCATCGCGTTCTGGATCGGCGCCGTCGGCATCGGCTACCTGACCCTGCTGCGGACCGAGCCGCTGACCGTCGTCTCCGCCGGGCACTGGGCGGAACGGTACGGCCAGATCATCCTCATCGCACTCGGCGAATCGATCATCTCGCTCGGGCTCGGCGCCAACCTGTCGACCGTCACCCCGCTCACCGTTCCGGTGATCGGCGGCGCGCTGCTCGGCATCGCGCTGATCTGCGCCCTGTGGTGGACCTACTTCGACATCCGGGCGTACGCCGCCGAGCAGGTGATGCACCGGACCCACGGCGCCGATCGGAGCCGGCTGGCCCGCGACGCCTACACGCTGCTGCACCTGCCGATGGTCTTCGGCATCATCCTGCTGTCGGTGGGCCTGAAGCAGACGATGGCCCACCTGATCGTGCAGACCTCCGAGCAGGGCCAGACCATGCTCGAACCGGCCCGCCTGCCCGTGCTCTACGGCGGAGTCCTGATCTACCTGCTGGCCCTGCTCGGTTTCCACCTGCGCACCATCGGGTCGGTCGCCCTCGGGTGTGCCCTGCCCATCCCGCTGATCGGCGCGCTGCTGCCGTTCGCGCACCGACTGCCCGCGTTCGCGGGGCTGGCGCTGCTCACCACGATCACCATCCTGGGGATAGCGGTCGACGCCGTCCGGGCGCGCGGCTGGCGGCGGGGCATGCGCCGCCGGCGCCTCGCCGAACAGCGGGCGCTGGAGGCCGAGGAGAGCAGGTGGCGACGGGAGCACCGGTGAGCCCCCGCGGGAGCCGCCACCGGTCCCCTGGGAGGGCCCCGCGCCGCCGCCGGTCCCGCGCGGGTCCCGGCCCCACCGCCGGCGCGTCGAAGTCGGCGCGCCGGCCCACGGCCTCAGCTCAGGCCAGCAGGATCTCCCGCATGGTCGCGCCCGGGTTCAGGACGCCGACCACCCGCGCGGCGGCGGGATCGTGCACGTCGACGGTGTTGTTGCGGCGCATCAGCTCCCGGACCGGCGGCGGCAGCCGGGGCGGATCGTCCATGGCGCCCAGCACCCGTCCGGCGGCCGAGATCAGGCGGGTGGCCAGCGACGCGGCGTCGGTGTCCACCCGGACCCGGCCGTACTCCCAGCCGGCGACGGTGAGGTCCAGCACCTCGAAGACGTGGCCCACCACCGGGACCGGGTCGGCCACCCGTTCGAGCCGGGCCGCCCGCGCGCCGACCACCGTGACGGCGGCGGCCAGCTGCGCGTACGGATGGAAGCCGCACGGCAGCGCGAACAGCGGCCAGCGCAGCGCCGGACCGGCCTCCTTCCACAGCGGGCGGTAGTTGCGGCGGTGCACGACGAGCCGGCGCCCGGTGCGCCGGTGCACGTCGTGCGCCTGGGCCCGGAGATCCGCGTACGCCTCGTCGGCGACCTCGCCGACCACCCGCGTCGCCACGCAGAGGCCGTCGTCGCCGTCGAGTGCCTGCGCGACCGCCTCGACCTGGTCGGGGAAGCGGGACCGCACGTCGGCGCCGAACCGCTGCCGGACCTCCCCCAGCAGCGCATCCTGCCGACCCGGATCGAGGGTGACCCGCCGGCTACCCAGCAACCTCCGCAACCATCGCATCTTGCCTCGATTCAGCAGCACTCCGGACGACGCGGCAATGCTAGATCGTCGGCCCCTGCTCGTAGGGTGGTGGGATGGCTGAGCGATCTCTGACCCTGATGGCCGTGCACGCGCACCCCGACGACGAGGCCACGAGCACCGGCGGCATCCTCGCCCGGTACGCGGCCGAGGGCGTTACCACGGTGCTCGTGACCTGCACCGACGGCAGGTGCGGCGACGGGCCGGGTGGCGTCAAGCCCGGCGATCCGGACCACGACCCGAGCGCCGTGGTGGCGATGCGCCAGGCGGAGCTGGCGGCCAGTTGCGCCGCGCTGAAGGTGACCCACCTGGAGACCCTCGACTACGCCGACTCCGGGATGATGGGCTGGGACACCAACGACCTGCCGGGGGCGTTCTGGACCACGCCGGTCGCCGAGGCCGCCGACCGGCTCGCCGAGCTGATCCGGCGCTACCGGCCCGACGTGGTGGTCACCTACGACGAGAACGGGTTCTACGGCCACCCGGACCACATCCAGGCGCACCGCGTCACGATGACCGCCGTGCAGCAGACAGAGATCCCGGCGAAGGTGTACTGGACCACCGTGCCCCGCAGTGCTTTCCAGGAATTCGGCCGGATCATGCAGGAACTCGGTGTCGAGTTTCCCGAGCCGGAGGCGCCGGCCGAGCAGACGCCGCCACTCGGCCTGCCCGACGACGAGATCACCACCTGGGTGGACACGAGCGGATACGGGGGGCAGAAGTTCCAGTCGCTGGCCGCGCACGCCAGCCAGGCCGAGAACATCTTCTTCCTGCAACTGGGCCAGGAGCGGTTCACCGAGCTGATGGGCGTGGAGACCTTCGTCCGGGTGCGGGACACCACGGCCGCGCCGACGCCCGAGGACGACCTGTTCGCCGGCCTGCGCTGAGGCCGCAGCTCGCCGGCGCCGGCAGGGCGCCGAGCCGGCGGCGGCTCGCGTGGAACGGACGGATCATGAGCCGTCGGTGGCGACCTACCCGAGCCGGCGCCGCCAACGATCGATGGTCCGCTTGTACGGCTCGGGCATCGGCAGCGCGGCAACTTCGTCGTACCCGAACACGCCGAGTTCCTTGTGTTCGGCGGAGTACACCAGGTCCTCCGCGTCCCGGTAACGGGCGCCGTAGCTGACGACGAAGACGTGCCGGACCGGCGTGATCTCGTAGACCCAGCTGTCGATGATGTCGACGGATGCAACGGTCAGGCCAAGCTCCTCCGCGACCTCGCGACACACGCCTTCCTCGGGTGTCTCCCCGGGTTCGAGCTTGCCACCGGGCAGTTCCCACTCATCGCGCTCGTTTCTGAGCAACGGAACCCGGCCGTGGTAGTCCACGACCAGCTTCACCGAGATCGGCAGCTGGTACTCCAGGTAACCGGGGCCACGCTCCACCAGATAGGGCGCACGTTCGCTCACGCGGATCGACCTTTCAAGTGCATCGGTTCATCCAGGGGACAGCAGGATCGCGGCGATGTCGTCGGACCGTTTGAACCGGTCGCCTGGCACCTCGGGCAGCGCCTCGACGTCGCGCAGGACCTTCTCCAGGTACGGCAGCCCTCGTGCACGCGCCTCGACGACCACCTCCGGCCAGCCCTGGCAAGGCTAATTGACGTTCCGTCCGCCGCCGTGGAACGCGCGCCCGACGTCCGGATCTGTCGGTCATCCGCACGAAGCTTCGGTGTGTCCGGGACAGACAGCCAGCGGTTCCGAACGGCACAATCGGCTCGTGCGTGCGTACGTCGGGGTGACCGACGGTGAGTGGTATCGGTTCCTCGCGGACCGACCCGAGGTCAGCGAGGTCAACTTCTGGCGCCCCGCCAGCTCGCGTCGCTTTCGCGCCCTCGCACCGGGCGAGCCGTTCTTCTTCAAGACGCACCATCCGCACAACCGGGTCGTGGGTGGCGGGTTCTTCAGCGGGTTCGTACCGCTGCGCATCTCGGAGGCATGGTCCACATACCACGAGGGCAATGGGGTGGGCAGCCACGCCGACCTGCGGCATGCCGTCGGCCGGTACCGGCGGGCGGCGCTGTCGCCCGATGAGGACCCGACGATCGGCTGCGTTTTCATCCGGGACACCGTGTTCTTCCCGGTCGACCAGCCTGCCGGGCCACCACCGGAATTCGCTCCAAACGTGGTGCAGGGCAAGGGCTACGACCTTTCGGATCCGGCACACACCGGCTACTTCGGCCGCCTGCTGCAACGGCTACTTGGTCACGCCGTGGACATCGATCTCAGCGTCCCCTGGCATCGGCCCGGCCCGGTGTACGGGGACCCGCGACTGGCGCCGTACCGGCTCGGTCAGCAGGCGTTCAAGGCTGTGGTGCTCGGCGCGTACGGCCGCCGGTGTGCGATCACCGGCGGCCGGATACGGCCGGTGCTGCAGGCCGCGCACATCCGTCCGCTGCCGGTGGGTGGCGAGCATCGTCTGGACAACGGCCTGCTGTTGCGCTCTGACGTACACACGCTGTTCGACCGGGGATACCTCGGAGTCGACCCGCAGTACCGCTTGCTGGTCAGCCCACGCCTGCGGTCGGAGTTCGGCAACGGCACGGAGTTCTACGCCCGTGCCGGTCAGCCGATAGCGGTGCCGGACCCGAAGCGCGACAGACCAAACCGCGAGTTTCTCGAGTGGCACCTCGACGAGGTCTATCTGCGGGGTCCGAGTTCGTGAGGCGGCGTAATCGGGTAAATCTGCGGTCCTGTGTAAAAAGTCCGACCGGGCCGTATCACCGATATCCATCGACCCTCTTCTGTTTATAGCCGGCGACATCGCCGCCGGCGGACAGAGAGGTGCTGCAGATGAGAAGGTCCACCCGGAAGCGCCGAACAATGCTCGGCTTGGTCGGTGCGACGGTGCTGGGGGTCGTGGTGGCGGTCGGCGGGTACACCGCGGCCGCGCAGAGCGCCACGCCGTCGGCGGCGAGTTTGCAGGCGTGGCACGAGAAGATCGCGAAGGTCCCACACCCGTCGGCCGGCGGATGCTTCACCGCCGACTACCCGAAGCTGGCCTGGCACGCGAGCGCCTGTGCCACGGCCCCGTCGATCCCGATGACGCCCAAGCACGACATCCGGCCGCTGGTCGTGGGCAACGGGAACGACATCTCGGCCAAGGCGCCGACGGGCAACATCTCCGAGGCGTTCGGCTCGTTCGAGAACCTGGTGAACGTGATCAGCGAGAGTTCGCCCATCGGCGGCACCGGGCCGGCGGTGAACAACGCCTACTCGCTCCAGTTGAACACCAACTTCTTCGCGAGTACGACCTGCGCCGCCTCCCCCAACCCGGGGTGCCAGGGCTGGGAGCAGTTCATCTTCGCCAACAACGGGTCCTCCGGCGTGGCGTTCATCCAGTACTGGCTGTTGCAGTACAACACGACCTGCCCGGCCGGCTGGATGTCCTTCTCGTTCGCCGGGGACCCGGACATCTACTGCTACCGGAACAGCCCGACCGGGGTGGCGGTGCCCAACCAGCCGATCTCCAACCTCGGTTCGCTCCGGCTCTCCGGCAAGGCGGTCCCGGGTGCGGACAGCGTCACCCTGCTCGTGGGATCGACCGCGTACACCACGGCGGGCTCGAACGCGGTGAACGCGGCCGCGGGCTGGACGACGGCCGAGTTCAACATCTTCGGTGACGGCGGCGGGAGCGAGGCGACCTTCAACGCGGGCGCGTCGCTCAACGTCCGGACCCGGATCACCTACGGCGGCACGGCCGCACCGCTGTGCGTGGCCCAGGGCTTCACCGGTGAGACCAACAACCTCAACTTCGGTAACCCCCGCCCACGCCGACGGCACCCGGGCCGGCCCTCATCTTCGTGGAGAACACGACCGGCGGCGCGGGCACGACCTGCGGCGCGGCATCGGCGATCGGGGACACCCACGAGCACACGATCGCCGGCACGCTGTACGACTTCCAGTCCTCGGGTGACTTCCAGGAGGCACTGGTCGGCACCGCCTTCGAGGTGCAGACCCGCAAGGACTCCGGGGCGCCCACCTGGCCGAACGCCTCGGTCAACAAGTCGGTGGCCACCCGGATGGGCAGCACCAAGGTGGTGCTGTGCGACGGGAAGAGCCTGCTGGTGGACGGCCGGTACACCGACCTGCAGTCGAACGGGGCGATGCATCTGCCCTCCGGCGTGGACATCCGGCGCAGCGGCAACGTGTACACCGTCACCGACGACACCGGCAACAGCCTCCGCGTGACGGTCAACAGCACCTACCTCGACGTGAGGGTCGGTGTCGGGACCTGGCCGAGCAAGGTCCTCGGGCTGCTGGGGAACCCGGACGGCGACCCCACCCGGCTGGAGGCCAAGGACGGCTCGCAGTTCAAGCTGCCCATCTCCTTCAACGACCTCTACCAGAAGTTCGGCCCGAGTTGGCGGGTGTCGCCGATGAAGACGCTGCTCGCGCCCTGCGCCGCGGTGTCCTCGGGTGACCCGGCGGCGCCCTTCTTCGCCGACAACCTGAAGGAGGACGTCCGCGAGCGGGCGGCGGCGATCTGCCTGGAGGCCAGGGTCTCGAAGGCCTGGCTGGACGCCTGCACCCTGGACGTCGCGGTGGTGGGCGAGCGCGCCACGGCGGTGTACGCCGGCCTGCCGGACCCGGTGGTGAACGGTAACCAGCAGTAGGTAGCGGCACGACGACGAGTCCTTCGGGACGCCCCGGGGATGGCGGCACGAGCCGGCCGTCCCCGGGGTTGCGCCGTAGCCCCCACCGACGGGTCAGCGCATCACCGCTCGGGGATGTCGTACACCGTCCCGACCGGGCGGACCGGCCTGACCAGGCCGGCGAGGAACTCCCGGGTCTCCGGGTCGGTCGAGTGGATGACCGTGCCCCGCATGCCTCGGGTCAGCAGCACCTTGTAGGTGTTGCGGATCAACCGGTCCGCGTCGTCGTCGCCGACCCGCCCGCGGCCGCGCAGTTCCGGGTCCTTCGACTCCTCCCGCCGGGTGACCAGACGCCCGTCCCGGGCCACCAGGTCGGGGCCGAGGATGACGCCGGACCAGTCGTACTCGAAGCCCTGCGCCGTGTAGACGCAGCCCACCTGGCCGAATCCGGCGGGGTCGGTGGCCCAGTACGCGCTGCCCGGCGCGTCGCCCACCCGGCGGTCGCTCTTGACGTTCCACGGCCGGGCCCACTCCCCGACCACGACGTCCGGCACGAGGGTGCCGTCCGGGCGCGGGTCGCTCCACGGCCAGCAGTAGCCGGCGGACATCCGGGCCGTGACCCCCGGCCGTTGCCGGTCGGCCAGAAACCTTTCGAGTTGTTCGGGCGAGTAGGCCAGCCGCAGGTCGAACCGGCCGTCCCCGGCCCAGACCGTCGGCGGGCCGCCGTCGAGGCCGAGCAGCCCGAGCACCCACCGCTCGTACGCCGCGCTGCCGCCGCACCGGAACTGGTCGTGCAGCGAGACGACGTCCACGTCCAGGCCCAGCTTCCGGGCGTACGCGGAGATGACCTCGACGTTGCCCAACTCCCCCGGGCGGACCACCTGATGCTCGTCGAGCAGGAAGACCGGTACCCGGGCGGCCGAGATCAGCTCGTCGAGCTGCGGCCGGGCCCGGTCCCGCCGCGCCCTGGGCGTGTACCGGTTCACCGAGGTCTCCCGCACCCGGTGCGCCTCGTCGCAGAGCAGCACCTCGATGTCGTTGACGTCGGCGGCCATGAAGCTGTTGAAGTACTTGAACAGCCCCTGCAGCCGGGTCGATCCGCGGCCGGCGTACCGGCGCAGGGTCTGGGTGAACGACCGCGAGCCGGTCGCGTGCAGCACCGCTCGGTTGCGCCGGGCCAGCTCGCCGAGCACGGACAGCGCGATGACGCTCTTGCCGCTTCCGGGTCCGCCGGCCACCACCACGGCTCGCTTGTGGTGCGCCGTGCGGGCCCGCTCCACGGCGTGCATCACCAGTTCGTAGGCCAGGTGCTGCTCGTCGAGCAGGGTGAAGTGGGAGCGCTCCTTCAACTCCGCCGCGGCGACGGCCAGCAGGTTCCGGCTGGGCCGTACCGCGCTGGTCAGGAACCGGTCGGCGGCGCCGGCGCCGGACAGCGGCGCGAACCGGGACCGGAGGTGGTCGAGCCACTGTCCGCGGTGCTGCCCGGTGAACAGCCGGCTCCACCGGGTCACCGGCCGCGCCAGCAGGGCGGCCACGTCCCGGTCGTGGGCGTTGTGCAGGTACGCGGCGCCCAGCAGCGGACCGGGCCGGGCGCTCGGATCGGTGCGTTCGAGGATGCCGAGGAAGTCGACGAGGTACGCGCAGTAGTCGGCGACCTGGATGCCCGGATGCAGCCGTGGTCCGGCAACGCCCTCGACCGCGACCAGGGTGTCGGACTCCTCGTACGCGGTCGCGGCCGACCACTGTTTCAGCTCGACCACGAGATAGGAGTCTTCGCCGCTACGGGGGTCGACGCCGGCCAGGACCGCGTCCACCCGGCGGCTGGTCAGCGGAAGCTGGTATTCGACCAGGACCTCGACGGCGCCGAGACCGGCGTCGGACAGGTCCCGGGCCAGTACGGGAAGGCTGCGCTGCCAGGAACGTCGCTCGGCGGGACTCACGCCCTGCCGCGTCGACCACACGTGTTCGGCGACCCGGTCGGCGAGCACGCCCGCGGTGCTGAGGTCCAGCAGTTCGGCCGCGGACCTGCGGAACGCCGACATCGACAGTTGCCCCCGGGCAGCACGAAGTGATCGTGCGGATGGGGGCATTTCCGGAGACCGGAAGCCCGTCGGACCGCTTGGTTGTCAGCACTGTATCGAGTGGATCACCGAGCGCTCTACTCGACCCGCGGCGCCTTCGCGGCCGAGCCCCGGCTCCGGTCGACGGGATAGCGCCGGGCCGAGTCGGCGAGCTTGTCGGTGGCCGCGGCCACCAGGTCGATTCCGAGCACGTCGGCCAGCCGGGTCAGGTAGATCATCACATCGCCGATCTCGGCGCGTACCCGCGCTGCGGACCCGGGGTCGGCCATGACCGCCGCCGACTCCTGCGGGGTGAGCCACTGCAACTCGGCGAGCAGTTCCCCCACCTCCCCGGCGAGCGCCATGGCAAGGTTTTTCGGGGTGTGGAACTGCTGCCAGTCCCGCTCGTCGGCGAACCGGCGGACCCGCTCGGTCAGGGCCGTCAGGGCGTGGTCGGTGGTCACCGGGCCAACCCTAGAGGTCGGGCTCCGCCGCCGCGGGCCGGTGCACCTGGCCGCGGTAGCCGCTCGGGGTGAAGCCGAGCACGGACCGGAACTCGTTCGCCAGGTGGGCCTGGTCGGCATAGCCGAGATCGGCGGCGACGGCGGCCAGGTTGGTGCCGGGGTCGCCGCGCAGGCGTTCGGCGGCCTCCTGGAGTCGGCGCCGGCGGATCATCGCCGACGGCGGCAGGCCGACGTAGCGGCGGGCCAGCCGTTGCAGGGTGCGGGCCGAGACGTGCAGGCGGGCGGCCGCGTCCTGCACGGTGAGCACGGCCGGGTCGCCGCCGACCAGGTCGGCCAGCGCGTTGGCCAGCAGCGCCTCCCCGCTCGGCGCGGGAACGGATGCCGACAGCCAGTCGGCGAACGCCTCGACGGCCCGGGTGCGCCGGGCGGCCGGGTCGTCCGGCGCGGTCATGGCCGCGGCCACCTCCGGGTGCAGCCCGGGTGCCGGCACCGGCCGGTACGCGTCGCGCAGGTCGGCGGGGTTCGCGGTGAAGTACGGCACCGCGGCCGGGCGCAGCAGGGCGCCCACGGCCCAGCCGGTGCCGGTGAGGTCGCGGTACGAGGCCCGGGTGGTGGGGCCGGAGAAGCCGACCCGGTCCGGTTCGACCACCAGGTTGGCGGCGGGAAACGCGATCAGATGCTGCCGGGAGGACCGGCCCGGGGCGATCTGCCACTGCGGGATCCAGAACCACCGCACCAGCGCCGCCACCCGGTCCGGCGCCGGAACCCGGTGCAGCTCCGGCAACCGGGCCGGGTACAGGACGCCCCGCTGTGCCAGGCTCACCGCTCCACGCTACGTGATGTCGCGCATCTGCAAGCCGGCCACCCGGCCGGGTCGTAGCGTCGGGCCTCATGACCGCTTCCACCAGGGCCGCCACCGGCCAACACACCACCGACGGCACCCCGCACGGGGCCACCAGCCTGACCCCGTTCCTGGCCATTCCCGATGCACGGACAGCGATCGACTTCTACCGGGACGTGTTCGGCGCCCGGGTGGTCGACGTGACGGAGATGGGCGGCGTGGTGGCGCACGCCGTCCTGGACTTCGGCAACGGCCTGCTCCAGTTGGGCGAGCCGATGCCCGCCTACGGCCTCGTCGCCGCGCCCGAGGGCGACAGCGACTGCTACTCCCTCGGCCTGTACTGCCCGGACGCCGACGCCGTGGTGGCCCGCGCGGAGGCGGCCGGCGCGGTGGTCCGGGAGCCGCCGTCCACCTTCGTGTCCGGTGACCGGTTCGCCAGCATCCGGGATCCGTTCGGGGTCCGCTGGTCGATCATGACCCGGATCGAGGACCTGTCCGAGGCCGAAAGCGCCCGCCGGGTCGCCGAATGGGCCGCCCAGCAGCAGTCCTGACCGTCGCTGCCGGCCTCGTTCCGGCGGCGGGACCCGGTCGGGCCGCACGGCCCGACCGGGCCTTTACTAGGGTCTGTCTCGTGAAATCCCGGCGCGGCCAGGGGGGCGGGTGAGCCCGGGATGCCGGGTGGGTCGAAGATGGCTGGCGACCGGGGCGAGGAGATCGAGATGACGGACGAGGCCGAGGACGGCGGCATCACCTTCGCGGACCTCGGGTTGCGACCCGAGCTGCTGGGGGCGCTGTCCGGGTTGGGGTACGAGGAACCGACGCCGATCCAGCGCGGCGCGATTCCGAGCCTGCTGGCGGGCCGGGACCTGCTGGGCCAGGCCGCGACCGGGACCGGGAAGACGGCCGCGTTCGCGCTGCCGATCCTGCACCGGTTGCCGGCCGGGGAGCGCGGCGCGGACCCGATGGCCCTGGTCCTGGTGCCCACCCGCGAGCTGGCGGTGCAGGTGTCGCAGGCGGTGCACCGGTACGGCCGGGAGCTGGACGCGCGGGTGCTGCCGATCTACGGCGGGCAGCCGATCGGCCGCCAGCTGCGCTCGTTGCAGGCCGGCGTCGATGTGGTGGTCGCCACTCCGGGCCGCGCGCTCGACCACCTCGGCCGGGGCACGCTGCGGCTGCAGGACGTGCAGGTGGTGGTGCTGGACGAGGCCGACGAGATGCTGGACATGGGATTCGCCGAGGACATCGAGGCGATCCTTCAGGAACTTCCTGAAAACCGGCAGACCGTGCTGTTCTCGGCCACGATGCCGGCCCGGATCGAGGGCATGGCCAGCAGCCACCTGCGGGACGCCGTCCGGGTGGAGATCGCCCGCGAGCCGGCCCGGCCCGGCGGCGCGCCGCTGGTTCGGCAGAGCGCCTACCTGGTGGCCCGGCCGCACAAGCCGGCCGCGCTCGGCCGGGTGCTGGACATCGAGGCGCCGGACGCGGCGATCGTCTTCTGCCGGACGCGGGAGGAGGTCGACCAGCTCGCCGAGTCGCTCAACGGCCGCGGCTACCGCGCGGAGGCGTTGCACGGCGGGATGAGCCAGGAGCAGCGGGACCGGGTGATGGGGCGGTTGCGCGGCGGCACGGCGGATCTCGTGGTGGCCACCGACGTGGCCGCGCGCGGGCTGGACATCGAGCAGCTGACGCACGTGGTGAACTACAACGTGCCGGCCGATCCGGAGTCGTACGTGCACCGCATCGGCCGGGTCGGTCGGGCCGGCCGGGAGGGCGTGGCGATCACCCTCGCCGAGCCGCGGGAGCACCGGATGCTCAAGACGATCGAGCGGGTCACCAAGGGCCGGATCTCGGTGGAGAAGGTGCCCACCACCGCCGACCTGCGGGCGCGCCGGTTGGACCTGACCCGGGCGGCGCTGGCCGAGAGCCTCCTGGAGGACGACCTGGATTCCTTCCGGGTGGTGGTGGAGCCGCTCGCGGACGAGTTCGACATCATGGAGGTGGCGCTGGCCGCGGTGAAGCTGGCGCACGAGGCCGGTGGGGCGGCCATCGACGAGGAGGAGATCCCGGAGGTGGCGCCCGGCCCGACGCGCGAGGCGCGGGGCCGCGGTCCGGGCGGCGGCGGTCGCGGCGAGCGGCGGGGCCGCACGCCGTCCCGCGGGATGGCCCGGCTGTTCATCGGCGCGGGCCGGCACGCGGGGGTCCGGCCGCAGGACCTGGTGGGCGCGATCGCCGGCGAGTCGCGGCTGTCCGGTCGCGAGGTCGGGTCGATCGAGATCGCGGACCGGTTCTCGCTGGTGGAGGTGCCCGAGTCCGCGGTGCAGGAGGTGATCGGCGCGTTGCGCGCCACCACCATCAAGGGCCGGAAGGTCACGGTACGCCGGGAGCGGGTGGCGCCGCCGCGCTGAGGCCCTCACGGCCCGTCGCGGCGGCGCGACGGCGCGACGGCGCGACGGCGCGACGGCGCGGCGGCTACCGGCGCGACCGGTTGGCGTCCTGGGTGTTCGGGCGCGGCCGGCGGACCACGCCGCGTACCGGCGTGCACTCGACCACGGCCGGCGCGGCGCCCCCGGGCGCCCCGGGCGCGCCGGTCGCCAGCCGGATGACGGTGGTGCCGGCGCCGGCCCGGCCCGCGGTGCCACCGCCGTCCGGTCCGGACGGTGAAACCAGCAGGTGCAGCCGGGGCCCGAGCGCGGCCGTGAGGTGCTCGGCGTCGCGCACCGGACCGGGTACGGCGGGGTGGCCGATCAGCCCCGCGGTCAACCAACCGGCCGACCGGTACCGGTCGAGCCGCCGGGCGAACCAGTCCGCCTGGTCCGGGCCGACCAGCCCGTAGTGATCACCCGGCCGGTGGCTCTCGGCCATTGTGGAATTGACTCCGGCGACCACGAGATTGATGTCCGGCATCTCGAACACGCCCCACGGCTGGTGCTGGTCAAATGTGCGGCCGGCGACCCCGTCGTACAGCTCGGCGAAGAACCGGGAATAGTGCCGCCACTTGTCCCAGTACGGCGGCTGCGGCGCCACCTCGTCGGCCTCGCAGCTGGCGAAGTAGGCCCGGCACGCCGCGTGGTTGACATCGCGCGGGCCGGGCACCACCGCTATCCGGTGCAGATCCAGGTCGAGAATGCCGCGCAGCCGGGTCAGGAAGACCAACACCTCGTCGAATTCCCGAATGCCCCCGGCCGCGGTGAGGTTGCCGCTGATCAGCAGCGCGTCCGGCCGGCTGCCGCCGCCGGCGACCAGCCGGTCGAAGCCGACGCAGAACGATTCGAGCAGTTCCTTGGTCCGCTGGTGCGGTGCCGGCTCGCTGGATTTCTGCCGGGCGAACCGCGGACCGGGCAGGTGCAGCAGGGTCACCTCGGCGTTGCTGGCGCGCGCCGGCGAGCGGTCCGGCGGGTAGCCGGGCCGATGCCGCATCCGCAGCCGCGGGTGATGCGCGGCGAGCTGCGGCGGCGGCGCCCCGGCCGGCGGATCCTCCCCGGTGGTGGTGGCCGGGCCGGTGGGGAATCCCGGCCGCACGGCGGGTTTCGCCCGGCCGCGGACGGCCTCCCCCACCCGGCGCAGCAGCCGCTGCCGGGCGTCGCGCTCGTCTGCCGCGCCGACCAGGTCGACGTAGGTGATCGTGGCCAGCAGCCCGTCCGGATCGAAATCCTCGATCCGCACGGTGATGAGCCGGCGTTGCGGATCATCCGGCGAGCTGCGGAAGGCCGCCTGCCATTCCAGCCGCCCGTAGCGGGAGTTGAGATAGTTGTTCGACAGCACCGCGATGACCGCGGTGGACTGGCGGATCGCCCGATCCATAAAATCGATGAAGTTCGTTCCAGGCACGAAATCCCACGCCTGGAAGATCGTCCGGTAGCCGGCGAGTTCCAACTCCCACGCGATCCAGGCGGCCCACCGCTCGTCCGCCGGTGAATAGCTGATCAGGAAGTGGCTCGCGTCGGCGGGAAGTCCGAACTGGGCGGTCATGTGCCAAGTCTGCCCGCCCGCCCCCGTCTGGTGAGTGCCATTCCGTATTGACGACGATGGCTGGTACGCGGATGGTGAACCGTGGCCGGCGACCGTACGTCCACGGTGGGTGGTGCTCAGCCGGAGTCGGCCGGTGTGCGCGCGTCGACCACGAGCGAGCCGCCCAGCCCGGGGAACATCCGGGCCAGCAGCCGGGAGTGCAGCCAACGACCCCGGCCCGCCGGGACGCTCACGTAGTTCGACCGCACCTGCACGTCGACGAAGCCGGCCGCGTGCAGCATCCGGCGGAGCATCTCGGCGGTGAACGGACGGATGTGCAGGTACAGGTACGCGTGCAGCGGATCGACCTGCCGGGGCGAGCGTCCGAACAGGAACCGGACCCGGTCCTGCACGGTGGCCAGGTTCGGCGTGCTGAGCACCAGCACGCCGCCGGGCCGCAGTACCCGGGCGATCTCGGCCAGCAGGTCACCCGGATGGTAGAGATGCTCGATCAGCTCGGCCGCCACCACCCCGGCGACCGACCGGTCGGCCAGCGGCAGCGGCCCGCTTGCGTCCAGCCGGAGCAACCGGTGCCGCTCCGCCTTCAGCTCGGACAGGGCCGACCAGGACAGGTCGGCCACCACCGTGGTCCGACCCAGGTCACCCACGCTGTCGAAGATGCTCCGCGCGCCGCAGCCCAACTCCAGCAGCGCCCCGCGCGCGGGCGTCCCGACATCGACGCCGTCCAGGGCCTCGACCAGCGCCTCGCCGATGAGCTGCCGGCGCAGCGCGTGGTACGGGCTGTCGACGTACTGCAGGGTCGTGTCGGCCTGGTGGTAGCAGCGGCGGTTCGCCTCGCGGGCCGCCGCCGCGGCGCCGGTCACGGCCGGCCGGCCGGCACCAGCGACGCGGCGGCGCCGACGGCCAGCCGGTCCAGCACGGTCCGGGCCAGCAGGACCGTCTCGGTACGGGCATAGAGCCGGCGGGTCAGCCGGTGTGCGGGCGTACCCAGACCGCCCAGGGTCAGGTCCGGCCGGCCCGGATGGTGCAGCCCGAGCACGACGGTGGCCGCGGGAGCGGCGCTGCGCACGGTCGAGGCGTGGAACCGCCCCGCGGTCAGCTCGTACGCCTCGCCGGCGGCCCAGTACTCGGGCTCGCCCGCGGTGGCGTCCACGGTGTCGTCGGTGGGCACCAGCCGGTCGCCGGTCGCGGTGGTCCGGGTGTCGAAGACCCGGTACGTGTTCCCCGGCACGACCGTCACGTTCTGGTTGCCGACCTCGCCGTACAGGATGTGGCTGAGCAGGTCCCAGCTGTGGCAGTGGAACGGCGACACGGACAGCCGTACCGGCGTACGCCGCTCGCCGAACAGGTGCACGCAGATCCCCTGCGCGCCGTCCCGCAGCACCGGCAGGCAGGTGAAGCCGAGCGGGTGGTGTACGGCCCGCAGGTCCGACCCGCCGTTGGCGATCGGATCGAGCCAGCAGGTGCGGACCAGGTCGGCGACCTGCTCGGGGGATCCCGAGCGGATCGCCCGCGCCAGCATCGGATAGGTCATGACGGTCATCTCCTCGAACAAGAAAGCACAGGGTGATTCACGATTCATCCGTACTCACGCACGGTGCGCCCGGGAGATGGAAGCTACCCGGGCGCGGCTGGTTCAGTCGTGCAGAGGCGTCCCGATGGGTACCCGGCCGACGTCGGCCAGGTACGGGTCGAGTTCGCCGATGTCGAACCGGCACATGCCGGCGACGTGCCAGAAGTCGGCCGAGACCGGGCCGTCGGACTTGTGCCGCCCGCTGGGTGTGAACGACGCCCAGGTCCGCTCGGGCAGACCCAGCAGGGTGCAGCGGTGCCGGCCGGTACCGTCCGGCGCCAGCTGCCACAGCCGGACCGTGCCGTCGGTGCTCGCGCTGGCCAGCAGGTCTCCGCTCGGGCTGAAGGAGACCGACCAGATGCGGCGGCTGTGCCCGGACAGTCTGTCCACCCGCTCCCCGGTGCGCACGTCCCAGATGTCCAGCACGTCGTCGTCACCGGCGGAGGCGAGCAGCCGGCCGCCGGGGTGGAAGGCCACCGTCCACAGCTTGCCGTGCCCGGACCGCAGCGTGCGCAGTCTGGTCCGCTCCCGCGGATCCCAGAGGACGACCGAGCCGTCGACGCCGGTGGAGGCGAGCATCCGGCCGTCCGCACGGTAGGCCAGGGAGTAGATCCGTCCGCCGTGCGTCGCCGGCAGCGGCCAGACCCTGTTGGTCGTCAGGTCGTGCAGCCGGACCAGGTGGTCGTCCGATCCGGTGGCCAGGGTGGAACTGTCCGGACTGAACGCCAGGGCCCGGACCCGGCCGCCGAAGCCGCGCAGCCAGTCGACCGTGCGGCCGGTGGTCCGGATCAGCAGTTGCACCGAGTCGTCGTCGTTGGCCACCGCCAGGTGCTCGCCGTCCGGGCTGAACGTCATCGCCCAGACCGCGTCGGTGGAGACCTCCAGCTGCCGGCCCTCGACTCCGGTGGCCGTGTCCCAGAGGTAGACCCGCCCGTCGTTGCTCGCGGTGGCCAGCAGGTTCGGCTCGGCGCCGAAGGCCACCGAGACCAGCCGGTCCATCCGGTTGGAGGCCAGCACCTGCCGGCACTCCGCGGTGACCGGATCCCAGAGCCGGACCAGCCCGTCGTTGCTGCTGGTGGCCAGGAGCGATCCGTCCCGGTTGAAGGCGACCGCCCGCATCTGCCGGCCGTGCCCGCGCAGCACCGCCACCGACTCGCCGGTGCGGGTGTTCCACACCCGGCTGGTGAAGTCGTTGCTGCTGCTGATGAGGCGCTCGCCGTCCGGGCGGAAGGTGATCGGCCACACCGACGCGAAGTGGCGGTCCAGTTCGTGGTTGACCTCGCAGGTCTCGTCGTCCCACACCTTCACCCAGCCGTCGCTGTCGCCGGTGGCGAACACCTTGCCGCGCGGGCTGAACGCGACCCGGTAGACCGCGCCCCGGTGCCGGCCCAGTTCCCGGCCCACCGGGTCGGCGCCGTCCGCCGGCAGGTCCCAGCGGCGTACCGATCCGGTGACGTCGGCGCTGATCAGGTGCCGGCCGGCCGGGTGGAAGTCGAAGGTGTAGACCGCCCCCTCGTGCCCGGTCAGCCGGTGCCGCAGCCGGCCGGTCCGGGCGTCCCAGAGCCGCAGCGTCCCGTCCTCCGCGGCGCCGACCAGCTGGTTGCCGGTCGGGTCGTGCCGCAGCCAGTAGGCGAGCTTCTCCTCCGACTCGACGTGCTGGTGCAGCCGACCGGTGTCCAGGTCCCACAGCCGCACCGTCGCCCCGTCGTCGCCGGTGGCGAGCAGGGAGTCGTCCGGGTTGAACGAGGCGGTCCACACCGGAGCCCGGTGCTCGGGCAGTTCCCACCGCAGTTGCCCGGTCGCGACGTCCCAGACCCGGACCACCCCGTCCCGGTCGCCGGTCGCCAGCAGCGTGCCGGTGCGGTTGAACAGCATCGGCCACACCCAGTCCCGGTGTCCGGACAGCGTGTGCCGGCACTCGCCGGTCGTCGCGTCCCAGATCCGGACGACGCCGTCCTGGGCGCCGGTGGCCAGCAGCGGCTCCCGGGGGCTGAAGTTCACCGAGTACGTCCGCCAGCCGTGCCCGGCCAGCGTCCGCAGCGGCCGGTTGTCCCGGGCGTCGCAGATCAGCACCGAGCCGTCCTCGCAGCCGATGGCCAGCAGCGCTCCCTCGGAGTCGTACCCGACCGGGCGGGGCAGCCGGCCCTCCTCGAAGCCGAACTTCACGCCCAGCGCGACCGGCCGTACGGCGGTGGTCAGCGGGCTGCCGGGCAGCACCACCGCGCCGGCGCGGCGCAGCCCGTCGACGGTGGCCGGGGTGGCCGACCCGGACACCACCGCCGCGCGCCGCCACCGCACGTCGGTCAGCACCGCGTCGGTCAGGTCGGTGGTGAGGATGCGCGCATCGGTCAGGTCGGCGCCGGTCAGGTCGGCCCGGGCGAGGCTGCAGCCGACCAGCCGGGCGCCGCGCAGGTCGGTGCCGGACAGGTCGGCCCCGGACAGGTCGGTGTCCTCGATGGCCACCCCGGTCAGCCGGGCGCCGCGCAGCGTGACGTTGGCCAGCATCATGTCGGTCAGCCGGGCGCCGGTCAGGTCGGCGCCGGTGAGGTCCGCGCCCGGCCACGAGCGCTCGGTCAGGTGCAGGCCGCTGAGCAGCGCCGACCGCAGGCTCAGTCCGGCCGAGGTGCTGAACCGGGTGATGATCCGGCCGGCGTTCGTCCGGGCCGCCGGGGCGGCGTCCGGGTCGTTCAGTACGGCGTTCGCCCAGCTCCGGCAGACCGACGGCTCGGCCAGGTCGCAGAGGAAGTCGATGGTCAGCTGGCTGAGCGGGTGCGCGTGCAACCGGTCGGCGTGCCGCTTGCCGTGCCCGGCGGCCAGGTCGTCGGCCAGGTGCCGGGCGACCAGCCACTCGGTGACCGAGTCGTGGATGAAGCTGAAGACGCCGTCGTCGGTGCGGATGAGCAGGCTGCCGGCACCGATCGCGTGGGTGATCTGCTCGGCGGACAGGTGCCGGTCGGCCAGATCGGTCAGCGTGCCGGCCAGGTCCTGGATCTCCTCGACCCGCATCAGCGCCTCGCCGCGCTCCCACAGCCGCAGGGCCAGCGCGGTGACCGCCTCGAACAGGTCCCGGGCGGCGAGCCCGACCGGGACGCCCCGGATGTCCTGGGTCCGGTCGCCCTCGTAGCCGAGCCAGGCGTTGATGATCTCCTCGTACAGCCGGGCCGGGCTGATCGTGCCGCTGGCCGCGGAGACCGCGCGCAGCCGGTCGGTCGGCAGGTCCGCGATGAAGCCCAGCATCCGGGGGTTGGTGGCCAGCGTCATCAGGCCGGGGATGCTGGTCAGCAGTTCCAGCCGCCGGTCGACCTCCGCGACCTGCCCGCCGAACCGGCGGACCAGCAGGGTCCGGATCTGCTCGCCGGACAGCTGCGCCAGGCTCAGCACGCGCCGCTGCGGCAGGTGATCGATCTGGGCCTCCATCGCGGTGGCGACCTGCGAGTGCGCGGCGAAGTGCTGGGTCCGGCTCGCCACGATGATCTTCGCCTGGCCCCGGGCCGCCGTCAGCAGGGTGCCGAGGTGGTCCGCCGCGCGGGCGTAGGTCGCCCGGGCCACCAGCTCGTCGAACCCGTCGAAGATCAGCACGATCCGGCCGTGGTCGAGCATGTACCGGAATGCGGACAGGTCGATCCGGTCGTGCCCGTGGTTGGCCAGGTGCGCCGCGACGTGCCCCTCCAGGGTGTTCGCCTTGTCCGAGGCGCGCAGGTCGATCAGGATCGGCAGCACGTGCGGCAGGTCCTCGGCGATGCGCCGGGTCAGCTCGCGCAGCGCGAAGGTCTTGCCCCGGCCGAAGTCGCCCAGCAGCAGGATGAACCGGCCCTCGTCGCCGCCGACCAGGTCCAGCAGTTCCCCGACGACGTCCGGGCGGGTCTCCTCCGGCTCCCCGCGCTGCCGCCCCGCCGCGTGGGTCTTGTCCACGAACCGCTGCGGGACGTACCCCTCGGGCGGGTAGCGGGGGTCGGCCAGCAGCGTCTCGGCCTGGGCCCGCAGGTAGCCGGTGAGGTCGAGCAGCCCCTGGAACTGGCGGAAGCTGCGCAGCCGCACCTTGCGCCGGCGGGCGTAGTCGCGCAGCGCCTTGGCCGGCTCGACGCCCTGGTAGACCAGTTCGGACTCGACGTCGGGGTCGGCGCCGTGCACCTGCTCCAGAAAGGTGTCCACGTCCTGCTGGATCACCGTCCGCACGCACGCGCCGATCCGTACCTGCCGGATCCGCCCGGCGTCGGCGTAGGTCACCCGCAGGTACGGCGAGGCGCCCTTGATCCGCTGCACCACCGCGCCGGGGTGCCGGGCGAGGCAGACGTCGGCGATCTGGTCCAGCAGCAGGCGCCGGGAGTCGAGCTGGTCCCAGTCCGCGCCGGCCCGCTCCCAGCCGTCCTCGGCACGGGCGGTCACCCGGTGGGCCGAGGACACCGGGAACGTGCCGTCGGCCGCCCGCCAGGGCACCGTGACGGCTTCCGACCAGCGGGGCGGCTCGGCGAGGTCGGCCGGGTCGGCCGACCACCGCTGCCGCTCCCTGTCGAACCTGCGGCCGAGCCGGACCAGGCCGTCCTCGGTCAGCCGCAGCAACTGGTAGCGGCTGGCCGTGTCGGGGCCGGAGAGGGCACCGAGCCCCACCGTACGCAGCCCGGAGGCCAGCCGGCCGCCGGCCGCCGACTTCTCGTCGCCGTTGCCGTGCAGCAGCAGGTTCAGCCGCGGGCCGAGCTGTTCGTCGAGCAGTTCGGCGTCGGCCAGCCGGTCGGCGGCCCGCCCGGCGCGCCGGTGTGGATCGTGGTGCAGCAGGCCGATCCGCAGCCAGCCGCGTTCCTCGTACCCGGCCAGCGACTCCGCCAGCCGCCCGGCCTGCTCCGGACCGATCCGCCCGGCCCGCGGCCCGCCGGCGGAGTCCGGGTCGGCGTCGATCGTGGAGTTGAGCCCGGCGACGACCACCCGCAGGTCGGGCACCTCGAACAGGCTCCACGGGTGTTCCTTCTGCATCCGGTCCTGGTGCCGGTCCTCGGGCCAGGCATCCAGCAGGGTGGCGAAGTGCCGCCAGTTGTGCCAGTACGGCTTCACCGGCGCGACGTCGTCGGCCTCGCACTGTGCCAGGTACGCCCGGGCCGCCGCCTCGTTGACGTCGTGCTCCCCCGGCACGACGGCCATCCGCCCGAAGCCGATGCCCAGGTGCTCGGCGAGTCCCTCCAGGAATGTCTTGACCAGATCGAACTCGCGGGGCCGGCCGGTGACCGCGAGGTCTCCGCTGACCACCACCAGATCCGGACGGGCGCCCGGCAGTCCCTGGGCCAGCAGGTCGAGATCCGCGCAGAGGGTACGCAGGACGTGGTCGTGGAAGCCGTCCCGGACCGGGGCACCGAACGCCTGGCCGGGCGCGAACCGCAGCCCGGACAGGTGCAGCACGGTGACCGAGGTGTCGGCGGTGAGCTGGTCGAAGGTGACCCCGAGGGCCAGGGCCAGCACGTGCAGTTCCTCGACGTCGATGCCGCGCAGGCCCGCCTCGATCTTGGCGATCGTGCTCCGGCTCAGCGACGGCATGTCCAGTTCCGCACACCGCTGCGCCAACTGCCGGGCGGACCAGTGGCGTTCGTCGCGGAGGCGGCGGATCCGGGTGGCGACGATCTTCGTCAGTTCGGGCCTGGCCATGACACCAACACCTCCTCCACAGCAGACTCCCTCAGCATACGACCCCTCTGCTCTATATGGGAGCAACCGTCTGGAGGTTGGCACCTACCGAACGGAGGAGGTCGCGCCGCTTCCCCGCACACCTCAACACGCGAAGGCGCTCTCGCAGTCACGTTGTGCGACGGTCAGGGCCGTCGTAGCCTGGGGGTGTTGCTCCACTAGAGAGCAACCCTCCAGCAACCGGGAGGAGGGTCCAGTGGGCGCTCCGGCGACCAGCAGCAACGACCAGGAACCGCCCGGCCGCCGGCCCGGCGGCGACGACCGGCTGAGCCCGTACGACCTCAGTCCGCCCCGCAGCGAACTGGAATTCCGGGACCACCACCTGCGCCGCGCCACCGACGACGAGGCGAGAAACCGGCTGTACATCCGGCTGCGCTGGCACCAGGTCGCGATGGCCGTCGTCTGCACCGCCGCCGGACTGCTGCCGATCGTCGTGATCATCTGGATGTCCAAGTGGGCCGGCCTGAGCGCCGACCAGATCATGAACTTGATCTTCATCGCCTCCGGAGGCACCGGACTGGCCACCGCCGGCGTGCTGCTCGGGCGACATCTCGGCAGGCGCGCCAACGACGGTCGCGCTCCCTGACCGGGCGCCCCGGACGCGGCCGACCGACCGGAGCCGGCGCCGACCGACCGGCGCCGGGAGGGAGTTGACGCACCACCGGCGGCAAAATCCAAAAAGGCAACCAATTCGCAAAACGCCCGCGCTCCACGGGCCGCGATCTCGCCGGTCGGCGGCTCGGCGCCGGCGGCTCGGCGCCGCCGGCTCGGCGCCGCCGGCTCGGCGCCGCCGGCTCGGCGCCAGCGGCTCGGCGCCAGCGGCTCGGCGTCTGCGGCTCAGCGCCGCCGGACGGGCCAGCGGCGGTCGTCGCGGTGGATCGGGCGGGTCAACAACGGCGCCAGGGCGAGGCCGCCGGCCACCGCGACCAACCCGGTGACCACGCACATGGTGGCGAACGAACCGCGGGCCCAGGTGCGGCCGCCCCAGACCCCGGCCACCATCGCGATCGAGGCCACAACGCTGATCCCGGTCAGCGCGGCCACCAACCGGACCCGGCGGAGGCTCCGTTGAGACACACCATGACGATACGCCGATCACCGCCCGGCAAATAGGGTCGCTTTCCCCACTCTCCAGGACGGACTCGGCGAACGGCCTCGACCGCCCGCGCCGGCCGGCTCAGACCGGGACCTCGGCGCTGAGCACGATCGTCCGCTCGTCGGGAAGCTGGAGAAACTCGACCTGGCTGGCGGCGCCGTGCGCGAGGGCGATGAACAGCCGCTTCCGCCACGCCGCCAGACCCGGATCGCGGGTGCGGCGCAGGCTGATCCGGGAGACGAAGTAGGACACGCGGTCCAACTCCAGTCCCTCGGCGCCGGGGTGGCCGGCGGCACGGCGCAGCGCCTCGGGGAAGTCCGTGGCGTCCTGAAAGCCGAAAACGGCGGTGATGTGGATGATCCCGTCGTGCGGATCGCCCAGGCCGTCGATGGTCAGCCGGGACTCCCAGGGAATGTGCGGAACGTTCGCCGTCCGGCCGCTGATGATCACGATGCGCCGGTGCCGGACCTGGTTGTGTGCGACGTTCGCCCGCAGCGCCAGCGGCGTGGTCTCCTTGTTCGGGTGCGGGAACACCGCGACTCCGGGCACCTGCGGGATGTCCGCGGCGCGCAGCCCGTCGATGAAGTCCCGCAGCGGCCCCTCCTTCTCGACCCGCCGGGCGGTGACGAGTTCGCGCCCGCGCCGCCAGGTCAGCATGGCGATGAACAGGGCCGCCGCGATCAGCAGCGTCAGCCAGCCGCCGTGGGTGACCTTGGTGAGGCTCGCCGCGAAGAAGGTCGCCTCCAGGCTGCCGAAGACGACCGCGAACAGCGCGACCCGCCAACCGTCCCAGCGCCACAGGTCGCGGGCCAGGATCAGGAACAGCGCCGTGGTGATCAGGAAGGTGCCGGTGACCGCCACGCCGTACGCGGCGGCCAGCCGGATCGAGGACTGGAACGCCAGCACCACCACCAGGACGGCGGCGAACAGGCACCAGTTGACCCCGGGCAGGTAGATCTGGCCGTACTCCTGCCGGGAGGTCTGCCGGACCCGCAGGTAGGGCAGGAAGCCCAACCGCATGGCCTGCCGGGACATCGAGAACGCCCCGGCGATCACCGCCTGGGACGCGATCACCGTGGCGACGGTCGCCAGCACCACCATGGGCAGCCGGGCCCAGCCCGGCAGCAGCAGGAAGAACGGGTTGACCCGGCTGTCCGGGGCGCCGATGATCAGCGCGGCCTGGCCGAGGTAGTTCAGCGTCAGGGCGGGAAACACGATCGCGAACCAGGACCGCCGGATCGGGCCGCGGCCGAAGTGGCCCACGTCCGCGTAGAGCGCCTCGGCGCCGGTGACCGCCAGCACCACCGCGCTGGTGGCCAGGAACGCGATGAGCGGGTGGTCGACCACGAACCGGGCCGCGTACGTGGGCGACAGCCCGGCCAGGATGCCCGGGTGCCGGATCACCTCGGCCGCGCCGGCCAGCCCGATGCAGCCGAACCAGACCAGCATGACCGGCCCGAACACCGTGCCGACCCGACCGGTGCCCCAGCGCTGGCCCGCGAACAGCAACGCCAGGATCGTCGCCGCGATCAGCAGGACGAACTCCGCCAGCGCCGGCGAGGTGACCTCCAGCCCTTCGACCGCGGACAGCACCGAGATCGCCGGGGTGATCACGCTGTCGCCGTAGAACAGGGCGGCACCGAGCGCCCCCAGCGCCAGCAGCGCGGCCGCCCGGCCGGCCCGACCGGCGTGCAGCGCCTGCCGGGCCAGGGCGGCCAGCGCCATCACGCCGCCCTCCCCGTCGTTGTCGGCGCGCAGCACGAAGGTCACGTACTTGATCGAGACGATCAGGGTGATCGACCAGAAGACCAGCGACACCACGCCGAACACGTCGGCGGTGGTGGGATGGACGGCACCGCCGTCGATCGAGAAGACCGTCCGCATCGCGTACAGCGGGCTGGTGCCGATGTCGCCGTACACCACGCCCAACGCACCCACCAGCACGGCACGACCGGCCGGCGCCCGACCCCGGGCCGGAGCCGGCCGGGCACCCGCCGGCGGTTCCTCGTTCAGGCCCACGCCGTCCTGCGGCTCCTCGCCCAGGTCACGGGCGTCCCGCCCCGCGTCCCCGTCCGGCAGCCGCCGCCGGTCACCCCCGCCTTCCGACACCCCACAGGCATACCAATCCCGGCCCGTCCGCGCGGTGCCAACGGCCAGGAACGGCGCTACCCGGGCCGCCGAGGTTGCTCCGGCCCGGCGGCCGGCGCCGCGGTGGACGGTTGGGGCGGCACCCTCGCGATGTCCACCCCACGGCGGCGGCCGCCGCCGTGCGCGGCGGCACGCGACGGCCCGCCCGCGATCGCGGGGCGGACGGATACAGTGTCCACTCGCCCGGGTTTCCCGGCTCCGATCCGGAAAGGACGCCGCATGGCCAAGGTTGACCTCCGCACCGACGTCGCGCACTCGGCGCGGGTCTACGACTACCTGCTCGGCGGCAAGGACAACTTCGAGGCCGACCGCGCCGCGGCGGCGAGAATGATCGAGAGCACACCCGCGCTGCCGGTGTCCATGCGGGCCAACCGGCGGTTCATGCAGCGGGCCGCCACCTACCTCGCCGCCGAACGCGGCATCCGGCAGTTCCTCGACGTCGGCACCGGACTGCCCACCTCGCCCAACCTGCACGAGGTCGTGCAGGGCGTCGACCCGCGGTCCCGCGTGGTGTACGTGGACAACGACCCGATCGTGCTGGTGCACGCCCGCGCGCTGCTGACCAGCTCGCCCGAGGGACGCACCACCTACCTCGACGCCGACCTGCGCCGGCCCGCGTCGATCCTGGACTCCGCCGAGGTACGCGCGACGCTCGATTTCGACCAGCCGGTCGCGGTCACCCTGATCGCCGTGCTGCAACACCTCACCGACGAGGACGAGGCCCGCCGGGTGATCCGGGAACTGGTGGCGGCGCTGCCCACCGGCAGCGCGCTGGCCGTCTCGGCCGTCACCGTCGACAGCCTGCCGGACAACGCCGGCCGCACCGTCGCCACGTACAACTCCAGCGGCATCCCGGCGAAGGCCCGCACCCGGGACGAGGTCGAGGCGCTGTTCCAGCCGCTGCGCCTGGTCGAGCCCGGGGTGACGCTGGTCAACCGGTGGCGCCCCGACGGCGGCGTCCCGGACGTGGACGACAACCAGGTCTACATGTACGGGGGCGTCGCGCTCAAGGACTGACCGCGGAGGCGATCATGCAGCTCATCGAACCCGTCCGGCGGCTCGGCTACGCCCTCTACGCGCGCCGGCTGCGCCGGCGGCTGCCGCCGGAGCACCTGCCACGGCACATCGGGGTGATCCTCGACGGCAACCGCCGGTGGGCGCGGCACGCCGGCCTGGCCAACCCCGGCCTCGGCCACCGTGCCGGCGCGGAACGGGTCGAGAAGCTGCTGTCCTGGTGCCAGCAACTCGGCATCCGGCACGTGAGCCTGTTCGTCTGCTCGACAGAGAACCTGCGCCGGCGGGACGCGACGGAGATCGCGCACCTCATGCGCCTGCTGGAACAGGTCGTCGCGGACACCCTGGCCCGCCCCGCGGCGCGGTGGCGGCTGCACGTCGTCGGCGACCCGGGCGTCCTGCCGGACAGCACCGCGCACGCGCTCAAGCGCGCCGTGGAGGCCACCCGGGACTGCGCGAGCGGGGCGCAGCTCACCCTGGCGATCGGCTACGGCGGCCGGCAGGAGGTCGTCGAGGCCCTCCGTCAGTTGCTGGCCGAGCGGGCCGACGCCGGCGAGGACCTCGGCGAGGTGGCCAGCACGCTGAGCGTGGAGGACATCGCGCGGCATCTGGGCACCGCCGGCCGGCCCGACCCGGACCTGATCATCCGGACCAGCGGTGAGCAGCGGATGTCCAACTTCCTGCTCTGGCAGGGCGCGTACGCCGAGCTGTACTTCTGCGAGGCGTACTGGCCCGCCTTCCGGGAGATCGACCTGCTGCGCGCCCTGCGCAGCTACGCCGCGCGGGACCGCCGGTCCGGCGGGTGAGCCCACCGCGCCGGCGGCGCACAGGGCCCACCCGCCGGCGGCGCACAGGGCCCACCCGCCGGCGGCGCACAGGGCCCACCCGCCGGCGGCGCACACGCTCAGTCGCCGGCGGAGCGCAGGGATCACCCGGCGGCGGTCGCGGGCCGCCCGATCCGGGCCAGGGACCGGTCGACGGCGGTGAGCGCGAGCAGCGCCGCGGTGCCGAGCGCCAGAGCGGCGCCGATGTGGTGCAGGCCGGAGGTGTCGGCGGTGGCGCCGAAGAAGGCGCCGCTGAGCGCCGAGGCCACCATCGCGCCGAGGTAGGTGAAGGTCCGCAACAGGCCCGAGGACGAGGCCAGCCGCGCCTCGTCGGCCTGGTGGTAGAGGGCGTTCTGGTTGGCCAGGCCGTTGAGCCCCTGCGGGATGCCGAACACCACCGCGAGGCCGACCAGCAGCCAGCCGGCGGTGTGGCCGGTCAGCGTGAGCAGCAGCAGGCACCCGCCGAGTTGGGCCACGCCGCCGACGAGCAGCTTGCGGCGCAGTTCCGGACGGCGCCCGGTGGTGCTGGAGACCAGGATCCCGACCAGCGACATCGGCATCAGCAACAGTCCCGCCTCGGTGGGGCTGAGCCGGTGGCTGTCCTCCATCCACTGCGGGTAGCCGTACAGGAAGGCGTAGGAGACCGTCATCGCCAGCAGCGTGCGGCCGTAGGTGGCCAGCAGCGGAAGGTTGCCGCCCAGCAGGCGCAGGTCGAGGAACGGATCGGCGGTGCGCAGTTCCCACCAGGTCAGCGCCGCGGCCGCCGCCCCGCCGGCGGCGACCAGGTACAACTGGTCGACGCGTGGGTTCATCAGGAACAGCAGCAGTGCCACCAGGGTGGCGGCGAACAGCAGCATGCCCGGGTAGTCCAGCGACATCCGCCGCCGGTCGGCGGCCGTCGTGGGCGCCGGTCCGGCGGGCAGCCGGCGGGCGCCGACGACGAGGCCGGCCAGCGCCAGCGGAATGTTGACGGCGAAGGTGGTGCGCCAGCCGCCCAGGCCGATCAGCAGTCCGCCCAGGGCGGGCCCGACCACGACGGTCGTCTGGCTGGACACGGCCAGGACGGTCAGGATCCCGCCGGGACTGCGCAACCCGGTACGCCGGGACTTGCTGCGGATCAGCGACATCGCGGCCGGATAGCCGGCACAGGTGCCGAAGCCGAGGATCACCCGGGCGACGACCAGGGTGGGCAGGTTGGGGGCGACCGTGCCGAGCACCCCGGCGACGCCGGCCAGGGCCGCGCCGGCCAGGAACAGCCGCCGCGGGCCGAACAGGTCGACCAGCCGGCCCACCACGGGCTGCCCGATCGCGGTGGCCAGGTAGAGCGCGGAGACCAGCCAGGCGGTCTGGGCGGCGGGGGCGCCGAAGGCCGCGCCGATCGGCACCAGCGAGACGGCGATGATCGAGGAGTTGATCGGGTTCAGGATGGCGCCCAGGATCATCGGCGCGATCAGCCGGCCGTCGAACGCCGCGGCCGGTCCGTCGCCGCCCGGCTCCCGCCGGTGGGTCCGGTCCCCGGCCGCGGGCTCCCCGGCGGCCCGGTCCCCGGCCGCGGGCTCCCCGGCGGTCCGGTGCCCGACCGGCCGGGTCCGCGCCGGGCCGGAGCGCGGCGGCCGGGTCACTGCTCGATCGCCTCGCCCACCAGCGCCAGGGCGGTGTTGACCAACCGGAGCTGCTCGGCGGTGAGGCGTTCGTGCAGGGTCTGCGCCAGCCAGTCCCGGCGGCCCTGGCGATCGTCGGCGACCTGGATCCGGCCGGCCTCGCTGAGGCTCACGACGTACCGCCGGCCGTCGTCCGGATCGGGCCGGCGCTCGATCAGCCCGCGCTCCTGCAGCCCGTTCAGGGTCGCCGTCATGGACTGCGACCGGACCCCCTCGGCCGCCGCGAGCAGGGTGGTCGAGGAGGCGCCGTCCTTCTCCAGGCGCAGCAGCACCGACGCCTGCGACGGCGTCAGACCTCCGGTGGCCACGCCTCGCATCCGGCCCCGCACCCGGCGGAACAGCACCACCAGGTCGCGGGCCGCCGCGGCGGCCGCGGGCGAGGTGGCGGCCGCCCGCCGCTCGTTCGAGGTCAGCTCGTGGGAGGTCATCCGGAAATCCTTAGGCTCAGCTAATAAGTTGAGCCTACACAGTTTGCCTACCGACACCAAGCCGGGCCGCGCACCGCTGGCCGGGTCCCAGGTACGGGATCCGGCCAGCGGCGGGGGGTGGCGCGAGGAGGGTCAGGAGGGGGCACGCGCCCCCGCGGTCAACTGGCGCGCAGCGACCACTGCTGGTTGGCCGCACCGCTGCACGACCAAAGGATGATCTTCGTGCCGTTCGCGGTGGCCGCGCCGTTGGCATCCAGGCACAGCCCGGACTGCACCCCGGTGATGGTGCCGTTGGAGTTGACGTTCCACTGCTGGTTGCTCTGCCCGTTGCAGTCCCAGATGATCACCTGGGTCCCGTTGCTGGTCCCCTGGTTGTAGGCGTCCAGGCACTTGTTGCCGAACACCTGCAGCTGCTTGCCCGAGGTGTACGTCCAGCTCTGCCCGGAGGTGCTCCAGCAGTCGTACAACTGCACCTGGGTGCCGTTGGTGGTACTGCTGTTGGGCACGTCGACGCAGCGGCCCGACTGGCCACCCACGATCTTCTGGGCGCCGCTGGGCGGCGTCGTGGTCGGCGGGGTGGTCGTGCCGCCGCCACTGACCCGGTAGACCACCGTGCCGTGGCCGGGGACGCTCGCCGAGATGCTGCCGGTGCTCGACGAGCTGGCACCGCTCCAGGCGTCCACCAGGGTGAACGAGCTGCCGCTCTTGCCCACCGCGGCGGCCGTGGTCGAGATGGTGGTCGTCGAGCTGCCCTGGTTGAACAGCGCGACCGCCACGTCCCCGTTCGCCAGCGGCTTGGCCAGCACCCGCCGGGTGCCGTCGTTGGAGACCTGCACGGCCTGCCGGGCCAGGCTGTCCTGGTTGATCGCGATGAGCCGGCTGTTCTTGAGGATCGTCTGGGTCGCCGAGTCCATCGACCGGATGTCGTTGCCGGCGATCAGCGGCGAGGCCATCACCGCCCACAGCGCGAAGTGGCTGCGCATCTCGGTGTCGGTCATGCCACCCCGACCGATCTCCATCATGTCCGGGTCGTTGAACTGCCCCGGACCGGCGTACGAGGCGAGCGGGACGTTGACGTTGACGATGTTCTGGATGCCCATCGGGTAGCCGTTGGTCTGCCCGGTGTCCCACGCGTTGGTGATGTCCTCGGTGGTGCGCCACATGTTGGCCACGTCGCCCCAGTTGCGCTGGGGACCGGTCTTCGAGTGGATGCTGTTGGGGTTGATGCTGTAGACGATCGGCCGGCCGGTGGCGGCCAGCGCGTCACGCATCCGGGCGAAGGTGGTGATCTGGTCGTTGATGGTCCCGTTCGGCGAACACCAGTCGTACTTGAGGTAGTCGACCCCCCAGGCGGCGAACTGCCGGGCGTCCTGGGTCTCGTGCCCCTGGCTGCCGGTGGCACCCGGGTAGGCGCCGAAGTACTGCGCGCAGGTCTTGTCCACCGGCACCTGGTAGATGCCGAACTTCAGGCCCTTGCCGTGCAGGTAGTCGCCGAGCGCCTTCATGCCGCTGGGGAACCGGGTCGGGTCACCCTGCAGGTTGCCCGAGGAGTCCCGGTTGGGGTTGAACCAGCAGTCGTCGACCACGACGTACTGGTAGCCCAGGTCGCGCATGCCGCTGCTGACGATGGCGTCGGCCATCCCCCGGATCAGCGACTCGCTGATGTTGCAGCCGAACGTGTTCCAGCTGTTCCAGCCCATCGGCGGGGTGCGGGCCACCCCGTTGTTCAGGGCCTGTCCGGCCGTGGCGTGCAGGCCGACCGCGGCGCCGGTGGTGAGCAGGCCGGCGGCGAGCGCGGCCATCCAGCGGCGGCGTCCGGTAGGTCGTCTCATCGCTTCTCCCTTCGGCGGCGTGCGGGCCGCCGCGCGTGCGGTTCGGTCGTGGGTGGGGTTCCGGACCCGGCCCCGGTCGTCGGGTCGACCGACCGGGGCCGGGTCAGACGGGATTCAGTCGGAGGGGATTCGGTGGGTCCGGGCCGTACCGGTCAGCTCAGCGACCACTGCTGGTTGCTGCCGCCGCTGCACGCGTACAACTGGATCTTCGTACCGTTCGCCGTACCCGCACCCACAGCGTCCAGACAACGCCCCGACTGCACCCCACTGATCGAACCGTTCGAATTCACGTTCCACTGCTGGTTCGCCTGACCATTGCAGTCCCAGATGACCACCTGCGTACCGTTGGCAGTCCCCTGCCCGTACGCATCCAGGCACTTGTTCCCCAACACCTGCAACTGCTTGCCCGACGTGTACGTCCACAACTGCCCCGAGGTGTTCCAGCAGTCGTACAACTGCACCTGCGCACCGTTCGTACCGCTACCGTTCGGCACGTCGATACACCGACCCGACCCGGTCCCCCGGATGTGCTTGGCGCCGCTGGGCGCGGCCGTCGTGGGCGCCGCGGTGGTCGGCGCGGCCGTGGTCGGCGCCGCGGTGGTGCCACCGGCGTTGAGGGCGTCCAGCACGGCGGTGTAGGCGGCCTTCTTGTTGCCGTTGTTGTCGAACAGCAGCGGGTTCTGGCCGGTACGCCACGAGTCGCTGTCCCGGATCCCCCAGACGGTGATGCCGGTGCACCGGGCGACCGCCAGGCAGGCGCGGGTGACCTGGCCGTACACGCTGGCCTGGTTGCTGCCGGAGATGTCGAGTTCGGTGATCTGCACGTCCACGCCGAGGTCGGCGAAGCGCTGCAGGTTGGCCTGGTAGTCGCCGGGTGCGGAGTTGGTCAGGTGCGACTGGAAGCCGACGCAGTCGATGGGCACGCCACGGGACTTGAAGTCGCGCACCATGTTGTAGACGCCGGTGGACTTCGCGTTCACGCCGTCGGTGTTGTAGTCGTTGTAGCAGAGTTTGGCGTTGGGGTCCGCGGTGCGGGCGGTGCGGAACGCCACCTCGATCCAGTCGTTGCCGGTGCGCTGCAGGTTGGAGTCGCGGCGACCGCCGCTGCTGCCGTCGGCGAACGCCTCGTTCACCACGTCCCAGGCGTAGATCTTGCCCCGGTAGTGGGTGGCGACCTGGGTGATGTGGTTGACCATGGCGTTGCGCAGGGCGGTGCCGGACAGGCTCTGCACCCAGCCCGGCTGCTGGGAGTGCCAGGCGAGCGTGTGGCCGCGGACGCGCTGGCCGTGCGCCTGGGCGTGGCTGACGATCGTGTCAGCGTTCGTGTAGTTGAACTGGTTCTGGTTGGGCTCGGTGGCGTCCCATTTCATCTCGTTCTCGGGAGTGACCGCGTTGAATTCCCGGTCGAGGATGCCGACGTAGGTGGAGTTGGACAGCTTGCTGGCGGCCACGGCGGCGCCGTAGTAGCGGCCGGTCTGCGCGGCCGCCGCGCCCAGCGTGGTCGCCGCGCTCGCCTGGCCGGCGAAGACCAGCGTCATGCCGACGGCGGTCGTCGCGGCGGCGATCGGGGGCAGCAGCGTTCGCATCCAGCGCCGGCGGCCGAATCCGCCGGTCGGGGGGGCCGAGTCGTTCATCATCCAAGCGCCTTTCCGGATCGTGGGGTTTCCTAGGGCGTGGTCAGGTTGAAGCCGTTGACGGTGACGGCGCCGCCGAGAGCCTGGGTGGCGTAGTTGAAGATGCCGAAGCGGTAGCCCATGAAGAACTGCCAGGCGTTGTTGAGCGTGAAGGCGGTGCCGAGCGAGGTGAAGGTGGTGCCGTCGGTGCTGTAGGAGAAGCGGGCCTGCCGGCCGCTTCCGGGGTTGATGTCGGCGGTGGCGCGCAGCCAGATCCGGCCGCCGGAGACCGCCGCGCTGGCCCGTTCGGTACCGGTGCCGGTGGTGTTCCAGTTGCTGTCCATGGTCAGCCCGTCCACCATCGCGACCCGGGTCTGGCCGCTGTCGCGGCGCACCCCGATCCAGGCGGAGGAGTCCCGCAGCATGGCCAGGCCGGCCCGGTCGCCGTCGCGCATGGCGGAGTAGTCCAGCTCGATCGTGGCGGTCGAGGTGGGACCCTGGATGCGGTGGGTCAGCGTGTTGCGGGCCGCGTACAGGTCGTTCGTGACGGTGGCGGTCTGCAGCCGCAGCCCGTTGTTGACCGTGTACCTGCTGGTGTCCGGGTTGTGGTTCCACTCCCAGCGCGGGCCGAGGGTGGGGCCGGCGAAGGTGTCCGGGCCGGTCATCGGGTTGACCTGCCGGGGCGGGGTGGGCACGTTCGGCATGGGGTAGTTGGCCCCCCACCGGCCGCTGACCGTCTGCAGGGTGGGCCAGCCGTCGCTGGACCAGGTGATCGGCGCCAGCGCCGGCATCCGGCCACCGGGATACGCGTCGACGAAGGCCATGTAGTACCAGTCGCCGTTCTGGGTCTGCACCAGGCCGCCCTGGTGCGGCACGCCGCCGCCGGAGATCGGTCCGGGCAGGTCCAGCAGCACCTGCCGCTGCTCGTACGGCCCCCAGGGGCTGGTTGAGCGCAGCACGTACTGGCCGTTGGCCGGCCGGGTCACCCAGATGTAGTAGTAGTTCCCCCGCTTGTAGAACCGCGAGCCCTCCAGCGTGCCGATGCTCGACGGCGTGGTGTACACCGTCTGGCTGCGCACCTGCGAGGTCAGGTCGCTGGAGAGCTGCGCCACGCTGATCGTGCCGTTGCCGTAGGCCACGTACGGGGTGTCGTCGGTGTCGAACAACAGACCCGCGTCGTAGTAGCAGTTGTTGATCCGGGACCGCTTGGACCAGGTCCCGTCCACGGCCGTGGCGGTGTACACGTAGGTGCGGTTGAACTCCACACAGCCCAGCCAGTAGTACGTGCTGTTGCTCTGCCGGTAGTTGAAGGCCGAGGCCCAGATCCCCTTCACGTACGCCCGGCCGCCGGTCAGGTCGTACGCCGTGGAGTCGAAGTCCAGGCGGGGCACCGAATGCCCGGCGTACTCCCAGTTCACCAGGTCGTAGGAGCGCAGGATCGGCGCGCCCGGCGAGTAGTGCATGGTCGAGGCCGAGTAGTAGTACGCGTTGCCGACCCGGATGATGTCCCCGTCGGCGAAGTCCTGCCAGACCACCGGGTTCGTGTACTGCGAACCGGTGCTGCCGCCGCCGACCCGGACGAGCTGCCACTGCTGGTTGTTGCCGCCCCAGTCGGTGTACTGCACGATGTTCCCGCCATCCGCGGTCGAGGCGTTCTGCACCTCCAACGCCTTGCCACTGTTGCGGTTGACGAACCGCACGTAACCGCCGGAGGAGTCCGCCAACCGCCACTGCTGGTTCGTGCCGTTCAGGTCCGGCCACTGCACCACGCTCGCCGCGTCGGCCGTCGAGTAGTTGTAGACGTCCAGCACCTTGCCGGAGTTCTTCGACTTCAACCGGTAGTAACCCCCGCCGGAGTCGACGAACTGCCACTGCTGGTTCGCCCCGTCGTTGCGGGTCCACTGGGTGATCCGCGCGCCGTCCGCGGTGGAGGAGTTGTACACGTCCAGCGCCTTGCCGCTGTTCCGGTTCACCAGCACGTACCAGGCGCTGGTGTCGACCGTCGCCGCCGCGGCCGGGGCGGCACCGGCGGTCGCCAGGCCGCCGGCCAGCAACGCCGTCACGACGGCCAGGACCAGTACGCGGGACGCCCGGGCGGGTCGGTGGCGCCGTCCGCGCCGGTCGGGACGGGCGGGTGGGGCGGTGCTGAGGCGTTCCAAGACCACTCCTTCGGTTGGGTCGGCCCTCTGGCCCGGCCGGATCCGGTTGCCCCGTGCGGGTGGCCCGGCCGGATCCGGTTGTCTCCACCCGGTGGCTCGGTCGGGGCCGCCGGCTCCCGGGCCGACCCCGACGGCACGGCCGGACCCGGCGACCGGTGTTCGCACGTTGTTAGCGAGAACACCCGTACGGCCTGCAAGAAGCCCATGTTCGGCGGATGTAAAGAGAACGTTAACATCGACACTCGCGAGATTGCCAGACCGTTTCGCAACCCGCAAGGTATGACCATCGATGCTCACGTCGGGACGTCGATCCGCTACGTGGGGTGATCAACGGATCGGTCCCGCCGCCCGCCGGGCCGATGCCTCGGCGCCGGCGGCGGCCCGGAACGCCGCGACCGGGCCGCAGCCGACCCCTCGTCCCGCCCCTGAGCTGCGCAGACATCGCCGGCGAGGCAATCTTGCGGCCGTGTTACCCAAGCGTTACGTGATGCGGCGTTGACCATCACATTGTTAGCGATAACACTGGGCGTCGCCGGCCATTCCGGCACTGTCACACGAATCGCCGGTCCGCGGGAACGGGCCCGCCACGCCACCCGAGGGCGGGACCGCGAGGGCACCGGGGGAAGCCACCGGCGCGGGACCCGGACGGCGACATCGGCTGCACCACGATGGAGGGACAGCGTATGAGACTCGTACGGATCACGGCGGCGGCCGGCGCCGTGCTGCTCGCCGCGGCGCTGAGCGCCTGCGGCTCCAGCACGAAGACGGTGGACCAGAACACGGATTCGGGTTCCAACGCCGGCGCACTGGTCGGCGTCACGATGCCGACCAAGTCCTCCGAGCGGTGGGTGCACGACGGCGACAACCTCAAGGCCGCCCTGGAGAAGCTCGGCTACAAGGTCGACCTGCAGTACGCCGAGGACGACATCCCGACCCAGGTCAACCAGGTGGAGAACCAGATCACCAAGGGCGCGAAGCTGTTGATCATCGCGTCCATCGACGGCACCGCGATCACCACGCAGCTCCAGGAGGCGGCGGACAAGCAGGTCAAGGTCATCGCCTACGACCGGCTGATCCGCAACAGCCCGAACGTGGACTACTACACCACGTTCGACAACTTCAAGGTCGGCGTACAGCAGGCGACCTCGCTGCTGGTGGGCCTGAAGCTGAAGAACGCCGACGGCTCGGACGGCTCGGCCAAGGGACCGTTCAACGTGGAGCTGTTCGCCGGATCGCCGGACGACAACAACGCCACGTTCTTCTACAACGGCGCGATGTCGGTGCTCCAGCCGTACATCGACAACGGCACCCTGGTGGTCAAGAGCGGCCAGAAGGACTTCAAGACCATCGCGATCCTGCGCTGGAAGGCCGAGACCGCGCAGCGGCGGATGGAGGACATCCTCACCAAGACCTACAGCAGCGGCGCCAAGGTCGACGGCGTGCTGTCGCCCTACGACGGGCTCTCCATCGGCATCCTCTCGGCGCTCAAGAGCAACGGCTACGGGACCCAGGGCCAGCCGTACCCGGTGGTGACGGGCCAGGACGCCGAGGTGACGTCGGTCAAGTCGATCATCGCGGACGAGCAGTACTCGACCATCTACAAGGACACCCGCAAGCTCGCCGAGGTGACCGCGAAGATGGCCGACGAGGTCCTCAAGGGGCAGCAGCCCGAGGTCAACAACGAGAAGGACTACGACAACGGCAACAAGGTCGTCCCGGCGTACCTGCTGGACCCGGTGATCGTCGACAAGAGCAACTACAAGCAGGAACTCGTCGACACCGGCTACCTCACCGAGGCACAGCTGCAGTAGCTCCACCGCCGCGGGTCGGCCGTCGGGACGCAACCTCCCGGCGGCCGGCCCGACGCGCAACTCACCGAGGGGACCTGACCAGCATGACCGAGCACATCCTGCGGATGCACGGGATCACCAAGACGTTCCCCGGCGTGGCCGCGCTCTCGGACGTCTCCCTCGCCGTGCGGCGGGGCGAGATCCACGCCATCTGCGGGGAGAACGGCGCCGGCAAGTCCACGCTGATGAAGGTGCTGTCCGGCGTCTACCCGCACGGCAGCTACGCCGGTGAGATCGAGTTCGACGGGCGGCCCTGCGAGTTCCACGGCATCCGGGACAGCGAGCGGCGCGGCATCGTGATCATCCATCAGGAGCTGGCGCTCTGCCCGCAGCTGTCGATCGCCGAGAACATCTTCCTGGGCAACGAGCGGGCGAACCGCGGCCTGATCAACTGGCACCGGACCAACCACGAGGCCGCCGGGCTGTTGTCCCGGGTCGGGCTGCGGGAGAGCCCGCTCACCCCGGTGCTGGACATCGGGGTGGGCAAGCAGCAGCTGGTCGAGATCGCCAAGGCGCTGTCCAAGGAGGTCCGGCTGCTCATCCTCGACGAGCCGACGGCGGCGCTCAACGACGACGACTCGGCACACCTGCTCGGCCTGCTCCGCGGGCTGCGGGACGAGGGCATCACGTGCGTGATCATTTCGCACAAGCTCAACGAGGTGGCGGACATCGCCGACTCGATCACGATCCTGCGGGACGGCCGGATGATCGAGACGCTGGACATGCGCACCGACGCCGTCACCGAGGAACGGATCATCTCCGGCATGGTCGGCCGGGACCTGGACCACCGGTTCCCGCCGCACGAGTCGCGGATCGGCGCGGAGGCCCTGCGGATCGAGGACTGGACGGTGCACAGCCCCACCCAGCGCGGCCGGGCGGTGGTCTCCAACGCCAGCCTGACGCTGCGCCGCGGCGAGATCGTCGGCCTGGCCGGACTGATGGGCGCCGGCCGCACCGAGCTGGCGATGAGCGTCTTCGGCCGCGCGTACGGCACCGACATCTCCGGCCGGATCCTCAAGGACGGCCGGCCGATCGCGCTGCACTCGGTGAGCGACGCCATCGAGCACGGCATCGCGTACGTCACCGAGGACCGCAAGCGGTACGGCCTCAACCTGATCGACGACATCAAGCGCAACATCAGCGCCGCGGGGCTGGCCAAGCTCGCCCGCCGCGGTTGGGTGGACGGCAACGAGGAGTTCCGGATCGCCGAGGACTACCGCCGCGGCATGGCCATCAAGGCGCCCAGCGTGCTCAGCGTCGCCGGCAAGCTCAGCGGCGGCAACCAGCAGAAGGTCGTGCTGTCCAAATGGATCTTCACCGATCCGGACGTGCTGATCCTCGACGAGCCCACCCGCGGGATCGACGTCGGCGCGAAGTACGAGATCTACACGATCATCAACCGGCTCGCCGACGCCGGCAAGGCCGTCCTGGTCATCTCCTCGGAACTGCCCGAGCTGCTGGGCCTCTGCGACCGCATCTACACCCTCGCGGCCGGCCGGGTGACCGGGGAGGTCGACCGGGCCGACGCCACCCAGGAGCACCTCATGCAACTGATGACCCAGGGAACAGGAGCAGCCCCGCGATGAGCAGTGTCGCACCCACCAACAGCACGGTACCGGCCGAGGCGCCCGAACTCGCCGGGCCGGTGGAGCCGGGCAGCTCCCCCCGTCGGCGGTTCTCGATCAACCTGCGGCAGAGCGGGATCTACGTCGCGTTCGCCCTGATCATCGTGCTCTTCTCGGTGCTCACCGACGGCGCGCTGCTGCAACCGCAGAACATCTCCAACATCATCGTGCAGAACTCGTACATCCTGATCCTGGCCATCGGGATGATCCTGGTCATCATCGCCGGGCACATCGACCTCTCCGTCGGGTCGGTCGTGGCGGTCACCGGCGCGGTCGCCGCCGTACTCATGGTCAACCTGCACATGGCCTGGCCGATCGCCCTGGTCATCACGCTGGTGGCCGGGGCCGTGATCGGCGCCTGGCAGGGCTTCTGGATCGCCTACTTCGGAATTCCGGCGTTCATCGTCACCCTCGCCGGCATGCTGCTGTTCCGCGCGCTCACCCTCACGGTGCTGGGCAACCAGGGCATCGGCCCGTTCCCCGACCCGGTACGCACGCTGGCCAACGGCTTCACCGAGGGCTACCTGGGCAACATCGGGCTCGGCCCGCTCGGCGGTGCGGACCTGTTCAGCCTGCTCATCGGCCTCGCCGTGGTGGCCGGGCTGGTGCTCGTGCGCTGGCGGGACCGGGTGGCCCGGCTCGGCTACCAGCAGACCGTGGAGCCGCTGCCGCTGTTCGTCCTGAAGCTGGCCGTGGCGACGGTGGTCATCCTGACCGTCATCGTGCAGCTCGCCCGGTTCAAGAACCTGCCGTGGGTGCTGGTGCTGCTGGCCGTGCTGGTGCTGGCGTACACGCTGGTGACCAACCGGGCGGTCTTCGGCCGGTGGATCTACGCGGTCGGCGGCAACCTCCAGGCCGCCCTGCTCTCCGGCGTCCGGGTCCGGTCCGTGGTGTTCTGGATCTTCGTGAACATGGGCGTGCTCTCCGCCCTGGCCGGGGTCATCTTCGCCGGCCGTCTCAACCAGGCCAATCCCACCGCCGGGAACCAGTTCGAGCTGGACGCCATCGCGGCGGCCTTCATCGGCGGCGCGGCGGTGCAGGGCGGCGTCGGCAAGGTGGTGGGCGCGATCACCGGTGGCCTCATCATGGGTGTCATCAACAACGGGATGTCCCTGATCGGCTCGCCGAGCGAGCGGGTCATGCTGGTCAAGGGCATCGTGCTGCTCGCGGCGGTCGCCTTCGACGTCTGGTCCAAGCGCCGGGCGGGTCTGGAGAGCCGCTGAGGTAGGGCGGACCGGCCGGCGGTTGACCGGAGCGGGACGGAGCGCCTAGCTTTATCGAAGCGCTTCGATGCCATTCCGGCTCCTCCCCGTCGACCCGCTCCCCGGCGTCGCAAGCCAGCGGCGGCGCCGGCGGTCCACCACACCTCCGGAAGGGATACCGCCATGCGCAGGCACATTCCCGCGGCGGCAGCGGCCGCGGCAGTCGCGGTGACCGCGGTCGGGGCGAGCGTCGTCACGGCGCTGCCCGCCGCCGCGGCCACCGGGTGCAGCGTCACCTACACGGTCGCCAGCCAGTGGCCCGGCGGATTCGGCGCCAACGTCAGCATCACGAACCTCGGCGACGCGATGAGTTCGTGGACCCTGACCTGGTCCTACTCCGCGGGACAGCAGGTGACGCAGTACTGGAACGCCACCATCACCCAGAGCGGCTCGGCGGTCACCGCGAAGAACGTCAGCTACAACGGCGCACTGTCGACCAACGGGAGCACCTCGTTCGGCTTCAACGGCTCGTTGACCGGCAGCAGCAACCCCGCCCCGACCAGCTTCGCGCTCAACGGCACCACCTGCACCGGCGGCGTGACCGGCCCGACCGGCACGCCCACCCCCACGCCGTCGGCGACCAGCGGCAGCCCGACGCCGTCGCCCACCGGCTCGACCCCGCCGCCGGTCAGCGGCGTCCCCTCGGACGCCGCCTGGGTCGCCAGCGGCCAGTGGGACTCGTGGACCAACAACGGGTACACGCTGAACAACGACGTCTGGGGCGGCGGCGCGGGTCCGCAGACCATCTGGGCCCGCACCGGCACCAACTGGGGCGTGGTGGCCAACCACCCGCGCACCAGCGGCGTCAAGTCCTACCCGCACACCGGCAAGACGCTCAACCGCACCCTCAGCTCGCTGAGCTCGGTGAACACCTCGTTCAACGTCTCGGTGCCAAGCGGCGGCGACTACGAGACCGCGTACGACATCTGGGCGAACAACTACGCCTACGAGGTCATGCTCTGGACCAACAAGGCCGGCGCCGTCGGACCCATCGCCGACGCGTACGACGCCAACGGCGCGGTCCCGAAGTTCACCAACCTCAGCCTCGGCGGCCAGACCTGGAACATCTACCGCGGCTCGAACGGCAGCAACGAGGTCTTCTCGTTCCTGCGCACCAGCAACACCAACTCCGGCAGCATCAACGTGCTGGCCGTGCTCAACTGGCTGCGTACCCAGGGCTGGTGGGGTGACGTGACCGTCGGCGACATCCAGTTCGGCTTCGAGCTGACCGGGACCGCCGGGCAGTCCAACTTCACCTGCAACAGCTTCTCGATCACGTACGCCTGACCGGCCGTACCGATCGCGGCGCCGGCCGCCGGGTCCCCCTGGGGGCGACCCGGCGGCCGGCGCCGGTGCTGCGGTCGGGTCCCGACGAACCGCGGACAACCGCGGTGTCCCGGGACGGATCAGGCGTAGCCGGCGGCGACGACGTTCGCCTGCACGGCGTTCTCCGTGGCGTCGCTGGGGTACCCGCTGACCATCGCGCCCTCGTAGAAGGTGCCGATGCTCTGGTTGGAGTTGTCGATGCAGCAGTCGCCGCCGCTGCCCAGGATGATGGCGCCCTGCTTCTTCATCGGGTTGTAGCCGTTGGGCAGCGACCCGTCGTAGAGGGTGTAGAGGCTGCCGGACTGGGCGTTGCTGCCCTTGATGGCAAACCGCGTCGTGCCGTTGTTCTTCAGGGTGGCGGTGACGAACCTGTTGTTGAAGGCGCGCTGGTTGGAGTTCCAGGAGGAACTGCCGCCCGGGTAGAGACCGTATTCGAGGTCGGCCTGCACCCAGGGGCCGCTGCCGGAGCAGCCGCCGAACCAGCAACTTGTGGAGAAGTTGATCGCGTCCATCGCACCGGCACCGTCGGCCCGGCGGGTGGTCTCGCTGTTGCCGTAGTCGAAGCAGCAGCCGCTGTTCACGTGGGTGCCGCTGGTGACCATGTACATGCCCTCCGGCGCGCTGCCGGTGGGAATGCCGGTGGTGTGCCCGTCCCGCCAGTAGCTGCTGTTGCCGGGGATGTAGAGCGAGTACACCTTGTTGCCCCCGAGCGTCACCGACTCCCGGGTGGCCACGGCGGGCTGCACGGCGCCGCCGACGCCGCCGGAGCCCTGGTAGCCGAGGTTGTTGCCGCGCCCGGACTGGTCGTAGATCCAGGTGATCACGCAGGTGGTGTTGGCGCAGAAGCTGTCCTGGGCGGCGGCGTCGGCCCGGCCGCCGGTGGTCAGCACGCCGATGTTGCGGGTGGTGTTGTCCGAGGAACGGCGGACCTGGTACAGGTTGCCGGTGTAGGCGGCGTACAGGGCGCGGGTGGTGCTGTGCGCGGCCACGCAGGGCGTGCCGCCGGCCGCGTAGATGTCACACGGCTGGCTTCCCGACGGCGGGTTCGAGGTCGCGGTCGGCGTGGGGGTGGGCGAGGAGGGCGTCGCCGAGGTGCTCCACCGCTGGTTCGCGCCGCCGCCGCAGGACCAGAGCTGGATCTTCGTGCCGTTCGCGGTGGCCGCGCCGCTGGCGTCCACGCACAGCCCGGACTGCACCCCGGTGATGGTGCCGTTGGAGTTGACGTTCCACTGCTGGTTGCTCTGCCCGTTGCAGTCCCAGATGATCACCTGGGTCCCGTTGCTGGTGCCCTGCCCGTAGGCGTCCAGGCACTTGTTGCCGTACACCTGGAACTGCTTGCCCGAGGTGTACGTCCAGCTCTGCCCGGAGGTGCTCCAGCAGTCGTACAACTGCACCTGGGTGCCGTTGGTGGTGCTGCCGTTCGGTACGTCGATGCACCGACCCGACTGCGCTCCGACGATCGAGTTCGGGCCGGGCGCGGCCACCGCGACCCGCGCCTGGGTGGCCAGCGCCAGGCCGGCGACGACCAGGGTGAGCACCAGCGCACCGAGCACGGCGGAGCGCCGTCTGGGATGGATGGACCAGGGATGACGAGTGACCATGACGGTTTCCTCGGGGGTGTGGGGATTCCGGTGCGCCCGCGCGCAGTCTCCGGATAGGACGGTCGATGTCAGCGCTCACATCACGCGGCTGGCGACCCTTCGAGGCAGGCCGTGGGTGGTTCTCCCCGGCTGGACAAGGCAAAGCCCCGGACCGACGGGGCGAGGAGAAGCCGGCCACGGACGATCGTCGACCACGTCGATGTTATCGGTAACATCGACGTTAACGATTTAACCACAACAGGTCGGAGAATTCCGCCCCCGCGCCGCGACGGGCGGGGATCACGGAGTCAGGGTCACGGGGGCCAGGCCGCGCTCGCGCAGCAGGGCGACGAGCGGCCCGACGGCACCGACCGTCTGGTCCCGCTCGCCACCGCCGTCGTGCAGCAGGACCACGGCGCCGTCGACGAGACCGGGCGAGATCCGCGCGACGATCTCCGCCCGACCCGGACGGGTCCAGTCGGCGGCGTGCACGCTCCAGAACGCCGGCGCCATCCCCATCGACAGGATGTCCTCGATCACCGCCCGGTCGGCACGGCCCTCGGGCGGGCGCACCAGCCGGGGCCGGTGGCCGGTCACGTCGCAGATCAGCCGCCGCGTCGCCGCGATGTCCCGCCGGCGCTCCCGCGGGGACTGCTCGGTCATCCGGACGTGCTCCCAGCCGTGCACCTGCACGGCGCAGCCCAGCCGCACCATCCGGCGCAACCGGTCCTCGCGCCCGGCGATCAGCGACCCCAGCACGAAGAACGTGGCCGGGGTGCCGGTCCGGGCCAGCACGTCGAGCAGCCTGTCGGTCCACGGTGGACACGGGCCGTCGTCGAAGGTCAGCGCCACCCGGCCGGGCGGGTGGCCGAGGTCGGGCAGCCAGGTGACCGGCGGGACGAGCGAACCGTTCTCCATCGATCGCCACCGACTTCCGTCCGGCGCCCGGGGCATCTCGCGGCCCCATGGTAGCCGCCGCTACGGCCGGCCGGCGGCGTCCTTTCCCGGGCTGCGGCGGCGGGACGGCCCGGGCCGGCGCCGGGCCGCGGCCGTACCGGGCGGGACGGTGTCGGGCGGCGCCGCTGCGGGCGCCTCGGGTCCGTCGTCCACCGGAAGCCGGTAGCCCCGCTTGATCACGGTCTCGACGTACCGGGAGGAGCCCAGCGCGGCGCGCAACCGGACCACGGCCATGTCCACGGCGTGACTGTCCGCGGCCCGCGGCAACGCCGCCGCCAGCTCGGCACGGGAGATCACCACGCCCGGCCGCGCGGCCAACGCGGCCAGGATCGCCATCGTCGCCGGGGCCAGCGTCCGGGGCGTGCCGTCGACCAGTACCGCATGCCCGCGCAGCTCCAGTTCCGCGCCGGCGACCGACAGCCGGCGGGCGCGCCGCGGCAGCTCCTCGGTCACGGCCCGGACCAGGGCGCCCAGCCGGGCGCGCTCGGGCACCAGCACCGGTACGCCGGCCGCGCGCAAGGGCGCCGCGGTGACCGGACCCACGCAGGCGGCCAGCGCCCGTTCGGTGAACAGCTCGGCGGCGCCCATGCCGGCCACCTCCAGCAGCACCCGCACCGCCGGCGCGCTGGTGAAGGTCACGGCGTCGACCTGGCCGGCGACGATCAGCCCGATCAGCCGGCGGACCGGGCCCAGGTCGCCGGGGGCGGTCCACCGGTACACCGGCACCTCCACCACCTCGGCGCCGGCCCGGCGCAGCGCGGACACGAACTCCTCCTGCGGCCCGCCGTGCAGTTGCACCGCGATCCGCCGCCCCGCCACGCCCTCCTCGATCAGCTCGCGGAGGATCTCCTCGCAGGACTCGCTCGGCGCCGCCCACTGTTCGCTCAGCCCGGCGGCCCGGATCGCGCCGCAGGGCTTGGCGCCACGGGCGAGCAGGCGCGCCCGGCCCAGGCCGCCGCGCAGCGGTTCGGCCGCCCCCCAGCCGTCGGCCGCGTCCAGCCAGCCACGGAAGCCGACCCCGGTGGTCACCACCACGACGTCCGGCGGGCGGCGCAGCAGGTCCTCGGTGGCACGCCGCAGGGCGGTGTCGTCCCGCAACGGCACGATGGCCAGGCTCGGCGCGTTGACGACCCGGGCACCCCGGCGCTCGAAGAGCGCCCGCAGCTCCGCGTTGCGGCGTTCGGCGGTGACGGCGACCGTGAACCCGGTCAGTGGCCCCGGGTCCGCGGCGCGCTCCGCGGCGTCGGTCACCGGAGCGCCACCGCCACGGCGCCGACGGCCGCCGCGTCGGGATCCGCGCCGGAGCCGGCCCGCGGGGCGGCGCCGCACCGGCGTAGCCGGCACGGGCGGTGAGTGTCCGCTGACGCCATGCGGATGATGCTGGTCATCGGAGATTTCCGTCCGCACAAGGACGTGTTACGGGCCGGGAAAACGCCGATCACCGGCACCGCGCCCGGATCGCGGCCACGGCCCGCAAGGATCTCAACGTCCGTCAATCTTGCGAAGTCAGCGCGAGTCTGAGAGGCTGCCGTGGGAGCGCTCCCGAGCCCTGGGCGAACGTACACGGGCTACGCGAGACCACGGCCGGCCGTGCGCCGGTCCCCCGCCGCGAGGCAGCCGGGCCAGCCGGGCGGTCGGGCCAACCCGCCAGCCGCGCTGCCGGGCGGACCGACCCGTCCCTCGGGTGGGCCGACCGGTCCCGCCGGCACAGTCAGCCCCGTATGTCCCCCGCGCCAGATCCGCGGGCCGGACGGCACGCGCCGACCGCCCCCGGCTGGCCCGTACGAGAATGAGACGGTCCATGATGACAATCCCCCACCGGTTCCGACGTCAGCTGATCATCACGGGCACCGCCGTCGCGCTGGCCGCCGGCACGACGGCCCTGCTGCCCACGACGAACGCGATGGCGGCCACCGGCTGCGCGGTCACCTACACGACCAACTCGTGGGCGGGCGGGTTCACCGCCAACATCACCATCAAGAACCTCGGTGACCAGATCAACGGGTGGACGCTCGGCTTCAGCTTCCCCGACTCCGGTCAGCGGGTCGTGCAGGGCTGGTCGGCGACGTACAGCCAGAGCGGCTCCGCGGTGACCGCGCAGAGCCTGAGCTACAACGGCTCGCTGCCCACCGGCGGCAGCACCGCCATCGGCTTCAACGGGTCCTGGACCAGCAGCAATCCGGACCCCACGGCGTTCACGTTGAACGGCACGGCCTGCACCGGCAGCACGACCCCGACCACGGCCGCCCCGACCACGGCACCGCCCACCACCGCGCCGCCGACGACGGCACCGCCCACCACGGCGCCGCCGACCACCGCACCGCCCACCACCGCACCGCCGACCACCGCACCGCCCACCGGCACCACGCCGGTGGCCATCAACGGTCAGCTGCGGGTCTGCGGGGTCAACCTCTGCAACCAGTACGACCGCCCGATCCAACTGCGCGGGATGAGCACGCACGGCCTCCAGTGGTTCTACAACTGCTACAACGACGCCTCGCTCGACGCGTTGGCCAACGACTGGCAGGCCGACCTGCTGCGGATCTCCATGTACGTGCAGGAGGACGGCTACGAGACCGACCCGGCCGGCTTCACCAGCCGGGTCAACACGCTTGTCGACAAGGCCGAGCAGCGCGGGATGTACGCCCTGATCGACTTCCACACGCTGACCCCCGGCGACCCGACGTACAACCTCGACCGGGCCAAGACCTTCTTCGCGGCCGTCTCGGCCCGCAACGCGAACAAGAACAACGTGATCTACGAGGTCACCAACGAGCCCAACGGGGTCTCCTGGTCCACCATCAAGAGCTACGCCGAGCAGGTCATCCCGGTCATCCGGGCCAACGACCCGGACGCGATCGTGGTGGTCGGCACCCGGGCCTGGTCCTCGCTGGGACTCTCCGAGGGCGGCAACTCGACCGAGGTGATCAACAACCCGGTCAACGCCAGCAATGTGATGTACGCGTTCCACTTCTACGCCGCCTCGCACAAGGACAGCTACCGCGCGGAGCTGGAGCGGGCCGCCGCCCGGTTGCCGATGTTCGTCACCGAGTTCGGCACGGTCACCTACACCGGTGACGGAGCGGTCGACACGGCAAGCAGCAACGCCTGGCTGGACATGCTGGACCGGCTGAAGATCAGCTACGCGAACTGGACGTACTCCGACGCCGACGAGGGCAGCGCCGCCTTCCGGTCCGGCACCTGCTACGGCAACGTCTACGCGGGCACCTCGGTGCTCACCGCGTCCGGCACCTACATGCGGGACCGGATCCGTACCCCGGACAACTTCCCCACCAGCTGATCACGCACGGCACCGCGACGGCGTCCCGCCACCGGCGGGGCGCCGTCGCGCGTCCCGGGGAGGTGCCGGTGTCCGGAGGCGCCGACGCTCAGTCCGGGGCCGGCCGGGCGTCCCGGCCGCGGCGGCGCGGCACCAGGTCCCCGGCCGCCGTCGCCCAGTCCGGGTAGTCGAACGCGAAGCCCGCCTCGACCAGCCGTCCCGGCACCACCCGCCGGCTCTTGAGCAGCAGTTCGGTGTCCGAGCGGAGCGCGAACGCGCCGATCCCGGCCATCCACGCGGTCGCCGGCAGTCCCACCGGCATCCGCCAGGCGGAGCGCAGGATCCGCATGAACTCCCGCTGCGGCAGCGGCCCCGGCGCGGCGAGGTTCACGGCGCCCGCGATGTCCTCCCGCCGGATCAGGAACCGGACCGCGCGGACGAAGTCGTGGTCGTGGATCCAGGAGATGTACTGCCGGCCGCCCGCGACGGGACCGCCGAGCCCGAGCCGGGCCAGCCAGCTCAGCACGTCGAAGACCCCGCCGCGGTCGGGGCTCATCACCATCGCCGCCCGCAGCGCCACCTTGCGGGTCCCCGGCGTCACCGCCCGTTCCTGCTCGGCCTCCCAGTTGCGGGCGATGTCGACGCTGTACGCCCAGTACCCGGGCACGCCGGTCTCGGCGCCGCCGATCCGGCCGGACGCCTCGTCGTTGGCGGCATCGAACCGGTGCGCGTAGATGGTCGCGGTACTCATCTGCAGCCAGACCTTCGGCGGCCGGGCCGCGGCGGCGACGGCCTCGCCGACCACCCGTGCCGAGTCCACCCGCGAACTCATCATGGCGGCCAGGTTCTCCGGGGTGTACCGGCAGCTCACGCTCCGCCCCGCCAGGTTCACGACCACGTCGCTGCCGTCGATCTGCCGGCTCCAGGCGCCCAGCGTCGAGCCGTCCCACCGGACCTGACGCGCGCCGACCGGCGACCTCGTGAGCACCACGACCTCGTGACCGTCGCGGGTCAGCGCCCGATCCAGGATCCTGCCCACCTGCCCGGTACCACCGGCTATGACGACCTTCACCGATCCGCTCCCCGTGTCCGAACCCGCCCTCGCCGCACCCGGTTGCCCGCCGGCACCGTGGGAGCCGGCGTCCCGGTCACCGGTCGAGTCTAGGACGGTCGCACACGGCCGCCGCACGCCGGCCGGGTCGTCGCGCCGGCCCGGCCGGAGGGTGCCTTGTGGATCTACTCGACCCGACCCTAGGCTGCGCTGGTGGGCAACGGTGGCGACCGGACCGGGACCGACGTACCGCGCCGGCCGCCGGATCGGGACGCCAGGGTGGACGTCGTCCGGGAGATCATCGCCACCGTGCCGTCCGGATGCAGCTGGCTGCTGCCGGCCACGGCACCGGACGGACGCCCGGACTACCTCGTGGCCGCCGTCAGCGCCGACGAGGACGTCAGCGGTCGCGGCGCCACCCGCGTCGGCGAGCGCCTCAGCCAGCTCTACCCGGGGATGGTCGACGGCCCGCTGTGGGACCTCTACGGCCGGGTCCTGCGCACCGGCCGGCCCGGCGAACTGACCGACTTCCGGCACACCGAGCAGCGCTCCGGCGTGGTGGCCCGGTCGTCGTTCGACGTACGGGTGCACCGCGTACTGGGCGGTCTGCTGGTCTGGTGGCAGCGGGTGGACGAGGCCCGGCTGCGCGCGGACCGGACCGAGCTGCTGGGTCGGCTCGGCTGGGCGGAGTACGACCTGCTCACCGGCCAGAGCGAGTGGTCACCCGGGATGTTCCGGCTGTTCGACCGGGACCCGGCCGACGGGCCGATGTCCCGGGCCGAGCAGGCGGCGGCGATGCTTCCCGAGGACCGGGGGGTCAGCGAGACCGCCTGGCAGACCATGGACAGCGGGGCGGCGGCGGACGTCACGGTCCGGTTCCGGCTCGGCGGGTCGGTCCGGCACCTGCGGATCCGCTCCGACGTGGCCCGCGACGCCACCGGCCGGCCGTTGAAGATCTACGCCGTGGTGCAGGACGTCACCGCCCGGGAGGACTCCCGCGACGCCATCCAGCGGCTGCGCGACCAGGTGCGGATCCGGGAGATGACCGCGCTGGCCGAGCACCGCCTCGCCGGCCAGGTCCAGCACCTGATCCAGCCGCTGCCGCGGGAGCCGCTCGACCTGCCCGGGATGCAGGCGATGGTCAGCTACCTGCCGGCCGAGAGCGCCGTACAGGTGGGCGGCGACTGGTACCACGCCGACGGACCGCCCGGCGGACCGGTCACGCTGGCCGTCGGCGACGTGGCCGGGCACGGCCTGGAGGCCGCGCACGGCATGGCACACCTGCGGTTCTCGCTGATCGCCTGGCTCTCGATCGGCATCCACGACCCGGGCGTCCTGCTGGGCCACCTGAACCGGCTGTGCCTGCACCTGCGGATCACCGCGACCGCGGTGATCACCCGCTACGACCCCGGCACCCGCCGGCTGTCCTGGTCGTGCGCCGGCCACATGCCACCGCTGCTGGCCCGGGACGGCACCGCCACCGACCTGGCCGGCCCCCGGCACCTGCTGCTCGGCGCCGACGCCGCGGCGGCCTACCGGGTGGCCGGCCAGACCCTGCGGCCGGGCGACCTCGTCCTGCTCTACACCGACGGCCTGGTCGAACACCGCTCGGCCGGCACCGCCCCGCTCGACCAGGTGAAACGGGCGCTGGGCGCCGGCTCGCGGGACACCGGGCCGCAGGCGCTCGCCCGGCTGCGCGGGATGCTGCGGTACGCCAACCCGGACGACGACACCTGCATGCTCGCGGCCCGCGTGCTGGACTGAACCCGGGACCGGGTCAGCGACGCAGCCGCAGCAGCACCACCGTCCCGGTCGGACCGACCGTCGAGGACACCTCGTCGCAGACCCGTTCGACGATCGCGAGACCACGCCCGCGGATCTCGCCGGCCGCCGGCATGACCCGGCCGAACACCCGGGCCGCACCGTGGTCGACGACCTCGCAGAGGACATCGTCCGCGTCCGCCCACACCCGGACCCGGCCGCCGCCGGCGGTGTGCTGCAACGTGTTGGTGGCCAGCTCGCTCACCGCGAGCACGAGCAGGTCGGTGCGCTCGGGCGGCAGGCCCAGCGTCTCGGCCCGGCTCCGCACGAACGCGCGCACCCCGGCCAGGTCGGTGGAGCGGGCGTACGGCATCACCGGTGCAGGAGCGGGCCCACCGGCGTCGGTGCCGCGCTCAGCCATGCGCCGGGCTGTCCACGGCGCGTTCCGGGCGCTCATCCGGCGAAGTGCGCTCCGGGCGCTCATCCGGCAGATCGCGCTCCGGGCGCTCGACCGGCAGCGCGAGCAGGTCGGCGAGCCCGGTCAGGTCCAGGACCCGGGCCACCGCGCCGACGGCGCCCCGCACGTACAGCCGATGGCCCTGCCGCACGGCGGCCTGGTGGCCGGTGACCAGCGCGTGGATGCCGCTGGAATCCATGAACCGCAGCCCGGCCAGGTCGAGCACGACGCAGCCGGCGGCGTCCACGGCGGTCAGCAGCACCGTGGTCAACTCCTCGCGTACGGCAAGATCACACTCGCCGGTGAGCGTGACGACGGTGCGGTCGCCGGTGGTGACCGTCTTCGCCTCGAAAGCTGCCATGCGACCCGCCGCCGCCCCTCGACTCCGTCGATCCGTCGTGCCGGACGACATCATCGCACCCGCGGGTGGACATCCGGACGTACGCCTCGACGGTGTCGAACCGGGCGGCTCGGCGGCCGGTCAGCCCCGCGCCCGCCGGCCGAGCAGGTAGCCGACGATCAGCGCGATGCCGACCAGTGCCGCGGTCGGCACGGACGCCTTGCGCCGCGCCTGGGACAGCCCCTCCTTCGGGTCCACCACCGTCCCGGCCGCGTCGCCGATCGTGCCCACCACCGTGTCTGCGAGCCGTTCCCTGGTCATCGTCGCCCTCTTTCCGCAGGAAGCGGATCGACCCCGATCCTGGCCGGCGATCACCGGCCGGCGCGGGCCGGCCGCCACCGGCCACCGGCCGTGCGGCTACCCGGGCAGGATCCGGGCAAACCTCCGGAACGGCCCAGCCGGCCGCCCGGCGGCGGCGCGGGGAAACGCTCAGGACGAGACGGGCAGTTCGGCGGTGACCGCGCGGGGCTCGGCGAAGTGGCAGGCCGCGCTCTGCTGCGCCGCCTTGTTCTCCAGCGGCGGCTCGATCTGGGCGCAGATGTCCTCGGCCTTCCAGCAGCGGGTCCGGAACCGGCAGCCCGAGGGCGGGTTGATCGGGCTCGGCACGTCGCCGACCAGCCGGATCCGGTTCTTCGGCGCGGCGCCGCGGGCCAGGTTCAGGTCCGGTACGGCCGACAGCAGCGCCTGGGTGTACGGGTGCTGCGGCGCGTCGTAGATCCCGTCCCGCGGCCCGATCTCCACCATCTTGCCCAGGTACATCACGCCGACCCGGTCACAGAAGTGCCGGACCACGCCGAGGTCGTGGGCGATGAACACGAAGGCGATGTTGAATTCCTTGCGCAGCTCCTCCAGCAGGTTCATCACCTGGGCCTGGATGGAGACGTCCAGCGCGCTGACCGGCTCGTCCGCGACGATGATCTTCGGCCGCGCGGCCAGCGCCCGGGCGATGCCGATCCGCTGCCGCTGGCCGCCGGAGAACTCGTGCGGGTAGCGGTTGTAGTGCTCGGGGTTGAGCCCGACCACCTCCAGCAGTTCCTGCACCCGGGCCAGTTCGCGGCTCTTGGGCACCATGTTGTGGGTACGCAGCGCGGTGCCGACGATCGTGCCCACGGTGTGCCGCGGGTTGAGCGACGAGTACGGGTCCTGGAAGATCAGCTGGATCTCCTGGCGGTACGGCCGCAACTGCCGCTCGGTCAGGTCGGCGATGTCGTGCCCCTGGTACAGGATCTGCCCGCTGGTCGGCTTGAGCAGCCGGGTGATCAGCCGGGCGGTGGTGGACTTGCCACAACCGGACTCGCCCACCAGCCCCAGCGTCTCGCCCTCGTTGAGGCTGAACGAGACCCCGTCGACGGCCTGCACCTTGTTCGACGCACGGCGCAGCAGCCCCTCGCCCTTCACGTCGAAGTGCATGACGAGGTCCTTGAGTTCCAGCAGCGGAGCCCCGGGGGTCTTCGGGACGCGGGAGCCGGACCGGGAGCCCGCGGTGTCCTTCGTGGCGGTCGTCATCGTCGCAGATCCTTTACGGCAGCCGGGGCAGGATGTCGGTCTCGAAGATCCGGTCGGGCGCTTCGAGGTGGCACCGGGACTCCCGGGTGGTGTCGGCGGTCCGCGGCAGCCGGGCCGGCTCCTCGTTCTTGCACAGCCCGCCCGGCACCCGGGTGCGGAACTCGCAGCGCGGATGGAAGGGGCAGCCGCTCGGCACGTTGAGCAGGCTGGGCGGGGCACCGGGGATGGGGTGCAGCGGCTGCGGGTCGCCGGAGAGCGCCGGGATGCTCTCCAGCAGACCCCACGAGTACGGGTGCAGCGGCGTGCCGAGGATCTTGTGCGCGGGGCCGTACTCGACGGCCCGGCCGGCGTACATCACCAGCACGTCGTCGGCGATCTCGGCGACCACGCCGAGGTCGTGGGTGACGAAGATGACCGCCGAGCCGAAGTCGCGTTGCAGGTCGGAGATGAGGTCGAGGATCTGCGCCTGCACCGTCACGTCCAGCGCGGTGGTGGGCTCGTCGGCGATCAGCAGCTTGGGGTCGTTCACCAGCGCCATGGCGATCATGGCGCGCTGGCGCATGCCGCCGGAGAACTGGTGCGGGAAGTCGTCCAGCCGCCGCCGCGGGTTCGGGATGCCGACCCGGCCGAGCATGTCGACGGCGCGCTCCCGGGCCGCCCTCTTGGACACGTTGTTGTGCGCCCGGTACGCCTCGACGATCTGGTTGCCGATCGTGTAGAAGGGGTGCAGCGACGACTGCGGATCCTGGAAGATCATCGACGCCACGGCGCCGCGGATCTTGCGCATCTGTTCCTGCCGCATGCCGACGATCTCGGTGTCGCCCAGCCGGATCGAGCCGGAGATCCGGGTGCTCTTCGGATCGTGCAGCCCCATGATCGCCATGCTGGAGACGCTCTTGCCGGAGCCGGACTCGCCGACGATCGCGAGGGTCCGGCCCAGCGGCAGGGAGTAGCTCAGCCCCTGCACCGCCTGCACCAGGCCGTCGGCCGTGGGAAGGTGACCCGCAGGTCGGACACCTCCAGGTACGGCTGGTCGCCCTCCACCGCCGCGTTGTCCCGCCGCTGGCGTACCACGGTCTGCGGGCCGCGGGCGGAAGGGGTCTCAGGCATCTCGTCGCTCATTCTGTTGCCGCCTTACGAGATCGTGTACCGGTGCGACCGGCGATTGTCGGTGACGACGCTCGACGCTGCGGGGATCATCCGAGCCGCACCCGGGGATCGAGGAACGTGTAGAGGATGTCGACGAGCAGGTTCATCACGACCAGCACCACCGAACCGATCAACACGCCGCCCATGATCACCGGCAGGTCGAAGGTGAAGAACGCGCGCAGCGTCATCACGCCGATCCCGGGCAGCCCGAAGATGCTCTCGGTGAACAGGGTGTTGACGATCTGGACGGCGACGTCGATCCCGAAGATCGTGATCACCGGGCTGAGGGCGGCGCGCAGGCCGTGCCGGTACACCACCCGCCGCTCGCTGATGCCCTTCGACCGGGCGGTCCGGACGTAGTCCTCGCCCAGTGCCTCGATCATCGAGGCGCGCGAGTACCGGGTGTACTGGGTCGCGTTGGCCAGGCCGAGGGTGAGCCACGGTGCCAACAGGCCGGCGGCCCAGGTGAGCGGATTGCTCAGGAAGGAGTGGTACTCCGCGCGCGGCAGGAAGGTGGCGTACAGCGCCACGATGAGCGCGACCACGAAGTACGGGACGGAGTTGATGATGAGCGTGCTGCCGACGACCAGCCGGTCGGCCGGGGAACCCCGGCGACGGGCGGCGGCGGTCCCGGCGAGCACGCCGACGGTGAAGTACACCAGCGCACCGCCCAGGACGATGGAGACCGTCACGGGCAGGGCCTGGGCCAGCAGCTTCGTCACCGGCTGGCCGAGGATGTAGGAGTAGCCGAGACACGGGGCCGAGCAGTGGATGACGGCGCCGGCGCTGGTGAAGTCGCGGCCGACGACGATGCCCTTGAGGTACAGGCCGATCTGCTCCACGGCCGGTTCGTCGAGTCCCAGGCTGTTGCGGATGTCCGCCACCCGCTCCGGGGTGCAGCGGTTGCCGCAGATCGCGCCCGCCGGGTCGGTCGGAGCCAGGAAGAACAGCGCGAAGCTGGCGATCAGCGTAACGATGACGACGGAGATCGCACTCGCGCATCGCCGCAGGATGTACAGGAGCACCGCCAACTCCTCGCTTTCGGGCGGCCGGTCACGCGGACCGGGATGGTGTCGCAGGATCTCCGGTCAGCGACCGGAAGGAAGGGGCATCCGCCCCCGTGGTCCGGCCGGTGCCGCAGGCGCCGACCGGACCACGGGATCAGGAGTGGATCAGCTACCGCTCTTCAGGAACAGGTTCGGGAAGAACGGCAGGCCGACCGTGGCGTCGCCCTCGGCGCCACCGATGTTGGTGCCGGCCACGATGGCCATCTTGTCGTAGTAGCGCGGGAGCGCCACGTACATGTTCATGATCTCCTGGTCCAGGTCGCCCCACTTGGCGGTGGCCTGGTCCGCGGGCAGCTCGGCAACCTCGTCGATCTTGCTGTCGAGAGCCTTGTCGCTCAGCATGCCCCACGAGGTGCCGTCGCTGATGCTGTGCGACTGGAACAGCACCGGCATCCAGCTACCACCACTGGGCCAGTCCGAGCACCAGCCGGCGGGCGAGAGGCCCATGTTCACCGGCGAGTCGTAGTCGCTCGTCTTGGTCCGCAGCTCGGCGGTGGGCACACCGACCGGCTTCGGGGTGAAGCCCGCCGCCTTCAGCGCGTCGCTGCGCACCTGGGCGAGCTGCTGCGGGATGGTCTTGGTGTTGTCGTAGTACCAGCTCAGCTCGAAGCCGACCTTGCCCGCGTCCTGGAGGATCTTCTTGGCCGCCTCCGGGTCACCGTCGCCCTTGCCGCTCAGGCCCGGCGCCGGGTCGTACTTCTTGTAGCCGGGGACGCTCGGCGGCAGGATGGTGCTGGACCGCTCGGCGATGTAGTCGTTCAGGCCGGCGGCCTTCCAGTCGGCGTCGTACGGCCAGGCCAGCGCGATCGCCTTGCGGATCTCCAGCGGGATCTTCCGGGTGTCCAGCTGCACCACGATGTTGCAGGGGCTCTCACCCTGGATGAGCTGGTCCTTCTTCTCCTGCACCTGCGGGATCAGCGACGCGTCGATGTTGCCGTAGTTGAGCGCGTTGGCGTCCGGGCCGTTGCTGTTGAGCACCTGCTGCTGGCTCTTGACGTCATCGACGCCCCACTTGAAGTCCCACGCGTCGGCGTACTGGTGCCGCACCGGGTCGGTGTTGGCGTCCCAGTTCGGGTTCTTCTTGAGCTTCAGCTCGCTGCCCGCGGTGTAGCTGTCGAACATGTACGGGCCGGTCGAGATCGGCTTGTTCTTGTAGTCCTGCTTGGTGTCCTTGGCCTTGGGGATCGGCGAGAACATCGGGAAGGACATGTAGAACGGCAGGTCGCTGAACGGCTTGGCGAGGTGGATCACCAGGGTGCTGGCGTCCGGGGTCTCCACGCCGGCGTAGTCGTCGCCGCTCTCGTACGGGCCCTTGTACTTGTCGGCGTCCTTGAAGTACACCAGCTGGTACGTCGGGCCGTTGGCGAACAGGTCGTGCGCGAAGGACCGCTTGATGGCGTACGCCAGGTCCTCGACCTTGACCTCGCTGCCGTCCTCGTACTTGATGCCCGGCTGCAGCTTGAAGGTCCAGGTCAGCTTGTCGTCCGAGACGGTGCCCACGTCGGTCAGGTCCGGCACCAGCACCGGCTTGCCCTCGCGGATCGCGAACTGGGTCGGCGTACGGAACAGCAGCTTGCCGATCTCGTTCGAGTCGACGTAGTAGATGTCGGTCGGGTCGAAGGTGTTCGGCGTCGACTGCGAGTAGATCGTGATCGTGCCACCCTTCTTCGCGCCCGCGACGTCGGGCGCCGGGCCCTTGGCGTCGGGATCGATGGCGCTCTGCTGGGTGTTGATCTTGCCACTGTCGTCGGTCGTGCCGCTGTTGTTGGAGGACGGGCTACCACAGCCCGTCACCCCAAGGGCTATGGCGGCACAGGCCGCCACGGCCACATTGAGTCGCCTCACAGTTGCTCCCTTTCTTGGTGAAACGGGGTGTGCCGTCATCGGCGGGTACGGGGGTCAAAGGCGTCCCGGACAGCGTCACCGAGCAGGCTGAGCGCCAGCACGAGGATGGTGATGCCGATGATCGGGATCCAGAGGTACGCCGGGTCGGCGCGGTAGTAGTTCTGCGCCGCGGAAATCGTCAGACCCCACGACGGCGTGGGCTCGGTCAGGCCGACCCCGAGGAAGGTCAGGCCGGCCTCTGCGACGATGTAGCTGGGCAGGGCCAGGGACGCCGACACCATGATCGGCGCCACCAGGTTGGGCAGCAGTTCCTTGAACAGAACCTTGTGGGTCGGCACGCCCAGCACCTTCGCCGCGGCGATGAACTCGCGCTCGCGCAACGAGAGCACCTGGCCGCGGATGAGCCGGGCCAGGCCGGCCCAGCCGAAGAAGGAGAGCACCAGGACCAGCGAGATGAACCGCACCTTGGCCACCTCGGACGGGTTGGCCGCCTCCGCACCGCCCAGCATCGCCACCAGCACACCGGCGGTCGCGATCGCGAACAGCAGGTACGGCAGGCTCAGCACCAGGTCGATGAACCAGGACAGCACCCGGTCCACCAGCCCGCCGGCGAACCCGGCGACCAAGCCGACGATCACCCCGACGAGGGTGGTGGCGATCGTGACCGTCACCGCCACGATGAGCGACGGTCGCGCACCGTACACCCAGCGGGCGAACAGGTCCCGGCCGAGCCGCGGCTCGATGCCGAACCAGTGGTCGGAGGTCATCCCGATGGTCGGGAAGCCGTAGTCGTCGATCATGCCCTGGTGATATTCCGTGGGGGTCTGCCCCTCCAGCTTTGCCAGCAGCGGGGCGAACACGGCGATGACAATGAAGAGGACGAAGATGCCCGCACAGATCATCGCCACCCGGTCGGCCCGCAGCCGCTCGAAGGCGATCCGCGTCGGCGACTTGCTGACCGTCACGACCCGCTGCTGCGGCGCCGGCGAAGCCACTTCCACGGCCGTTGGCGGCTCGTCGAGCGTGGTCGACTCAGCACTCGTACGCGACGGGTCCACCCACGTCACCTCCATTCCCGGACGACCGCACCCACCCAGGCACCCCGACGGGGTCGCCGGTGTGCGGTGGCGGAAACGCTAGCCGGCCCCGGGTTTCGCCGAAACGGCCTGAGGCATCAAATCAATAACAGCTAGGTCACCGTTGTACGCGAGGCCTGTCACACCCATCGAAGGATCTTGGGGAATTGTCCGGACGCCTTTTGTCCGCGAAGTCACGCATGCCCACCGAAAAACGGAACGCTGGGTACACATCCGACCGCGAACAGCGATCATCGTATGGGTGGCGCCGATGTCACCGGTAAACCGGCTTGACTGGAGAGCGCAATTATCTGCCCCGATTCGGACCGCCACCGCCCGCCCATTCGGCGGATGACACACCGTATCGGCGATCCCCATCATCAGTAGATGCCACTACGGTCTCTGCGCTTCCGACTGGTCGACTCCCCCACCTCGCTGGGCGGGAAACGGCGCGCCCGGCGCGCCGCCTGGCTCTCCGAGACCTTCCCCGGACTGGCCGACATGACGGTCCTGGACATCGGTGGCCGGGTGGCGAGTTGGGCCGACGCGCCGGTCCGGCCGGCCCACGTGCACCTGGTCAACCTGGAGACACCGCCGACCGACCTGCCCGACTGGGCCGAATCAGACCAGGCCGACGCCTGCGACCTGCCGGCCGCGATCCGGTCCCGCCGGTACGACCTGGTGTTCAGCAACAGCGTGCTGGAACACGTCGGCGGGCACGAACAGCGCCGCCGGATGGCCGCGGTGGTCCGCGAGCTCGCCCCGCGCTACTGGGTGCAGACTCCGTACCGGTACTTCCCCATCGAGCCGCACTGGGTGGCGCCGGGAATGCAGTTCCTGCCGGTGCCGGCCCGGGTGCTGATCGCCCGCAAGTGGCCGCTGGCGTACACCCCGAACAAGCCCTGGGAGCAGGCGATGCGGCAGGTCCTGACCACCGAACTGGTCGGCCGGACCGAGCTGCGGTACCTCTTCCCCGACGCCACCATCCGGTCCGAGCGGATCGCCGGCCTCACCAAGTCACTGATCGCCGTCCGGACCGCCTGAGCGGGCCCCCGCGGCCGGCCGGACCGCCGCGGGGCTACCCTGCTTGGCCATGAACGGTTGGTGCGTATGAGGTTCCGGCGCATCCTCGCCGCCCTCACGGGAGTTCTGCTCACCCTTCCGGTCACGGTGCTGCCGCCGGCAGCGGCCAGCGCGGCGGCGGACGTACCGTGTCCCGCCGTCAGCCCGCCGGTCAGTCGACCGCCCCGGCCGCCCGTTCCCGAGCCCGATCCCGCCGACCGCCGCATCGGCGGCGACGCACTGGCCACCGCCGGGCTCGCGGTGCCGCCGGGCGCGACCCGGCCTCCGGCCGTCACCGCGACCTCCTGGATGGTCGCCGACCTGGACAGCGGCGCGGTGCTCGGCGGCTGCGGCCCGCACGAGTACGGCGTGCCGGCCAGCACCCAGAAGCTGCTGCTCGTGGCGACCGTGCTGCCGAAGCTGGACCCGGAGCAGGTCGTCACGGTCAACCGCAAGGATCTCGACTTCGAGCGCGGCAGCTCGGCCGTCGGCCTGGTGCTCGACGGCCGGTACCCGGTACGGACCCTCTGGCTGGGCCTGCTGCTCAACAGCGGCAACGACGCCGCGAACGTGCTCGCGCGGCTCGGCGGCGGCGACGCCGGGGTGGCCGGCACGGTGGCGGCGATGAACGCCGAGGCGCACCAGTTGGGCGCCCGCCAGACGCACGCCGCCACCCCGTCCGGACTGGACGGACCGGGCCAGGTCACCAGCCCGTACGACCTCGCGCTGATCACCCGGGCGTGCTTCGACAACGAGGACTTCCGCAGCTACGACGCGGCCAGGACCGCGCAGATGCCGCCGCAGCCGGCCGGCGCCAAGAACGGCTTCCAGATCCAGAACGAGAACCAGTTGCTGTTCCACTACCGCGGGGGAATCGGCGGCAAGACCGGCTTCACCACCCTGGCCCGGCACAGCTACGTGGGCATCGCCGAGCGGGGCGGTCGCCGGCTCGTGGTCACCCTGCTCGGCGCCGAGGCCCGGCCGCTGCGCGGCTGGCAGCAGGGCGCGGCGCTGCTGGACTGGGGCTTCGCCCAGCCCACCGACGCGTCGGTCGGCCGGCTCGTCGCCCCCGGCGAGCTGGACGCCACGCCCGGCCCGGCGGCATCCCGACCCGGCGCCGCGCGGTCGCTGGACCGGGTCGGCCGCCCCGGCGGCGCCGGGCTGGTCGGCTGGCCCGTGCTGGCCGGCACCGCCGCGCTGCTCGGCGTCGTGGCGCTGCTGCTGCTCGTGCTGGCCGTGCGGTCCCGTCCCCGGCACGTCGGCCGCCGCCGGGCGCGCTGAGCCGCGGGGGGGTGGTCGGCGGTGGGTGAGGCTACGGGTGCCGGGGTGGTGATCGGCGTCGACATCGGCACCACCAGCACCAAGGCGGTGGCCTACGACACGACCGGCCGGTCGCTCGGGTCGCACTCGGTGGGCTACCCGCTCGACGAGCCCGCCCCCGGCCACGCCGAGCAGGATCCGTACCTCATCTGCGACGCCGTGGTGGAGGCCGTCCGGACGGTCGCCGCGGACCTGGGCGGGCCGGTCGCCGGGCTGTCCTTCAGCACGGCCATGCACAACGTGATCGGGCTCGACGGCGACGGCGCACCGCTGACCCCGTCGATCACCTGGGCGGACTCCCGCGCCACCGCCCAGGCGGAACGGTTGCGCGCCGCGCCCGGCGGGCTGGACCTGCACCGGCGCACGGGCACCCCGCTGCACCCGATGGCCCCGCTGCCGAAACTGGTCTGGCTCGCCGAGCGGGCGCCCGCGCTGTTCCGCCGGGTGGCGCACTGGGTCGGCATCAAGGATCTCGTGCTGCTGCGGCTGGCCGGCCGGCTGGTCACCGACCACTCGGTCGCCTCCGGCACCGGCCTGCTCGACATCCACCGACTGGACTGGGACCCCGAGGCGCTGCGCATCGCCGGCATCCGGCCCGACCGGTTGCCCCGGCTGGTGCCCACCACCACCGTGCTGCCCGGGCTCACCCCGGCCGCGGCCCGGGCCACCGGGCTGCCCGCGGACACCCCGCTGGTGGTCGGCGCCGGTGACGGCCCCCTGGCCAACCTGGGTCTCGGCGCGGTACGCCCCGGCGTGGCCGGCTGCTCGATCGGCACCAGCGGCGCCATCCGGGTGATGGTGCAGCGGCCCGCCGTCGACCCCCGGGGCCGGGTCTTCTGCTACGCGCTCACCGAGGACCGCTTCACGGTGGGCGGCGCCATCAACAACGGCGGCATCGTGCTCGAATGGGCCGGCGAGGCGCTCGCGCCCGACCTCGGCGAGCGGTCCGCGGAGAGCCTGCTCGCGCTCGCCGCCCGCGCGCCCGCCGGATCCGACGGGTTGGTCATGCTGCCGTACCTGCTCAGCGAGCGCGCCCCGCACTGGAGCGCGCTGCCCCGCGGGGCGTACGTGGGGCTGACCAACGCCCACCGCCGCGAACATCTGGTCCGGGCGGCGCTGGAGGGCGTCTGCCTGCAACTGGCCCTGGTGCTCGCCTCGGTGCGCTCGGCCGGGAACGAGATCCACGAGGTACGCGCCAGCGGCGGCTTCGCGCGCAGCCCGCTGTGGCGGCAACTGCTGGCCGACGCGCTCGGCACGGACGTCCGGTTCCCGGCCGGTCACGAGGGTTCCAGCTTCGGCGCGGCCCTGCTCGGGATGCAGGCGCTGCGCCTGGTGCCGTCGATCGACGTCGCCGCCGACCTCGTCGAGATCGCCGAGACGGTGCGTCCCGACCCGGCCGCCGCGGACACCTACGCCGCGCTGTTGCCGATCTTCGCCGACCTGTACGACGCGCTCACCCCACCTTCCGGGCGCTGCGCCGGCGGCCCACCGGACACGCCGGGCCGGCACCGGGGCGGGTCGGGTAGCGGGCCGGGCCGGGTAGCGGGCCGGGGGCCGCGGATCCGGGGCCGGTGCTGCTCAGGCCGGGAACCGCAGCACCACCAGGGCCTGGTCGTCCTCGGCCGCCGGCAGCCGGTCCATCACCGCCGCGGCCACCTCGTCCGCGCTGCCGCCGGAGGCCTCGGCCAGCACGTCGGCGAGCGTGGCGACACAGTCCGGGTAGGCGTGCTGGCGCAGTTCCACCAACCCGTCGGTGAACGCCACCAGCAGGTCACCCGGTTGCACGGACAACTCGGTCACCGGAATGGTCTCGTCCACCAGGCCGAACGGCAGCGCCCGCGCGGTGGCCACCGCCGTGGCCGGAGCACCGTGGCGCAGCCACAGCGGATGCGGGTGGCCGGCCCGGACCATCTCGACCCGCCGCCGGCCCGGGTCCACCAGCAGGATCAGGCAGGTGCCCAGGAAGGCCCGGCCGAGCAGTTCGGTGACCCGGGAGAAGACGTCACCCAGCGGCACGCCGAGCCGGATCAGGGTCCGCACGACGGTACGCAGCTGCGCCATGTCCGCGGCCGCCTCCACCTCGTGTCCGACGACGTCCCCGACCACCACCGCCAGCCGGTCGCCGTCGAGCCGGATCAGGTCGTACCAGTCGCCGCCGAGGTTGAGGCCGGTCATCGCCGGCCGGTACCGCACCGCCACGTCGAGTCCGGCCGGCGGCGCCCCCGCGGTGTCGAACAGCCGGCCGGCCAGCCGGCTCACCAGGTCGTGCTCCGCGGCGGCCAGCCGGACCCGTTCCAGCGCCTGCTCGCACAGGTCGGCCACGGTGTCCAGCAGGGCAAGGTCGGTGGCCCGGAACGGCCGGGCCCGGGACCAGCCCAGCGCGAGTGCGGCGATCGGCCGGCGGCGCACGTCCAGCAGCGGCAGCGCCACCGTGGTCACCATGCCGCTCGATTCCGTGGCGTCGGGCAGGTCCGGGTAGCGCCGGCGGAACGCCTCCCGGTCCGGCAGCACGATCCGCTGCCCGGTCCGCAGGCATTCCGCGATCGGCCGCGGGTCGTCGATGGTCATCCTCTGGTACGCCTCGGCCAGCCGCGCCGGCAGGCCGTGGTGGCACAGCCGTACCCGCCGGCCGCCCTCGCGCAGCAGCAGGCCGGGGGCGACCGCACCGAGCACCGGCGGCACGGCCGCGAGGATCGCATCGATGGTCTCCGGCACCGTCCGCGCGGCGCTCAACCGGGCCGCCAGGTCGGCCGTGGCCTGGGTGGAGCGGATCAGCTCGGCCCGCTGCAACGCCTGGCTGGCGAAGCCGGCCACGGTGGTGAGCAGGCTGTCCAGCACGTCGTCGTGGCGCACCGGGCCGGCCCAGTCCAACCGCATGGCGCCCAGCGCGGTGCCGTCGGTGTGGTGCAGCGGTACGCAGATGCCGTGGATCAGCGGCGCGGGCGCCGCGGCTTCGGGCGTCGCCGGGTCGGACACCGCGGTCTCGGGTGCCGTCGGGTCGGACGCCGTTACGTCGGACACCGTTACGTCGGGCGCCGCCGCGTCGGGTGCGGCAGCCGCGGGCGACGGACCGGTACCCGCCAGCGGCAGCACCCGGTTCTGCCGGATCGCGGTGGCCAGCGGCAGGTCGGCGTCGAAGTCCACCTGCTCGTTCCGGAGTCCCCGCCGGCCCGCTCGACGAAACGCAGCACCCGCAGCGCGGGGCGGCCGGGTTCGGCGACGGCGATCCGGACGTCCCGGGCCGCGAACACCGGTCCCACCTGGCCGGCCATCGCCCGCAGGATCTCCTCCGGTCCCTGCGCCCGGCTCAGCTCGCCGGCGAACCGGGCCAGTGCCTCCGCCCGGCGCAGGGTCCGCTGCCGCTCGCCGATGTCCCGGGACACGGTCGCCAGGTACCCGGTCGCGTCCGCCTCCGGCCCCGTGCTGACCGTGAAGAGCTGCTGCTCCACCTCCACCTCGGCGCCGGTGTCCAATCGGGACAGTCGGGTCTCGGTCCGCCGGTAGCCGTCCCGCAGCGCCCCGGCGATCAGCCCCTCGGGGGCGCCCAGGTCGGTCAGCCGCTGCCCGCCGCCGGGCTCCGCGGGCAACCCGAGCAACTGCCGGCCGGCCGGGTTGACGTACACCATGCCGCCGTCGGCCCGGGCCACCGCGATCGCGTCCCCCGACCGCTCCACGAGCGCCTGGAACAGCCGCAGCTCGGCCTGCGCGAGCCGTTCCCCGGTCAGGTCCGTGGCGTACGCGAGCCAGCGCAACGGCTCCCGGTGCAGCGCCACGATGCCGATCAGCACCGGCACCGGGTGCCCGTCGCGGTGCCGGTACTCCTTCGCGTACGCCGGCGCCCGCCCCGTGGTCCGCAGTTCCTTGATCGCCCGCTCGTCGGCCTCCTCGAACCCCGCCGGGGTGAGGTCCGGCCAGTGCAGCCGGCCGGCGGCCACGTCCGCGCGGGTGTAGCCGAGCATGCTGAGGAACGCGTCGTTCGCCTCGGTGATCCGCTCACCCTCCCCGCCGAAGACGGCCAACACGTCGGTGGCGGCGAGCCGTTCGTACCGGACCCGCTCGGCGTCGAGCGCCTCCCGCAGCCGGGTGCGTTCGGTGACGTCCACGACGGTGAAGCCGACCCCGATCGTCTCCGCCGGGTCGGCCAGCCGGATCGGGAAGTAGCTGGCCACCGCGTGCCGGAACCGGCCCGGCGCGTCCGGCTCCGGTGTCGAGAACTCCACGCCGCTGACCGGTCCCTCGGCCAGGGTGCGCCGGATCAGCTCGGTGACCCGCTCGCCGATCAGCGGCAGCAGTTCGGCGGGGGTACGCCCCAGATGCTCGGCCTCGGTACGCCGGTTGATCGCCGCGAGCGCCGGGTTGACGTACTGGAATCGCAGCTGCGTGTCCACCCAGCCGAAGCCGACGGGCGCGCTTGCCAGCATGGCCTCGCTGATCGTCGCGGCGCGGTCGGCGGCCTGCTCGGCCGCGATGACGTCCTGCACGTCGGTGAAGGTGCCGAGCCACTCCACGATCCGGCCGTGCTCGTCGCGCAGCGCGGTGCTGCGCGCCGAGACGTGCCGGTACCGACCGCTGGGCGCGTGCCACACCCGGAAACTGGTCCGGTAGACCCGGGCGCCGGTGCGCAGCGCGTCCGCCCAGGCCCGGTGCACCCGGCTCAGGTCGTCCGGATGCACCATCGCCGACCAGCCGTCGCCCGCGTACTCCGGCCAGCTCTGGCCGGTGTACGCCTCCCAGGACGGTTGCGGCGCGGTTGCCGCGCCGCCCGGCCCGGCGGTCCAGATGATCGCCGCGGAGGCACCCATCAGCGCACGGAAGCGCCGGTCGGGGTCGACCGATCCGGCGGCGACGCCGTCGGTGCCGTCCCCGGCCGGAATCGGCGTCGGTCCGGAGTCGCTCACAGCGCGACCTCCACCCCGCTGGCCGGCTACTCGGCTGGACACCGACCGTATCACCGTGCCCAGCGGCACCACGCCGCCCGAACGGTGCGGAAACGCCGCGAAAACGGTCACCCGGGCCGCCGCCGCCGGCCTGGCGTCGCGCCGCCGGCCGGATGTCGCGCCGCCGGCCGGATGTCGCGCCGCCGGCCGGATGTTGCGCCGCCGGCCGGATGTTGCGCCGGTGTCCCGGATGTTTGCGCCGGTGTTCCGGAAATTGCGCTGGTGGCCGGGCCGCGGGCTGTGGCACCGTGCCGGCGTGGACGATGACTACCGGGCCGTCAACCGGGCGATGTGGGACGAACGGGCGCCGGCGCACGCGGCGTCCGAGGGCTACGGGCTGCGCCGGTTCGTCGCGGACCCCGACCATCTGAGCCAGGTGGTCCGGTTCGACCGGGACCGGCTCGGTGACATCCGCGGCCTGCGCGGTGTCCACCTCCAGTGCCACATCGGCACCGACACCCTGTCGCTGGCCCGGCTCGGCGCCCGGATGAGCGGACTGGACTTCTCCCCCGCCGCACTGGCGCACGCCCGCAGGCTGGCCGCCGACTGCGGCGCCGACATCGCGTACGCGCAGGCCGACCTCTACGACGCGGTCGACGTGCTGGGCGGCGGCGGTTTCGACCTGGTCTACACCGGAATCGGGGCGCTGTGCTGGCTGCCGGACATCCGGCGCTGGGCCGCGGTGGTCGCCGACCTGCTGCGCCCCGGCGGCCGGCTGCACCTGCGGGAGGGGCATCCGGTGCTCTGGGCGCTGCCCGACCCGCGCCCGGACGGCCTGATCACACTGGAACACCCGTACTTCGAGCGACCCGAGGGGACCGTCTGGGACGAGGACGGCACGTACGTCGACACCGACGTGCGCTTCGTCAACACCCGCTCGGTGGAGTGGAACCACGGCATCGGCGAGGTGGTGACCGCGCTGCTGGCGGCCGGCCTGAGGCTGACCGCGCTGGTCGAGCACGACAGCGTGCCGTGGGAGGCGCTCCCGGGCCGGATGGAGCGGGTCGGGTACGACGAGTGGCGGCTGGCCGACCGCCCGTGGCGGCTGCCACACACGTACACGCTGCAGGCCGTCAAGGGCTGACGGCCCGGACCCGGCGCGGGCCGGCACGTCATCGGTCGCCGACACGTCGTCGGTCGGCCCGGACCCGCCGCCGGGCCGGCAGGGCCGAGCGGCCCGTGCGGGTGGGTCACGTGGCCTGCGATACATCGCCGTGTTTCCGGACGCCGGCGGACGTACCGTTTCTGGTGGAGCCGTCGGGGGACCCGCCCCGTCACCGCCGGACCGGAGATCATGAGATGAACGCGCAGCCGCACCGCCGACACCACGTCGTCGTGATCGGGGCCGGGTTCGGTGGCCTCTTCGCCACCAAGGCCCTGCGCACCGCCCCCGTGGACATCACGCTGATCAACGGCACCGCCCAGCACCTGTTCCAGCCGCTGCTCTACCAGGTGGCGACCGGCATCCTGTCGGAGGGCGAGATCGCGCCCCCGATCCGGGAGATCCTGCGCCGGCAGGACAACGTCGAGGTGCTGCTGGGCACCGTCACCAAGGTCGACGTGCAGCGACGGGTCGTGACCGCCACGGCGCCGGGCACGAGCTACACGGTGGAGTACGACAGCCTGATCGTGGCGGCCGGCGCCTCCCAGTCGTACTTCGGAAACGACCAGTTCGCCGAGTACGCGCCGGGGATGAAGAGCATCGACGACGCGCTCGAACTGCGCGGCCGGATCTTCGGCGCCTTCGAGCTGGCCGAGTTGGAGTCCGACCCGGAGCTGATCGACCGCTGGTTGACATTCGTGGTGGTCGGCGCCGGTCCCACCGGCGTGGAGATGGCCGGCCAGATCGCCGAGCTGGCGCACCGGACCCTGCCCAGGCAGTACCGCCGGATCGACACCCGCCGGGCCCGGGTGATCCTGCTGGACGCCCTCGACGCGGTGCTGCCCAGCTTCGGTGACCACCTGTCCACGCGCGCCCTGCGGCAACTGCACCAGATCGGCGTCGAGGTCGAACTGGGCAACCGGGTGGTCAGCGTCGACGACACCGGCATCGAGGTGGAGACGCCGCGCGGGCACCAGCGGATCGAGTCGATGACCAAGATCTGGGCGGCCGGCGTCGCCGCGCCGCCGCTGGCCCGGCAGCTCGCCGCCGCCACCGGCGCGCGCACCGACCGGGCCGGGCGGCTCATGGTCAATCCGGACTGCACGGTCCCCGGCCACCCGGAGATCTTCGCGGTCGGCGACATGATGGCGCTGGACCGGCTGCCCGGCGTCGCCCAGGTGGCCATCCAGAGCGGCCGGCACGCCGCCGACCAGATCGAGCGCCGGCTGCGCGGCCGGGAGACGGGCCAGCCGTTCCGGTACTTCGACAAGGGCAGCATGGCGACCATCTCCCGGTTCTCGGCGGTCGCCAGCGTCGGCCGGCTGCGCTTCAGCGGCCTGGTCGGCTGGCTGATGTGGCTCGTGGTGCACCTGTTCTACCTGGTGGGGTTCAAGAACCGGCTGACCACCGTGCTGCACTGGGCGGTCAGCTTCATCGGTCGCGGCCGCTCCGAGCGGGTCGCCACGTTCCAGCAGGTCTTCGCCCGGCGCGCGCTGCGGCAGGCCGGGCCGGAACTGATCCGGTTCGGCGGCCGGGAGACCCCGACCGGCGAGGACGAGGCGCCGGCCGGCCAGGAGGAGACCCGGACCCGCGAGGAGGGGGCACCGGCGGACCGGGCGGAGGCGCCGGCCGAGCCGGCGGCCGCGCGCCGGCCCTGAGCCGGTCCCCCGGCGCCACTGTTACGGCACGGTTACCCGGCTGCGAAGCCCCGGTGGCCCGGTGCGTCGAACGTTGCCCCCAGGCGGGCCACCGGCGCCCGCATCCGGGGAGGACACCATGAGAGTCACGAGGGCGTTGTTCGCCCTGCTGGTGGCGGCGAACGGGCTGCTGGCCTGCACGGTTCCGGCGACCGCCGCCGCCGCGCCGTACTGCGGCATCACCTGGGGCAGCCTGGACAGGTCCGGCGGCACCCTGAGCACCGCCGCGCTGCTGGAGGTACGCGCGGGCCGGCACGACTGCTACGACCGGCTGGTGTTCGAGACGGACGGGACGGCGAACGGATACCGGGTCAGCTACGGCGAGGCGTACACCGGCGGGCAGGGCACGGCGCTGTCGCCGTACACGGCCGGCGGCGCCGTCCTGGCGGTCGTGCTGCTCGCCCCGGCCGAGGACCCGGCCGGCGGCGGCGCCGGATACCCGGCGGTCACCGGGACCCATCCGCTCAACCTGCTCGGCTACCCCACCCTGCGGGACGTGGTGTACGGCGGCAGCTACGAGGGCTACACGACGTTCGCCGTGGGCGTGCGGGACCGGCTGCCGTTCCAGGTGACGGTGCTGGCCGGACCGGGTACGCACAGCCGGATCGTGCTCGACGTGGCGCACCGCTGGCAGTAGCTGCTCCGGTGCCGGGGGCTGGCGGGGCGGCCGATGCCCCGCCGGCCGGCCACGGCGGTACCGTGCCTCATGGACGGTCACGTGCTCGTGGTGGAGGACGACCCGTCGATCCGCGAGGTCACCGCGATCGGCCTGCGCCGGTCGGGTTTCCAGGTGAGCACCACCGGCGACGGCCACGGCGCGCTGGAGCACTGGCGGACCGGCGGCGTGGACCTCATCGTCCTGGACGTGATGCTGCCCGGACTCGACGGCCTCCAGGTGTGCCAGGCCGTCCGGCGCAGCAGCGGCGTACCGATCCTCATGGTCACCGCCCGCACCGACACCACCGACGTGGTCGCCGGGCTGGAGTGCGGCGCCGACGACTACCTGCGCAAGCCGTTCGAACCGGCCGAACTGGTGGCCCGGGTCCGCGCCCTGCTGCGCCGCGGCACCCATCCGGAGGAGGAGACCGTGCTGCGCATCGGCGGGCTGGCGATCGATCCGGCGCGGTTCACGGTGCACCGGGAGGACCGGGAGGTCCCGCTCACCGCCACCGAGTTCCGGCTGCTGCTCGAACTGGCCCGCCGGCCCGGCCGGGTGTTCACCCGGGACCTGCTGCTGGACCGGGTGTGGGGCTACCCGTACCTGGGTGACTCCCGGCTGGTGGATGTCGCCGTCCAGCGGCTGCGGGCCAAGATCGAGGCCGATCCGGCCCGGCCCGAGCTGGTCCGGACCGTCCGCGGCGTCGGCTACAAGCTCACCGGCCACTGAGACGTACCCGTGCGCCCGCCACCGGCCCCGACAACCCCCGCCGCACCGGACGCGGTCCCTCCCGCCGTACCGGCCGGGGGCTTTCCCGCCGTACCGGCGGCGGTCTCGGACCTCGGGCCGGACGCGGTGCCGGACGTCGGGCCGCCGGGCCGCGGGCCGGACGCGGTGCCGGACGTCGTGCCGCCGGGCCGCAGGCCGGACGCGGTGCCGGACGTCGTGCCGCCGGGCCGCAGGCCGGACGTCGGGCCGGACGTCGTGCCGCCGGGCCGGTTCCGCCGCCGACTGACCGTGGCGTTCGTCCTGGTCGCTGGGGTTGCCGCCGCGGTACTGGCGGTCGGGGCATACCTGCTGGTCCAGCGCGCCCGGCTGGACGACTCGCTCGACCAGGCCGCCACCGACCTGCGCTACCAGCTCGTCATCGCCGGGCAGTTCCTGCCGCTGGACGGCGAGCACGGCGCCGAGCTGCTGGAATCGTTCGAAGGCAGCGGCCGGCACGTCCTGCTGGCCACCGGCACCGGCCCGACGGCGACCAACCCGGCGGCGTCCAACCCGGCGGTCGCCCCGCCGCTCGGGACGCGGCTGCGTGCGCTGGTCGGCACCGGGCAGCTCGGGTACGAACGCTCCGGCGACCGGCTCGTGGTGGGCGGACGGATCCCCGGCTCCACGGCGCAGCTGTACGTCGTACATTCGGAGCAGCGGATCCGGCGCGACCTGGCACAGCTCCGGTACGCCCTGCTGGCCGGCTGGCTGGCGGTGCTGTTACTGGCCGGGGCCGTGGGCAACGCCCTCGCCCGGCGGACCCTGGAGCCCGTGGCCCGGGCCGGCCGGGCGGCCCGGGCGATCGCCGAAGGGCTGCTGTCCACCCGCCTGCCGGTGACCGGCCGGGACGAGTTCGGCGCCTGGGCGCTGTCCTTCAACGGGATGGCCGAGGCGCTGGAACGCCAGATGTCCGCCCTGGCCGCCGCGCAGCGACGGGAACGGCGGTTCACCGCGGACGTGGCGCACGAACTGCGTACCCCGGTCACCGCGCTGGTCGGCGCGGCGGCGCTGCTGCACGAGGCCCTGGACGGCCTGCCCGAGGAGCTGCGCCGCCCGGCACAGCTGCTGGTCGGTGACACGGTACGGCTGCGCCGGCTGGTCGAGGACCTGATGGAGATCTCCCGGCTGGACGCCGGTCGCGAATCGTTGGCGGCCGAGCCGGTCGACCTGCGGGCCGCGGTGACCTCGCTGGTCGCGGCCCGCGGCTGGACCGATCGGGTACGCGTGCGCGGGCCCCACACGGTGCGGCGCACCGATCCGCGCCGGCTGGAACGGGTACTGGCCAACCTGATCGCCAACGCGGTCGAGCACGGCGGCCGCACCGTCGAGGTGACCATCGACGGCGCCGGGCCGGGTGCGGTGATCGACGGCGCCGGGCCGGGTGCCGTGGCCGATCGCACCAGCCGGGGCGGCGCCGGGCCGGGAGCGGTGGCCGATCGCACCAGCCGGGGCGGCGCCGGCCCGGGAGCGGTGGCCGATCGCACCAGCCGGGGCGGCACCGGCCCGGGTGCGACCGTCACGGTCGCCGACGACGGCCCGGGCATCCCCGCCGAGCACCTGCCGCACCTGTTCGACCGCTTCTACAAGGCCGACTCGGCCCGTACCGGCCCGGGCAGCGGCCTCGGGCTGGCCATCGCCCGGGAGAACGCCCGGCTGCTGGGTGCCACACTGACCCTGGAGAGCCGGCCGGGCACCGGTACCCGGGCGCGGATGGTCCTGCCGGCCAACCCACCGGCCGCGCACGCCACGGATCCGACCGCTCCCGGAGGACCGTCGCCGGGGCGTACCGGGGTGGCAGCATGCGACGACTAGGGCGGGTGTCGAAGCCCTCGGCCGGACCGGCGGCGGTCGCGTTGCCGCCATTTGCGGCGGTCGTATCCCGGCGACCGGCGGCGGTCGCGGCCCGGCTGCTGGCGGCTGCCGTGCTGGCGGCGGTGGCCGGCTGCGCCCCGGAGGTCGGCTCGCTCGGGCCGGCACCGACCGCGGCGCCGGCGGCCGACCCGACCACCGCGCCGCCGCCGGCCGCCACTCCGGCCGCGAGCGGCAGCCCACGACCCGGCGGCGGGGTGGCGACCGGGACGCCGTCGCGCACCGGCTCCCCCGCACCGGTCCGCACCGACACCCTCGGCATCGAGCTGTGGTACGTCCGAGATGGACTCCTGGAGCCGACCCGACACGTCCGGCCGGTGACCCAGGCCACCTCCCGGCTCACCCTCAACGAACTGGCCACCGGCCCGAACCCGGCCGAGGCGGCGGCGGGGTTGTCCAGCGACGTACCCCCGGACATCGAGATCGACGGCATCGACGACGGGGTCGAGACGCTGGTCGTCGGGCCGGGCTTCGAGGCCGGCGGCACCACCGCGGTACGGCTGCGCCAGGCTCAGATCGTGTACAGCCTCACCCAGTTTCCGAGCGTCGAGCGGGTGGTGTTCCGGCGGACCGGACGCCCGGACCCCGCCGCGCTGGGCCGAGCCGACCTGGCCGACCTGCTCCCGCCGATCGTGGTGACCGCGCCCGGCGTCGGCGCCGCCGTACCCAATCCGGTCACCGTTGCCGGCACCGCGGATGTCTTCGAGGCGACGGTCAACATCCGGATCCTGGACTCGGCCGGACGGACGGTGGCGACCGGCTTCACGATGGCCAGCTGCGGCAGCGGCTGCCGCGGGGGTTACCGGACGACCCTCGGGTACCGCGTCGACAGCGACCAGCCGGGTCGGATCGAGGTGTTCGAGGTGTCCGTCCGGGACGGTCGGCGGGTCAACCTGGTGTCCCGGCCGGTCTGGCTGACCCGCTGAACCCCGCTCGTCCGGCGCCGGTCCGCCTCCGGGCGCCGCGGAGGCTTCCGGACCGGCGCGTCGCCATCGGCATCGGCATCGGCGGCGTTGCTGGCGCCCTCGGCCTCGGCCTCGGCGTCGGCCGGCGTCGGCGTCGGCGTCGGCGTCGGCGTCGGCGTCGGCGTCGGCGTGGATCATCGGTCGGGTCGGGTCGGGCTCGGCGGGCATGGCGGGCATGGCGGGTCCGTTCCCGCATCATCCGAATCGGGGTCCGATCGGGTCGGAAAGGGACCGGAAAGCGTCGTACGGGAGTGCGAACGTGGTTGCGTGATCGAGGAGTTCCACCGGGTAGCGGGACTGGCCGCGACGTGCGCCGCGGCCCCCACGTGGTCACTGCCCGGCGCGGACCTGACAGCGGCGCTGGACGCGGTCGAGGTGGCCGCGCGCCGACTCGCGGTGACCAGACTCGCGCTGATCCGGGAGATCGACGGGCGGGATGTGGCCCGCGCGGAGGGTGCCTCGTCCACGACCGCCTGGCTGCGGGATCGGTTACGGATCTCCGGCACCGCGGCCCGTCGCCTGGTCACCGACGCCACATGGCTGGACGGGGATGATCCCCACACGGGCACCGGCCCCGCCGGTGGACTCCCGGCCGATGGCCCCGACGCCACCGCCACCGCCGCCGCGTCCGGCGTCACCACCATCGCCACCACCACGGCCGATGTGGCCGCCCGGTCCGCGGCCGATGTGGCCGCCCGGTCCGCGGCCGCTGCGGCGGTCGCCGGGGCCGGCGTCCACGGCCCGGTCCCACCCGACCCCACCCCAGGCGACGGCGCCGCAGACAGCGAGCCTGCCGCAGACAGCGGCGCCCCAGGCAGCGGCGCCCCAGGCAGCGGCGCCGCCGGTTGCAGCGCGGCCGGCTGCGGCCCCACCACCGCCGGACCGGTGCTACGAGCCGCACTGCGCACCGGCACCATCAGCCTCGAACAAGCCCGCACCATCGCCACCGCGGTGACCGCCACCCGCGCAGAAGCCGGCAACCAGGTCGCGGACAAAGCCCTCCACGCGCTGCTCGGCCACGCCCGCGAGCTGACACCCGAAGCACTACGACTGTGCGCCGACCGGATCCTCTGGCACATCGCACCCGAGGCAGCCGAAGAAGCCGACCGCAGAGCACTACACCGGGCCGATCAACACGCCCAACTCCGGCGCCACCTGGCCCTGTCCACCACCGCCGAAGGCTGGATACGACTACGCGGCACCCTCGACCCCGAAACCAGCGCCACCCTGATCACGGCCCTGGACCCGCTCACCCAACCCAACGGCCCCGGCGACAACCGCACCCCCGGCCAACGCCGACACGACGCCCTGACCGAAATACTCCAACTCGCCCTACGCACCGGCGACCTACCCCACAACGGCGGCGACGCGACCCAACTCGTCGTCACCACCAACCTCGACACAATCACCGGCCAACTCCACGCCGGCACCCTCGACACCGGCCACCGCCTCGCCCCCGAAGCCGTACGCCGACTCGCCTGCGACGCCACCGTGCTGCCCGCCGTCCTCGGCACCCAAAGCCAGATCCTCGACCTCGGCCGACAACGCCGTCTCATCACCGGACCACTACGCCGCGCCCTCATCCTGCGCGACAAAGGCTGCGCCTTCCCCGGCTGCGACCGCCCACCCCGCTGGTGCCACGCCCACCACATCCACCACTGGGCCGACGGCGGCACCACCACACTCCACAACGCCGTCCTACTCTGCCGCCACCACCACCGCGTCATCCACCACGGCGACTGGACCGTCCACCTCAACCCCGACGGCCACCCCGAATTCACCCCACCCACCTGGATCGACCCCCGCCGACTACCCCGACGCAACCACTACCACCTCCGCTGCTGAACCAACCATCCATGGACCAGACTGCGGTTGGCACGCCCGAGCGGCGGGCGGAGTCGGCGTCCATCCACGAAAGCAGGGAGCTGCCGCCGCGCAACCCAGCGACCGCCGGCATGGCCGACCCGCGCTGGTTGCGGGCCCCCACGGGAACCCGCCGAACGGGATCCGGGACCGCGCCGCGCCTGGACAAGGCGTAGGGCGGACGCCCCGCCGACCCCGGGGACGAACTACTCGGCGAGTTCACGGTGGGTCGACGCCGCCCGGTTTCATCCCGCAGTCGTCGCCACCCACACTGACAACTGGCGGCAGCGGGCCACCGGTGCCCTCGCCGGGGCCGGTCGGGTCCACCCCGCCGATCCCGCGAACGTCAGCCGGCTACTGCGCGCCGCCGCCTGCGCGCCGCGTCTGGTCCTCGCCGAGCGCTGGGGTGAACGGGCTCGGCTGCATGGCCGAGAACGCCCGGGACCAGATCGCCGCGTTCACCGTCCAGTGACCCGGCACCGCCCCGGCCCGGACGGTCCCTGGGCGGCCACACCCGACCCGGCACCCGCCGCCCGCCCCGCCGAACTCCACGGCCTGATCACCACGCACTGCTGAGCCCGCCGCCGAGGCGATCAGCCGATGCCTCCGGATCAGGCCGGGGTGGCTCAGCCCGCGAGCACCTTCTCGACCGCCGCCACGACCTCGGGCGACTCGGGGTCGACCGGTGGCGCGAAGCGGGCCGCGACCCGGCCCTCGGCGTCGACGAGGAACTTCTCGAAGTTCCACCGGACGTCCCCGGTGTGGCCGTCCGCGTCGGGCGCGTCGATCAACGCCGCGTACAACGGGTGCCGGCCGGAGCCGTTGACCTCCACCTTCTCCGTCAGCGGGAAGGTCACCCCGTAGGTCGCGCTGCAGAACTCGGCGATCTCCTCGGGGCTGCCCGGCTCCTGGCCGGCGAACTGGTTGCAGGGCACGCCCAGCACCGTCAGCCCCGGGTACCGCTGGGCGAGCCGCTCGAGCCCGGCGTACTGCGGGGTGAGGCCGCACCTGGAAGCGACGTTGACGATCAGGGTCGGCCGTCCGCGGTGCCGGCCGAGTTCGTCCGGCTCTCCGGCCAGGGATGCGATTCCGATGTCGTACAGGGACATGGTGGCCACCCTACGCCCGACGACGCCGACCCCCGCGAACAACCACGCCACCCCGACGGCGCCGACCCCGGCGAACAACCGCGCTGCCCCGACCAACAACCGCGCCGCCCCGACGAACAACCGCGCCACCCCGACGAACAACCGCGCCACCCCGACGGACGACCGTGCCGCCCCGACCAACAACCAGGCCGGCTCGTGGCGACAGGTCGTCGCGTCAGCCGGGTCCGTGCGAGGTGGCGGCCGCCACCACGAGCATGATCATCCGGTCGCGGTGGCGACGGGTGAGCAGCGCGAAGCAGGCCGCCAGCACCACCAGGTCCGACCGCGTGCCGGTGCACTCGACCCGCACCCGGCCGCCGAACAGGGCCGGCGCCCGGACCGTGATCCGGCCGTCCGGATGATCCAGCACACCGACGTACCGGGCGGGGGTGCGCCGGACCGTCCAGCGGGCCGGCACCGGCGCGGATCCGGGGAGTTGGGCCTCCCGCGGGGCCAACCGTACGCCCGGGGCGCCGCCCGGACCGGCCGTGACGTGGCGGCGGCGCCGGTCGCGGGTGTGGGCCAGCCAGCTACCCGCGGCGGTGGTCAACTCGGCCGAGGCCAGTCCCCGGCCGGCCCGCAGCCGGCCCGCCGCGGGTCCGGACGCATCCAGCAGTGTCCATTGTGTCCGGCCGGTCCGGCGCAGGATGAGTGTGTTCATGGCGGTCCTCCGTCCGTTTGCCCGGCGGGCTCACCGGTCGCGAGGGCAACCGTAGGTCCGCGGCGGGCCGGTCCTCATCGGGCCGGGGACGGATCCGCCGGCCCGGCCTGGTTCGCGGGTCGGAGCCCGGCATCCGTCCCGCGGCCGACGTCCCCCCGGCCGAGAGCACGCGGCCGACGTCCCACGGCCGAAGTCCCACGGCCGAGAGCACGCGGCCGACGTCCCACGGCCGAGAGCACGCAGCCGACGTCCCACGGCCCGGAACACGCGGCGACAACACGCCGCCGACCGACGGCACGTCGCCGGCGGCACGCGGCGGCGATCCGTCAGACCCGACGGACGACGTGCAGCAGGTACGCCCGTCGGTCCAACGGGTTGTGGTCCGACCTTGTCCGGGTGGGCGCGGCACCGCGTACCTGTCGGTGGTGGTCGAACGCGGCCTCCAGGGTGCCCTCGCCGCGGGTCAGCCCCGGCAGCCGGCGCTCCAGGTCGTGCACCCGGGCGGCCGGGACGACGCCGTGGATGGTGTACGTCCGGCCGTGCGGCTCGCTGCCGCGGGGCACCGCCTCCAGGGTGGACAGTGCCGCCAGCACCGGCCCGAGCAGGTCGGCCGGGATGTCCAGCCGGAACCGGTGCATCGGCTCGTACACCCGGGTCCCGGCCCGGCGCAACGCGGCCATCAGCACCAGCGGGGTGAGGTTGCGGAAGTCGCCGGCCGTGCTGGACATGCTCTTGTCGAAGACGCCGTGCGAGTGGCTCTGCCGGGCCCAGTAGCCGGACCGGATCAGGGTGACCCGGCAGTCGGTCACCGCCCAGCCGCACAGTCCCTGGCCGAGGGTCTCCCGCACGGTCTCCTCGATCGCCCGCAGGAAGGCCAGCGGCAGCGCACCCGGCTCGATACCCAACCGGAACTCGATACCGCTGTCCAGCGGCGCCGGCTCCACCCGCAGCCCGATCGTGCCCAGGAACGGATTGTCCTTTGCACCGATCACCTCCACGGCCGCGCCGGTGTGCACCGGCCGCTCGATGCAGATCGTGGTGGACTCCCGGAACGTCACGGCCAGGCCGTACCCGGCGGCCAGGGTGGCCTCGACGACCTCCTTCTGCACCTCGCCGTAGAGCGACACGGAGATCTCCTGCCGCACGTCGTCCTGGCGCAGGTTGATCAACGGATCCTGCTCGGCGAGCTGGCCGAGGGCGGCGTGCACCGCGGCCCGGTCGGCCGCCCGCACCGGCAGCACCACCGTCTCCAGCGACGGGGGCGCGAAGCGGTGACCGCCGGCCGCGCCACCGGCCGTGCCGTCGACCGCCGCACCGACCGCGTCGCCCACGGGGTCGCCGATGCGGATCCGGCTGAGCCCGCGTACCCGACCGATGCGGCCCGCGGGCAGGGCGTCGGTCCGGACGGTCGTGCCCCCGTCGAACAGCTCGATCCCGGTCACCCGGTCCGGCCGGTCGGCGGCGGCGCCCACCCGGTCACGCAGCCGCAGCGTCCCGGCGAACATCCGGACGTACGCGAGCTTCTCCCCCGCCGGCCCGCGCTCGACCTTGAACACGGTGCCGGCGGCCGGTCCCGCGGCGTCGCCGGCCGCCGCCGGCAGCAGTTCGGGGAGGGCGGCCAGCAGCGCGTCGACCCCGGCGCCGGTGATGGCCGAGCCGAACAGCACCGGGTGTACGGCGGCCCGCCGGCTCTGCGTCACCAGCGCGGCGCGCAGCCGGGCCGGGGTGACGCTCGCCGGGTCGCGGACGTACGCGGCGAGCAGCGCGTCGTCGCGGTCGGCGAGCACATCCAGCGTCCGGTCCCGCGGCCGCGCGGCCGCGGCCGGGTACGGCCGGTAGGCGGCCTCCCGGCGCCCGGCGGACACGACCGTGCCCAGCGGCACGACGGCCGGCGAGAGCTGCTCGGCCAGGCCGGCGAGCAGGTCGTCGGGGCGCGCGCCGGCCCGGTCGATCTTGTTGACGAACAGCAGGGTGGGTACGCCGAGCCGCCGCAGCGTCCGCATGAGCAGCCGGGTCTGCGCCTGTACGCCCTCGACGGCGGACACCACGAGCACGGCGCCGTCGAGGACGCCGAGCGCCCGTTCGACCTCGGCGATGAAGTCCGGGTGGCCGGGCGTGTCGATGAGGTTGACCGCCACGTCGCCGACCCGGAACGAGACGACCGCGGATCTGATGGTGATCCCGCGCTGCCGTTCCAGGGCGAGCGTGTCGGTGCGGGTGCTGCCGTCGTCCACGCTGCCGGGCGCATCGATCGCGCCGGCGGCGTACAGCAGCCGCTCCGTCAGGCTGGTCTTACCGGCGTCGACATGCGCCAGAATCCCGAGATTGAGGGTACGTGTCACGCGTGCGGTCCTTCAGGTAGCCGGCCGGTGCCTTCTGCTTGGACGGGCACGCTGCACGCATCTCGGAGTCCCCTTCGTCGGGTCGGTTCGGTCGAGTACACCAGCCACCGCCACCGGCGGCAATCCAATTCAACCGCCGGCGCGGCGGCGCTCAGCCGCGGACGGCCAGGTCCGGTACGGCCGGTTCCGCCGCGTCCGGACCGGGCCGGGCCGGACGCAGTTCGTCGAGCCGGACCAGCGCCACCCCGGCGACGATCAGCACCCCGCCGAGCAACTGTCCGGCGGTCGGCAGTTCGGCCAGCGCCAGCCAGGCGATCAGCACCGCGAACAGCACCTCGGTGAGTCCGACGAAGGAGGAGAGCCGGGCTCCGAGGGCGCGGGCCGCGCCGATGCCGGTGACGTAGGCGACCACGCTCGCGATCAGCGACAGCCCGACCACCGGGACGAGCCAGCCGAGCCGGTGTCCGCCCAGTTCGACGGTGCCGAAGGTGGCGTGCAGCGGCAGCACGCCGAGCAGGCCGACCCCGAGCAGCACGACGGTGCCGACCGCCATCCCGCCGCAGGCCAGCACGACCGGGGACAGGTCGCTGTCGGTCCGGGCGGACAGTACGAAGTAGCCGGCCAGCCCCACGGCGGCGCCCAGCCCCCAGAACACGCCCGCCGGGTGGATCCCGCCGCCGCCGGTGATGTTGAGCACCAGGGCGAGTCCGGCGATGGCGGCGATCGAGCCGGCGACGGTGAGCCGGCGCGGCGGCTGGCGGTGCACCAGCCACGTCCAGCCGACCACCAGGATGATGCCGAGATACTCCAGCAGCAGGGCCACGCCCACCGGGAGATACCGTACGGCGTTGAAGAAGCAGCCCTGGGCGGCGCCCACGGCGAGCAGCCCGAAGGCGCCGATGACGCCGGCGTGCCGGGGCAGGGTGCGCCACCTGCCGCGCAGGGACCAGGCGGCGGGTCCGGCCAGGATCAGGGCCGCCACCCCGACCCGGGTGGCCACCGCCGCGTCGGAGGACCAGCCGGCGTCGATGAGGGAGCGGGCGAAGGTGCCGGAGGTGGCGAACGCGGCGGCGGACAGCAGCGCCAGCCCGAGGCCGACACCGGCGAAACGTTGCTGCGGCATGGATCTCCTCGCACGTGTAATGACTGAAACCGCCGTATGCTAGTGACGCTAGACCGATGGAGTGACAGGGGTCAAGTTGCTTTTCACCCATGACACCGAGTGCACGCTGAGCGCCACCGCCGCGCTGGTGAACACCGCCGGCGGCGATACCGGAAGCGGAACCAGCGACACCGGGAACACCGAGGGACTGCCCGACGTCGCCGCACTCGACGCGTTCGTCACGGCGCACAACTGGACCGGACGGCACGAACGGACCGAGGCCGAGCTGCACGGGGTACGCGAGCTGCGGCCCCGGCTGCGCCGGATCTGGTACGCCGACGAGGACGGCGTGGTGGAGATCGTGAACGGGCTGCTGCGCGCGGCGGCGGCGCTCCCGCAGTTGATCAAGCACGACGACCAGCCGTACCACCTGCACGCCGTGCCGCGGGACGCGCCGCTGCCCACCCGGATGGCCGTGGAGGCCGCCATGGCGCTGGCGGACCTGATCCGCGCCGGCGAACTGGACCGGCTGCGCCGCTGCGCCTATCCCGGCTGCGCCAACGTGCTGGTCGACCTGTCCCGCAACCGCAGCCGGCGGTTCTGCGACGCCGGCTGCGGCAACCGGGCCGCGGTCAGCGCCTACCGGGCGCGCAAGGCCGCCGGCCGGAAGTCATAGACAGTTCCTAGCTTCCGCCTCGCCCGCTCCCAGGCGCCGCGACCAGGCTCGGACCCATGAGCAAGCGCTGGGTGCGAATCGTCGGGCTCCGGGGGCCGGCACCGCTGGGCCGGACCGGCCGCCGCGGGTGGCCGGCATGAGCGCGCCGACCGCCGCGCTGCGGGCGGCACGGACGGCGCGTACGCCCCCGCGACCACCGTCCTGGACGTGGTCATCCCGGTTCACAACGAGGAGACCGACCTCGAACCGTGCGTCCGGCGGCTGCACGACTACCTGGCCACCACCTTCCCGTACCCGTTCCGGATCACCATCGCGGACAACGCGAGCACCGACGCCACCCCGGCGGTGGCGCTCCGGCTCGCCGCCGAACTGCCGCGGGTCACCGCCGTACGGCTGGCGGAGAAGGGCCGGGGACGGGCGCTGCGGGAGGTGTGGTTCCGCTCCGAGGCCGCGGTCCTGGCGTACATGGACGTGGACCTGTCCACCGATCTCGCCGGCCTGCTCCCGCTGGTGGCCCCGCTGATCTCCGGGCACTCGGAGCTGGCCATCGGCACCCGGCTGGCCCGCGGTTCCCGGGTCGTGCGCGGGCCGAAACGGGAACTCATCTCCCGCGGCTACAACCTGCTGCTGCGCGGCGCCCTGGCGGTCCGCTTCTCCGACGCGCAATGCGGCTTCAAGGCCATCCGCCGGGACGTGGCCCGCCGGCTGCTGCCGCTGGTCCGGGACACCGGCTGGTTCTTCGACACCGAACTGCTGGTACTGGCGCAGCGGGCCGGGATGCGCATCCACGAGGTACCGGTGGACTGGGTGGACGACCCGGACAGCCGGGTGGACCTGCTCGACACCGCGCTGACCGACCTGCGCGGCATCGTCCGCCTGGTCCGGGCGCTCGCCGGCGGCGCGCTGCCGGTCGCGGAGCTGCGCCGGGACCTCGGCCGGGCGCCGCTGGCCCCGGGCGTGCCGGCCGGCCTGGGCCGGCAACTCGTCCGGTTCGTCACGGTCGGCGTCGCGTCCACCCTGGCGTACCTGCTGCTGTACGCGGCGCTGCGGACCGGCCTGGGTGCCCAGCCGGCGAACCTGCTGGCGCTGCTGGTGACGGCGATCGGCAACACGGCGCTGAACCGGCGGCTCACCTTCGGGGTACGCGGTGCCGCGGGCGCCGCGCGCCAGCACGCCCAGGGGCTGCTGATCTTCGCCCTCGGGCTCGTCCTGACCAGCGGCTCGCTCGCCGTGCTGGGCGCGCTGCTCCAGCAGCCGCCGCGGCTGGTGGAGCTGACCGTGCTGACCGTGGCCAACCTCACCGCCACGCTGCTGCGCTTCCTGCTGCTGCGCCGCTGGGTCTTCCGCACCGCCTGAGGGCGGTCGGCGGCCACCCGGCCGGAATGCGACCTCGGTCATATCCGGGGAATGTGCCAGGCCATTCGCATTAGGCTCGGTGCGCCGCCCGGCCGCGGGGGACGGCGGCACAGCGCAGGGGGGATTGCACCGATCATGTCCGTTACCACCTCCACCGGATCCGGCCTGCCCGAAACACCGGTTGCCGCCGGCAGCGCACATCCACGGCGCTGGGTGGCGCTGGCGGTCATCGCCGTCGCCCAGCTGATGGTCGTTCTCGACGCCACGATCGTGAACATCGCGCTGCCCCAGGCCCAGGCCAGCCTCGGCATCTCCGACGCCGACCGGCAGTGGGTGGTCACGGCGTACACGCTGGCCTTCGGCGGTCTGCTGCTGCTCGGCGGCCGGATCGCCGACTACTGGGGGCGCAAGCGCACGTTCCTCGTCGGCATCGTCGGCTTCGCCCTGGCCTCCGCGGTCGGTGGCGTGGCGCAGAGCGGCGAGCTGCTGTTCGCCGCCCGCGCCCTGCAGGGCGCCTTCGGCGCGCTGCTGGCCCCCGCCTCGCTGGCGCTGCTCACCGTCCTCTTCACCGAGGCGCACGAGCGGGCCAAGGCGTTCGCGGTGTACGGCGCCATCGCCGGCGGCGGTTCGGCGGTCGGGCTGGTGCTCGGCGGCGTCCTCACCGAGTACGCCAACTGGCGCTGGTGCCTGCTGGTGAACGTGCCGGTCGCGCTGGTCGCGCTGGTCGCCGCGCTGCCGCTGGTGCCGGAGAGCCGGGCGCACGGCAACACCCGGTACGACGTACCCGGCGCGCTGGTGATCACGGCCGGCCTGGTCACCCTGGTGTACGGCTTCACGAAGGCGGCCGAGGACGGCTGGGGCGCCACCGCGACCATCGCGCTGATCGCCGCGGGGGTGGTGCTGATCGCCGCGTTCGTGCTCATCGAGCTGCGGTCCAGCCATCCGCTGCTGCCGCTGCGGATCGTGCTGGACCGCAACCGGGGCGGCGCGTTCCTGGCCTCGATGCTCATCGGCGCCGGCCTGTTCGGGGCGTTCCTGTTCCTCACCTTCTACTTCCAGGTGGTGCTGCGGTACAGCCCGGTCAAGGCCGGCCTGGCGTCGCTGCCGGTGACCGCCGGCGTACTCATCGCCGCCACCCTGGCCAGCCAGCTCATGCCGCGACTGGGCGCCAAGCCGCTGATGCTCACCGGCGCCGCCCTGGCCGCGTCCGGCATGCTGCTGCTCACCCGGATCGGCGTGGACACCTCGTTCCCGGCGCACCTGCTGCCCGCCCAGGTCGTCCTCGGGCTGGGCCTGGGTTTCACCTTCGTCCCGCTGTCCAGCCTCGCCCTGGTGGGCGTGCCGGAACACGACGCCGGTGCGGCCAGCGCGGCGCTGAACGCCACCCAGCAGGTCGGCGGCTCGCTGGGCACCGCCCTGCTGAACACCATGTACACCAGCGCGGTGACCGCGTACCTCGCCAGCCACCTGCCGCCGGACCCGGTCACCCAGGTGCGGGGACTGGTGCACGGCTACACCGTGGCGTTCGCCTGGGGGGCCGGGCTCATCCTGCTGTCCGGGGTGGCCACCGCGGTCCTGATCACGGTCCGCCGGCGGGATATTCCGACCGGAAACGCCATCCACGTGGGATGATCGGTCGCCGTCGCGGCGGCGTCGGGTACGGGAGGTGCGGTGGCCAGGGAGACCGGACGCAAGGCCGTCGCCTCGAACCGCAAGGCCCGCCACGAGTACACGATCCTCAAGACGTACGAGGCCGGGCTCGTGCTGGTCGGCACCGAGGTCAAGTCGCTGCGCGCCGGCTACGTGTCGCTGGTCGACGCGTTCGCCCAGGAGCGGGACGGCGAGATCATGCTGTACGGGCTGCACATCGCCGAGTACGGCTTCGGTAGCTGGACCAACCATCAGCCGCGGCGGACCCGCAAGCTGCTGCTGCGCCGGGTGGAGATCGACCGGATCCTGGAGAAGCTGCGGGAGCCGGGGCTGACCCTGGTCCCGCTGTCCATCTACTTCTCCGACGGCTGGGCCAAGGTCGAACTGGGGCTGGCCCGCGGCCGGCGGACCTACGACAAGCGGCAGGCCATCGCCGAGCGCGACGCGAACCGGGAGATCGCCCGCGAGCTGGGTCGACGGCTCAAGGGCCGGCCCGGGTCGACCCGCCGGACCTCCCGGGCCTGAGCCCGTCCCCGCGCCCCGTCCTCGCGCCCCGTCACGCCGCGATGCCCTCGACCGGCTCAGCCGGACGGGCAGGCCGCCACCGCGTCGGGGCGCAACGACCAGCCCGGCGGCGGCGCCGGCAGCGGGCCGCCCGGGTACGCCGACCGGCCACCCGCGGCGCCCGCCGCCGGGTCCGCGCCGCCAGCGGGAGAACCCGCGGCGGCGGCCGGGGGGCCCGCGGGCGAGTCCGGTCCGGCCAGCCAGGCTGCCCAACTCGGCGCCGGCAGCCCGGCCGGACCGGACCGCCGGGCCAGCCGCCGGACGAACCCGAGCGTGCCGGCCAGCCCGTGCGCCCAGGAGGCGCCGTGACCGTCGGCGTCGTCGCCGAACCGGGGCCGTCGGGCCGAACCACCGGCGCGCAGCAGCAGATGCCGGCCGGCCGTGGCCGCGGCGTCCCAACCCGGCCCGCCGCCGTCGGTCAGGGCCAGGTCCACCAGCAGGTTGCCGACCCCCGCGCTGCCGCAGCACTGTCCGGGTACGCCGATCCGGGGCAGCAGCGTCACGCACTGCTCGCCCAACCGGCCGGCCAACGCGCTCAGCGCCGGATCGGCCAGCACGCTCCCGCCGTACAGCAGGACCTGGGCCATCCCGGCGAGGCCCTGGCACCAGGAGACGGCCAGCGACGCCGCCCGCGGGCCGCCGGCGCGCTGGACCAGCGACTCGGCCCGGCCGGCCAGCAGGGCGACCCGGTCGGCCGCGGCGGCCCGGTGCGCCGGCTCGCCGGTGACCTCGGCGAGGCACAGCAGCAGTTCGGCCGTACCGGCCAGGCCGCGCGCGCGACCCGCGGACGGTTCGACGGCCGCGGCCTCGGGCAGCCGGTCCGCGGCGGTCCGGCCGGCCGGCGCCGGACCGGCCAGGATCGATTCGGCGCACCGCCGGGCCACCGCCAGGTGCGCCCGATCGCCCGTACTCCGGTGCAGCAGCAGGTGGCCCAGACCGACCCCGGCCGCGCCGGCCATCAGGTCGTCGCCCGCGGGCAACCAGCCGGCGCCCGGGACGACCGGTTCCGGGTGGTCCGGGCCGGCGAAGCCGCGGTCGCGCGCCAACTGGAGGAAGACGTCCACCCCGGTACGCCCGGCGAGCAGCCCCGGCGGCGGATTGCGCCGGGTCACCGCGCGGACCGTGTGGTGCAGCAACGCCCGCAGCGCGTCCGGCACGCCGGGCCGGTCGGCGTGCTGCAACAGTTCGAGACCGACGCCCGCCGTCCCCCGGTAGATGCCGATGTCGGCGCCGGCCGGTTCCGCCAGCAGCCGGCCGGTGGCCACCAGCAGGTCCGCCACCAGGTGATCCGTGATCTCCGCGGCCAGTTCCGGGCCGAGGTCCGGCGGCTCGGGCCGGCTCCGCGGGCCGCTGCGCCGCCGCGGCTCGGCCCCCGGCCCGGCGCCGGTGCCGGTGCCGTTGCGGAGGCCGCCGCCGGTGCCCGTGCCAGTGCCGGTGCCGCCGCCGGTACCCGTGCCGGTGCCGCCGCCGGTGCCCGTGCCCGTGCCCGTGCCGGTGCCGGTGCCGGTGCCGGTGCCGGTGCCCGTGTCCGTGCCGGCGCTGGTGCCCGTGCCGGCGCTGGTGCCCGTGCCGGCGCTGGTGCCGTGGCCGTGGCCGTGCGTGCCGTCGCCGGCCAGCCGGGCCGCGGCGGTCCGCATGGTGTCGTCGTCCCCGCTGACCAGGTCGGCGATCGCCGCGAACACCCCGGTGGGCCGGCCACCGCAGCGGGACCGGATGGTCTGCAACGCACGCCGGCGGGGCAGTTCCAGGTCGTCGTCCACGGTCACCGGGTGCAGCCCGTCGGCCGCGAACATCAGCACCATGCCGAGCGCGTGCAGGTCGTCGGTGTCCCGCGGCGGCTCGTGCCGGCGCTGCCGCGCCGGGGCGTACCCGGCGGTGCCGCCCGGCACGTACGCGCCCGCGTAGGCGGCCAGGCCGAAATCGATGAGCGCCGCCCGGTCGCCGTCGATGACCACGTTGCGGGAGGTGAGATCGCGGGCCACCACCCCGCGGCGGTGCAACTCCAGGACGCCGCGGGCCAGCCGGGCGGCGAGCCCGTCGAGGGTACGGCCGCCGCCGGGCGCCGCACCGGCCGGCAGGTACCGGCCGTGGTGCGCGACGTCGTCGACCAGGTTGTACGGTCCCACGTCGGTGGTCACCAGGAACTCGTCGTCGCCGTGCCGGAAGTGGTCCAGAAACCGCGGCACGTCGGGCATCCCGGTCAACGCCTGGAGCACCCGCCGCTCGTTGCGCAAGCGCAGACGGACGTCGCCGGCCTCCTCGTGCTCGTCGACGTGCGCCCGCGCCTGCTTCACCACCACCGTGCCGCCGTCGCGCTCGTCGATCGCCCGGTACACGTTGCCGCGCCCCGACTCGTAGATCCCGGCCACCACCCGGTAGTAGCCGCCCAGCACCGCCAGCCGGTCCACCGCGTGCAGGTCCACCCGCTCCCCGGTGAACGGGTCGATCGGGCAGGCCGGCGGTGCGCAGCGCACCCCCGCGAGTCCGGCCGGCCGCTCCAGCAGCCCGCCGGTCAGCGCCGTACCGATCAGTCCGGGGCCGGTCAGCCCCGTACCGGCGGGTCCCGGGCCGACCAGGCCCGCGCCGGCCGCCTGGCCGCCGTCCGGGCCGGCGCCGAGCATTCCGCCCGAGCCGAGCCCGGCATGCACGCCCGGGCCGCCGATCGGGCCGTACCAGTAGTAGACCGGCGCCGCCGGATCGACCCGCCGCTCGCCCAGCACCCGCGGCGCCGGCTCCCCGCGCAGCAACTCGGCGAGGGACCAGCCCAGTTCCCGCACCCGGTCCGGTTCCGGGTAGATGGTGACCGCCTTGCCCACCGCCGCAGGCACGCTGTACCCGTCGTTCAAGCGGGCCAGCACCCGGGCCGAACGGGCCAACCGGACCGGGCAGCCCTGCGCCAGCAGCAGCGGCAACAACCGCTCCACCAGCGCGGGAAAGGCCACCGACCGGCACGAGACGTGCAGCTTCCAGCCGTACTCCGGAAGCACGACCGCGCCACCTGGCACCAGCGTCAGCCAGGTGGCGTCGCACCGCAGCAGGTAGCCCGGCCCCCCGTACATCGCGACGGCGCGGGCGACCCGATCCTTCAACTCGGCGCTCTCCATCCCGAACGCTCCCGACCGACGGCTCTAGCGGCCGGTGGCGTACAGCGACGGGTCGGTCGCCGCGGGCCGGGGAAGGCAGTCGGCGCACCGCAGGCGAGCCCGTTCGAGCTGGGGGCCGTCGTCGAACGCGACAACGGGCTCCAGCGCTTCCGGACCGGCGTCCCTGGGTTCCAGACCGAGCGGTGCGGTCACAATGGGTCCTCTCCGGCCGGACCGGCCTGATCCCAGGAGGTCTTGTGGATCTCCGCGGACCGACGCGGAGTCCGGACGGTGATCCGGCGAGGCGGCGGTCCGACCGGATACCGGTGTCGTATCCGGGTGGACCGCCAACGCCGCCGGGCGTCGCCCGGGCCCGCCGTGGCCCGCTTGTAGATCCACGAGACACCCCCTAGACCGTGGATCCCGTAGGCTCCCGTACGCTACCGAACACGTCCAGTTATCTCAATGTGCCGCTGTGTGGGTCGGAACGGTCATCGGCCGAGGAACCGGTTACGGAGATCCACTGGTCGCGGCCTTCCCGGGCCAGGAAGTTTGCCGAGGTCGCGCCGGGCGCCACCGCCAGCGCAGCCGCCACGTGCCCGTCCGCCGCGCGGCCGCCGCGGCACGATGGACCGTACGCGCCGGTAGACACGGACCGTCCGGGTAGGAGCCGTCCGGCCCGGACCGCCACGCACAGATGACACCCCTCGGCGCATCGCCGACACGTCCCGTTACACGCTTCGTCGCGGGCGTACGGGGTCGGCCGTGCCGCCGTCCGCGGTCGAGCGGGACAGACCCGGCGAACCCGACACTCCTCCCGGGTCGCCCGTCCGGCGCCGGCCGACCCGCGTCCGGGGTCCGACCCCTCGACACCGGAGCGCCCCCAGTGGACAATGGCGGGCACACCCCCCGGAGCACCCCACCGGAAAGCGTGTGATCTTGCGCGGCAAAGTGAACGGAACCCGAGAAGTTGATCCGTAGCACCGCAGGTCAAGAAGCCCGCTCCCCGCACACGCGGGGATGATCCGAGTAGGGGTCTGAACCCGGGGCTCAGCGCCGACCGCTCCCCGCACACGCGGGGTGATCCTTCGCCGGTCAGTGGCTCGGTGCGATGGTCAACTCGTCTTCGGCGAAGTTGGGGTGTTGCGGGCGTCCGGACACCCCGACTTCACCGAAGACGAGTCGACCATGGTGAGCTGCGACGGTCGACTGGGTGCCGCCGCCGCGCGGGTCAGCGGTCGACGCGGGCGCCGCCGCCGCGGACCAGCTTCTCCACCTCGGCGAGGCTGGCCATCGAGGTGTCGCCGGGTGTGGTCATCGCCAGCGCCCCGTGCGCCGCGCCGTACTCGACCGCCAGGGCGAGGTCACCGAGTTCGAGCAGGCCGTAGATGAGGCCGGAGGCGAAGCTGTCCCCGCCGCCCACCCGGTCCAGGATCTGCAACCCGGGGCGGTGGGTGGCGCTGACGAAGCCCTCCGGCGACCAGGCTGTCGCGCCCCAGTCGTTGACCGTGGCCGTGTGCACCGTGCGCAGCGTCGTGGCGATCACCTTCAGATGCGGGTACGCGGTGACCACCTCCTTGAGCATCCGGCGGAAGTTCGCCGCGTCCAGGGTGGACAGATCCTCGGCGGTGTCCGGCACCTCGAAGCCGAGGCCGGCGGTGAAGTCCTCCTCGTTGCCGATCAGCACGTCGACGTACCGGACCAGCCGCCGGTTGACCTCCCGGGCCCGCTCCTGGCCGCCGACCGCCTTCCACAGGCTCGGCCGGTAGTTGAGGTCGTACGAGATGATCGTGCCGTGCCGGCGGGCGGCGGACATGGCCGCCTCGACGACGTCCGGGGTGCCCTCGGCCAGGCCGGCGTAGATGCCGCCGGTGTGCAACCAGCGCACCCCGAGGGTGCCGAACAGGTGCTCCCAGTCGACGTCCTCGGGCCGCAGTTGGCTGGCGGCGCTGGCGGCCCGGTCGGAGACGCCGACGGCGCCGCGCACGCCGAAGCCGCGTTCGGTGAAGTTGAGCCCGTTGCGGACCCCCCGCCCGATCCCGTCGTAGGGCATCCAGCGCAGCAGCGCGGTGTCCACGCCGCCGGTGAGGATCAGGTCCTCGACCAGCCGGCCCACCTCGTTGTCGGCCAGCGCGGTCACCACGGCGGTGCGCTGCCCGAAGCAGCGGCGCAGCCCGCGGGCCACGTTGTACTCGCCGCCGCCCTCCCAGACCCGCAACGACCGGGCGGTCCGGATCCGGCCCTCCCCCGGGTCCAACCGGAGCATCACCTCACCGAGGCTGACCAGGTCGTACCGGCAGTCGTCCCGGTCCCGCGCCGTCAGTCCGGTCCCGCTCATCCAGCCCTCCCACCCGCGCGCACGGCCGCCGCCGCGAGCGCGCTGATCTCGTCCCACCGGCCCTCCCGCAGCAGCGGGCGGGCCACCATCCAGGTGCCGCCCACGGCGAGGACCGCCGGGATCGAAAGGTAGTCGGCCAGGTTGGCCGCGTCGATGCCACCGGTCGGCACGAACCGGACCGACGGGAACGGCGCCGACAACGCGGACACCATGGCCACGCCGCCGAGCCGCTCGGCGGGGAAGAATTTCACCGTCTCCAGGCCGGCGTCCAGCGCCATCATGATCTCCGTACCGGTCGCCACCCCGGGAAACAGCGGTACGCCCCGCTGGGCGCACCGGCCGGCGACCGCCGGGGAGAAGCCGGGGCTGACCACGAACCGGGCACCCGCCTCCACGGCCCGGTCCACCTGGTCGGGGTTGACCACGGTGCCGGCTCCCACCAGCAGTTCCGGCTCCTTGGCCAGGGTACGGATGGCCGCCTCGGCGGCGGCGGTCCGGAACGTCACCTCGACGGCCCGCAGCCCGCCGGCCAGCAGTGCGGCGCCGAGCGGCCCGGCCTGGTCCGCGTCGTCGAGCACGACCACCGGCAGTACGCCGGTCTCGGCGAGAACCTCGGCGATCACGGCAGCAGGTGCATCCAGCTGAAGACCAGCGGCTCGTCGCCCTCGCTGATCAGGTGGTGGTCCTCGCCCGGCTCGATGAGCAGCACGTCCCCGGCGGTGAACCGGTCGGCCCGCGCGCCGTTGATCTCGATGGTGCCGCTGCCCTGGAAGATGCAGAAGACCTCGGGCACCGTGTGGGTGTGCGGCCCGGGCTCGTTGTGGGTGCGGAAACCGGGCTCGTCGTACCGGCGGAACCCGCCCCGGTCGATCTGCCGGCCGTCCGGGATGGCCGTGCCGACCACGTCAGCGAGCGTCAGTTTTCGCATGGGAACTCTCCTTCGGTGATGGGTGCAGGACCGTCCGGTACGGCGGCACCGCCCACGGCACGCCCAGCTCGGACGGTAGCGCTCCGCGCTCGGCCGCGGCCCGCAGCAGGTCCGCCACGCCGTCGATGACCTGACCGGCGCCCTCGGGGTGCGGCCGGAGGTACCGGTCGGGCACCGGCGTGGGTACCGGTGCGGTGGCGAGCACCGCGAGCATCGCGGTGAACATCCGGGTCCGGGCCAGCGGCGCCACCAGCGGTACGCCGGCGGCCCGGTGCGCCAGCAGGTTCTCCAGCAGGTCGACCCGGCCGGCCGGAGGGCGCCAGTCCGGGTCGCCGGGCAGCCGCAGCCGGTCCGTCGGATACTCCAGCACCGCGCCGCCGGCGTGGATCTCCCCCGGTACGAACGTGTCGGAGCTGAGCGTGACCGCCACCTCGACGGTGCCGCCGGCCAGGTCGGTGAGGCGCAGGCAGGCGGTGTCCTCCACCTCGATGTCCCGGGTGCGGTACCACTCCAGGTCCACCGCCACCGGCCCGCGCGGCCAGCCGGTCGCGGCGTCGGCCACCGCGATCGACTGCATCAGCGCGTGCGCGAACGGGTTGGCCAGCGCGCCGTCGGCGACGAACCGCCCGTGCAGCCGGCGGCGGCCGGCCCAGGGCGAGCGACGCCAGTACGCATCCTGCCGCCACCAGGCGCCGAGCCCGGCGGCCAGCAGTGGCCCGCCGGTGTGACCCCGGGCCGCGGAGCCGTCCCCGCCCGACGGGGCCACCGCGGCGGCCGCGGCCGACACCAGGCCGGGCAGGGCCGCCGAGCCGAGGGCCTGGAACCCGACCTGGCAGGACCGGCCGGTCCGGTCCAGCGCGGCGAGCAGGTCGGCGTGCTCGTCCAGCGAGGACACCGGCGGCTTCTCCAGCAGCAGGTCCGCGCCGGCGGCCACGGCGGCCAGCGCGATCTCCAGGTGGGTGTGCGGCGGCGTACAGATGATCACCACGTCCGGCGCGGTGGCCGCGAGCATCGCGGCCAGCTCGGTGAAGACCGGTACGTCGCCGGGATCCTCGACCGGGTTGGTGTCGCAGAGCGCGACCGGCTCGACCAGACCGCGCTCGGCGAGCCGGGCCAGGTTGCGCCGGTGCGACCGGCCGTGCCCGCCCGCACCCACCAGCGCCACCCGAGCGCTCACCGGAACATCTCCGTTTGCGGCTGCGGGGCTGGCAAACCCGGCCAGCTCCTCGCGCTCACCGGAACATCTCCGTTCGCGACTGCGGGGGCTGGCAGACCCGGCCAGCTCATCGCGCTCACTGAAGTTTCTCCGTTCGCGAGAGGCGGCGGGTGACCGCGTGCAGCGCCGCCAGCGCGTACCCGACGAGGATCGGGACGGTGACCGGCGCGACGAGCGTGCCGAGCAGCAGCACCAGGCTGCTCACCCCGACGGCGGCCAGCCAGCGCGCCGGCCGGTCGGCGCACTGCCGGGCGACGGCGGTGGCCGCCGCCCGCCAGCCCCGGCCGTCGGTGTGACCCACCTCGACCACGACCAGACCGACGTAGCCGGCCAGCAGCGCCGCGACGGCCCCGGTCAGGACCAGGACGGGCGGCCCGCCGGGTACGGCGCCGCCGGCCAGCCCGATCAGGTCGGCGGCCAGCAGCCCGGCGCCGGCCAGTGCGACCAGGCTCGCGCCGGCGCCCGGCAGCAGCGCCCGACGAAACCGGTCGATCGTGCGGTGCGCCGGCGGCCAGCTTCCGGTGTCCAGCCAGTCTCGCAGGGCGGCGCTGGCCGTGCCGGCGGCCGCCGCGGCGCTCAGCAGCGGCAGGGCGGCGATGGTGAGCAGGATGCCCAGCGTCGCCAGGTCGGTGGCGTCCCGGGTGATGTCCCGCCAGTCCCGCCGGTCGGTCGCCTCCACGGTCATCGGCTCAACCCTTGATCCCGCTGGTGTTGATGCCCTCGACGAGCATCCGTTGGAACGCGACGAAGAACAGGAAGACCGGCAGCAGCGAGAGCACGGACATGGCGAACATCGGCCCGATGGAACTCTGGCCGGTGGAGTCGATGAACAGGGTCAGCGCCACCGGAACGGTGTAGTCCGGCAACTGGGACAGGTAGACCAGTTGGCGGAAGAAGTCGTTCCAGGTCCAGATGAAGGTGAAGATGGCGGTGGTGACCAGCGCCGGCCGGCTCAGCGGCAGGATGACGTGCCGGAAGATGCCGTACGCGTTGGCGCCGTCGATCTTCGCGGCCTCGTCCAGTTCGCGCGGGATGCCGCGCATGAACTGCACCATGAGGAACACGAAGAACGCGTCGGTGGCCAGGAAGTGCGGGATCAGCAGCGGCAGGTAGGGCCACTGCGCGCCGACCAGGCCGAGGGTGCGGAACAGGATGTACTGCGGCACGATCAGCACGTGTCCGGGCAGCAGCAGGGTGCCGATCATGATGGTGAACCAGACCCCGCGCAGCCGGAACCGCAGCCGGGCCAGCGCGTACGCCGCGAGCAGGCAGGAGACCGCGTTGCCCAGCACGGCGAGCACGCTGACCAGCGCGCTGTTGAAGAAGAACCGGCCGAAGCTGACGTCGAAGTTGGTCCACCCTGCGAGTAGTTGCCCGGGGTGAACTTCTGCGGCAGCAGCCCGATGTTGTTGACGATCTCCGCCTGTGACTTCACCGAGGCGCCGAGCATCCACACCAGCGGGTAGAGCACCACGGCCAGGATGGCGATCAGGATGACCAGCCGGACCGCCTGCCGGCGGCGCAGGCTGGCCCGGCGGCGGTCGGCGGTCCGGGCCGGTCCGGTGCCGGTCGGCGGTGGACCGGCGACGCGCAGCGTGGTCATGAGTTCGTCCCGTCGGAGTAGTGCACCCAGAACCGCCCGGTGGAGAAGAAGACCGCGGTGATCACGCTGACGGCGATCAGGAAGACCCAGGCCATCGCCGAGGCGTAGCCCATCTCCAGGTTGGTGAAGCCGGACACGTAGAGCTTGAGCGTGTACATCAGGGTCGAGTCGACCGGGCCGCCGGTGCCGCGGCTGACCACGAAGGCCGCCGTGAAGCCCTGGAAGCCGTGGATCGTCTCCAGCACCAGGTTGAAGAAGATGACCGGGGAGAGCATCGGCAGCGTCACGTGGAAGAACTGGCGGGACCGGCCCGCGCCGTCCACCGCGGCCGCCTCGTACAGCTCGGTCGGCACCTGCTTCAGCCCGGCCAGGAAGATCACCATGGGTGCGCCGAACTGCCAGATGGCCAGCGCCATGAGGGTCTCCAGCGCCCAGTCCGGGTCGTTCACCCACGGCTGCCCCTGGATGCCGAACAGGCCGAGGAACGAGTTCACCGCGCCGTCCCCGCTGAACATGCTGCGCCACACGATGGCCAGCGCCACGCTGCCGCCCAGCAGCGACGGCAGGTAGAACAGGCCGCGGAACAGCCCGACCCCGCGCCACGCCTTGTTCAGCAGCAGCGCCACGCCGAGCGCGGCGGCCAGCTTCAGCGGCACGGCCACCAGGGCGAACGTCACGGTGACCCGGACGGCGTGCCAGTACGCCGGGTCGGCGGTGAACATCCGGCGGTAGTTGGCCAGCCCCACCCACTCGACCTCCGACCACGGGGTCAGCACGTCGTAGTTGGTGAAGCTCAGGTAGAGCGACAGCAGCATCGGGATCGCCGTGATGCCCAGCAGACCGAGCAACCAGGGCGACAGGAAGACGTACCCGGCCAGACCCTCGCCTCCGGCGCCCGGTCCGGACCGCTTGCGGGCGGTCCGGACCGGGCGCGGGGCGCGGTGGATCTGCTCGGGCGCCGTGGTCACGGCCACGAGCGGGCTCCTCTCCGCGGCGATATCACGCCGGTCAGGCGATGGCTGCCTGGCAGGCGGCCATGAACTGCTCCGCCGCCTCCGCCGAGCTGGACCGGCCGAACTGGGCCTCCTCGGCCGCCTTGAGCAGCTCGGACCGGATCGTGCTGTGTCCCTTGAGCGGCACCTGCGGCGCCTGGCCGAACTTTCCGGCCATCTCCGTCTCGAACTGGATGGACAGCTTCATCGCCGGGTCGTCGACCGAGTCGGCGATCTGCTGGCGCAGGTCCAGGTTGGACGGCAGGCCACGGTCGGTGCCGAGGATCTTCACGGCCTCCGGGTCGTTGACCAGGAAGTCGATCACGTCCGCCGCCGCGTCCTTGTGCTTGCTGCCCTTGAACACCGAGTAGTACATGGACGCCCGCGCCCACTGGCCGCTCGGGTCGCCCGGGTAGGCCACCACGCCCAGTTCGTTGTTGGTGTTCTTCTTCAGCTCGGGCAGCTGGTTGGCCCAGACCCAGGAGGTGTCCGCCTTGCCGGTGACCACGAGCTGCGTCGTGACGTCGGTGGCGTTGCCCTCGTGGATCACGTCGGGGCTGGGGGTGGCCTTCTTGTCCCGGGCACCCTTCCACAGGTCGAACCAGGCCGTGACGTCCGCCGCGGTGAACCCGAGGGACGTGCCCTGGTAGAGGTCCTTGCCCTGCTGGCGCAGCCACACCCAGAACGCCTTGTAGTCCGCGCTCGGGTCCTGGGTTCCCGGCACCCCGGTCTTGGCGGTGACCTGCTGCGCCCAGGCGATGTGCTCCTCCCAGCTCATTCCGGTGGTCGGCTCGGGCAGGCCGTTCTTGGTCAGCAGCGTCTTGTCGTACACCAGGCCCTGGGTGTTCTCGCCGGACGCGATCCCGGCGAGCTTGCCGTCGACCACGCCGTACTTCCAGAGGCTCTCCGGGAACTTGCTGGTGTCGATCTTCCCGCTCTGCTGGAGGCTGGTGAGGTCGAGGGTCGCGTTGCGGGACGCGTACTCGGTCAGATAGTTGTCGTCGATCTGGAAGATGTCCGGCGCGCCGCCGCCGGCGACCAGGGTGGCCAGCTTGTCGAAGTAGCCCTTGTTGGCCTGCCAGGTCTTCTCGAAGGTGACGTTCGGGTGCTTCTGGGTGTAGAGGGCGAGGGCGTCCTCGGTCAGCTTGGCCCGCGCGTCACCGCCCCACCAGAAGATCGAGATCTTCACGGGGGCGTTCGGGTCGTCGCTGGAGTCGTCACCGCCGCAGGCGGCGGCGCCGAAGGTCAGCGGCGCGGCGATCAGGGTGGCGGCGACCAGGCTCAGCAGCCGCCGGCGGGGTAGGGCGGTACGGTGGTTGGCGGCGGGTGGATCCGCCGGTGTGGTCGGTTCGGCGTACATCTGCGCTCACTCCTCGGGCATTAGGAGGCGACGACCGTCCCGGCGGTCGCCGTCGTGGTGCCCGGGTCCGCAGTGGGATGCGGACCCGGGCCGGCGGCGGTGGTCCGGATGCCGGGTCGGTCGGTCGCGGCGGCCGGGCCTGGCCCGGTCGATTCGCGGATAACCAGCTCCGTCTGGAGCGTCACCTGTGCGGTGGTGCGCCGGTCGTCGCCGGCTGTTCCCCTGCCCCCGGCACGTCCGCCGCGACTGCCGGCGGGCGCATCGTGTTGCAGGAGCATGTCGACGGCCGTCCGGCCGGCGACCGCGGTCGGGGTGGCCACGGTCGTCAGCTTGGGTCGGGTGAGGCGGCTCAGCGCGATGTCGTCGATGCCGACGACGCTGACGTCCCGCGGTACCCGCATTCCGATGGCGTCCAGCCCTTCGATCAGGCCGATCGCCATCAGGTCGTTGTAGGCCAGTACGGCGGTGGCCCCGCACCGGCGGACCTGCTCGGCCAGGGCGCCACCGCTGCTCTCGGTGGGGGTGTTCGGGCCGATCACGGTCAGGGTCGCGCCGCCGGAGCGGGCCGCGGCGCTGGCCGCGCGGCGGATCTCCCGGCTGGTCCAGGAGCCGCGCGGACCGGCCAGCAGCGCGAGGTCCCGGTGGCCGAGGCCGAGCAGGTGTTCCACGGCCAGCCGGGCGCCCTGGCCGTTGTCCATCACCACCGTGGGCAGCCCGGTGATCTGGCGGTTTATCACCACCAGCGGGACCTCCCGGCTGAGCTGCTCGATGAGGCTGTTGCTCATCCGCGGGCTGCACAGCAGCACCCCGTCGACCTGCTTGGCCAGCGCGTGTACCAGTTCCTCCTCGGCCGCCGGGTCCTCGTTGGTGTCGGCGACGAAGACGTGGTAGTCGCGCTGCCGGGCCTGCCGCTCGGCAGCCTTGATCAGTGGCGGGAAGAACGGGTTGGCGATGTCGGCGATGATCAGGCCGATGTTGTGGGTGCGGCCGGTGATCAGCGCCCGGGCCGCCCGGTTGGGGCGGTAGCCGAGGCTCTCCGCGCAGGCCAGCACCCGGCTGCGGGTGTCGGGGTTGACCAGGTGCGGCGCGGAGAACGTCCGGGACACGGTGGAGATGTGCACGCCGGAGGCCCGCGCGACGTCCCGGATGGTGGCTGGCACACGAGGTCCCTTCAACGGCGGGCAGGTCGTTCCCGCAAGGTGCCAGCAATTAATGCAAACGATTGTGCCCATGTCAACGGCCGTCGATTACATCAAGGTTGCGGCGAGGGTACGGTGAAGCGCTTACATGCGGACGAAACCGGATCTATCAGGCCGGTTGTGTCCGCTCCGTTGACGAACCACCATCGATCGTGATTACTTCGACTGCAAACGTTTGTAGTCGAGAGGGGTTCACGGATGCCGGCCAGTTCCCCCGGACGACGTCGGTACGCCGTCGTCGGCACCGGTGCCCGGGCCGAGATGTTCGTCCGCGCGCTGGTGGTGGACCACGCGGACCGCGCCGAACTGGTCGCGTTCGCCGATGTCAACCAGGCCCGGATGGACGCGCACAACCGCTGGCTGACCGACCTCGGTCGGCCGGCCGTGCCCACGTACCGGGCCGCCGACTTCGCCGCCATGCTGGACAAGGAGCGCGTCGACACCGTGCTGGTGACGACGGTGGACCGGACGCACGACGAGTACATCGTCGCCGCGGTCCGGGCCGGCCGCGACGTCGTGACCGAGAAGCCGATGACGGTGGACGTGCCGCGCTGCCGGCGCATCCTCGACGCGGTCGCCGAGACCGGCGCCCAGGTGTCGGTCGCCTTCAACTACCGGTACAACCCGCTGCACGAGGCGGTCCGCGCCACCCTCGCCGCGGGCGAGATCGGCGAGATCGGCTCGGTGCACTTCGAATGGCTGCTGGACGTCCGGCACGGCGCGGACTACTTCCGCCGCTGGCACCGGGACCGGGCCAACTCCGGCGGACTGCTCGTGCACAAGGCCGGCCACCACTTCGACCTGGTGAACTGGTGGCTGGACAGCGTGCCCGAGCGGGTCTACGCCGAGGGTCGGCTGTTCTTCTACGGTCCGGCCGGCCAGCGGCACGGCTACGCCCGCGACTACGACCGGGTGCACGGCTCCCCCGCCGCGCAGGATGACCCGTTCGCGCTGCGGCTGGCCGAGCATCCCCGGCTGCGGGAGCTGTACCTGGAGGCCGAGGGCGAGGACGGCTACCACCGGGACCAGAACGTCTTCGCGCCCGGCGTGACGATCGAGGACGACATGGCGGTGCTGGTCCGCTACGCCAGCGGGGCCACCATGAGCTACCACCTCACCGCCTACGCGCCCTGGGAGGGCTACCGGGTGATGTTCAACGGCAGCCGGGGCCGGCTCGAACTGGAGGTGGCCGAGAGCACCCACGTCAGCCCGGCCGCCGCCGGTGCGCTCAAGGGTGCCGCGCTGCACGGTGCCGAGGCCGCCGCCGAGGAGGGATCGGCCACGCTCACCCTGCGCCCGTACTGGGCGCCGCCCCGCCAGATCCCGGTGGCCGGGCGTACCCGCTCCGGCCACGGCGGTGCCGACGCCCGGATGGCCCGGGTGCTCTTCGGCGGCGAGGCGGACCCGCACGGGCGCACCGCCACCGCCCGCGACGGCGCCCTCGCCCTGCTCACCGGCCTGGCCGCCAATCAGTCCATGGCCACCGGCGAGGCCGTCCGGGTCGCCGACCTGCTCACCGTTGCCTGATCCGCGAGGAGACCATCCGTGCCCGCCGCCCCCGACCTGCTCCTGCCCGCCGAACCGAACCAGCGGGCCATCGCCCGGGACCTGTACGCGCTGGTGGCGGAGCGCCCGCTGATCTCGCCGCACGGGCACGTCGACCCGGCCATCCTGGCCGACGACACGCCGTTCCCCGACCCGGCGCAGCTGCTCATCGTGCCCGACCACTACCTGACCCGGATGCTGCTCAGCCAGGGCGTGCCGCCGGCGGAACTCGGCGTGCCGAGCCGGGACGGCAGCCCGGTGGAGACCGACGGCCGGCGGATCTGGCGCCGGTTCGCCGAGCACTGGTACCTGTTCCGCGGCACCCCGTCCCGGCTCTGGCTGGAACGCACCTTCCGCACCGTGTTCGGGGTGGACACCGCGCTGTCGCCGCAGACCGCGGACCGCGTGTACGACGAGATCGCCGACCGGCTGGCCGAGCCGGAGTTCCGGCCCCGGGCGCTGTTCGAGCGCTTCAACATCGAGGTGCTGGCCACCACCGAATCGCCGCTGGACGACCTGGGCCGGCACGCCAAGCTGGCGGCCGACGGCTGGGGTGGGCCGGGCGGTCGGGTGGTCACCACGTTCCGGCCGGACAACGTGGTGGACATGGAGTTCGACGGCTGGCAGGACAACGTGGCCCGACTCGGCGAGGTCGCCGGCACGGACACCATGGCCTACGAGGGCTACCTGGAGGCGCTGCGCCGGCGCCGGGAGGCGTTCATCGCCGCCGGCGCCACCAGCTCCGACCACGGCCATCCCACCGCCGGCACGCTGTCGCTGTCCGCCCGCGAGGCGGCCCAGCTGTACGAGCGGGGGCTGCGCGGCGGCGCCGACGCGGCCGACGCCGAGGCGTTCCGGGCGCACATGCTGCTGGAGTTCGCCCGGATGTCGCTGGAGGACGGGCTGGTGCTGCAACTGCACCCGGGCGCGGTCCGCAACCACAACCGGTGGTTGTACGCCCGGCACGGCCGGGACACCGGCGGCGACGTACCGCAGGCCACCGAGTACGTGCACGCGCTGGCGCCGCTGCTGGACGCGTACGGCAACGACCCCCGGCTGCGGGTGGTGCTGTACACCCTGGACGAGTACACCTTCAGCCGCGAGCTGGCGCCGCTGGCCGGCGGCTACGCCGCGCTCTATCTCGGCGCGCCCTGGTGGTTCCTGGACTCGCCGGAGGTGCTGCGCCGGTTCCGCGAGTCGGTGACCGAGAGCGCCGGCTTCTACAACACCGCCGGGTTCGTCGACGACACCCGGGCGTTCTGCTCCATCCCGGTCCGGCACGAGGTGGCCCGCCGGGTGGACGCCGGATTCCTGGCCCGGCTGGTCGCCGAGCACCGGCTGCCGCTGGACGAGGCCGCCGAGACCATCGTCGACCTCGCGTACCACCTGCCCCGCAAGGTCTTCCGGCTGGACGGGGAGGCGCACCGATGAGCACCACCATCACCGCCGTGGACGTGCACGACGTCCGGTTCCCCACCGCCCGCGACGGCGACGGCTCCGACGCCATCAACCGGGGCGACTACTCGGCCACGTACGTCGAGCTGCGCACCGACGCCGGGCCGACCGGCGCCGGCTTCACCTTCACCAACGGGCGCGGCAACGAGATCACCTGCGCGGCGGTCCACGCGCTCGCGCACCACGTGACCGGCCGGACGGTCGAGGAGATCGCCGCGGAGCCGGTGGCGTTCTGGCGGTCGCTCACCGCCGACGTGCAACTGCGCTGGCTGGGGCCGGAGAAGGGCGTCATCCACATGGCCGCCGGCGCGCTGGTGAACGCCGTGTGGGACCTGCGGGCCAAGCTCGCCGACCGGCCGCTGTGGCGGTTCCTGGCCGACCTGCCCACCGCGGAGCTGGTGGCGAACATCGACTTCCGGCACATCACCGACGCGCTCACCCCGGACGAGGCCGCCAGCATCCTGGACAAGGGGCTGATCGGGCTCGCCGACCGCTGCGCCGAACTGGACCGGGACGGCTTCCCCTCGTACACCACCTCGGTCGGCTGGCTCGGCTACCCGGACGACAAGGTGCGGGCGCTGACCCGCGCCGCGTACGGGCAGGGCTGGCGGGCGATGAAGATGAAGGTCGGCGGCGAGCTGGCCGACGACCTGCGGCGGGCCCGGATCATCCGCGCGGAGATCGGCCCCGACGCGCTGCTGATGATGGACGCCAACCAGGTGTGGGACGTCGACGAGGCGATCGAGAAGATGGCCGTGCTGGCCGAGGTCGAACCGTACTGGATCGAGGAGCCCACGCACGCCGACGACGTGCTGGGGCACGCCCGGATCGCCCAGGCCGTCGCGCCGGTCCGGGTGGCCACCGGCGAGGTGGCGGCCAACCGGGTGATGTTCAAGCAGTTCCTCCAGGCCGGGGCGCTGGGGGTGATGCAGATCGACGCCTGCCGGGTCGCCGGGGTGAACGAGGTGCTCGCCGAGCTGCTGCTGGCGGCCAAGTTCGGCGTGCCGGTCTGCCCGCACGCCGGCGGGGTGGGGCTGTGCGAGTACGTGCAGCACCTGGCGATCTTCGACTACCTGCGGGTGGGCACCGCCCTGACCGGCCGGATGGTCGAGTACGTCGATCATCTGCACGAGCACTTCGTCGACCCGGTGCGCACCCGCGACGGCCGCTACCTGCTGCCCGACCAACCCGGTTACAGCAGCACGATGCGGCCGGAGTCCATCGCCCGGTTCTCCTTCCCGGACGGCCCGGCGTGGCGGTGAGGGCCGGCGCCGACCGGGCCGCCGGGCCGCTGGCCGGCGAGCGGTTGACGCTGCGCACCCTGTCCCGGGTCCCGGCCGCCAGCCGACCGCTGCTGCGACCCGGCAGCGTGCCGGCCGGCATCGTGCACCTGGGACTGGGCGCGTTCCACCGCGCGCACCAGGCGGTCTACACCGAGGCCGCGGTGGCGGCGGCCGGCGGGGACTGGGGCATCATCGGCGTCGCCCCGCGCAGCCGTACGGTGGTGGACGAGCTGGCCGCGCAGGACGCGCTGTTCAGCGTGACCACCGCCGCCTCGGCCGGCAACCACACGCAGGTGATCGGGGCGCTGCACGGGGTGCGCCACGCGGCCAGCGATCCGGCGGCGGTGGTGGCGCTGCTGGCCGACCCGGCGATCCGGGTGGTCACGCTCACCGTCACCGAGAAGGCGTACCAGCTCGACCCGGCGACCGGGCGGCTGCGCCCGGACGCCGAGCTGGCCGCGGACCTGACCGGCGACCGACCGCCGGTGACCGTGCCCGGTCTGCTGCTGCGCGGCCTGCTGGCCCGCGCGGCCGCCGACGCCGGCCCGCTGGCGCTGGTCAGCTGTGACAACCTGCCGGCCAACGGGCGGCGGCTGGCCGGCCTGGTCACCGAGGCGATCGGGTACGCGCGGGTGCCGGACCGGGCGGCGGAGTGGATCGCCGAGCGGGTGACCTTCCCGGGCACCATGGTGGACCGGATCGTGCCGGCCAGCACCCCGGCGACGATCGCGGCCGCGGCCGACGCGCTGGGCGTGACCGACCTGGCGGCCGTGACCGCCGAGCCGTACCGGCAGTGGGTGATCGAGGACCGGTTCCCCGCCGGCCGCCCGGCGTGGGAGCGCGCGGGCGCGGTGCTGACCGACGACGCCGGGCCGTGGGAGCGGCTGAAGCTGCGCACGCTCAACGGCGTGCACTCGGCGGCGGCCTACCTGGGCGCGCTGGCCGGTCGGGAGACCATCGCGGACGCGCTGGCCCTGCCGCACCTGCCCGACGTGCTGCGCCGGCTGGTCGCCGAGGACGTGGCGGCGAGCTTCCGCCCGCCGGACGGGATCTCCGTGGTCGGGTACGGGGAGCAGGTGCTGGGCCGGTTCGCCGACCCGGCGATCCGGCACCGCACCATCCAGGTGGCGATGGACGGTTCGCAGAAGCTGCCGCAGCGGATCCTGCACACCATCGCCGACCTGTCGGCGGCCGGCCGGAGCGCGCACTGGGCCACGCTGGTGGTGGCGGCCTGGATGCGGTTCGCCCGGGGGTACGCCGACGACGGTTGCGCGCTCACCCTGGACGACCCGCTGGCCGAGCGGATCCGGGCGAGGCTGGCCGGGCACCCGGACACCCCCGCGGGGTGGCGGACGCGCTGCTCGGCCTCACCGAGGTCTTCCCGACCGAGCTGGCCGGGGACGACCGGATCCGGGCGGCGGTGACGGGCTGGCTGACCGAACTGGACCGGCACGGCGTCGCGGGCACCCTGGCGCGGGCGGTGTGAGGATGTCCCACGGAAAGGAGGTCGGCTGATACCCGCCGGCGGTCACCCGGACGGAAAACGCGGTGCAAACATTCGCCGGAAACGCCGCCGAGAATTCGGGCAAGCGGACAATTATCGACCCCCGCGGGCTCGGAAAATACGCCACGCCTAAAATCATTGCAACATATTTGCACACATATTTCATTGACTAATCCGAGTGGATGTCTCTACCTTTCGTAATAGATGTATTTCAACCTCGTTACGAGAGTTAGACGACATACCGACGGAGTGTGCGACATGCGATACCGCAGATCGGCCGCGAGGACGCTCGCGGCCGTCCTCGCGTTGACCGCCCCGGCCGCCCTGGCCCCGACCCCCGCGAGCGCCGTCACCCCGACGCGCGCGGGCACCGCCGAGCGGCAGCTCGGCCCGGCGGCGAACGCCCTGGGCCGCCAGGTGCTGCCGGACAACGACGGCTGGGCCGCCATCGACAGCGGCACCACCGGCGGCTCCACCGCCGGCGCCGACCAGGTGTACGTGGTGTCCAGCCGCGCCGAGTTGGTCGACGCGCTGGGCGGAGACAACGCCACCAACCGGAGCAACGCCACGCCGAAGATCATCTTCATCGACGGCCGGGTGGACGGGTTCGAGGCCGACGACGGACACCTGCTGGACTGCGCCGACCTGGCCGACCCCGACTACACGCTGGACGCCTACCTGGCCACCTACGACCCGGCGGTGTGGGGGCGGACCAACCCCACCGGCCCGCTGGAGGAGGCCCGGGTGCGCTCGGTGGCCAACCAGACCCGGCAGACCCAGATCAACGTCGGGCCCAACACCACGATCATCGGCCGGCACGGCGCCAGCCTGACCGGGCTGACCCTGATGATCGACAGCGCGAACAACGTGATCGTGCGCAACCTCACCTTCGTGGACGCCCGCGACTGCTTCCCGGCCTGGTCGCCCACCGACGGCGACACCGGCAACTGGAACTCGCAGTACGACAACCTCTCGGTCCGGCGCAGCGAACACGTCTGGGTGGACCACAGCTCCTTCAGCGACGGCGACAACCCGGACAGCGGCCAGCCGCTCTACTTCGGCCGGCCCTACCAGGTGCACGACGGCTCGCTGGACATCACCCACACCGCCAGCCTGGTCACCGTCACGTACAACCGGTTCACCGGGCGGGACAAGCTGATGCTGATCGGCTCGTCGAACACCGTCGGCCCGGACGTCGACCGGCTCAAGGTGACCGTGCACGGCAACTACTTCGACGGCGACCTGCAACGGCTGCCCCGGGTCCGGTTCGGCCAGGTCGACGTCTACAACAACTACTACCGGCTCGGCGGGCCGGACTTCGTCTACGCCCTCGGCGTCGGCGTGCAGTCGTCCCTCTACGCCGAGAACAACTACTTCGACCTCAACGACGGGACCACGGCCGCCGACCTGCTCTACGACTGGGGCGGCACCGCGATCACGGTGCGCGGCAACTGGGTCCGCGAGGGCGGCGCGCTGCCCCACCCCGTCGACCTGCTCGCCGCGTACAACGCCACGCACGACCCGGACCTGGCCGGCGACGTCGGCTGGACCCCCGTGCTGCGCGCCGGCCCGGTACTGCCGGCCCCGCTGGTGCCGTTCGCGGTACGACTGCTCGCCGGGGCCAACCGGCTGCCGGTCTGAACCTCCGCGGCGCCCCGCCACCACAGCACCACCCCCGCGGCGGGCGCCGCGAAGCACCGCGGGACGGCGGCCGGGCATGGCCGCCGCCCCGCGGGCCCACCCCACCCCTCCTCACCCCACACAGCGCCTGGAGGATCCCGTGCACCGCAGAACCAGAGCCAGCACCAGAACCATCCGGCGGGGATTGCTGGCGGCCGCCGGCGCCCTGCTGACCACCGTCGCCATGACCGCCGTCATGACCACCGGGGCCGCGGCCGCCACCCTGTTCAGCGACGACTTCAACGACGGCAACGCCGACGGCTGGTCCAAGTCCGGCGGCGACTGGTCGGTCGTCACCGACGGCACCCCCACGTACCAGCAGGGCAAGGCCGACAGCGAGTTGGCCCGGGTCTTCGCCGGCGACACCGGCTGGACCAGCTACGGGGTGCAGGCCCGGGTCAAGCCGCTGTCGTTCAACGGCACCGGGCTGGTCGGCATCGCGGCCCGCTCCACCAGCGCCACCAAGATGTACCGGCTGGCCCTCACCAGCGCCAACCGGGCCGAGTTGCAGGTCGTCAACGGCAGCTCGATCACCGTGCTCGGCTCGGCCGCGCTGACGGTCTCCACCGGCACCTGGTACACCCTGCGCATCGACGCCAGCGGCAGCACCATCCGCGGCTACGTCAACGGCACGCAGATCGGCTCGGGCAGCGACAGCGCCTACAGCGCCGGCCGGATCGTCCTGGTCACCGTGTACGCCACCGCCCGGTTCGACGACGTCGTGGTGGACAGCAGCGGCACGACGCCCACCACGGCCGCGCCGACCACCGCCGCGCCCACCACCGCCGCCCCGACCACGGCACCGCCGACCACCGCGCCGCCGCAGACCGGCGTCAGCGGCTGGGCCACCCAGGGCGGCGGTACGACCGGCGGCAGCGGCGGCGGGACCGTGACGGTCACCTCGGCCAGCGCGCTGACCAGCGCGGTCAGCGGCGACTCGGCACAGACCGTCCGGGTCAGCGGCAACTTCTCCTGCTCCACCGAGATCCGGGTCGGCTCCAACAAGACGATCCTCGGCGTCGGCTCCGGCTCCGGACTCACCGGCTGCGGCCTGAACCTGCGCGACGCGCACAACATCATCATCCGGAACATGCAGATCTCCAAGGTGCAGGCGAGCACCGGCAACGGCGACGCGCTGCACCTGGACAACACGACGAACGTGTGGCTCGACCACAACGACCTGTCCAGCGACACCACGCACGGCACCGACTACTACGACGGCCTGATCGACATCACGCACGCGTCGAACTACATCACCGTGTCCTGGAACAAGGTCCACGACCACGTCAAGTGCTCGCTGGTCGGGCACAGTGACAGCAACAGCTCCGAGGACACCGGCAAGCTGAAGGTCACGTACCACCACAACTACTTCAGCAACTGCTTCCAGCGCAACCCGCGGGTCCGGTTCGGCAACCCGGTGCACGTGTACAACAACTACTACTACCTCAGCCCGGGCACCTCGGACTACAGCTACGGCATCGCCACCACCTGCAACGCGGGCGTGCTCGTCGAGGGCAACTACTTCGAGAACGAACCCGACCCGACCCACGTCGGCGAGGGCTCCTCGCCCAACGGCAACCTGGTCCAGCGGAACAACTACTTCGTCAACTCCGGTACGCCGGAGACCAACGGCAGCGTGGCGAGCATCCCGTACTCGTACACGCTGGACTCCGCGAGCGGCGTGAAGGCCAGCGTCACCGCGGGCGCCGGCACGGGCCACATCTCCACCTGAGCCGGCCGGTCCCCCGGCACGACCCGAACCACCCGAACCACCGGAACCACCCGGCCGCCCGGACGTCACCGTCCGGGCGGCCGGCCGTTCCCCGGCGCGGCCCGGACGGGCGGCCGGCGGGGCGGCCCGGACGGGCGGCCGGCCGTTCCGGCCCCGGGACAGCGTCTGGAGCCGGCCCCTACGCGGCGGTGGCCTCCCGCACGTCGGTGAGCAGCGCGGCGTGCCCGGCCCGGAGCCGGGCGAGCGCCGGATCACCGCCCGGACCGGCCCGGCGGTCCAACTCGGCCCACGCCTCGGCCAACGCCGTGGCCAGGGCCCGCAGCTCGGCCGCGTGCCGGTGGGCGCCGCGCCGGTGCTGCTCCTCCAGCCGACGGGCCCAGCCGGCCGAGACGGCGGCCACCCGGTCGGCGTCCGCGCGGGCCTGCGCGGCGGTGCGGGCCGCGGCCGCCGGCACGATCGCGGCAACCGGCCGCGGGTCGCCGTCGCGGGTGATCATCGTGACGGTGTCGTTCACCTCGGCCAGGCCGACGAGCTGGGTCAGCCGGGTGCGGACCTCGCGCAGCGGCAGTGCGCGCGGTGGATCCGAACCGGCGTCAGGGCGGGGACAACCATGGATGGATGATGCCGCCCGGGTCCGACACTTTCCGGCGGCACCGCCTCCCGGCAGCGCCTCCCGGCACCGCGCCGTCCAGGCGCGACCGGGCCGGCGGGTGGCGGCTGACGAGCGGCGGACGGCGACGGGCGCCCGGTGCTGGCCGGCGGGCGTTGACGGCGGCGGGCGGTGACGGCGGCGGGCGGTGACGGCGGCGGGGCGGGGTGGCACAGGTGGCGTCCCCACCCCGGGACCGCGGATCGGCTATAAGTGACCCATGGATCTCCCCGGGCACCTGGGCTCGATGCCGATGCATGCGATAACCGAGATCCATGGCGAGTCGGGGCTGCTGGAACGGTTCCGGCTGGAGATCGAGCGGTTCGACCCGCCGGCCCGCCGCCGGCTGACCGCCGCCCTCGAACTCGCCGCCGCCCTGCACCGGGACGACCGGCGGGTGCGCGAACCGTACCTGAACCACCTGCTGCGGGTGGCGATCCGGATGATGCACCACTACCAGGTACGGGACGTCGACGTCATCGTCGCCGGCCTGCTGCACGACACCGTGGAGGACCATCCGGCGGAGCTGGCCGGCGACCTGCCCGCCGGGGCCGACCTGCGCAGGGCCGCGCTGGCCGCCCTGGCCGACCGGTTCGGCGCCCGGGTGGCCCGGCTGGTCGCGGCCGTGACCAACCCGGAGTACGACCCGGACCGGGACCGCAACACGCAGTACCGCGAGCACGTGGCGGCGAACCTGGAACGGGAGCCCTGGGCGCGGGTCATCAAGGTCTCCGACTTCACCGACAACGGGGTGGGGATCATCCACACTGTCGGCCCGAAGGTGCTGTCCTCGGCGGTCAAGTACCGGCCGCTCGTTCCGGTGCTGCGGGACCTGGTCGCCCGGGCGGACACCCCGCTGGCCGAGCCGGTGAAGCAACACATCTACGACCAGTTGGACCTTGCCGAGGAGCGGTTCAGCGCCATCCTGGACGCACCCTCCGACAACTGACGCGCCCGGCGACCGAGCGCCACCCGGCACGGCGGCGGCCGGTCGGCGGGCACGGCAAAGCACGGCGGCGGCCGGCCGGCACGGCGGCGCCCCGACACCCGTGCGGGTGCCGGGGCGCCGTGCCGAACCCGGTCGGGCTCAGCCCTGCCGGAAACCGCTCAGCGGGCGGCGCCGGAGAGCGCCGGCCAGCTGTCCTGGAAGACCGTGGTCCCGGCGCCGCCGCTGATCGCGTAGCCGCCGAAGTTCTGGTCCACCCGCGCGGCCTCGGCCGCACTCGGGTACGGGTTGGTGCAGGACGTGCCGGCGCTGCCGCCGGACATCAGGATCGCGCAGCTGCCGTTGTAGTTGTCCGGCAGGCCGAGCAGGTGTCCCATCTCGTGAGCCACGATCCGCAGCGGGCTGTACTGCGCCGCCTGCTGGCTGTCGATCACGATGTACCCGTTGCCGAGGCTGTACCGCACCGCGTACGAGCCGCCGCCGGACGTGTAGTAGATCATGATGTTCGAGCCGCAGCGGGACATGTTCACGTTGTTGGTGGCGTTGTTCCAGATCGTCGCGGCCTGGTTGGCGTAGCTCGCGTACGGGCCGGCCTGGCTGGTGCTGTAGCAGACCGTGGCGTCGAGGCTGGCCGCGGCCGCGGCCGGCGCGCCGCTGACGGCGACACCGCCGAGCACGGCCAACGCGGCGGCCGAGAGGGTGGCCAGGACACGAACGAGCGGGCGCAGGGGCATGCTTCACACTCCCATTTCGGCACTGAACGAGGGTTAGGGAAGCTTACTAATTCGCATATATGGATGTCTACACCTACGCACGTCCGCATCCCCGCGATCCGCCCACGGCGGCATCGGTCCGGCAGGTGGGCACATGATCGAACACGTCCGGTTCCGCCCGGTACCGCGCACGCCACGCAGCGGTCCGGCCATGCGGGCACCGAGCGCCACGACCGCCCGATGATCCCCTCACTGTCCTGACCCGATTCCAGCACGCCGGTCCCGCGACGGCCCGTGGCGAAACGTCGGGCCCATCGTTGCGACCGCCGGGCGGCGATGCACACTGGAGTCATGTTGACGTTCGTCGCGGCCCTTGCGGCGGCATTCGGCGGCGCGATCGCCGGCGTCATCGCCAATGCCATGGTGGACAAGTCCCATCCCATGAGGCCCTACCTGGCCGCGTTGACCGTGGCCTGCGTCGTCTTCATCGCCGTTCAGACGTTGGCGAACCGCTCGTCCCAGCCGACGGATGGAACGTCCCTGCCGGGCGCGGACCCGACGGCCACCTCGGCATCGACCAGCGGACCGGGATCCACCACCGCACCGGCCGGTCCGACACCGACACAGGTGAGGCCACCGTCGCCGGAATCCCCCGAGTCGCCTCCGGTGATGGCCGCCTCACTGCTCGACCTGCCCGCCGTCGAGGAGGACACCAACAGCAGCATCGACCTCGACGAGCCCGGCACGGTGGAGATCGACGGCACCACGTACGGTCGCGCGCTGGTCTACCAGTGCTCGATCTTCTGCAACGGATCTTCTCCGCAGGTCCGCGAGGTGACGCTGGGCAGGAAGTTCACCCGGTTCACCACGACGGCGGCCGTTCTGGACACCAGCACCGGCAGGTACCGGATCGACATCACGCTGGACCGGCGCGCGCCCACGACCTTCACCACCACGCCGGGAAATCCGACAGCGATCGATGTCGATGTGACCGGCATCTCGCGGTTGCGGATCGAGTTGTACGCCCGGGGAAACTCAAAAGTCCGTTGCAGGCAGGGGCCGACGCCGCTGCCGGCAACAACGGCGGCGGCCTGCCCGGCATCGGCCTCGGAGATCCGATCCTGCTTCCGTGAACGCGCCCCGACCGTGAACGCGCCCCGCTCGGGTGCGGGCGTCAGCCGGGTGCGGGCGTCAGCCGGAGAAGGCGCGGGACGCCGTCGCCGACTCCGCGGGCGCGACCTGCGGACCGGATCCCGCGGCGACCGCGGGCCGGCCCGCCGCTGCGGCGCCGCCGGTGGCGCCGGCCAGCCGGTACGCCCGGCGCAGCGCCGCGTAGGCCCGGTAGGCGTCGGCGGCCAGGAACCGGTGCTTGAGCCCGGTCACGCCGCCCGGCGCCGGATAGCCGTCCGCCGGCCGGTAGCGGCGGAAGTGCCGGGCCGCCCGGTGGAAGAACTCGGCGCGCAGCCGCTCGGGCAGCCGCTGGTCGTTGCCGGCGATCACCAGGTAGTGATCGACCATCAGCCGGAAGACCCGGGCCCGGAACGGCTCCGCGGCGGAGCCGATCCGGTCCAGTTCGCCGAAGACCCGCTCGTACTGGTCGAAGACGTCGAAGTGCCGCTCGCTGACGGTCCGGGTGATCCCGCCTGTCACCCGCTGGCGGTAGTGGTAGCAGACCCGGTCCAGCACGGCGATCGTGCCGGCGCCCAGCAGCAGCGGGTGGCTGAACGCGCAGTCCTCGTACCAGCCGGGGTAGAAACGCAGGTCACGGTCGCGCAGGTGACCCCGGCGGACCACCTTGTTCCAGGCCGCGTGCTGGAACTCCACCAGGTGCGGATGCGCCGACAGTGGACCCACGGCGCCGGCGTCGCGCAGCACCCGACTGCTCGGGTCGGTCTCGGTCCGGCCGTCCGGGTCGTACACCCGCAGGTGGTCGACCAGCAGGACGTCCGGACGGTGCGCCCGCAGCGCGGACAGCACCGCGTCGACCGATCCGGGCGGCAGCACGTCGTCGCTGTCGACGAACCAGACGTACTCCCCGCCGGCTCGGGCCAGGCCGGCGTTGCGGGCGCGGCCCAGCCCGACGTTCGACTCCAGGTGCAGCACGGTCATCCGGGGATCCGACCGGGCGTACCCGTCGAGCAGTCCCGGGCAGCCGTCCGGCGACGCGTCGTCGACCGCCACCACCTCAAGGTCGGCGCCGCCGTCGGACAGCACGGAGTCGAGGCAGGCGCGCAGGAAGGGTTCCACGCCGTACACCGGGACCACCACGGTGAGCAGCGGGTCACGGCCGGGGGAAGGTCTCGCGGTCACCCCGACACCCTCTGTGCCGTACGTTGTCAGACCGTCACACCCGGGCGTGCAGCGGGCTGACACCGGGTGAACAGCGGGCAAAACGCCGTTTCAGCGCCGCTCGTAGAGCGCGACCGTGCCCAGGTGCAGCCGCCACAGCCGGACCAGCCGGTAGCCGCGGTCCAGCGCGGCGCGCTCCCGGCCGCCGAGGTCGGACAGGGCGTTGTCGTCGCGCCGCGCACCGAGGTACCAGATCCGGTCGGCGCCGCCCAGGCACGGCGCCGGATCCGCGCACTCCCCCGCCTCCAGTTCGCCCACCTCGGCCGCCGGGCGGACCAGCAGGACATCCCGCGGTCGGGACCGGCCCCGGGTCTGGTAGTCGAAGCCGGAGCGCAGCGACCAGGTGCCGACCCGGCCGTACAGGATGCCGTCCGCCGGGCGCTGCCGGTCCACGATGATCCGGGTGGCGGCCCGGAAGTCCATCCCGCCCGGGCGGCGGGGCCGCGCACGGCCCGCTGCGTCGGCACCGCCGCGGCCACGACGAGCAGCAGCGCCAGCGCGATCCGCAGCACCGGCACCGTCCGCGCCCCCGATCCGCGCAGCGCGACCGGCACCGTCCGGGCCACCGGGCCGCGCAGCGCGACCGCGGCGAGCAGGCAGACCGGCGCGAGCACGCCGATGACGTACCGCGGCACCCACATCGACGCGCCGGGCGCCGAGGCGGCCAGCAGCAGCGCCGGCGGCAGCACGGCGAGCGCCGCGAGGTCCCGGACCGGTCGGGGTCGCGGCCAGCGGGCGGCCAGCGCCAGCCCGACGAGCGGCAGCCCGACCACGGGAGCCAGGAAGATCGCGCCGGGGGCGTTCAGCACCTGGGCGAGGGTGAGGTCACCGATCCAGGCCAACTGCCGGTCGCGCTGAGCGAGGCCGAGCGCCACCAGCGGCAGCACCGGCGCCACGGCGGCCGGCACGGTGCACAGCCATCGGGTGACCGCGCGGTCGCGGCCCGGCCGGCCCCGGGACAGCACCACGACCGCGTGCCCGGCCAGCACGAGCAGGCCGATGACGTGGGACCAGCCGAGCAGCGTGACTGCCAGGCCGTAGCGCAGCCACCGGGACCACGACGGGCGGTCCAGCGCCGCGTACAGCAGCAGGGTGGCCAGGGTCGCGAAGAGGAACTCGAAGCCGTACGGGCGGGCCTCCTGCGCGTACCGGGACAGTTGCGGAACCGCGACCAGGAACAGCCCGCCGGTCAGCCCGACCACCGGGTCGAACAGCCGCCGGCCCAGCTCCCCGGCCAGCCCCACGCCGATCGCCACGCCCAGCAGCGAGGGCAGCCGCAGCGCCAGCTCGGAGTCGCCGAAGATCGCCGTCCAGGCGTGCACGAACAGGTAGTACGGCGCGATCACGCCGTCCAGGTGGGTGGCCTGGTGCAGGATCTGCGGTACGGTCCGGCGGGCCACCGCCCAGGTGGCGTGCTCGTCCCAGCCGAGGGACGGGTTCCGCAGCCGGTAGCGCCCGACGACCAGCATGGCCAGTCCCGGCACCAGCGCGGGGACCAGCACGGGGACCAGCGCCCGGAGCCGGCCGATCCGGCCCGCCGACGCACCGCGCCGGACAGCGGACGGACCGGGTGGATCGGGTGGATCGGCACGGTCGGCCTGCCCGGCACGCTCGGCCTGCCCAGCACGGTCGGCCGGATCGGGGCGGTCGGTCACCGGGACCGGCGCGGTCACCCCGGCACCCGCTCCGGCGCCACCCGGCGCAGCAGCTCGGCCGCCACCCGCCGGACGCCGTCGCCGTCCACCGCCGCCCACGCCCGGTCGGCCAGCCCGGCCCGCCGGAGCGGGTCGGTGAGCAGGGACCGCAGGGTGGCCGTGGCCCGCGCGGCCACCGGCTCGGTCGCCAGGTCCGCGAGCCGGCCCAGGCCGGCCACCAGTCCCCGGTGGACCAGCCGGTCGTAGCCGAGCCGCTGGTTGTCCACCACCCAGACCAGCGCGGCCGGCCGGCCCAGGCAGAGCAGTTCCCAGGCGGACGTGCCGCTGGCGCCGACCACCAGGTCGGCCTCGGCCATCAGCCGGGCGAGGTCGTCGGTGGGCGCGACGACGCGCAGCCGCTGGCCGGCGGCCGGGCGCAGCTCGTGCAGGGCGGCCCGGATCGGCCCGGTCGCGCCGACAATCGTGGCCGCCAGCGGCGCACCGGTGTTCAGCAGCAGCCGGGTGAGCACCGGCGCCGCGGCGTACGCGTCGGTGCCGCCGAAGAAGCCCAGAACCCGGGGCGTACCGGTGGTGGCGGCGGTGGCGGTGGCGGTGCCGGGCGCGCGGTCCGGGCGCAGCCGGCGGACGTCGCCGCGCAGCAGGCAGTAGCGCAGCCCGGCCAGCCGGACCGCGCCCGGCGGCAGGTCGACGGCGGCCAGTTCGGCGTCCAGGTTCTGGTCGACGTACAGGTCGGCGACCGCGCCGCGCGGATCGCCGTCGACCACGGCCAGCACCACCCGGCCGTCGGCGCGCAGCGCCGGCCCGGAGGCCGGGTCGAGCGTGTACGAGTCCAGCACCACCGCGTCCAGCCGCAGTGACCGGGCCGCGGCGGCGAGCGCGGCCGGTCCGGCGGGCGCCGGATGCCAGGCCACCGGCCGGCCGGCCAGTTGCCGGGCGGCCCACGCCAGGCCGCCGACGTCGGTCAGGAAGTGCACCGCGACCCCCGGGCGACCAGCTCGTCGGCCAGCGCGAGGCACCGCATCAGATGCCCGACGCCGGTCGCCGGGCCGGCGTCGCAGCGGATACCGATCCTGGTCATGCCTTCGACAGTTCCTTCTGCCGTACGTGCGCGTTCAGCCGGCCCAGTTGGGGCCGCTGGGCCAGCCAGCCGGCGAGGGTGCGCAGCGGGACCGGCTCGTCGCCGAGCTGCGCCACGATCTCGCTGATCAGCCGCCAGTCCTCGGCGGTGTCCAGGGTGAGTCGCAGATGGGACAGGTCCGGTTGCAGGGTCAGCCCGGCCACCCGGAACAACTCAGGGTGAGTGTAGATGTACGAGGTGACGTGGGTGCGGTGGTAGTCGGTGGCCAGGGGGTCGAGGGCGCGCAGCACGCCCGGCCGGACGATCTCCACGTCCAGTCCGCGTGGGAGCGTACGGGCGATCGAGGTACTCAGGTAGTCCACCTCGGGCAGTGCCGCGAACGCCGCCGTGACCTGGGCGATCAGGCCCGGGTCCAGCAGCGGGCAGTCGGCGGTGAACCGCAGCACGGCCTCGCTGTCCCGGGTGTCCAGCACCCGCAGGAAGCGGCCCAGCACGTCATCGAGCGGACCGCGTTCGCAGGGCACGCCGATCCGCGCGCACTCGGCGACCACCGCGTCGTCCTCGGGCGCGGTGCTGGTGGCGACCACGAGGTCGGTCACGGCGCCGCTGGCCCGGGCCGCCCGGACCACGCGCTCCAGCACGGTCCGGTCGCCGAGCCGGCGCAGCACCTTGCCGGGAAGCCGGGTGGAGCCCATCCGGGCCTGGATGATGCCGAGGGTGCGCATGGTGGTCCTGTCCTGACGGTTCCGGATGGTCGGTCGGGTGGTGCCGGGGCGGGCGGTGGGGCCGCCGGGACCACCGCGGCGGCGGCCCGCCGCGGTGCGGGGCGGGTCAGCCGTCGAGGATGGCGCGCAGCGTCTCCACCACCCGGTCCTGGTCGGACTCGGACAGGTCGACGAAGAGCGGCAGCGACAGTTGCTCGCGGTAGAACGCCTCGGCCACCGGGCACATCCCGCGCCGGTAGCCCAGGTCGGCGAAGGCCGGGTGCCAGTACACCGGGATGTAGTTCACCTGTACGCCGATGCCGGCGGCCCGCATCCGGTCGTACACCTCGCGACGCCGCCCGTCCAGGATCCGCACCGGGTACAGGTGCCGGGTGGGCTCGACCCAGGCGCGCCGGACCGGGCGGCGCAGCCCCGGCACGCCGGCCAGCAGCGTGTCGTACCGGTCGACGAGCGCCGCCCGGCGCGCCCGGAAGTGCGCCAGCCGGGCCAGTTGGGCGCTGCCCAGCGCGCACAGCACGTCCGGCAGCCGGTAGTTCAGGCCGAACTCGTGCACCTCCTGGTGCCAGCCGCCCTCGTCCGGGTCGCGCAGCAGGTCCCGGTCCCGGACCATGCCCAGGCTGCGGAACCGGGCCGCGCGGCGCAGCAGCGCCGGATCGGTGGCGGCGACCGCACCGCCCTCGCCGGTGGTGAGGTTCTTGGTGGGGAAGAACGAGAAGGTGGTCAGGTCGGCGAGGCTGCCGACCGGCCGGTCCCGGTACGTCGAGCCGAGCGCGTGCGCGGCGTCGGCGACCAGCACGGCCCCGGCCGCCTCGGCGACCTTGCGCAGGTCGTCGTACTCGGCCGGGTGGCCCGCGTAGTCGACCGCGGCCAGCGCCCGGGTCCGGCCGTTCACCAGTGCGGCAGCGGCGGCCGGGTCGAGGTTGGCGGTCTCCTCCTCGACGTCGGCGAACAGCACCCGGGCGCCCAGCAGCACGGCCGTGGCGGCGGTCGCCACGAACGTCATGGGGCTGGTCACCACCTCGTCCCCCGGCCCGAGGCCGGCCGCCGCGTACGCGGTGTGCAGCGCGGCGGTGCCGTTGCTGACCGCGACGCAGGGGGCGCCGGCCACGGCCTCCAGGTCCCGCTCGAAGCGCCGCACCCGCGGCCCGGTGGTCAGCCAGTCGCTGCGCAGCGCGGCGACCACGGCCTCGACGTCCGTGTCGTCGATCGACTGCCGGCCGTACGGCAGCATCGTCACGGCTTCTCGGCCAGGATGGCGCGCATCTGCGCCACCGACAGCCACAGGTCGTTGCTGTCCGACCGGTACGTGAAGCCGTCCGGCACCGGCGTCCCGCCCGGCGGCGTCTGGTAGCCCCAGCTGGCCACCACCGGCTGCACCAGGTACCGGTCGGCGAACCGCAGGGTCCGCCGGCTGTCGTCCGCGGAGATCATCTCCTCGTGCAGCTTCTCCCCCGGGCGCATCCCGATCTCGTGCGTCGGGGCGTCCGGAGCGACCGCCTCGACCAGGTCGAGGATGCGCATGCTGGGGATGCGCGGCACGTACAGTTCGCCGCCCTGCATCCGCTCGAACGACTCGACCACGAACCGCACGGCCTGGTCCAGGGTGATCCAGAACCGGGTCATCCGCTTGTCGGTGACCGGCAGGCTCCGGCCGGCCGCGTCGAGCTGGCGGAACAGCGGCACCACCGAGCCGCGGCTGCCCATCACGTTGCCGTACCGGACCACCGCGAACCGGGTGGGGTGGTGTGCCGCGTAGTGGTTGCCGGCGATGAACAGCTTGTCGGCGACCAGCTTGGTGGCGCCGTACAGGTTGATCGGGCTGGACGCCTTGTCGGTGGAGAGCGCCACCACCCGCTGCACGCCGGACTCGATCGCCGAGTCGATCACGTTCTGGGAGCCCTCGATGTTGGTGTCGACGAACTCCGACGGGTTGTACTCGGCCGTGTCCACCTGCTTGAGGGCCGCGGCGTGCACCACGTGATCGATGCCGTGCATGGCCCGGACCAGTCGGTGCCGGTCCCGGATATCGCCGAGGAAGAACCGCAGCCGCGCGTCGTTGCCGAACTGCTGCCGGACCTCGTACTGCTTGAGTTCGTCCCGGGAGAACACCACGATGCGCTGCGGATCGAGTTCGGCGAGTGCGTACCGGAGGAACGCCCGCCCGAAGGAGCCGGTGGCCCCGGTGACCAGGATGGATGATCCGGATAGAACGCTCAAGACTGTGCTCCAAGGGTGCGGGTTTCGGTACGCGACCCGGCCGTGGAGATCGCCCCGGCCAGATGTTTTCGAACGCGACTCGGGTCGGAAGCATAACCACGCATCGCCGAAAGAAAAGGCGCAGAGGAATGGTCAGATAAAGCGCAAGCCGCTATTCACACACCGTTCAGCTCCGATTTGCGGACCCGACGGCACCGATGCGCGAGGGTGGGTACCCCTGCCCACATCGAGAGAGCGACCATGCCTGAGCTGCACGAACTGCGCGACGTCTTCCGATCCTCGCTGGACCTGGCGCCCGACGCCCCGGTGGATGACCTGCGCTACCCGACGCAAGCGTGGGACTCGCTGGCCCACATGTCCCTGGTCGCCACGATCGAGGACCGGTTCGGGGTCATGCTGGACACCGACGACGTGATCAATCTGAGCAGTTTCACCGAGGCGGTGCGCATTCTCGACAAGTACGGGGTGGAGCTTCATGACTGAGCCGCGGGTCGCGCTGGTCACCGGTGCCTCCCGCGGCATCGGCCGGGCCGTGGCCACCCGGCTGGCCGAGGCCGGCCACGATCTCGTGCTGCACGCGCGCACCACCGAGGCGGTCGAGCCGGTGGCCGAGGAACTGGCCGGGAAGTTCGGGGTACGGGCCGTGCCGGCGGCCGGCGACGTCGCCGACCCGGCCACCGGCGACGCGCTGGCCCGGCTGGTCTTCGACCGGTTCCGCCGGCTGGACGCGCTGGTGGTCAACGCCGGCACGCACGCCGCCGGGATGCTCGGGATGACCGACGACGCCCTGGTGCGGCGACTGTTCGAGGTGAACGCGGTCGGCGCGGCGTACACCCTGCAGAAGTCGGTGCGGCTGCTGCGGCGCGGCCTCGACCCGGCGGTGGTGCTCGTCTCGTCGGTGACCGGCACGGCCGGCGCCGCGGGCCAGGCCGCCTACGCGGCCAGCAAGGCCGCGGTGGCCGGGCTGGCCCGGTCCGCGGCCAAGGAACTGGGGCCGCGCGGCATCCGGGTCAACGCCGTGGCGCCGGGCTTCATCAGCACCGACATGCTGGCCACGCTGGACGAGGCCGGCCGCGCGCAGCGGGTGGCCGCCACCCCGCTGCGCCGGCTCGGCACGCCCGAGGACGTCGCCGAGGTGGTCGAGTTCCTGCTCAGCCGCCGGGCCGGGTTCGTCACCGGGCAGGTCCTGGGCGTCGACGGGGGCATCGTGCCGTGACCCTCGCACTCCATCCGCAGGCGCGGCTGGTCGACGCCGGGACCGGCCGGCAGGTCGACGGCGCCGAACTGGGCCGGCAGGTCGAGGCCGCCGCGGCCGCCCTCACCCGGGACGCCGAGCGGCGCCGGGCGGCCGGCGAACCCGCCGGCATCGTGCTGGCGCTGATGCCCACCGAGATCCCGGCCATCGTCCGGTACCTGGGCGCGCTGGCCGCCGGCCGGCCGGTCGCGCTGCTCGACCCGTACCTGTCCCGGGACCGGCTGGCCGGCTACCTGGACCGGTTCGCGCCGGCCCTGGTCACCGGGGTCGACGGGAGGCACGGCGGGCCGCCGGCCGGCTACCGGGCGGTCGAGCCGGCCGGGCTGGGTCCGGTCTGGTCGCGCACCGCCGCGGGCGCGGTGCAGCCGCACCCGGCTCTGGCGCTGCTGCTGGGCACGTCCGGTTCCACCGGCAACCCCAAGCTGGTCCGGCTCTCCGGCGCGGCGCTGGCGGCCAACGCGGACGCCATCGCGCGGTGCCTGCGGATCGATCCGGACGAGGTGGCGCCCACCACGCTGCCGCTGTTCTACTCGTACGGGCTGAGCGTGCTCAACAGTCACCTGCTGGCCGGCGGCACGGTGCTGCTGGAGCGCACCGGGTTCCTCCGGCCGGACTTCTGGACGGCGGTGCGGGAACACAAGGCGACCTCGCTGGCGGCCGTGCCGTACCAGTACGAGATGCTGCGCCGGCTGCGGTTCGACCCGGCGCAGCATCCGCTGCTGCGCACCCTCACCCAGGCCGGCGGCCGGTTGCGGCCGGAGCTGTTGGCCGACTTCGCCGCCCGCGCCGCGGACGCGGGCACCCGGATGTACGTCATGTACGGGCAGACCGAGGCGACCGCCCGGATGACCGTGCTGCCCCCGCAGCGGCTGGTCGACAAGCTCGGCTCGGTCGGCCTGCCGGTGCCCGGCGGCGCCGTGTCGATCGAGGACGGGCAGGTCGTCTACCGCGGCCCGAACGTGATGCTCGGGTACGCCGAGAGCGCCGCCGACCTGGCCCGGGGCGACGTGCTGGGCGGGGTGCTGCGCACCGGCGACCTGGGCCGGGTGGACGGGGACGGGTTCCTGTTCATCACCGGCCGGCAGTCGCGGATCGGCAAGGTGTTCGGCACCCGGGTCAACCTGGACGACGTCGAGCGGCACCTGACCGGCGCGGCACCCGTCGCGCCGAGCGAGCCGGGGGCCGACCGGGCACCCGCCGGCGGGCTCGGACCGGTCGCGGCCGTCGCCGGGGACGACCGGATCCACGTCTTCGTCGAGGGCGCCACCGACGGGCAGGCGCGCGCCGCCCGTTCGGAACTCGCCCGGTTCCTCGGCAGCCACGTGTCCGGACTGGACGTCCGGTCGATCGACGCGCTGCCCCTGCTGTCCACCGGCAAGGTGGACTACCGTGCCCTGGAGGCCCTGCGGTGACCACCGCTGCACCCTTCTCGCTGGCCCAACCGGACCGCGAGAGCGCCCTGCTGACCGAGCTGGTCGGGCTGCTGCACCGGCACCGGGACCGGTGCCCGCCGTACGCCCGGATCCTGGCCGCCACCGGCCATCCGCACGAGGAGTACGACCGGGTCGCCGACCTGCCGTGGCTGCCGGTGCGGCTGTTCAAGCACGAGCAGTTGCGCAGCATCCCGGCCGACGAGGTGTTCAAGGTGGTCACCTCGTCCGGCACCACCGGCGACATCAGCCGGATCTACCTGGACCGGGAGGCCGCGGCCACCCAGACCCGGCAGCTCGGCGCCACGTTGCAGGCCGTGCTGGGGCCGCACCGGCTGCCGATGATCCTGGTGGACAGCCGCGCCACGGTACGGGACCGGCGCTCGTTCAGCGCCCGCGGCGCCGGGGTGCTGGGAATGGCGACCTTCGGCCGGGACCACGCCTGGGCGCTGGATGCCGAGGGCCGACCCGACGTACCGGCGCTGCGGGACTTCCTGGCCCGGCACGGCGACGCGCCGTTCCTGGTCTTCGGCTTCACCTACCTGGTCTGGCTGCACCTGTACGAGGTGGCCCGGGAGCACGGGCTGGACCTGGGCAACGGCATCCTGATCCACTCGGGCGGCTGGAAGCAGCTGGCCGACCGGGCGGTGGACCCGGCCGAGTTCCGGCGCCGGCTGGCCGCCGACACCGGGCTGCGCCGGGTGCACAACTTCTACGGGATGGCCGAGCAGATCGGCACGGTGTTCCTGGAAGGACCGAGCGGCGGCTCGCTGTACTGCCCGGACTTCGCCGACGTGATCGTCCGGGATCCGCAGACCTGGGCCGAGCAGCCGGTGGGCCGGCCCGGTCTGATCGAGGTGGTGAGCACGCTGCCGCGCTCGTACCCGGGCAACGTGCTGCTCACCGAGGACCTGGGGGTGGTGGACGGCGTGGACGACGGCGACTGGCCGGGCAAGCGGTTCCGGGTGCTCGGCCGGCTGCCCCGGGCGCAGGCCCGCGGGTGCAGCGACACCTACCGGGAGCCCGCGGCGGTCGGCGGCGTCCGATGATCGAGCAGCGGTTTCCCGCCGGGCCGCCGATCGGCCCGGCCGAGCTGGCCGACCTGACCGGCGCCGACCCGACCGGCGCGGGACCTGCCGGCGCGGCACGCAGCGGCGCCGGGCTGCCGGTGCGGGACCGGCTGGCCGTCGGCGACGAGCGGATCCTCGACTTCCTGGCCCGGTTCGCCCGCCGGCTGCTCGCCCCGGCCGTCGCCCGCCGGCATCCCGAACTGGGCTCGCTGGGCTACTTCCTGCGGCCGGCCGAACTGTCCCGCGCGGTGGCCCGGATGCGCGCCCCGGACGCGTACGTCTTCCCGCGCGGCAACGTCCTGCACATCCCCCGGCGAACGTGGACACCATCTTCGTCTACTCCTGGGCGCTGTCCGCGCTCGCCGGGAACGCCAACATCGTGCGGATCTCCGGCCGGGCCGCGGCCGCCGCCGACACCGTGCTGGCGGCGCTGAACGACACCCTCGCCGAGGCCGACCCGGTGGTCGCCGGCAGCCAGCGGATGATCACGTACGGCCGGGACGACGCGGTGACCGCGGCGCTGAGCCACTGGTGCGACCTGCGGGTGATCTGGGGCGGCGACGCGGCCGTCGACGAGATCCGCCGGCACCCGCTGCGGGCCGCGGCCCGCGACCTCACCTTCCCCGACCGGTCGTCCTGGGCGGCGCTGTCGGTGGCCGGCTGGCGGGCCGCGGACTCCGCCGCCCGGCGCGCCGCGGTGACCGGGTTCGCGAACGACGCGTACTGGTTCGACCAGGCCGCCTGCGCGTCGCCGCGCACCGTGTTCCTGGTGGGTCCGCCCGCGGCGGCCGAACAGGTGCGCGCCGAGTTCCTGGCCGCGCTGGGCGAGGCGGTGGCCGACCGGGGCTGGCAGGTGGACGCGGCCATGGCCGTGCAGAAGCAGGTGTCCGCGTACGGGCTGGCCGCGGCCGGCACGGTGCGGACGGTGACCTTCGCCGGCAACGCGGTGACCGGGATGGTGCTGGCCGAGCCGGTGACGCTGCCGCGGACCTGGCTGGGCGCCGGGGCGTTCCCGTTCGCCACCGTGCCGACGCTGGCCGACATCGTGCCGCTGATCACCCGGCGGGACCAGACGTTCACCCACTTCGGCTTCCCGGCCGGTGAGCTGGCGGAGTTCGCGGCGGCCCTGGGCGGGCGCGGGGTGGACCGGATCGTCCCGTTCGGCGCGGCGCTCACCTTCGACGCGGTGTGGGACGGCTACGACCTGACCCGCGAGTTCACCCGACTGACCACCCTGCGCACGTGAGCGCGCAGACGGCGGCAACCGGGCCGGCGCCGACCCTGTCGGTCGTCGTCCCGATGTTCAACGAGCAGGACGCCGTCCCGCCGCTGGTCGCCCGGCTCCGGCCGGTGCTGGACGGGCTGGGCGTCGGCTACGAGGTGGTGGCGGTCGACGACGGCAGCCGGGACGCCACCGCGGCCGTGCTGTTCGACCACGGCCGCACCTGGCCGCAGCTGCGGATCGTGCGGCTGCGTCGCAACAGCGGGCACCAGGCCGCGCTCACCGCCGGGCTGCACCGCGCCCGCGGCGAGTGGGTGGTGAGCATCGACGCCGACCTGCAGGACCCGCCGGAGACCATCGCCGAGATGCTGCGGGTGGCCCACGCCGCCGGCGTCGACGTGGTGTACGGGGTGCGCGCCGACCGGAGCACGGACACGCCGTTCAAGCGGCACACGGCCGGGGCGTACTACCGGTTGATGCGCCGGCTGGTCGGCGCCGAGGTGCCGGCGCAGGCCGGCGACTTCCGGCTGCTCAGCCGGGCGGCCGTGACGGCGCTGCGGGACCTGCCCGAGCGGTCGCCGGTCTACCGGCTGCTGGTGCCCGCGCTCGGCTTTCCCAGCGCGCAGGTGCGGTACGCGCGCGCCGGGCGGGTGGCCGGGCGGACCAAGTATCCGCTGCGCCGGATGGTGGCGCTGGCCTGGGAGAGCACCGCCAGCTTCTCGGCGGCGCCGCTGCGCCTGGCGACCTGGCTGGGCACGCTCGCGTTCCTCGCCTGCCTGGCGCTGATCGGGTACGGCGCGGTGGTGTACGCCAACGGCACGGTGATTCCGGGTTGGACGTCGCTGTTCCTGGCGGTGCTGCTGCTCAGCGCGGTCCAGTTGATCTGCCTGGGACTGCTCGGCAGCTACGTCGGGCGGATCTACGCGGCGGTGCAGGACCGGCCGGTGTACCACGTGGCGTTCGACTCGGCCGACCAGCCCAGCCCGGCGGCGGCGTTCGACGCGCCGACGTCGGTGCCCGGCTGAGACTCCGGCCGAGACATCCGGTCGAGGGGTTCCGGGCCGGGGTTCCGAGCCGGGGTTTCCCGCGGAGGTTCCGGCTGAGGTTCCGGCTGAGGGGTTCCGGCCGGCGCGCGGCGGACCGCCTCCGGCGGTTCGTCCGGACACCGGTGTGGTGTCCGGACGAACCCTCCGGCGGCGCCGGGCCGCGGCGCCGTCGCCGCGGCCCGGCGGTGCGCTTCTGGGGCTAGCCCCAGAAGGACAGCGCCTGCTGGCCCAGCGATGCCTGGCCGGCGGTGTTGGCGTGGCAGCCGTCCGCGACCTCGTTGCTGTGCAGCCGGAACGCGCCCGGGTAGGTCACGTTCTGCGAGGCGTCCGCGGCGGCCTGCCGCGCCATGCTGTCGGTCAGTTCCGGACCGCCACTACCGGCCAGGAAGCAGCTCTGGCCGGCGTCGTAGAGCGGCTGGCCGGTGATGTAGATCGTCGCTCCTGCCGCGGCGTGCTGCCGGGCGTTCGCGATGAGCTGCTTGACCTCGTTGTAGGTCACCCCGTTCTGGGCGAAGATGCAGATCTGCACCCAGACGGCGGACGGCCGGCCGTACCGGTTCGCCTGCTGGTCGAACAGCTGCCAGGCGCTGGAGTTGGTGCTGGTCCAGTTCTGCACCACCATGCCGCCCGTGCCGTACGGGCCCCACATGCGCCGGCCGCCGTCCGCGACGTAGCCCTGCGCCACGTTCTCCGCCATCGAGCAGCCGATGAAGCCCATCGAGTTCGGCGTCTGCGGGCCGCCGGTCGGCGGGGGCGTCGTGGGCGGCGGGGTCGCGGGCGGCGTCGTGGGCGGGGTCGTGGGCGGCGCGGTGGACGGCGGCGGGGTCGGCGTACCCGTGGTCGGGCCGGACGTCGGCTGGGTGGAGCCGTTGCAGGCCACCCCGTTGAGCGCGAAGTTCGTCGGCACCGGGTTGCTGCCGTTCCACGAGCCGTTGAACCCGAAGGCCGTGCTGGCGTTGGTGCCGAGGTTGCCGTTGTAGCTGACGTTGCGCGCGGTCACCTGCGCACCACTCTGACTCAGGCTGGTGTTCCACGCCTGCGTGACCTGCTGGCCGGCCCCGAACGACCAGGTCAGGGTCCAACTGCTGACCGGGTCACCCAGGTTGGTCACGGTCACGTTGGCGCCGAAACCCCCCGGCCACTGTGAACTCACCGCGTAGTCGACCTGGCAACCGGCCGTGGCCGCGTGCGCGGTGACCGACACCGCGCCCACCGCCACGGCCGCCGCCAGCGGCACGGCCGCCGCAACGAGTATGCGAAACCGAGTTGGTTGCATGGTCCCTCCTCGAAAACTGCCCAGATACATCGAGCTTTGTCACTGGCATCATGTTACAAACTCATGTCGGTGGTCAACGGATTCGTCGAACAAAGTGCGCCCGTATCGATTCCCGGGACAAACTTTTCGATCGGTTCCGCCGCACCAAGAGCCCTTCGAAGAGGACGGTTTCGGCAGCTCAAGGCACATGGCGCGGGTTCACCAGAGAAAACAGATCCAATTCGATCCGTCAACCGACTGTCACATGTTTCGACGCAGTTCCCGGTGTCGATCAAGGAAGTTGCTGATCCGGCGGCGGCCGGGCCATAGAATCCCCGGATGCGTACAGATCCGCGGAACGGGTTGCCGGCCGACCACCACCCCGGGCATGCCTGAGCGGCGGGGCACCGACACCCCGCCCAGGCCGTACGGCAGGGCCTCCCGGGAGCGGTTCGTCCTCTCCCGGCGCTACGCCGCCGGCAGCGGCGGAGTCAAGGGACTGCTGATAACCGTCCTCGGCGACTACGTCCGCCCGGCGCGGCAGCCGGCACCCACGTCGGCGTTCATCGACGCGCTGGGCCGACTCGGCATCGCGGAACCGGCCTGTCGACAGGCCCTGATCCGCGCCTCAGCGGATGGTTGGCTCACCTCCCGGCGGGACGGACGGTACACGTGGTGGCGGCTCAACCCCGGCTTCGAGCGCTTCCTCGACCTGGGCGCCCACCGGATCCTCGGGTTCACCGGGACCCAGCCCGACTGGGACCGTCGCTGGCTGCTGGTGCTGGCCCGGATGCCGGAGAGCAACCGGACCGGCCGGCACGCGCTGCACACCCGGCTGGGCTGGGCCGGGTTCGGCCGGCCGGCGCCCGGCGTCTGGGTGAGCACCCACACCGACCGGGTCAAGGAGGCCGAACTCATCCTCCGGGAGACCGGCGCGTACGAGCACGCGCAGATCTTCCTCTCCGAGTACCTCGGCGGCGCCGAACTGCCGAACCTGGTCCGCGCGGCCTGGGATCTCGACCAGATCGAGCGCAGCTACGAGGACTTCATCGCCGGGTTCACCCGGCCCCCCTCCGCCGACCCGATCGTCCGCTTCACCCAGCTCGTGCACGCCTGGCGCCGCCTTCCGCTGATCGATCCCGCGCTGCCCGGCGAACTCCTGCCGGATCGCTGGAGCGGTGCCCGCGCCGCCCGGCTGTTCCAGCGCCAGCACGCGCGGTGGGAACCCGCGGCGACCCGGGAGTGGAGCCGGATCAGCCGGCAGCCCGCGTAGCCAGCGGCCGGCGTCCGATCCGCCGGCGCGCCCTTCCCCGACATCCAGCCCGCATCCACCGCAGGTCAGGGCGGAATCCCGCCGCCACCCGTCGCCGATCTGTTCGGAATGCGAACGGGTGTACACATAGCGCTCACCATTGCATTCTGGCGGCACCCATCGACCGATGTCAACCGGAAGGGGTCCGGACCGCGGCGGCCCGACGGCCGCGCCCCGGGCGCGTCCCGGGCGTGGCCCGGGTGTGGCCCGGGTATGGCCCGGGTGTGGCCGGGCACGGCGGGAGAGGCGCAGTACCAGCTAGGGCGTGCGGGGGCAGCACACGCCGTCGTCGGCGCTCTCCACCCGGATTCCCCGCAGCGCCACCCCGGCGGCCCGCTCCAGCAGCAACGGCGCCCAGGACCGGGCGTCCGTGCCGCCGGCCCGGCGCAACACGCAGTCCCGCACCACCGTGTCGGCGTAGCGCAGCACCGAGACCTGACCGTCCACCTCGCTGCGTCCCCACCCGGCGATCCGGACCGCGTAGTGCTCGCCGGTCCACCGCACGCAGACGTCGGCGATCTCGATCCGCCGCCCGATGGTCTCCGGGTCGCCCGCGAACCGGGTCGTGTTGTCGCCCGGCAGCAGCCGGAACCCCATCTGCACGTCCCGCAGGCAGGCGCCGGAGACCGTCACGTCGTGCACCGAGCTGAGGTAGAAGCCCTCGATCGCGTCCCGGACCCGCAACTCGCCCAGGTGCAGCCGGTGCGGGTGGTACGACGGCCCGCTGATCGCCTCGACGCCGCTGCCCACGGCGCCCCAGTGCACGGCCACCGCCGTGTAGCCGCCGGTCACGCTGACGTCCCGCACCGTCACCCCGGCCACCGCGCCCATCAGGGCGATGCTGTTCGCGGTCCGGTCGCCGGGCCGGCGGCGCACGTGCACGCCGCGGATCTCGACGTCCCGGACCCAGTCGGCCGGCTCGTCGTACAGGTACCGGCCGACCGTGACGGCGGTGCCGCGGTCCCCACCGTGCTCCCCCGGATGTGCCGGGGCCGGTTCCAGACCCACGTCCGCCACCCGGACGCCGGAGCCGAGCACGTGCAGCATGGGCCGCTCGTCCGGCCAGGACTGGGCCAACCAGGTCAGCGGTTCGCCGGCGGTGGGCCGCGCACCGGTGCGGTCCGGGTCGGTCAGCGCCGGTCCGCGTACGGTCCAGCCGGCCGGGACCACCAGGCCGGCGGAGAGTTCGTGCCGGCCGGCCGGCAGCAGCAGGGTGCCGCCCGGCGTCCCGTCCAGCGCCTCCTGCAGGACCCGCCGGTTGCGCTCGGGATCCCGGCCGAGCCGGGGCCGCAGTACGGACCGGTCCCGCTGCCCGAGCCGGAACAGCGGGCTCACTCCCACCCTCCCACCGGGCGCCAGGCCGGTTGCCGTGCGCTGCGTTCGCGCCGTACGCCCGCCGGATCCACCAGGCCGAGCAGCACCGGGCCGGCCGCCGCCGCGGCGAGCCGGACGTCGTACCGGTCGGCGCCCGTGCGCCGCAGCGTCACCGGCACGGCCGCGCCGGTCGCCAGGTCGACGGCGTGGCCGCCCAGCCGCCCGGGCCGGGCGGCCGGCGGGGTCACCGCGGCGCCGGCCCGGCCGGCCACCCGGCGGGCCAGTCGGGACACCTTGAACACCGCCCGCGCCGGCTTCTGCCGGGTCCACCGGTTGCCCGGGGTACGCGGCGGCGGTGGCGCGGGCGGGACCCGGTAGGCGCGCAGTCGCAGCCCTTCGGCGGTACGCCCGGCCGGCACCACCACCAGCGCGCTGTGCGCCTCGGGCACCGGTCCGGCCGGCGCCGCACCGGTGGCCGGCCGGACCGTCACCCGGTCGATCCGCAGGCCCAGTACGCCGTTGCGGGACAGCCGGCCGGCCGCCCAGTCCGGCAGCGGCACCGCCGGCCCGGCCAGTTCCACCGCGAGCAGCCCGTCGGCCAGTTCGGCCGGGTCGAGGTCGAAGCTGACCGTGGCGGCGGACCCGGCGCCGTTGCGCCAGCCCTGGCGGCGGGCCAGCACGACCGCGCCGCGCAGCCGGCCCTGCGAGCGCACCAGCACCAGCCGGGGCCGCTCGGCCTGCGACCGGGCCGGCCGGACCCGGTCGGTCCACCACCGGGTCGCCGTGTCGTCGAGCGACACGGTCACCGCCACCCGCACGGCCCGGTCCACCGGCCGCAGACGCAGCATCGCCACCCCCGCGTCGCCGATGACCCGCCCCACGATGCCGGTCCCCGGGCCAGCTGGTCGACCACCGCCAGCGCCGGTTCCCGGCCGCCGGACAGCTCCACCGGTACGGCGGCGGAAACCGGCGGCTCGTCCAGGTCCGTGCGGAACCACCGACCGACCGTCATCACCGCGCCCCGACCGGGTCGGCCGGCGTCGCGGGACCGGCCGCGGCGGCGGGGCCGCCCGGCCCGACCGGGTCCACGGCCCCGTCCGGCCCGTCCGGCACTTCCGGCCCGTCCGGCCCCGACGACCGGCCGGGCCGGGCGTCGGCCGCTGCGCCGGCACCGGCACCGGCGGCGCCGTTCGGCGACGCGGCGGCCAGGTCGAGCCGGGTCAGCATCGGCTCCCGGCCGGTCCACATCCGGCGCACCGCCTCGAACAGCGGGTCGGCGTCGCTCTCGATGTGCCGGAACGCGGTACGCACCGAGCGCAGCAGGTCGTTGGCCGGCCACACCTCCCAGTGCGGCACCAGCGGGGTGACCACGTCGCTGCCGCTGCGGTAGAGCCACAGCCAGAGCCGGGCACGCCGGACCTGCTCCTCGGTGATCAGCTCGGCGCCACCGGCCAGGGCCGTCACCGAGTCGCCCAGCACCCGCCAGTAGTCCTGCGCGCCGTCGGCCACCATCGACAGGCCGCACGCGCTCCACTCCGACCAGCCGGCCTGGACCACCGGGATGCCGTACGCCGGCAGTTCGTTGCTGACGCTGCCGCGGACCGTGACGCCCAGGTCGGCCACGCTCCACAGGGCGTTCTTGCTCAGCGCCGAACTGCGCCGGAAGTGCAGGTGCCGGGCGCCCCGGTGGGTCCGGGCGACCGAGTCGAAGAACCCGGTGGAGTCGTACAGGCCCTGGCTGGGGTGATCCAGGAACAGCCACTGCGCCGCGGTGTCCGCGGCCGCGTACCCGGCCGTGTCGGCGAACCAGTCGGCGAGGCTGGGCAGCGCCTCCCGGTTGGTACCGAGGGCGTCGGAGACGGCGTGGTTGAAGACCGCGACGATCGGCCGGTCCGCGTCGAAGCCCAGCCGGGCGGCGACCTGGCCGCGCAGCCGGGCGCGCTGGGCCGGGTCGGCCAGGTCCACGGTGGCCGCGCCGCCGCCGCGCCACCAGCTCGGCCGGCCCAGGTTCACCTTCGCCCGCCACGACACCAGTTCGGCCGCCGGTCGCAGTTCTTCCCGCCGGCGCCAGACGTGCCGGTCGAAGACGGCGCCGATCTGCCGGGTCAGCTCCGCCCGGAACGTCTCCGTGCCGGTGTCCGACTCCGGGAACAGCCCGTACGCCTTCAGGCAGCCGGTCTGCTGGGTGTGTATCACCGGTACGCCGGCACGCCGGGCCGACTCCACGGCCAGTCCCCACTGGTCGTAGTCGACGTGGCTGGTGACCAGCGCGACCACCGATCCGGTGCCGAACAGCCGCTCGTAGACGGTGGACAGCGCCGCGCCGTAGGCGTACCGGCGACGGTAGTCCTCCCGCCCGGCGTGCCCGGCGGGCAGCCGCGGCACCTTGAACAGCCGGCAGTACGTCGCGTCCACGGTGCCGGTCAGGGTCGGCGTGTCGACCGGCCCGCCCGGCGGCAGTTCCCGGCCGGCCACCGTCAGTGCCCCGCCGGCGCGCTCGTCCAGCACGATCCGCCACACGTCGACCACGTCGGACGCGCCGAAGGAGCGGGCGAGCCGGCCGATCAGGCCGGTGTCGAAGCCGCGCCACAGGGTGCGCCGCCACTGCTGTTCGACGCCGGTCAGCACCACCAGCCGGGCCGGCCGGATCCGCCGGATCGCGTTGGCCATCGCCAGGTTGCGCAGGTTGACCCGGACGTCCTGGTGGAACGCCTCGACCACCACCACGGCGTCGTCGTCGGGGCGGGGCAGGTTCTTCGCCCAGTAGACCTCCGCCGCCTCCAGGAACCAGCGCAGTTCAGCGGGATCCGCCTCAAGCCACACGTGTCCGTCTCCTACACCAGATCCCAGGACAGCGGCGTACCCTTCGCCACGTCCGACCGGAAGGTCCGCCCGAGCACGCTGCCCAGGGTGTCCGGCGGCAGGCCGCCGGCCGGCCGGATGGACCGGACGTTCGCCGCGGTGACCGGTTCGCCGGCGCGCACGTCGGCCACCACGTACAGCGAGCGGCGGAACCGCAGCCCCTCCCGCTCGGCCTCGGTGGGCCCGATCGCCGGTTCGCCCAGCGCCTGCCAGGCCCGCTCGGACTCGGCGACCAGCGCCGCCAGTTCGGCCGGCTCCAGCGAGAAGGCCGAGTCGACGCCGCCGTCGTCCCGGGCCAGCGTGACGTGCTTCTCGATCAGGCAGGCGCCGAGCGCCACGGCGGCGACCGGGGCACCGATCCCCATGGTGTGATCCGACAGTCCCACCGCGGTGCCGAAGACGTCGGCCAGCACCGGCAGGCGGCGCAGGTTGCTGTGTTCCGGCGGCGCCGGGTAGGAGGCGGTGCAGGCCAGCAGCACCAGGTCGGTGCAGCCGCCCTCACGCGCGGCGCGCACCGCCGCGTCGATCTCGGCCACCGTGGCCATCCCGGTCGAGATGATCATCGGTTTGCCGGTGCCGGCCACCAGCCGGATCAGCGGCAGGTCCACCAGCTCCGAGGAGGCGATCTTGTACAGCGGGGCGCCCAGGCCCTCCAGCAACTGGACCGCGGTCGGATCGAACGGGCTGGAGAACGCGGTCAGGCCGTGCTTGCGCGCCCGCTCGAAGATCGTCTCGTGCCACTCCCACGGGGTGTGCGCCCGCTCGTACAGCCGGTAGAGGTGCTCGCCGCCCCACAGGTCGTGCCCGGAGCCGATCCGGAACCGCGGGTGGTCCACGTCCACCGTCAGGGTGTCGGCCGTGTAGGTCTGCAGCTTCAGCGCGTGCGCCCCCGCCTCGGCCACCGCGTCGACCAGGGCCAGCGCCCGGTCCAGGTCACCGTTGTGGTTCCCGGACAGCTCCGCCACGATGTACGGCCGCTGCCCGGGGCCGATCCGGTGATCGCCGACGGTGAACGGCTCACTGCGCTGCACGGGTACCTCCGGTGCTGGTGGGGATGCGGGGACGGCGGTCGGCGGCGCCCAGCTCGGTCCAGACGACCTCCCGCGGTACGCCGTCGACCGGGCGCTCGTAGCGGCGCGTCGCGCGGAACCCGAACCGGCGGTGCAGGGCGAGCACCTGCGCGTTGTCCGCCAGGGTCTCCCCGCCGAGCCGGTCCAGGCGCAGGTCGTCGAAGGCGTACCGGACGGCCGCGTCCTGCAGCCCGAGCCAGGCCGGCAGCAGCTCGCCGCGCTCCCGCAGGCCGGCGAGGTCCAGGTAGTAGCCCCAGCTTCCGGTCCGCTCGACCGGCCCGTCCGCGGCCGGCGACCCGTCCGGACCCGGCAGGTCGGCGAAGACCACCGCGCCGGCCGGCACGCCCGCGTGCTCGTACACCAGCACCCGCCGGGCCGGATCCCGGCGCACCGCGTCCCACCAGGCGCGGTGCTCGTCCGCGCGGATCTCGTGGGTGGTGAGGCTGACCCGCCGGACCTCGGGGTGGTTCCGCCAGCCGAGCAGAAGATCACGATCGTCGTCGCCGACCGCGCGCAGCCCGTTCCGCACCCGCACCCCTGGTTGTCGATTGATGTGCAGCGGCCACCGTAGCGGCCCGAACCCTATGCTCCGGTTACGTGCGAGGGGTGGTCAGGCAAACCCCCGGTGAAGAGGAGGGCCCGAGTCGGCGGACCCGGGGCCGGACCGCGGGTGAGAGAGTGGAGCCCGTGCGGGTGGGGATCCTCGGGCCGCTGGAGGTCCGCGACGGCGACCGGGTCGTACCGGTCGCCGGGGCGCGCCTGCGTGCCCTGCTGACCCGGCTCGCGCTCGACCCGGGCCGGCCGGTGGGCGTGGCCGCGCTCGCCGAGGCGCTCTGGGGCGACACCCCGCCGGCCGAGCCGGCCAACGCCGTGCAGTCCCTGGTGTCCCGGCTGCGCCGGGTCGCGCCGGGGCTGGGGGTGCAGTCCGGTCCGGCCGGCTACCGGCTCGTCCTCGGCGCCGAGGACGTCGACGCCGGCCGGTTCGAGCGGCTCACCCACGCCGGCCGGACGGCGCTGCGCGGCGGGGACGCCACCGGTGCCCTGCCGATGCTGCGCGAGGCGCTGGGCCTGTGGCGCGGCCCGGCGCTCGCCGAGGTCGCCGACGCCCCGTACGCGCTCGCCGCCGCGAGCCGGCTGGCGGAGCTGCGGCTCACCGCGCTGGAGGACCGGATCGCCGCCGAGCTGGCCGTGGGCCAGAGCGGGCCGCCGGTAGCCGAACTCGACGAGCTGACCACCGCACACCCGCTGCGCGAGCGGCTCGCCGCGCTGCACCTGCGCGCCCTGGCCGCCGCCGGCCGGCCCGCCGACGCGCTCGCGGCCTACGAACGGATCCGTCGCCGGCTCGCCGAGGAACTGGGCGCCGATCCGTCGCCCGAACTGCGCGCCGCGCACCTCGCCGTGCTGCGCGGCGAGGCCGCGCCACCGGCCGCGGCACCGGTGCTCGCCGCGCCGGTGGCGTCGAGCGGCGCGGACCGGGCGCCCGGCAACCTGCGTGCCGCGCTCACCACCTTCGTGGGGCGCGAGCGGGACCTGCGCCAGGTCACCGCGCTGCTGGCCGGAAACCGGCTGGTCACCCTCCTCGGGCCGGGCGGCGCCGGCAAGACCCGGCTGGCCAGCGTGGCCGCCGCCGAACTGGCCGCCGGGACGGCCGGCGGCGCCTGGCTGGTGGAGCTGGCGCCGGTCACCGACCCGGCGGACGTGCCGCGGGCCGTGCTCGACGCCCTCGGCCGCCGGGACCTGACGATCGACCCGGCCCGCTCCACCCCGCGGGACACCCTCGGCCGGCTGGTCGACGTGCTCTCCGCCGGGGAGACGCTGATCGTGCTGGACAACTGCGAGCACGTCGTCGAGGCCGCCGCCCGGCTCGCCGACGAGCTGCTCGGCCGCTGTCCGGCGCTGCGCATCCTGGCCACCTCCCGCGAGCCGCTCGGCATCCTCGGCGAGGCGCTGGACCCCGTACCGCCGCTGCGGCTGCCGCCGCCGGACGCGACCGCGACCGACGCGCTCGCGTACCCCTCGGTCCAGCTGCTGCGCGACCGGGCCGCGGCCGTGACGCCCGGGTTCGCGGTGACCGGCGACAACGTCGGGGACGTGGTGGAGATCTGCCGCCGCCTGGACGGCCTGCCGCTGGCCATCGAGCTGGCCGCGGCCCGGCTCCGGACGCTCTCGCCGCGGCGGGTCGCGGCCGGCCTCGACGACCGGTTCCGGCTGCTGACCGGCGGCAGCCGCACGGCCCTGCCGCGGCACCGGACGCTGCGCGCGGTGGTCGACTGGAGCTGGGAACTGCTCACCGACCGGGAGCGCGAGCTGGCCGGACGGCTGGCGGTGTTCCCCTCGTCGATCACCGCCGACTCCGCGGCCGGTGTCGCCGGCCGGGACGCCGTACCGCTGCTGGACGCGCTGGTGGACAAGTCGCTGCTCCAGGTCGTCGGCGACGGCAGGTTCCGGATGCTGGAGACCATCCGGGAGTACGGCCTCGAACGGCTCACCGCCGCCGGCGGGCTCGGCGCGGCCCGGGGCGCGTACGCCGCGCACTTCCGGGATCTGGTGCTGACCGCCGACCCGCACCTGCGCACCGCCGGCCAGTTGCCCTGGCTGCGGCTGCTGGAGGCCGAGCGGGACAACATCGTCGGCGCGCTGCACGTGGCCTGCGACGACGGCGACGCCGACACCGCGCTGCGGATCGGCGCGGCGCTCGCGCTGCCGCTGGCGATCTGGGGCGACGGCGGCATCGGCGGCGACGTGCTCGCCCGGGCGAGCGCGCTGCCCGGACCGGACCTGCCGGCGGAGCGGGCCATCGTGCTGGCCATGCGGATGCTCACCGACACGTTCGCGCACGGCCGCTTCCCCGAGCCGGTGCAGGTCGCCGACGTGACGGCGGCGGTGCGGGCCGCGGCGGAGACCGGCAACCCGTACGTGGTGCTGCTCGAACCGGCGCTGTCGGTCTTCACCGACGACACCGACGCCGGACTCGCCGCGGTGGCCCGCGGGCTGGACCACGCGCAGCCGTGGACCCGGGGCACGCTGCTGGCCATGCGCAGCCAGATCAAGGAGAACGACGGGGACGCCGAGGGCATGCTGGCCGACCAGTTGCAGGCCATCACCCAACTGCGGGCGGTCGGCGAGCGGTGGAGCCTGTCGATGGTGCTCAGCCAGTACGCGGACGCGCTGAGCAAGCGCGGTGACCACGCGGCGGCGACCGCGGCGCTTCAGGAGGCGGCCGGGCTGTCCCGGGAACTGAACCCCTCGGTGGAGCCGATGCTCCAGGTGATCTGGCTGGCCGGGGCGCGCGCCCGCGCCGGCGACGTGGCGGCGGCCAGGGCGGACCTGCGCCGGTTCGTGACCGACGAGGCGGCCGCCCAGGACGGCCGGGCCACCACGTACGCGCTGGTGATGCTCGGGGACATCGCCCGGCAGGAGGGTGCGCTGGACGAGGCGGCCGGCCACCTCGCCGAGGCCGACCGCCGGCTCTCGGCGTTGACGCTGGCCGCGCCGCAGTTCCACGGGCTGCTGCTGGTCGCCACCGCACACCTGGCGCTGGCCCGCGGCGACCTCGCCACCGCCCGCCGGTACGTCCTGCGGGCGGTCGAGGGCGGCACGGCCGCGCGGGACATGCCGGCGCTGGCGACCGTGACGGTCGGGATGGTGGCGATCGCGGCGGCCGAGGACCGCCTCGAACTGGCCGCGGAACTGCTCGGCACGTCCGACTCGCTGCGCGGCTGGCCCGACCTGTCCAACGCCGACGCGCAGGCGCTCGCCGAACGGCTGCGGGCGAAGCTGGGCGACCAGGCGTACGCCGCCGCCTACGCCCGCGGGCACGACCGGAGCCGGGCGGAGGCGCTGGCGCTGATCACCGCCAACCCGGTGCGCTGAGCGTCCGTCGGCCCGGTGCGCCCACCCCTCCGGCGGTCCCGCCGGGCGCCCCGGCGCTCCCCGGTTGCCCGTCCCCGCCGACCCCGCGCGACGGTCGGGGCGGCGGTGGCACCGGGAAGACCTCCCGGCGGGCCACCACCGCCCCGATCAGCGCCCGGCGGGGCGGTGCCGCCGCTCAGGCGCGGCGGCGGTACGCGCGGACCGCGAGCGGCGCGAAGACCGCGATGATCGCCACCATCCAGACCAGCGACTGGGTCACCGGCCTGGCGACCGGGCCGCCGATGATCAGGCCGCGGGCGGCGTCCATCACGTCGGCCACCGGATTGATCTTGACCCACCACTGGAGCCAGCCGGGCAGCGTGTCCGTCGGCACCATCATGTTGGTGCCGAAGGTCAGCGGGAACATCAGCAGGAACGCGGTCCCCTGCACCGCGCCGGGGCTGCGCAGCAGCACCCCCAGCAGCACCCCGACCCAGGTGATCGCGAACGCGAAGCCGATCGTCAGCAGGCAGGCCGCGAGGGTCGACAGCGGGTCGGTCCCGATCCGGAAGCCGATGGCGTACCCGAACCCGAACAGCACCACGATCGAGACCACGAACCGGACGAGATCGCCCACCACCGAACCGACAAGCGGCGCGGACCGGGCGATCGGCAGGCTCCGGAACCGGTCGAAGACCCCCTTCTCGACGTCGGTGTTCAGGCTGACGCCGGTGGCGATCGACGCGAACAGCACGGTCTGCACCATGATCGCCGGCAGCAGGAACTCCAGGTACGCGTGCTGCGAACCGGAGATCGCGCCGCCGAGCAGGTAGACGAAGATCACCACGAACATGACCGGTTGCAGGGTCACGTCCAGCAGTTGCTCGGGGGTCCGGGCGGTCTTGATCAGGCTGCGGACGGCCAGCGCGAGGCTGTGCCGGACCAGCCCGAACGGCCGCTTCGGCGCCGCCTCGGGACGCAGGGTACGGGTCTGCTGCGGCGGCTGGGCCGCCTGGGTCACCGCGGTCATGCCGCCACCTCCGAAAGCTCCTGCGCACCGTGGCCGGTGAGCGTGAAGAACACCTCGTCCAGGCTGGGCAGCCGCAGCGCCAGCTCGACCACCCCGATGCCGGCCTCGTCGAGCCGGCGGACCACCGTGGTGAACGTCGTGTCGTTCTCCACCGGGACGGTGAGCACGCCCGGCTGCGGCAGTTCGGGGTCGGCCCCGGTGGCTGCGCGCAGGATGTCGGCCGCCGCGCCGATCCGGCCCGGGTCGGTCGGCCGCACCACGATCGTCTGGCTGCCGGCGATCCGCTTCAGCTCGGCCGGCGTGCCGTGCGCGATCACCCGGCCGTGGTCGATCACCGAGATCTCGTCGGCCAGCGCGTCCGCCTCGTCCAGGTACTGCGTGGTCAGCAGCACGGTCGAGCCGTCGTCGACGAGCGAGCGGACCACGCCCCACATGTCCTCGCGCTTGGCCGGATCCAGCCCGGTCGTCGGCTCGTCCAGGTAGATCACCTCGGGCCGGCCGACCAGGCTCGCGGCCAGGTCGAGCCGCCGGCGCATGCCGCCGGAGTACGTCTTGGCCGGCCGCCCGGCCGCCTCGGTCAGGTCGAACCAGGCGAGCAGTTCGGCCGCCCGTGCCTTGGCCTCCCGGCGGCGCAGGTCGAGCAACTGGCCGATCAGCACCAGGTTCTGCGTGCCGGTCAGGTCCTCGTCGACCGACGCGTACTGCCCGGTCAGCCCGATCATGCGACGGACCCGCGCGGCATCGCGGACCACGTCGTACCCCCCGACGGTGGCGCGCCCCTCGTCGGCGCGCAACAGTGTGGCGAGGATCCGCACCGCGGTGGTCTTGCCGGCGCCGTTCGGCCCCAGCACCCCCAGCACGGTCCCCCGGCGTGCGGCGAGGTCGATCCCGGCCAGCGCGGTCGTCGTACCGAACCGCTTGACCAGGCCCTCCGCCTCGAATGCGTTACTCATGCCGGCCAGCATGGCCCGGCCCGCTGACAGCCCGCGCACACCGCGCTGACACCGACGTCCGCGGCGTCCGGTGCGCGGATCAGGCCGCTGTCAGGCCGAGCCCGGCCCCGGGCCTCCCAGCGCCCGGACCCAGCGGCCGAGCAGGTACGCCGCGCCGGTGTTGCGGCGCAGCCCGAGCGGCTGGTCGCCGCGGGAGCCGTCGAAGCGCAGCGTGCTGGCGATCAGCCGGCCGGCGCCGTAGGCCAGTTCCACCGCGTACTCGTGCACGGCGGCGGTGCGGGTGTCCACCCGCCGCAGCAGCGGCCGGACTTCGCCGGGCCAGGCCGCGGCGTCCAGGGCCAGGTCCGGCGCCAGCCCGGCGAACTGGAGATCCGTCCAGCCGTCGTGCGGGAAGTCGCCCCACGCCTCGTGCGGCTCGATCACCCGGACCGCCTCGCGCCAGAACGGCAGCGCCGACACCGGCAACGGCGAGTCCGGGCAGGCCGCGTCGACCAGCAGAATCGCGTTGCCACCGGCGCGCAGGTGCCGGCGTACCGGCTCGGTCCAGGCCGTCGCCAGCAGCACCGGGCCGGGCCGGGCGGGGTCGGCCGCCGGGTCGGCATCATCGGTCGGGCCGCCGGCGGCAGGGTCGGCCGGGTCGGCCGGGTCGACGATCCGGGGGCGAGGGCGGCCAGGCCGGTGAGCCGGCCGGCCGGGTCGACCAGCGCCACCGGGCCGGTGTCCGCCCACCCCTGGTCGGGCAGGAACCAGAACGACCAACTGTTGCCGGCGGTCCGGCCGGCGCACTCCAGCTCGATCCGGAGCACCGCGCGCCGGGGCCGGTCGACCACCGGCGCCGTGAACTCCGCGACGCCCAGCCCCGAGACGGTGCCGGGCGCCGCCTGCGCGGACAGCCGGCCGGACGCGAACGGCGCGCACCCGGTCGCCGCTTCGGTCCCCGGCTCGCTGCCGTCCCCGGTGTCGGCGAAACCGACCCGCCAGCGGAGGTCCACCCGACCGCCGGCCGGGCCGTGGTGGGCCAGCACGAGATGCGGACGGACCCGCGCCCCGGCCGGGTAGCACCAGGTGTCCCAGGGCGCCGGCCGGTCTCCCCCGGCGGTCCAGGCGCGCCGCCGGTCCCAGTCCAGGGCCACCACGAGATCCCCGTTGAACGCCGCGAACCCGTCCGGGTCGACCTTCAGCCGGCCGAGGTCGTCCCAGAGGCCGGCGGTGCTGATCGGGGTGTCCCGCTCGCCGGTGATCACGTAGCCGCTGGTGTCGGCGCGGCTCCGGACGGCCTCCAGGGTGACCTTGCGGTGCAGCACGGCCTGCCGGGCGGAGATCCGTTCCAGCTCGGCGCCGCGGTCCCAGAACCCGTTGCCGCGCAGCGTCTCCTCCTGGGCCGGCACGTCGTACTGCCAGCGGGCGCCCTGCGGGTTGACCGCCGGGTCGGCGCTGGTCCACCACGGCCGCCCGGCGGCGGCACCGGCGGCGGGGGTACCGGCCGGCCCGGCGCCCGCGGCGGTGCCGTCCAGCCGGCGCAGGTCGCGGAACGTGTCCAGATCGCAGAACTCGCCGAACAGCCACGGCCGGGGTGCCCGCCAGCGCGGCGCGAAGTGGTCCAGGGTGGCCCGGAAGTACGCCGGCTCACAGTAGAGGTGGTGGTCGTCGAAGTCCGCGAACTCGTCCAGCAGCCCGCCGTACGCCTCGCCCGAGCCGCTGTTGTCCCGCACCAGCGTGCCCGGCGCGAGCCGCTTGACCAGGTCGTACAGCGGGCCGAGCACGTCGGCACCGACGGCGGCCGACAGCTCGCAGCCGAGCGTGACCAGGATGACCGACGGATGGTTGGCGGCGGCCCGGACCAGCCGTTCCGCCTCGCCGAACAACTGCCGCCGGAAGTGCGCGGTGGGGTGCGGCAGCCACATCGGCAGCTCCACCCAGAGCAACATGCCCAGCTCGTCGGCGAGCGCGAAGTAGTACTCGGGCGGGAACCACAGGCACAGCTTCACGCCGTTGAAGCCGAGCCGACGCAGCTCGGTCAGGTCGGCGCGGACCCGGTCGGGGCCGGGGTCGGGATGCAGCCGGTCGGGGTACCAGCCCCAGGAGAGCGCCATCCGCGGATAGACCGGGTCGCCGTTGAGCCGCAGCAACGCGCCGTCCGCGGTGAGCGTGCGCAGTCCGGTGTGCACGGTCCGCTCGTCGCCGTCCCCGGTGCGCAGCGTGACGGCGTACCGGGCCGGGTCCCGGGGCGACCAGGGCCGCGGCCGCGGGATGTCCAGCTCGAACTCCACCCTGTCCGCGCCGGTGGCCCGCCGCCGGGCCACCGGTTGCCCGGCGGGGTCGCGCACCTCCACCGTGACCTCGCCCGGACCCAGCAGCGTGGCGGCCACCGAGAGCCGACCCACGGCCGGACCGGCCCGGCCGGTCACCGCGACGTCGCCGAGCGCGCAGTCGCCGGTGACCAGCAGCCGCACCGGCTGCCAGACGCCGCCGTGGGAGTGCCCCCAGACGTACGGCAGGAAGCCGGCCAGCGTCTCCCGCTGCGGATAGCGGCCGGGTACCGGCGCGGAGTCCGGGCCGCCGGTCAGGCTCGCCGGCTTCTCCACCCGGACCAGCAGCTCGGCCGGGCGGCCGGGTTCGACCAGGCCGGTGATCTCCACCTCGAACGGGTCCCACATGCCGACGTGCCGGCCGGCCTCCCGGCCGTTCACCAGCACCACGCAGGCGTAGCTGACGGCGCCGAACCGCAGCCGCAGCCGCCGGTCCCGGGCGGTCGCCGGCACGTCCACGGTGCAGCGGTACTCCACCGGCCCGGGATGCTCCAGCGGGATGCCCGCCTGCTCCCAGGAACCGGGCACCGGCACCGGCCGCCAGCCGTCGGTGCCGGCCGGCCGGCACTCCCACGGCCCCAGCACGGTCACCGGCACACCGTCCATTCGCCCTGCTCGGCCCAGCCCAGCGACACGGTCCGGCCGTCCACGTCGACGTCCGCCCCGTCCGCGCCGTCCACGTCGACGTCCACCCCGTCCTGCCGGGGCCGCAGGGTGATCGTCACCGGCCGGCCGCGGTGGGCCAGCCGGACCCGGTACGCGCGGCCGGGCACCCGCAGCGCGGCCGGCAGGTTCGGCCGGACCAGCAGCCGGTCCCCGACGATCCGGGCGCCGACCAGGACCCCGAGCAGCAGGTGCACGCCGAACGCGCCCCAGCCGTACCCCTCGCCGCCGCAGCGGCCGGAGGTCGGCCAGTACTCGCAGGCGACGCCGGGCAGGGTGCGCTCCTCGTCGGTGTCCCGCGCGTCCCAGAACCGGTAGGCGCGCTCCACCACGTCGCCGGCGACGGCCGCCGCCACCTCGTGCTCGCCCAGCGCCTGTGCCGCGTCCACCGCGGTCCAGACGAACATCGGCCAGACCAGGTCGGTCGGGTCGACCGCCCGGACCGCGGCGCGCAGCGCGGCGGCCGGCGCCGAGCCGGCCAGGCCGAGGCCGAGCGGCGCCCACAGCATCACGTCGTCCACCTCGGTCGGCCGGCCGGTCCGGGCGTCCACGTCGGCGTAGCGGGCACCGGTGAACAGTTCGGCGGTCCGCCCGGCGTACTCGCCGGCCAGGGCCGACCAGCCGGCGGTGTCGCGGTCCCGGCCGAGGATCCGGGCGAACTCGGCCATCGTGCCGGCGGCGTGCGCGACCGCGGCGTGCAGGTCGACCGGGCGCAGGTGGTGGACGGGATGTCCACCACCGAGCGGCTGGTCGCCGAAGCGCGGCGACAGGTCCTGGCCGGACTCCCAGCTACAGGCGTGCCCCAGCCAGCCGTCGGCGTCCCGCCGGTGCGCGAGCCACCAGTCGAGGTAGCCGGCCAGGTGCGGGTAGATCCGCTCCAGCCAGTCCCGGTCGGGGGCGGCGTCCCACAGGTACCGCAGCACCAGCCACGGATAGCCCCACTGGGGACCGGTGCCGCACGGGCTGCCGTCCGCCGAGACCATGTTGTAGCTGCCGTCCTCGCGGGAGCACGGCACGTTCGGCGCGGGGGCGTCGGCGAAGGTGCCCAGCAGCAACTCCTGCGCCGCGGCCGGATCGGCGTAGCCGATCAGCAGCGCGTCGATGGCCGCCTCGCCGAGCACCACCCGGGGCGCCTGGATCTGCATGGCGTCCCACGGCCGGCGGTAGATGCCGACCGGCGGCTTGACCATCATCCGCAGCGTCTCCAGGTCGTACACCAGGCCGCGCCGCCAGTGCGCCGGCCAGTCGCCGGACAGCCGGGGCGCGGTGGCCCAGAACCGGCGGTCCTCGGCCGCCAACTCGGCCCGCACGACGGGGCGCCGGCGGCGGGCCTCGGCGAGCCGCGCCCGCGCCTCGGCCTCGGTCCGCCCGCGGGCCAGCAGCACCGTCAGGTCGTGCTCCCGGTCGCCGGGAAACTCCAGCACCGCGGCCAGATCGACCCGTTCGCCCGGGGCGCCCAGCACGGTGGCCGGGCCGGCCGGCGGGGCGTCCGGCAGCCCGTGCCGGCTCCACCGGTCGGCGTCCGCGGCGTCCGTGGTGACCGCCGCGGCGGCGCCGGGCTCGCAGACCCACAGCACGAACGCCTCGCCGTCCTCGAAGCCCTGCAACAGGATCGTCGTACCGGTGCGGCGTCCCACCAGGCCGGACTCGCCCCAGCTCAGGTCGGCGCCGATCTGCCGGGTGTAGTCGGCCCGCACCGCCAGCCGGTCGGCCACCCGGCCCCGCACCCGGGCCGCCAGCACGTCCGGGCCGACCAGGTGGAACTCGGCGGTCAGCGGCCCGGCCGGCGGTCGCGCGCGGAACTCCACCAGGTTCTTGGAGTGGTACGCCGCGCCGAGCCCGTCGAGGTCGGCGCCGTGCAGCGCCCCGTCGGCGACGATCCGCAGCCCCGCCCGGTAGACCTCGCGCCGGCCGCCGTAGCCGCGCGCGTACGCCGGAAAGTGCCAGCGGAAGCCGAGATCGTGCGAGCGGACCACGCCCCGCGGGCTCAGCCGGCGGGTGTGGGTGGGGATGTCCAGGTAGCCGTGCGGGGTGTAGTCGTCGAGCGGGAAGTCGCCGGTGGACTCGGGCACGGTGGGGTCGGGCACGGTGGGGTCGGTTCCGGTCGCCACGGCCTCAGCCCTTCACGCCGGTCAGCGAGATGCCGGCCACGAAGTAGCGCTGGGCGAACAGGTACACCACCACGACCGGCAGCAGCGACACCACCGAGGCGGCCATCATCAGCGGCCAGTTGGGCTGCTGGTACGCCGAGGAGGTGACGTTGAAGTACGCCAGGCCCAGTTCCACGGTGCGCATGTCCTCGTCCCGGGCGATCAGCAGCGGCCACAGCAGGTCGTTCCAGGTGCCCATGAACGCGAACACGGCCACCGTGGCCAGGGCCGGCTTGACCAGCGGGAGGAAGATCCGGAAGAACACCGTGAACTCGTTCGCCCCGTCGATGCGGGCCGCGTCCTGGTAGTCGCGCGGGATGGTGAGGAACGCCTGCCGGAGCAGGAAGATCGCGAACGCGCTGGACATGCCCGGCACGATCAGGCCCTGGTAGGTGTTGACCCAGTTCAGTTTGAACACGATGAGGAACAGCGGGATCATCGTGACCTGGAACGGGATCATCATGGTGGCCAGGAACAGCACGAAGATCGACTTCGAGCCGGCGAAGCTCAGCCGGGCGAACCCGTACGCCGCGCTGGCGCAGAACGCCACCTGGCCGGCCACCGTCACGGCGGTGACGACGGCGCTGTTCAGCACGTACCGGCCGAACGGCGCCAGGGTGAACAGGTTGACGTAGTTGCCGAAGTCCCAGGTGTCCGGGAAGAGATCCGGCGGGTACGAGAAGGTGGTGCCCGAGGGCTTGAGCGACGTGGTCACCATCCACAGGAACGGCACCAGCATGAAGGCGCCGATGAGCGCCAGGATCGCGTACGTCGGCACGGTGCGCGCCGCGGCGAGCAGGACCTTGCGTCGGGACATCGGGACTCTCTTTGTCGGCTCGGGACTCTCGTCGTCGGTGCGGATCCGCCGTCCCCCGCGGGACAGGACCCGCCGTTCCCCGCGGGACGGGTTCCACCGTCCCCGGCGGGACAGGGTCCGCCGGGGACGGCGGGGTCAGCTCAGGTTCGACTCGCCACGTCGGCGGATGAACCACAGTTGCAGCAGGGTCACCAGGAAGATCACCGCGAACAGCACCCACGCCTGCGCCGAGGCGTACCCCATCGAGAACTCCTGGAAGGCGCGCTGGTAGATGTGGTAGACGGCCACGTCGGTGGAGCCCAGCGGCCCGCCCTCGGTGATCACGTACATCGGGGTGAAGACCTGGAACCCGCCGATGATGCCGGTGATGACCAGGAAGATCGTGGTGGGCGCCAGCAGCGGCAGGGTGACGTGCCAGAACTGCCGCCACCGGCCGGCGCCGTCGATCGACGCCGCCTCCAGCAGTTCACGCGGCACGGCCTGCAGGCCGGCCAGCCAGATCACCATGCTGAAACCGGCGCTCTTCCAGGTGTTGATCAGGACGATCGCGAACATCGCCGCGTGCGGGTCGTCCAGCCAGTTCTGCTGGGGCAGGTGCAGCAGCGTGAACAGGTAGTTGACCAGGCCCGCGTCCGGGGACAGCAGGGTGATCCAGATGACCGAGACGGCCACCCAGGAGGTGATGACCGGCATGAAGAAGACCGCGCGGAACACGTTCATCCCGCGCAGCTTCTGGTTGACCGCCACGGCCAGGGCCAGGCTGACCGCCATGCCGATCGGCACGGACAGCACCGTGTAGTACGCGGTGTTGGCCATCGCGTGCCAGAACGGGTCGTCGCCGAGCAGGGTCAGGTAGTTGTCCAACCCGACGAACGGGGCGTCCAGGAAGCTCGGCGAGGTCCACTCGTGGAACGACAGGTAGAGGCTGAACAGGATCGGCACCAGCGCGAACAGCGCCAGGTGGGCGGTTGCCGGCAGGATGAACAGGTAGCCGGCCCGCTCGGACCGCCGCCGGCGGCGCCGGGCCGGACGGTCCGCGCGGGGCGCGGGTACGTCCAGCACGGCGCCGCCGCCACCGGCCTGCATGGTGCTCACTGCTTCGCCAGCTCGCGGTTGATCGCCGGGATCGTCCTGGCCACCTGCTCGGGCACCGAGCCGCCGCGCAGGATCTGCTCCATCATCCCGTCCAGCGCCTTCTCAATGGTCGGGTACACCCCGATCTTCGAGCCGTACGGCGGCCGGCCGCTGGCGGTGGCGTCCACGAACGCCCTGTCCAGCTTGGCGAACTTGGCCGAGTCGCTGGTGAGCGACGCCTGCGCGGCCTCGGTGCTGGCCGAGATGGCGATCCCGGTGACCGCCTTGGTGTCCTGGTAGCCCCGGCCGGTGGCCGCGTCGATGAAGGTGGCCGCCGCCTTGATCTTGGCGGCCGGCAGGTCGTGCCGCAGCACGAAGCTCGACTCGTACAGCGCGGTGGCCTCGGCCGTGCGCTTCGGCTGCGGCACCACCGCCACCTTCTCCGGCGCGTAGCCCTTGGCGCCGGTGAGCCCGACCAGCGACCAGTGCCCGCTGTCGAACATCGCGAACCTGCCCTGCATGAACAGCGCGTTGGCGTCCGAGGCGTTCGTGAGCTTCTCCAGGGTGGACGGTGAGGGCGCCACCTTGTGCTTGAGCACCAGGTCGGCGTACCACTGGATCGCCTCGATCGCGGCCGGCGCGTCCAGGAAGCCGCTGGCGGTGCTGCCGTCCGGGGCGATGACGTCGCCGCCGTTCTGCCAGATCCGGTAGACCCACTGGTACGCGTACTGGCTCAACCGGTAGCCCCACTGCGCGACGTCGCCCTCGTCGAAGTTCGGGTCGAGCCGGTTGCGCCCGGCCGAGTCCAGGGTGAGCCGCTGGGCCGCGGCGAGTTGGTCGTCCCAGCTCCAGCCGGCCTGCGGGAGTGCCACGCCGGCCGCGGTGAACAGGGTCGGGTTGTAGTAGACGACCATCGGGGTGAAGTCGTTGGGCAGGCCGTAGATGCCGCCGTCCTGCGCCTTGTGGATCTCCATGACCTGCGGGAAGAACCGGTCGGTGGTCAGCGACGGCACCGCCTCCATGCACTTGCGCATGTCCAGCAGCAGCTTGCGCTGGATCAGCGGCGCCAGGCTGGACGCGTCCTGCGACCACAGGTCGGGGGCGCTGCCGGAGGCGAGGTCGACGATGATCTGGGTGTCGAAGTTCGGCGGTGCCTGGATCGAGTTGATTTTGATCTTCGGATGCTGCGCCTGGAAGTCGCTGAGGAACTTCTGGTACGCCTTGTCCAGCTCCGAGCCCTTCTCCTCGGGCGGGACCTGGAACCCGACGACCTTCAGGGTCACCTCGCCGTCCGCCGAGACCTCGTCGTCCGAGCCGCAGGCGGCCAGCAGCGGTCCGGCCGCCACCGCGGCGGCGGCGCCGAACCCCCAGCGCAACACCGACCGGCGGCCTACCAGGGCAGCCGCGCCGGAGAGGGCGGGCGGCATGTGTCTGTCGTTCATCTCGCTCCTGCCGTGGGGATGTGGTGGACCCGGCCGAGGTGCCGGGAGGCAGCACGGGGGCACGGACGAGGGCCGACACCTCGTCCGCCGGAAGCGTTCCGCCGGAAACTTGGCTGGGACCGTAACCACCCCGGAAAAGCGTCGTCAACGGTCAGCGGCAGAGAAACCAGTTTCTCAGCGTGAACCAGAAGCCGCCGTTACCGACAGTCATCGCACTCCCACACCCCCTCCGGCCGGCCGGACCGGCGGCCGCAAATTTCCGCCGCTCATCCCTGGATTTCCCGGCCCGGTGCCCTTACCTTCGATAGCCAACCGACGCCGAGCCAACCGGCCGCAGGCGTCCTGGAACGGTTCGAACTTTCCCCACCGAACTGCGCAAGCGGTTTTTCATCTCGTCCCTGAAGGGGTGGTTGTGGCCCCCACCATCCGCGACATCGCCCGGGTCGCCGGCGTCTCCGTGGCCACCGCCTCGAAGGGGCTCAACGGCAAGGGCCGGATGCGTCCGGAGACCCGGCAACGCATCCTCGACGTCGCCCGGCAACTCGACTTCCGGCCCAACCGCAACGCCAGCTCGCTCACCACCGGCCGCACGTACACGGTCGGGCTGCTGACCCGGGACGGCTACGGCCGGTTCACCCCGCCGCTGCTGGGCGGGGTGGAGGACGCGCTGTCGGTGGACACCGCGAGCCTGTTGCTCTGCGACGCCCGGCGGGACGCCGTGCGGGAACGGCACTACCTGGACGTGCTCGCCGCGCGCCGGGTCGACGGGCTGATCGTCACCGGACGGGCCACCGACCCCGCCCCGCCGCTGCCGCGCAGCCTGCCGTTCCCGGTGCTGTACGCGTACACCATCTCCAGCAACCCGCAGGACAGCAGCATCACCGTCGACGACGAGCAGGGCGGCTGGCTCGCCGCCCGGCAGTTGCTGCGGCAGGGCTGCCGCCGGATCGCCCACATCACCGGACCGGCGTCCGTGCTGGCGGTCCGGGACCGCATCGCCGGCGCCCGCCGGGCGCTGGCCGAGGACGGCCTGGAACTGCCCGACCGGCTCATCACGTACGGCCCGTTCGCCGAACGCGCCGGCTTCGCCGCCGCCCAGCGGCTGATGGCCGACGGCGACATCGACGGCATCTTCTGCGGCAGCGACCAGATCGGCCGCGGCGTGGCGGACGCCCTCGGCACGCTCGGCGTGCGGGTGCCCGAGGACGTGGCCCTCGTCGGCTTCGACAACTGGACCCTGCTGGCCGCCGCCACCCGGCCGCCGCTGTGCTCGGTGGACATGAACCTCTACCGGTTGGGCCGGCAGGCCGGCGAGAGCCTGCTGCGGGCCATCGACGGGCGGCCCGAACCGGGCGTACGCCGGTTGCCCTGCTCACTGGCCGTCCGGGCGTCCTGCCCGGCCCCGGTCACCGACACGACGGAGTGGCGGGACGACAGCCCGCTGGTCCCCGACGCCTGACCACCCGACCGCCCGAGCACCGAGCACCGGCCGGCGGGGCCGGCCACGACCCACCGCCGGCACATCGCCGCCGGACCCGAACCGACCCGAACCGCACGCAACCGCGCTGGAGTCACGCATGTCAGAGCACCGTCCAGGACCCGTCGTCGACACCACGGCCAGCCGGCACGCCCGGCTCCGTCCGGTCGCGCCACGAGACGTCCGGATCACGGACGACTTCTGGGCGCCCCGGCTGCGGCGCAACCGCGAGGTGACCATCCCCGCCCAGCACGCCCAGTGCACCCAGACCGGCGCGCTGCGCAACTTCCAGCGGGCCGCCGGAAGCGTGGGCGGCGACTTCAGCGGGCGGTACTACTCCGACTCCGACGTGTACAAGTGGATCGAGGCGGCCTCGTGGAGCCTGTCCACCGACCCGTCGCCCGAGCTGACCGACCGGTTGGACGCGGTGATCAAGCTGGTGGCCGGCGCGCAGGACACCGACGGCTACCTCAACACCTACTTCTCCGTCGACCGGGTCGGGCAGCGCTGGACCGATCTGGTGGTGCGGCACGAGATGTACTGCGTCGGGCACCTGGTGGCCGCGGCCGTGGCGCACGTGCGCGCCACGGGCGACACCGCGCTGCTGGACGTGGCGGTGCGGGCCGTCACGCACATCGCCCAGCGGTTCGCCCCCGGCGAGGTGCCGGGCGCCTGCGGTCACCCCGGCCTGGAGATGGCGCTGGTGGAGCTGTACCGCACCACCGGCGACGAGCGCTGGCTGACCCTGGCCGGCTGGCAGCTCGACTCGCGCGGCACCGGCGTGCTGGACGGCAGCGAGTACCTGGTCGACCACGAGCCGGTCCGCAGCCAGACCCGGGTGACCGGGCACGCGGTGCGGGCGCTCTACCTGTACGCCGGCATGGCCGACGTGGTGCTGGAGACCGGTGACCCGCAACTGCGGCACGCCCTGGACCGGCTCTGGGCCGACCTGGCCGGCGGGAAGACGGCGATCACCGGCGGCGTGGGGGCACGCTGGGACGGCGAGGCGTTCGGCGACGCGTACGAGCTGCCGGACCGGTCGTACAACGAGACCTGCGCGGCCATCGCGCACATCTTCCTGGCCTGGCGGATGCTGCTGCTGACCGGCGAGGCGCAGTACCGCGACGCGGTGGAGACCGCGCTGCACAACGGCGTGCTGCCCGGGTTGTCGCTGACCGGGACGGAGTTCTTCTACCAGAACCCGCTGGCCGACTCGGGCCGGCACCGCCGGGCCGAGTGGTTCAGCTGCGCGTGCTGCCCGCCCAACATCGCCCGGCTGCTCGCCTCGCTGCCCGGCTACCTCTACACCACCACCGACGAGGGCATCCAGGTACAGCTCTACATCGGCAACCGGGCCGAACTGCGACTGGCCGACGGCACCCCGGTACGCCTCGACCTGGCCACCGGCCTGCCCTGGCGGGGAACGGTGGCGCTGAGCGTGCAGCCGGCCGCGCCGGCCGAGTTCACCCTGTCCCTGCCCGTGCCCGGCTGGGCCGGCGCGCAGGTCGAGGTCCGGGTCAACGGCGAACCGGTGCGACCGGAGCGCACCGAAGGCCGGCTGGCGCTGCGCCGCACCTGGAGGCCCGGCGACCGGGTCGAGCTGACCCTGGGCACCGCGGTCCGCACCCTCGTCACGCACCCCCGGGTGGCCGCCACCCACCACCGGGCGGCGCTGGCCCGCGGTCCGCTGGTGTACTGCCTGGAGCAGGCCGACCAGCCCGGTACGGCGGTGGCCGACATCCGGCTGACCGGCGCGGAGAGCTGGACCGTCGAGGACCGGCCCGAGCTGCTGGGCGGCGTCTGCGCGCTCACCGCCGACGCCCGGGCGGTGCCGGCGGACGACGGCCCGCTGTACCGGCCGTACCCCGGTGTCCCGGCCGCCGGCGCGGACGTGCCGGTCACGGCCATCCCCTACTACGCGTGGGCCAACCGGCAGCCCGGCGAGATGCGGGTGTTCATCCCGCTGGCCTGAGGGCGACCCCGGCCGCCACCCGGCCCACCCGGCCCACCCGGCCCACCTGGCCCACCTGGCCTATCCGGTCCGGTCCGGCTGGGGTTCCCGCTGCCCGGCGATGTCGGCCGCCAGTTCGAGGGCGGCCCGCACCGGGTCGCCGTCCCACCGGCTGGCGAACGCGTCCCGCAGCCGCCAGCCCGCCCGGCGCAACGTGCGGTGCCGTTCGAGGTGTGCGTCGGCGCCGTCCGGGTGCGGGCCGCAGGTCAGGCCGACCGCGTACCGGCCGGCGCCGACGCACAGGTCGACCCGCCACCGCCCGACCGGATACCCGTACCGGGTCGGCAGCTCCAGCCGGCGCAGCTCCCGGGCCAGGTCGGCGGCCCAGCCCGCCGGCGCGCGCCGCTCCGGCGGCACGCCCGGCGGGTGGTCGGCGTACCGCAGGTACTCCCCGAGCAGCCCGGCCGCGTCGGGCAGCGCGGTGACCACCACCATCCGTTCGCGCGCCCGGGTGATCATGACGTTGAACAGGTTCGGGTCGGTGACGAAGCGGTGCCGGGCCGGCGGATCGCCGTCGGTCAGCCCGAGCGAGGCGATCACCGTGTCCGCCTCGCTGCCCTGGAAGCCGTGCACGGTGCCGCAGCGCAGACCGAACCGCTCGATCTGCTCGGCCGGGTACGCGGCCAGCAACGCCGCCTCGATGGCGTCGGCCTGGGCGCGGAACGGGGAGAGCACGCCGATCCCGCCGCCGGCCGGCCCCCGCCCGGCGTCGCCGGCCGCGCCGGACAACCCATCGCAGGCCGCGCCGGACAGCCCGCCGGACAGCCCGCCGGACAGCCCATCGGCCGGACCGCCGGACAGCCCGTCGGTCAGCTCGCGGACCTGGGCCAGCACCGCCGTCACCTCGGCCGGGCTGACGCCGTCCACCGCCGGGTCGGGCGGCACCCGGACCACGTCGATCACGTCGGCGCGTTCGTTGCGGGGATGCCGGGTGACCAGTTCCAGCCGGTCGCCGTAGAACCGGTGGGCGGAGAAGCCGATCAACTGCGGCGCCGCCCTGTAGTGCTCGGCCAGCCAGGTCACCGGGGCGGCCCCGGCGGCGAGGTCGAGCACGCTGGTGCGGCGCACGTCGAGGCGGTCGGCCAGCCGGTCCAGACCGTGCCGGTGCAGGGTGGTCTCGATGTCCACGTCGGCGACGAAGGAGACGAACCGTAGCTGCCGGGGGTCGCCGGCCACCAGCGCGCGGCGTCCCCGGGCCAGCGCCGGTGCGGCGCGGATCTGGTCGATGTGTGCGGCCTCGTCCAGCACCACCAGGTCGAACATGCCGGGCACCGGCGGCAGCAGATCCTCCACATCGGTCGCCGTACCGATCCACAGCGGCAGCGCCCGCACCAGCGCCGTACCGTCCAGGTCGGCCAGCAGCGCCCGGCGCCGGTTGCGCCCGGCGCGCAGGGCGGCGGCCAGCGCGGCCACGCTGCGCCGGCCCTGGGCGTTCCACCGGCGCGGCCCGGCGGCCCGGTCCCGCATCGCGGCGCCGGTCGCGGCCGTCAGCGCGGCGTCGGCCTCGGCCAGTGCGTCCCAGGACCGTTCCAGGTCGGTGCCGCCGGCCGCGGCGAGCCGGGCGGCGGCGCCGGTAGCGGCAGCGGCGTCGAGCGCGGCCCGCAGCCGCGGCACCGGTACGTCCGCGGCGGCCCCCAACCGGCGGCGCAGCCGCCCCGCCACCCGGTTGCGGCGCCAGCGGCGCCACCGGCCGCCACCGGCCTGGTCGGCCACGGCCAGCAGCGGGTACGCCGCACCGGGCGCGAACCCGGCGGCGAACGCCCCGGGCACCTCGGCGGTCAGCGCCGGCAGCAGCGGTTGCCACTCGGGCAGCGTTCCGGCCAGCCGTTCCGCCTCCAGCGCGGCGGCGATCCCGGACTGCACCGAGGCGACCCGCTGCGCCGCGCGGCGCAGCGCCGCCTCGGCGTCGCGCCCACGGGCACCCGCGGCGGCGCCGGTGTCCCGGGTCAGCTCGCCGACCACGGCGTCCCGGCGCTCCGCGTCCCCGAACAGCACCGGCGGCGGTCCCGGATACCGGCGCAGCAGGTCGGCCAGGGCGTCCACCGCGTGCACCGACTGGGCGACCACCAGGGCCGAGCCGCCGCGGTCCACCGTGTCCAGCGCGGCGGCCACCAGCGCGTGACTCTTGCCGCTGCCCGGCGGGCCGGAGACCGCCACGACCGGTTCGGTCCGGGTACGCCGGACCACCTCGCGCTGCGCCGCGTTGAGCGGCAGCGGCGACAGCGGCTCGGTCACGCCGGCCGGCACCCCGTCCCCGGGTCCGGCGGAGCCGTCCTGGTCCAGGTAGATCCGGGCCAGCGCGGTCGACTCCAGCCCGTCCCGGCCGGCCCAGCTCAGCAGGGTGTCCCGCAGACCGCTGGCCGTGACGTCCCGCACCACGTACAGGCCGGCGGCGCTCACCCCCGTCAGGGTGGTGTCGTCGATCGTCGCGGGCGGCCCGGGCACGACGGCCCGCACCGGCAGACCGGCGGCCGCGGCGGCGGCGCGCAGCCAGTCCTGCGCCGCCGCACCGGCCAGCCAGTCCGCACCTGCCAACCCGGGTACGTCCTCCAGCTCGGCGGCGCGGACCCGGTCCTCGATCAGCGGGGTGAGTTCGAGGTCTCCGGCCGGCCGGATCCGGTAGCCGCCCCGGCCCCGGTCCAGCCGCACGGGTTGGCTCAGCAGCGGCAGCCGTACCCGGTGCCGGTTGCCCTCGACGGTGGTGGCGCCGACCACGAACGCGATGCCCCGGCGCAGGATGCGTTCGTCGCGTTATGCCGACCTCGGCATAACGGCACTTATGCGGATCTCACGGTTATGTCGATCGGCCTCTGGCCCACGCGGAGGTCGCGGCACGCACGCTCAGGAAGCGAGGCACCCCGGCGTTCACGACGCCAGGCAAGCAAAGCTGGCCGCCACCGTCGCACGGTTCAGAAATTGGCATTGCCGCCGGCTGCAGAGGCAGCGGCGAGGAATCGTTGGGCGTGGGATGGCCGCGGGTCGCGGGAGATCAATGCCCGGCGCCGCTCATCGGGTTCGGGATCGTTGGTGCGAAGCCGCTGCCATCTCCCGCGACGAGGACGTCTGGAGCCAGGCGGCGGCGCGTCGAGCGGCCCTGGAGCTTCGCCGTTCGGTCCAAACGCCAACCAGGACCGCTCTCTGACTGGCCAAGGCGTATGAGCTGCATCACGGACCTTCCTCACGTTGCGTAGAGCTACAGGTAGTCGAACCCTGGGTGAGTTGCACGCCATCACGGCTACGTGGCCAGCCGGGACAACTTCTTCCATCGCAACCGTCACGGCAATTCGGATCAAAGATCCGTCGCGCAATAGACACAAGGCCGTGCGGGTGCCTCCGTACTTGATCAAGGCGCGCCGTCTGGACTAGCCGCCCTCGCGGCTCATCGGCACAGATCAAGACCTTCGGCAGTGTCGCGCCCCATCCCTACTACGCATCCTCGATGCGGCTGGTTCACTGAAGGGCTGGGCGGACGACCAAGGTCCCACGATCATGACCGGCAAATTGAAACACTTGTTCGCAATCCACTACTGAAGGCCAGCCCGAGTGGGTCCAGGCAGAGGGCGCCACAGTCGAAGCCATCCCGTCGTGAGATGAGCCGCGTCGCTGCAGGTCGCGGGCAGCCCAGGTAGCTCCGCGCGCTCTTCGGGCGCCGGAAAGAAGCATCGTCGATCCAGTCCAGTACTTCGTTGATCGGCGCCCGGATTTGATCTTGGCGAGCCGGGCCACTACAGAAAGTCCTCGCAAAGTGAACCGTTTCCCGGTCGCGGCGTGGGTCATATGGCATCGAACAATGCAGCACCGGAAAGTCCTCTGCGGTTATGAGTATAGGCAATCAGGGATTGAATCACCTGCCCGACCATTGCAGCCCGTGGCGGCTTCGGCGAAATGAGGCACGGAATGGAATAGGCGTCGATCGCCGCATGCCGTGCCCCTCCGCAACGGAAGCCGATCGCGCCTGCGTCAACTCGGGGCGAACGACTGCATGGAAGGACTACGGTGAGTGAGAGGGTGTCGGTCTCGGCGCGCCGCTCGGTCCGAAGAGTCCATGAACTGTCGCATGAGCTGGGGAAACGTGAATCCAAGCTCGCCTCACTGGCGGCTCCGAACCCTAGCCAATCACCTCCACTGTCAGGCGATATAGCTCTTCGCGCTTGCTGGGTAGCAATGCGTGGCGGCGTCGCGGGGCGGCAAGGTGTCCTCGTGTCGTGCTAGCTTGGCGCCGCGGCTATGGACCGTTAACCCGCCAGATGTCTTCTATACATCTTGGTGGCGCTCTAATGCGTCCTTCACATGCTACGGGGGATGTCTTCGTGAATCTCGGAATGGCTCCCGGCGCTATTGATGCGTCGGCGGTCTACTACGACGTCAGCAAGCTGAAAATGGTACGCGGGGAAGGGGTATATTTATTCGACGAATTAGGCCAGTCGTACATAGACTGCGCTTCTGCAACGTTTAACCTCAGCCTCGGCTACGGTCACCCGGCGGTACTGAAGGCGATGCGCGAGCAGGCCGAGACGCTCGTCCACGTAACGTCTTCGTTCCAGACAGATGTGATCAATGCTCTGTGTGCCAGACTGGTCGAACTCGCTCCTAGCGGCATGAGCAGGGTCCATCTGAAAGTCTCTAGCGGCTCTGCCGCCAATGAGGGTGCGATCAAGATGGCGCAGCGCGCCACCGGCGCCCGGGATGTCATCACGCTCTTCCGCAGCCATCACGGTCAGACCACGATGACGGCCAGCATGAGCGGCAACGCCTTCCGGCGCGCTCCGCTGGTCGACGTCCATCCGGGAGGCCTTCTCATCCCGGATCCGTACTGCAAGCGCTGCTTTTACGGCCAGACGCCGGAGTCCTGCGGCCTGGTCTGCGTCGACCGTATCGACCAGTTCATCGAGTTCGCCAGCCGTGGTGACGTCGCTGCGGTCATGATCGAGCCAATTTCCGGCAACGGCGGCAACATCGTGCCTCCGCCCGGATACTTCACGGCACTGCAGGCCTTCTGCCGCGAACGAAATATCAAACTAATCATGGACGAGGTCCAGACCGCCATCGGCCGCACCGGAAGGATGTTCGCCTCGGAGCATTTCGGCGTCGAGCCCGATGCGATCACCTTGGCAAAGGGATTGGGCGGGTCGGGCGCCCAGGTTGCCGGCATCATCACGACCGAAGAACTGGCGGGCTTGCCGTCGTCGGAACACTCCTTCACATACGGTTCGAACCTCGTCGCTGCGGCCGCGGGTCTCGCAACGTTGGAGATCGTATCACAGGAAAGTTTCCTAAAGAACGTCCGTGACACCGGTGACCACATCATGCGCCGGCTACGCGCCAGCCTGGGCACCTGCCGCAACGTGTTCGACATCCGTGGCGTCGGACTCATGATCGGCGTCGAGATCGTCGATGATTCCGGTGCACCGAGCAGCACACTGACTAATCACCTCGCGAACCAGGCAATGGAGCACGGGCTCATCCTGCGCACGTCGCGGTACGGCCGGGGCAACGTCCTCAAGATCCGCCCACCGCTGATTCTCACCATCGCCGAGGCGGATCTCATTTGCGATCGCTTCGAGGCGCTGCTCGCCACGGAGCTGTCATGACCGACACGCTTTCGACGAGCGCTCCTCGAGACGTGGTCTTCGTCGGCGGCGGCTACCGGACGGTCTCCTTCCTCGCCAGCCAGCCGTGGCTGCTGCAACACCGCGTCGACGTGCTGGAACGATCGAACTCGTTCGGTGGCGGAGCCTTCGCCGACTACGACTGCATGAGCACCTCGGTTGCCAACCGTTTCGTCGGCAAGGTCGCGCCGGTGGTAGCCGCCGCCGTTGAGGACCCCCGCCGGCTGAGCGAACTGCAGCATCCGGATGCCGAGCCGCTGCCGCTCACGGAGGTGTCCACGGTTCTGGAGGACGTGGGTCGAGCCGTTGAAGCCAGGCTCAGCGCGACCGGCCGCGTACAGCGGCAGTGTGAGGTGACTCGGATCCGAGCGCGCGGCGATGGGGTGAGCGTCGAGACGGGGAACGGCGAGGTCATTCGATCGCGTCATGTCGTGATCGCCACCGGCCGCGAAGAACGACCGCATCCGGCCCTGGCACACGTGCGGGAACGGACGATCCTCTCCAGCGAGCTGATCAGCGTCAGGCGGACCGACGACCTTTTAGCTCAGCTGAAGAAACTGTCCGCACCGGTTGTCATCGCGGGTGGCTCGCACAGTGCGGTCGCCGCGCTGCTGCGGTTGCTGCGCCTGCGTCAGCAGTGTGGCCGGCCGGATCTCGTGCTGACCATGGTCCGCCGCAGTCCCGTGCGGTTGCACTACCGTTCGCTGGCCGAAGCGCAGGCACAGCGTGATCCGATCAGCGAGGCCCCGATCGATCCGGTCGCCGATGTTTGTCCGGCCACCGGGCAGGTCAATCGGGACTCCGGGCTGCGCGGTAGCGGCCGCGCCACGTACCGCGCGCTCGCTGCGGGTGGCATTCCCGGAGCGTCGGTCCGGTCGGTCCGCTCGCTGGAGCACGCCTCGGGCCTGCTCGACGAGGCCGGCCTAGTCGTCCAGGCGCTGGGCTACCACGGGCGAGCGCCACGCATTGAGGGGCCGCACGGGGTCGTCCGTACGCCGGACAGCGATGACCGGCTGATCAACCTCGCGGACGGCACGGCGGTGATCGGCAGCGTCCCGGTACCCAGCCTCAGCGTGCTGCGCGTGGAGCCGACCCCCCTCGTGGTCCGCGATCATGGCCTTTACGGTCAGGGACTCTACGACGCTTTGGCCCGTCGGCTCCGCGACGAACTGGCGGTCCGCGCGTGACCCGGCTGGCTCTCTTGGACCGGCTCAGCAGGGCTCTGGCGGATGTCCAGGCGGATCTGCGCCAGGCTCTCGTGGTCGGCGTGACCGGCGCCGACGCCAGCGGCAAGTCCCACTTCGCCGCCGATCTCGCTGACCGGCTGCAAACCGAGGCCAAATGCCAGCTGGTTCATGTGGATGACTTCCACCGGCCCCGGGCGGTGCGTTATGCGGGCGAGCTGTCCGAGGCGGAGAAGTACTTGCGGCAGAGCATCGACCTCGACCGACTCGCCGAGGAGGTCCTGACGCCGATCCGCCAGAACGGGCAGTTGCGTCGCACAATGCGTCACCTGCACATCGAGGACGACACGTATACCGTCGAGCGGGCCTATGACATTGACCCAAGCACGATCGTCATCGTGGAAGGCGTCTTTCTTCTGCGGCCACAGGTCCGCGAGCACCTGCACCGCCTGATCTTTCTCGACGTGGACGAGGAGGCACTCGTCGCGCGCGGCAGCCGCCGCGACCGTGACCTGCATGGCCAGGGGGTAGAGCGGAAGTTCCGGGAGAAGTTCCTGCCCGCACAACGGCAGATCTTCGCGGCATACCCGCCGGACCGCCACGCCGACGTAATCATCGATAACAGCGACTGGCAAATACCCACCGTCACGAAATGGATACTTCCTTCATGCAAGCCGTGATCTTCGATCTTTGGCGCACGCTCGTGCCGCTGACCAAGGACCACAAGGCCGCGGCAATGACCGCCACTGCAGCCGCTCTGGGCGAAGAAACCCCGGAATTCCGTGCGGACTGGGCTCACACTCGATCAGAGCGAGAAACTACCGCGCTGCCGGACTACCTGGCCGGATTGCGAGCCGCTCGCGGGGCTTCCTGGTCCGCCGAACAGATCGAGCGGGCAATGGCGGCCCGGTTCGCCGCGCATTACCGAGCCTTCGCCGGGCTGCGGCCGGGCACACGGGAAACACTGCTAGCGCTACGAGACCGCGGCGTCCGGCTCGGACTCCTGTCCAACTGCAGTTCCGACGTACGGGAAATGCTGCTCCGAGCCGAGCTGGTGCCGCTGTTCGACACCGTGACGCTCTCGGCCGAGGTGGGGTTGATGAAGCCGGATACCCGCATCTTCCGGCACGCGATGGAAGCGCTCGGCGTCACCGAGGGCTACTACGTAGGCGACGGAGACGACGGAGAGCTCGCGGGCGCCCGCCACGCCGGTCTCATCGACGTCCTTTTCGATCTTGGCGAGGGTCGCTCCGGCACGCACAGCGTCACGCAGGTGGACGACGTCCTCGGTCTCGTTTCGGGGGTTCGGCAGTGAAATACACCATCCTTCCTATGCAGCCCACCCCGAACGGCCGGATGCACATCGGACACGGTGGCGGCACCTACCTGCGTGCCGACGTGCTCGCTCGTTCGCTGCGCGCTGAGGGTCACGACGTCAGGGTCGCCTGTGGTTCGGACGCCTACGAGAACTGGATCCTTGCCGCGTCAGCGCAGGACGGGCGCACGCCCGCCGATACATGTGCGGTCTATCACAGCGGGATCCTGAGCGACCTCACCGCGCTCGACATCAACTTCGACGTGTGGATCGACCCGCTCAACGAGCCGCACCGCCAGGCATACCTGGACATCCACACGGAGCTGTTCCGCGAGGTGTCGGCGAGCGGCGGCGCCGCTCTGGAGACCGAGCTCGTCCCGTACGCGGAAGCCGACGATTCCCCGCTGCTGGGTACGTTCATCGCGGGTGACTGCCCCAACTGCGGCGCGCCGGCCGGGGGGAGCAGCTGCACCGGCTGCAGCGAGCACTTCCAACCGAGCCAACTGCTCAACCCGCATGCCCGGCTCAGCGACACGGCGATCGTCTGGCGCGAGGAGAAGAACTGGTTCCTGCGTCCCCGCAGCGCGGCGAACCTACTTGCTGAGCTCGAGTCGACGGGCCTCGCCGCCGAGCATGTCGCGGTGGCGGCGCGCTACCTGGAACGCTCCGGTGGACGCATTCGGCTATCCGGTCCCGGCACCTGGGGCGTGACCAGCCCGCTGCTGCCGGACGGCTGGGTGCTGTCGAACAGCTATTTCCTCTACTGTCTGTACGCCTCGCGCCAGGTAGCCGACGAGGCCGCCCCCGAGCCGTTCGCGGCGGGCAGCGGCGTAGTCACGGTCGGCATCTTCGGCACGGACAACAGTGCGCCCGGTCTCATCGTGCCAGGCCTGTACGCCCAAGCCACCGAGGGACGTCTACGCGCGTTCAACCACACCGTGGTCAACGGCATGCTGGACCTGGACGGCCAGAAGTGCTCCACCAGCAAGCGCTACGGGATCTGGCTCAAGGACGTGCTCGGCAGCGGCATGGTCTCCTCAGATGAGCTGCGCTTCGCGTTGAGCGGAGTTGACCTGGATCGCGGTCGAGCGAACCTCAATCTGCCGGATCTGGTCGCGACGATCAACGGCTTCCGCGGGGCGGTCCGTGACCGGGTCGTCCCCGCTCTGACACAAGCCCCGGCTCTTGCCGGCGTCGACCAGGACGTTCTGGCCACGCAGCGACGAAGCCTTCAGCCGGCGTCGCTGAATCTCCCCAGCGCCCGCGCGGTTCTCGACGACTACTTGTTTGGCCCGGCACCCGACCCGGCACGCTGGCTGGCGAGCCTCGCGGCGCTGGCGGCTCCCCTAACCCCCCGGCTCAGTGCGGCAATCACCGCTGCGGCGGCCGGCACCGCTGGAAACGACGTGCTCAACGACGTCCTGGGCGTCGGCGATCTCACCGCTGACCGGCTCGAGTCGGTCGTGCGCAGGGGCGGTTCATCCTCGTGAACCCGGCGGACATCCGGCCCGTGCGCCGACTCAGGCCCGGCGACACGGTCCGACTGGTGAGTCCCTGTTCCCCGCCCGATCCGCATCGGGTAGAGACCGGCGTGCGGATGTTGCGGGGCTGGGGGTTACGGACTGAGGTCGCCTGGGACGGCGGCGAGCGGCCGCCCGAGATCCGCGCGGCTGAAATGCAGCAGGCCCTGGAAAGCCCGGGCGTCCATGCCGTTCTGGTGACCCGAGCCGGCAAGGGCGCCGAAGAGCTCTTGCCGCTGCTCGACTTCTCCGTACTGGAGCGGCAGCCAAAACCCGTCTGCGGGTTCAGCGACGTCACCTTCTTGCACCATGCCATCGCTGCGGCCGTACGGCGGCCGAGCTTCCACACGCCGGAGCTCGCCTGGAGCGTACGGCTCAACGGTGAGCACAGCGCAGCCAGTCTGCGCGAGACTCTCCTCGGCGAGGCGTCCGGACTGCAGGCTGGGCAGGGTGTGGTGCGCAGCCGGGGTCCGGCGGTGACCGGTCGGTTGCGCGGCGGCAACCTTTCGGCCCTCGCCCGTATCGACGCGACCGCCGCGGCTAAGGGCGACATCCTCTTCCTGGAGGAACTGCGGGAAACCCCGCAGACCGTCGGGGAACTGCTGAACCGGATCACGGCCCGAGGGCATCTCGCCGGTGTCAGCGCTGTGGTCTTCGGCCAGTTCGTCGAGTGCGGCGACGCAGAGCAGCTCCGGGCGGTACTGGACGACTGGTGCGAGCGGTCGGTGCAGACCGTGCTGGCCGGCATCCCGGCCGGGCACGGAGTCGAGCAGGAGACCATGGCAATGGGCTGGCCCGTCTCGGTTGAACCCGCCACCGGGACGCTCAGCTACGTGTCGAGCCCCACCGACGCCGGACTGACGTGGTGACCGGCCGATCCACAGCACACCATTGAAAGGCACACCTACCCGTGAAAAAAATCATCGTTACGAATACCGGCGACCTTGCTATGAGCCGCCAGCTGCTGGCCGACCCCGATTTCGACATCCTGGTGGTCACCGAGCACCGGTTCGCGGACCAGTACCCTGCAGGCACCCAGATCGTCTTCGTCGACAGCCTGAACGATCCGGCGGCCACCGTCGAGCAGGTAATCGCGCAGGCCGACGTCAGCGATCGCACGCATGTGATCTCCCTGTCGGAGCGGGCCGCCCTGGCCGCCGGCTACCTCCGTAGCTATCTGGCGCTGCCGGGCGCCTCGAGTGAGACGATCCTGCGATCCACCAACAAGTTCACCATGAAACGGCGATTCGGCGAGGCGGGCCTGCCGACGACCGACTTCCGTCTCGCGGGCAGCGCCGCCGAAGTGCGCCCCGCCATCCAGGCGATCGGTCTGCCCGTTGTGATCAAGCCGGTGATGGGCGCGGGCGCCGACGCCACCCGACTCGTCTCCGAGCCGGCCGAGCTGAACCGGGCGCCGTTCCAGGAGCTGCTCGCCCGGCTCGCCGACCCGGCCACCACCTCCGAGAAGGCGTTCCCCGTCCTGGTGGAACGGGGCCTGCCCCTGACCGGCGAATACCACTGTGACGGCCTGATCCGGGAGGGGCGCGTCCGCTACATTCGGGTCTCCCGCTACACGACGCCGATTCTGCCGTTCATGTCGTCGGAGGCTCGGTTGTTGGGCTCGTACACGCTGCCGGCCGAGGATCCGATCGCGGCGCGGATCATCGCGATGCACCTGCGGGCCGTCGAGGCGGTCGGCCTGATCGACGGCGTCACCCATTTCGAGGTCCTTGAGGTCGGCGACCAGTTGTTCGCCAGCGAGCTGGCGGCGCGACCAGGCGGCAACGGCATCCGCCGGATGCTGCAACTGCGTGACGGCTTCGACTCCAAGGCCGCGCACGTGGCGACAAGCATCGCGGAGCCGTACAGCTGGCAGACGGCCGGCGGAGACACTGAGATCGCTCACGTCAACCTTTTCGCCCGCCGCGGACGAGTGCTCGAGATCAGCACTGCGGCCGATTTCGCCGACATCCCCGGCATCGTGGAAGTAGACATGCGCCACACCGCAGGTGATGTGATCGGCGGTCTGATGGACTCCTCGACCGTGAGCGGCATCGTCTACGCCCGCGTGTCGAACGCTGCCGATGTGACGGCCCTCGTCGACGCGCTGGCCGAGGCGTTCCGACTGGAAACCGAACTCGTACCCGCGTGAGCGCCGACACGACCCCCACCCAGCAGGAGAATGCCGGAACCTGGCGGACCACCCGCCAGGTGCTCGGCAATCGGACTGTCCGTAACCTGTTCGCCGCACGGAGTATCTCTGTGCTCGGCGACATGCTCGTTCCGGTCGCCTTGGCGTTCGCGATCCTCGACATTACCCATGACGCGGCGGCGCTCGGCGTGGTGCTCGCCGCGCGAGCGCTCCCGGCGGTGGTGTTCCTGCTCGTCGGGGGAGCTCTCGGCGACCGGTACCCACGCCGGACGATCATGGTCACATCGAACATCGTGGCGTTCGCGGCGCAACTCGGCATCGGTGTCGTCATTCTCGCCAACGGCGGACCGATCTGGGTCATCGCAGCGCTAACTGCGGTGCGTGGCGCGGTCAGCGCCTTCTTCAACCCCGCGTCGACGGCGGCCGTCTCGGCCGTAGCCGGACCGGGGCGGCGCCAGCCGACATTCGCCCTGTTCTCTCTGGTCGGCACCATCTGCGAGGTCAGTGGCCCGGCGGTGGCCGGACTCCTGCTCCTCGCCGTCTCGCCGGGCTGGGTGATCGTGATCGACGCCGCCACGTTCCTGATCAGCGCGCTGCTGATCGGCTCGTGCGGACCGCTCGGATCACCCTCCGGGGCGGCACGCCGGGAGTCCTTCTGGCGGACAATGAGCGCAGGCTGGGTGTATGTCCGGCGCACGCGATGGCTGGTGGTCCTGATCGCGAGCGCCACGATCTACCAGTTCAGCTTGCTCTCCAGTGTGCAAGTGCTCGGCCCGCTGGTCGCCAACCGCAGCCTGGGCGGTTCCTCGGCGTGGGCCGCAGTCCTGACGGCGCTCGGGGCCGGCGGCGTCCTCGGCAGTTGGCTGGGCCTACGTTTACAGGCCCGGCGGCCGTTGTTGCGCGGCTACCAGCTGATGCTTTTCGCCGCCGGGCCGACCCTGCTCCTGCTGGCAATCCCGGCGCCGCTGCCACTACTCATCTGCTCGGAATTCGTCGCCGGCGCGATCGTCACCTACTTCTCGACCGTGGAGAACGCAGTGATCGGCGGACATGTGCCACCCGGCATGCTGTCGCGTGTCGACGCGGTCAACCGATTCGGGTCGATGGCCCTGCGGCCGCTGGGAATGGCCTTGGTAGGGCCGGTCGCCGCCGCGATCGGGCTGACCACGACCCTGGTCGGCGGAGCAATGTTGACGCTCGCCGCCGTCGCCGCGCCGCTTGTTTTCCGGGAGATTCGAGATCTGCCCGGCGAAGCTCCCACGACTGAGTCGCCTTCGTGAAGCCGCATGAAGGCACTCCCGGTGGCGTCCAAACTCTACGAGCGGAGGGTCTCCGCGGATGATGTCGCGTCGCCGACGCTGGACTGTTACGTCGCGCACGGACGTCGCCGGCTCCGCCGCTATGCGCAGAGAAGGAAGGCACAGGTCCTATGTATATCACCGACAAAAACAAGCTCCTCGTCGGTTTCGTGACATCCGAGGAGATCGAACAGGAGCCTTGGGCCCGAGGCGGCTCGGCGCCTGATGTCATCCGAGTGATCGACCCGGAGAAGACCGAGGAGGCGGCCCTGGCTGCTCTCGGGTTTGTCCGCCGCCCACGATGGGTGAACTGGTGCGCCGCCGTGCGCGACTCGGAGGAAGAGTTCGTGTCGCTCCTTTCGAAAAAACAGCGTCGGGAAATACTCGTCGGACGCCGGTTCATCGAAAGCGAAGACTTGCGTATCGAAGTACGCCCCGGACTGCGGCCTGACCTCCTCGACGATTTCCTCTCCCTTTACGACAAGCAGATCGCTCTGATGCCGAATGGCGTCAACGTCGCCCGGAGTCAACGCGACGCACTTCTAGCAGCAGCTGAAGATCACGTCGGAATTCATCTCTACGCAAGCGACGATATGGTCGCCGCCTCCATCTGGTGGCGGCGCCCCGCTCTGTCATCGCTGCAGTGCCGCTTCGCCACGACGTCGCCAAACGTCCGGGCGGGAAGTGTAACGCGCGCCATGTACATGGAGGCGCTGCGGTTCGCCCGACAGGACGGGCTCACGCTCGCCAGCCTCGGCAACGACCCGTCGCTTTTTGGACACATCGTCCAGCCGGGCCTGTACGACTTCAAGATCCGATTCGGGTTCGCGCCCGTTCCATCCGGCTTCTTCGACCCTGACCTCGGCGGACAATACGTCGACAAATTCTTAACCTTGCGTAGCCTTTCGGATCCTTCGCTCGTGGTGACCTGGGACAACCTTCCCGACATTACCGCGCCGGAGAATCCGGTTCCCCGTCATGATCTCATCGTGCTCGCCAGCACAACGGACGATGGCGGCCAAGCACTGATGCAGAACGACGCCTGCCGGCAAGTCCGGCACATCACGCTTCCGGCGAGCCAAATTGCGGCTTGACGGTGGCCGCGTATCGGCGTGGTGACCGAGCCGGTGCTGGTGGCCGAACCACCAGCACCGGGACGAGTACGGCCTTACTCGACAGTGACGGACTTCGCCAGGTTCCTAGGCTTGTCGATGTCGTGGCCGAGGGTCAGCGCCGCATGGTAGGCGAGAAGCTGCGTCGGGATCGTCAGCAGAATCGGATCCAGCTCCGGTTCGTTCTTCGGCACATCAATCCGCCGGGCCCGCACGTCCCCGAGATCCACTCCCGGATGGGTGATGACGACCAGCGGCCCCTTCCGGGCGGAAATCTCGTGCAGGGCACCGAGATTCCGCTGGAGCAGCTCATCATCGGGAATGACGGCCACGGTGGGCAGTTCCTCCGAGATCAACGCGAGCGGGCCGTGCTTGAGCTCGCTGCTCTGGTAACCCTCGGCGTGGCAGTACGTGATTTCCTTGAATTTCTGCGCGCCCTCGCGGGCCACCGGATAGCCACGGACCCGGCCGATGAAGAACAGGCTACGAGCTTGCGCCAGCTCCTTGGCCACCGCAGCGATCGATTCTTCTGTTGCCAGAACTGCCTCGATCTGCCGGGGAATCGCCTGGAGGCCAGCAACCAGTCGTTTGCCGTCCGCGATGGACATGTCCCGCACCCGACCGAGGTTGAGAGCCAACAGCGCGAAGGCAAGCGCCATGTTCGTCAGCGCCTTGGTCGACGCGACCGCCACTTCTGGGCCGGCGTGCAGGTAGATACCGCCGTCGCAGGCCCGCGCGATGGTCGACCCGACGACGTTCACCAGCCCCACGACCTGCCCGCCCTTGCGCTTGATCTCCTCAACGGCGAAGAGCGTGTCTGCGGTCTCCCCGGACTGACTGACCGCGACGTATAAAGTGTCGGGTTCAATGATGGGTTTGCGGTAACGGAACTCGGACGCCGGCTCCGCGTCGGCGGGGACCCGGGCCATCTCCTCGATCATCTGAGCGCCGATCTGGCCGACGTAGTACGCCGACCCGCAACCGATGATCTTCACCCGACGGATCGCTCGATTCGCCCGCGGATCTAGATTAAGGCCGTCCAGGCGAGCCGTCCCGAAGCGCTCCTCCAGCCGGCCGCGCAGCACGCTGGCCGCCGTGGTTGGCTGCTCCAAGAACTCCTTGCGCATGTGGTGCTCATGGCCGCCGAGCTCGTATTCGTCGGTCTGGCCGGCAACCTGAGTTGGGGTCTTCGGGATGTCGACACCATCCCCCGTGAACGTACGGAAGCCCGACGCTGTGACGGTGGCGAACTCACCGTCCTCCAGATGCACGACCGACGTCGTGTGCCGGACAATCGCGGCCAGGTCGCTGGCCACGTGAGTCTCTCGGTCACCGAGTCCGATGATGAGCGGCGATCCGCTACGGGCAAGCACGATCCGGTCCGGGAACTGCTCGTGCAGCACAGCGATGCCATAGGTACCTTCGACACGACTCACGGCCTCGACAACCGCACCTTCGAGGGTGTCCGCTGCGGAACGGGCGACGAGGTGCGCCAGAACCTCCGTATCGGTATCAGAGACCAGCTCCACCCCTGCATCTATCAGTTCCGCACGGATCTGCGCCGCGTTGTCGATGATGCCGTTATGGACAACGCAGACCCGCCCGTCCGCTGATCGATGCGGATGGGCGTTGGACTCCGTTGCCGGGCCGTGCGTCGCCCAGCGGGTGTGGCCGATACCGATCTTTCCCGCGAAGCGCGCTGGCAGGGTACTACGGAGCTGCCGCACCCGACCGACGGTCCGATGCACCCTCACCGAGCCGTTACGGATGACAGCGACGCCTGCGGAGTCATAACCTCGATACTCCAACCGTGCCAGACCGGCCAGCAACAAGGGGCTGGCGTCCTGCTGCCCCACATACCCCACGATCCCGCACACGAAGGCTCCTTCTTAGCCGTAAATGATTCGCCGCACCTGTCGTTCCGACAGGCGAGGAGGGGCCACCACACGTTCTTCCAGCTCCTCGATGAGCAGCGGGAAGATGTCCGCGTTTTGCAGCCCCTGTCGCTGAAATGTCTCGTGCCGGCGGCGGATGTAGCACTCGAGCGGCTCCCGGTAGTAGGCGATGACCTCGCCCACGATCCGCTGGGCCGTACCATGCTCAATCCCCAAGGAGTCCGCAATGCGCTCTACCAACTCGTCGTCGTGCACCAGAACATCCTGTCCGAAGCAACCACATCGAGCAAATCCTGCCCGAATTCGGGCAGGATCTGCGACTTCGTCGAGGACTCCATGAGGTTCGACCTTGTGATCAGGACTTCGCGGACTGCGGGGAGACAGCACCTTGAGCGGACAACTCAGGCGGCAGGTGCTGACCATCGAGGACATCGGTTCGGCCCACACCGATGACGAGCATCCCGTGACGTTCATCGGCTTGATCCAGACGTCGTCGAGTCAGCAAGCTTGCCCTCATGAAGTAGGAGATTCTGAGCCGGCCGTCCGCCGGTTCGTCTGCAAGTCGAGCACTTCGTCGGCATAATCACAGGTTCTCCAGGAAGGCGACGATTGTGTCGGTGGGCTGGTAGCGCCCTGGAGGAGTGCCGAGCGGCGCGGTTCTGGCCAGCGCGCGCTCCTTGAGCGCGAGGTCGGCGTGGACGTAGATCTGGGTTGTGGCAACGGATTCGTGGCCGAGCCAGAGCGCGATGACGGTGGTGTCGACTCCGGCGTTCAGTAGCCGCATGGCTGCGGTGTGGCGCAGGACATGCGGGGAGATCTTTTTCTCGGCGAGGGCCGGGCAGGCCAATGTGGCGGTCGCGGCGTGCTTGGTTACTCGCCGTTCGAGTGCGTCTCGGCTGATGGCGGTGCCTGAGCGGGTGGGAAACAGTGGGTCCGTGGGGAGTCCGCCGCGTTCGTTGATCCAGTTCTTCAGCGTGGTGACCGTGTCCTTGGTCAGCGGCGTGATCCGCTGTTTGCGGCCTTTGCCGATGCAGTTGACGTGCGCTCCCGTGCCGAGGTGGATGTCTTGGAGCGTCAGGGTCGTCAATTCCGTGGCGCGTAGGCCTGTCTGGATGGCGAGGGTGAGCAGCGCATGGTCGCGCCGCCCGGTCCAGGTCGCTTGGTCGGGGGCGGCGAGCAGGGCGTCGATCTCTGGGTCAGTGAGGTAGGTGACGATCGCGCGCTCGAAGCGTTTGGTCGGGATCGCCAGTACGCGCTGGATGACGGCCGCGTCCTCGGGGTGGCGCAGGGCGGCGTAGCTGAACAGGGAGCGGATCGCGGCGAGGCGGGCGTTGCGGGTGCGGGTGCTGTTGCCGCGCTCGGTTTCCAGGTGATCGAGGAACGCGCTGATCATGGGCGCGTCCAGGTGGGCTATCTGCAGATGGGAGGGTGCGCGACCGGTGGTGGCCGTGGCGAAGGTCAGCAGGAGTTTGAAGGTGTCCCGGTAGGCGGCGGTCGTGTGGCTGCTGGCGTGACGCTGCCGGGCCAGTCTGTCGGTGAAGAAGGACTGCAGGGTGGGGCCGAGGGTGCTCATGCGGCTTCTCCGGTGTTGAGGTGGCGTTCCAGGCGCTCGCCGGCGAGGGCGAGTAGTTCCGGAGCTGCCGAGAGGTACCAGTACGTGTCTTTCGGCTGGACGTGCCCCAGGTAGGTCGACAGGCGCGGCAGCATTGCTTGGACGTCGTCGCCGTTGCGGTAGGCGTCCAGCAGCGTCGCGACGGCGAAGCTGTGCCGGATGTCGTGAACGCGCGGCCGGCATGCCGCCGATCTGGCCGTCACGCCGGCGTTCTTGGCGATCTGCCGGAACGTTCGGCCCACGTTCGGGCGGTCCATCGGGCCGCCCGAGGACGTGACGAACAACGCCCTGACCGCCGTCGTAGGGACGAACTGGTCGCGGGCCTGCAGGTAGCGCAGCAGCGCTTCGGTGGTGCTCGGGTGCACGGGCAGCAGCCTGGACTTGCCGAACTTGCCGTCCCGCACGGTCACAATCCCCTGTTGCGCGTCGACGTCCTGATCCTGCAGAGCCAGCGCCTCGCCGACGCGCATCCCGGTCACGGCCAACAGTCCGATCAGGGTCGGATAGACCAGGGCGTGCAGGGGGAACGGAAGTTGCCGGGCTGTCGTCACCAACGCTTCGATCTGAGCGGGTGAGTAGAGGTAGGGGGTTGCCCGGCTGGATCCGTAGCGGATGAGTCCGGCCGGAGGTACCTCGTGGTGAGGGTCGCGGGCATGCAGGTAGGCCGCGAACGGGCGAACCGCGTTCAGCCGTAGAGCGTGCCACCAGGGGTCCCCGGCCGGTGCGGTCGCCCACGCAAGGGCGTGCTCGACGGTGACCGTGTGGGCGCCTTCGCCATGGAGGTAGTCCAGGAACTGTCCGAGGAGCTTTTCCGCTCGCTCGAGTTTGTAGCCCAAGGCCCGGCGGACGGTCAGGTAGTCAGCGAGGGCCTGTCGCAGGGCGCTCATGCGGCTGCCTCGGGCGTCGGCCATGGCCGGGCGACGCGACGCAGTCCCGCGATGTCGACCTTGGCGTAGATGGCTGTCGTCGCCGTGTGCTGGTGGCGCAGCACTTGACCGATCTCGGTGAGCGAACCGCCGGCGGCGAGCATGGCGGTCGCGGCGCTGTGCCGCAGCCGGTGTCCGCGGACGATTCCGAGGCCGGCTTTGCGAGCGGCCGCTGCGGCGACGTTGCTGACCGTGTCGGGGCTCATGGGCCGGTATGGGCCCCGGGCGCAGAGGAACACCTCCCGATGCGCACCCGCCTGTCGGCCGTCCTGCAAGTACGCCACGATCGCGCTCCCCGCGTCGCCCGGCAGGGGTAGTCGCTCGTGGCGGCTGCCTTTGCCTGTGATCATGATCTCGCCGCGGCGCCAGTCGATGTGTTCGAGCCGTAGGCGGGCCACTTCACCGGACCGCAGTCCAAGCCGGGCAAGCAGCGTCAGGATGGCCAGGTTGCGGCGTCCCACTGCCGTGTCCCGGTCGCAGGTCGCGAGCATGGCGGCAACCTGTTCCGCGGGTAGCGCCTTGGGTAGCCCGGCTAGTCTGCGGCCGCTGGCCGTCGGCACCGCGCTGGTCAGCCCTGCCGAAATGAAGCCCTCAACATGCAGGAAGCGCAACAGGGAGCGCAGCGCAGTGACCGTCGGTGGCACCGAGGCCGGCCGGACCTGGGATTCCGCGACGATGAAGGTAGTCACGTCCTCAGCGGTCATCGACGGTAGATCCAGGCTCCCGTGCTCCGTCAGGCCCACCAGGAACGGGCGCATGAGCTGCACCCGCAACGAGACCGTCGGCTGCGCCAGGCCCTGTTCCTTGGTCAGATAGCCGGCGAACCGGAGGAGCAGTGCATCGACCTCGCCGGCCGGCACCTGCTCGGGCGACCCGATCACACCGACGTCGCGCAGGTAAGCCAGCAATGACGCGAACGAGCCCACCCGCAACCGCGTCTGATGGCCCGTTGCGTGACGTTCAACCAGGAATTCTTCGATCACTCCTTCGCTCAGTACGTCGGCCCCAAGTGAGTGGGCCTCCAACCAGCGACTCAGCTGTCCCACGTACTGGCGGTAAAGCGTCACGGTCCTCGCCGCGTAGCCCTCGGCGGTCAACACCGCCGCGAAGCCGTCAACGTACGGCGTCAGCGGCCCGGGCATCGGTACGGCAGCACTCGACACGTTCAGTCTCCTCCCTCGTCGTCGACAGGAGGAGGCAACCGCGCCCGATAATGGGCTTATGCCGACATGTGAACCATCGAACATCAGGAATATGCGGCTACCCGCTGGTCAGTTCGGCATAACAGCCAGGTCCGCATAAGTCCCGGTGCAGGGCGTCCATCGCGGCGAGCCGGTCCAGCCGGCGGTTCCGCGGCGCCCGGTCGGGTTCCGGCAGCCAGACCAGGGGCCGGCCCGTCCCGGACACGTCGTGGATCCGCTCGGCCCGGGCGGGTGCCAGGTCGGCGAGCGCGGCCAGGATCCTGCCGATCTCCATCGTCCGCAGATTGTAGGGAACGGCCGCCGCTCCGCCACCCGCGCGGCGCGGACCTCAGCGCCGCCGGAACAGGGCGGCCAGATCCACCGCGTCGGCCATCGCCGCGCAGCCGGCGTCGTTGGGGTGCAGGTGGTCGCCGCTGTCGTAGGCCGGCAGCAGGGTCTCCGGGTCGGCCGGGTCGCCGAGCACCCGGGCGAAGTCGACCACCCCGTCGGCCTCCCGGTGGGTCCGGATCCAGTCGTTGACCTCCCGCCAGATCGCCCGCTGCTGCGGGGTGTCCATGAAGGACCCGCCGAGCGGCGGCACGGTACCCAGGAAGATCGGCAGACCCTGCGCGTGGGTCTGCGCGACGACCTGCCGGTAGCCGTCGATGATGTCGGCCGCCGGCGCGCTGAAGCCGATGTCGTTGGTCCCCTCCAGCATGATCACCGCCCGCACGCCGGTCTGCGCGTAGACGTCCCGCTCCAGTCGCGCCAGCGCCGGCACGCCCCAGTACGCCCCGTCGTCGCGCGGGGCCAGCAGCCGGTTCCCGCCGAGGCCCTCGTTCACCACCGAGAGCGTGGGGCCGGGTCGCCCGTCCAGGCGCCGGGCCAGGTAGTCGGGCCAGCGGTGGTTGGCGTTGCCGGTGGTGTTGGCGGTGTCGGTGATCGAGTCGCCGAGCGCCACCACCGAGCCGATCCGGTCGGTGCCGCGCACGTCCACCCCGTCGACAAGCATCCAGCAGGGCGTGTCGGCGTACCCGTCGGCGCCGGCCGCGAGCGCCCGGTCGCCGGCGGCCAGGTAGTTGCCCTGGGCCGTGAACGGGTGGTTGGTCACCGGCCCGGTCGGGTCCGGCACGTGCACCGACACCAGCAGGGTGGACAGCGCGGCCACGGACAGCCGTACCGGGTCGCTCAGCGCCCGGCCACCGGCGGCGACGGTCACGGTGGGCCTGCCGGCGAAGGTCAGTTCCCGGACCGTGCCGGCCCGGGCCGCGGCGCCGTCACCCTGCACCGCCACGGACGCGTGGTCCACCTTCAGCGGGGTCTCGCCGAAGGTGTTGGTGATCCGTACCCGGACCGCGGAGCCGCCGGCGGTGACGAAGGCGACGTTGCGCACGGTCTGGTCGGCCAGGCCGGCCCCGGCCGGGCAGTCCGACCAGGGGATGTCGCTGCCCACCACCGGGCTGGGTGCCCAGGCCGCGACCCAGGTGCCGGCACCGGGGGCGGATCCGCCGGGCGGGGAGCCGGCCGGCGGGGAGCCGGACGCGGACCGCACCAGCGCGCCGCCGGCCAGCACCAGCGCCACCGCGGCGGCCACCGCCACCGGGCCGAGCCGGCGCCGCGGTGCGGTCGTCGGGAACCGTACGTCGGGGTACGCACTCACACGGGTCTCCTAGAGTTGGTCGAGGTCGACGGCCGCCGCCATCGCCGCGTAACCGGCGTCGTCGGGGTGCAGGTGGTCGCCGCTGTCGTAGGCCGGCAGCAGCCGCTGCGGCGCCGCCGGATCGCGCACCACGCGGTCGAAGTCGACCACCGCGTCGAATGCCGGATCGCCGCGGAGGGCGTCGTTGACGGCCACCCGGACGACCTCCAGTTCCGGGGTGTAGTCGGGCCAGCCCTCGAACGGGGTCATCGTGCCGATGATCACCCGCAGGCCGTGCCGGTGGGCACGGTGGGCGATCTCCCGCAGCGCGGCGACGATCCGGTCCGGGTCGGTCTGGTGCGGCTCCTGCTGGATGTCGTTGATGCCCTCCAGCACCAGCAGGCTGCGCGCTCCGGTCCGGGACAGCGCGTCGGTGTCGAGCCGCTCGGTGGCGCTCGGCCCGAACGCGTCGTACATGCCCGGCAGCAGCAGCCTGTTGCCGCTGATCCCGGCGTTCTGCACGGCCATCCGCCGGCCCGGCGGCTGGCGCAGCAGCCGCTGCGCCAGGAAGTCCGGGTACCGGTGGTCGGCGCCGTAGCTGGACATGTAGCCGTCGGTGATGGAGTCGCCGAACGCCACCACCGCGCCGCGGATGCCGGTGGCGAGGACGTCGACGCCGGTGGCGAAGAACCAGGTCGAGGTCTCCCCGGTGAACGGCTGGCCGTCCGGGTCCGCCGGATCGGCCGGGTCCGCCGCGTGGTCGCCACCGGGAGCGAGGTACGAGGTGCGCATCGCCAACTGGTGCTGGGTGGCCGGGCCGGCCTGCCGCTGGACGAACACGCTGACCAGCAGGTCGGCCCGGTCCGGCACGGTCAGCGGGACCGGGTCGCTGAGCACGTCGTGGCCGGCCGGTACGCGCACCGGGACCCGTCCGTGGAAGGTGACCGTGCGCATGCTGCCGGGCCGGGCCGCGGGTCCGTCCCCGGACACCGCGCGGGCCACGGTCACCCGGCCCAGCAGCAGCGGGCCGGTACCGAAGCGGTTGGACAGCCGGACGCGTACCGCGGTGCCGCCGACGCTGATCCGCAGCACGTTCCGGGCGGTGACCCCGGTGAGGTCGTCGGTCGCGTCCAGGGTGCCGGGGCCCTCCCAGGTGCCCACCCAGCCGGCGTTCGGCGGCGCCGGCCGGGCGCCGGGGCCGGGGGCGGCGCCGCCGGAGCCGGCGACGCCCGGGCCGGCAACACCGTGGACGGCCGCGCCGGACACAGCGGAGGCGGGGACCGCGGCGGGCGGTGCGGCGGCGGGTGGTGGTGCGGCGGCGGCCGGCAGGCCGCCGAGCAGGACCGCGAGGGCGCTCAGCAACGCGACCAGGCCGGGTTTGCCGAGCCCCGGCCGAGCCGGGCCGACGGCCGGGCGGCCCGATCGGTGGATGACGCCGTCTGGACCGACCTCAGCCGTCACGGTTGCTCCTCACGACTCCGAGTTTATCAACCCATATCTATATAGTCGGGTATCGCTCCCATGGCAACCGCCTTCCCGGACCGGCTCACCGACCGGGACCGGCCACGAAGTCCACCACCGCGGCGATCACCTCCGGGTCGCGCAACAACCGGTGATGGCCGAGCCCGTCGGTCGCCCGCAGGGTCGCCCCGGTCCAGGCGGCGGCGATCGCGACGCCGTCGCCGTACGGCACCGCGGCGTCGTCCCGGTCGTGCACGACCAGCGCCGGGCACCGCAACGGCCCGGCCGATCTCGGGTACGTCGAAGTGGCGCATGGGTGCGCCGACCCGGCGCTCCACCCGCACGGTCAGCCGGCACAGGATCCGCCGGCCGAAGCCGAGCGCGCCGCGCAGTTGCTCAGCGTACGACGCCGGGCTGGCCATCGGGGCCAGCAGCACCACCCGGTCGGCGGGCAGGCCGTCGCAGAGCGCCACCGCCGCGGCGGTCGCGCCGAGCGAGTGGGCCACCACCGCGTGCGGCCGGCCGTGCATCTGCGCCACGGCGGCCAGGCTGGCGGCGAACTCCGGGATGGACGATGAGCGCGGCCCGTACCGGCCCGGGGCCGAGCGCCCGTGGCTGGGCGCGTCGAACGCCACCACCCGGTGCCCCCGCTCGACCAGCGGAGTCACCAGCGACGCCAACTGCCGGGACCGGCCGGCCCAGCCGTGCAGCAGGTACACCACCGGGCCGCTCCCCCAGGACTCCCCGACCACCCGGTGACCGTCGACGGCGACCGCGAACGGCCGGCCGGCCGGCGCCGGCGACGCCGGCTGCGAACCTGCCGGCGTCACCGGTGAGGTCCCCGGCCCACCCGGGACGCTGGGCCGCGCGGGCGGGCGGACGCTGCGCCGCGGTCGCGCCGTCGGGTCCGGCAGGGTGAACCAGATGCGTTCGGCCCAGCGGGCGCCGACGGCGGGCGCCAGGACCTCCAGGATCCGGAAGGCAGCCCGGATCGGCGCCGGGGCCGCCGGCAGGATAAGACGACCGTTCGTGCTTTTCTGCGCTCGATCCGGTGCGCTGGTGGTGGACGACATGGGACGGGACCCCCTCCGGGTCGGGCTACGGAACCGGTGGTGCGCGGTCAGCGGGCGGCGGGGGCGGCCCGGCCGTCCTCGGCAGGACCCGGGCGCGCGCCGTCGAGCAGCGCCCCGAAGGCCCGCCGGGCGCGCGACTCGGCCCGCTCGTCGCCGAACAGCCGGCAGAGGTGGTGGAACGCCAGCAGTACGCCGTCGAAGTCCTGGGCGAACTGATCGGGGTCGGCATCCGGCCGGAAGTGCCCCTCGGCGATGCCGGTGCGGAAGATCGTGGCGATCATGTCGAGCATGTCCCGCTGGTCCCGGACCAGCCGGTCGCGGACCGGACCCGGCTGGTCGTCGAACTCCACGGCGGCGGCGATGAACGGGCAGCCGCCCGGCGCCGCCGCCCAGACCAGCCACCGCTCGAACAGCTCACGCAGCCGCGGCTCGCCGCGGGGCGCGCGGATCGCGGGCCGGGCGACGGTGTCCTCGAAGGCCGTCCGGGCATGTTCGAGGACGCTCACCTGCAACCCCTCCTTCGAGCGGAAGTGCGCGAACAGCCCGCTCTTGGACATCCGCATCTGCTCGGCGAGGGACCCGATGGTCAGGCCGCCCAGCCCCACCCGGCGGCCCACCTCCACCGCCTGATCGAGCACCGCCTGCCGGGTCTGGTCACCCTTTCCCACCCCGAGATAAAAGCACGCCCGTTCGATTGAGGCAAGACCCCGGACCGGGACGACGGACCGGGACGCCGGACCGGCGCGACGGACCGGGCGACCCGGGCCGTCGGGACGTTCGCCCCTGATCGACCGCCCGGCCGGCTCCGCACGCTGGAAGTGTGGCTAGGGAGGGCGACATGATGCGGAACCCGACCGAACGGGGCGCCTGGCGCGGCTTCACCGGCCAGGGCTGGCGAGCCCGGATCAACGTGGCGGCGTTCGTCCGGGACAACGTGACGCCGTACCGGGGCGGCCCGGACTTCCTCACCGGGCCGACGCCGCGGACGACGGCCCTGTGGGACGGGCTGCGCGCGATGTTCGTCGAGGAACGCCGGCGCGGGATCCACGACGTGGACACCCGCACCCCGGCCGGCATCACCGCGCACCGGCCCGGCTACCTCGACCGGGACCGCGAGCTGATCGTCGGCCTGCAGACCGACGCGCCGCTGCGCCGGGCCATCATGCCGGCTGGCGGGCTGCGGATGGTGGAGGCCGGCCTCGCGGCCTACGGCTACGAACTCGACCCGACCGTCCGGCAGATCTTCGGCACGTACCGCAAGACGCACAACGAGGGCGTCTTCGACGCGTACCCGGCGGACGTGCGCGCCGCGCGGCGCTCGCACATCATCACCGGGCTGCCCGACGCGTACGGCCGGGGCCGGATCATCGGCGACTACCGGCGGGTCGCGCTGTACGGCGTGGACCGGCTGGTCTTCGACCGCCGGGCGCTGAAGGAAGCCCTGGACGAGCGGCACTCGACGGTGGACGTCATCCGCGACCGCGAGGAACTGGCCGAGCAGATCCGCGCCCTGGACGAGCTGAAGCGGATGGCCGCCGGCTACGGGTACGACATCGGCCGCCCGGCCGAGACCGGCCGCGAGGCGATCCAGTGGCTGTACTTCGGCTATCTGGGCGCCGCCAAGGAGCAGAACGGCGCGGCCATGTCGCTCGGGCGTACCGCCAGCTTCCTCGACTGCTACCTGCAACGGGACCTGGCCGAGGGCACCCTGACCGAGACCGGCGCCCAGGAGCTGATCGACGACCTGGTGATCAAGCTGCGGATCATCCGGTTCCTGCGCACCCCCGAGTACGACGAGTTCTTCTCCGGCGACCCCACCTGGGTGACCGAGGCGCTCGGCGGGCTCGGCGCCGACGGCCGGCCGCTGGTCACCCGCACCACGTACCGGTACCTCCAGACCCTCTACAACCTCGGCCCGGCGCCCGAACCCAACCTGACCGTGCTCTGGTCCCCCGCGCTGCCGACGGAGTTCAAGCGGTTCTGCGCCCGGGTGTCGCTGGACACCAGCGCCATCCAGTACGAGAACGACGACCTGCTGCGGCCCCGGTACGGCGACGACGCGGCCATCGCCTGCTGCGTGTCGGCCATGCGGGTCGGCCGGGACATGCAGTTCTTCGGCGCCCGTGCCAACCTGGCCAAGGCGCTGCTGTACGCGATCAACGGCGGCCGGGACGAGCTGACCGGTGCGCAGGTCGCCCCGGCCGGCCCGCCGGTCGACGGCGAGTACCTCGACTACGCGCAGGTGACCGCGGCGCTGGACCGCACCCTCGACTGGCTGGCCGAGACGTACGTGGACGCGCTGAACGTCATCCACTACATGCACGACCGGTACGCCTACGAGCGGCTGGCGATGGCCCTGCACGACTACCCGGTGCACCGCTACCTGGCCACCGGCATCGCCGGGCTGTCCGTGGCCGCCGACAGTCTCTCGGCGATCAGGCACGCCCGGGTGAAGGTGCTGCGCGACGAGAGCGGGCTGGTCACCGACTACGCGATCGAGGGCGACTTCCCGACGTTCGGCAACAACGACGACCGGGCGGACGCCATCGCGGTGGAACTGGTCGAGTCGTTCATGGCCAGGATCCGCCGGCAGCCGACCTACCGGCACGCCGAGCCGACCCTGTCGGTGCTGACCCTCACCTCGAACGTGGTGTACGGCAGGCACACCGGCAACACCCCGGACGGGCGCCGGGCCGGCGAGCCGTTCGCCCCGGACGCCAACCCGATGAACGGTCGGGACCGGCACGGCCTGGTCGCCGCGGCCCTGTCGGTGGCCAAGCTGCCCTACGACAGCGCCCGGGACGGGATCTCGCTGACCAGCACGGTCACCCCCGCCGGGCTCGGGCACACCCGGGACGAGCGGGTGGACAACCTGGTCGGCGTGCTGGACGGCTTCACCGACGCCGGCGGGTTCCACATGAACGTCAACGTGCTGGACCGGGCCACCCTGCAGGACGCGATGGCGCATCCGGAGAGGTATCCGCAACTGACCGTCCGGGTCTCCGGGTACGCCGTCAACTTCGTCCGGCTCACTCCCGAGCAGCAGCGGGACGTCATCGGCCGGACCTTCCACGGGTCGATCTGAGCCGGGTGGTCGGGATGGCCGGCACGCACACCGGGTCCGTCCACTCCTTCGACTTCGTCGCCCGAAAAGGTGCGTTCTTGACCGTTTGCGGATAGAAAGGCCCCATTCCCCGCCACGCCGACCCGGTTCGGTGTCGGCGGCCGATCCACGACATGATCGGGGGCATGACTTCGTTGACCCGGGATGAGGCGCGGACCAGAGCGGAGCTGCTGCGGGTACGGCGCTACGACGTCGAACTGGACCTGACCGGACTGCTCTGCGGCACCACGCTGCGCAGCCGCAGCACCGTGGACTTCTCGGCCCGTCGCACGGACGAGCCGATCTTTGTCGACATCGTCGCCGACGAGGTGCGGGCCTGGCTCGACGGCGCCGCCCTGCCCGCCGAGGCGTACGACGGGGAACGGCTGACCCTGCCGGCCCTGGGCGGGGACCACCAGCTCGTGGTGGCCGCCAGCACGGACCGCACCGAGCAGCGGACCGGCATCCACCGCTGGGTCGACCCGGCGGACGGCGGCACGTACGTGTGGACGTCGTTCGAGCCGGACGACGCCCGCCGGGTCTTCGCCTGCTTCGACCAGCCCGACCTCAAGGCCGTGGTGGCGTTCACCGTGCACGCGCCGGCCGGCTGGACGGTGGTGTCCAACTCCGCGGTGCTGGAGTGCACCGACCGCGCCGGCGACACCGCACCCGCCGACGGGACCAGACCGGCCGACGGGACCGGGCCGGTGGACGGGACCGGGCCGGCCGACGACGCCGGGTCGGGCGCGGGCGCCGCGCGCACCTGGCGGTTCGCCGACACCCCGCGGATGTCGCCGTACGTCACGGTGGTCTGCGCCGGACCGTTCCACCAGGTACGCCGTACCGTCGACGGGTACGACCTGGCCGTGCTGGCCCGCCGGAGCCTTGCCGCGCACCTGGACCGGCAGGCGCCGGAACTGTTCGACCTCACCGCCGCCGGCCTGCGGTTCTTCGGCGAACAGTTCGACATGCCCTTCCCGCAGCGGACCTACACCCAGGTGTTCTGCCCGGACTTCCAGGGCGCGATGGAGAACTGGGGCTGCGTCACCTGGATGGACTCGGCGCTGTACCGCACCGAACCGACCGACGCCCAGCGGGAGCGCCGGGCCGTGGTTCTGCTGCACGAGATGGCGCACATGTGGTTCGGCGATCTGGTGACCATGCGCTGGTGGGACGACCTGTGGCTGAACGAGTCGTTCGCCGACTGGGCCGCCATGTGGGCCGCCGAGCGCTGCACCCCGTTCACCGGAGCCTGGGTGTCCTTCCTCGGCGACCGCAAGGAGGCCGGCTACTCCGCCGACGGCGGCCCGACGACCCACCCGGTCCGGCAGGAGATCGCCACCGTCGACGACGCCCGGGCCGCCTTCGACCGGGTCACCTACTCCAAGGGCGCGAGCGTGTTGCGGCAGCTCACCGCGTACACCGGTGAGGAGCCGTTCGTGGCCGGGCTGCGCCGGCACTTCGCCCGGCACGCGTACGGCAACGCCACCCTGGAGGACCTGCTGGCCTCGGTCGCCGGCCCGTCCGGGCGGGACCTGGCCACCTGGGCGCGCGAGTGGCTGCTCACCGCCGGCACCGACACGATGTCGGTGCGCACCGACACCGACGCCGAGGGCCGGTACCGGTCGGTGGAGGTGCTCGTCGAACCGCCCGCCGAGCGCCCGGCGAACCGTCCGCACCGGCTGGCGGTCGGCGTGTACGACATCACCGACGACCGCCCGGTGCTGCGCCGGCGGGTGGAGTTGGACGCCGCGCCGCCGGCCACCGCCGTACCCGAACTGGCCGGTGCGCCGGCCGCGGACCTGCTGCTGGTCAACGACGCCGACCTGACCTTCGCCCGGGTACGGCCGGACGCGCCGACCCGCGCGGCCATGCTGCGGTACGGCCCCAGCCTGCCCGACCCGCTGTCCCGGGCGGTGACCCGGCTGACCCTGTGGCACCTGGTCGAGGACGGGCTGCTGGCCCCGGACGAGGTGGTCCGGTACGCGGCCCGGGCGCTGGCCGTCGAGACCGATCCGGCGGCCCGGGCCGGGCTGCTGGGCACCGCCGAGCGGGCCGTGCGGAACTGGGTCGACGCGTCGGCGGTCCCGGCCGTGGGCGACGAACTCGCGGCCGCCTGCGCGGCGCTCGCGCGGGCCGCCGGCGAGCGCGACGAGCCGGCCACCGTACGCGCCGCGCTGCGGGCCGCGCTCGCCGTGGCCTACCGTCCCGAGCGGCTGGCCGAACTCGACGAACTGGTGGGCGACGACGTCGACCTCCGCTGGCACTGGCTGACCCAGGTCGCCGCGACCGGCGGCTACGACCCGGACGCGGTGGCCAAGCTGCTGGACCGGGACCCGGACCCGGACAGCGCCGGCCGGGCGGCGGCGGTCCGGGCCGCCCGACCGGACAGCACCGCCAAGGACGAGGTGTGGCGGGAGATCTTCACCGGCGCCCTGCCGCTGCCCATGCTGCCGGCCGTCGGGCAGGCGTTCTGGGACCCGGGCCAGGGCGACCTGCTCGCGCCGTTCGCCGACCGGTTCCTCGACGAACTGCCCACGCTGGGCGGCGGCATGACGACCGTGATGGTCACGATCGGAAGCCTGTTCCCGACCCACGGCGTCGACCGGGACTTCCCGGCCCGGGTGGAGGCGGCCGCCGACCGGCTGCCGCCGCTGGCCGCCGCGCGGGTCCTGGACCGCTCGCACGTGCTGGGCCAGATGCTGCGCGCCCGCGCCGTGCGCTGACCCGACGCCAGTGGCCGGCCCCCGCGCACCAGGCAGGGGGCGCCCACCTGAGGAGGGGTGCCGCCGGGTCCGCCCGCGACGGGATCGAGCCTGACCGCCCGGAGCGGGCGGACCCGGCGGCACCCCACCCCCGCGGCCCGGGCGGCTCAGCCGCGTTCGATCCGGTGGCCCACGACCTCGGGGCCGAGCAGCACCGGCGTGCCGGAGGCGTCCCGGCGCGGGTTGGGTTCCGGCAGCTCCACCGGCTCCCCGGCGCCGGTGGCGGCGGCCGGCCGCGGTCCGACCCAGGCCACCGCGAGCCGGGTCTCTCCCTTGAGGAACCGCTGCACCCGGACGCCGCCGGTCGCCCGCCCCTTCGCCGGGTACTCGGCGAACGGGGTCACCTTCACCCCGAGACCGGTGGACGTGACCACCAGCGGCTCCCCGTGTTCGGTGTCGTCGGTGCGTACGGCGCCGAAGAAGATCACCTCGGCGTCGGCGGCCCGCGCGACGCCGGCCATGCCGCCGCCCTTGAGGCCCTGCGGGCGGACCAGTCCCGCCCCGAACCGCAGCAGCTGGGCGTCGGAGGTCACGAACACCACCTGCTCGGCCCCGTCGGTCAGCCACACCGCACCGACCACCTCGTCCCCCTCGCGCAGGCCGATCACGTCGAACTGGTCCGAGCGCACCGGCCACTCCGGGGCGCACACCTTCACCACGCCCTGCCGGGTGCCCAGCGCCAGCCCTGGCGAGCCCTGGTCGGCGCCGCCGAGCGGGGCCAACCCGACCACCACCTCACCGGCCTCCAGCGGCACCAGTTCGGCGGCCGACATGCCGCCGCGCAGCGACACCGTCCCGGTCTGCTGCGGCAGCACCGGCAGCGGCAGCACGTCGGTCTTGAACGCCCGGCCCCGGCTGGTCACCAGCAGCACCTGGCCGCGCGCCGTGGAGTGCACCAGCGCGCGTACCGCGTCGTGCCGGACCCGGCCGTTGCGGCGCTGCCCCTCGGACGCCTCCTCCGACTCGGCCGCCGTCCGGGCCACCAGGCCGGTCGCGGAGAGGATCACCTGGCACGGGTCGTCGGCGACCTCCAGCGGACCGGCCGGCGCGGAGGCGGCCAGCACCTCCTTCAGGTCGCCGTCGATCAGCGTGGTCCGCCGGGCGGCGGCGAACCGCCGGCCCACCTCGGCCAGTTCGTCGGAGACCACCCGGCGCAGCACGGCGTCGTCGTCGAGGATCCGGGACAGCTCCTCGATCTCGGCGCGCAGCCGCTCCTGCTCGGCCTCCAGCTCCAACCGGTCGAACCGGGTCAGCCGGCGCAGCGGGGTGTCCAGGATGTAGCCGGCCTGGATCTCCGACAGGCCGAACTCGCGCATCAACCCGTCCCGCGCGGCCTGGGCGTCGTCGCTGGACCGGATCAACCGCACCACCCGGTCGATGTCCAGCAGCGCGATCAGCAGGCCGTCCACCAGGTGCAGCCGTTCCTGCCGCCGGCGCCGCCGGTAGCTGGTGCGCCGGGTGACCACCTCGTAGCGGTGCGCCAGGAAGACCTCCAGCAGCTCCTTGAGGCCCAGGGTGCGCGGCTGGCCGTCCACCAGCACCAGGTTGTTGATCCCGAACGACTGCTCCAGCGGCGTGAGCCGGTAGAGGTCGGCGAGCAGCGCCTGCGGGTTCACTCCCACCTTGCACTCGATGACCACCCGGATGCCGTTCTCCCGGTCGGTCAGGTCCTTCACGTCGGCGATGCCCTGCAACCGCTTGGTCCGGGTCACCTCGTCGGTGATCTTCTCGATGACCTTCTCGGCACCCACCCCGTACGGCAGTTCGGTCACGGTGATCGCCTGCCGGCCCCGGCTGCCCTCCAGCGGCCCGGTCCGGACCCGGGCCCGCATCCGCACCACGCCGCGGCCGGTCTCGTACGCCCGGCGCACCTCGTCCAGCCCGAGCAGCAGGCCGCCGGTGGGCAGGTCGGGGCCGGGCACGAACTCCATGAGCCGGTCCAGCGACGCGTCCGGGTGGTTGATCAGCCAGCGGGCGGCGCCGACCACCTCGCCCAGGTTGTGCGGGATCATGTTGGTGGCCATCCCGACCGCGATCCCGGCGGCGCCGTTGACCAGCAGGTTCGGGAAGGCCGCCGGCAGCACCGTCGGCTCGGTCAGCGACCCGTCGTAGTTGGGCTTGGGGTCGACGGTGTCCTCGCCCAGCTCGCCGACCAGCAGCATGGCCGCCTCCGACAGCCGGGACTCGGTGTACCGGCTGGCGGCCGGCCCGTCGTCCGGGCTGCCGAAGTTGCCGTGCCCGTCGATGAGCGGCGTGTTCAGCGAGAAGCCCTGCGCCATCCGCACCAGCGCGTCGTAGATGGCCAGGTCGCCGTGCGGGTGGAAGCGGCCCATCACGTCACCCACCACGCGGGCCGACTTGACGTGCGCCCGGTCCGGCCGGTGCCCCTGCTCGCTCATCGACCACAGGATCCGCCGGTGCACCGGCTTGAGGCCGTCGCGGGCGTCCGGCAACGCCCGCGAGTGGATCACCGAGTACGCGTACTCCAGGTAGGAGTCCTCGACCTCGGTGGTGAGCGGGTTGTCGAAGACCTGCGCGCCCGGCTGGTCGAAGGCGGTCAGGTCGACCCGGGCCGGGCTGCTGTCCTTGCGGCGTGCCATCTCAGTGCTCTCCTCGGCTGCGCGTCCGCGACGCGGCGGCGCTCATGCGGGCGGTGACGCTCATACGGGGGTGACGCGCGTGTGGACCGTGACGCGCGTGCGGACCGTGACGCGCGTGCGGACCGTGACGCGCGTGCGGGTGGTGGCGCTCATGCGTCGATGGCCGACTGGTCGATCCGGCCGGCGGCGTCGATCAGCCAGTTCTTGCGGGGCTCGACCTTCTCCCCCATCAGCAGCTCCAGGGTCCGCTCGGCGGCCTCGATGTCGTGCAGCGTGATCCGCCGGACCGACCGGGCGGCCGGGTTCATCGTGGTGTCCCACAGCTCGTCGGCGTCCATCTCGCCCAGACCCTTGAACCGGGGAATCGGGGTGACCACCTGCCGGCCGCGCTTCTCCAGCCGGGCGACCGTGGTCTCCATCTCCGCCTGGGTGTACGTGAAGATCGTCTCCGGGTTGCGCCCCTTCGTGACGATCTTGTGCAGCGGCGGCATCGCCGCGTACAGCCGGCCCGCCTCGATCACCGGCCGCATGTACTTCGCGAACAGCGTGATCAGCAGGGTGCGGATGTGTGAGCCGTCCACGTCGGCGTCCGCCATGATCAGCACCCGGCCGTACCGCATGGCGCCGAGGTCGAAGGTGCGCCCCGAGCCGGCGCCCAGCACCTGCACGATCGACGAGCACTCGGCGTTGTCCAGCACCTGTTGCAGGCTGGCCTTCTGGACGTTGAGGATCTTGCCCCGGATCGGCAGCAACGCCTGGTACTCCGAGGAGCGGGCCATCCGGCTGGTGCCGAGCGCGCTGTCGCCCTCCACGATGAACAGCTCGCTGCGGTCGATGCCGGTGGAGCGGCAGTCCACCAGCTTGGCCGGCATGGCCGCGCCCTCCAGCGCGGTCTTGCGCCGGGCGGCGTCCTTCTGCTGCTTGTGCGCCAGCCGGACCCGGGCCGCGTCGACGATCTTCTGCAACACGGTGCGCGCCTCGGTCCGGCTGCGCCGGGCCTCCGTCCAGGCCCGCAGGTGCTGCTCCACCACCGTCTGCACCACCTTGGTGATGCCCGCGGTGGACAACTCGTCCTTGGTCTGCGAGGTGAACTGCGGCTCCGGGATCCGGACGTGCACCACCGCGGTCATCCCCTCCAGGACATCCTCGACGGTGGGCGGATCCTCCTTCGGCCGCAGCAGCCCGCGGGTGCCGCGGATGGCCTCGGTCAGCGCCCGCACGGCGGCCCGCTCGAACCCGCGCCGGTGGGTGCCGCCGTGCGCGTTGCGGATCGTGTTGCTGAAGCACTCCACCGTACGGTCGTAGCCGGTGCCCCAGCGCAGCGCGATCTCGACCTCGGCCCGGCGCGCGACGTTGGCCTGCATGACCCCGTTGGCGTCGGCCGCGTTCTCCCGGTAGCTGCCCTCGCCGGTGATCAGCAAAGTGTCGCAGACCGGCCGGTCACCCGGCGGCGCGAGGAAGTCGACCATGTCGGCCAGGCCGTTGGGGAAGTGGAACACCTCCTCCGCGGGCTCGCCGGCGGTCGCGTCCCGCAGCACGTAGGTCACGCCCGGGACCAGGAACGCGGTGTTGCGCAGCTTCGAGCGGACCGCCTCGACGTCCAGCGCGGCGCCGGTCTCGAAGTACCGGGCGTCGTACCAGTACCGGATGGTGGTGCCGGTCGGCTCGCCCCGGCGCATCCGGCGGGCGACCCGCAGCCCGGGTCGCGACGTGAAGTCCGCGTCCGGGCCGGCGCCGTCGAACTCGCCGGGGACACCGCGGCGGAACGAGATCTCGTGCACCTGCCCGCCGCGGCGGACCGAGACGTCGAACCGGTGCGACAGCGCGTTGACCGCCGAGGCGCCGACGCCGTGCAGGCCGCCGGAGGTCTTGTAGCCGGAGCCGCCGAACTTCCCGCCGGCGTGCAGCCGGGTGAGCACCAGCTCCACGCCGGAGATGCCGGAGCGGGCGTTGATGTCGGTGGGAATGCCCCGCCCGTCGTCGTCGACCTGCACCGACCCGTCTGCGCCGAGGGTCACCTCGATCCGGGTCGCGTGCCCGGCGACGCCCTCGTCGGTGGCGTTGTCCAGGATCTCGTTGACCAGGTGGTTGACCCCACGGCTGTCGGTGGAGCCGATGTACATGCCGGGTCGCTTGCGGACGGCGTCCAACCCTTCGAGGTGGGTCAGGTCGTCGGCGCCGTAGCGGATGTCGGACTGCGCGGTCAACTCGTCGTACTCCCAGGTCGTCGGCCGGCTCCCGGTCGGGGTCGGCGCGGCGAGCCTATCCGGCCACTCCGACATGACCACGTAACCGGGGTACCCACCGGCGCGGCCGGGCGCGACCGCCGGTTCGCCGCCCGCACGCGTACCGGTCGCCCGCGGTTCACCGGGACGCCGCCCGCGGCCCCTAGCGTCGGCGGCCGGACCACCCGCGCCGGGCCGGCGGCCACCCGCGCCGGGGCACCGCCGCGGACCGGCGGTACGCCGGATCACCGCGCCCGGTCGGGTGGCCCGGCCCGCCCACCGACACGGAAGAGTTGACTGGTCGATGCCGTACCCACCCGAGGTCAGCGTGGTGATCCCCACCCGCTTCCGGCCGGAGCTGGTGCTCCGGGCGGTGCGCGGCGCGCTGGCCCAGACCGTACGCAACATCGAGGTCATCGTCGTGATCGACGGCCCGGACGCCGGCACGGCCGCCGCGCTTGACGCGGTCGGCGACCCCCGGGTACGCGCGGTGCCGCTGCCCGCGTCCGGCGGCGCCCCGAACGCCCGCAACGTGGGGGCGCGGCACGCCCGCGCCCGCTGGACCGCGCTGCTGGACGATGACGACGAGTGGCTGCCGGACAAGCTCGCCGTCCAGCTGCGGATGGCCACGGAGTGCGCCGCCGGGATGCCGATCGTGGCGAGCCGGCTGATCAACCGGACGCCGCGGGCGGAGTTCGTCATCCCGCGCCGGCTCCCCGACCCCGGCGAGCCGCTGAGCGAGTACTTCACCGTCCGGCGCGGGCTCTTCCACGGCGACGGGTTCATCCAGACCTCGACCATCCTGGCCCCCACCGAGCTGCTGCGGGCCGTACCGTTCACGGTCGGGCTGCGCCGGCAGCAGGAGCTGGACTGGGCGCTGCGGGCGGTCCGGCACCCGGGCGCGCAACTGCTGATCGCCCCGGACCCGCTGGTGGTCTGGCACCAGGACGAGGACCGGCCGCGGATCAGCCACGAGACGCCCTGGCAGGAGCAGTTGGCCTGGCTGCGCGCCTCGCGGGAGCTGTTCACCCCCCGCGCGTACGCCGCCTTCCTGATGAGCGTGGTCAGCTCGATGGCCGCGCACACCCGCAGCCGGGCGGTCTTCGCCGAACTGCTGGCCGAGGCCCGCCGGCACGGCCGGCCCGCGATGATCGACTACCTGACGTTCCTGCAGATCTGGCTGCTCCCGCCGCACCTGCGGCACACGGTGCGGGACCTGGTGCTGGGACGGCGGCTCCGGCGCGCCCGGCCCGCCGTACCGGCCGACGGCGCCGGCCCGTCGGCCCCGCAGCCGCCGTCCGACGGGGGCGGACCAGCGCCCGCGGCGAGGGATGCGGACGTGCCGGCGCAACAGCCGGCGCAACAGCCGGCGCGGTTGCCGGGCGCCCGGTCCTGATGTCCGGCGCCGACTCCGACCCGCCCGGCCCCGACGGTCCGGCCGGCGACTCCGATCCGGCCGGTCCCGGCGGTCCGGCCGGCGACTCCGATCCGGCCGGCCCCGGCGACGCGGCCGGCGACGACGCGGAGCCGCGGCGCCGGGTGGTGATCTGGCGCAGTTGCCTGCTGCCGGCCTCCGAGACGTTCGTCCGCAACCACGGCGCCGCCCTCGTCCGGTGGCGGCCGACCTACCTCGGCGCGGTCCGGGTCGACTCGCCGCTGGCGCTGGAGAGCGACACCATCGCGTTCCCGGACACCCCGGCGGGCCGGCGCGGGTGGCTCGGGCTTCGGCTGACCGGGCGGTCCGCCCGGCTGCGCGACCTGCTGGCCGGGCTGGATCCGGCGCTCGTGCACGCGCACTTCGGCGGCGACGGGCGGCTCATCGCCGCCTCGGCGCGGCGGCTGGGCATTCCCCTGGTCATCACGCTGCACGGGCTGGACGTGACCCGACAGGCCGCCGCGGCCGGCCCGCGCGGGCTGCGGCACCGGCGCAACCTGCGGGCCGCCTTCGCCCGGGCCAGCCTGATCCTGGCCGTGTCCGGACACATCCGCGACCGGGCCGTCGAGCTGGGTGCCGACCCGGCCAAGCTCCGCGTGCACCACACCGGCGTACCGGTCCCGGCGGAGCCGGCCACCGCGGCCAAGCGCTGGGACGTCGCGTTCGTGGGCCGGTTCGTCGCGAAGAAGGGCGTCGACGACCTGGTCGCGGCGCTGCGCCGGTCGACCCGCGGCCCGCGGGCGGTGTTCATCGGCGCCGGCCCGCTGTACGCCCTGATGCGCGACCGGGCGGCCCGCTGGGGACTGGACGTGACCTTCCTCGGCGCCCAGCCGCCGTCGGTGGTCGCCCGGCACCTGGCCGAGGCGCGGATCCTGGTCGCGCCGTCGAAGACCGCCGACGACGGGGACGCCGAGGGGCTGCCGACCACCATCCTGGAGGCGGCGGCGCTGGGCGTGCCGGTGGTGTCGACGTACCACAGCGGCATCCCGGAGGCGGTGCTGGACGGCGAGACCGGCCTGCTCTGCCCGGAGGCGGATCCGGTCGCGCTGGCCGCCGCGATCGACCGGCTGCTGGCCGACGACGGGCTGCGGGAGCGGCTGGGCCGGCAGGCCCGGCGCCGGGTCCGCGAACGGTTCGACATCGCCGTGCAGACCCGCCGGCTGGAGCGGCTGTACGCGGCGACCGCCAAGATCGACACGACTTCGGCGAAGTAGGGCGCTCCGGCCGGCCCGGACACCCCTGGAACGCCGAAGTTGTGTCGATCTTCAGGTCACAGGCGGCCGCTGGTGTACAGGTAGTCGAGCAGGCGGCCGTCCACCCGGTCCTGGAAGGCGTCGGCCACCGTCGGTTCCGGTTGTTCGTACTCGTACCCGCAGCGCACCCAGCGGTCCGGAACGCTGGCCGGCTCCAGGTACCCGCGGTCGACGCTGCCCACCTCGAAGCCGGGCTTTCCGGCCGACTGCCAGCAGCTGAAAAGCTGGCCGTCGGCGTTCACCACGGCGCCGTACCGGCCGCCCGGCGCCGAACAGATGTGGCAGGTGGTTCGCATGCTGGGCCGGACCATCCGGAAGCCGGCCTCCAACGCCGCGATGCTCCAGTTCGCGAACGCCGCACTCACCTCGTCGATGTGCCGCATCGTGTTGTGGTAGCCGAACCCCACGTCGCCCACCCACGCGAACGTCACGGTGCACCGGTCGGGGCTCAGATCCCCGGCCAGTTCCCCGACGAGGTCGCCGATCCGGTCGAAGTTGTGGTGCGACACGTTCACCCGCAGATTCCAGTTGAGCCCGGTCGCCTCGGTCGCGCGGGCCACGTTGCGCAGGATGGTGTCGAAGGTGGGCGCCCCGGACCTCTTGACCCGGATCTGGTCGTGGTCCGCCCGGCTGCCGTCGAAGGTCACCTGCACGCCGTTGAGGCCCGCCGCGTACAGCTCGCGGGCCAGCTTCACGGTCAGCAGCACGCCGTTCGTCGTCATGGCGCACTGGTCGAGGCCGATCGAACGGGCCTGCTCCAGCAGGGTGCGGCAGCCACGCGGGTTGAGCAGCGGCTCGCCGCCGAACAGCAGCAGGTGCAGGCGGTCCAGCTCGCACCGGCGCATCCGGTCGCGCGTGAACGCGATGATGCGCTCGACGGTGCCGGCGTCCAACCAGGCCCGCCGGATCCGCGGCGGCCGTGCGCCGCCCGCCTCGTCCAGGCCGGTGTTCTGGAAGCAGTAGCCGCAGCCGAGATTGCAGGTGGTCGTGGTGAGCACGGTCAGCGAGTACGAGGCCGGGGTCCGCGGCCGGAACGCCCCCGCCCGGCGGAGGAAGCCGGTGGTGTCCTCGTCCACCGTGCCGTCGGGCCGCACGCAGTCGGGGCGCAGCAGGGTCCAGGTCTGGTTGCCGACGAACCACCAGCCGAATTCGCTGCGAATCAGCCGCGGCGCGTCGACGTCGTCCAAGCGGGTGCCGATCATGTCCGTCCTTCCGTGGAGGGTGTCGAGTCGGGTCGGTGTGGCCCGTGGCCCGGCCGTGGCCGGACCACGGGCCACACCGGTCATGCACCCGGTCAGGCGTCCGGGCTGACGTCGCGCTGCAGCGCGGCGTTCACCGGCGCCCCGATCTGGATCCCGCACGCGGCGTCCGCGAGCTGCGCGGAGCTGCGGTTGGCGAGGATCTGGCTCAGCTCCGGCGCCCCGATCTGGATCCCGCAAGCGGCGGCCTCGTCAACGGAGGTGTCCGGACCCCGGTTGACCAGAATGCTCTCCATCTCCTCGGCACCGACCTGGATACCGCACATGTTCCTGCTCCCTTCTCCGCCCGGAACGACTTCCGGACGGTCTGCTGAGTACGGGGCGGCAGGACGGGCACCAGATACCGATCCGGTGTGGTGAGTCATGCCCGGGTGGGGAACCGGGCGTCCGCCTGGATACCCGGTGTCGGCGGGACGCCGCCGGGTCGGGCTCAGCCGGCGCCAAAACAGACAAAGCCCGGGGCGTGCCGGCCGCGGACGGCCTCCGCCAACGCCGCCGCCGGCGACCGGCCCGCCACGACCGCCCGGTGGCAGGCCACCATGGTCTCCGTTGCCGCGTCGTCGGCGACCCGGCCGACGCTCGCGATGACCGTGGCGGTGCCGGCGGCGAGCAGTGCGGTCGTCATGCCGAGCGCCTCGTCGCCGTGCCGCACATCGCTCAGGCCCAGGTCGCAACAGGACAACACGACGGTACGCGGTGCGCGCCGCAGCACCTGCACGTCGTACCCAGCAGCGGGCCACCGGCCAGTTCCAACGTGGAGAACAGCGGATTCTCGGTCTGGTGCTGCCCGTGCGCGGCGACATGGGCGAGGCTGGCGCCGGTCATCGCGGCGAGCGTCGCCGCGGGGGTCGCCGCCGGCCCGGTCAGCACCACCGCCCCCGGGTGCAACGATGCCACCGCCCGGGCCTCCGCCTCGCCCCGGTGGGTGCCCGGACCCGCCACCACCGTCACCGCGGACCCGTCGGCGGGTCGGTCGGCCTTCAGGCGGCGCCGTGCGGCCAGCCAGACCGCGACCGACGGAGCCACCGTGACCGGCCGGGACGCGCACGCCGGCAGCGCATGCCACGGTGTGCTCAGCAGCACGCCGGTCGGTACCACCACCAGTTCCCGGTCACCGACCAGCGGCAGCACCGGATCGAGCACCGTCGCGGCGACCCGGTCGACGTCCCGCCGGGTCGCGGCGTGCACGGCCGCCGTCAGCCGCTCGGGCATGGAACGGCCCGCCTGCGCGTCAAGGTCGGCGCTCAACCGTCGTACCGCCTCCTGCGCCGCGCCGAGGTCGCCGAGCACCACCACCGAGACCGCCCGATCGGTGACCACCAACGCGCGCAGGACGTTCCCGGCGGCCACGTACAGCACGAGCGCCGCGCCGGCCAACTCCGCCGTCACGGCCGTCAGCGGCGCGGGCGTCGGCGGCGCCGCGTCCCGGGGTCCCGGCGTGGCCCAGGCGCGTTCCCGGATCACCCGCTGGAGCACCTCCAGCCGGCCGTGGAAGGCCCGCGTCGGGCGCCCGGCGAGTTCCGCCTGCCGGACGCTGTGCCGGAGCTGGCGCAGTTCCTCCAGCGCCTGCGCGGCGACCGGATCATCGGGTGGCCGTACCGGCGGCAGCAGCAGCGCCTGCGCACGGGCCCGCTCGGACCACCGGTAGACCGCGGTGGCGCAGCCCTCGGCCAGCGCACCGGCGAGCCCGGCCCGGGCCAGGTCACGGCCGTGCACCGCGGCCCCGGTCTGCAGGTCCGCGCAGCCGAACCGGGAACGGTGCCGGTGCAGAGCGGTCATTCCGGCCAGCAGGCTGCGCCGGGCCTGCGCCGACCGGCCGGCGCAGGCCGCCACCTCCGCCCGAGCCATGTGCCACAGCAGGCGGGTGTCGAGCCGGTCGGTCCGCCGCGGTCCGGCCTGTCGCGCCAGCAGCTCCGCCGCCCGGCGGCCCCGTCCCGCGGCCACCAGCGCCCGGACCCGGACCATCTCGGCGACCCGGGCGTCCTCCGGCAGCCCGAGCCGGGTCAGCCGGCCGGCCAGCACCGAGGCACGCCGGGCCAGCGCCTCCGGGTCGACCGCGCCGGCCGCCTGGTCGGCGCGCAGTTCGAGCAGGGCGGCCAGCGCCGCGCGGCGGACGTTGGTGCGGCCGAGGAACGCGGCACGGGCGAGCCGGGCCCACCGCGCGGCGGCGACCGGATCGTCGGCCAGCAGGGCGGCCTCCGCGCGGACCTGGAGAGCGTCCGCGTACACGTGTCCAAGCTGCTGCTGCGTCGCCTCCCGCACCGCGCCGGCGAGCTGCCGGTCGGCCTCGCGGTACAGCCCGGCCGCGACCAGCGCGCGGGCCCGTTCCACGGCCAGGTTGGCGAGCCGGCCCGGGGCGAGCACCCGGTAGTCGGCGTCGGACAGTGCGAAGGCGCGCAGGGCGGAGGGCAGGTCGCCGGCGATCACGTCGAGGCAGCCCAGGTTCGTCCGGGCCATGGCCACATGCAGGCCGAGCCCGTGCCGGGCGGCGATCTCGGCGCAGCGCCGCAGATCGGAGCGGGCGAGCCGGACCCGGCCCGCCTCCAGGTGCACGAGGCTGCGATTGTTGAGCGCCTTGACCAGATCCCGCGGCTGGGCCAGGTCGCTCAACAGGCCGACGGCCTCGTCGTACTGGCGCAGCGCCTCGGCGTTGCGGCCGCTGCGCTTGAGCAGCAGCGCGCGCTGGCCGAGCAGGATCGGCCGTTGCGGCGCGGCCACGAGGGTCTCGGCCTCGTCCAGCAGCCGGAAGCCCAGCCCCACCCGGCCCCGCTCGGATTCGGCCCAGGCGAGGCTGATCAGCAGCCGGGCGTGGATGTCGCGCAGGGCGGGCTGGCGCCGGGCCAGCCGCAGTCCGGCCCGCAGTTCCCGGGCGGCCCGCCCCGGCTGGCCGGCGTCGCTGGAGGCCAGCCCCGCCGAGTGCCAGCGGACCGCCCGGCGGGCGAGCGCGGCCGGCTCCATGTCACAGGCCGAGGGCCGGCGTGACCACCTGCGGTGCGTGCTCGCCCGGCGCCGGGTGCACGATCAGCTGCGCCAGGCCGTGCGGCACGCCGTCCAGCACGAACCGGCCGGACGCGTCGGACTGCACGACCTGCGCCGGGCCGGGCGCGGGGTGCCGCAGCTCGACCCGGACGGCGGCGCCGGGCGCCAGCCAGCCGTCGATCCGGACGAGGCCGTCCGGGCGGTCCACGATCGTGATCATCACGGTACGGCTCTCCGCGTCGAACGTCAGGGTGCGGGTCCGCTCCGTACCGCGCACCCCGCCGACGAGCTGCTCGTCGCGCAGCCGGGCGACCTCCCGGTCGAGGTCGTCGAGGGCCAGCACGAGGCGTACCCGGTCGTCCAGGTCGGTGGGCGGCGGGTCGAGCCGGGTGAGCACCACGGCCAGATGGTCCAGGATCGCCTGGTCCAGGTCGTCGATCGGCTGGTCGGCGGAGTGCGGGGCGGTCATGTCGGACTCCACGTCGGATCGGCTGCCAGCACCTCCCGCAGCTTGGCCAGGCACCGGCCACGGGTCGGTCCGATGCTGCCGCGCGGCATGCCCAACGCCTCGGCCACCGCCGTGTAGTCGGGGCGGTTGACGTGGGCCACGATCCGCAGCAGCGCCTGGCACCGCTCCGGCAGCCGCGCGACGTGCCGCCACAGCGCCCGGTCGCGTTCCTCGGACAGCAGCAGGTCGATCGCGCCCGGGTCCGGGTCCGGCGAGGACTCCAGGATCGTCACGTCGTGCGGCGCCTGCCGCTGCGCGAGCCCGCGTACCCGCCAGGACTCCCGGCGGGTGGCGGTCACCAGCCACGCGGTGAGCGCCCGCGACGACCGTATGGTGTGCAGCGCGCGCACCAACTCCAGCCAGGTCGTCTGGACGACGTCGGCGGCCTCCTCGGTGGTGAGGCCCTGCGCCCGGGCGACGCGCCAGAGCAGCGGGTTGAGCTCCCGCACCACGTCGTTGAGGGCGTCCCGGTCGCCCGCCCTGGCCCGTTCGAGACAGTCCGCGAGGCGGGCCACCCGGTCGTGCGGTGCTTCCGCGTGCTCCATCGGGGTTTCCGAAACGCTTGCCACGGCGTCAGTCCGGCAGCCGCGCGGGTGCCGGCACCATCGACTGGGCGAGCCGGCCCGCATACCGGGCCGCGGCGAACGACGTGCCGCTCCAGTAGGCGTACCCACCCTGCACGGCGACCGGGGTCGTGGTCAGCGGCATGGTGCTCACGACGTTGGTGCCCTCCTGCCACTCGCGCACCCACACCCCGTGGCTGCTGTAGGGCGCCCGCGAGGTCGGCGAGACCCGGGCTCCGACGCTGACCACCGTGAGCGTCGGGTCGGCCGCGAAGGCGGCCGGATAGACCGGGCTGTCCGTACCGCCGTTGCCGGCCGAGGCGACCACCGGCACGCCCTGGTCCGCCAGGCGTCGTAGCGCCGCCCGGACCGGCTCCATCTCCTGCCGCGCGCCGAGACCGGCGCGGCCGAAGGCGGTCAGCACGACGTCGATCCGCTGGCCCTCGCGGACCCGGTCGGCCAGCCAGTTCAGCGCGTGCGCCGCGTTCAGGTCGCTGACCCGGCCCGCGTCGCTCATCACCCGCAGCGAGAGGATCCGCGCGTCGGGCGCCGCGAGCCGGACCAGTCCGGCGAGAAAGGTGCCGTGCCCCCAGTGGCTGCCGAAGTCCGTACCGCCGCCGTCCGGGCCGCCGCCGTCGGGGCCGTCGCTGTCGGGGCCGCCGCTGTCGGGGCCGTCGCTCTCCTCGCCGTGGCTGTCCTGGCCGGCGATCTCCGCGATGGGGCGCGCCGGCGTCCAGTCCTGCGCCTCCTGCCAGTACGGGTCGCCGTCGGTCTCCACCAGCCAGTCGTGCTCCCGCACCCCGGTGTCCAGCAGCGCCACCACGGGCCGGCCGGCCGGGAACCGGCTCGCCGGCCGCCGCGGCGGCTTCGGCGGCATCACGTGCTCGGGTGCCGGAAGCCAGGCGACGGTGCCGTGCCCGCTCTTGCGGCCACTGGCCCGGTAGTACGGGTAGAGGCTGCGCTGCACCCGGGCGTCGTCCTCCACGGTGGCCGCCGCACACTCGTAGTCGGGCAGGCACTCCGGCACGGCGGCGTCGGAGCGGCCGGCCAACCGGCGGCAGGCGCGGGCGACGGCCACCGGGTCGCCCGTCACGGGCAGTTCGACCAGTTCGGTGCCGGGTGCCGTACGGGCGGCCGGCGGCGACAGCGGACGGCCGAGACCGGCCTGCGCCAGCAACCCGTTGAGCCGCTCGACCGTCTCCGGGCGCTGCACCACCCACGCCGGCGCGAGCACGACGTCGGGGCGGTAACGGCGATGGGACACCTGACCTCCCAAACGGTGCGGCCGATCCACTGCGGCCGGTTCACTCAAGCGACCGGCCCGCCGGCGCGGTCCGATGGTGACAGTCGAGCACGTCGCACTGCCGCGGCCCAACAGCCGACCGGGCATCATCAATGGCCGTCCGAGGTGTATCTCCAGGGCCCGTCCGCCCCCTGCGGGCCGCGGGCGCAACGTCGGCACGACGCCGGTGGGTCAGCCCCGCCCCGACCACCGGCGCACCACGGACCGCGCGGAGCCCCGGGCGGCGCGGGCGCCGCCCAGCAACGCCCGGCCGGCACGGGCCGGCCCCGCGGCGCTGAGCAGGTCGATGGTGCGTCGGGCCTCCACAAGCGACCGCTCCCGCTCGGCGACCAGCCGCTCCCAGGCGTCCGCCGCGGCGCGGGCCGCGGCCAGCTCGGCCACGAGCCGGTCCCGGGTCCGCACCAGCTCGCGGAAGGCCGGCATGTCCGGCCGGCGCTCCCGCTCGCCGGGTGCGCCGGGTGCGGACCCGGCCGCCGGGTCAGGCTCGCGGCCGGCCGGCACGACCGGACCCGGTCCGGCGCCGGCCGGCTCCGCCGACGCCGGGTCCCGACCGGCCATGCCGGCCAGGATGGCGGCCAGCTCCGCCTCGCCGGTCGCCGCCGGCCACGGATGCGGGTGGTCGCCGGCCAGCAGCAGGGCCGCGCAGCGCCGCAGCGCCGCGGCGGGATCGCCGGCCGGCGCGAGCGGGACGAGACGGCCGCCGGGCTCGACGATCAGCCGGTCCGCCGGTACGCCGGCCGCGTTTCCGGCCTGCCAGTCCCGGAGCAGGTCGCGCACCGCCGGCAGGTCGTGCCGCAGGCAGGCGGTGAGCAGTACGCGCCACAGCGTCGGCCCGGCCGGCACGGCAACGCCGTCCGCCGCCGACCCGGCCGGGCGGCGCAGCCAGCCGCCGGCCGCCGCCGGCCGCAGCACACCCGTCGGCTCGGCCGTGGCCAGCACCGCCGCCGGTGGCTGACCGCCGGGCGGGTCCGCGCCGGCCGCCGGACGCGCCCCCGACCCGCGGTCGGGATCATCCGACCCGTCGTCGGCGCGGCGCCGGGCCAGCAGTACCCAGCCCGGCGCCAGTTCCCCGGCCATGCCGTGCCGCAGCGCGTCGGTGGCCAGCCGGACCGGGTCGGTGAGGACGGCCTCCGCCGGTGCGCACGCGACCGCCAGGGTGGACTCCAGGAAACCGGTGATCGCGGCGTCGGCCAGCACGTCCGCGCCGAGCAGCACGGTGGGCTCGTACGCACCGGGAAAGCCGGCATAGCTGTCGGTGACCGTGAGCCCGGCGCCATCGAGGTACGCCAGCACCCGGCGCAGACCCGCCGGCCGGCTCGGGTCGTACTCCTCGGGTGTGCCCCAGTCGGTGTCCGTGCGTTCCCGCGGCAGGGCCACCAGCCGGTGCAGGCCCAGCAGGTTCTCCATGCCGAGCAGCAGCCGACCGCCCGGACGCAGGGCGGCCAGCAGCAGCTCCAGCCCTTCCGCCCAGGGCAGTTGCGCACCCTCGGCCGAGGCCAGCCGGCGGAGGCCGTCGAGCGCGATCACGGTGTCGTACGGCGGTTGCGCCGGCAGCTTCTCCGGGCCGCCGCAGCAGACGGTGATCCGCGGCCGGTGCCGGTACCGCTCGGCCAGCGCGTCGGCGTCCGGCACGCCGCGCACGAGCAGCGTGAGGTCGCCGTCGGGCAGCCCGTCGAGCAGGTCCGGGTGGTGCGGGCCGGCGACCAGGGTACGTCCGCGGGCCAGCGCCAGCAGCGGCGACAGCGCCGCGCCGCGGACCGGTCCGGGCCCGTGCCGGCCGTCGAGATCCGACCAGTTGAGCATCTCGCCGCCGATCAGCCGTACGGTCACCGCGCGGTCCCCTCGGCGCGGGCGGCGGCGGCCGTACCCCGGCCCGGACCGGCCGGGTCGCGGGGCGGACCGGCCGGGTCGCGGGGCGGACCGGCGGGCGGCGGGTCCGGCCAGTGGAACAGCCGGCGCAGCTCGGCCGGCGGCGCGAGCCGGTCCGCGCCCAGTTCGGCGGCCGCGACCTGCCGGGCCACGACCGGGTCGACCCGCTCGCCGTGCAGGTCGGCCCACTGCCGCCGGACCCGTCGCTGGCCCCCGAACCGCGGATCCTCCCGTTCGAGCCGCATCGGATCGCCGTACACCGCCGGCTCGCAGCCGGCCAGCGCGCCGTACAGGATGGCGCTGCTGAGCCGGTTGGAGGCCACCCGCCGGTGCCGGCGCAGCTCGGTGAGCTGGCGGTGCAGGAACCCGGGATCGAGATCCTGGTACCTGCCACCCCGGTAACCGTGGCAGATCACCCGGAACCCGGCCCGCTCGTACCGGCGCCTGATGCGCGCGGACTGGTACTCCTGCCAGTACAGGCAGATGGTGACCGGTCCCGGCTCGGTTGCCCGGATGGTCCCGATCAGCCGGTGGTGGTCGCCGTGCACGCGCTGGCCCTCCCAGCCGTGGAACGGGTACCAGATGGTGCCCTCCCGGGGTCGACGCTCGGCCGGTTCCGGCTCCATCCGCAGCAGGTACGCCCAGGGCGAGCCGATCACGTAGCCCTGCCGGCGGCCCAGCGACCAGGCCCGGCGGCGGGTGCGCTCGGACCAGAGGAAGACCGGGATCCCGGGGATGAACTCGTGGTCGGCCGCGAGCCCGTCGCCGATGTTCCACCCGTGTTGGAGGTAGCCGCGGACCCGCGGTGGGGTGTCCGCGGCCAGGCCGCAGTAGCGGGCCAGGACACCGGTGTGCCCGTAGTAGTGGTTGGCGTGGTGCACGGCGTCAGTCCGAACTCCCACGCACCGTCGACACCGTCGCCTCCCGCACCATCGCCGTCGTCGCGGATCGGGCCGTGCCGGATCCGCCCGGACCCGTGCGGATCCGGCACATGATCCTGGCCGGGCCGCCTTTCGGTACGGTGACCAGCCGGCCAAGCCCCGGGAAACGGGCGGAAAAGCCGCCGCCACCCGCGGACGGGTGCTCGGACGCGCCGCCGCCGGCGGGACGGGTGCTCGGACGCGCCGCCGCCGGCGGGACGGGTGCGTAGATTGGGCCGGATGGACGAGGTGACGACGGTCGACCGGGTCCGGACCGACCGCGGCGAGCTGGCGCTGCGCCGGTCCGGACCGCACTACGAGATCATCAGCAACGGCGTCTTCCTGATGGACACCCGGGCCGGCGAGTCCGAGCGGCTGCTGGTCCGGGCGGCGCTGGACGCCGTCGGCCCCGGCTCCCGGATGCTGATCGGCGGGCTCGGCGTGGGCTTCTCGGTGGCCGAGGCGGTCGCGTCGACCCGGCCCGCGCAGATCGTCGTGGTGGAGATCGAGCGGACGTTGGTCCGCTGGCACCGCGACCACCTCGCGCCGTACAGCCGCAACGCGTTGGACGACCCTCGGGTGCGGGTCGTGGCCCGGGACCTCGTCGACTGGCTCGCCGAGACCCCGGACCGCTACGACGCGATCTGCCTGGACGTCGACAACGGTCCGGACTGGACGGTGTTCGACGGCAACGCCGCGCTGTACGGCCCGCAGGGGCTGGCGTTGCTGCGCGACCGGCTGGCCCCGGGCGGCGTGCTGGCGGTCTGGAGTGCCGCCGCCGCACCCGGGTACGCCGCCCGGCTGGCCTCGATCCTCGGCCCGGTCAGCGAGCTGCGGGTCGAGGTGCCGCGCGGCGAACCGGACGTGGTCTATCTGGCGCACCGGGTGTGACGCCGGGACCGTCGGCTCAGGCCGGGACCGTCGGCTCGGACACCGGGGCCGCCCAGTCGATCGTGTAACGCTGCTGCGGGCCGAGGGTCTTCTCCGGGTTCATGGCGGTCTTCGCCATCACCCGCATGAGCACCGGCAGCACCGCCCGGGCCAGCGGGCCGGGCGCCTTGGTCCGGTTGATCTTCGCGGCCCGGGCGGCGATGGCCTCCACCCGGGTCCGGCGCAGCCCCTCGTACGCCTCGAACGCCGACCGGACGTCGGGCAGGTCACGCAGGCAGCGGGCCAGCTGCACGGCGCTTTCCACGGCCAGCGACGCGCCCTGGCCGGAGCTGTTGGACGGTGCGTGCACGGCGTCGCCCACCAGCACCATCCGGTCCCGGTGCCAGTGCGGGACCGGCGGCATGATGTGCAGCGACCCGGACACCTGCAACGCGTCGGGGTCGCTGGTCCGCAGCAGGTCCCGGGCCGGGTCGTCGGCGCCGTACGCGGCCAGCAGCCGGCGCGTCCACTCCCGCGCCGGCACGGCGCGGGCCTCGGTGAGGCTCATCGGCCGGTCCTGCGGAAGGTTGACGCCCCACCGGGTGCCGCCGCCGGGCTCGGGCCAGTACAGGTAGTAGCCTCCCGCGCCGAAGGTGAAGGTCATGGTGCCGGCGGGGACGTCGACCCGGTGCGCGGCCACGGACTCGAAGCCGAGTACGCCGGTGTGCCGGGGCTGCGGCGCGTTCGGGTCGATGATCCGGCGCACGGTGGAGTGGATCCCGTCGGCGCCGACCAGGATGTCGGCGCTGGCCGTGCCGCCGTCGGCGAACTCGGCGGTGACGCCGGTCCCGGTTTGGTGCACGGCGACCAGCCGCCGGCCGTGCTCGATGGGCAGGCCCGCCGCGGTGGCCCGCTCGTGCAGGGCGCGGTGTACGTCGTTGCGGTGCACCACGCGCAGCGGTGGGACGCCCGCGAGGCTCGGCAGGTCGATCCGGCCGCGCCCGATGACCATCGCGGTGTGCTCGATGGGGGTGGCGCCGGCGGTCACCGCCTCGTCGGCGCCCACCAGTCGCAGCGCCGCGACCCCGTTGGGTGCCAGCGCCAGGGTGCCGCCCGGTCCGTCGGTGATGCTCGGGTACGCCTCGTACACGGTCGCGGCGATGCCCGCCCTGGCCAGCGCGAGCGCGGTGACCGGCCCGGCGATGCCCCGCCGATGATGATGGCTGTCCGTACGTCGGTCATGGAATGTCCCTCTCCTGTCGGTTGCGATGCGCGAACCGTCCCGGGAGGGCGCCGGCTATTCTCGTGGTTGCCGCCTCGTGCCGAGCGCCTGCCCAGGTGTGGTTCGAGGTCAAGGACCCCGGCGTGGTGTTGGCGCACCCGCCGGGGTCCGTCTTTGTCACTCCGTCGAGCTGGTCCTTTCCGCGAGCGCGGCGAACTCGGCCGGCATCTCGCCGGTCTCGTGGAACGTCCGCCACCCGGCCAGCCCCGGCAGCGTGCCCGCGTCGATCTCGGCGAGCAGCGAGCGGATCCAGTCCGCCTCGGCCCGCATGGCGGCCAGGTCGTACTCGTCCTCGATGAGGAACAGCCGGGGCACCTCCCGCAGGTGCCCGGCGAGGGTTTCCCGTGCCGCCGCGGCGTTGCGGTCCAACTGGGCCAGCCGGTCCCGCAGCAGGGCCGCGGCCTCGTCGGGGTGCAGCACGGGCAGCACCGACAGCCCGGCCCGGAACCTTGGATACTCCGGCTCGGGGCTGCTGATCAGCTCCCGGGCCCAGTCGAGCAGCTCGGCCCGGCCGGCGTCGGTGATCCGGTAGACGGTGCGCTCGGGCCGCCGGCCCTCGCGGACGCTCTCCACGGCGGCGATGAAGCCGTGTTTGTCCAGATTGCGGACCACCGTGTAGAGCGATCCCCATTTGATCGCCATGTCCTGATCCTTGCCCCAGCCGCGCAACGCGCCGGCGATCTCGTACGGGTGCATGGGGCGCTGGGCGAGCACCGACAGCACGGCCAGGCCGAGCAGGTTGCCGACCTTGCGTCGTTTCGCCATGGCACTCACCTCCGGACCACATACTCGCACACGAGTATGTGGTCCGCAAGTAATCGCGTACGAGGAACCTAGGTCCGGCCGACCGCCGCGTAGGTGGCGACCTCCGACCGGCCCGGCCGGTCGGCGGACTCCGGGCGCCAGTCGCTGACCGGCACCACGCCCGGATCCAGCAGTTCCAGTCCGGCGAAGAACGCCGCCACCCCGGCCTCGGTCCGCGGCCAGACATCCACCTGGCCCTTGTTCCCCAGCGCCGCGAACCGGACGGCCGTCTCGGGATCGACGAAATCGCTCGTGCCGTGCGTGGCCACCAGGTAGCTGCCCGGCGGCACCGCCCGGAGCAGGTCCGCCACGATCCGGTGCGCCTGCTGGTCGTCCCGGATGAAGTGCAGCACCGCGATCAACAGGATCGCCACCGGCTCCCGCAGGTCCAGCGTCTCGGCCAGCTCCGGAGACTCCAGGATGGACGCCGGCTCGCGCAGGTCGGCGTCCAGGTACCGGGTCGCGCCCTCCGGCGTGCCCACCATCAACGCCCGGGCGTGCGCGAGCACCATCGGATCGTTGTCCACGTACAGCACCCGGGACTCCGGCGCCACGGCCTGCGCCACCTCGTGCGTGTTGGCCGGGGCCGGCAGGCCGGCGCCGATGTCCAGGAACTGCCGGATGCCGGCCGTGCCGGCCAGGTAGCGGATGGCCCGGCCGTGGAAGGCGCGGCCCTCCCGGGCGGCGGTGCGGATCGGGGGATACACCGCGGCGATCCGGTCGCCGGAGTCCCGGTCCACCTGGAAATGGTCCTTGCCACCCAGCCAGTAGTTCCAGCGGCGGGCCGGGGAGACCGTGTGGGAATCCAGCCGGCGGTCCGGTGCGGTCTGGTCGGCGTCGCTCGTGGGCGGCACGGCGGTCCTCCGGAGACGGTGCGGACGGATGGCAGCGCTGCTCATGCTATCCATCCGGTTCGCCCCGCCCACGCCGGCACGGTCGCCGACCGGCGACCGCAGCGGCGCCGTCCCGATCCCGCGCCGCGCCGGAACGGTCAGCGCATGCCGGCCGGCGCCGCGTTGCCGGGCAACGCGGCGCCGGCCGGTGGCGTCACGCCGTACCGCGTCACGAGGTTTCTCGTCACGAGGTCCGGCGGCGCGTGCTGTTACGCAGCGCGGCCCGCCGCTCCGCCAACTCGTCCGCCCCGATCTCACCGCGGGCGAACCGCTCGGCCAGGGTGCGCTCGGCCGCGGCCCGCGCCTGTTGTCCCGGTGAGCGCCGGTACGCCAGGTAGCCGATCGCACCCAGCAGCACGGCCCAGAACAGGATGGGGAAGATGATCCACCAGCCCGGTCCGTGGCCGGCCCACGGGCCGCCGTTCCACGCCGGGTGTCCGTACGCCATCAGCAGTGTCGCCATCGTCGTCTCCCTCTCGACCCACCGGGCTCCGCGCTCGGATACCACCCATCGTCACCGTCCGAGGCGGTGGCGACGTCCGTCCGAGGACGACACCTGCGGTACGTCGCCGGTCGCAGCGGGCGCGGTCGATCCGCAACACCGGCATCACGGACGGCGCACCCCGGCACCGCGCCCGCCACGCCCGGCGGCGCGGGGTGGTGGACCGGCTCGGCTAGCATCGTGGGCCGTTCACAGCTTTCGTTGAGCCCACACCCAACATCGGGGGGAACCCACCCAATGCCATCCCTGAAGAAGGCCGCCGTCCTGGCCGCCGCCTCGCTCACCGCGCTCGCGCTCGCGGCGTGCGGGCAGCAGACCGGATCGACCGGCACGACCGAGGAGTCCAAGCCGCAGAGCGTGCTGGCCCTGCTGGCCAGCGACGCCGTCGGCTCGCTGAAGAAGACCGCCGACACCACCGCCAAGTCCACCTCGGTCACCCTCACCATGACCGGCACGGCCAGCGGCCAGAAGGTGCAGAGCCACGGGGTCGTGGCGCTCACCGAGCCGCGCGGCCTCGAGATGACCGTGCAGGACCCCAGCGAGGGCGAGATCACGGTACGGATGGTCGGCGACGCGATCTTCGTCCAGGTGCCCAAGGCGCAGCAGGCCATGCTCCAGGGCAAGAAGTGGCTCAAGATGGACCTCGGCGGCAAGGACTCCGCGGAGATGGCCAAGCAGTTCGACGACATGGACCCGGCCAAGGGGGTCCAGAGGCTGCTGGACGGCACGGACGTGACCGTGGTCGGCACCGAGACCATCGACGGCGTGCAGACCGTGCACTACGCCACCACCGGTTCGGTGGACAGCTACCTCGGGCAGGTCGACACCAAGCTCCGCAAGGAAACCCAGGCCTCGCTGGAGAAGGCCGGGGTCAAGGAGATCAAGACCGACCTGTGGGTGGACGAGCAGTACCGGCCGCGCAGGGTGCACATGGTGATGGGCGCCGTCAGCGACTTCACCATCGAGTACAGCGACTACGACAAGCCGGTCACGGTCACCGCCCCGCCGGCCGGTGAGGTCACCGACCTGTCGCAACTGCTCGGCAACCTGCCGAAGTAGCGCCCGGCACCGTACGCCAAGCCGAACACCGTGTGGCCCCGGCCGTTCGCCGGGGCCACACGCTGTTCACGGCGGAACTCGGCACGGCCGGAGCGAACCGATCGGCGGGCGGGGACGTACCTACATCCGGGTGTACGTGTTCATCGGGAGGTACGGTGCCAATGATGCGAATCGGTCCGCTGTCCGGGCTCGCGCTCCAGGTCGCCGTGCTGGCCGGGCTCGCCGGCACGGTGGGTGTCGGTCCGGCCGGCTGGCTCGTGGCCCTGGCCTACGGCGTCGGCACCTGCGCCGCGCTCACCCGCGGGCTGCACCGCCGCGGCGCCACCGCGCTCGGTCCCGCCGACCGGGTGACGCTGACCCGGGCAACCCTGGTCGGCGGCGTGGTGGCGCTCACCGTGGACTCGCTCGACCGGCCCGCTCCGGTCCCCGTACTCGTCGGGCTGACCGTGGTGGCCCTCGTCCTGGACGGCGTCGACGGGCAGGTCGCCCGGCGTACCGGAACGGTCAGTGAGCTGGGCGCCCGGTTCGACATGGAGATCGACGCGGTGCTCCTGATGGCACTCAGCGGGTACGTCGCCGCGACGGTGGCGCCGTGGGCGCTGGCCATCGGCGGCATGCGGTACGCGTTCGTCCTGGCCAGCTGGCTGCTGCCGGCGATGCGCCGGCCGCTGCCGCCGCGCTACTGGCGGAAGGTGGTGGCCGCGATCCAGGGCATCGTCCTGGTGTCGGTCACCGCCGGCGTGCTGTCCGGGCCGCTGGCGGTCGGGACGCTGCTGGCGGCGCTGGCCCTGCTGGTCGAGTCGTTCGGTCGGGACGTGCTGTGGCTGTGGCTGCGGCGGGCGCCCCGGCCGTTCGCGCCCGGCGCGCCGCCCGCCCGCGCCGCGCTGCCGGCACGCCGTTTGCCCGTCGAGCATCCCTTCGTCGAGCATCCTCTCGTCGAGCATCGACCCCCCGCCGAGGGCCGGCAGCCCGTGGCCGTGCCGGTCGGCTCCTTCTCCCGGCCCTGAGCAGTCTCCCGGCCTCCGGCCCGGACAGACCGCGACCGGGCCGCCCGCACCGCCCGCACCGGCGGGCTCCCGCACCGTTCCACGAGAGGTTGTCGATGTCACCAGTCATGCGCGTGCGCGGAGGGCGAACCGGCCGGACCGCGGCCCCGGCCGCGGCGCAGTCCGGCGCCGCGCCGGACGGGACCGCCGCACCGTCGGGCGCCGCCGCGCCGGAGGCGGCCGGGCCGACCTCGCGGACCCGGCGGGTGCTGGCCCGGACCGCCACCGTGCTGGCCGCCCTGGCCGTGCTGTTCGCCCTGATCGCGCCGAACCGGGTGGACCGGCTCACCCCGGCCAGTTCGTGCGCATCCCCGGCGAGGCGCTGCTCGGCGCCGCCCTGGTGCTGCTGCTGCCGCCGCGCACCCGCCGGATCGGCGTGGTCGTCCTGGGCGCGGCGCTCGGCGTGCTGACCGTGTTGAAGTTCGCCGACATGGGCTTCTACATGGTCATGGCGCGGCCCTCCGACCCGATGATCGACTGGCCGTTCATCGGCGCCGGGGTCGGCTACCTCGCCGAGTCCGCCGGCCGGGCCGCGAGCGTCGCGGCCGTGATCGGGGCGATCCTGGCCGTCGTCGCCGTGCTCGTCCTCATGGTCCTGTCGGTACGCCGGGTGACCCGTGTGCTGGTGGCGCACCGGCTCCCCGCCATCCGGGCGGTCACCGCGCTCGGCGCCGTCTGGATCGTCTGCTCCCTGATCGGCGTGCAGTTGGTGCCGGGGGTGCCGGTGGCCGCCGACAGCGCCGCGGCGCTCGCCTACAAGCACACCCGGCAGGTGGACGCCGGCCTGCGCGACCGGCAACTGTTCGCCGCCGTGACCGGCGACGACCCGTTCCAGAACACCCCGGGCACCCAGTTGCTGAACGGCCTGCGCGGCAAGGACGTCCTCGTGACGTTCATCGAGAGCTACGGCCGGGCCGCGGTCGAGGATCCGCAGATCGCCCCCGGGGTCGACGCCGTGCTCGACGACGGTACCCGCCGGCTGCGGGCCGCCGGCTTCGACGCGCGCAGCGCGTTCCTCACCTCCCCCACGTACGGCGGCGGCAGTTGGCTGGCCCACTCCACGCTGCTGTCCGGGGTCTGGGCGGACAACCAGCAGCGCTACAGCATGCTGGTGAACAGCACCCGGCTGACCCTCAACGGCGCGTTCCGCCGGGCCGGCTGGCGGACCGCGCTCGTCATGCCCGCGCTCGACCAGCGCTGGCCGCAGGCCCGGTTCTTCTCCTCGGACCGGATCTACGGCGCCGGCGACCTCGGCTACCAGGGGCCGAAGTTCGGCTTCGGGCCGGTGCCGGACCAGTACACGCTGGGGGCGCTGCAACGGCTCGAACGCGCGCCCGGGCACACCCCGGTGATGGCCGAGACGGTCCTCGTCTCCAGCCACTCGCCGTGGACCCCGTGCCCGCGGCTGCTCGGCTGGGACGAACTGGGCGACGGATCGGCGTACGCGCCGATGGCCGCCGGCAGCAGCTCGGCGGACGCCCTCAAGCGCAGCCCCACCCAGGTCCGCGCCGACTACCAGCGGACCATCGAGTACTCGCTGAACAGCCTGATCTCGTACGTGCAGACGTACGGTGACGAGAACCTGGTGCTGGTCTTCCTCGGCGACCACCAGGCGGCGCCCGTGGTCAGCGGCGAGGGGGCCAGCCACGACGTGCCGATCACCATCGTGGCCAAGGACCCGGCCGTGCTGGACCGGATCTCCGGCTGGGGCTGGCAGCCGGGGCTCAACCCGGACCCGCGGGCGCCGGTGTGGCGGATGGACACCTTCCGGGACCGCTTCCTGACCACCTTCGCCGGGTAGGCCGCCGGCGATGGGTGGACGGGTTCGCGGCATCCTGCGCTCGCTGGTCATCTACCACGGGCAGCCGGCCAAACACCGCCGGGCGGTCCGGCTCTACCGGGAGTTCCTGGCCCCCGGCGACCTCGGCTTCGACATCGGGGCGCACGTCGGCGGCCGGGTCCGCACCTGGCGGCGGCTCGGCGCCCGGGTGCTGGCGGTCGAGCCGCAGCCGGACTGCCTGCGGACGCTGGGGCTGTTCTTCGGCCGGGACCGGCACGTGACGATCGTGCCGGTGGCGGTGGGCGCCGAGCCCGGCCGGGCCACGCTGGCGCTGTCCACCGCCACCCCGACGGTCTCGTCGCTCTCGCCCGACTGGATCCGGTCCGTCTCCACCGACGGCGGCTTCCGCCGGGTGCGGTGGGACCGGCGGGTCGAGGTGCCGGTCACCACCCTCGACCGGCTCATCGCCGAACACGGCGAACCGGCCTTCTGCAAGATCGACGTGGAGGGGTTCGAGCTGGACGTGCTGCGCGGCCTCTCCCGGCCGCTGCGCGCGCTGTCCTTCGAGTACCTGCCGCCGGCGCACGATGCCGCGCTGGCCGCGCTGCGGCTGGTGGGCGAGCTGGGCGCGCCGGCCGGCGGGTACGTCTACAACTACTCCCCCGTGGAGACGATGCGGTTCGCCAGCGACCGGTGGCTCGACGCGGCGGACCTGGCCCGGCTGCTGGAGCGGTACCGCCCGAGCGGCCGCTCCGGTGACGTGTACGCCCGGCTCCGCCCGGCCGGAGCCGGGGTCAGTCCTCGATCGGGGTCCGCGGAGCCGGAACGTGACCCGACCCCGGGCGCGCATCCGGATCCGACACCGGATCCGGATGCGGCACCGCGACCAGGGTGAGGACCAGGCCGCCGGCGACCAGGAACCGGCCGGCGAACCGGTCCAGCCGCCGGCCGCCGACCGTCGGGCCGGGCACCAGCAGGCGGGCCGTGAACGTGCCCGCGGCGGTGAAGGTGAGGTCCGCCTCGGCGAAGTCCAACCAGCGCCCGGTGAGCGGGAACCACGCCTTGTAGACGCTCTCCTTGGCGCTGAACAGCAGCCGGTCCCAGCAGCGGTCCGGATGCTGGGCGGTGAGCGCGTCCAGCCGGACCCGTTCCTCCGGCAGGGTGACCAGGCCGAGCACCCCGTCGGGCAGCGCGGCGTGCGGTTCGGCGTCCACGCCCACCGACGCGAGCGCGGCGGCCGGGGCGAGCACGGCACCCCGGTAGCCGTCGCAGTGGGTCATGCTGCCGACCACGCCGTCCGGCCAGACCGGCGCGCCGCGCTGCCCCGGCAGGATCGGCACGGCCGGGTGGCCGAGCCGGTGCAGGCCTGGCGGGCACAGTGCCGCACGGTGGTGAACTCGCGCCGCCGCTTGTCCACGGCCCGGGCCAGCAGGTGCGCCTCGGCCGGGTGCGGGGCCAGTCCGGGCGGATCGTCGAGGGCCTCCACGGCGACCGCGCCGGGCGGCAGGATGGGCTCGATCATGCCGGCAGCACCACCCGGGGCAGCATGGGCTCGCCGCGGCGGCGCCACTCCCGGGGATAGCCCAACGAGACCTCCTCGAAGCGCACCCCGTCGTGCCAGGTGGTCCGCGGGATGTGCAGGTGGCCGTAGACCACGACGCTGGCCCGGAACCGCACGTGCCAGTCCGCCGTCCGCTCGGTGCCGCACCACTGCGCGAACTCGGGGTACCGCAGCACCCGCGTCGGGTCCCGGACCAGCGGGAAGTGGTTGACCAGCACGGTCGGCAGCGCCGGGTCCGTCGCGGCCAGCCGCGCCTCGGTGAGGGCCAGCCGGGCCGCGCACCAGGCGTCCCGACCCGGGTACGGGTCCGGGTACAGCAGCCACTCGTCGGTGCAGACCACCCCGGCGTCGTACGCCCGGCGCAGCGACTCCTCCTTGGTGTCCGTCCCCGGCGCCCGGAACGTGTAGTCGTAGAGGACGAACAGCGGGGCCACGGTGACCGGGCCGCCCTCGCCGGTCCACACCGGGTACGGATCCTCGGGGGTCAGCACCCCGAGCTGCCGGCACATCTGCACCAGTTCGGCGTACCGGGCCTCGCCCCGGGACTGGACCGGGTCGTCGCGCACGGTCCACAGTTCGTGGTTGCCCGGCGCCCACAGCACCGTCTCGAACCGGTCGCGCAGCAGCGCGAGGGCCGCGCGCACGTCGGCGAAGCGCTCGCCGACGTCGCCGGCCACGATCAGCCAGTCGTCGGGCTCGGTCGGGCGCAGCCGATCCACCACCGCCTGGTTGTCCGGGTGCCGGACGTGCAGGTCACTCACCGCGAGCAGCCGACCCACGGTCACCCACCGAAGGGTACGGCCGAGCCGCCGTGCCCGCGTACGTGCATGCGTCCCCCGTTTCAGATCGGTGCCGACGGTACCGGCCGGCCTCGATCAACGCTATCCGGTCCGCCGGCCTCCGGTACAGTCACCCTGGCGCGACCGGCGGCCAGCAGGACGATCAGGCCGGCGGCGCAGAGTCCGGCGCTGAGGCCGTACGCCAGCCGGTAGCCGACGTGCGCGGCCAGTCCCAGCAGCGGGCCGGCGAGGATCGCGCCGATCGGGAAGCTGTTGGTGAACAGCGTGGTCGCCCGGCCGGGATGGTGCGGCAGCAGTTCCTGGAGGTACGAGATGCCCAGGCCGGACACGGCGGCGATGAAGACCGCGTTGACGACCTGCCCGGCGGCGAGCACCCCCAGGCTCGGCGCCGCGGTGGCCAGGACGTAGTAGCCGATGCCGCATCCGGCGCCGGCCAGCACCAGCCGGCGCAGCGGGATCCGGCTGGTGAGCAGGCCGAGGGCCACCATCAGCGGAATCTCCAGCGCGGCGCAGAGCCCGAGGATGAGCCCGGCGTCCGCGGCCGGCGCACCCAGGTCGGTACTGATGAACAGCGGCAGCGCCTGCATGCCGAGGGTGAGCGGGCACTGCAGCATGGTGAACGCGGCCACGGTGGCCACCAGCACCCAGCGCGGCGGCACGCCGCCCGCGCGGTCCGACGGCGGGACGCCGCCCGCGCGGTCCGACGCCGGGACACCGGCCGCGCCGACCAACGGCGGGACACCGGCCGCGCCGGCCAACGCCGGGGCACCGGCGGCGCCGTCCGACGCCGGGACACCGGCCGCGTCATCCGGTGCCGGAACGGCGCCGGGGCGCTCCGGCGGCGGGACGTCCACCGCGGCCGGGCCGCCGCCGGATGACACGGTGCCGACCTCGGTCAGCAGGCCGGCCGCCACCAGCGCGGCGACCGCGTACATCACCGCCGCCGTGCCGTAGACCAGCCGGAAGCCGCCGGTGTCCAGCAGGACGGCGGCCACCGCCGGACCGGCCACCCAGGCGAGCGAGAAGAGGGTACGGAACGCGTTGATGCCCATCGCCGTGCGCTCCGGGCTGTCGCGCTGGAGCACCTGGCGGGCGTACGCGAAACTCTGCGGGAACAGCGAGTTGGCCACCGCCGCCGCGGTGACGGTCACCGCGAGCAGCACCCAGTAGTTGCGCACGAACGCCGTCACGCTCGCGCTGGCCAGGCCGGCCAGGGCCGCGGCGACCAGCAGGTTGCGCCGGACGGGCCGCCGGTCCGACAGCCGGGCCAGCAGCGTGGACGCGACGACGCCGGCCAGCGGGGTGGCCACCAGGAACACGGTGACCAGGCTGGGACCGGCGTGCACGGCCGTGCGCAGGAACAGCGAGAGGAACGGCAGCACGAGCGCGGTGGAGAGGCCGACGGCGAGGAAGACCAGGCTCAGCGGGAGCAGCGTGCGGATGAGCGGCCGCGGACGCGTCGGCGGGTGCACGGCCATGTCCGCACCGTACCCGCCGGGCCGCCGCCGGGCGCTCGCGGATCCGGCGTACGGCCCGGGGCCGCACAGCGGGAAGCCGCGGCCGTTGGACGGAGGCCCGTCCAGCGGCCGCGGCTTCCCGCGGAGACCGGGGGTGTCAGACCCGACGCCGGCCCATGATGCCGGCGACCAGGGCGACGCCGACGGCCGCGAAGACGACCTGGATCAGCAGTTCGATCCAGTCGATGCCGGCCGTGTCGGCCACCCCGAGGGCTCCCGCGACGAACGTACCGACGATCGCCGCGATCACGCCGATGAGCAGGGTCAGCAGGATCCCGATGTTCTGCTTCCCGGGCACGACCAACCGGCCCAGTGCGCCGATGACCAGCCCGATGACGATGGCGGTGATGAAGCCCGTTACCTCCACGAGGTCCCTCCTTGGTGTGTTGCCGTGAACGCCGTTGTCGTGCCCAGAGCCAACCGCCGGCCAAACCTGTGCGGAATCCGCCGGACGAAGTTGTTGTCGAACTGTCATCCGTACCGGCTGGCCCGGCCCCGGCTCGTCGGCTACCCGCGGGCAGGCTCGTCGATCACCGCCGGCCGCGGGGGTGCCGCGGCCGTCGGCCCGCTGCGCTGGTTCGGGACGGTGACCGCGTTGAGGATCTGGCGGTGGGTCAGCCAGCCGACGATGCCGCCGGTCCCGCGGTCGGCCACCGGCAGGGCCGAACCGTGCCGGATCATGCGGGCCAGCGCCTCGTCGAGGGTGTCGTCGGGATGCACCGCCGGCACGGTGCGAGCGAGGCTGGCCGCCGTGACGTCGTCGGCGCCGTCCCGCAGCGCCGCCTCGATCTCCCGGGCCAGGACGACGCCGCGCAGTTCGCCGGCCGGATCCACGACCGGCAGGGCGCTCGCGCCGCCGGCCAACCGGGCGGCCAGTTCGGGCAGGGCGGTGGCGGAGTCCACCGGTACCGGCAGCGGCCCCATCGCGGTCGCGACGGTGGCCCGGTCCAGCGGTCCCGGCGCGGCCCGGTCCAGGTCGATCCCGCGGCGGCGCAGCTTGCGGGTGTAGATCGTGTCCGCCGAGATCAGCCGGGACAGGCCGGCCGCGAGGGCGATGGCCACCATGAGCGGCAGCACGATGCTGTACTCCCCGGTCAGCTCGAACATGATGACCACGGCGGTGATCGGCACCCGGGCGGCTCCGGCGAAGACCGCACCCATGCCCACCAGCGCGTACGCCCCGGCCGGGCCGGTGAACTGCGGGAGCAGCGTGTGCGCCGCGGCGCCGAACGCGGCGCCGAGCATCGCGCCGATGAACAGCGACGGCGCGAACACGCCGCCGGAGCCGCCGATGCCGATGGTGAGGCTGGTGGCGAGCATCTTGCCGAGCAGCAGCACCAGCAGGAAGACCACGGCGTACCGGCCGGCCACGGCGGCGCCCAGCACCGGGTAGCCCACCCCGTACATCTGCGGCAGCACCAGCAGCAGGCCGCCGAGCAGCACCCCGCCGGCGGCCGGCCGGAGCCACTCCGGCCCCCGCCACAGCCGGTCGCACAGGTCCTCCACGAGGTAGAGGATGCGGCTGAACCCGACCCCGACGAGCGCGCCGAGCAGGCCCAGCAGGGCGTAGAGCAGGTATTCCACCGGCGAGTCCACCCGGAACGTTGGCAGGCTCAGGAACGGGTGGTCGCCGAGGATGGCCCGGCCGATCGCCCCGGCCGTCACCGAGGCCAGCACGACCGCGCCGAAGGACTCCACCGCGAAGTCGCCCAGGATCAGTTCCATCGCGAAGAAGACGCCCGCGACGGGCGTGTTGAAGGTCGCCGAGATGCCGCCGGCGGCGCCGGCGGCCACCAGCAGGCTCAGCCGGGACTCCGGCAACCGGACCCAGCGGCCGACGGTGGAGCCCAGCGCCGATCCGATCTGGACGATCGGCCCCTCCCGGCCGACCGACCCGCCGCCGCCGATGCAGACCGCGCTGGCCAGGGCCTTCACCACGGCCACCCGGGCCCGGATCCGGCCGCCCCGGCGGGCCACCGCGTACATCACCTCGGGGACGCCGTGCCCGCGGGCCTCCCGGGCGAAGCGCTGCACCAGCGGCCCGTAGAGCAGCCCGGCCACGACGGGCGCGAGCACCACGAACCAGCGGCCGAGTCCCGGCAGCAGCGGATGCGGCCCGCCGGGGGCGCTGGTGTAGTCGGCCTGCCCGGACAGCAGCCGGGTCGCGGTCACGATCAGCCAGCGGAAGGCCACCGCGCCGAGCCCGGCCCCGCCCCACCAGGAGTGACAGCACCAGCAGGCCGCCAGGGCCGCCGCGGATCTGGTCACCGAGCCGGACGGAGATCCGGCCGGGGAGTCGGACGGAACGGCCGGACGCCGCGGGGGCGTCGCCGGAGGGTTCGCCGACCCGTGCGGTGGACGTCGGGCCGGCGGATTGCTTCATACCGCAATGCTTGCACAGTGCAGTGATTTCGGTCGCGGTGAGCGACAAGAATCACACCGTGGGTGGTCTGCGGATTTCTGTCCACTCGATCACGCCACCGGTGGTACCCGGCGGCATCGGCCCCTCCGGTGGGCTAGTGTGCTGGTCGGGCGTGCCGGGAAGTCTGGTCGGCGAGGTTGTCCCCTGCCCACACACCGCCGTCCAGGAGCGTTCCGTGCGTGCCAGAGATTTCGCGATGTCCCTGCCCACCGTCGGCACCCAGACACCCGCGCTCGACGCGATGCGGCTGTTGGCCGCCCACAACCTGCCGGGGCTGATCGTGGTCGACGACTCCGGCCGACCGGTGACCGTGATGCCCGGCACCCAGGTCCTGCGGTTGGTCATCCCGCGTTACTGCCAGGACGATCCGACGCTCGCCCGGATGATCGACGAACCCTCGGCCGACCTGTTCCTGGCCGGGGTGCGCGGACGCACCGTCGCCGACCTGCTCCCGCGCGAGCACCACGATCTGCCGGTGGTCGACCCGGACGCGACGGTGCTGGAGATCGCCGCGGTGATGGCCGGCTCGCGCAGCCCGCTGGTGGCCATCGCCCCCGCGGGCGGGCCGATGATCGGCGCCATCACCCTGGACGCGCTGCTCGACCGGATGCTGTCCGCGTGAGCGGCGTCGCATGGGCCGCCGTCGCGGTCTTCACCATCGCCTACCTGCTCATCGCCACCGAGAAGGTGCACCGCGTAGCCGCCGCGCTCGGCGGCGCGGCCGTGATGTTCCTCATCGGCGCGACCGACACGGAGCACGCGTTCTTCTCCGAAGAGTCCGGCATCGACTGGTCGGTCATCTTCCTGCTGGTGGGGATGATGCTCATCGTCTCCGTGCTGCGGCGCACCGGCGCGTTCGAGTACGTCGCGGTCTGGGCGTCCAAGCGCGCCCGCGGCCGGCCGTTCCGGGTGATGGTGATCCTCGTGCTGTTCACCGCCGTCGCCTCGGCCGCGCTGGACAACGTCACCACCGTGCTCCTGGTGGCGCCCGTGACCTTCCTGGTCTGCGAACGGCTCGCGGTGCCGGTCGCGCCGTACCTGATCGCCGAGGCGATGGCGTCGAACATCGGCGGGACCGCGACCCTGGTCGGCGACCCGCCCAACATCATCATCGCCAGCCGCGGCGGGCTGTCCTACAACGACTTCCTCATCCACCTCGCCCCGTTCGTCCTGCTGGTGCTCGTGGTCTTCCTCGGCCTCTGCCGGGTGCTGTTCCGCAGCGCCTTCCGCTACGACCCGGAACGCGCCGCCCAGATCGCCACGCTGCGCGAGTCCGACGCGATCCGCGACCGGCGGCTGCTGGTGCTCGGCATGGCCGTGCTCGCGGCGGTCACCGCGGCGTTCGTGCTGCACACGACGCTGCACCTGGAGCCGGCGGTGGTCGCGCTGATCGGTGGCCTGCTGCTGCTGGCGCTGTCCCGGCTCGATGCCGGCGAGGTCGCCCGGGACGTCGAGTGGCCGACCCTGGTCTTCTTCGCGGGGCTGTTCATCATGGTCGGCGCCCTCGTCGCGACCGGTGTGGTCGACCGGATCTCCCGGGCCGCCGTCGACGCGACGGCCGACCGGATGCTGCCGGCCACCATGGTCCTGCTCTGGGGGTCCGCGGTGCTGTCGGCCATCGTCGACAACATCCCGTACGTCGCCACCATCAGCCCGGTCGTCGCCGAACTGGTGAGCGCCGAACACGGCACGAGCCAGCCGCACGTGCTGTGGTGGGCCCTCGCCCTCGGCGCCGACCTGGGCGGCAACGCCACCGCGGTCGGGGCCTCCGCCAACGTGGTCGTGCTCGGCCTGGCCGAACGCGCCGGCCAGCGGATCACGTTCTGGCAGTTCACCCGCTACGGACTGATCGTCACCGTGATCACGGTCGGCCTCGCCATGCCGTACCTGTGGTTGCGCTACTTCGTGCTGGCCTGAGCCGGTGCCGGCCGCCGGCGCGGCGGCCGACAGTCGGTTGAGAGGCGGCCGGCTCCGAGCCGGCGGCCGGCCCGCGGCGGCTACCCGCGGGGATCCTCCCCGCGGGGGTCGGCCGGGTCGTGCGGGCGGGGCGCCGGGTCCGGTTCGCCGGGATCCGCGCCGAGATCCGCGCGGTCCGGCCCGCCGAGGTCGACCCCCTCGGTCGGCTCGACCCGCCGCACCGACCCCGCGTCGGCCGGCCCCGGCCCGTCCGGCGGCTCGATCACCGGCCCGGCCGACACCCGGACGGGCCGCCGGATCCGGTGCACCATCCCGGCCCAGTGCGGCACGTCCCGGGCCTCGTCGAACGCGCGGGCCACGACGATGTCGGTGGAGGAGTGCAGCAGGATCGACAGCACGATGGTCAGCGCGACCAGGTGGAAGACGGTGTCCCCGTCGGCGATCCCCGCGTCGAGCACCAGCAGCCCGTACACCACCGAGGCGAAGCCCTTGGGGCCGAACCACATGGCGGCGGCCTGCTCCCGCAGGCTCAGCCCGGAGCGCAGGAACGAGATCCAGAGCGCGACCGGCCGCGCCACCACCAGGGCCGCGAACGCGAACACCCAGCCGGACCAGCTGATGTCGCCGAGGAACCGCACCGAGATCAGCGCGCCGAAGACCAGCAGGGCGGCCAGCTTGAGCAGCTCGGCGACGTTCTCGCCGAAGTGTTCGAACGCCTCCCGCTCCCGCGGCCCGAAGGTGGCCACGGTGATCCCGGCGCTGAACGCGGCCAGGAACAGGTTGCCGTGCAGGGCCTTGCCGAGGGCGAGCACCAGCAGCCCGATCGCGACGCCGTTCAGCGACGCGTACGCGGCCGACGCGGCGAACATCCGGGTGCGCTCCAGGGTGATCGCCGCCAGCGGCACCAGCACGCCGATCGCCAGGCCGATCGCCAGCTCGGCCCCGAGTTCGCCCAGGTGCAGGTCGGCCGAGCCGGCGGCCACGGCCAGCAGCACCACCACGAACGGCAGCGCCAGGCCGTCGTTGACCCCGGACTCGACGTTGAGCAGGTGCCGCAGCCGGGCCGGCACCTTGTCGTTGCCGACCAGCGCGGCCGCGAACACCGGGTCGGTGGGGGCCAGCACGGCGCCGATCAGCAACGCCGTCGGCCAGCCCAGCCCGGCGATGTAGTGCGCGAGCACGGCGGTCACCAGCAGGGTCAGCGGCAGGCCCCAGCCCAGCGCGCGGCCGGGCAGCCGCCAGGCCGCGCGCAGGTCGGCCCAGCCGACCCGCATGCCGTCGGTGAACAGCACCGCGAACAACGCCAGCTCCGCCAACTGGGCCACGATCGGCGAGTCCGCGTGCAGGTGCAGGACGCCCGTGGTGTCCTCGCCCAACACGAACCCGGCGACCAGGAACAGCGCCGCGGTGGACAGGATCGTCCGGTGCGCGAGCGCGGACACGAGCACGGCCAGCAGCAGCACGGCGGCAAAGGCCAGCAGCACGGAAGCCTCCCGGAGGCAGGGGCGGTCGGGGTGCCGACCAGACTTCCCGGCTCGCCGAAGATCCGGATCAGCCTACCCGGGACCCCGACAAACCGGAGTGCCCGGGGCATCGGCGACGGGCGCCGGCGCCCCTCACAGCAGCGCGCTGTAGTCGCTGATGGTGACCGGGTCCTGGGTCAACGAGCCGTTGCCGCGCGGCACGCCCAGCGGCCGGCCGCGGCGCTGGAAGGCGACGGTGGCGATGTCCTCGCGCTTGGTCAGCGTGCAGACGAGTTGCGCGAAGGCGAGCACCTCGTCGCTGCGCCCGGCGCCGTCGCCGGCCCCGCCCACCTCGACGGTGGCCCGCTGCCCCACCAACTGCACGCCGGTCACGGTCAGCGTGCCCGGCAGGGCGCTGGTCAGGCCCGAGGCCCGTTCCCGGGGACCGGGCGCGGCCAGCAGGTGATCGAGCTGGTCCTGCACCGAGGGCGCCACGTCCACCCGGCGGGTCACCGGCACCACCCGGTCGTCCCGGATCAGGTACAGCACCTCGGGAAACCGGCCGGGCGCCGCGTCCGCCGAGGCGCTGGCGCCGGTCACCGGCGCGGGGAACGCGCCGGGCGGCGGATCGGCCGCCCGGGGCGCCTTGTCCACCGGTACGCCGCACCCGGCGAGCGTGCCCAGGGCCAGCAGCAGCGCACCGGCGCGGCTGCGCCGCCCGGGCCGGGTCACCGGGTCACCCCCGCGAACCGCACCCGGAACCGGGCTCCCCCGCCGGGCCGGTCGGTGACCTCCGCGGCGCCGTCGTGCGCCGCCGCGTGCTCGGCCACCAGCGCGAGCCCCAGACCCGTACCCTCCGCCCCGGCGCGGGCGTGCGCGATCCGGCCGCGCACGAAGCGGTCGAAGATGATGCCGCGGTCCTCCTCCGGAACGCCCGGCCCCTCGTCGTCGACCTCGATCGTTCCCCAGCCGTCGTGCCGGAGGATCCGCACGCGGGTCGGGCCGCCGCCGTAGCGGACGGCGTTGTCGAGCAGGTTGGCCAGCACCTGCTCGGTCCGGCGCCGGTCGACGCACCAGAGCGCGCCGACCGCGGGCACCACGGACACCACCGTGTCCGGCACGCCGCGCCCCCGGCAGATCCCCCGGGCCAGCTCCGCGACGTCGACCGGTTCGCGCCGGGCCGGCCGGTCGGTCCGGGCGAGTTCGATCAGGTCGTCGACGAGTCGCTGGAAGCGGGCGAGTTCGTCGGTGACCAGCGTGACCGCGGTGGCGGTCCGTTCGTCGAGACCGGCCCGCCGGCTGTGCAGCACGCTCGCGGCCGCGGCGAGGGTCTGCAACGGTGACCGCAGTTCGTGGCTGACGTCGGCGGCGAACCGGCGGTCCCGCTCAAGACGCTGGGCGAGCTGGTCCACCATGCGGTTGAACGAGGTCGACAGCCGGGTCAGGTCCGGGTCGCTGTCCGGCCCGAGGCGGATGGTGAAGTCCCCGGTGGAGATCTTCTCCGCGGCGTCCGCGACCGCGGTCAGCGGCCGCAGGGCGTGCCGGGTGACGTACCAGCCGAGCGCCGCTCCGGTGCCGCTCACCATGATCGCCACGGCGGTGAGCGCGAGGGCCAGCGCCTGGAACGCCTGCTCCAGTTCCCGCAGCGAGGTGACCTCGTAGAGGCTGCTGCCGTTGGCCAGCGGCAGGCCGACCAGCAGGGCCGGCTCGCCGTCCACCCGGACCCGCTGGACGGCGGGCTGTTCCCGCTCGACCATCCGGCGCAGCTCGGCGGGAATGGCGGCGGTGATCCCCTCGTCGGCGCCGCGGCCGTACCAGGCGTCGTCGCGGCGTACCACCGCCCGCCGGTCGCCGCCGGTGTCCAGCGACCGGAGCAGTTCCACCAGGTCCGGATTCTCGGTGGCCAGGCCGACGCGGACGACACCGGCGTCGAAGGCGGCGGCGCGTACGGCGTTGCGTTCCCGCCCCTCCAGCAACGAGCGGCGGATCAGCTCGTACGACACCAGCGCCATCGAGGCCGCGAGCAGCAGCGCGCCCACGGTGAATCCCGCGGTGACCCGGGCGCGGACCCCGAGCCGTCTCATGACTGGAGCTTGTAGCCCAGGCCACGCAGGGTGACCAGGTGCCGCGGGTTCGCCGGGTCCGGTTCGATCTTCTGGCGCAGCCGTCCGACGTGCACGTCCACCAGGCGCTCGTCGCCGAACTGGTGGCCCCACACGCGCTGCAGCAGCTGCGGCCGGGACAACACCCGGCCGGCGTGCTCGGCCAGCTCGCACAGCAGCCGGAACTCGGTGCGGGTCACCGCCACCGGCTCGCCCGCCAGCCGTACCTCGCCGGCCTCCGGGCTGATCTGCAACCGGCCGAAGGTCAGTACCGGGATGGCGGCGGGGGCGGCCCGAGCCCGGCGGCGCAGCGCCCTGAGCCGGGCGGACAGCTCCCGGGTGGCCACCGGCTTCACCACGTAGTCGTCGGCGCCCGCCTCCAGCGCGGCCACCACGTCGTTGGTGTCGTCCCGGGCGCTGACGACCACGATCGGTACGTCGTCGTCGCGGCGCAGCTCGCGAATGCACTCCAAACCGTCGATACCCGGCAACATCAGATCGACCAGGACATAATCCGCCGGTTCGCGACGCTGCTCGCGCAGCCCCTCCTCGGCGGTGGCCGCGCCCCGGGCGGGGTAGCCCTCCTCCTCAAGGGCGAGGAGCAGGGCCAACCGGATGCGGTCGTCGTCCTCGATCACCAGTACGCCGGTCATGTCGGCATCCTTCCCGCGGGCGGTTCCGGGTCCCAGAGCAGGGTGCGGCGGACGAGGGAATTGTCACGCAACCGTCACACCACCGCGCACCGGTTGCCAACCGGACGCTGCACGGTGGAGGGCCCAAACCGGACCTGTGGCGGAAGGATCGCCGATGACCTCCTCCGATACCGAGTCCCCCGTGCCGCTGGGCGAGGTGTGCGTCCGCGCGGCGCTGGACCCGACCAGTGTGACCGGGGCCGACGCGGTGCTGGAATCCGTCATCCCGCTGAACCCGGGCCGGCCGGTGGCCGGCCCGCCGGCACGTCCGCCCGCGGGCGCCGTGGCCCCCGTACCCGATCCGGGTGCCCGGCGGTGACCGGCCTCGGGCTGCTCGCCGGCATCCTCACCGGCACCGCCATCGGCGTGGTCGGGTGGTTGCTGACGCCGCACCGGCGCGACGTACCGCCCTGGCTGGTGATGGTGGCCGGGGTGGTGGGCGCGCAGGCGGGGGCGATCGCGACCCAACTGCTCGGGCTCGGCACCGACGGCCTCGGCGTGGTCGAGGCCATCGCGCAGGCCGCCGTGGCGACCCTCGGGGTCGTGGTGGTGGCCGGTACGGCGGGCCGGGTCCGCAGCGCGGCTCCGGTGCCGGCGGCGGTCCCGGCGCAGGACTCGCGGACGCGGCGCTGGCGCGCCCGCCAGCAGGGGAACGCCGGAGTAGGAGGGGACGCGGCGTGACGGTGGTTCCGGATGCCGAGCTGATGACGCTGGTCTGCGATCACTGTGGGGCCTCGGTCACCACCTCGGCGCGGGCCCTGCCCGACGCCGAGGTGGTCTGGACGCTCGTGCTCGACCAGGGCTGGACCGGGTCGGCCTTCGCCACCGGCCCGCACCACTGCCCCCGTTGCGACTGGCTGGACGGCCAGGACGGGCCGACCGGCGGCGGCCGGTCCGGCCGGCGCGCGACACCGGCCGGGACCCGCCGGTCCGGGTCCGGCGGCGCGAACGGCAACGGCGCCGGGTCGACGCCCGCCGGCCACGAGCGCTCCGGCCGCAACGACCTGCACCGGGCGCTCGCCGCGGCGCAGACCGTCGGCCGGTACGTCGTGGTCGACCTGGCCACGGTGCGCACCATCGACCCCGACGATCTCAGCCTGCTGGTGCGGGCCCGACAGGACGCCCGCAGCCGCGGTGACGTGCTCTGCCTGGCGGCGCCGTCGCGCTTCGTGCGATGCGCGCTGCACACCATGCGGCTGGACGCCGCCTTCCCGATCTTCGACAGCCGGGTCCAGGCGCTGCGCACCCTGCCGGCCGCCCGGACCGACGCGGACACGGCCGGCGTCCCGGTGCCGCAGCACGAAGAGGCCCACGTTCCCGCCGAGCCGACCGGGCACGGCCCGGCCACCGATTCCTGAGACCGACCCCCGCCACCACCCCGGCCGTCGGCGGTCACCGCGCGGCCACAACCTGCCGAGAGAGGTCACACCATGGTGATGCCCATGCCCGAACCGGAGGAGCCGTCGGCCGGGCCGTACCCCGCGAACGGCGCCGACCCGTTCGGCTTCCACCCCTTCGGCTCCGACCCGGGCGAGACCGATACGCCCGGCGCCACGCCGGCCGAGGAGGATCTGCACCTCGCGGCGCTGGTGACCCAGCGACTGCGTACCGACTGGGAAACCTCCCGGCAGCCGATCGCCGTCACGGCCCAGAACCGGGTGGTCATCCTCACCGGCGCGGTGACCGACAGCGAGGTGCGCCGAGTGGCCGGCGAACTCGCCTGGGGCGTACCGGGGGTGCACGACGTGTGCAACGCGCTGTTCCCGCGCCCGCACCAGCGCGGCCGGTGACGCCGGTGGCGCCGGGCCGCCGCGGGCCGTCGAGGTAGCACCGCCCGGGTCTTGCCGCACCGCCCGGGTCTCCCCGCACCGCCGTCGCCGCCGTGGTCGCCGCGTGCGACCGTGTAGCCCGGGCGGCGACGGCGGGAGGACGGGCGATGACGGGGGATCATCCGGCGGTACGGCTGTGCGCGGCCCTGGTGACCGGCGCCCTGGTGGCGCCGCTGCCGGGCGTCGCCTCCGGTCGGGCGGCGGCCGCCGCCGCGGCACGCGCCGCCGCGGCCGAGCGGGTGTGCCAGGTCCGCGACTCCCGGCTGAACGAGATCTCCGGGATGGTCGCCACCGAGCACGGTTTCGTGGTGGTGAACGACAGCGCCGACGACGAGCCCCGGCGGCGCATCTTCTTCCTCGACGACGCCTGCGCGGTCACCCGGACGGTGCGCTACCCGTCCCGACCCCGGGACACCGAGGATCTCGGGATCGGTGCGGACGGCACGATCTGGGTGGCGGACACCGGCGACAACAACCGGTCGCGGCAGACCGTGGCGGTGTGGACCCTGGCGCCCGGCGGCAACCGCCCGGTGCTGCACCGGATGACGTACCCGGACGGGGCGCACGACGCCGAGGCGCTGCTGCTGACCGCGGACGGTCCGCTGATCGTGACGAAGCAGCCCGGTCCGGCCGGCCTGTACGCCCCGGCCGCGCCGCTGGTGGCCGGCGGCACAGTGCCGCTGGCGAAGCTGGGCGAGGTGAGCCTGCCCGACACCACCACCAGCAACCCGTACTCCATCTTCGGGCGGTCGCTGGTGACCGGCGGCGCGACCGCGCCGGACGGCCGGCGGGTGGTGCTGCGGACCTACGCGGACGCGTTCGAGTTCGATGTCGTCGACGGGGACGTGGTCGCGGCGCTGACCGGCGGGAAGCCCCGCATCGTCCCGCTGCCCGACGAGCCGCAGGGCGAGTCGATCAGCTACAGCCGGGACGGCCGGTGGCTGTTGACCGTCTCGGAGACCGCGGACCAGCCGCCGGGCACCCGGCCCACGATCCTGCGCTACCCGGCGCCGTCGCCCGCCGGCGCCGGCACGACCGCACCGGCCACGGCCGGCGCCGGCCCGCCCACCGCCGCGGCGTCCGGCCCGGCCGGCGCGTCCGACCCGGCCGCGGGCGGCTCCCCGGCCGCCCGGCGGGGCTGGGCCGGGCCGGCCACCCCGGTGCTGGTGGCCGGTGCCGCGATCGCCCTGGCCGGGATCGCCCTGCTCGCGGTGGGGCTCGTCCTGTCCATCCGGTCCCGCCGGCGTGACCGGGCGTGACCGGGGTGCCGCCGGGCGTGACCGGGGTGCCGCCGCGCTCGGACACCGGCGACCGATCCCGCGGCGCGCCCCGGCACGGCCGGTGAGCAGGGATTAGGCTGCGTTCCGGACATTCCACCTCCGGATTGGCGGACGTTGCGATGAGGCCGGACACCAGCCCCACGGCCCGGGCACTGCTGGCCCTGGACCTGCTCCAGAGCAACCCGGGCATCACCGCCGAACGGCTCGCCGACAAGCTCGGCGTGTCGGACCGGGCCGCCCGGCGGTACGTCGGCATCCTGCGCGAGGCAGGCATCCCGATCGACTCGCTCCGCGGCCCCTTCGGCGGCTACCGGATCGGCCGCGGGCTGCGGCTGCCGCCGCTGACCTTCAGCGCCACCGAGGCGCTCGGCCTGGTGATGGCCGTGCTGGACGGCCACCACCCGGCCAGCGACCCGACCGACCCGGTCGGCAGCGCGCTCGGAAAGCTGGTGCGGGCCCTGCCGGAGCCGGTGGCCGCGCAGGCCGAGGCGGTCCGCCGGGTCACGGCGCCCGCGCCGGACCGCGGCGCCGCCCGGCCGGACCCGGACACCACCGCCGCGCTCGTCCAGGCCTGCGCGGAGCGCCGGACGGTACGACTGGAGTGCACGTCCGGGTCCGGATCGCACTGGCAGGCCGAGGTCGACCCGTGGGCGGTGGTGGTCCGTCACGGCCGGTGGTACCTGCTGTGCTGGTCACACGGCGTGGACGCCAGGCGGACGTACCGGATCGACCGGATCCGGTCGGTGGCGGCGCTGGCCGGCACGTTCACCCCGCCGGCCGGGCTGGATCCGGTCGCCACGCTGGAGGAGCATCTCGCGATCGGCTGGGAGTACGAGGTGGAGGTGCTGATCGACGCCCCGGTCGAGGCGGTCGCGCCCTGCCTGCCCCGGGCGCTCGGCCGGCTCGAGTCGCTGGCCGACGGGACCAGCCGGCTGGTGGGCAGCACCGGCCACCCGGACTGGTACGTCGAGCAGCTCGCTGCGCTGCGCCCGCCGTACCGGATCGTGCGCAGCCCGGCGGTCCGGGACGCCGCGCGGGAGCTGGGTCACCGGTTCCTGGCCGCAGCGCGGGCCGCGGACGACTGACCGGCGCCCTCGCCGGCCGGCGGGGTCCGGATTCCAGGAAGTGTCAGCCATATCCGCGGATCGATGTCATCTGGCTGTCCAATATGGAATAATCGAGTCTCGGATCCACGCACCACCGAAGGCCCTCGCCGGAACCGCGGAGACGGCTGTCGCCTCCGCCCCAGACGGAGGTCGTCGCATGCCGTTTCCGTCCACCCGTCCGACCCGGGCCGCGGCGCGGATCGTCGCCTGGCTCTTCCGCGCTCCACCCCGGCAGCCCGACGCGGCGGACCGACCGGCCGCCCGGACGGCGACCGGGGCCGACACCGGGTTCACCATCCGGGTGCAGTGGCGCCGCGGTGGCCAGCACGTGCACCAGTTCCACGGCTTCTTCCGGGAGATCGGCCGCGCCTGGCGAGCCCGTACCCGGCTGATCCGATTCCTCGACGCGGGTCCGAACCGACCCTCGGACGCCTACGTGGTCGCGGTCTCCCGGCGGGAGTTCGACTGGCATCACCCCCGGACCCGGTGCCGGCTGACCGACTGCGCCGCGATCGACGTGGCGGACCACCCGGATCCGTCCGGACCGGGCACGCCGGCCGGTGGCGCGGCGCGGCACCGGCCGGTGGCATCCGGCCGGTCCGGTCGACCCGCCCGGTAGCCCTCCCCCGGCCCGGCCCACCACCGGTGCGACCGCACCCGGCGGCACGCCGTCGACCCAGACTGATAGATGCGCGGCGATCCCTTGACAACCGTGATGTTATCGATAACCTCGGAACGTCGGATGTATCCGGCGTCGTTGCGGGATGACCGGGCCATCCCGCAACGACTGTAAAGCTCACGGCACCAGGCAAGCGCATGGCGCGCCTCGGGACGCCGCAATGTTATCGCTCACCTGACTGGCGCCTCACCGCCGATCCGACCCCGCCGGACAGCCCGGGGGTTCGTGGTCCGGATCGGCGGTGTGTGGACGGCCGCGCGGCCCGGAGGGGACACCGGGCCGCGCGGTTTTTTGGTGGGGTGTGGGGTGGGTCAGGTGGTGCAGGTGACGGTGGGCCAGGTCCAGTTGCCGTTGTGTTGGATGGTGACGCCCCAGGTGTTGCCGTTGCCGTTGGGTTTGGCGATGAGGACCTGGCTGCTGGGCCAGGTGGCGGTGATGTTCCAGGTGGCGATGATTTTTGCGGGGGTGGGGACGGTCATGGTGACGGTCCAGGTGGTGGATCCGGTGACGGTGATGCTGAGGTTGTAGCGGTCGTTCCAGATGGATCCTGCGGAGATGGTGGCGGTGCAGTTTCCGGTGGGTGGGTTGGTGGTGGGTGGTGCGGTGGTGGGTGCGGCCGTGGTGGGTGCGGCGGTGGTGGGCGGCGGCGTGCTGCCACCGCCGTTGAGGCCGAGGAAGGCGATGGCGTAGCCCACCATCCCGCTCAGCGGCAGCGAGTGGCCCTGCCCCGCGACGCTGATGCCCTCGACCGGCGGCTGCGTACCGGAGTTGCCGTACCGGGTGCGGGTCCAGCCGGACTGCGGATAGTCGGTCGAGACCGGCGTCTGGCCGACCTGGTTGAGGTTGGTCCACTGCTTGATCTCTTCGCCGAAGTTGTTGTAGTTCAGGGTGCCGTCGGCGGTGCCGTGCCAGAGCTGCATCCGGGGGTACCCGCCGGAGTAGCCGGGATACATCCCGCGGGCGGCGTCGCCCCACTGCTGGGCGGTCTTGCTCACCTGCCCGTTGGCGCACTGGCTGTTCCAGGTGTTGCTGGCGCTGCCGGTGGCGAAGCAGGTCGCCGGGACGCCCATGAACGCCGAGCCGGCCCGGAAGACGTCCGGATACTCGGCGGCCATCACGTTCGTCATCATCGCCCCGGAGGAGACGCCGCTGACGTAGATGCGGTTGGCGTCCACGTTGTACCGCTGGCGGGTGTAGCTGACCATGGACATGATGCTGACCGGGTCGCTGCCGCCGTTGCGGCTCAGCGCCTGCGGCGAGTACACGTCGAAGCAGTTGCCGCTGCGGGTGGCCTCGGGGAAGACGATGATGTACCCGTACTGGTCGGCCGCGGTGACGTAGTCGTGGAAGTACCCGCCGTACAGCGCGGAGGCGCTGCCCTGGCAGTAGTGGATCGCCACCAGCAGCGCCGGCTGCGGGGCCACGTTGTTCGGCACGTAGATGTACATGTTCAGGTTGCCGGGGTTGGTGCCGAAGTTCGTCACCTGGGTGAGCGAGGCGGCCGCGGCCGGTCCGGCCACGAGCAGGACGCCCGCGGCGACCACGGGTAGCACCGTGGCCAGCAAGAGGGACATGAAGCGCCGTTTCACCATACGACGTGCTCCTTCCTCGGTGCGGCGGAGCCGGAACGGCCCCGAAAGGTTTTCGCAGTATTGAGCCCGAAAATTTCGGCATCAATAGATGACCGCAAGATCCTCGATGAGCGGTGCGCTCGACACGGCGAACGGCGAGACACCCTCCGCTCGCCGTCTGTCACCGGAAAGGGCCACCGAGCCGCCAAGATCAAGAGCTGGTGTTACGGGAGTTTGTCCAAGTGAGACGCCTTTGGCGTCGAAATCTTTCGGAAAGTGTTGCCGGTCACCGACCGGCATGCCACGATGCGGACCATCTACTTCCGTCCATGCCCGCCACGCCGCAGGCCGGTGAACGGACGCCACGGCGCCCACCACCGACCGGCCGGGCGACCCGGTGCCGCGCCGCCCGAGCCGCCCAGAAAGGAGCACGATGTGATCACACCGTCCGCCCCGCCCCGCCGCGCCACGAAGGTGCCCCGCTGGGTCCGCGGTGTCCTGGCCGCGGGGGCTGCCAGCACGCTCGCCCTCGGCGCCGTCGCGGTGGTGAGTTCCAGCGCCAGCGCCGCGGCGAGCACCCTGGGCGCCGCCGCCGCCCAGTCCGGCCGGTACTTCGGCACGGCGATCAGCGCGGGCAAGCTCAACGACTCGGCGTACACCACCCTCGCGGCCCGCGAGTTCAACATGGTCACCGCCGAGAACGAGATGAAGATCGACGCGACCGAGCCGAGCCAGAACCAGTTCAACTTCGGCCCCGGCGACCAGGTGTACAACTGGGCGGTCAGCCACGGCATGCAGGTACGCGGGCACACCCTGGCCTGGCACTCCCAGCAGCCGGGCTGGATGCAGTCGCTCAGCGGCACCGCGCTGCGGAACGCGATGATCAACCACATCCAGAAGGTGATGGCCCACTACCAGGGCAAGCTGGCCTACTGGGACGTGGTGAACGAGGCGTTCAACGAGGACGGCAGCCGCCGGCAGTCCAACCTCCAGGCCACCGGCAACGACTGGATCGAGGTGGCGTTCCGTACGGCGCGGGCGGCCGACTCGTCGGTCAAGCTCTGCTACAACGACTACAACATCGACAACTGGAGCTACGCCAAGACGCAGGGCGTCTACAACATGGTGCGGGACTTCAAGTCCCGGGGCGTGCCGATCGACTGCGTCGGACTCCAGGCCCACTTCACCGGCGGCAGTTCGGTGCCGAGCAACTTCCAGACCACCATCTCCAGCTTCGCCGCGCTGGGCGTCGACGTCGCGCTCACCGAGGTGGACGTCACCAACGCCTCGACCAGCCAGTACAGCGCGTTGACCCAGGCGTGCGTGAACGTGGCCCGGTGCGTCGGGATCACCGTCTGGGGTGTCCGGGACAGCGACTCGTGGCGCTCCGGGGAGAGCCCGCTGCTCTTCGACGGCAGCGGCAACAAGAAGGCGGCCTACAACTCGGTCCTCAACGTGCTCAACTCGGTCGGTGGCAGCACGCCGCCGCCCACCACCGCCGCACCCACCACGGCAGCACCCACCACCAACCCACCCACCGGAAACTGCACCGCCACCATCTCCGCAGGATCCATCTGGAACGACCGCTACAACCTCAGCATCACCGTCACCGGATCCACCACCTGGACCGTCACCATGACCGTCCCCACCCCCGCAAAAATCATCGCCACCTGGAACATCACCGCCACCTGGCCCAGCAGCCAGGTCCTCATCGCCAAACCCAACGGCAACGGCAACACCTGGGGCGTCACCATCCAACACAACGGCAACTGGACCTGGCCCACCGTCACCTGCACCACCTGACCCACCCCACACCCCACCAAAAAACCGCGCGGCCCGGTGTCCCCTCCGGGCCGCGCGGCCGTCCACACACCGGTTGGCCCGGAAGCCGGGGCACCGGTCCGGCAACGAACATTGCCCGGAGGATGCGTACGGATGACGGCCCGCTTTCCGGATCTTCGAACCGACGGGTGGGGTCCCGAATATCGATCTTGCATTGCACCGGGCCGTCCGACCCGGCCCGTGCCCGCAGCCGGCCCGGAGCACCGGCCCCACCATTCGGGACGGTCCCGTGACCGGTGTCCCGGCCGGCGGTCCGCCCCGGATCGGGGCAGGCCCGGACCGGCGGAGGGGTCCCGTCGGCGGGTCCGGTCACCGGGTCGCGGGCACCGCGTACCGGACCGTCGGGAAACGGCCGGGCGCCATTCCGCGAACCGCGCGGTGCCTCGCGCCGAAATGCCACAAGCGTCGTTCGGGTAACGTTTACTGTCGCAATTGACCCGAGCGGACCGCGGTACGCCCGAACAATTCCACAGCGGAATCCGTCTACGGATTCCGCCGTCCGGCCGACGCCTCCGCTTCCGTCCGCGGCCGCCGGACGCGCCGGGCCGGGACGCCGGCGGCCGCCCGCGCCGCCCCACCGGCCACGCCGATTTCCCAGTGTCCACCGGGCCTTCCGGCCCCGCCCACCGGCCGGCTCGCGAATTCGCAGCGTAGTCCTATGTGGATGTTGCTTGGACGAGCCATCGATGCCTACGCTGCGACGGTCGGGATGTGATCGCGCGGAACGTCGCACGACACATCGGTAGCGGGGGATGGATTAACTCCATGCGGCGGTTTTGGCTTATCTGGTCGGGCCACCTCGTCACGCTCGTCGGCAACTCCGTTCTGCGCTTCGCTTTCGTGGTGCAGGCATGGGTTTCCGGACAACGCGCCGCCCCGGTCGTCCTGCTCTCGCTCTGCGCGCTGCTCCCCAGGTGCTGTTGAGCCCGACCGCGGGGGCGATCGTGGACCGCTGCCCGAAACGGACGGCGCTGCGCCTCGCCGATCTCGGCGGGCTGCTCACGGTGGGCGCGCTGTCCGCCGTCTACTTCTCCGGCCAGCTGCGACTCTGGCTGATCTACATCGCGGTGGCGCTGCTCGGCTCCGCCGCCGCCTTCCAGTACCCGGCCCTGTCCTCGGCGATTCCGCTGCTGGTCGAGAAGGACCGGTTGCAGCGGGCGAACGGACTCGTCGGCACGGCCAGAAGCGTCGCGGACATCTGCGGACCCGCCCTCGCCGGGGTGCTGATCGCCACCTCGGGCCTGCGCGCGGTGCTGATCGCCGACCTGGCCAGCTTCGCCGTCGCGCTGCTGTCCGTGCAACTGGTACGCCTCACCGAGGCGCCCCGGGACGACACCACCGGCCGCCGCCGGCTGGCCGCCGACTCCGTGGAAGGGCTGCGCTACCTGTTCGCCCGGCCCAGCCTGCGCGGCCTGACGCTCGTCATCTTCGTGGTGAACCTGGTCATGGTCTTCGGCTACACCATCGTGCAGCCGATGATCCTGGCCCGCACCGGAAACGACACCTCCGCGCTGGCCAGCGTCATGACCAGCATCGGCGTCGGCGGCATCACCGGCGGCCTGCTGCTGGGCGCCTGGGGCGGACCGCGGTCGCGGGTCCGCGGGATGATGCTGGGAATCATCGGCATGTGCCTGAGCTCGCAGGTCCTGATGGCCTCCGTGCGCGGCGTCGCCGCCTGGTGCGCGGCCATCCTGGTCGGGGCGCTGCTCATGCCCGTCGTCAACGGCACCCTCCAGGCGATCATCCAGACGAAGGTTCCGCCGGACCGGCTGGGCCGGGTATTCGGCGCCGTGATGTTCGTGTCCCAGATCTCCGCCCCGGTGGCCATCGCGACCTCCGGGCTGCTGGCCGACCATGTCTTCGAGCCGCAGGCCGCCGCCGGCACCGGGCTGGTCGGGCTGCTCCGGCCGCTCGTGGGGCACGGCCACGGCAGCGGCATGGCCGCCATGCTGCTGCTGGCCGGGCTGTGCGGGACCGCCGTCGCGGTCTGGGGGCTGACCAACCGGACGGTACGCGACATCGACGAGCTGATCCCCGACCTGGACAGCGCCGCCGCGACACCGGCGACGGGAAGGGTCCGGACGTGACGGCGGCCGGGTCCTGCGTCCACGAACTGTTCGAGACGCAGGCCGCGCGGCGGCCCGAGGCCACCGCGCTGGTGTGCGGCCGCCGGCGGGTGAGCTACCGCGAACTCGACGCCCGCGCCGACCGGCTGGCCCGGCGGCTGGCGACCGTCGGCGTCGGGCGCGGCCGGCTCGTCGGGGTGCATCTGGAGCGCGGGATCGACCTCGTGGTCGCGGTCCTGGCCACCCTCAAGGCCGGCGCCGGCTACCTGGTGCTCGATCCGGGCTTTCCGCGGGACCGGCTGCGCGAGCTGGCGACCGACGCCGGGGTCGCGGTCGTGGTCACCGGCACCGGACCCGCCGCCGGACGGCTCGGGCTGCCGGTCCGTACCGTGTCGGTGGCCGACGCCGCGGCGCCGGCGGGCGCCGACGACGCCGGGGCGGTCTCCGCGGACGCCGGGGCGGCGGTCGCGGCGCACCCGGACGCGGTGCCGGCGGACGGTGCCGGTGCCGGCCGGCCGGTGCCGCGCGGCGCCGGTGCCGTCGGCCCGGCGGACGTGGCCTGCGTGATGTTCACCTCCGGCTCCACCGGCCGGGCCAAGGGGGTGGCCGCGCCGCACCGGGCCATCGTCGGCACCCTGGTCGGGCAGCGCTATCTCCCGTTCGGCCCGGACCTCGTGTGGTTGCAGTGCGCGCCGGTCTCCTGGGACGCGTTCGCGCTGGAACTGTGGGGCGCCCTGCTGTTCGGCGGGACCTGCGTGCTGTACCCGCAGCCGCGGCCGGACCCGACCGTCCTGGCCGAGCTGATCGCCCGGCACGGCGTGACCACGATGTACCTGTCCGGCAGCCTCTTCAACGTGCTGGTGGACGTGCACCCGACGGCGCTCGCCGGGCTGCGGGACCTCGTGGTGGGCGGCGAGGCGCTGTCGCCGCCGCACGTCGCGCGGGCGCTCGACCGCTTCCCCCGGCTGCGTCTGCGCAACGGCTACGGCCCGGTGGAGGCGATGATCTTCGCGACCAGCCACCCGGTGACCCGCGCCGACGCGGACCGGCCGAGCGTGCCCATCGGCCGGCCGCTGGCCGGCAAGGACGTCCACGTGCTCGACCGCCGGCTGCGGGTGGTGCCGGCGGGCGAGGTCGGCGAGCTGTACGTGCGCGGGGTGGGGCTGGCGCACGGCTACCTGCACCGGCCCGGCCTGACGGCACAACGGTTCGTCGCCGACCCGCTCGGATCGCCGGGCGAACGCATGTACCGGACCGGTGACCTGGTCCGCCGGGGTGCCGACGGGACGCTGGAGTTCGTGGGGCGGGCGGACGCGCAGGTCAAGATCCGCGGCTTCCGGGTCGAGCCGGCCGAGGTCGAGGCGGCGCTGGCCCGGCATCCCGGCATCGACCGGGCCGCGGTGGTGGTCGGGTCCGACCGCGACGGCGAGCGGCGGCTGACCGCGTACGTCGTCCCGGCCCGCGGGTGCCCCCTGGACACCGCCGAGGTGCACGCCCACGCCGCGGCCACGCTGCCCGAGTTCATGGTGCCGGCGGGCTTCGTCGTCCTCGACGCCCTGCCGCTGACCCCGGCCGGCAAGCTGGACCGGGCGGCGCTGCCCGCGCCCGAACCTCCGGCGCCGGCCCGCACCGACCCGACCGAGCCGACCGGCACGGCGGCCGAGCGGGCGCTGTCCGCGCTCTTCGCCGAGGTGCTCGACCTGCCCGCGGTCGGCGTGCGGGACAGCTTCTTCGACCTGGGCGGCGACTCGCTGCGGGTGGTCCGGCTGGTCAGCCGGATGCGCTCCGAGCTGGGCGTCGAGGTCGGGGTGCGGGCGGTGTTCGAGACACCGACGGTGGCCGGGCTGGCCCGGTTCGTCGGGACAGCGGAGCCGGCCACGGCCCCGCCGCCGGTCGCGGAGCCGCCCGTACCGGCGCCGGCCGCGGTGCCGCCGCCCGTTTCGGCACCGTCCCCGGCGGCACCGTCCCCGGCGGACCCGGACCCGGCTGACCCGTCTCCGGGCCGGGAGCCCGAGCGCCGGCCGCTGTCCTACGCACAGCGGCGGCTGTGGTTTCTCGACCAGATGGACGCGGGCGTCGCGTACAACATGCCGATCCTGATCCGGCTGGACGGCGAGGTCGACGTCGAGGCGCTGCGGGCGGCGGTCGCGGACGTGGTGCACCGGCACGAGGCGCTGCGGACCGTGTTCCCGGCGCACGACGGCGAACCGGAGCAGCGGGTGGTGCCGGCGGAGCTGGCCCGCCCGCGGATCGACACGGTACCGGTGTCCGGCGAGGACGAGCTGCGGGAGCAGGTGGACCGGGCCGCCCGGCACCGCTTCGCGCTGGCCGTCGAGCCACCGCTGCGGGCTCTGCTGCTCACCGGTCCGGCAGCCACGGCGGGGACCCCCTCCCCCGCCGGGCCGCCGGCCCGGGCGCTGCTGCTGGTGCTGCACCAGATCGCCGCCGACGGCTGGTCGCTGGCGCCGCTGCTGCGGGACGTCTCCCGCGCGTACCTGGCTCGACGCGCGGGCGCAGCCCCCCGGCCGGCGCGGGCGACCCGGCCGCCGGCGACCGCGCCGGCGATCGGGAGCCGGCCGGCCGGGGGCCGGCGTACCACGGCGGCGTACCGGACGGCGCACCGGCAGACCGGGATGCCGGCCTCGCGTACTGGCGATCCACGCTGGCCGGCCTGCCCGGCGGGCTGGCGCTGCCCCGCCGGCCGGACCGGCCCGCGGCGCCCGGCCCGCGCGCGGAGACCGTCGTCCGGCGGATCGACCCGGCCGCGCACGCCCGGCTGGTCGGGCTGGCCCGGCGGCACCGCGGCACGCTGTTCATGGTGCTGCACGCGGCGCTGGCGCTCGTGCTGCGTCGGGCCGGCGCGGGCGACGACATCGCGATCGGCGCACCCGTCGCCGCCCGCACCGCCGGCGTCCCGGACGACCTGATCGGCTTCTTCGTGAACCTGGTGGTGCTGCGCACCGACCTGTCCGGCGATCCGACGGGCGCCGAGCTGCTGGCCCGGGTACGGCACGGCGACATCGCCGCGTTCGCCCACCAGGACGTGCCGTTCGAGACCGTGGTGGCCGACCTCAACCCGGCCCGCGCCCCCGGCCGGCATCCGTTGGTGGACGTGGTGCTGGCGTTGCAGAACAACGCCCGCGCCGAGCTGCGGCTGCCCGGCGTGCGGAGCCGGGTGGAGGTGGTCCGGACCGGAGCGGCCCGGTTCGAGTTGCTCGTCGACGTGACCGACGAACACGGACCGGCCGGCGAACCGGCCGGGATCGCCCTGACGATCGAATACCAGGCGGAGGTCTTCGACCCGGCCGTGCCGCAGTGGCTGGCCGACGCCCTGCTGCGGGTGCTGGACGCGCTGGCGGCCCGGCCGCAGGACCGGCTCAGCGCCCTCGACGAGCTGGTGGACCCGCCGGCGGCGCCGGTCGAGGCCGCCGTCCCGGCGTCCCCGGTGCCCGGCCGGCGCCCCTACCTCGGCCCGCGCACCGAACTGGAGCGGCGGCTCGCCGCCACCTGGGCCGAGGTGCTGGGGGTGGACCGGGTGGGGGTGCACGACGACTTCTTCGTACTGGGCGGCAACTCGCTGCGCGCGGTGCGGGTGGCGGCGCGCATCGCCGCGACCGAGCGGCGACGGCTGACCACCACCCAGATCTTCGCCACGCCGACCGTCGCCGGGTTGGCCGAGGCGCTCGCCGCCGCGCCGTCCCGGGCCGAACCCGGCATCCCCCGCCTGCCCCGGATCCCCCGGGTCCGCTCGGCGCCGACCGTGGGCGAGGAGTGATCCGATGGACCTCAGCGTGATGTTCTTCGGCGCGGACGACGTCGGCCCCCGGGCCGAGCCGGCCGGCGGCCTCGGCGAGCGGGCCGATCCGACCGGCGTCACCGGCCCCCGGGCCGACCACGCGCGGGCGTACGACGACATCCTGGCCATCGCCCGCACCGCCGACGAGCTGGGCTTCACCGCGGTCTGGACGCCGGAACGGCACTTCCAGCAGGTCGGCCAGGTGTTCCCGAGCCCGCCGGTGCTGGCCGCGGCGCTCGCCGTCGCCACCCGGCGGATCGCCGTGCGGGCCGGCAGCGTGGTGCTGCCGCTGCACCACCCGCTGCGGGTGGTCGAGGACTGGGCGGTGGTGGACAACCTGTCCCGCGGCCGGATCGGCGTCTCCGTGGCCACCGGCTGGCACTCCACCGACTTCGTCCTGGCCCCGGACCGCTACGCCGACCGGCGGCAACGGGCGCTGGCGGACATTCCGCTGCTGCGCCGGCTCTGGGCCGGGGAGGCGGTCGAGTTCCCCGACGGCACCGGGCGGCCGGTGCCGGTGCGCCCGCAGCCCCGCCCGGTGTCCCCCCGTTTCCCCCTCTGGATGACGACCTCCGGCAACCCGGAGACCTGGGCGGCGGCCGGCCGGCTGCGCACCAACGTGCTGGGCGCCACCATCGGGCAGACCAGGGACGAGCTGGCCGGCAAGATCGCCCGCTACCGGGAGGCGTACCGGGAGGCGTACCGAGCCGCGCCCGACCGGCCGGACGGCCCGGACCGCGGCACGGTCACCCTGATGGCGCACACCTACGTCGGCGCCGACGATGCCGAGGCGATGCGCCGGACCAGCGGTCCGCTGCGGGCGTACCTGCGGTCGTACGTCGCGCAGACGGCCAGCAACCGGGCCGGCGACGGGCGGGCCGCCGCGCTCACCGGGGCGGAGATCGACACGCTCGTGGAGTTCGCCCGGCGGCGCTATCTGAGCTGGGGCAGCCTGCTCGGGTCGGCGGACGCCTGCCGCCGGTCGCTGCTGGACCTGCGCGAGTTGGGCTGCGACGAGGTCGCCTGCTTCGTCGACTTCGGCCTGGGCCGGACGGAGATCCTGGCCAGCCTGCACCGGCTGGCCGAGCTGCGCGCGGACGTGGCCGGTACGCAGCGCAGCGGAGAACCGGCATGAGCGAACGCAGTGAGCGAATCATCAAACACAGGGCGAAAGAGCCTCATGCCGGTACGCAGCGCAGCGGAGAACCGGCATGAGCGAACGCAGTGAGCGAATCATCGAGTACAGGGCGAAAGAGCCTCATGCCGGTACGCAGCGCAGCGGAGTACCGGCATGAGTAAAGGTGGTGAGCGGATCCCCCGGCCCGGCGTGCTGGACCGGTTCGCGGCGCTCGACGGCGCGCAGCGGGTGCGGCTGCTGCGCCGGCTCGTCGAGGCGGGCCGGCTCGACGAGATCCCGGCGGTGGTCCCGCCGCGCCACGCCGGCGACCCGGTGCGGCCCAGCCTGGCCCAGGAGGACCTCTGGGTGTTCGCGTCGCTGCATCCGGGCACGGCCGCGCTGAACCTGTGCTGTGCGTACCACTTCGCGCAGCCGGTGGACGTGGCCGACCTGGAACGGGCGCTGACCATCGTGCAGGGCAACCACGACATCCTGCGGATGAGGATCACCGGCCCGGTCGACGACCTGCGCCTGGACTTCCCGCCCGCGGACGCGTTCCGGCTGGAGCGGCTCGACCTTCGCGACCTGGGCGTCACCCTCGACGAGGCGCTCGCGGCGTTCAGCCGCCGGCCGTTCGACCTGGGCCGGGACCGCCCGATCCGCGGCGCGTTCATCACGGTGGACGAGCGGCGCCGCGCCCTGGTGCTGGCCCTGCACCACATCGCCACCGACTGGTGGTCCTTCGACGTGCTGCACCTCGAATTCGTCGAGGCGTACCAGGCGGTGCGGGCCGGTGCGGCGCCGCCGCGCGGACGGCCCGCCATCCAGTACGCCGACTTCGCCGCCTGGCAGCGCGAGCTGGCCATGGCCGGCGTGTTCGAGGCACAGCTGACGTTCTGGCGTCACCACCTGGCCGAACCGCCCGAGCCGCTGACGGTCGGCCCACTCACGACGGTCGGCCCAACGTCCGTCGGCCCAACGTCCGTCGGCCCGCCGGCGGTCGGCCACGCGTCCGCCGATGCGGTCGGGCCGACGGCAGCGGAGGCGGTCGGGCCGGAGCCGGCGCCGCCCGCCGGGCCGGGCATCGCGCAGGTGCCGTTCCACCTCGACGCCGAGCTTGCCGACCGGGTGCGGGCGTTCGCCCGGGAGCACGGCAGCACCGTGTACGCCGTGCTGATGACCGCGTTCGCGGTATTCGCCCACCGGCTGTCCGGGCGGTCCGACCTCGTCCTGGGCACGCCCATGGCGAACCGGTCCGCCCGCGGGCTGGAGCGGGTCATCGGGTACGTGATGAACGCCGTTCCGACCCGCTGGCGGATCGGCCCGACGGCCACCTTCGCCGGCCTGCTCGGCGGTTTCAGCGCCGAGTTCCCCCGGCTGTCCGGCAACGCCGACGTGCCGGTGGGCCGGATCGTGACGGCGGTCGGCGTGGAGCGGCTGCCCGGCCGGTCTCCGTTGTTCCAGTGGGTGTTCATGTACCTGCCCCGGCAGGAGAGCGTCCGGGCGCTGCGGGAGATCTCCGAGCCCCGCCGGGTGCACACCGGGGGCGAACACGACGTCGTCGGGATCGTCCGGGAGGTGGACGACGGCCTCGACGGGACGCTGGAGGTCCGTACCGACGTCTACCCGGCGGGGGTGGTGCGGCGCTGGGCCGACACCGTGGCGGTCCTGCTGGCCGGGCTGCTCGCGGCGCCGGACGTCCCGGTCGGCGCGATCGCGCTGCTGACGCCCGAACAGGAGCGGCGGCTGCTCGCCGCGGCCGGCGACACCGCCGCGCCACCATCGGAGCCACCATCCGAGCCGCCACCCGCGTCGCTGGCCGACCTGGTGGCCCGCCGGGCCGCCGAGACGCCGCACGCCGTGGCGGTCGAGGCGGACGGCGGGTCGCTGACGTACGCGGGGCTGATCGGGGCGGCCGACCGGCTGGCGGAGCGGCTGGCCGGGTACGGCGTCGGACCCGACCGGGTGGTCGCGCTGGCCCTCGGCCGGACCGCGGCCATGGTGGTGGCGCTGCTCGCGGTGCAGCGGGCGGGCGGCGCCTACCTGCCGATCGACCTGGACTATCCGGCCGACCGGATCCGGTACATGCTCGACGACGCCGATCCGGTGCTGGTGGTCACCGACCCGGCCACCGCGGCGGCGCTGCCCGGCACCGGCACACCGCGGCTGCTGATCGACCCGGCGGTCCTCGACGACCCGCACGACCCGGCGGGGTCGAATGGCCGGGCCGACCCGGCGGCGCCCGCCGACCCGGTCGACGGCCCCGGCCCGGCCGGCGGTCGCGGCACCGACCCCGACCGGGCCGGCTATCTCATGTACACCTCCGGCTCGGCCGGCCGGCCGAAGGGCGTGCTGGTCAGCCACGCCGGCATCGCCAGCCTGACCGAGGCGTTCGTGCGGCGGTTCGGCCTGGACCGGCAGAGCCGGATCCTCCAGCTCAGCTCGCCGAGCTTCGACATCTCGGTCGGCGAGCTGTGCATGGCCTTCGGCTCCGGCGGCACGCTGGTGATCCCGCCACCGGGTCCGCTCGCCGGCCCGGCGCTGGGTGACGTGCTGGCGCAGCGGCGGATCACCTGCACGCTGCTGCCGCCGGCCGTCCTGGCCAGCGTGCCGCCCGGGGCGTACCCCTGGTTGCGGACCGTCTGCGTCGGCGCCGACGTCTGCCCACCCGACGTGGTGACCGCGTGGGCCACCGCCGGACGCCGGTTCCACAACGCCTACGGCCCGACCGAGACCACCGTCGGGGTGACGGTCAGCGACCCGCTGGCCGGCGGCACCGGTGCGCCGCCGATCGGCCGGCCCATCACCGGGACCCGGGCGTACGTGCTCGACGACCGGCTCCGCCCGGTGCCGGTGGGCGTGCCCGGCGAGCTGTACCTCGGCGGAGCCGGGGTCGCCCGCGGATACCACGGCCGGCCGGGGTTGACCGCCGGGCGGTTCGTGGCCGACCCGTACCCGGCCCGGCCCGGCGCCCGGATGTACCGCACCGGCGACCTGGTCCGTTGGCGCGAGGACGGCCAGTTGGACTTCCTGTGCCGCACCGACGAGCAGGTCAAGCTGCGGGGATTCCGGATCGAGACCGCCGAGATCGAGGCGGTGCTCGCCGAGCACGACGAGGTGGCCCGCGCCGTGGTGCTGCTCCGCGAGGACGCGCCGGGCGACCGCCGGCTGGTCGCCTATCTGGTACCGGCGGGCGGCGCCGCACCGCATCCGGACACGCTGCGGGCGCACGCGGCGGCCCTGCTGCCCCGGCAGATGGTGCCCAGCGTGTTCGTGACCGTGGACACCGTGCCGGTGACCGCGCAGGGCAAGGTGGACCGCCGGGCACTGCCCGCACCGGTGGCGCCGGCCCGGCCCGCGACCGCCGGACCGGGCACCGAGCGCGAGCGGCTGTTCTGCGCGCTGTTCCGCGCCGCGCTCGGCCGGCCGGAGGTGGGCGTGCGGGACGACTTCTTCGCCCTCGGCGGGGACAGCATCGGCGCCATCCTGCTGGTCGGCCGGGCCCGTACCGCCGGGCTGGAGCTGGAGCTGACGGACGTCTTCGCCGGCCGCACCCCCGCCGGGCTGGCCGCGATCGCCCGGACCGCCCCGGCCCCCTCGGCCGAGCCGGACGGCGCCGCGACGGGCCGCTTCCCGCCCACCCCGATCATGCGCTGGTGGTGGGAGCACACCGCCGCCCCTGACGCGTTCACGCTCTCCGCGGTGCTGCCCATCCCGGCCGGTGCCCGGGCGGACCGGATCGCCGAGGCGCTGCGGACGCTCACCCGCCGGCACGGCACGCTGCGGCAGCGGATCGTCCGGAGCACCCCGCGGGACTGGGAGCTGGAGATCCCGCCGCCCGGACCGGTACCGGTCGAGCTGACCCGGGTGGACGCGACCGCGCTGGCCCCGGACGGGCTGCCGGCGGCGGTCCGCGCCGCCGCGGGCCGGCTCCGGCTGGCGCCGGAGGCCGGCCGGATGCTCGCCGCCGTCTGGTTCGACCGGGGCGCCCGGCAGGACGGCCGGTTGTTGCTGACCGTGCACCACCTGGCGGCCGACGCCGTGTCGCTGCACCTGCTGCGCCGCGAGCTGGCCGACCTGCTGAGCGCCGGACCGGCGGACGCCGGACCGTCAGGCACCGGACCGTCGGGCAACGGGCGGACGGACGGGCCCGCGGCCGGTACGCCGTTCCGGCGCTGGGCCGGGCTGCTGGCCGAGCGGTCCGGCGAGGTGGTCGCCGACCTCCCGCACTGGCGGGACGCGCTGTCCGGTCCGCAGGACCGGCTGATCCCCGGGACCGGCCCGCCGGCGGGGCCGACCCCGACCCCGACCCCGACGCCGGCCGGCGGGCGGGCAGCCGGGGCCGGCCCGGTAGCCCGGCCTCAGCGGGAGGGCGCGACCGGCCGGCGGGCGACCCTGACGGTACGGCTGGCACCGGCGGATACCGAACCGGTGCTCACCGCCGCCCCGGCCGCGTTCCGGTGCGGCCCGGACGAGGTCCTGCTGACGGCGCTGCTGGCCGCGGCGCTGCGGTGGCGGGGCCACGGCAGCGGCCTGCTCGTCGACCGCGAGGTGCACGGACGCGAGACGTTCGGCACCGGTCTCGACCTGTCCACCACGGTCGGCTGGTTCACCAGCCGGTTCCCGGTCCGGCTGGACGCCGGCGACGCGGCGGCCGAGGCGTTCTGGCAGGACGGGGAGGTGGCCGCCGCCGCCCTGAAGCGGGTGAAGGAACAACTGCGCGCGATCCCGTCCGGTGGGCTGAGCTACGGGCTGCTGCGGCACCTCAACCCCGACACGGCGCCGAGCCTGGCCGACCTGCCCGGCCCCGACGTCGGGTTCAACTATCTCGGCCGGACCGCGGCGCCGGACACCGGCGAGTTCCTCGGCGTGCTGGACGCGGACGCCGTACCCCTGGCGCACGCCGTCGAACTGGACGCGGTGGCCGAGGTCCGGGCGGACGGCCCGCACCTGGTGACGACCTGGTCGTACGACGCGGGGCTGCTCACCGAGGCCCGGGTGCGCGACCTCGCCGGCCACTGGAGCGCGGCGCTGCGCCGGCTCGCCGCAGCGGCCGCGGCGGGTGCCGGCGGTGCCACCGCGTCCGACTTCCCGCTCGTCGACCTGAGTCAGGACCAGATCGAGTCGTTGGAGTCCGATCTGGACGGTTTCGACTGGGCGGCCGGCGATGCGGGGTAGCCGGCTGGCCGACGTCCTGCCGCTCACCCCGGCGCAGGAGGGGCTGCTCTACCACGCGCTGCTCGACGGCGCCGGACCCGACGCCTACCTGGTGCAGTGCCGGTTCCGCATCGACGGGCCGGTGGACGTACCGGCGCTGCGCGCGGCGGTGGCGCAACTGCTGGTCCGGCACCCGAACCTGCGGGTCTGCTTCCGGCACCGCGGACTGGACCGGGCGGTACAGCTCGTCCCGGACGCGGTACCGGTGCCGTGGTCCGAGACCGACCTGTCGGCGGCGGACCCCGCGGAGGCCGCGGCGCGGCTGCGGCGCCTGCTCGCGGCGGACCGGACCCGGCGGTTCGACGTCACCCGGCCGCCCCTGCTGCGCTGCCTGCTGGTACGGCTCGCCGGCCGGGCCGAGCTGGTCCTGACGCTGCATCATCTCCTGGTCGACGGCTGGTCGATGCCGATCCTGGCCCGCGAGCTGGCCACCCTGTACGCCGGCGACGGCGCCGACCTGCCACCCGCGCCGCGGTTCCGGGACTTCCTGTCCTGGCTGCGCGGGCGGGACGCGACGGCCGCGACCGGCGCCTGGCGGTCGGCGTTGGCCGGCCTCGAACGGCCGACCCTCGTGGCCGGGCCGGGGCAGCCCCGCGGGCCGGTGCTGCCGGAGACGGTCGAGGTCGAGCTGCCGGAGGGGCTGAGCACGGCGCTGCGCCGGCAGGCCGGGGCGGCCGGGCTGACCGTGAACACGCTCGCCCAGCTGGCCTGGGCGCTGGTGCTCGCCCGGATGACCGGCACCGACGACGTGGTGTTCGGCGCGGTGGTGTCCGGCCGGCCGCCGGAGGTCGCCGGGGTCGAGGCGATGGTCGGCCTGTTGATCAATACGGTCCCGGTCCGGGTCCGGCTGGGCGCCGGCGACCGGCTCGACGCCGTGCTGACCCGGCTGCGGGACGAGCAGCTTCGGTTGACCCCGCACCACCACGTGCCGCTGGCCGAGTTGCGGCGGCTGGCCGGGGCGGGTGACCTGTTCGACACGGTGCTGGCGTTCGAGAACTTCCCGCGCGGTGCCGATGGCGGCACCGGCGACTCCGACTCCGAGACCAGCGCCGCCACCGACTCCGACCCGGGCGCCGGGCCGGACGGCAGGCTGGACGGCAGGCCGGACGGCAGCGGGCCGGACGGCAGCGGGCCGGCCAGGCGCGGCGGACCGCGGCTGGTGGACGTGCGGGACGCCACGCACTACCCGCTGGCGGTGACCGTGCTGGCCGGCCGGCGGCTGTGGCTGCGGCTCAGCCACCGGCCGGACCTGTTCGGCCCGGCCGAGGCCCGGCTGGTGGCCGGCCGGCTGGTCCGGGCCTTCGAGGTGCTCGCCGGCGACCCGAGCATCAGGGTGGACCGGGTCGACGTGCTACCGGCCGCCGAACGGCGGAACCTGCTCGTGACCTGGAACGGCACGGCCCGTCCCGATCCGGGGTCGAGCCTTGCGGACCGCTGGGCGGCGCAGGTGGCGCGTACCCCGCGGGCGCCGGCCGTGGAGTCCGCCGCCGGCGTGCTCAGCTACCGGGAGCTGGATGCCCGGGCCGCGGCCCTGGCCGGACGGCTGGTGGCGGCCGGCGCCGGGGCCGGGGCGCCGGTCGGGATGCTGGTGACCCGGTCGGCCGATCTGGTCGTCGGGCAGCTCGCTGTGTTGCTGGCCGGCGGCCACTACCTGCCGCTCGACCCCGCCGACCCGCCGGCCCGGCGGGACCGTCTGCTGCGCGACGCCGGGGTGCGGCTGGTGCTGACCGACGGTTGGGGTGCGGCTGGCCCGCCGGCCGGCGTCCGGACCGTGCCGGTCGACGCGACGCCCGGTGGCGACCCGGCCGGCGTCGCGGCCGGGGTCGCGGCCGGCGGCAACCCGGACCACCCGGACCACCCGGACCGCGGCGGGCAGTACACCGCCGGCACCCGGCCCGACGCCGGCCCCGACTCCGCCGCGTACGTGATGTACACCTCGGGCTCCACCGGAACCCCGAAGGGGGTCGTGGCGACCCACCGCAACCTGGTGGAGCTGGCGGCCGACCGGGCCTTCGCCGGCGGCGCGCACGCGCGGGTGCTGCTGCACAGCCCGCACACCTTCGACGCGGCCAGCTACGAGGTCTGGGTGCCGCTGCTGACCGGCGGCACCGTGGTGGTCGCGCCGCCCGGCCCGGTCGACACCGGGACGCTGCGCCGGACCCTCACCGAGCACCGGGTCAGCGCGCTGTGGCTCACCGCGGAGCTGTTCGCCACCGTGGCGCGGATCGCCCCGGACGTCCTCTCCGGACTGCGCGAGGTGTGGACGGGCGGCGACGTCGTCGACCCGGACGCGGTGCGCCGGGTCCGGCGCGCCTGCCCGGACCTGCGGGTGGTCAACGGGTACGGCCCGACCGAGACCACCACGTTCGCCACCTGCCACCCGGTCGCCGAGCCCCGCCGCGACGGCGACCCGGCGGCGGGCGACCCGGCGGCGGGCACCCCGACGCCCACGGCCGACCCGACGCCCGTCGCGGACCCGGCGGACCCGGCGGACCCGGCGGCGGACGCACCGGAGCACGGCACCGTCCCGATCGGCCGGCCGATGCGCAACACCCAGGCGTACCTGCTGGACGCCCGGCTGCGCCCGGTGCCGGTGGGCGTGGCCGGCGAGCTGTACCTCGCCGGCACCGGCGTCGCCCGCGGCTACCTGCACGAACCGGGCCGCACCGCGGAACGGTTCGTCGCCGCGCCGTACTCCCCCGACCCGGGCGAGCGGATGTACCGCACCGGCGACCTGGCGCGGTGGACCGCCGCCGGCGTGCTGGAGTTCGTCGGCCGCGCCGACGACCAGGTCAAGCTGCGCGGCTTCCGGATCGAACCGGCCGAGGTGGAGGCCGTGTTGCGGTCCTGCCCCGACGTCCACCGCGCGGTCGTGGCCGCCCGGCAGTGGCCGGACGGCGGCCGGCGGCTGGTCGCCTACCTCGTCCTGGCCCCCGGCGGCGAGCTGGCCGAGGTACGTCGCCACGCGGCCGAACGGCTGCCCGGACACCTGCTCCCGGCCGGGTACGAACTCCTGGACCGGGTGCCGCTGACCCGGCACGGCAAGGTGGCCCGGGCCGCGCTGCCGGCGCCACGGTCCCGGACGGCCACCCGGCCCGAGGCGGTGGCCGGCAGCGTCCGCGCCCTGGTCCTCACCGAACTGTTCGGCACCGTGCTGGGCGTGCCGCGGCTGGGACCGGACGACGACTTCTTCGCCACCGGCGGCAACTCGCTGCTGGCGATGCGGCTGGTCGCGGCCGTCGAGGACGCGCTCGGCGGCCGGGTGTCGATCGACACGCTGTTCGCGGCGCCCACCCCGAACGCGCTGGCCGCCCGCCTCGCCGGCACCGCCGGCACCGCCGGCACCGCCGGCACCGCCGGCACCGCCGACCCCGGCACCGCCGGCGGTGATGGCACCGATCTCGGCCCGGCGCCGCTGCTCACCCTCCGGCCCGGTGCCGGCGGCCCGCCACTGTTCCTGCTGCCCCCGGCGATGGGCCTCGGCTGGTCGTACACGGCACTGCTGCCGCACCTGGCGCCCGAGGTCCCGCTGTACGCCCTCCAGTCCACCGCGCTGTGGGGCGGCGGGCCGCCGCCGCGCAGCATCGGCGGGATCGCCGCGCAGTACCTGCGGCTGATCCGCACGGTCCGGCCCACCGGCCCGTACCTGCTGCTCGGCCGCTCCTTCGGTGGGCTGCTCGCGTACGAGCTGGCCGCCCGGCTGCGGCGGGCCGGGCAGCGGGTCGACCTGCTGGCCGTGCTGGACGCGGTGCCCGTCACGGCGCTGCCGGACGGGCCGTCCGCGCCGCTCACCGACGCCGAGGTGGAGCAGGAGATGCTGCGGGTCCTGCTGCAGGCCGGGCCGCCGGAGCTGGCCGCCCGGCTCGGCCCGGGTCCGCGCGAGCGCGCCGAGGTCTTCCGGGCGCTGCGCCGCGCCGCCGGGCCGTTGCGCGGTGCCAGCGAGCGGTTCCTCGCCGGGCTGGTCGACGGGGGCGCCACGCACCTGCGGCTGGCCCACGACTACCGGCCGCCCCGGTACGACGGGCCGGTGCTGCTGTTCTCGGCCACGGCGCAGCCCGGCGGGCTGGCCTCGGCGGTCAAGGCCGCGGCCTGGCGGCACACCGCCGCCCGGGTACGCGTGCACGACCTCGACTGCGCACACAGCGACGTGCTGACACCGGGACCCGCCGCGCGGATCGGCGCCGTCCTCGAACCGATCCTCAGGAGTGCCGCCGATGCGCAGCGCTGACCACCGCTCCGACCCCGGCCCGCCGGAGGAGTACGAGGAGTACGAGTTCCCGGTGTCGCCCGCGCAGGCCAGCCTGCTGATGCTGGAGCGGGTGCACGCCGGCAGCGCCCAGTACCACGTTCCCACGGCGTTCGCCGTACGCGGCCGCCTCGATCTCGACGCGTTCGCCCACGCCCTCGACGCGCTGGTGGCCCGGCACGAGTCCCTGCGCACCGTGTTCCGCACGGTCGACGGCGCGCCCCGGCAGGTGGTGGCCGCCCGGGCCCGCGCCGAGCTGCACGTGGAACGGGACGTCCCGGCGGCCGAGCTGGCCGGCCGGCTGCGGCAGGCCGCGCAGCGGCCGTTCGACCTGGCCCGCGGGCCGCTGCTGCGTTGCACCGTGTACGCGGTGCCCGGCGACGGGTACCGGATCCTGCTGACCGTGCACCACCTGGTCTGCGACGGCTGGTCGGTGCAGATCATGCTCCGCGAGCTGGCCGCGGACTACGCCGCCCGGCTGGCCGGCGGGGCCGTCGACGACACCGCGCCGCCGGTGCAGTACCCGGATTTCGCGGCGTGGCAACGCGACCGGCTGGCCGCGGGCGACTATGCGGCCGCCGTGGCGCACTGGCGGGACCTGCTCGCTGGCGCGCCCGCGGTGCTCGCCCTGCCCACCGAGCGGCCCCGGCCGGCGGTGCAGACCACGGCCGGCGGGGTGGAACGGTTCGCCCTGCCGACCGGGGTGCGGCGGCGGCTCACCGCGCTGGCCCACGAGCGCGGCGCCACCCCGTTCGCGGTGCTCTTCGCGGCCTTCGCCGCCTTCCTGTACCGGATGGCCGGCCAGCCCGATCTGGTGGTCGGCTTCCCCGTCTCCGGCCGGGACCATCCCGACGTACAGGGCATGGTCGGGCTGCTGACCAACACCCTGCCGCTGCGGGTGGACGTGTCCGGACGGCCGCGCTTCGTCGATCTGGTGGACCGGGTCCGGGACCGGCTGCGGGCCGCCGGCCCGTACCAGGACGTGCCGTTCGGCGCCGTGGTGGACGCGGTCGCGCCGCGGCGGCAGTCCAGTCACGACCCGGTGGTGCAGGTGGTGTTCGGGTACGACGACGACACGGTGCTGGAGCTGCCGCTGCCCGGCGCCCGGGTGGAGCGGATCGACCTGAGCCTGGACGTGGCGAAGTTCGACGTGCTGCTGCACGTGGAGCGGGCCGGTGACGGCCTCGTGGCCCAGCTCAACTATCGGACCGACCTGTTCGCCGCGGCCACCCTCCGGCGGTGGGCGGCCGGCTTCCGGACCCTGTTGGACGGTCTGCTCGACCGGCCCGACGCGCCGGTCGACGCCGTCGACCTGCTCGATCCCGCGGCCCGGGACCGGATCCTGCGGGACGGAGCCGGCCCGGTCACCGCCGTACCGGACCGGCCGGTGACCGAGCTGATCGCCGAGCGGGCCGCCACGCAACCCGAGGCGACCGCCCTGGTCTGCGGGCAGACGGTGCTGCGCTACCGCGAACTGCTGGCCCGGGCCGACGCGCTGGCGGCCGGGCTCACCGCGGCCGGGGTGGGACCGGAGGTGCCGGTCGGGCTCTGCCTGTCCCGATCCGCCGAGATGGCCGTGGCGGCGCTGGCCGTACTGCGGGCCGGCGGCGCCTACCTGCCGCTCGATCCGCGGCAGCCGCCGGGCCGGCTGCGCGGCATGCTGACCGGTGCGGGCGCGCGGCTCGTGCTGGCCAACGCGCCGACCGCCGAACGGGCCGGGGACCTCGGCGTACCGGTCGCGGTGGTGGCCCCCGCGGCCGACGGCTACCTGGTGCCGCCGCCACCGGCCGCTGCCGTTGACCCGGCGCGGCCGGGCGGCGCCACCGACCCGGCGCGGCAGGCCGCCGCCGTCGACCCGGCGGCCGGTACGCCCGCGGGGTTGCCGGCGGTACGCGCCGGCAACCTGGCCTACCTGCTCCACACCTCGGGCTCCACCGGAACCCCGAAGGGCGTGGCGATCACGCACGGGGCGCTGACCAACCTGGCCACCGCGGTACGCCGGCACTTCGCGGTCACCGCCGCCGACCGGGTCCTCCAGTACGTCGCGTTCAGCTTCGACGTCGCCGTCTCGGACCTGGTCTTCGCCTGGGTCGGCGGCGCCGAGCTGCACATCGCGGGCGAGCACGAGCGGCTCGGCGACGCCCTGTACGACCGGCTGGCCGCGGCCGGCATCACGTACGCGTTCCTGCCGCCGTCCGCGGCCATGTCGCTGCCCTGCCCGCCGGGCGCCCTGCCCGAGCTGCGCACCCTCGCCATCGGCGGCGAGGCGTGTCCGGCCGAGCTGGTGGCCCGCTGGTCGACGCCCGGCCGCACGCTCATCGACGCGTACGGCCCGAGCGAGGACACCGTCTACGCCAGCACCGCCGAGCTGAGCCCGGACCGCCCGGTGCGGATCGGCCGGCCGGTGGCCAACGGCGGCGCGTACGTCCTCGACGAGCGGCTGCGGCCGGTGCCGGCCGGGGTGGCGGGCGAGATCTACCTGACCGGCGCCGGCCTGGCCCGCGGCTACGCCAACCGGCCGGCGCTCACCGCCGAGCGGTTCGTGGCCGACCCGTTCGGCCCGCCCGGCTCGCGCATGTACCGCACCGGTGACCTCGGCCGGTACGACGCGGACGGCCTGCTCGACTACCTCGGGCGCACCGACGACCAGGTGAAGATCCGCGGCTTCCGGGTCGAACTCGGCGAGATCGAGACGGTGCTGGCCGGCCACCCGGACGTGGCCTCGGCCGCGGCCCGGGTGCTGGGCGAGGCCGACCGGCAACGCCTGGTGGGTTACCTGGTGGCGGTGCCCGGCCGGGCGCCGGAGCCGGGCGAGCTGCGCCGCTGGCTCGCCGACCGGCTGCCCGGCTACATGGTGCCGGAGAGCCTGGTGCGGCTCGACCGGCTGCCCACCGGCCGGACCGGGAAGGTGGACCGGTCCCGGCTGCCCGCGCCGCCGACCGACCGGCCCGACCTGGGTCCGGGCTACGCGGCCCCGGACACCGCCACCCAACGGCGGCTGGTCGACCTCTGGTCCCGGGTGCTGGGCATCGACGGCATCGGGGTGCACGACAACTTCTTCGAGCTGGGCGGCAACTCGTTGCGGCTGTTGACGGTGCTCACCGGGCTGCGCGAGCAGGGCGACCGGGACCTGGGCATGGTGGATCTCCTCCGCTACCCCACTGTCGCCGCCCTGGCGTCCCGGTTGGACGCCGCCGGCGTACCTGATCCGGCGCCCGCCGACCGCGCGGCGGCCCGGCGCCGCGGCCAGGACCGGCGTGCCCGGCTGGCGGCCCGGGCCGCGGACGCCCGCACCCGCACGAACCCCGAGAAAGGCGGTACGGCATGACCGACGCGGCGGCGGTGGCGATCGTCGGGATGAGTGGGCGTTTCCCCGGCGCCCGCGACCTCGACGAGTTCTGGCGGAACCTGCACGACGGGGTCTGCTCGATCGCCGACTTCAGCGCCGCCGAGCTGCTGGCCGACGGCGCCGATCCCGAGGAGTTGCGCCATCCCGGGTACGTGCCGGCCAAGGGCTACCTGGCCGACGCCGACCGGTTCGAGGCGGAGCTGTTCGGCTTCAACCGGGCCGAGGCCACGGCGCTCGACCCCCAGCACCGGCTGTTGCTGGAGGCCGCCTGGGCCGCGCTGGAGGACGCCGGCTACGACCCGCGGCGGGCGCCCGAACGGACCGGGGTGTACGTGGGGGGAAGCCCGACCGAGCACGCGGTCGCCGCCGCGGTCGACCGACGGCTGGCGCGGGAACTCGGCCCGATGCAACTGCGGATCCTCACCGACCGCGAGTTCCTGGCGCCGTGGGTGTCCTACCGGCTGGGCCTGGACGGGCCGAGCATGACCGTCCAGACGGCCTGCTCCACCTCGCTGACCGCCGTCCACCTGGCGGCGCAGGCCCTGCTGCTGGGCGAGTGCGACGCGGCGCTGGCCGGCGGGGTGTCGGTCGACGCGATCCGCCGGCGGGGGTACGTGTTCCGGGACGGCGGCATCTTCGCCCCGGACGGCCGGTGCCGGCCGTTCGACGCGCACGCGGCCGGCACGGTCAGCGGCAGCGGGGTCGGCGTGCTGGTGCTGCGCCGGCTGGCCGACGCGCTCGCCGACGGCGATCCCGTCCGCGCGGTCGTGCTCGGCACCGCGGTCACCAACGACGGCTCGGCGAAGGTCGGCTTCACGGCGCCCAGCGTCGACCCGCAGGCGCGGACCATCACCGAGGCGTGGTCGGCCGCCGGCCTCGATCCGGGCGCGGCGCAGTACCTGGAGATGCACGGCACCGGCACCGAGCTGGGTGACCGGGTCGAGCTCGCGGCGGCGGCCGCCGCGGTCGGCACGGCCGGAATGGCCGGAATGGCCCGCATGGCCGGGACGGTCGGCACGGCCGGCGGGCGGTGTGGGATCGGATCGGTCAAGTCGAACATCGGTCACCTCGACGCGGCGTCCGGGGTGGCGAGCCTGATCAAGGTGGTCCTGATGCTCGACCGGGGCACGATCGTGCCAAGCGTCAACATCCGGCGGCCACACCCCGACCTGGACCGCCTGCCGCAGTTCCGGTTGGTCACCGGGGTCGCCCCGTGGGACGTACCCGATGGCGGCCGGCGGCTGGCCGGGGTCACCGGGCTGGGCGTCGGCGGCACGAACGTGCACGTGGTGCTGGCCGGTCCGGCCGACGCGGCCGGACACCGGGTCGGGCCGCCGGACGGCACGGCCGGAGCGCTGACCGGGCCGGCAGGGCCGGCCCTGCCGATCGGGCCGACGGGCCGGCAGAACGGCGGCGCGCCGCCCGGCCGCGTCGAGCTGCTGCCGATCTCGGCACGCACGGCCGGGCAGCTACGGGTGGTGGCGCGCCGGCTGGCCGACGCGCTGCGCTCACCGGAGGCACCGGCCCTGGCCGACGTCGCGCACACCCTGCGCACCGCGCGCACCCCGCTGCCGGCCCGGACGTACGTGCTGGCCGCCGACCTCGCCGCGGCGTCCGACGCGCTCGCGGTGCTGGCCGACGGTGGCGAGCCCGCGCCCCCGGCCGCGCCCGGCGATCTGGTGGCGCTCGGCGCGGCCTGGGTGCGCGGCGACGCGGTGCACTGGCCGGCGCCCGCGTCCGGCGCCCGGCGGGTACACCTGCCGACGTACCCGTTCGCCGGCCCGGCGCTGGGGGCGCTGACCCTGCCCGGCGCCGGGCCGCCGGCCGCCAGCGACGGCGGTGGCGGTGGCGGTGACCACGACGACGACGACGGCGACGACGGGCGGACCGGCCCGGCCGCGGTCGAGGCGGCCGTGACGGAACTGCTCTCCGGCACGCTCGGGCTGGGCGGACCCGGCGACCTGGACCAGACGTACTTCGCGGCCGGCGGCGACTCGCTGACCGCCGTGCACCTGATCGGCCGGCTCCGCGACGAGTTGGGCATCGAGGCCCGGATCGAACTCTTCCTGGAACCGATAAGCGTCCGCGAGCTGGCCGCCCGGCTGGCGGCCGGCGGCGACGGGGACGACGGCGGCCTGCTCGCCGCGTTGCTGGACGAACTGGAGTCGCCGGGATGACCGCCGCCGGACCGCCCGCCGGGTCCGCCGTGCTGGACGGCGTGGACCTGCTCGACCCGCACCTGCACGCCGACCGCGACCTGACCGAGGTCTGGCGGTGGCTGCGGCGGCACGATCCGGTGCGCTGGCACCCGGACACCACCGGCGCCGGACGAGGCTTCTGGGTGGTGACCCGGCACGCCGACGTGGTGCGGATCGTGCGCGACGACACCGCCTTCACCTCCGTCCGCGGCAACATGCTGGCCACCCTGCTGCGCGGCCACGATCCGGGCGGCGGCCGGATGCTGGTGGTCAGCGACGGCCCCTTCCACGCCGACCTGCGCCGCGTGCTCGCCGGCGGCTTCGGCTCGCGGGCGCTGCTCGGGGTGACCCGGTCCATCGCCACGGCGACCCGGGCCACCCTGGGCGGGCTGCTGGAGCGCGGCGGTGGCGACTTCGTCGCCGAGGTCGCCGCGCAGGTGCCGCTGCGGGCGATCTGCGAACTGCTCGGCGTACCGGCGGTCGACCGGAGCCGGGTGCTGGCGATGACCGGCGCCGCGATGCTGGGTGAGCACGCCGAGCCGACCGGCGTCGAGGCGCGGATCGCGCAGAGCGAGATCCTGCTGTACTACACCGGCCTGGCCGCCGAGCGGCAGAGCGCTCCGGGCAGCGACCTCATCAGCCTGCTGGTCGCCAGCACGGTGGGCGGTCGCCCGCTGCGCACCGAGGAGGTGCTGCTGAACTGCTACAACCTGATCATCGGGGGCGACGAGACGGCCCGGCTCGCCCTGGCCGGCGGTCTGCTCGCGCTCGCCGGCCACGAGGAACAGTGGGCGCGGCTGGTCGCCGACCCCGGCCTCGTCGAGGTCGGCGTCGAGGAGATCCTGCGCTGGACCACGCCGGCGGCGCACATCGGCCGCACGGTGACCACGGACGTCGAGGTCAACGGCCGGCGGTTGGCCGCCGGGGACGTGGTGACGCTCTGGAACGTCTCGGCCAACCGGGACGAGGACGTCTTCGCCGATCCGGACGTGTTCGACCTCGGCCGGCGACCGAACCGGCACCTCACATTCGGCTACGGGCCGCACTTCTGCATCGGCGCCCAACTGGCCCGCACCGAGATCCGGGCCCTGCTCGCCGAGTTGCGCCGCAGCGTCCGGACCATCGAGGTGACCGGGCCGGTCACCCGGCTGCCGTCCAACTTCGTCAGTGGGCTGCGCACCCTGCCGGTCGCCCTCACCCGGCGACGCTGACGCCGGCACCCATGCGCACGTTCTCAACGGCCCGGCACGATCGGCGGCCGGTCCGGCACCACTGACCGGTTTCCCGCGCAGTCCGAGCGGCCTCTCCCGCCCGGGGCAACATTGACAGCCGCAATTGTGAACGCTAACTTCGGCTGGGTCGGCAACGTTTCGGACAGGTTTCCGACGTCGACCCGGGCGGCTACCGCTCCGCTCGCCCGGGTCGACGCTCGGTCATGCGCCGACCGCCACGCCATTCGCGATCATGGAGGTCAGCCCATGTACCGGCCGCCGTTCACCCGTCGACGTTTCCTGCGAGCGGCCGGGGTGACCGCGGTGGCCTCCGCGGCCGGATCAGCCCTGCTGCGGGCGACCCCGGCGACGGCCGCCGTCGTCCCGCCCGCCCGACCGGACACCGGCGTGTCGGCGTACCCGTTCGACTTCGGCCAGGTCCAACTGACCTCCAGCCGATGGCTGGACAACCAGAACCGGACGCTGAACTACCTGCGCTTCGTCGACGCGGACCGGCTGCTCTACAACTTCCGCGCCAACCACCGGCTGTCCACCAACGGCGCCGCGGCGACCGGCGGCTGGGACGCGCCCACCTTCCCGTTCCGCACCCACATGCAGGGCCACTTCCTCACCGCGTGGGCCCAGGCCGCGGCCGTGCTCGGCGACACCACCTGCCGGGACAAGGCCACCTACATGGTCGCGGAACTGGCCAGATGCCAGGCGAACAACGGCACCGCGGGGTTCACCGCCGGCTACCTCTGCGGCTTCCCCGAGTCCGACTTCACCAGCCTGGAGGCCGGCTCGCTGTCCAACGGCAACGTGCCGTACTACGTCATCCACAAGACCCTCGCCGGGCTGCTGGACGTGTGGCGCCTCCTGGGCAGCACCCAGGCCCGGGACGTGCTGCTCGGGCTGGCCGGCTGGGTCGACTGGCGCACCGCCCGCCTCAGCTCCAGCCAGATGCAGTCCGTGCTGAACACCGAGTTCGGCGGGATGAACGAGGTGCTCGCCGACATCTACCAGCAGACCGGGGACGGCCGCTGGCTGACCGCCGCCCAGCGCTTCGACCACGCCGCCGTGTTCAACCCGCTGGCCTCCAACCAGGACCAGCTCAGCGGCCTGCACGCCAACACCCAGGTGCCCAAGTGGATCGGGGCGGCCCGGGAGTACAAGGCGACCGGCACCACCCGCTACCGGGACATCGCCACGAACGCCTGGGCCATCTGCACCGGCGCGCACACCTACGCCATCGGCGGCAACAGCCAGGCCGAACACTTCCGGCCGCCCAACGCCATCGCCGGGTACCTCAACCAGGACACCTGCGAGCACTGCAACAGCTACAACATGCTCAAGCTGACCCGGGAACTGTGGCTGCTCAACCCGGACCAGACCGCGTACTTCGACTTCTACGAGCGGGCGCTGCTCAACCACATCATCGGGGCGCAGAACCCGGCCGACAGCCACGGCCACATCACCTACTTCACCCCGCTCAACCCGGGCGGGCGCCGCGGCGTCGGTCCGGCCTGGGGCGGCGGTACGTGGAGCACCGACTACAACAGCTTCTGGTGCTGCCAGGGCACCGGCATCGAGGTCAACACGAAGTTGATGGACTCGATCTACTTCTACAACGGCAACACCCTCACGGTGAACCTGTTCATGCCCTCGGTGCTGAACTGGACGCAGCGCGGCATCACGGTCACCCAGACCACCACGTACCCGGTGAGCGACACCACGACGCTCCAGGTCACCGGCTCCGTCGGCGGCTCCTGGACGATGCGGATCCGGATTCCGGCCTGGGCCGCCGGCGCCACCGTCAGCGTCAACGGCACGGCGCAGAACATCAGCACCACGCCGGGCAGCTACGCCGCACTCACCCGGTCCTGGACCTCCGGCGACACCGTCACGGTCCGGCTGCCCATGACCGTGGCGCTGCGGGCCGCGAACGACAACGCCAACGTCGTGGCGGTCGGTTACGGCCCGGTGGTGCTGTGCGGCAACTACGGCAGTACGACGCTGTCGGCGCTGCCGTCGCTGAACACCTCGTCGGTGACCCGGACCGGCAGCGCCTCCCTCGCGTTCACCGCCACCGCCAACGGTTCCACCGTCAACCTGGGGCCGTTCCACGATGCGCAGGGGTTCAACTACACCGTCTACTGGAACGCCAACGGCGGCTCGACCGGGACCGGTTCGGCGACCTTCCGGCTGGCCAACGCGGCCAGCGGACTGGTGCTGGGGATCCAGAACATGTCCACCGCCGACGGCGGCCCGGCCCTGCAGTGGACCGACAGCGGGACCGCCGACCACAACTGGGAACCGTTGGTGGACGGCTCCGCGCTGCGGCTGCGCAACGCCAACAGCGGCAAGGTGCTCGGCGTGCAGAACATGTCCACCGCCGACAACGCGCCCGTGCTGCAATGGGGGGACAACGGCACCGCCGACCACCGGTGGACGGTCGTGGACAACGGTGACGGCACCCACAAGATCCGCAACGCCAACAGCGGCAAGCTGCTCGGCATCACCGGCAACTCCACCGCGAACGGGGCCCAGGCGGTCCAGGACTCGGACAACGGCACCGCCGACAACCTGTGGCGGTTCATCCCCAACGGCGCCTGCCGGATCCAGAACCTCGGCAGCGGGCTGGTGCTGGGCGTACAGAACATGTCCACCGCCGACGGCGGTCTGGTCATCCAGTGGGGCGACAGCGGCACCGCCGACCACCTCTGGACGGCGGTCGTGGACAGCGGCGGTTACCTGCGGCTGCGCAACTCGCACAGCGGCAAGGTGCTGGCCGTGGAGAACGGCGGCACCGGGAACGGGACCCGGGCGGTGCAGCTGCCCGACACCGCCGCCAACGACCGGCGCTGGCGGCTCAGGTACGGCGCCAACGGCTACTTCAAGATCCAGTCCGCGAACGGCGGCCGCCTGCTCGGCGTCAACGGCGCCTCCACGGCCCAGGGCGCGCAGGTTCTCATCTGGGACGACAACGGCACCAGCGACCACCTCTGGCGGTTCGTCTGACCGGCCGGGCAGACCCCGCGCCGGGCCGCCGGGCCGGCTTCCCACACCGGTCCGGCGGCCCGGCCCGGTCCGGCGGCCGCCGGGGTGCCGGGGTGCCGGGTGCCGGGTGCCGGGGTCGACACACCGGGCGCCTCGGCCGGCGTTCACGGCTCCACGACCGGCAGGATGGTCCGGCTACGCCGCGGTCGCGGGTACGCCTCGGCCGCCGCGGCCAGCCGGGCCGCGTGGTCCCGCTGCTTCTGCCAGTGGCCGTAGAGCGCGCCGCGCCGGGACAACCGGTCCACCTCCGAGATCGTCTCCGGTGCGACGTCACCGGCCGGGGCGTCCCGCCACGGGGTGCCGGGCAGCGGCATGAAGGTGTGCGCGTGGATGCGCGCACCGAGATCGGCCAGCTCACGGGCCAGATCCAGCGAGTCGGCCACGTCGTCCGCGCTCTCACCGGGCATCCCGAAGATCATGTCGACGTTGATCCGGAATCCCTCCTCGATGCCGAGCCGGGCCGCCCGCCTGACCTCGTCCACGCCGTGCCCACGCTTGGCCGCGCCGAGGACCCGGTCGGAACCCGACTGCGCGCCCACGATGATGTTGTTGTTCGCGCAGTACCGCCGGACCAGGCGCAGCGCCCGCCGGCTGACGTGCTCGGGCCGGATCTCGCTGGGGAACGAGCCGAAGAAGACCCGACCGTCCGGGCCGATCCCCTCCCGGCAGGAGGCCAGCAGTTCCTCGACGGCGTCGAGGTTCGGCTCCTCGGTCTGGCTGCCGTAGCTCAGCGCCGTCGGCGTGATGAACCGGACGTCCCGCAGCCCGCGCGCCCGCATCTGGTCGACGTGCCATCGCACGTTCTCCACGCTGCGGTGCCGGAACCGGGCCGAGAACATGAAGGGCGTCTGGCAGAAACGGCAGGCGTAGACACAACCTCTGGTGATCTCCAGGGCGTTGAACCTGTCCCACCTGAGGGCGAAGCCGGGGAAGTCGTTGAGGTCGCGTTGCCTGGCCCTGCCGGTCCGGACCAGGGTGCCGTCGGCGTCGCGGTAGGCAAGCCCGCTGATGCCGGCCGGGTCGCCCTTCCCGTCGACCAGGCTCAGCAGGGTCGACTCCCCCTCGCCGATCGCCGCCATGTCCCAACCCGCGTCGAGGGTCTGCACCGGTTCCGCGGTGGCGTGCACTCCGCCGGCCACGTGGGTGACGTTCGGGCCGTCGGCGAGCGCTCGGATCTGCCTGAGCTCGTCGGCCAGGCCCGCGGCGTCGGGCGAGTAGAAGGACCAGAGCACCAACGTCGGGGCGCCGGTCGCCACCGCCGCCCGGATGTGCTCGGCCGTGGCCTCCGGCGTCTCCCCGAAGAGCACCTCGTACCGGGTGCCGGTCTCGTGCTGGCCGAGCGCCCCCAGCAGCGCGTGGAGGCCGTACGTGACGGCCTTGCGGTAGCGCAGCACCAGGACCAGCTCAGGACCGTTCATGCCGCGATTTTGCCAGTCGCGGGTCCCCGCCCGCCGGCCCGTGCGCACCGGGCCGGCGCGGCGGGCCTCAGAGCCAGGCCGTGCCCAGCCAGGCGGCCACGGCGGCGACCACGAGCAGACCGATGTTGAGCCCGATCTGCCGGGTCTCGCCGCGGGACAGGTGCACCACCATGCCACCGACCTGGATCAGCACGAGGCCGATCGCCGCGGCGATCGCGAGCCAGCTGGCGATCCCGGTCAGCGGCGGCAGGATCAGGCCGACCGCGCCGAGAATCTCCAGCGTCCCGATGGCCCGGACGAACGGCATGGGTACGCGATCGATCCAGCCCATCATGGGTTGCAGTTGCTCCCTGCTCTGGGCCACCTTCTTGCCGCCGGCGTACAGGTAGAAGACCGCCAGCAGCGCCGCGATGATCCAGTAGGCGAGTTCCATCGGGGTCCCTTCGGGGGATGGCGTCGGCACCAGGATGGTTACCAACGGTAAGTAGAGACATGATGCGGCACTATTGACGGGCGTACAAAAGGCACACGAGTGTGCGTGAGGCACCGGAGGTGGCATGTCCCAGTACGAGCACACCTGCATGATCCGCGGCGACGCCGGGGCGACGATCCGGCCGATCCTCGATCGGATCTGCAACAAGTGGACGCTGCTGGTGGTGTCCACCCTCGATCAGGGCACGCTGCGCTTCGGCGACCTGCGGCACCAGATCCCGGGGATCTCCCAGCGCATGCTGACGCTGACGCTGCGCAACCTGGAACGTGACGGCCTGGTCTCCCGGACCGTGTACGCCGAGGTCCCGCCGCGGGTGGAGTACGCCCTCACCCCGGTCGGCAGGAGCCTCATCCCGCCGGCGCTGGCCCTCGCGGGCTGGGCCATCGAGCACCTGCCGCACATCGAGGCCAGCCGGGCGGCCCACCGACAGGACACCGGCGCCGCGCCCGGACGTACCGGCTGAGGACGGCGCCCGCCGGGTCAGCCGGCCGCGGGAAAGACGTCCTGGATGGGTCGGGTGGTCTCCAGGTTCCACAGCCGGTTGTAGTACTCCCGCATGTGCTGGTCGGCCAGCTTCTCGCTGCGGATGCTGATCGCGAACTCCTTGTCCGGCCCGTCGGTGTGGGTGAAGATGACCTCGTCGTCGTAGATGCCCACGCTGAACGCCTCGGTGGCGTGCACGGACCCGCCGAGCAGCCGCACGTGGTAGCTCCGCCGGCGCGCGGCGGCCTCCCGGACGGTCCGCAGTTCGATGGCGTAGAAGTCCGTCATCGCCGGCTTGTCGCAGTACAGGATGATGCGCCGGAAGCTTCGTCCCGGCGAACGCATCGCCCACTCGCGGCACGCCTGGAAGTGCCGCTCGGCCGCCACGCCGCGCCGTGGGCCCTCCCCGCGCAGGTACGTCACCCACACCCGCTTCTTCGCCTGGCCGACCGCCCGACGGGTGGCGCCGTACACGTCCTCCTCCCCCTCGAAGAAGCGCACCCGCGGCGCCGTACCGGCCTCGGCGGCGGCCCGCGCCAGCACCGCCAGGTCGGCCCGCGCGGACGCGAGCGACCGCGTTCCGGCCGACAGGCTCGCCGCCTGCGCCAGCGCCAGCCCGACCAGCCAGAAGAGGGTGGCCGCGAGGAACTCCTTCTCGTACCGCTGGATGCCGATCTCCTGGGTCAGGAACGCGCCCCAGAGGTAGACGGCGAGCAGGACCAGAATGACGCCGCCGAATCCGTACCTGAAGATGAGGTCCGCGATCCTCAATGCCTTGTGCACCGAACGACTCCTGGCCACGCCTCGGCGATGGGACCGGTGCCGCGACGCTACCCCGCGCCGTACGGCGGCACCCGCCGACTGGCCGGTTCCCGACACCGTTGGCCGACGGCCGGCCGTCCCGACCGTCCCGATCGGACCGTTGGGAAGACCGGGACGGCCGGGGTCGTGGGCGGCGGGAACCCCGGCCTCACGGGAAGTCGTCCGGGGTGGTTTCCGCGAGCGTGGCCAGCAACTGCCCGGCCAGGATTCCCACCGTGCCGTCGTGGTCCTGACCGACGAGCCGGACCAGCAGGTCGCGCGCCCCCGGCTCCCGGCCGTAGTGCCGGGCCAGCGCGATCAGGGCCATCCGCCGGATCTCCCAGTCGTCGTCGTCGACCAGCCTGGTCAGCTGTTCCTGCACCCCGCTGCCGCCGGCCAGGGTCACCGCGAGCTGCCCGACCGCGCACCGCCGGACGTCCAGGTCGGGGTCGTCGCGAACCAGGCCCACCAGCAGCACCCGGACCTCAGGGTCGGCGCCGAAGTGCTGGCCCAGCGCCGCGGCGATCCGGGCCCGGATGGCCGGGTCCTGGTCGGCCAACCGGCGCATCAGCCGCAGCGTCACCGCCATGGACGCCGCGTCGTGCTCGCTCAGGCAGCGCACCGCGGCGTCGAACACCGCCGGGTCGGTGTCCGACTCGATGCGCTCCAGCAGCACGTCGGTGACCTCGTCCGGGCTCCAGTTCGCGCACAGCGTCTGCACGGCCGCCAGCCGGATGCCCGCGTAGCTGTCCCGACTGGTGCGCCGGCACAGCGTCTCCACCAGGGTGTCGGTGTCGCCGTCGCGGGCCAGCGCGCGGGCGGCCGCGCGCAGCACGTTCGGATCCGGGTCCCGGCGTACCTGCTCGGCCAGGCACTCCCGCACCTCCGGGTCCAGCGGGTCGCCGGTGCGGGTCAGGCCGCGGGTCACCCGCAGCCGGACGATCGGGTCCCGTTCCTCGGCCGCCCGCGCGATCAGCAGATCCCGGGTGGCCTGCCCGAACGGCGGCCGGCCGGTGAGCAGGTCGACCGCGGCCAGCCGGAGGCTCGCGGTCGGATCCTGGTGCGCCCGCTCCAGCAGCAGCTGCCAGGTACGCCGGTCCGGGAACGCCTCGGCCAGCGCCCGGACCGCGGCGAGCCGCACCGTCGCGTCCTCGTCCTCGCAGGTCCGGTCCGCCGCCACCGCCCAGTCGGCGTCGTCCGGTCGGGACCGGCCCAGCAACGCCGCCACCGCCGCGGCCCGCACCGCGGCGTCCTCGTCGTGTTCGATCCGGTCCACCAGCCGGTCCCGGCACCGCCCGTCCGGGTCGGCCACCAGCGCCAGCCGTTGCACGGCCACCGCCCGCACCCGGGCCGAGGAGTCCGAGCCGGCCAGCTTCAGCAGCAGTTCGCCGTCCGCCGGTGCGCCCCGGCCGGACAGCAGTTCGGCCGCCAGGCAGCGCCGCACCTCGTCCGGGGCCTCGCCGTCCAGCCGCGCCAGCGCCCGGGTACGGGCCGGCCCGGCGTACCCGGGCAGCGCGCTGAGGCATTCCAGTGCGCTCTGCACGACGCCGGGATCGTTGTCGGTGGCCAGCATCCGGTGCAGCGTCTCGGGCACACCCGGCAGGCCGGAGCAGCGTCGGGCGAGCACGGTCGCGGCGGCCCGGCGTACCGTGGTGTCCCGGTCCCCGGTGGCGCGTTCCAGCAGCAGCCGGCGGATGTCCTCGTCCGCGGCGGCCCGGCCGGCCAGCGACTGCACGACGATTCCGCGCACCGCCGCGTCGGGCGAGTCGAGCAGATCCCGCAGCACGTCGCCGAGATCCGGGTCGGCCCCGAGCTGGGCGCCCAGCGCCCGTGCCGCGGCCTGCCGCACGGCGGTGGAGCCCTCCGCCCGCGCCTGGTCGAACAGTAGGTCCCGGCAGTACCGGCGGCTGGCGCCGTCCAGCCGGCCGCCGGCCTCGGCCAGGCCGGCGACCAGGGCTATCCGGGCGCGCCGCTCGCGGTCCTCGCCGAGTTCCCGGATCAGCAGCTCCACGAACTGCTCCTGCGGCGTGGACAGCATCGCGGCGGCCCGGGTGGCGAAGGTGGAGCCGCCGAGGCGCCAACTGGTCCGCACGCCGCGGCGGCGGTACCAGTGCAGGAAGGTGGCCCGCCCGGGCCACTGCGCCCCGAGCACCCGGATCGAGGAGAGCAGTTCCTGCTCGGTCAGTTCCACCAGGTTCGGGTCCTCGGCCGAGATGCCGTGTTCGACAAGCAGCACGACCTGGCGGAGCACCGCCTCACCCGCACCGGCCAGTTCGGCCGGCTGCGGCGCCTCCGCCACGCACTGCGCGGCCAGCACCAGGTTCCACGGCGGGCTGCTCAGGTTCAGCGGCGGCCAGGGCCGGTTGACCTCGGTGGCCAACAGCGTGATCAGCTCGTTGGCGGTGGCGGCCGGCAACGCGCTGGCGACCAGCCGGAGCACCTCCCGCCAGGACGGGTCGGCCCAGTGCTCGCGGAACATCGCCCGCATCTGGTCCACGCCCCAGGCGGCCGGATCGTGCCCGAACCTGTCCACGATCTCCTCGGCGCAGAAGTACTCCAGAAACGTGCGGTGCACGAAACCGAACAGACGCAGCCCGTACCGTTCCAGCAGGAAATTGCGCTGGCGCAGTTTCTCGATCATCGAGGTGGCCATGGCGTGCGCCCGCTCGTTCTCGAAACCGTACAGCTCGGCCAGATGATCCCGGAAGATCCGCGCCAATTCGTCGGCCTCAATATAATTCCCCGCCGGCCCGGACTCCCGGTACTGCATCCAGAACGCCAGATGGCGCAGCAGTCGCCGCTTCGCCTGCGGGTCCAGCGGCGGCACGTCGGCATAGCTTTCCCGCAGTTGCTTGGTCACGTCCCATTCGGAGATGAGCACGTCCGTGACGTGCTCGTACAGCCGGCGCCGGTTGCGCGGCAGCGGGTGGTCCCGGCCGACGATCGCCATGAGCATCAACAGCAGCGGGTTGCCGGCGATCTCGTACATCGCCCGGGATCCACGCACCACGTCGAGAATCTGCTGCCGCTGCCGCTCGGCCTCGGCCGGCGGGGTGGAGGTGACGTACCGGTACCAGTTGCCGAGGAACCGGCCGATCCGCTCGTGGTCGAGGTCCTCCAGGGTGAAGTGGTCGAAGCCCGCGTTGGCGAAGGTGTGCCGCAGGTACCCGGCGGCCCGCGAGGTGACCACCGTCCGCACCCCCGGGTAGTCGTTGGCGAACGCGGCGATCTGCGCGGCGGTCTCCTCCCGCCGCACCGGGTCGAAGACCTCGTCCAGGCCGTCGAACAGGAACAGCGCCTGGCCACCCTGCCGCAGGTACGCCTCCAGCACCTCCCGCTCGATCCCGGCCAGGCCCTGCTGATGCCGGTGCCCGACGTAGTCCAGCAGGCCGTCGCAGCGCCCGTCCCCGTGGTGCGCCGCGTACGAGCGCAGCTCGACCAGCACCGGCAGGTACCCCTTGAGCGCCGCCAGCCGGGGTTCGCGGCCCACCCCGGCCAACGCCAGCGCGAGGTAGCGGGTGGTGGCCGACTTTCCCGAGCCGGGATCGCCGAGCAGCACGATCGCCCGCCGGCCGGGGTCCCCCATCACCTCGAACAGCGCCAGCGCGTCCTTGGCGGCGTACTCGGTGCGCAGCCGTTCCATCTCCTCCGGGTCCACCACCCCGGGCAGCCCGCCGGCGTCGCCCTCCGGGCTGGAGCCCGCCCACCGCCACCAGGCGAGCGGCATCTCCGGCCGGGCGTCCTCGTGCACCAGCGGCTCGACGAACACCGTCGACAGGCCCACGGTCAGATACCGGCTGGTGGGTCGCGGCGAGACGGCGTCCAACGGCACCGCCTGGTACCGCTGCCGCAGCCGGCGCAGGTACTGGCTGCGCACGGCCTCGGGCAGGTTGGTGTCCGGGTCACCCGGCTCGCGCGCCGGGGATCGGCCGCTGCGCACGTCGGCCAGTGCCACGGTCACCTTGGCGGCCAGGTCGTCCACGCCGGTGAAGAAGGCGCACAGGTGACGCTCCTTCAGCTCCCGGCGCAGCGCGTCGATCTGCCGCCGGTCGCCGTCCCGGTCCACCATGTCCACCGACCACGGCGTCTCCTCGGCGAGCAGGAAGATCAGGCAGGGCTTCCCGGCGGCGAGCGCCTCCCGGTATTCCAGTTCGGTGATGGAGGATTCCTGACCGGGTGGCCGGTAGCCGTACCGCCAGGCGAACAGTCCGACGTAGAGATCGCACCGGCGCACGTCGGTGAGGCACCGCTCCAGCGGCGGGCGCACGTCGGCGCCGTACGCCTCCATGGCCACGTCTTCGATCTCCAGACGCCGCGCCGCCGCGTGCACGGCAGCGCGATATTCCAGCAGGTCCTTTTGGGTGGCCGAAATGTAAACCTTCATGGACGGCAAACTCCAGGAGTGGCTGGCAACCGCACCAATCAAAATATCAGCCGGGTTCACATCGCCCGGGTCACACGTTCGTCCGCCAACCGCGGGCCGGATATGGGATTCGACCGGCCGACGGGCCTATGATGGCCGCAGACAGATTCGGATCCGGAGGAATCCATGCTCACGGTGGGTGAGGTGCACACCAGCCTCCTCCAGCACGGCGCGGCGCTTTCCCAGGAGCAGAGTTCCGAGGTGCTCACGATCGCGGGCAGCGAAGCGGTCCGCACCTCCCGCCGCCCCTCGCTGTACGCGGTCTCCCCGGACCTGCACACCGGGGTGGACTGCTGGCTGCCCAGCGCCCGGCACCGCCGGCTGCGCGGGGTGGGCGCGGTGGTGACCCGGGCCGTCATCACCGGTGGCCGGATCGTGCAGACCTCCTCGACGGTGCAGATCGTGCCCGGGCACCGCCGCCGGCCGTGGTCGCACTACCTGGCCAACCCGGGCGTCCTGGAGACGGTCGGCAAGCTGGACGTCGCCGACCTGACCGAGGGCTTCCTGCGCGGCAACGCCGCGGACGTGCTGAGCCTGGAGGCGATCACCGGTCGGATGCTCGACGGCGTACAGATGTCCGACCTGCTGGACCGGCGCCCGCCCCTGCGGGCGGCACGGACCCGGCTGCGCTGGACCGCCCGGGTGGCCGGCGGTCCGGATCCCACCGGCTCCGCGGTGATCACCGTGGAGACCCCGACGCTGCGTACGGTCGAACTCGTGGTCGAGCAGCAGGACGCCCCGGCCGCGGTGGCCGGGCTGTGCGAGGACCTCGCCCTGCACGACTGGCTGCTCACCACGCTGTCCACGCTGGTGGAGAGCGCGGTCGCCCGGCCCGGGCCGACGCACGCCAATGCCGACCGGCTGCGGCCGGTACTGGAGCACCTGCTGCACCTGTGGCTGCCCGGCGCCCGGGTGGCGCCGCGGCTGCGCACGGTCTGGGACCGGCTGGAGCAGGAGCCCGGGTTCAGTCGGCAGTGGAACTCGTCGATCGGTTGGATACGGGACCAGGTCACCGCGGGCAATCTGGCGCTGCTGCGCCAGTTGAGGGACCGGATCCTGGTCGACCAGCCCTGTGTGCCCTGACCACGGTCAGCCGCCGATGAACACGTAACTCAGCCGGTCGACCAGTTCCTCGGGCAGGGTCAGGCCCTCGCCACGGGCGCGGTCGGCGGCCTGCCGGGCGACCGCCGACGGGACCGCAACCTGGCTCAGGATGGTCCGCACGGCGTGCTCCACCGGCAGGTACCGGATGTCCATCAGGGTCACCGAGCGGTACGCGCAGAACGGCGTGGCCTGCGGGTTCAGCTGGATGAGCCCCGGCAGTTCGTCCCAGTCGGCGGGCAGCGGTTCGCCGGCCGGCAGCCGGTACGGCTGGGTGATCGTCTCGCCCCGGTGCCGCAGCAGCCCGAGCCGCGTCAGCTGCCAGACCGAGGCGAGCAGGGCGCAGGCCCAGACCCGGCCCTTCGCCTCGTCCGACCACAGCTCCACGTCGACGAAGATGGAGTGCGGGGGATCGCCGGACTCCACCGGGGGCGACCACCTCGGCGGCAGGGTCATCGCCGGCCCGACGGCCTGCCCCGGCGAGCGCTGGCCGTTGGACAGCCAGCCCGACTCGCTCAGCGGCGGCCGGCTCCCGGTGGTGTGCCGGGGCGGCTCGACCACCAGGGCGTCCACCACCAGCCGGGCCAACTCCACGTCCTCGTGCCGGGCGAAGCTGGACTCCCGGGCCACGTAGTCCAGCACCAGGCCGTACTCGGCCGCGGTCGAGCGCACCTGCGGGATCACCTCGCCCGGGGTGCCGAACCGGTGGAAGTAGTCGTCCACCAGGAAGCACGTGCTGATCCGGGGCTGCCGGCCGGGATTGAGGCCGACCGCCGCGAGGGCGGGTATCGCCTGGGTCCAGGCGGCGATCCGCTCGAACTTGCGGCGCAGTTCCCGGCACCCGTCGCCGAAGTCCTCGGCGTAGATGTGTCCCAACTCCACGGACAGATGCGAGTAGGCCACGCTCTCGGTGCGGGGCACCGCGGCTGCCTCCCGGAACGTGACATCCATGCTCATCACACGGTCTCCCACGCGGTCTCGTCGAAGAGCTTTTCGGTCAGCTCCACGAAGGCGTCCACGGTCCGCGCATTGGCGATCTTGGTCTGCACGTCGTGGTCCGAGATGAGCTGCTCACGCCATTGCAGCAGCGGATCGAGCGGCACCATGCCGAGCAGGGTGGTCCGGCCGGTACCCCGGCGCCGGGCCAGCTCGGTCAACTCGGTGTCGCACATGGTCAGGAACGCCCGCTGGGCGAGATCGAGGTGGCCGACCTCCGGGCCACGCGGGTTGATCACGGCGGTCCGGATGAACCGCAGCGACTCGCGGAGCCGTTCCGGCTCGTGGCCGTACTCCTTGCCCATCGCCAGGATGCCCCTGCCTCGAAGGCGAGATCCGCGGCGGCCGTCACGTGCTGGGGGTCCACCGGTGAAAGACCAGCCAGCGGACGGTCACCTTGCGCAGGACGGCGTTGGCGGTGGCGGCCAGCGCGATCTGGCTGGCATAGGAGCGGCCGGCGCTCAGGTCCACCAGGGTCAGGTCGAACTCCTCATCCAGCCGCAGGAAGAGCTCGGTGCAGCGCTTCGCGATGTCGTTGGTGAAGCCGAACTCGCTGCCGTTGCGCTGCCCGGGCAGCAGCACCAACGAGCCCGACCCGGTGGGCCGCTGGCGCAGACTGGACCGCTCGGAGGTGGCCCACACGTCCAGTTGCTCCGGGGCCGGGATCTCGCCGCGCAGGTAGCGGTGCAGACCCCCGCCGTTCGGCCCGGCGCCCTCCACCCCGTTGGTGGCCTCCGGGATCTGGAAGGTGATGCCGGCGGTCGGCGAACCGAAGTCGTAGTCGAGATAGCAGGTGGGGCGGCCGGAGAGCGCGCTGCGGTAGGCGAGGTTCGCCGCCGTCACCGACCGCCCGGTGCCGCCCTTGTGCGAGGTGACGAAGACCAGCATTCAGATCCCCTCGCTGGCCTTCTGCTGCCCGGTCGTGATGTCGTTGAGTTGCAGCAGCATCGTGTTCGCCACGGCCGCCGCGGTGCCGGGTCGCTCCTTGACCAGTTGCTGGGCCCGGCTCAGGCTGGCCCGGATGCTGCGCATGCTGCGCCGCATCGCCTCACCGGCGAAGGTGCCGCGCATCAGCTCCTGATCGAACAGGTACTCGGCCTCGTCGATGAGTTCCTGCGCGTGCGAGGCCAACCGGCCGGACCGGGGTAGGGCCGGTCCCAGAGCAGTTGGCCGGCGCTGACCAGCGACTGCACCACCCGCATGGTCAGGTACCAGCTGGGCTCCTGCGGCACCGCCGCCAGCCCCGGAAACGCGCCCCCGACGTTGTCCCACAGCCCCCGGTGCCGACCGTCCGGGATGCGGCGCAGCAGCAGGTGCTCCCACACCTCGTCGGCCATGTCCAGCAGTTCACTGCGCCGCCGGACCTCGCTCAGCAGGCCGGCGACGGTGACCGCCCGCTGCAGCAGCACCGTGGAGAACTCGTTGACGTTCCATGTCATGATCGGCTTCGAGGTGTCGTCGTTCAGCGTCACCCGCTTGCCCGGCCAGTGCACGCTCAGCGCCGCCTCGCCCGGCGAGGCGCGGCGGGTGATCCGGGACCGCTGCGCCAGCTCCACCAGCACGGCGGCGATCCGACCGAGTTCCTCGTCGGCACCCCGCCCGCCGGCGATCAGGCCCTTCACCGCCAGCGAGGTGACCTGCAGGCTGTAGTAGTCGGTCCGGTCGCCGTCGGTGGTCCGCCACGGCACGTCCTCGATCGGCCACCGCCGCCGGTTGCCGAAGGTCGCCACCGTCGCCCAGTAGGTCCGGGTCAGCTCCCAGCGCAGTTGCAGCGCGCTGGCAAGCCGCTGCTGCTCCTCGTTGAGCAGCCCGAGCAGCCGGGTGCGCTCCGAGTTCAGGTCCTCGATCGCGTCCATGGCGATCACCGTGAAGTAGAGGTAGGGCGCGTTCTCCGCCGCACCGGCGCGCTGCGGACCGATCGGCTCGGTGGTCTCGATGTCCTCGGCCGTCGAGATGACCCCCAGGACCAGCCGCACTCGAAGAGCATGTCGCTGTTGTCGAGATCCTCGTTCACCCGGCCGGATCCGATCAGCACGCTGCGCAGGCTCGCCATCGTGCCGCGCAACTGCTCGCGCAGCGCCGCCACGACCTCCCGGCGGGGCACCTCGTCCTGGTTGACCATGTCGCACAGCCGGACGCCGTACTCGTCACCGGAGGCGAATATGGAGGTGCTGAAGCTGCGCAGCAGGCCCGCCATGGCCGCGCTGAGCCGGTTGCTGGCCAACCGCTCGAGCCGGACCAGTTGGTCCTTGACGTCCCGCCGCTGGGTGGCGGCCCGGTAGACCCGGACGAAGCCGATCGTCGCCAGGGTGAGCGTGATGGAGACCGCGAACGAGTCGACGATGTCCAGGTCGCGCTGCCGGTCGGTCAGCTCCGGGCCGTTGTCCAGCGGGGAGAGATATCCCGCGCCCGCGAAGACCGGGGTGCCGTTCCCGTCGCTGTACTGTTCGTAGTAGTCGATCATGATGCCGAGCAGCCGGCGGGGGATCTCGATCGCGCCGCCGACCGGGGAGAACGCCTCCACCACCTCCTCGTCGGTGCGGTCCGGGTCGTCCAGCGACAACACGGGGACCTTGGCCGCCGGGAGCAGCATGGTCAGCAGCTGTTCCGCGTCGCTGATCGAATTGGCGCCGCGCCGCCCGCCCCACTGCCACTCGCCGCCCTGCCAGCAACTGCGCACCGTGGCCCGCCAGATCTCGAGAATCTCCTGGCGCGGCTGTATCCGCATGGTCCACCGCCGTCTGTTGTAGTCGTCGACCGAACGTGGTGTCGCGTCGTGCGCGATGATTCACGATGGGCTGCGCACTCCATCGTATCCATTTCACCCAAACGCCGTTCGCACCGTCTTGCCGACCAGTGTGTCGGCGACCGGCGCCGTTCGTCCAGATCTGACCGCGATTCTGGCCCGTCCCGCCGCTGTGGTCAGCCGCTGGTACGCCCGGTGACCAGCAACATTGTCAGATGTTCGTCTCGCAGCGGCGGATCCGGTCGGACCTCCCGGAAGTCCAGTTCGTACGCGCGCGCCGCGATGGTCGCGGCCACCTCGGCGCGACCCAACTCCACCGCGGGAAACCACCGCTGGCCGACGCGGTAGCCGCGGGAGCCGAGCATGAACGCCGCCGCGAACGGCGAGTCGGGACACAACGCGTCGAGAAACCGGCCGATCGCACGTTCGTATTCGACCCGATCGGCGGATATCGAACATGCCACGAAGAACATGGTGCCCGCGTTCCATGCATGCCGCGGCAGGTCGAAGACGCTGATCCGCAGAACCCTGCCGATCGCGGCGAGCCGGGCGCGCGGATCGGCCAGCGCCGCGTAGGACGGGCGCTCGGCGCAGACCTGCCAGTACGGATCCCAGATGCCGTCGTAGCACTCGACCTGGCGAGCGAGCCAGTCGAGGTTGGACGGCGCCAGGTCGCACAGGTCGAGGCGGCGGGCGAACGGCAGCAGTGGCAGGACCGGATAGAGGTTCGCGCCCGAGCCGACATCGACACAGCGGGCATCCCGCAGATCCGAGTCGGCGAAGAAATCCCTGACCCGACGGAGGATCTCGCGGTCGTCGTCACGCAGCGCGCTGTAATTTTTCTGAACGTAGGATTGCGGATCGAAGGTATCCCAGGCGACCTCGGAGTTCACCGGCCCGCCGCCCGCAACCGGCACAGCGGGCGTCGTCGACGCACCACAACCGGCGCCATGCGCCGGCACCAATGCCATAGACGTGCCTCCATCGACTGTCGGCGGGTCACGGTGGCCGCTGGTCCGGGCCGCTCAGCACGTTGACCAATTTCTATCCGAATCGATAGCCGGTGGCAAGTGTCCGCATCCCGACTCGGAACTCTCCTGATCACGGGGCTCCGGCCCCCGAGTTCACAGGTTTGTGAGTTCACGTTGTCGCCGGAGCCTGCGGGAGCACACGCACGCGAAATACAGGGCGAGGATCACTACGAACAGGCTGAAAATTTGAACAGCGTCAGCGATCACTATCCCTCCCGCGCCATCCGCCCTTATTCGACTTTGATCGATAGCGCGTGAATAGTCAACGGCCGTATTCCTGGTTTCGGGTGGACGCTCGGTTCACGGACGGACGCCACCGGCGGCGAGCAACCGGGCGATCGGCAGCGTTGCGGCACCGAGTGCCACCGCGTCGACGCCGAGCCGGCACAGTTCGATCGACGCCTGCCCGTACGGCTGGCGCAGGGCCTGACGGCCGGCGGCCGCGCGTACGGCCGGAAGCAGGTCGGCCAGCGCCACCGCGGCCCACCCGCCCAGCACCACCCGCTCGGGATTGAACAGGTTGATCAGGTTCGCCACCCCGGCACCGAGGAACTGGGCGGTCTCGTCCAGCACCCGGCGCGCCACCGCCGACCGGCCGGCGTCCTCGACCAGGGCGGCGAGCTGCGACTCCTCGTCGGCTCCCGGCACCGGCTGGCCACGCCGGGCCGCCCGGTAGCGGTCGATGATCGCCTCGGCGCCCACGTACGCCTCCAGGCAGCCGCGCGCGCCACAGCGGCACGCCCGGCCGCCGTAGACCAGGGTGGTGTGTCCCCACTCGCCGGCGCTGCTGGACGCGCCCCGGTAGGTCGTCCCGTTGGTCACCACCGCGGCCCCGACCCCGGAGCCGACGAGCGCGAACACCGCGTTCCTGGCCCCCCGCCCGGCGCCGAACCACATCTCCGCCTGGCCCAGCGTCTTGGCCCCGTTGTCGATGTGCACCGGCAGTTGGGTGCCGGCCCGGATCATCCGCTCCAGCGGCACCCGGTCCCAGCCGAGCGCCTGGGCGTGCACCACCGCCTCGGCGCCCTGCTCCACCACCCCCGAGACGCCGATGCCGACCCCGAGCACGTGTCCCGGCGCCAGGCCGGCCCCGCCGATGAGCGTGTCGATGCCGGCCAGCACGTGCGTGACCACCTGCGCCGGCTCGGTGCGCGCCGGGTCGAGCGGGTACTCGGCGCCGGCCAACTGGGTCATCGTGAAGTCGAACAGCTCCACCCGGACCCGGGTCTCCCCCACGTCCACCCCGAGCACGGCGGCGAACCCCGGCGCGACCCGCAGCCGCATGCTGGGCCGCCCGCCGTCGGGCTCGGCGACGCCGGCCTCGACCACCAGGCCCTCGTCGATCAGGTCGGCCACCACGTTGCTGACCGCCGGCTGGCTGAGCCCGGTGCTGCGGGCCAGGTCGGGGCGGGTCAGCGGACCGTCCAGGTACAGCCGGGACAGCAGCAGCGCCCGGTTTCGCAGCCGGACGCCCCGGTTCGTCGCTCGTGCCAGCTCCACCACGCCACCTCGTTCCCCCGGATCCGCCCGGGGCGACTGTAACGGCTCCCGTGCTTGACGGGCACACCGGAAACACACTTTAATGACGACATTAATTAAGGCGTGATGGAACTGCGTCACACTCCGCCGGCCGTGCCGGCACCCGCCCGTCGACCCACCCCCGGCCCGACCACCACCCCGGAGCGGTCGACGGCTCCCCACTCGTACCGGAAGGGCAGAACGTGTCGAGACGACACCTCGCGATATTCGCGGCGGCCGTCCTGGCTGCCGCCTCGCTCAGTGCCTGCGGCGGCGGCGACAGCTCGTCGGATGGATCCGCCAAGACCCTCACCTACTGGGCCAGCAACCAGGGCGCCAGCCTGGAGTTCGACAAGCAGGTGCTCCAGCCGGAGCTGGACAAGTTCCAGCAGCAGACCGGCATCAAGGTCAACCTTGAGGTGGTGCCCTGGTCCGACCTGCTCAACCGGTTGCTGGCCGCGGCGACCTCCGGACAGGGGCCGGACGTGGTCAACATCGGCAACACCTGGTCGGCGTCGCTGCAGGCAACGGGCGCGCTCGTCGAGTTCGACGACGCCACCCTGGACAAGATCGGCGGCAAGGACCGGTTCATCCCCGCCGCGCTGGCCGCCGCGGGCGCCGCCGGCAAGCCGCCGGCCGCCGTCCCGCTCTACAGCCTCGCGTACGCCCTGTACTACAACAAGAAGGCGTTCGCCGACGCCGGCATCACCGCCCCGCCGACCACCTGGGAGCAGCTGGCCGAGGACGGCAAGAAGCTGACCGGCGGCGGAAAGTGGGGGCTCGCGTTGGAGGCCGCCAACCCGTCCGAGAACGCGCACCACGCCTTCGCCTTCGGCCAGCAGTACGGCGGCGACTGGTTCGACTCGGCCGGCAAGCCCACCTTCGACACCCCGCAGAACGTCGCGGCGGTGAAGCGGTACGTCGACCTGATGGCCGCCGACAAGATCGTCAACCCGGGCAACGCCGAGTACGCGCAGAACCAGTCCGTCTCGGACTTCGCCAACGGCAAGGCCGCGATGCTGCTCTGGCAGGCCGCCGGCGCCAACCTCAAGACGCAGCACATGGAGCCCGACGCGTACGGCATCGCGCCGGTGCCGTTCCTGGCCAGCCCGCCGGCCGGTGGTAAGAAGGTCAACAGCATGGTCGCCGGGATCAACATGGCGGTGTTCAAGCACACCTCCAACAAGGACGGCGCACTCCAGTTCGTGAAGTTCATGACCAGCGACGCCGAGCAGGTCACGCTGAACAAGACCTACGGGTCGCTGCCGCCGGTCACGACGGTCTCCAGCGACGCCGCGTTCGCCGCGCCCGAGCAGAAGGTCCTGCAGGAGACCCTGGCCAGCTCGGCCGCGCCGCTGCCGCAGGTGCCCGACGAGAGCACCTTCGAGACCCTGGTCGGCACCGCCATGAAGGAACTCTTCGCCGACGCGGCCAGCGGCAAGCCGGTCACCGAGGCGAGCGTCCGGGACAAGCTCAACCAGGCCCAGCAGCAGATGCACTGAGCTGATCCGCCCCGCGGCCGTGGGAGGGCCGCACGCCCTCCCACGGCCCGAGCGAGAGGACCCCATGGCCATCACCACCACATCCGCCCGGGACGCCGCACCCCCGCGCCGGCCCGCACCTCCCGCGGCGTCCCGGGCGGGCCGCCGCCGGCGAACCGGACGCTGGCTGCCGTACCTGCTGCTCCTGCCGGCCATCGTGTTGGAACTGGCGATCCACGTGGTGCCGATGCTGGTCGGCGCCTGGATGAGCCTGCTGGAGCTGACCCAGTTCCACATCCGGGACTGGTCCACGGCGCCCTTCGTCGGGCTGCGGAACTACCGGGTGGTGCTCGACGTCAACTCGGTGGCCGGCGCCCAACTGCTGCACTCGTTCTGGGTCACCCTCGTCTTCACGGTGCTCTCGGTCGGGCTCTCCTGGCTGCTCGGCGTCACCGCGGCCGTGCTGTTGCAGCGGCCGTTCCGCGGCCGGGCGCTGCTGCGGGCGCTGTTTCTCACCCCGTACGCGCTGCCGGTCTACACCGCCGTGATCACCTGGAGCTTCCTGCTCCAGCGGGACACCGGGCTGGTCAATCACGTGCTGGTCGACCAGTTGCACCTGCTGGACGACAAGCCGTTCTGGCTGATCGGCAGCAACAGCTTCGCCGCCCTGCTGGCCGTGTCGGTCTGGCGCAGCTGGCCGTTCGCGTTCCTGTGCCTGATGGCCGGGCTCCAGAACATCCCGCTGGAGATGTACGAGGCCGCCGCCATGGACGGCGCCGGGTTCTGGCAGCGGCTGCGCTCGGTCACCCTGCCCATGCTCCGGCCGGTCAACCTGGTGCTCGTGCTGGTGCTGTTCCTCTGGACCTTCAACGACTTCAACACCCCGTACATCCTGTTCGGCGGTTCGGCCCCCGGGAGGCCGACCTGATCTCGATCCACATCTACCGCAGCTCGTTCAAGACCTGGGACTTCGGCTCCGGTTCGGCCATGTCGGTGGCGCTGCTGCTGTTCCTGCTCGTGGTGACCGCCGGATACCTGCTGCTGACCAACCGACGGAGGAACGATGCGTGAGACCGCCGCCGAGCGTTGGACCCGCCGGGTCGTGCTGACCGGGCTCGCCCTGTTCGTGCTCGTGCCGCTGTACGTGATGGTCAGCTCGGCGCTCAAACCCCTGGAGGACGTGCAGAACGACTTCACCTGGTGGCCGCGACGGCCGACCGGGCGGGCCTTCATCGACATGTGGTCGACCGTCCCGCTCGGCCGCTACCTGGGCAACAGCCTGGTGGTCTCCGGTGTCGCCGCGGTGTTCTCGGTGGCCGTGGCGATCTTCGCGGCGTTCGCGGTCAGCCGGTACCGCTTCCGCGGCCGGAACCTGTTCTCCGTCACGGTGCTGGCCACCCAGATGTTTCCGGGCATCCTCTTCCTGCTGCCGCTGTTCCTCATCTACGTCAACCTTGGCCGGGCCACCGGCATCGACCTGTACGGCAGCCGCACCGGCCTGATCGTCACCTACCTGACCTTCTCGCTGCCGTTCTCGATCTGGATGCTGGTGGGCTACTTCGACTCCATACCGCGCGGGCTGGACGAGGCCGCGCAGGTCGACGGCGCCGGGCCGCTGCGCGTGCTGTTCCAGGTGGTGCTGCCGGCGGCGGTGCCCGGCGTGGTGGCGGTGACCGTGTACGCCTTCATGACCGCCTGGGGCGAGGTGCTCTTCGCCTCGGTGCTGACCAGTGAGAACAGCCGCACCCTCGCGGTCGGGTTGCAGGGCTACGCCACCCAGTACAACGTCTACTGGAATCAGGTGATGGCCGCCTCGCTGGTGGTCAGCGTGCCGGTGGTGGCCGGGTTCCTCGCGCTGCAACGCTACTTCGTCGCCGGGCTGACCGCCGGGGCGGTCCGGTGACCGCCACCTCCACCGTGCCGGGAAGCACGAGCCACGGACCCGACCTGTCCGCCATGCCGCCCGACTTCCTCTGGGGCGCGGCCACCGCCGCCTACCAGATCGAGGGGGCCGTCGCGGCCGACGGCCGTACGCCGTCCATCTGGGACACCTTCAGCGCCGTACCGGGCAACATCGACAACGGGGACACCGGCGCGCGGGCCTGCGACCACTACCACCGGTGGCCGCGGGACGTCGCGCTGATGCGCGAACTGGGCATCGGGGCGTACCGGTTCTCGGTGGCCTGGCCAAGGATCATGCCCGGCGGCACCGGCGCGGTGAACCCGGCCGGCCTGGGCTTCTACGACCGGCTGGTCGACGAGTTGCTGGCCGCCGGCATCCGGCCGTTCGTGACGCTCTACCACTGGGACCTGCCGCAGGTCCTCCAGGACCGCGGCGGGTGGCCCGAGCGGGCCACCGCGACGGCGTTCGCGGACTTCGCGGCCGTGGTGGCGGCCCGGCTGGGTGACCGGGTCGCCGACTGGAGCACCGTCAACGAGCCGGTCTGCGTGTGCTGGATCGGGCACCTGGAGGGCCGGATGGCGCCCGGCGGGCGCGACCTGACCGCCGCCGTACGCGCCGCCCACCACATCCTGCTCGGACACGGCCTGGCCACCGAGGCGGTCCGCGCGGCCTCGCCCGGCCCGGCGTCGATCGGCATCGTGCTCAACCCGAGCCCGTGCGAGCCGGCGACCGACCGGCCGGCGGACGTGGCCGCGGCGCGCCGGATGGACGGGCACGTCAACCGGTGGTGGCTCGATCCGCTGCACGGCCGCGGGTATCCGGAGGACATGCTGGCCACGTACGGGGTGCAGCCTCCGGTCCGCGGCGACGACCTCGCGGTGATCGCCACCCGGACCGACTACCTGGGGCTGAACTACTACTTCCGGCAGCTCATCGTCGACGATCCGGCCGGGCCGCCGCCGTACGCCCGGCAGGTGCCCGTGCCCGACGCGGTGCAGACCGCGATGGACTGGGAGGTGTACCCGGCCGGGCTGGAGCAACTGCTCGTCGACATCTCCACCGAGTACGCCCCGCGGCGGATCCTGGTCACCGAGAGCGGATCGGCCTGGCCCGACACGGTGGCACCGGACGGCACCGTGTCCGACCCGGACCGCATCGACCACCTGGAACGGCACCTGGCGGCGTGCGCCTCGGCGCTGCGCCGGGGCGTGCCGCTGGGCGGCTACTTCGTGTGGTCGCTGCTGGACAACTTCGAGTGGGCCTACGGGTACGCCAAGCGGTTCGGCCTGGTCCACGTGGACTACCCCACCCAGCGGCGCACGGTCAAGGCCAGCGGCCGGCGCTACGCGGACCTGATCCGCGCGCACCGGCTGCTCGGCGGCCCGCCACCCGGCGGGCCGCAGCCACCCACCAACCCGCAGTCAGCCGGATAGGCGCCGACGCCCGGCGCGGAAGGAGAGGCACCACACCGCACCGTCCCGTCGCCCCCACGGCGACCACCACCCCCGAGGAGAGCATTGATGTCTCCCGCTCCCCGTACCCCCGCCATCCCCCGACCCCGTACCCCCGGCCGACGACCACGGCTGCTCGCCGCCTCGGTCGCGGCCACCCTCGCCGCCGCCCTGCTCACCGCCATCGCCCCGCAGGCCGGCGCCGCCGCACCGGGCGGCGCGGCACCCGGCGCGGTCCAACCCGGCACCGCGGCCCAACCGGCCGCCGCCCTGGCCGCCTGCGACACCGGCACCAACGTCGCCCTCAACCGGCCGGTCACCGTCTCCTCCACCGAGAACGGCGGCACCCCGGCTCGAACGCCGTGGACGGCAACACCGGCACCCGCTGGTCCAGCGCGTTCAGCGATCCCCAGTGGATCTCCGTGGACCTGGGCAGCTCCCGCTCGATCTGCCAGGTCACCCTCAACTGGGAGGCCGCGTACGCCCGGGCGTACCAGATCCAGACCTCGGCCAACGGAACCACCTGGACCACCGTCTACTCCACCACGTCCAGCGGCGGTGGCGTGCAGACCCTCGACGTGACCGGCACCGGCCGGTACGTCCGGATGTACGGCACCCAGCGGGCGACCCAGTGGGGCTACTCGTTGTGGGAGTTCACCATCCGGGCGGCCTCGACCGGCACCATTCCCGGCGGCGGTTCACTCGGCCCCAACGTGATCACCTTCGACCCGTCCATGTCCAGCGCCAGCATCCAGGGCCAACTGGACACCGTCTTCGCCCAGCAGGAGTCCAACCAGTTCGGCAGCCAGCGGTACGCGCTGATGTTCAAGCCCGGTGACTACTCCGGGATCAACGCGCAGATCGGCTTCTACACCTCGATCATGGGTCTCGGCCGTAACCCCGACGACGTGCGGATCCACGGCGACATCACGGTCGATGCCGGCTGGTTCGACGGCAACGCCACGCAGAACTTCTGGCGTTCCGCGGCCAACATGCAGGTGTTCCCGTCGGCCGGCTTCACCCGGTGGGCGGTGTCCCAGGCCGCGCCGTTCCGGCGGATGGACATCCAGGGCAACCTCAACCTGGCCCCGGCCTCGTACGGCTGGGCCAGCGGCGGGTACATCGCCGACAGCCGGGTCACCGGCGTCGTCCAGCCGTACTCCCAGCAGCAGTGGTACACCCGGGACAGCGCGGTCGGCGGCTACCTGAACGCGGTGTGGAACATGGTCAACTCGGGCGTGACCGGCGCACCGGCCACCAGCTTCCCGAACCCGCCGTACACCACGCTGGCGCAGACCCCGGTCAGCCGGGACGTGCCGTACCTGTACCTCGACTCGGCCGGGGCGTACCAGGTGTTCGTGCCGTCGCTGCGGACCAACGCGGTCGGACCGTCCTGGCAGAACGGCTCGACCCCCGGCACGTCGATCCCGTTGAGCAACTTCTACGTCGCGCACCCGGGTGACTCCACCGCCACCATCAACGCCGCGCTGGCGCAGGGGCTCAACCTGCTGTTCACCCCGGGCATCTACCCGGTGACCGGCACCATCGCGGTCAACCGGGCGGACACCGTCGTGCTGGGCATCGGCTACCCCACGCTGATCCCGCAGAACGGCGTCGTGCCGATGTCGGTGGCCGACGTGAACGGGGTCCGGCTGGCCGGCCTGCTGTTCGACGCCGGCCCGGTCAACTCGCCGGTGCTGCTGCAGGTGGGTCCGAGCGGATCCAGCGCCAGCCACGCCGCCAACCCGACGAGCGTCCAGGACGTGTTCTTCCGGATCGGCGGCGCCGGTGCCGGCAAGGCCACCACCAGCCTGGTGGTCAACCAGCGGAACACGCTGATCGACCACATCTGGGCCTGGCGGGCCGACCACGGTACGGGCGTCGGCTGGACGGTCAACACCGCGGACACCGGCCTGATCGTCAACGGAGACGACGTCATCGCCGAGGGCCTGTTCGTCGAGCACTACCAGAAGTCCGAGGTGATCTGGAACGGCGCGAACGGCCGGACGATCTTCTTCCAGAACGAGCTGCCGTACGATCCACCGAACGCGGCGGCCTGGACGAACGGTGGTCGCACCGGCTATCCGGCGTTCCTGGTGTCTCCGTCGGTGACCTCGTTCGAGGGCTGGGGCATGGGTAGCTACTGCTACTTCAACGTCGACCCGAGCATCGCCGCGTACCACTCGTTCGAGGCGCCGAACCGGTCCGGGGTGCGGTTCCACAACCTGCTCACCGTGTCGCTGGGCGGTGCCGGCTCGATCGTGCACGTGATCAACGACACCGGCGCGACCGCGCAGGGCACGGACACCGTACCGGTGAACCTGGTCAGTTATCCGTAACCGCCGGGGCGCGTTTCGCCGGGGCAATCGGGCCGAGGCCGGCCGGTTCTCCTGAAACGCGCCCCTCGCGGCGCCGGCGGCGGTGGGTCCGGGCATCCCGCCGCCGGCGCCGCGACCGGTCCGTCCACCCGCGACGTGCCGGTCGGGTCCGTCCGTCGCGACGTCCCGGTCAGTCCGTCCACCCGGACGTCTCGGTCAGCCGGCCGTCGGCCAGCCGCAGCCAGCGCCGCACCCCGATCGCGGCCAGGAACCGCGCGTCATGGCTGACCACCAGCAGCGCACCGCGGTACGCGGTGAGCGCGCTCTCCAACTGCTCGACGCTGTCCAGGTCGAGGTTGTTGGTGGGCTCGTCGAGCAGCAGCAACTGCGGCGCCGGTTCGGCGAACAGGACACAGGCCAGGGTCGCCCGCAGCAGCTCACCGCCGGAGAGCACGCCCACCGGCAGGTGCACCCGGTCGCCGCGGAACAGGAAGCGGGCCAGCAGGTTCATCCGGTCCGCGTCGGCCAGCGTCGGCGCGAACGCGGCGAGGTTCTCCGCGACCGTACGTGCGGGATCGAGCAGGTCGAGCCGCTGGGACAGGTACGCCACCCGGCCCTCGGCGCGGCTCGCCCGGCCGGACTCCGGCCGCTGGTCGCCGCCGACGATCCGGAGCAGGGTGGACTTGCCCGCCCCGTTGGCCCCGGTGATCGCGATCCGCTCCGGGCCGCGGATGGTGAGGTCGACGCCGGCGCCGGCGAAGACCGCCCGGCCCCCGTAGGCGGCCTGGAGCCGCTGGCCGGCAAAGACCGTGCGGCCGGCCGGCACCTGGGTGCCGGGCAGCTCGATGGCGATCCGGTCGTCCTGCCGGGCGGCCCGGCTGGCCTGGTCCAGCTTCGCCGAGGCGGCGCCGACCCGCGCGGCGTGGGTCTCGTCGGCCCGGGCCGCGGAGACCTGGGCGTCCCGCTTCAGTCCGCCGGCGACGATCCGGGCCAGGCCGGCGTCGGGCAGCCGCCGGTTGGCCGTGGAGGCCCGTCGGGCGGCCCGCTCCCGGGCCTGCTGCATGTCCCGCTTCTGCCGCTTGAGGTCCTGGGCGGCGGTACGCACCTGCCGCTGCGCCACCTCCTGCTCGGCGCGGACGGCCTGCGCGTACTCGGTGTAGGTGCCGCCGTACCAGCGGATCTGTCCGTGGTCGAGGGCGGCGATCCGGTCCATCTCGTCCAGCAGCGCGCGGTCGTGGCTGACCACCAGCAGGCAGCCGGTCCAGCCGCGCACGATCGCGGTCAGCCGCTGCCGGGCGTCGCCGTCGAGGTTGTTGGTCGGTTCGTCCAGCAGCAGGACGTCCGGACGCCGCAGCAGCTGGGCGGCCAGTCCCAGCGAGACCACCTGGCCGCCGCTGAGCGTGCCCAGCGCCCGGTCCAGGCCGACCTCGCCCAGGCCGAGCCGGTCCAGCTCGGCCCGGCTGCGTTCCTCGACGTCCCAGTCCTCGCCGATGGCCGCGAAATGGTCCTCGTGGGTGTCGCCGGACTCGATGGCGTGCAGGGCGGCGACGGCCCGGTCGACGCCGAGCACCTCGGCGACGGTCTGGTCGACCGCGAAGGGCAGGTGCTGCGGCAGGTAGCCGACCAGCCCCTGCACGGTCACCGTGCCGGCGCTCGGGCGCAGCTCGCCGGCGAGCAGCCGCAGCAGGGTGCTCTTGCCGGCCCCGTTGGGGGCCACCACCCCGGTCCGCCCCTCGGGGACCGAGACGGACAGGTCGGTGAAGACCGGAGTGTCATCCGGCCAGGAAAAGGACAGGGCGGAACAGACGACGCAGCCGTCGGACATTGTTGACCTCGGAGGATGTGGGCCGGGCAGGCACCTCGGCGCCCGGTGCGGGGCAGGGACGACAGGACGGCCACGGCGACGGCGCGCTGCTGCGCGCCCGGCGGCCGGTCCGGGCTCTCACCCGGAAATGTCGTCGTCGCCTGCCACGATCACTCCGATCCTCGGGTACCCGCCAACGGTAGCTCACCGCCACGGTCGGCACACCCGGATAATCACCACAACGTACGTCGGAAGGGGGCGGGATGCGGCTGCACGTGGGCTGCGCCATGTGGATGCACCGGGCCTGGTCGGGGCGCTTCCTGCCACACCCGCTGCCGGCGCAGGAGCGGCTGCGGCACTACGCCGGCTGGTGCACGGCGGTGGAGGGGAACACCACCTTCTACGCCACGCCGGCCCGGGAGACGGTCGCCTCGTGGGCCCGGCAGACCGGTCCCGACTTCCGCTTCGTGCTCAAGCTGCCCCGGGCCGTCACCCACGAACGCCGGCTGGTGGGCGCGGACGACGACCTCGGCGCCTTCCTGGACGCGATCGAGCCGCTCGGCCCGCGGGCGCACGCCCTCTGGATCCAGCTGCCCGGCTCGTTCGGCCCCACCGACGTGCCCGTGCTCGCCCGCTTCCTGCGAGGGCTGCCGGCCGCACACCGGTACGCCGTGGAGGTCCGCCACCCGGCGTTCTTCGCCGACGGGCAGGCGGCGGACGGGTTGACCGAGGCGCTCGACGCGGTGGGGCGGAGTGGGTTCCGTTCGACACCAGCACGCTGTTCCGCTCCCCGCCCACCAGTGACGCCGAGCGGGAGGCGTGGACGAAGAAGCCCCGTACCGGGCCGCGCGCCCGGGCGCTGACCGACCGGCCGATCGTCCGGTACCTCGGCCGGGACGACCCGGCGCGGACGGTCGAGGGCTGGCAGCCGTGGCTCGACGTGGTCGTCCGCTGGCTGTGTGAGGGCCGCTCCCCCACCTTCTTCGTGCACACCCCGGACAACGCCGACGCGCCGGAGCTGGCCCGCCGGTTCCACGAGCAGGTACGGGCGCGCCTGCCCGCAGTAGCACCGCTGCCCGAGCCGGCCCCGGCCGAGCCGTTGACGCTGTTCTGACCGGCCACCGACGACCGGCCACCGGGCGACCGATGACCGGTGGCCGGTGGTGGTGGCCGGTGGTGGTGGCCGGCGGCACGGGGTCGGCGGGGGAGGGCGCTCCGGTCCCCCTCCCCCGCCGACGGCCACAGCGGGCCGGGCTACCGGGCGGTGCAGGTGGGTGTCATCCCACCCCCACTACCAACCCCTGGAACCCGAACTCCGTGTACTGACCCGCAGCAATCGAACCGTTGTAACTCACATTCGTGAACTGCACCGTCCCACTACTACCACTACGATCCGCATTCCACGCATTCGTCACACTCGCCCCCGACGGCAACGTCATCGTCACCGTCCACCCACTCACCGCAGCCGACCCCGCCGTCACCCGCACCGTGGCCACAAAACCACCCGTCCACGAATTCAACGACACCGACGCCGAACACCCCACCGACGGCGGCACCGTCGTCGGCGGAACAGTCGACGGAGGAACAGTCGTCGGCGGCGCCGTCGTGGGCGGAGCCGTCGTGGGCGGAGCCGTGGTCGGCGGAGCCGTGGTCGGCGGGACCGTCGTCGGCGGCGTGGTCGGGCCGTCCGCCAGGGTGGGCGTGGTCCAGTCGCGCCAGTCGGCCAGGTTGCCCGACTTGAGGCCGGAGATCCTGATCGTGCCGGCCGCGCTGCCGGTCTTCAGCAGGTACTTCTGCAGGTTCTGCTGCAACGGGGTCCGCCACTCCGGCCGGACCGCGCAGTGGCTGCCGTCCTGGATGTCGGACCAGTAGGTGATGTTGCCGCCGGCGCCGAGGGCCTTGTAGACCTCGGCCCCGCCGAGGGCCGCGACGCTGCCGGACCGGGCCGCCAGCCAGTCGATGTGCGGGTTCTCCATGATGAACAGGCCGCGCGGGGCGATCATGGCGATCGTCTCGTGGGTGTCCACCGGCAGCCCGGCGGGGTTGCCGGTGTACGAGCCGAACGCGTCGCCCAGCCATGGCTGCTCGGAGTACGCGCTGCTCAGCGGCTGCGCCCCGGACTCACCGGGAATTCCGCGGAAGATCGGCGCGCCGCCGCTGCCGGACTCGATCGGCATGGTCAGCGCGATCCGCTGGTCGAACGCGCCGATCGCGAACGCACCCTTGCCGTACCGGGAGCATCCCGTGACGCCCATGGCGTCGGCCTTCAGGACGCTGCCGCCGGACTGCTCGACGACGTCGATGATCCGGCTGACCCCCACGACCAGGCGGCCAGCAGGCCGGTGCTGCTGCCGGAGCCGTAGATGGTGTAGAAGGCGCCCTGCTTGTTGTTGCGGGCCGTACCCTCCTTACCCACGGCGAGCGGATCGTAGTTGATGATCGCCACGCCGGCGCCGAGGATGGTGGAGGTGTCCGCGCCCAGCCCGCCCAGGACGACGACGGCCGGGAACGGCCCGGATCCGCCGGGCAGTTGGACGGTGGCCGAGAAGCTGGCGCTGCGGCCCTGGTCGGACACGTTCACGGTGATTCTCGAACTGGACACGGTCCCGCTGACGCTCCCCGGCTTGGCGGGCTTCGGGCCGTAGACGTACTGCTCGGCGAGCCGCTTGATCTCCTCGCGGCGGCAGGTCCACTGCGACTTGTCGGTGATCCGCGAACCGTCGATCTTCTTGAACGGGTCGGGCAGCCTGGAGGTGGCGGGCACCGAGCCGGGCAGCGACACCGCGCAGTTGGCACCCTCGTCCTCGACGCCGGTGGCGGCCAGCATCGCACCGGCCGCGGCCTCCGCCAGGGTGGTTCGTACCACCCCGGTGACGGCGCCGGCGATCACGAGTGCCGCGACCGCCGCCATGACGGTCGCCGAGCGCAGCCCGGAACGACCCGATCTGATGATCACAATGGCTCTCCTTTCGGGTAGGGCCAGTTGTCCGGCGGCCGGTCGGTCCGGAGGTGACTCCGGGCGCCCCGCCGCCGGATGAGATTGGGCGGAACGATGTCACCCTTGTTTCGGAACTCGAAAAGTTTCGCAACACTTTCGAGATATGTCAATACATCAATATTCACTGGAAGGCGCTTTCCGCGAGATTCCGCATACCCACCCGGCGGAGGCACCGCGGACCGGGCGGGTCCCGACACCCGGTCCCGGATTCGAAACTTTCGATTCCTTCTCGACATCGCCCGTCCGGCCGACCGGCGGCCCGACCGGTGGCCCGACCGGTGGCCCGACCGGTGGCCCGACCACCATCCGAGCGTCGCCCGACCACCACCGGGGCACCGCGCGGCGGCGCGGGCCGGACCGGCCGGCACCGCCCGCCGGCCACCCACGCGCAACCAGTCCGTACGCCGGAGTAGCAGCTCAGAGCATGGGATACATTTGGGTTTCTCGATCGGATCCCTTGCCTCCACAGAGGAGTCAACGGTAACGTCGCGCGGGACACATCGGATATATGGGTGATCGAGGGGTTGCCATGCGGTTGCCAGGACCCGTTGTCCCGTCGTCGTTCTCCCGATCGGACGGGACGCGCCGCAGGCGATCCACCGGCACCGGGTGGAGCCCGGCGGCCCGGCGCCGCGGGATCGCCGCGCTGACCGCGCTGGCCGCCGCCGCGTTCGGGCTACCGGCATCGGCCTCCGGCACCGTCCCGACCGGCCGACCGGCACCCCCGCCGTCGGCCTCGGACGGGATGACCCTCTGGTACGACGAGCCGGCCACCGACTGGGAGTCGCAGGCGCTGCCGATCGGCAACGGCGCGCTCGGCGCGATGGTCTTCGGGGACGTCGCCGCCGAGCAGCTCCAGTTCAACGAGAAGACACTGTGGACCGGCGGCCCGGGGTCCGAGCAGGGATACAACTTCGGCAACTGGACCGAGCCGCGGCCGGGCGCGCTCGACGAGGTGCGGCAGAAGATCGCCGCCGAGACCCGGGTGGACCCGACCTGGGTGGCCGAGAAGCTGGGCCAGCCGCGCATCGGCTACGGCAGCTACCAGACCTTCGGGGACGTGCACCTTGCGCTGCTCGACCCGCCGGCCGGCTACACCGACTACCGCCGGTACCTGGACATCGGCAACGCCACCGCCGGGGTCTCGTACACCGCCGGCGGGGTCCACTACACCCGCGAGTACCTCGCCTCGGCGCCCGGCAACGTCATCGTGGCCCGACTCGGCGCCGACCGGCCGGGCCGGCTCGGGTTCACGGTCTCGGTGAGCACCGAGACCAACCGGTCCGGCACCGTCTCGGCCAGGGACGGGCGGATCACCCTCGCCGGCGCGCTGACCGACAACGGCATGCGGTACGAGTCGCAGCTCCAGGTCACGAACACCGGCGGCACCCGGGTGGACAACGGCGACGGCAGCGTCACCGTGCGCGGCGCCGACGCCGTGACGCTGGTGCTGTCCGCCGGTACGGACTACGCCGAGGCGTACCCGACGTACCGGGGTGTGGATCCGCACCCCGCGGTGACCCGGCGGGTGGACGCGGCGGCGGCCCGGTCCTTCGGCGCGCTCCGCGCGGCCCACCTGGCCGACTACCGGCGGCTGTTCCAGCGGGTCGGGCTCGACGTCGGCCAACGGATGCCCGCGGTGCCCACCGACGAACTGCTGGCCGGCTACCGGGACGGCGCGCTGGACCCTGCCGCCGGCAGGGCGCTGGAGGTGCTGTTCTTCCAGTACGGCCGGTACCTGCTGATCTCCTCCTCCCGCGGCGGCTCGCTGCCGGCGAACCTGCAGGGGGTGTGGAACAACGCGACAAGCGCCGCCTGGTCGGCCGACTACCACGTCAACATCAACCTCCAGATGAACTACTGGCCGGCCGAGACGACGAATCTGTCCGAGACCACCGCTCCGCTGTTCGACTACGTCGACGGGATGGTCGAGCCGGGCCGGGTCACCGCGCGGGAGATGTTCGACAGCCCCGGCTGGGTGGTGCACAACGAGACCAACCCGTTCGGGTTCACCGGGGTGCACGACTGGCCCACCGCGTTCTGGTTCCCGGAGGCCGGCGCCTGGCTCGCCCAGCACTACTACGAGCACTACCGGTTCACCGGGGACCGGGCGTTCCTGCGCGAGCGGGCGTACCCGATGATGAAGGAGCTGGCCAGGTTCTGGCTGGACCAGTTGGTGGTCGACCCGCGGGACGGGAAGCTCGTGGTCAGCCCCAGCTTCTCCCCCGAGCAGGGCGACTTCTCGGCCGGCGCCTCGATGTCCCAGCAGATCGTCTGGGACCTGCTGACCAACGTGTCGGAGGCGGCGGCCACCCTCGGCGACGACCGGCGCTTCCGGGACCGGGTCGCGGACACGCTGCGCCGGCTCGACCCCGGCACGCGGATCGGATCGTGGGGTCAGCTCCAGGAGTGGAAGGAGGACTGGGACGACCCGACCAACGACCACCGGCACGTGTCCCACCTGTTCGCCCTGCACCCGGGCCGGCAGATCTCCCCGCGCTCGACCCCCGAGTTCGCCCAGGCCGCCGAGGTCTCGTTGACCGCCCGCGGCGACGGGGGCACCGGCTGGAGCAAGGCGTGGAAGATCAATTTCTGGGCCCGGCTGCTCGACGGCGACCACGCCCACCTGATGCTCTCCGAGCTGCTCAAGACCAGCACCCTGGACAACCTGTGGGACACCCACCCGCCGTTCCAGATCGACGGCAACTTCGGCGCCACGGCCGGCGTCGCGGAGATGCTGCTGCAGAGCCAGGACGGGGTGGTGGACGTCCTGCCCGCGCTGCCCGGAAGCTGGGCCGACGGCTCGGTCCACGGGCTGCGCGCCCGCGGTGACGTCACGGTGGACATCGCCTGGTCCGACGCAAGGCCGACCAGGGTCACCCTCGCGCCGGGCGGCGACGGCCCGCTGCGGGTCCGCAGCCCGCTGTTCGCCGGCCGGTTCCACCTGGTCGACGCCACCACCGGCCGGCGGGTCGGCACGCACCGCGACGGCGAGCAGATCACCTTCGACGCCCGCGCCGGCCACCGGTACGTCGCGACGCCGTGATGCCGGGAGCGCCGACGCCGCGTCCAAGCCTCGGCGCGGCCTCGGGGTCCCGGCGCGGCGTCGGGGTCCCGGCGCGGCGGCCGAGTCCCGGCGGCGGGATCAGGACTCGGCGCGGCCCAGCCGCCAGTAGCCCATGAAGGCGACCGCGCCGCGGTCCAGCCCACGGTCGGCGACCAGGTGCCGGCGCAGGGTACGGATGACCCCCGCCTCACCTGCCAACCAGGCGTACAGCGGTGCCGGGCCGGCCGCGTCCGGCACCTCCCACAGGATCTCCTGATCCACGTCCACCTCGGCGAGCGCCGGTCCGGACCGGCCGGCACCCCCCGGCCCGGCCACCCCGGAACCGGCCGGCGCGGAACCGGCCACCCCGGAGCCGGCCGGCGCGGGCAGCAGCGCGGCGGCCAGCTCGGTCACGGCCGGCACCAGGCGCTCGCCGTGCTCCCGGCCGGCGCGGGCCAGCCAGGCCACCGACATCCCGGCCGGCGCGGTGACCGGCAGGGTGTCCGCCGGCTCGGGCACCTCGATCAGCGCGTGGCCGCGTGCGTCGGCGGGCAGCCGTTCCAGGATGCCGCAGATCGCCGGCGCGGCGGTCTCGTCGCCGGCGATCAGCAGCCGCCCGCCCGCGGGCGGCTGGAATTCGAGGCCGCCGTGCGGTCCGGGGTGGCCGGCGTCCGGGCCGACCAGCGCCACCCGGTCGCCGACCCGGGCCTGCCGCGCCCACCGGGTCGCCGGGCCGCCGTCCCCGTGCAGCACGAGGTCGACGTCCACCTCCTGCGCCGCCTGCCGCACGGCCCGCACGGTGTACGTCCGGATCGGGCTGCGCTGGTCGTCGGGCAGGTCCCGCCACTGCCGGTACCAGTCGGCGCCGGCCGGCAGGCAGCCCACCGGCCGGTCCGGCGTCGGCAACGCCAGCTTGATCCGCTGGTCGAAGCCGTTGTCGGCGAACCGGTCCAGCTCCGCACCGGTGAACGTGACGCGCAGGAACGACGGGCTGAGCCGGCGCAGCGCGCGGACCTCGATGTCGAAGACGCGCCAGGGCGCGACGGGCAGGGTGCTGGGCATGGCAGCCTTTCTTGTCGATTCCTAGCGGACCACGCTCGCGGCGCCGCGCGAGCGCCACAACAGCCACACGAAGTACGGAGTGCCGATCAGCGCGGTGACCAGCCCGGCGGGGATCTGCGCGGGGGCGATGACGCTGCGCCCGAGGGTGTCCGCGAGGCTGACCAGCGCCGCGCCGAGCAGCACCGCCACCGGCAGCACCCGGCCGTGCCGGCTGCCGACCAGGGCGCGGGCCGCGTGCGGCGCGACCAGGCCGACGAAGCCGATCACACCGACCGCGGAGACGGCGGTGGAGGCGAGCAGCGCGGCGGCGCCCAGGGCCACCAGCCGGGCGCGCTCCACCCGGACCCCCAACACCCGTGGCGTGTCGTCGTCCAACGCCAGCAGGTCGAGTTCGCGCCGGGCGGCCACCACGGCCGGGATGCTGAGCAGCAGGGCGACCGCCACCGGCAGCACCTGCGGGGCGACCCGCCCGTAGGTGGAGCCGGAGAGCCAGGTCAGTGCCTTGCCGGTGTTCCACGGGTCGGAGCTGACCACGATGAACGTGATGATCGCGCTGCCGCCCTGCCAGACCGCGAAGCCGATCAGCACGAGCCGGTCGGAGTTCAGGCCGCCGCTGCGGGCCAGGCCGTACACCAGGGCGAACGCGGCCACCGCGCCGATGCCGGCGACGCCGGAGACGGCCGCCACCCCGGCCAGCGGGACGAAGGTGAGCAGGGCGACCGCGCCGATCCCGGCGCCGCCGGTGATGCCGAGGATGCCGGGCTCGGCCAGCGGGTTGCGGCACACCGCCTGCACGGTGGTGCCGGCCACCGCCAGCGCCCCGCCGGCCAGCAGCGCCGCGGCGACCCGCGGCCAGCGCTGGTCCAGCACGAAGGTGTACGCCGGGCCGGTGCGGCCCTGCACCCAGTTGACGATGTCGCCGAGCAGCACCCAGGTGTCCCCGGCGAGCATGCCGAGCAGCAGCGCGCCGAGCAGCAGCGCGGCGCAGCCGGCGACCACGCCGAGGTACACGGCCCGGGACCGCACCGCCGCGTGGCCGCCCGGGGGCCGCCGGGTGGGTCCGGCGTCCCGGCGCCGCCGGGCCAGCCAGACCATGAAGACCGCGCCGAACAGGGTGGTGACCACCCCGGTCGGCACCTCGACGCCGGCCTGGCCACCGAGCACCGCCCGCAGCAGTACGTCGGAGCCGAGCACGATGATCACGCCGACGATGCCGGAGAGCGGCAGCAGGACCCGGTGGCGGTGCATTCCGGGCACCGCCCGGCCGAGGAGCCGGACCAGCACCGGCGCGCAGAGCCCGACGAACCCGATCGGCCCGGCCAGCGTCACCGCCGCGGCCGAGAGCAGGACGCTCAGCACGATGACGGTGCGCCGGGTGCGCCGCACGTCGAGCCCGAGCACGCTGGCGGTGTCGTCGCCGAGGGCGAGGATGTCCAGCCGGTGCCCGAGCGCCACGAGCAGCAGCGCGCCGAGGCCGATGACCGGGGCGAGTTGGGTGAACGCGACCAGGTCGGCCTGCACGAGCGAACCGTTCCCCCAGGCGAACAGGCCGATGGTGGCCTGCTCGAAGAGGAGCAGCAGCATCATGGTGAGCGAGGCGAGCGCCATCGCGGTCGCCGAGCCGGCGAGGATCAGCCGCGTGGTGGCGGCCTGCCCGCCGGCCGAGAGGGCCAGCACCAGCCCGGCCGCGGCGAGCCCGCCGCAGAATGCCAGGCCGCCTGCCGGAAGCGCCGGGAGGGTGAGCCCGAACGCCGCCGCCGCGACGATCGCCAGGTGCGCGCCCGCGTTGACGGCGAGGGTGTCCGGGGAGGCCAGCGGGTTGCGGGCCATAGACTGGAGGGCGGCGCCGGCGAAGCCGAGCGCGAGGCCGACCGCCAGTCCGGTGAGCAGCCGGGGCAGCCGGGAGGCGACCAGGACCCGGGCGGTCTCGTCCTGTCCCCCGGTCAGCAGCCGCAGCAGGTCCACGGCCCCGACCGAGGAGGTGCCCTGGGTCAGGTGGACGGCCGCGACCACCAGCAGCAGCGCGACGGCCACGACGAAGACGACGGCGATGCGCGGCCGGGACATGCGCCCGGCCGGGGCCGGCCGGCTGGCCGGCTCCGGCCGGACCGGTACGCCGAGCTGGCTCAAGCCCCGTAGACCTTCACGAGCTGGTCAAGGTACTGCTGTGCGGAGAGCGGACCGCCGAAGGTCCAGATGCCGTCGGGCATCCGGTGCAGCTTCTGCTGCTGCACGAACGGCAGCGACTTCCAGATCGCGTTGCCGGCCAGCCCGTCGGCGAAGACGTCCTCCCCGTCCGAGGCGTTGTAGAAGAAGTGCAGGTCCTGGCCCTTGAGCGCGGTCAGCCCTTCGACGTCGGTCTGGCCGAGCCCCCACGTCTGGTCGACCTTGCCGGTCCAGGCGTTCGTCAGGCCGAGCTGGATGCCCAGTTGGGAGACGAGCGCGCCCTGGCCGAACATCCGGATCGAGACGGTGCTGCCCTCCTTCCAGCCGTCGGCGATGGCGAACTGCCGGCCGGCCGCCCCGGCCGCGGCGATCTTCTGCTTGCCGTCGGCGATCGCGCCGTCGAGGTCGCTGAGGAGCTGGCGCGCCTGTTCGGTGCGGCCGGTGGCGGTGGCGATCATGTTGAGGTCCGACCGCATCCGGCCGATGTTGTCCGAGGCGTCGCTGCCCTCGGCCACGATCACCGGGACGTACTTCTCCAACTGGGCGACGAGTGCGGAACCGCGCTCGGCCTCCATCACCACGAGGTCGGGTTGGAGGGCGACGATGGAGTCGACGCTCGGCTCGCCGCGGGTGCCGACGTCCTTCACGCCCTTGTCCAGCGGGGCGGCGGTGACCCAGGTGGCGTATCCCGCCGGGTCGGCGACGCCGACCGGCATCACGCCGAGGCTGACGAGCATCTCGACCTCGCCCCACTCCAGCCCGACAACCCTGGTGGCCGGGGTGTCCAGCGTGACGGTCTGCCCGCGGCCGTCGGTGACGGTGACCGGGCCGGTGGTCGCGGCGGCGGAGCCGGACGGCCCGGCCGCCGGGGTTTCGGTGGTGCCGCAGCCGCCGAGCAGGAGCGCGGCGGCGACGGCCAGGACGGTCAGGCGGTTACGCAGCATCGATTTCTCTTCTGTTCCCGAGATGGTTGAGGGGATGGTGGTGGATCCGGTCCGGCGACGGTCGCGGCTCAGACGGTGACCCGGGTCAGGTGCCGCCCGACGGGTCGGGTGGACAGCAGTCCGGTCGCCGGGTCGACCGTCACCTCGATGCGGATCCCGTACGTGTCGGTGAGGGTGTGCTCGGTGAGGACCTCGGACGGCACACCGGCCGCCCGGACCCGTCCGGAGTGCAGCAGGACGACCTCGTCGGCAACGGCCGCGGCCTGGTTGAGGTCGTGCAGCACGACCCCGACCGCCACCGCGTGCAGGTCGGCGAGGTCACGCATCAGGTCCAGCACCTCGACCTGGTATCTCAGGTCGAGGAACGTGGTCGGTTCGTCCAGCAGCAGCACGGCGGTGTCCTGGGCCAGGCAGGTGGCCAGCCAGACCCGCTGCGACTCGCCGCCGGAGAGTTCGTCGACCGGCCGGTCGGCCATGGCCGCCACGCCCGTGGTGGCCATGGCCCGGTCGACAACCTCCGGACCCTGCGGGTCGTTGGCCCGCCACCGGCCCCGGTACGGGTGCCGCCCGTAGCCGACGACGTCCCGGACGGTGACCCCGGACGGGGTGGGCCGGCTCTGGGCCAGCAGGGTGACCCGGCGGGCGAATTCCCGGGCTGACAGCGCGCGGGCCGGCGTGCCGTCGGCGAACAGCGCCTCGCCGCTGTCCAGTGGGTGCAGCCGGGCCAGCCCGCGCAGCAGGGTCGACTTGCCGCTGCCGTTCGGCCCGACCAGCGCGGTGATCGTGCCGGACCGCAACGTGATCGCGGCGTCGTGCACCACGGTCGCGCCGTGGTAACCGAGCCGCAGGTCAACTCCACGCAGCCCGTCGGCGCGGCCAGCCCCACCAGTCATGTCGGTTAGGCTAACCTAACCTTCGCGGTGGATGTCAAGCCGGCCCACGCCCCGCACCAGCGGAAACCGCCGGCCGGACGGGTGCGTCCGCGGTCGCACGACAACCGGCTTGACCTGGAGCGCGCTCCAGGGTCGAGAGTGGCCGACGTTCGACGCACACCTCACGGGAGAAGCCATGCGATACCGCACCATCGGCGCCGACCCGGCCACCCAGCGCCAGGTCAGCGTGCTCAGCCTCGGCGCGATGCTCTTCGGCACCGCCACCGACGAGGCCACCTCGTACGCCATCCTCGACCGGTACGTGGCGGCCGGCGGCACCTTCATCGACACCTCGGACAACTACGCGTTCTGGCAGAACGGCGGCCAGGGCGGCGAGAGCGAGGAACTGCTCGGCCGCTGGCTGCGCAACCGCGGCGGGAGCGCCGGGCTGGTCATCGCCACGAAGCTCGGCGCCCGGCCCCTCGCCCCCGGAACCAGCTACGTGGACAACCCCGAGGGCCTGTCGGCGAAGGTCATCCGCGAGTCGGCCGAGCGCAGCCGGGAACGGCTCGGGATGGACCGGCTCGACCTGCTGTACGCGCACATCGAGGACCGGACGGTGCCGCTGCAGGAGACCGTGGCGGGCTTCGCCGACCTGGTCGCCGAGGGCACCGTGGGGCTGCTCGGGGCGAGCAACCACCGCGCGTGGCGGGTGGAGCGCGCCCGCGCCATCGCCGCGGCCGCCGGGCTGCCCGGGTACGAGGTGCTCCAGTACCACCGCAGCTACCTGCCCGGCCGCATCGACGTGCCCACCGAGTTGGATCCGGACGGCGACGTCGGCTGGGCCGGCCCGGACCTGGTCAGCTACCTGCGGGCCGAGCCGCGGCTCAGCCTGGTCGCGTACTCGCCGCTGTTGAAGGGCGGGTACGTCCGGCCCGAGCGGCTGGGGCCGGGGTACGACCTGCCCAGCGCCCCGGCGCGGCTGGCCGCGCTGCGGGAGGTCGCCGCGCAGACCGGTGCGACGGTCAACCAGGTGGTGCTCGCCTGGCTGCTCGGCGGGGACCTGCCCACCATCCCCCTGGTCGGCGCGTCCTCCGTGGCACAGCTCGACGAGAGCCTGGCCGCGGTGGACCTGGAGCTGACCGCCGAGCAACGCGCCCGACTCGACGCGGCGCACTGACCGCACCGCGCCGAAGCCGCGGGGCGTCCGACAGCCGGTGCCGTTGTGCACCGGCCGGCGCCCCGCGACTTCGGCCGCGGGTTTTCGAAACTTTCGATCCCCGGGTTCGTCCGGCAAACCGTGCCGTGGCGCTCCGATCGGCGCCCTCGGGACGCAACGACGGATGTTGAGGTTTCGATACTTTTTCCGATACGGTCCTGTCGGCTTCCATCGATTCGCATCGGTGCCTTCCGGCAGACCGGACGGAATGCCATCGCGCGCTGCGAACTGCCGGACCCCGCGGCACCACCGCGAGCCCGCCAAGGAGAGTTCCGTGCTTCGCTTGCCCACCCTGGTCACCGCCATCGTGGTCACGACCGCCCTGGCGGTGACACCGGCGCAGGCCGGTCCGCCGCACCCCGACATCGATCTCAAGCCGGCGCAGACGCACCAGCCGATCGACGGCTTCGGCTACTCCATCGCCTTCCAGCGGGCCTCGCTGGTGCACAACCTGTCCGCGGACAGGCAGGCGGAGGTCCTGGACCTGCTCCTGGACCGCCGCGCCGGTGCGGCCCCGAGCATCCTGCGGCTCGGCATCGGCTCCTCGGCGAGCACCGAGTACGACAAGATGCTGTCCATCCAGCCGACCGATCCGGGCGGGCCGACGGCCACCCCGAACTACACCTGGGACGGCTGGGACGGCGGCCAGGTGTGGTACGCCAAGGAGGCACAGCGGCGCGGGATCCACCGCTTCTACGCCGACGCCTGGAGCGCCCCGGGCTACATGAAGGACAACGGCACCGACACCAACGGCGGCTCGCTCTGCGGCCTGACCGGTGTCAGCTGCGCCAGCGGCGACTGGCGCGAGGCGTACGCGCGCTACCTCGTGCAGTACGCCCGGTTCTACCGGCAGGAGGGGATCCGGATCCAGGACATCGGCTTCACCAACGAGCCGGACTGGACCGCGTCGTACGCCTCGATGCGGTTCACCCCCGAGCAGGCCGCCGAGTTCCTCACGGTCATCGGTCCCATCGCCCGGCGGGACGGGCTGCGCGTGGCCTGCTGCGACTCCTTCGGTTGGCAGCAGTCGGACGCGTACGCGCAGGCCATCGAGTCCGACCCGGCGGCCCGCCGGTACCTGTCGCTGCTCACCGGGCACGGCTACGCGAGCCCGTCGGACCAGCCGCTGTCGACCACGGCTCCCACCTGGATGTCGGAGTGGGCGCCGTCGAGCACCTCGGACGGCTGGAACGAGGAGTGGGACAGCGGCAAGGGCACCGACGGCATCGCCCTGGCCCAGCGGATCCACGACACGCTCGCCCTGGCCGACGCCAGCGCGTTCCTCTACTGGCTCGGCTCCTCCCGGGGCGCGACCGCCGCCCTGGTGCAGATCGACGACGCCAACGACGCCTACCGGGTGTCCTCCCGGCTCTACGCGTTCGCCGCGTACAGCCGGTTCATCCGGCCGGGCGCCGTGCGGATCGGTGTGGACACCGCGCAGGAGGGCCTGGAGGTGTCGGCCTACCGCAACGCGGACGGGACCCAGGTCGTCGAGATCATCAACACCTCGGACGCGGCCGTGACCGCCAGCATCGACCTGGTGCACCCGACGGCGTACGTCACCGACGCGACGCACCGGTTGGAGCAGGTCGCGGGCGTGGTCTCGGGCCACGGCCCGCACCCGAGCGTCACCCTGGCGCCGCGCTCGCTGACCACGCTGGTCGGCACGCACCCCGGCCGCGGCTGACGACACCGCCGGAACGGCCCGCGCGGATCCGCGCGGGCCGTTCCGGGACTCGGGTTGCCGAGCGTCGTCGTGGACGGTGCTCAGTAGACGAACGGCCAGCCCGCGGAGTCGTAGCCGAGCAGGTTGATGCCGAGGTACGAGGCACCGCTGTTGGCGTAGTAGTGGTAGACCAGCACCTCGGCGTCGGTGTCCGACATCACCGCCTCGTGGCCGGGGCCGTGGATGCTGCCGTGGCCGGCGAGCACCTGGGTGCCACCGCTGGAGGTCATCGCGGTGCCGTTGCGGTCCACGAACGGACCGTTCGGGCTCGTCGAGCGGCCCACCATGATCCGGTACGTGCTGGAGGCGCCCTGGCAGCACAGGTCGAACGAGACCCACAGGTAGTAGTACGAGCCGTGCTTGAACATGAACGGCGCCTCGATGGCGCCGCCGTTGCGCCCGGCGATGCTGCGGATCGTCGTGTCGGACCGCTTACCGGTGGACGGGTCCAGCGCCACCTGCTTGATGCCGGACCAGAACGAGCCGAAGTTCAGCCACCACCGGCCGGAGTCGTCGACGATCAGGTTCGGGTCGATGGCGTTGAAGTTGTCGCTGGTCGCCGACTCGATGACCAGACCCTGGTTGGTCCAGGATCCGGACGCGCCGGTGGTGCTGGTGGCCAGGAAGATCGCCGAGTGGTTCGAGCCGAACGTGGACGCCGAGTAGTACAGGTAGTAGCGACCATTGTGGTACGAGATGTCCGGCGCCCACAGGTTGCTGCTGCCGCCGGTGTACGCGGTCGTCCAGGAGGCGCCGTTCGGGAACACGGTGCCCGCGGCCCGGAAGGCCGTGCGGTCCGTCGAGGTCGTCAGCGGGATGTTGTTTCCGGTCTGCGCGACGATGTACGTCCCGGACGGGGTCTTGACGATCGACGGATCGTGCGTGCCGGTGGCTCCGGAGACCGCGCCCGGGTTCGGGTAGCTGGACGGCGGCACGGTGGGGGTGCCGGTCGGCACCGGGCTGGCGGACGGGCTGCTCGACGGGCTGGCGGACGGACTCGCCGTCGGGCTGCTCGACGGGCTGCTCGACGGGCTGCTCGACGGGCTGCTCGACGGGCTCGCCGTCGGGCTGCCGGTGACCGGCGCTCCGGTGCAGGCCACCCCGTTCAGCGTGAAGCTGGCCGGCGCCGGGTTCGACCCGGTCCAGGAGCCGTTGAACCCGAAGCTCGCCGAACCGTTCGTCGGCAGGCTCCCGTTGTAGCTCGCATTGTTCACGCTCACATGGCTGCCCGACTGACTGAAGTCACCGTTCCACAGCTGGGTGACCGTCTGCCCGGCCGTGAAGTTCCACTCCACTCGCCAGCCGTTGATCGGGTCGCCGAGGTTGGTCACCGCGACGCTCGCGCCGAACCCGCCCGACCACTGGTTGGTCACCGCGTAGTCCACCCGGCAACCAGCGGTCGCGGCCTGCGCACTCACCGCCAACGTGGCGCTGACGACCAGTGCGGTCGCCGCACCGCCCGCCAACGCGATCCGGCGGCCCACGCCACCGGTCCTTGATCCAAACATGCGCCTCTCCCATGACTCGCCGCATGCCGGCGGGGTCACCTCGGGAGCGCGCCCCCACCAGAAAGACAAATGCATCTACGTTTGTAGATGTTGGCGATAACACCACGGGGGCAACAACACCGTCAAGGTTTCCGGGATGTGTACCGGGCGCAACAGAATCTTTACCGAGCCGCCGGGACCGGGCGGGACCGACCGCCGGAGCCGCTGCGGGATCAGCCCCACCAGAACAGCGAGGCGAGCACGATGTAGAGGACGAACAGGGTCAGCCCCTCCAGGTGGTTGACCTTGCTGTCGATCGTCACGAAGACGACGAGCAGGGCCGCGACGATCACGGCCACGATCTGCAACGGCGGAAAGATCAGGGTGAACGCACCGGCTCCGACCAGCGGCGCCAGCAGGGTCAGCACCGGGGCGAGCAGCAACGCCACCTGCAACGCGCCCTCCATGGTGATCGCCGCCGCGGTGTCGGCGTCCCCGCGCAGGCTGAGCTGGACGGCCGGGACCAGCTGCGACAGGTTGCCGACGGTGGCCACCAGGAACAGCCCGACGAAGGCGTCGTTGAGGCCCATCGCCTCGACCGCCGGCGACAGGGTGCCGGTCAGCCAGTCCGCCTCGACGGCGATCAGCAGCCCGGCCACGGTGGTCAGCGCGAGCACGCGGCGCAGCGGCCAGGTGCCCGGCCGGGCCTCGCCGGTCCCGTTGTGCACCGGTGGCGCGTCGGCGTCCTTGCCGAGCCGGAAGGGCAGCGACACCACGAACACCGCGAGCAGGGCGACGGCCACCACGTACGAGACGGTGTTGGTGTGCCGGGCCGCCGGCGTACCCAGGTTCACCGCGATCGCCGGGGTGATCAGGGTGGACATCAGCAGCACCAGCATCACCCGGCTGACCTGTGCGCGGCCGCCGTCGATGGTCATCGAACCGTGCCGCAGGCCGCCGGCGAGGAAGGCCAGCCCGTTGCCCAGCAGCAGCATGTTGAGCACCGAGCCGATCAACGCCGCCTGCACCACGGCGGTCAGCCCGGCGCGCAGCGCGAAGATGCCGATGATGAGTTCGGGCAGGTTGCCGACCACGGCCTGGAAGGTGCCGATGGCCGCCGGGCGCATCCGCCCGCCGAGCTGGTCGATCGAGCGGCCGAGCACCACCGAGGCGAGGGTGATGGCGCCGAGCGTGCCGAGGAAGCGCAGGATCGGGGAGACCTCGGCGTACTCGGCGAGCGCGGCCAGCAGCGCGGCGAGCAGGGTCGCGCACCACAGCAGCAGATCCACCAGAGGCCCCAGCCGGCGGCCGGCCGTCTGAGAATTCCTCATCTGCACGATCACACTATGCCCAACGCGGGCCGCCCCGGGCTAACCGCTGACGGCCATCCGACGGGCCAGCTCGGCCGCCCGGTACGCCGCGGCCCGCCGCGCCTGGTCGGCCACGAACCGCCGCAGCAGCGCCGGGGCGGTGGCGGTGATCCGTTCCCGGACCCGGGTGCCCTCCGGCACGGCGGACAGGTCCAGCACCGCGCGCAGCCGTACCCGACCGGGGCTGTGCACCTCGCTGACCAGTTGCTCGTCCGGTCGGGTGGCGACCATCCGGACCCGGATCGGGTTGTCCCACCGCACCGGTCCGACCAGCCGGAACCGCTCGACGGCGGTGTACCCGGTCACCGTCGCGCCGGTGTCCGCGGCCTGCTCGGTGCGCACCGCACGGACCGCCACGACCAGCGGCGACAACCCCACGTAGCTGTACGGGTCGGCCAGGTGCCGGTACACCCGCGGGGGCGCCGCCGGGACCACACACACCGTCTCGAACGCGATCGGCGGATTCCGCAGCTCGGCCACCCGCACATCCTGGCATCCGGTGCCGCGGCCGCGCCGCCCGCGGCCGGCCCGCCGGGTGTTTTGCGCGGTCATGCCCGGGTACGGCGGTAACCGCCCGATCACCTACCGAGCACGTGAAGAGGTACCTCGATGGACACCAGCAGGGCCGAGCAGGACGCGTACCTGACCACCTCGCAGGGGGCCAGGCTGCGCGACACGGACCATTCGCTCAAGGCCGGGCCGCGCGGTCCGACCCTGCTCCAGGACCATCACCTCCGGGAGAAGATCACCCACTTCGACCACGAGCGCATCCCCGAGCGGGTCGTGCACGCCCGCGGCGCCGGGGCGCACGGCCTCTTCACCGGGTACGGCGCCGCCGAGGAGCTCACCCGGGCCGGCTTCCTGCGCGCCGGGGTGCAGACCCCGGTCTTCGTCCGCTTCTCCACCGTGCTGGGTTCCCGCGGGTCGGCCGACACCGTCCGGGACACCCGCGGCTTCGCCACCAAGTTCTACACCGACGAGGGCACCTTCGACCTGGTCGGCAACAACATGCCGGTCTTCTTCATCCAGGACGCGATCAAGTTCCCGGACATCATCCACGCCGCGAAGCCGCACCCGGACCGGGAGATCCCGCAGGCGCAGAGCGCCCACGACACCTTCTGGGACTTCGTCTCGCTGCACACCGAGGCCCAGCACCACACCATGTGGAACATGTCCGACCGGGGCATCCCGCGCTCGTACCGGACCATGGAGGGCTTCGGTGTGCACACGTTCCGGCTGGTGGACGCGGCCGGGGCCACGGCGCTGGTGAAGTTCCACTGGAAGCCGGCGCTGGGCGTGCACTCCCTGACCTGGGAGGAGGCGCAGCTGCTCGGCGGGCTGGATCCGGACTTCCACCGGCGCGACCTCTACGACGCGATCGAGGCGGGCGCGTACCCGCGGTGGGAGCTGGGTCTCCAGGTCCTCCCGGACACCCCCGAGCAGACCTTCGCGGGAATCGACCTGCTCGACCCGACGAAGCTCGTGCCGGAGGAACTGGCACCGGTGCGGCCGGTGGGCAGCCTGGTGCTGAACCGGGTGCCCACGAACTTCTTCGCCGAGACCGAACAGGTCGCCTTCCACCTGGGCAACCTGGTGCCGGGCATCGACGTGACGAACGACCCGCTGTTGCAGGGCCGGCTCTTCTCGTACGTGGACACCCAGCTGACCCGGCTGGGTGGGCCGAACTTCGCGCAGATCCCGATCAACCGCGCGCACGCCCCGGTCAACGACATGCTGCGGGACGGTTTCCACCAGGACGCGGTGCACGCCGGCGTCGCGCCGTACCGGCCCAACTCGCTGGACGGGGACAGCCCGTTGCCGGCCGGGGACGCCGAGCACGCCTTCCTCGACGTGCCGGTGACGGTCGCCGAGGCGCCCAAGGCGCGCGGCAACCCCGCGTCCTTCGACGACCACTTCAGCCAGGTACGCCTGTTCTGGTCGAGCATGTCGGCGGTGGAGCGGGAGCACATCATCCGGGCGTACACCTTCGAGCTGGGCAAGTGCCGGCACCAGGCGATCAAGGAGCGCCAGCTGCGCTGCCTGGCCAACGTCGACCCGGTGCTCTGCGCGCAGGTCGCCGCGGGCCTCGGCCTGCCCGCGCCGGAGCCGGGCGTGCCGCTCGCGGACGTCGAGCCCAGTCCCGCGCTGTCCCAGCTCGGTCGGCAGTGGCCGGTGGACGGCCGGGTCATCGGGATCGTCGTCGACGCCGACGAGGACCTCGACGGGGTCGGCCCGGTCCGGGCCGCGGTCTCCGCCGCCGGCATGGTGCCGCTGCTGATCGCCGCGCACGGGGGTACGGCGGGTGACCTGCCGATCCAGCGGACCTTCGCCACCGGCCGCTCGGTCGAGTTGGACGCGCTGCTGCTGGCCGGGGCGCCCGCGCCGGCGCCGGACGCGCTGCCGGCCCGGGACGCCCGGGCGGGGGCGGCCGACGCCGACCTCGTCGACCCGCGCGTGCAGTTGCTGGTGCAGGAGAGCTGGCGGCACGCCAAGGTCATCGGCGCCTGGGGGGCCGGGGTCCGCGTACTGGAGCGGGCCGAGCTGACCGGCGCCGCCGGCGTGGTGACCGGCGGATCCGGCCCGGACGTTCTCGCCGAGGTGCAGCGGCTGCTGGCCGCGCACCGGGTCTGGAGCCGGTTCCCCACCGTGGTCGCCTGACCGCGTTCCGCTGCGCACGGCCGCCCACCACCGCCCGGCCGGCCGGCATCGCCCGGGGCTGGCCTGCGGCCGGCCCCGGGCTTCAGTACGCTCTCGATCGACGCCGGTCGCCTCGTCCCCCGAACCAGCGAAAGGCAGCCCACCGTGATCATGGCCCTGTTGCTCGACCTCGCCAACATCGTTGGCGGCTTCCTGCTCGCGATCGCCCTGCTGAGCCTCATCCCCCGGGCCGGTGACGACCTGCGCCGGATCGCCGAGCGGATCGGGGCGTTCGGCTGGCTGGTCGGGATCGTGGCGCTGGTCACCGGCGGCTACTACCTGATCGTGCACCTGATCTCCGGGCCGCAGGTCTTCCACTTCGAGGTGGTGGGCATCGGGGTCGGGATCGCCCTGCTGTGGGACCGGCTGACCGGACGGGCGGCGCCGGACACGGACGCGCGGACGGCGGGCGGCCCGTCCAGCGGCGGGGCCGTCGCCGGGGCGCGGCTGCTGCTCGCGATCTTCGGCGTCATCGCCATCATCGTCGGCATCCAGGGCCTGTTCACCCCGGACGGCTGAGCCCGGCGCCGACGCCGGTCCGGCCACCGGCCGGACCGGTTGACTGCATAGAGGCACGTCTCTACGCTAGAAAGCGCTTTCCGCCGCGCCGCGCAGCACCAACGGGGACGGCCGGCGTCATTCCCGGGCGGGCCACGCGCTCCCCCGGTTCATCAGCCCTGCTCGCGCGGACGGAGCCGGTACGACGCGAGGGACCCCGGCCACGCCGGGCGTCCGGGCAGACGGACGGCCCCCCGCGACATCGGCAGGGCACCGATGTCGGACTCCTGGTGGGCCGGACAGACCAACCCCACAGGAGAAGGACATGATCTACCGACAGCGCCGCAGGTCGCTGCGGATCCTTTCGGTCGCTGCGGTGGCCCTCGCCGCGGCCGGCGTCGTGGTCACCGCCAACGCCGCGCAGGCGGCGGCCGGTTGCCGGGTCGACTACACGGTGGCCTCGCAGTGGCCCGGCGGCTTCACCGCGAACATCGACCTGACCAACCTGGGCGATCCGCTCACCGCCTGGACGCTCACCTGGTCGTTCGGCGCCGGCCAGACCGTCGCCCAGGGCTGGAACGCCACGTTCAGCCAGAGCGGCAGCGCCGTGCAGGCCTCGAACGTGAGCTGGAACGGCGGCCTCGGCACGAACGCCACCACCACGTTCGGCTTCAACGGCACCTGGAACAACAGCAGCAACCCGGTGCCGGCCAGCTTCGCGGTCAACGGCGTGGCCTGCACCGGCGGGGTCACCCCGACCACGGCCGCACCCACCACCGCCGCGCCGACCACCGCGGCACCCACCACGGCCGCGCCGACCACCGCCGCACCGACCACCGCGGCACCGACCACGGCGGCGCCCACCACGGCGGCACCGAGCGACACGATCTATGCCGCACCGACCGGCACCGCGAGCGCGGCCGGAACGATGTCCAACCCGACCACGGTGGCCGCGGCCATCACCCGGGTCGCGGCCGGTGGCACGATCTACCTGCGCGGCGGGACGTACAGCCTGTCCCAGACGGTGACCATCGCGCCGGGCAACGACGGTACGGCCAGCGCCCGCAAGAACCTGTCCGCCTACCCGGGCGAGACCCCGGTGCTGAACTTCTCGGCGATGGCCGAGGACTCCGCCAACCGGGGGCTCGCGCTGAACGGGTCCTACTGGCACCTCTACGGCCTCGTCGTCGAGCGGGCCGGCGACAACGGCATCTTCGTGGGCGGCAGCAACAACATCATCGAACGCACGGTGACCCGCTTCAACCACGACTCGGGGTTGCAGATCTCGCGGATCTCCTCGGACACCCCGACCAGCCAGTGGCCGGCCAACAACCTCGTGCTCAGTTCGGAGTCGCACGACAACGCCGACTCCGACGGCGAGGACGCCGACGGCTTCGCCGCGAAGCTCACCGCCGGACCGGGCAACGTCTTCCGGTACACCGTGTCGCACAACAACATCGACGACGGCTGGGACCTCTACACCAAGACCGACACCGGAGCCATCGGCCCGGTGACCATCGAGGACTCGCTGTCGTACAACAACGGCACGCTCACCGACGGCACGGTGAACGCCAACGGCGACCGCAACGGCTTCAAGCTCGGCGGCGAGGACATCGCGGTGAGCCACACCATCCGGCGCAACATCGCGTACCACAACGGCCACCACGGGTTCACCTACAACCGCAACCCGGGCACGATGTCGATCTCGAACAACCTCAGCATCGACAACAGCGAGCGGAACTTCTCGTTCGACGCCGGGACCTCGGTGTTCCGGAGCAACACCTCGTGCCGGTTCAGCAGCGGCGGGTCCAACGACAAGACCGTCGGCGACGCGGACAGCTCCAACCAGTTCTGGACCGGCTCGAACGGGTCCCGGTGTTCCGCGTACTCCGGCACCCTGGCCTGGTCGTTCGCCAGCGACGGGCACCTCGTGGTGACCCTCGGCGGCCGGGTGGTCAGCCTCTAGGGTTCCGGTGCCGGGCGGCCACGGTGGTGGCCGCCCGGCACCGGCGGCCGGTAAATCGGATGCCGGAATCGGGGCCGGCCGATACGCTTCCCCCGCCCACGCAGCGCCGAGGAGAGGCAGGAGATCCAGCGATGAGGACCGCAGGCACGTCGCCGACCCCGTCCGATCTCCCGCCGCGCGCCCCGGAGGGCATCCTTGTTGCGTTGGTTGTTCCGCCTGCTCGAAAACCCCGTCGATCCGTTTGATCAGCCCGACCTGAGCACCCCGCCGGCCGGCCCGGTCGCCTTCCTGTTCCGGGAGTTCCGGCCGCTGCGCGGCGTGATCGCCGCGAGCCTGGCGCTCACCGCCGTCGGCGCCGGCATCGAGGTGTGGCTGATCGGGTACGCCGGCCGCCTGGTCGACACCCTCGCCGCCACCTCGCCGGAGCGGCTCTGGCAGTCCCACGGCACCGGACTGGTGGCCGCCGCCCTGCTCGTCCTCATCGGGCGACCGCTGGTCCAGTTCCTCGGCGAGGGCCTCGACGACATCGCGTTCCGCCCGAACGCGCGCACCCTCGCGCTGTGGCGGATGCACCGCTACGTGTCGCGCCAGTCGGTCGGCTGGTTCCGCAACGATCTCAGCGGCCGGGTCGCCGGCTACGTCCGGGACGGCGCCGACGCGGCCACCGGCGCCGGCTACAACCTCATCCACTCGATCGCCTTCGTCACCGCGTACGTGCTGGGTTCGATCGGCCTGCTGGCCTCGATCGACCCGCACCTGGTGCTGCCGCTGGCCGGCTGGCTCGGGCTGTACGCGGTGCTCATGGTGCGGCTGGTGGGCCGGTACCGGAACGCCGCCGACCGGTTGCAGGCCGCGGAGGCGGCGCTGACCGGCCTGCTGGTGGACGCCTACGCCAACATCGACACGCTGGCGCTCTTCGCCGACCGGGACCGGGAGGACCGTGGCGACCGGCGGATCGTGGCCGCCGCCCGCCGCGCCCACCTGGACGTGCAGCGGGTCGAGGTGACCATCAACTCCAGCATGATGGCGCTCAGCGGGCTGCTGATGGTCGGTCTCATCGGGTACGGCATCGTGCTGTGGCGTTCCGGCGCCGCGCCGCTGGGTCTGATCGCGGCGGCGATCGCGCTCAGCTTCCGGATCACCGCGATGGCCGAGTGGCTGCTGGACGGCGTGTCCGGGCTGTTCGGCTCGCTCGGTGCGCTGCGCCGCGCGCTGGGCACGATCGCCCAGCCGCTGGCCGTGGCCGACCGGCCGGGTGCCGATGCCCTCGTCGTGCGCGGCGGGCGGATCACCCTCACCGACGTGCGGCACCACTACGGTCGACCGGGCGGCGGCGGCCTGGCCGGGGTGTCGCTGGACGTCGCGCCCGGCGAGCGCGTCGGACTGGTCGGCCGGTCCGGCGCCGGCAAGTCCACCCTGGTCAACCTGGTGCTCAGGTTCCACGAGCCGGAGGCGGGCACGATCGAGATCGACGGCCAGGACATCACCGGGGTCACCCAGGAGAGCCTGCGCCGGCAGGTCGCCGTGGTCACGCAGGACACGATGCTGCTGCACCGGTCGGTCCGGGACAACATCGCGCCGGGCCGCTCGGACGACGACGACGCGTCCGCCGCCGCGGATCCGGCGGCGGACGACGCCGCGGTACGGACCGCGGCGCGCCGGGCCGCGGCCGACGGCTTCATCGCCGGGCTCCGCGACGCGCAGGGCCGGCAGGGGTACGACGCGCACGTCGGCGAGCGGGGCGTGACGCTCTCCGGCGGACAGCGGCAGCGGATCGCGCTGGCCCGGGCGTTCCACAAGGACGCGCCGCTGCTCATCCTGGACGAGGCGACCTCCGCCCTGGACTCCGAGGTCGAGGCGGCCGTACACGAGACGCTGGACGAGATGCTCGCCGGGCGTACGGTCATCGCCATCGCGCACCGGCTCTCGACGATCGCCCGGATGGACCGGATCGTGGTGCTGGACGCGGGCCGGATCGTCGAGCAGGGCAGCCACCGGGACCTGCTGGCCCGGGACGGCCTGTACGCCGCGCTCTGGTCCCGGCAGTCCGGCGGGTTCCTCGGGGTGGATCCGGACCCCGTCGCCGCGGGCTGAGGCGAGGCGGGCCGAGGCGAGGCGGGCCGAGGTCGAGCCGGCCGAGGCAGAGCGGGCCAAAGGCGAGGCGGGCTGTCGGGAAACCGAGCGGGTCTCCCGACAGCCCGCCGGCCGTCTCAGCTTGCCGCGCAGGTCACGGCGGGTGTGCCGGGTGTGCCGGTGGCCGCGCCGAGGAACCCGAAGGCGGTGCTGGCGCCCGCGGCGAGGTTGCCGTTGTAGTCGACGTTGCGGGCGGTGACGGTGCTGCCCTGGGTGCTGACGGTGGCGTTCCAGGACTGCGTGATCGACTGGCCGCTGGGCAGGGTCCAGGTCACCGTCCAGCCGTGGATCGCCGCGCTACCGGCGGTGATCCGTACCTCGGCCTGGAAGCCGCCGGTCCACTGGCTGGTGATCGAGTAGCTGGCGGTGCAGCCGGCGCCGCCCGGCGGGGTGGTCGTCGGCGGGGTGGTCGGTGGCGCCGTCGTCGGCGGGGTGGTCGGCGGCGCCGTCGTGGGCGGCGGCGTGGTGGTGGCACCGCCCCAGCCGGAGGTCGAGTCCAGCCAGGCCGCCCGGCGCAGCATCCAGTCCTGCATGGCCTGGACCTGCCCCTGCCAGGTGGGCGCGGTCGGCGTGTAGAAGTAGCCGATCATCGGCGTGGTCAGGTTGGGCCAGCGCTGGAAGTTGCGCTGCGCGGCGTTGTTCAGCGGCGCGGTGAGGGCGCTGACCCGGGACCGCAGCGAGCTGTCGGACAGGATCCCGCGGCGCAGCGACTGCCAGCGCAGCCGGACGTCGTTGACGAAGGCCGGGTCCTGCATCAGCCGGTTGAACCAGTCGTTGGCCAGCGGCTGCCGGGTCTGCTGGTACTGCCAGCCGGCGGTCTGGTCGTTCTGGAAGAACCCGCCGACCCCGAAGGTGAGGTCGTAGTCCCAGAGTGGACCGGCGAAGATCTTGGTGTCGCGGTCCTTGTAGAAGTAGGCGCTGCGGACGTAGGCGTCCATGTTCCGGCTCAGCTCGTAGATGATCATCTGGTCGACGAACGAGCCGACGTCGATGTACGCGCGGTAGCCGGTGGTCGGATCGGCGAAGTTGGGCCCGTGCAGCGCGTCGTGGAACTGTTGGATGTAGGTGCGCAGCCAGTCCTTCTGTGCCGACTGCAACGGCGACGGGTCGACCACCTCCAGGTAGTTCCAGCAGGTGCTGCTGGATCCGGTGCAGGGCAGCGTGGGCTCCTCGGCCGCCATCCACTCGAACTTCCAGATGTACCCGCCGGTGAGCTTCGGCAGGGTGACGTCGTCGGAGTGCAACTGCTTGAGGTCGAGGCGGTTCTTCGAGTTCTTGATCGTCTCGACGATCATGTAGACGCCCATGTAGTCCTCGGAGCCGACCGAGCTGCCGTCGGTGTTGAGGTAGAACTCGGCGAACGCGTACCGCGGCGCCGGGATGCCCATCTCCCGGCCGAGGTCGTAGACGAGGGCCTCCCGGATCAGGGACTTGTCCGGGTACGGGCCGCGCAGCACCCAGTCGGAGTCGGCGGGCATGCCGAGCACCGGGTAGTCGGCGTCGTCGTTGTCGTTGTCCCGGAACTCGACCCGGTACGGCGTCTTCTCGAAGGTCGCCGAGGACTGCCCGCGCAGCTTGAAGCCGGCCCGGGTGGCGACCGTCGGGGCGGCGGCCAGCGACGTGGTGCCGCCGGTACCGGGCTGGAAGATCATCGTGGCGGAGTCGAAGTAGTCGCGGGCGGGCTTGCCGGCGCCGTACGAGTCGATGAGCACCACCGGCAGGTCGTGGGTGGTGAGGCTGGCGGCGCGGGAGACGTACATGGCGGTGCCCGGCGCCCCGGAGGCCGTCTGGCCCACGTACGCCTGCGCCCGCAACTGCGTGCTGCGGGTGAACTGCAACGGCGTCCCGGAGTAGAGGGTGGACTGCGCGGTGGGCAGCTTCCCGTCGGTGGTGTAGCGGATCTGCGCGCCGCTGACCGTGGTGCTCAGCGAGACCGACACCTGTGCCTGGAAGGTGCCGCTGGGCACCGAGAAGACGATGTCGCCGGTCAGGTCGTCGGCGGCGGCCGCCGCGGCCGCCGCGTCGGCGGCCGAGGTGCCCAGCGCCGGGCCGGCCGCGGGGCGCTCGGCGGAGTCGGGGCTGCGTTCCGCGCCCGCGGACGGGGCGGACGGGGCCAGCAGCCCGGCGAGCAGCACCGCGGCGGCGGCGAGCGCGGCGGCGGCGAGCGCGGCGGCGCGCAACGGCGCCGACGCACCGCCGGTCCTGCGGATGGTTAAACGCACGATGCCTCCTGTTCGGTTCGACGGATGGGCGCCGGGGCCGGGTCCACCGCTGGGGCGGGGTCGTGGAAGTGCCGGCGCAGGGTGCGCCGCCACGGCGCGTCGGGCAGGTCCGGACGCAGCGCGGCCAGTCCGGTGGCGTACTTGGAGATGCGGGACGGCCGCGCACCGCGGCGCCACAGGATGCGGTCGACCGGCGAGGCTGCGGCGCTGGTCTTCGTCTCGACCACGGCGAGGCCGGGCAGCGACAGCGTGCTGTTCCCGTCCTGCCAGGTCAGGTCGGTGTCGATGGTGATCCGGCTGGCGGTCGCGGGCAGCAGGAGCGTGGCCCGGCGGTACCGGGTGACCAGCACCGGTTCCAGCGGGCTGCCGGGCTCGGGGCAGATCGACTCGCGCCGCAGCGCGGCGTCGACGAAGCCGCGGCCGGGGCGTACCGTCTCCCGGTCCTGCGGGTGGTAGGGCAGCCGGTGCTTGGTGATGCTCCCCCGCGCCCCGCTGATCTTGACCTCCAGCCAGCACTCGGCGGAGTCCACGTAGGTGCGGGTGCGCAGCTTGAAGCGCCGCCGCCGGCGGTACGCGGCGGTGTGGTAGCTGACCAGCAGCGGCGTGTCGAAGTACACCGACTCGTACCGGAAGACCCGCTCCCCGTCGATGTCCAGCACCCGGGCGACCGGGACGAGCTGTTCGAGCAGGTCGGCCAGGCCGTCCACCGGGACGAGGTACTTGCGGTCCACCCTGGTCTGCAGGGCGGCGCGGTCGACCAGCTCGGCGAGCCCGACGGGCGGCAGCGCGGCCAGCGGTCCGGCGATCCAGGGCGGGGTCATCGCGGCGCTCCGGCGTAGCTGGAGACGAGGCCGGCGGCGCCCGCCGGCCGGGTGTCGGTCAGCGAGTACCGGACGTCGACCAGGGTGGTCTCGTTGACCAGGTCGAGCCGCTGCACGATGACGTCGTGCACCCGGGCGTTGAGCAGTTGCTCCAGGTGGGCGACGAGCGCCAGGTGGTCGGTGATGGCCGAGTCGAGCATCAGGATCTGGTGCCGGTAGCGCCGGAGCATCCGGCGGTGGTCGCCGACGAACATCACCACGAGGATCAGCGCCATCATCCCGGCGTTGAGCCAGATCGAGCTGGTGGGCAGCGCGCCGAGGATGCCCATGGCCAGCGCCGAGAAGTAGTAGGCGACCTCGTTCTGGTCGAGTTCCGTGGACCGGAGGCGGATGATCGACAGCACGCCGAACAGCGCCATCCCCATCCCGAGGCCGGCGCCGGCGTTGCTGGCGCTGAGCGCGCTCGCCACCGCCAGCACGCCGATGTTGACCCCCAGGTAGGCCACCACGAGGTCGCGACGGCGGTGACGCGGGAAGTACAGCCCGAAGACGAGCAGCACCACGGCGCAGATGTCGATCGCGAACAGGACGAGCTTGGGCATCTCGTGCGTTCCTCCTGGCTGGACACCGGCGGGGACGGCGGCGCCCGCCGCCCCTGGCGGACGGCGGCGCGCAGCCGACCACTCCCGTAACTTCCGATAAATTTTCGGGAACTATTTCGAGACGCTAACCCGTCCAATCGGTAAACGTCAATAAGTTTCAGTGTCTTCCGAACGGACGCCGGCGGCTCCGTAGGCCGACCAGCAGCACGGGAGTACGCATCGCGAACCAATCGGGGCGGGCCATGCGGGTGCCGGCCGGTCGGATCGGCCTCGATCCGAAAGTTTCGATTCCCGTCGTCGGGTGATCCATCGCCGCCACCCGCGGCCACCGGCATCCCCACCGCCACGGACCGCGGCGAATTCGTCCCCATCGCGCATACGGATCGTGTTGGAGTGCTTGCGGACGGTCTATGGTGGAACTGGGCACGTTTCATATCGCGGGAAAGGTGTTGCGGATCAGCCGATTGCGGCAGCGAACGGCAGGCGCCACAGTATAAATAGATGTCCATCTATTTGATGGGAGTGCCGATGCTTCTTCGCCTCCGCCACCTCGGTGTCGCCGTCCTCGCCTCGTTGACCGCGGCGCTGTCGATCCCCGGCCCGCCGGCCTCGGCGGCCACCGCGGACCAGTTCGGGTTCGCGTACGTCAACAACCCCGCCGCGCTGCCCTGGACCCCGCTACCGACCACCTACCAGTACGGCAGCTGGGCTCCCGGCCCGGTGGCCACCGGTGGCAAGATCGGCACCGGCCGGTTCCTGGTGCGCTTCCCCGGCATCGCGCTCGGTGCCCGCGGCAACGCCCACGTCACGGCCGTCGCCCGGGACGGCCGGTTCTGCGAACTGGTCCGCTGGTACGGCTCCGGCGTCGACGAGATCGTCGACGTGCAGTGCTTCAAGGCCGGCGGCGTGCCGGCCGACACCCCGTTCACGGTGCTCTGGACCGCCAGCTCGGGCATCCTGCCGGCCGGCGCCGGCGGGTACGCCTCGGCGCAGGTGCTCTCCGGCAGCCTCGCCCAGTCGTACAACTCGACCGGCGCCCCGGTCAGCGTCTCCGGCCTCGCGCTGGGCATCTACGGCGTACGCTTCGCCGGCGTCGGCGACCCGTCCGGGGCGATGGCCGGCAACGTACAGGTGACCGCCCAGCAGCCGAACGCGCTGCCCAGCCGCTGCAAGATCCTGCGCTGGGTCACCTCCGCCGCCGACGTGCTGGTCTACGTCGCCTGCCACGACCCGGCCACCGGGGCGCCGGCCAGCGGCGACTTCACCGTGTCCTTCCACCGCGAGCGCTCGGTCTACGCCTCGTTCGCCCCGCCGAAGTACTTCGGCTACCTCGCCACGCCGTTCGGCGGCGCGACGAACTACTCCTATCCGCTCGGCGTCGGCGCCAACTCGTTCGGCCCGTCGGGATCCGGCATCTACACGGTCAAGTTCCCGGCCCTGCACGTGAGGAGCACCACCGCCCAACTGACCGCGATCGGCGACGGTCCCGGCTACTGCACCATCCAGATCCTGTGGGCACAGTCCGGCAGCGACGCGCTGCTGCCGGTGTCCTGCTTCAGCAATTCCGGCACGCCGCTGAACAGCGACTTCAGCGTGGCGTTCGCCGCCAGCGTCTGACCCGAGGCCGGCCCCCGCCGCCGGTACGGCGGCGGGGGTCGCCGGCGCGCCGCGAGCCGGGCACCCCCGGGTGACGGTACGGCGTTCGACGACTACGGTCGGCGCATGCCCGAACTGATCGTTCCCACCGTCCGCCTGCACGCCGCCTGGATCGAGGCGCATCGGGAGTGGGGCGCCGGGCTGCACGAGGACGGGTTCGGGCTGTGGTCCTCCGACGAGGTGAACTCGCCGGCCGGCTTCGCCGCCTGGGTCACCCGGCTGACCGCCGCGGCGGACCCCGCCTGGCCGGCCGGCGCCGCACACCTGTACCGGTGGATCGTCGAGGACGACCGGGTGCTCGGCGGCATCGTGTTCCGGTACGAGTTCGACGGCGCGACCCCGCCGATGGGTCACCTCGGGTACGGCGTGCGGCCGTCCGCGCGCCGGCGCGGGCTGGCAAGTTGGGCGCTGGGGCGGATGCTCGACGAGGCGCGCCTGGTCGGCCTGGACCGCGTACTGATCATGTGCGCGCCCGACAACGTGGCCTCGGCGCGCACCATCGAGCACCACGGCGGCGTCCTGGCCGACGTCCGGGACACCGGGCTCGGTCCGGCCCGCCGGTACTGGGTCAAACTCTGACCCGCCGTCGCCCGCGCCGCCGGGGTCACCGCGGGTGACCGGATTGACATCTGTGGTCACCGCCGCTCAGACTGTCGCGACAACTCCACAACGCGCACACGTGCGGGGGAAGTCCGGTCGAAGTCCGGCGCTGGCCCGCAACGGTAGGCCGTCGGGGTGCACCACCCCACGGCGAGCCCGAATACCCGGCGTAGGCGCGAATCCGCTCCCCACCCGTCGTGGCCCACGGGTCGGAGTCCCGGCTCCCGGCCTGCGGGTGCCTGGGTTCTGCTGACCACCGGGCCGGAAAGGCGCGTCCGATGGTCGTCCGCCCGAGCCGGCACCACCTGCTCGCCCTGCTCTGCGGTGTACTCGCCGCCCTCCTGCTCGCCCCACCCGCATCGGCCGCCCCACTCGCGTCGGCCTCGTCGGCCGCACCGGCCGGGACGTCGCTGACCGGCGTCAACCGGCCGGCCGCCGCCGCGGGCTGGCTGGCCCGCCAGCTCGTCGACGGGGAACGCTTCGAGGCCGTCTTCGACGGCGTCGCGTACCCGGACCAGGGGTTGACCCTGGACGCCGTGTTCGCCTTCGCCGCGGCCGGGGTCGCCGACGACTTCGGCGCTCAGGCGCTGGCCTGGGTGTCCCGACCGGACATCCGCGACGGCTACCTCGGCGACGGCACCACCGAGGCGTACGCCGGGGCCACCGCCAAGCTCGCCCTCGCCGTGCAGGTACGCGGCGGCGACCCGACCGACGTGGGCGGGGTGGACCTGATCGACCGGCTCCGCTCGCTGGCCTCGCCCGAGGGCCGGTTCACCGACCGGTCCGCGTGGGGGGACTACAGCAACGCGTTCAGCCAGTCCTTCGCGATCCTGGCCCTGGACCGCACCCCGCTGGGCGCACCGCCGGCCGCGGCCGGCTGGCTGGCCGGCACCCGATGCGCCGGCGGCGGCTACCCGGTGCTGCCCGCGCAGCCGGTCTGCACGCCGGACGTGGACGCCACCGCCGTCGCGGTGCAGGCGCTGCTGGCCGCCGACCGGTACGCCGACGCGTTCGCCGGACTGTCCTGGCTGGCCGGTGAGCAGCGCCCGGACGGCGGCTTCACCAACGCCGACGGCACGCCGAACGCCAACAGCACCGGCCTGGCCGCCCAGGCGCTGCGCTCCGGTGGCCGGCTGCTGGCCTGGGCACGGGCCCACGCGTACCTGGCCGGGCTCCAGGTCGGCTGCGCCGGCGCGCCCGCCGACCGGGGAGCGGTCGACTTCGACGGCGGCAGCTTCGACCCGGCGACCGCGCCGCGCGCCACCACCCAGGCCGTGCTCGGCCTGGCCGGAACCGGGTACGCCCGGCTGTCCGCCACCGGCGCCGGCACCGGCGCGCCCGCCTGGACCTGCCCGTAACCAACCGGCCGGCCGGCCCGACCGGGTCCGGTCCGTCCCGTCCCGTCCCGCTGAACAGGAGAACCCATGTTCCGTGCCATCCCGCTCACCCGCCGCCGGATCGCCGGCCTGCTGGCCGCGGTCGTCGCCGCGGTCGCGGTCAGCGCCGTCGAACCCGCGCCGCGGGCCGCGCAGGCCGCCGCCTGCACCGGCACCTCCGGAGTCACCGTCGTGGTGGACTTCGCCGCCCTCGGCGGCGGGGTGCAGGTCGGCTGCGCCCCGGGAGACCCCGCCACCGGCCTGGCGGCCCTGCAGTCCGCCGGCTTCACCGTCACCGGCACCGCCCGATGGGGGCTGGCCTTCGTCTGCCGGATCAACGGCAAGCCCACCTCGGCCACCGAGCCGTGCGTGAACACCCCTCCGGCCACCGCGTACTGGTCGTACTGGCACGCCAGCGGCAGCGGCGCCGCCTGGTCGTACAGCTCCTCCGGGGCCAGCAGTTACAACCCGGCGCCGGGCAGCGTCGAGGGCTGGGCCTTCGGCGCCGGTGCCGCGCCCAGCATCACCGCACCGTGACCGATCCGCGCGCGGTGTGACCGATCCGCGCGCGGTGTGACCGACGGCGCGCCGGGGGCCGGCGGACCGCTCTGGCGTCGATGCACGTGCGGGCGGTACCGTGTCGGCACCCGGTGCGCCGGGTCCACAACTGCATACGTCCCGGGTGGGGGAAAGCCGGTAGAAGCCGGCGCTGACCCGCAACCGTGAGCGAGGACCCCTCGCGAGCCGGAATGCCCCGCCCTGGACGAGCGGCTTCCACTGTCGAGGTCTACAGGGTGAAGTCCGGGCCACCGAGGCCCGCCCCACCCCGCTCACCGCATCCGCGAGCGGGGTGTCGTGTCCTCGGGTGCTTTCCGGAGCTTCCACCGACCGCTCTGCGAAAGGCACCCCACATGCCCCTCCCCCGCTCCCGACGGCTCGGCGCCGGCCTCGCCGCCGTCGCGGCGTCCCTCGTGGCGGTCGCCGCCGCACCCGTGACCGGGTTCGCCGCGCCGGACCCGGCCGCCGTCGCCGACGCCCGCGCCGCCGCGACCTGGCTGGCCGGCGAGTACACCGACGGCGCGCTGCCCGGTCCGTTCGGCGGCCAGGACTGGGGCCTGACGATCGACGGGGTCATCGCGCTCGCGGCCACCGGCGCCGCCACGCCGACCCGGCAGGCGGCGACCGCGCAGGTCGCGGCGCACGTGCGGTCCTACAACAGCTACGACGACTGGGGCATCGAGGGCTTCACCGACGGCGGCGCCACCGCCAAGCTGCTGTACGTGGCCGCGGCGGCCGGGGCCGACCCGACCGACTTCGGCGGGTACGACCTGCGGGCCGAGACGCTGTCGCTGGTCGCCCCGGCCGGCGCCGACGACCAGGCGGGCCGGATCACCAGCCGCACCACCCCGGACAGCGGCCCGGACGCCAGCAACACCTTCGACCAGTCGTTCACCGTGCTGGGCCTGGCCCGCAGCGGCGACGTCCCGCAGGACACCGTGGACTTCCTGGTCCGCCAGCAGTGCACGGCCGGCGGGTTCCGGCTGTACCCGGACGCCGGCGGCGCGCCGTCGCCCTCCTGCGACGCCGAACCCGGCGCCATCCTCGACGTCGACTCGACCGCGATGGCGGTGCAGGCGCTGCTGGCCGCCGCCGCGCAGGGCGCCGCCGGGGCGGCCGACGCGGCCCGGGCCGGCGCGGACTGGCTGGCCGGCCAGCAGCACGCCGACGGATCGTTCGGCGGTTCGGGGCCGACGACGGGCGCGAACTCCAACAGCACCGGCCTGGCCGGGCAGGCGCTGGCCGCGGCGGGCCGCGACACCGAGGCGGCTCGGGCCGCCGCGGCGCTGCGGGCGCTGCAACTCAGCGCGGCAGGCGGCGGAGCCGCGGCGGGCGACGCGGGCGCCATCGCGTACAACGCCGACGGCCTGGCCGCGGCCGTGGCGGGCGGGATCGGCGACAACGACCGGGACCAGTGGCGCCGGGCCACCGCCCAGGCGCTGCTCGGGCTGGCCCAGGTGCCGCTGGGCCGGATCGGTCTGGACGAGCCGCCGTCGGCCTCGCCGGACCCGACGCCGAGCGGCACGGCCTCGCCCACCCCGACCGGCTCGGCCACGCCCACCGGATCGCCCACCCCGAGCGGCACCGCGACCGGTGATCCGGCGCCGACCGGGTCGGCGACCGGCACCGTCCCGCCGACCTCCCCCAGCGCGCCGCCGGCGACCACCGGGGTGACGCCGCCGGCCTCGGGCGGGGGCGGCCTACCGACCACCGGTACGGCGATCGCCGGCTACCTGCTGGTCGCCGGCCTGCTCATCGGCGGCGGCCTGATGCTGGTCATGCTGACCCGACGGCGGCGCGCATGATCGGTCGGACCCTGCGCGCCGGCCTGGCCCTCGTCCTGGCCGGGGCCGGCGCGCTGGTGGGGTCCACTCCGGCCGGTGCGGCGGGCACCGCCGGGTACTGCCCGGACGCCGCCGGGGTGACCGTGGTGGTCGACTTCAACGAACTGGGCGGCGGCACGGTGGTGCGCTGCGCGCCCGGCGACCAGGCCACCGGCCTGGCCGCGCTCAAGAGCGCCGGGTTCCAGGTCACCGGCACCCTGCGCTGGGGCGAGGGATTCATCTGCCGGATCGACGGCAGGCCGACGGCGGCGACGGAGAAGTGCGTCGACACCCCGCCGGCCAGCGCCTACTGGTCGTACTGGTACGCCGCCAACGGCGGAAGCTGGACCTACAGCGACAAGGGGGTGCTGAACCGCAAACCCCCGGCCGGCAGCTTCGAGGGCTGGTCGTTCTCCCTGAACCGCAGCGCCGACAACGCGCCCCGGCCGGGCGCCGCGCCGACCCGCCCGGCGGCACCGGCACCGACCTCGGCGGCGCCACCGCCCGCCCCGACCCGGCCACCGGCGTCCGGCAACGGCCCCGCCCCGACGTCGGCGGCCGGCGGCGGGACCGGGACGTCCGCGGCGCCGGGCGGCGCTGCGGGTCCGGCCGCGCCGGGCGCGGCCCCGGACCCGGCCGCGCCGGGAGGAGCCACCGGCACCGCCTCGCCGGCAGGTCCGGGCACGCCGCCGGCGGAGCCGGCACCGGGCGACGCCGGCGCGGCGCCGGACGGCGGCACGCCGCCGGACGGCGACCCGTCCGCGGTCACCGACGTCGCCGCCCGCCGCCCCGGCGGCGGCCCGCCGTTGGGCACGCTGGTCGGGATCCTGCTGCTGGTCGCGCTCGCCGCGGGTGGCCTGGTCGCCGCGCGCCGGCGGCGGGCCGCCGCACCGGATGACTGACCGGCCCGCCGCCGCACCCCCGGCGGCCGCGGGGCCGTGGCCGGCCGCGCGGCTGCCCCGCGGCCTGCACCCGGGCGCCTGGTGGCTGTGGGCGCTCGGCTGCGCGACCGCGGCCAGCCACACCACCAACCCGCTGGCGCTGGGGCTGCTGGTCGCCGTCACCGCGCTGGTGGTGGTCCGCCGGCGCGGGGACGCGCCCTGGGCGCTGGCGTTTCGGCTGTACCTGACGCTCGGCGCGGTGATCGTGGCCATGCGGGTGGTGTTCCGGATCGTGTTCGGCGGCGGGCAGGGCGACCACGTGCTGCTGCGCCTGCCGGAGATCCCGCTGCCGGCCTGGGCCGCCGGCATCCGGCTGTTCGGACCGGTCGCCGCCGAGCAGGTCCTCGGCGGCGGCTACGACGGGCTGCGGCTGGCGACCATGCTGGTCTGCCTGGGCGCCGCGAACGCGCTGGCGAACCCGAAGCGCCTGCTCAAGGCCGTACCCGGCGCCCTGTACGCGGTCGGCACCGCGGTGGTGGTGGCGCTGTCGGTCGCACCGCAACTGGTGGAGAGCGTGTTGCGGGTCCGCCGCGCCCGGCGGCTGCGCGGCGCGACCGGCCGGGGCGTGCGGGCGCTGCGCGGCATCGCCCTGCCGGTGCTGGCCGACGCGCTGGACCGGTCCCTGGCGCTCGCGGCGGCCATGGACTCCCGGGGGTACGGCCGGACCGCGGCGGTGCCGGCCGGGCAGCGGGCCGCCACCGGCGCGCTGCTGCTCGGCGGCCTGGTCGGCGCCTGCGCCGGGACGTACGGGCTGCTCGACACGGCCGGTTCCGGCTATCTCGGGCTGCCGATGCTGGTCGCCGGGTTGGCCGTGGCGGTGGCCGGGGCGCTGCTGGCCGGCCGCCGGGTGCACCGCAGCCGGTACCGGCCGGACCGCTGGCGCCCGGCGGAGCTGCTGGTGGCCGGCGCCGGCGTGGCCACCGCCGCGCTGATGATGCGGGCCGGCGCGGTCGACCCGGAGCTGCTCTATCCACCGGTCAGCCCGCCGGGCTGGCCGCAGTTGACGCCGCTGATGCTGCTCGCCGTGGCGGTGGCGGCCGCACCGGCCTGGCTGGCGCCGCCGCCGCCGCTGGCCGGCGCCGCCGGGCGGCCGGCCGCGGGCGGGGCGGGAGGCGGTACGTGATCGAGTTCGACCGGGTGACGGTCCGGTACGCCGACGGCGGCCCGCCGCCGCTGCGCGACGTGACGTTCCGGGTGCCGGAGGGCGAACTCTGCCTGGTCGCCGGCCGCACCGGCACCGGCAAGTCCACCCTGCTGCGGGCGATCAACGGGCTGGTGCCGCACTTCACCGGCGGGACCCTGTACGGCACCGTCGCGGTCGACGGCCGGGACACCCGGCGGCATCCGCCGCGGGATCTCGCGGACGTGGTCGGGATGGTCGGCCAGGATCCGCTGTCGGGCTTCGTGACCGACACCGTCGAGGAGGAGCTGGCCTACGGGATGGAGCAGCTCGCCCTGCCGGCGGCGGTGATGCGCAAGCGGGTGGAGGAGACGCTGGACCTGCTCGGCATCGCCGAGCTGCGGGACCGTCCACTGCGCACGCTCTCCGGCGGGCAGCAGCAGCGGGTGGCCATCGGCGCGGTGCTGACCAGCCATCCCCGGGTGCTGGTGCTCGACGAGCCGACCTCGGCGCTGGATCCCACCGCGGCCGAGGACGTGCTGGCCGCCGTCACCCGCCTGGTACACGACCTGGGGGTGACGGTCGTGCTGGCCGAACACCGGATGGAACGGGTCGTGCAGTACGCCGACCGGATGCTGTACCTGCCCGGCGACGGGCGGGTGGTGGACGGCGACCCGGCCGAGGTGCTGGCCGGCGTCGACATCGCACCGCCGCTGGTCGAGCTGGGCCGGCTGGCCGGCTGGACCCCGCTGCCGCTGTCGGTGCGGGACGCCCGGCGGCGGGCGGGTCCGCTGCGGGACCGCCTCGCCGGCGCCACCCCGCCGCCACCCCCGCCGGATCCGGACGCCGCCCCGGTGCTGACCGCGCGCAAGGTCGTCGTCCGCTATCCGGGCACGGTCGCGGTCGCCGGGGTGGGCCTCGACCTGTACCCCGGCCGGATCGTGGCGCTGATGGGCCGCAACGGCTCGGGCAAGTCCAGCCTGCTCTGGGCGATCCAGGGCAGCGGTGCCCGGCACGCCGGCACGGTCGCCGTGACCGCGACCGGCGGGACCGCGACCGGCGGCGGTGCGGCCGGCCAGACCGCGACCGACGGCGGTGCGGCCGGCGGCGGTGCGGCCGGCCGGACCGCGACCGGCGGCCGTGCGGTCGGCACGCCGGGGGCCGGCGGCACCGTCGATCCGAGGTCCCTGCCGGCCGGGCTGGCCCGCCGGCGGGTCGGCCTGGTGCCGCAGTCCCCGGGGGACCTGCTCTACCTGGAGACGGTGGATGCCGAGTGCGCGCAGTCCGATCGGGAGTCGGGCGCGCCGCCCGGCACCTGCCGGGCCCTGTTGGACCAGCTCACCCCCGGCCTGCCCGGCGACCGGCATCCGCGCGACCTGTCCGAGGGGCAGCGGCTGGGCCTCGTCCTCGCCGTCCAGCTCACCGGCGCCCCGCCGGTGGTCCTGCTCGACGAGCCGACCCGGGGTCTGGACTACCGGGCCAAGCGGCAGTTCGCCGCCGTGGTACGCGGGCTGGCCGGCGCCGGCCGGACGGTGCTGATCGCGACGCACGACGTCGAACTCGTGGCGACGCTCGCCGACCGGGTGCTGGTGATGGCGGAGGGGGAGATCGTCGCCGACGGGAGCACCGCGGAGGTCATGCTCGCCTCGCCGGCCTTCGCCCCGCAGGTGGCCAAGGTGCTGGCGCCGGCACCGTGGCTCACCGTCGAGCAGGTCGCGGCCGCGCTGGCACCGGCCGGGCCGGCGGCCGGCGGCCCCGACCCGGTCGGCCGGGTGCCGGCATGACCGCGCTGCGGGTCGCCCCGCGTACCGCCGCCGTGCTGGCCCTCGCCTCGGTCGCCGCGCTGGCCACCTTCGCCTGGCCGTTCGTCGTCCCCGCGCATCCGGAGAGCACCGCGCGCACCGGTGAGGCGCCGCTGGTGTTCCTGGTGACGCTTCCGGTGCTGGTGCTGCTGGTGCTGGCCGAACTCGGCTCCGGCGGCATCGACAGCAAGGCGCTGGCCATGCTGGGCGTGCTGGCCGCGGTGAACGCCGCGCTCCGGCCGCTGGGCGCCGGCACGGCCGGCATCGAGACCGTGTTCTTCCTGCTGGTGCTCGCCGGCCGGGTCTTCGGACCGGGCTTCGGGTTCCTGCTGGGTTCGACGTCCCTGTTCGCCTCCGCGCTGCTCACCGCCGGCGTCGGACCCTGGCTGCCGTTCCAGATGCTGGCCGCCTCCTGGATCGGCCTGGGCGCCGGCCTGCTGCCCGCCCGGCTGCGCGGCCGGGCGGAGATCGCGGTGCTGACCGGGTACGGGGTGCTCGCCGCCTACGGCTACGGACTGCTGATGAACCTGTGGTTCTGGCCGTTCAGCACCGGCGCCGACACCCAGCTGTCCTACCTGGCCGGCGCGCCGGTGTTGGAGAACCTGCACCGGTTCGCGGTGTTCACCGCGGTCACCTCCACCTTCGGGTGGGACACCGGGCGGGCGATCACCACGGCCGTGGCGATCGTGCTGGCCGGGCCGGCGGTGCTCGCCGCGCTGCGCCGCGCCGCGCGCCGGGCGGCGTTCGGCGCGCCGGTCTCCTTCGCCGCCGCGCCCGGACCGTACGAGGGATCCGGGCCCGAACCGGCAGACGGATCCGGGCCCGAACCGGCCGAGGGATCCAGGCCCGAACCGGCCGACGGGCCGGAGTCTGTTTCCGAAATGTTGCCGAGGGCAGCACGGACCTCTAACATCGAGACCTAGCGCATCGACGCATGTCGACTTGTTCGCGCCACTCTCCGGCCGTCCAGGTCCGGAGGCATTGCGGCCCCGGCGATGACCCTCCGGACGGACGAGCCCGACCCAGAGGAGCTACGCAGTGCCGAGATCCAGATACCTCTTGTCATCCATTGCGGCCGGGGCGATGCTCCTGGCGGCCGCCACCGTCGCCGCGGTCGGCACCGGCCCCGGCCAGAACGCCGCCGCCGACACCATCCTGGCCACCACCGCCGGCTGCGGCAAGGCCCCGACCCTGACCAACGGCACGCGGTCGATCCAGAGCAGCGGCACGAGCCGCTCGTACATCCTGCGGATCCCCGACAACTACGACCGGAACCACGCCTACCGGCTGGTCTTCGGCTTCCACTGGCTGAACGGGTCCGCCGCCAACGTCTCCTCGGCCGGCTACTACGGACTCCAGCCGCTGTCCAACAACAGCACCATCTTCGTCGCGCCGCAGGGCATCGACGCCGGCTGGGCGAACACCGGCGGGCGGGACCTGACCCTCTTCGACGACATCCGGCAGCAGGTCGAGAACGACCTCTGCGTCGACACCACGCAGCGGTTCGCGCTGGGCTGGAGCTACGGCGGCGCGATGAGCTACGCGGTCGCCTGCGCCCGGCCGACGGTGGTCCGCGCGGTCGCCGTGCTCTCCGGCGCCAATCTCAGCGGATGCAGCGGCGGCACCCAGGCGGTGCCCTACTTCGGCATCCACGGCACCCACGACAGCGTGCTCAACATCTCCCTCGGGCGCTCCCTGCGGGACACGTTCGTGCGCAACAACGGGTGCACGGCGCAGAACCCGCCCGAGCCGGCGCTGAACAGCCTCACCCACATCACCACCGCGTACTCCGGCTGCCGGGCCGGGTACCCCGTGCAGTGGGCCGCGTTCGACGGCGACCACACGCCGAGCCCGGTGGACGGCTCGACCAGTCCCAACGACTCCCGCACCTGGACGTCCGCGGCGATCTGGCAGTTCTTCTCGCAGTTCCAGAGCACCACCACGCCGACCACGGCCCCGCCCACCACCGTGCCGCCGAGCACGGCGCCCCCGACGACCACGCCGCCGACGACCACGCCACCGACGACGACCCCGCCGAGCACCGCGCCGCCGACGACGGCCCCGCCGACCGGCGCCCCGGGCGCCTGCACCGCCACCTACCAGACGCTCAACACCTGGCCCGGTGGCTTCCAGGGCGAGGTCACCGTCCGCAACAACGGCTCCAGCACCCTCAACGGCTGGACCGTACGGCTGACCATGGCCGGCGGCCAGGCGATCAGCAGCCTGTGGAACGGCGTCAACACCGGCACCAGCGGCACCGTCTCGGTCGCCAACGCCGCCTACAACGGCACGCTCGGCGCGAACGCCTCGACCACGTTCGGGTTCACCGCCACCGGTGACGGCGGCACCGCACCGGGCAACCTCACCTGCACCAGCCCGTAACCCACTCCCCCGCACCCCTTCCCCGTTGGTCAAGGCGTCCGTCGCCGCGGAAAGCGTTTACCAGGACGCATTTGCCTTGATCAACGGGGAAAGGGGGCAGGCCCGCCACCAACCGACGGCGGCGACAGGACGACCGACCGTCCCGTACCCGCCACTCGGGCCGGCGGGCACCCGGGCCAGCCGTCCGACACGGGCCGGCCGGCCGACACCGCGCGCCCCCGGGTCCGGCTAGCGTGCCGCTATGGCGCCGAACCCCTTCCGGATCCTGGTCGTACGGGGCTTCTGGAACCCACCGCAGGCCGGCGCGATCGGCAACTGGCCGTGGTCGCCCGCGTTCTGCCGGGCCGTGTTCCAGAACCGCAACGGCATCAGCGTGGCCGACTACTGGCGACGGTCGAGCTTCGGGATCCTGAACCTGGAGTTCGATGTGGACCGGACCGGATCCGCCGGCCTGAACCTGCTCGGCCTGGACGCCAACAGGCTCACCCCGCGCCGGCTGGACGCGATCAACGCGGTCCGCGACCGGGCTCGGGCCGAGGGCGTCGTGGTGGACGGGTACCACGGCCTCGTGGCGTTGACCAACCCGCCGCCGTGCAACGCCGGCGCCGTGGGCTCCGCCGCGCTCTTCGACCAGAACGGTTTCCTGGAGTTCTACCAGCACGAGATCGGGCACGTGCTGGGCTTCCAGCACGCGTTCGGGCCGGACGGCGGCGACCCGGGCGCGGAGACCGTCTACGAGGATCCGTACTGCGTCATGGGGTTCACCGGCCCGCAGAGTTTCACCGTTCCCCCGCCGCCGGAGGTTTCCAGCGTCGTGACACCGTTGCGGCCGGACTTCTGGCGCAGCGGCCGGCGGGTGGCCACCGCCAACATGCACCGGACCTATCCCGCCGAGTTCGCGCCGTGGGTCGCCCGGGTGCGCCTCGGTGAGGTGGCGGTGGTCGGCGCGTCGAGCGCGGTGGCCGAGATCGGGTCGCCGGGTGCAGCCCGGCCGCTGGCCGTGCTGACCCTCCCGGGTGGCGCGGAGATCACCGCCGAGTACCGGGTCAACACCGTCGACGATCGGGGCATCACCCCGGCGGTCGTGATCCACTCGATCGGCCTGCGCGATCTCGGCCTGCGCGACAACGGAGAGCCCTGGGGCGAGGTGCGCCCCATCTGGTACGAGGGCACGCTGCAACCGCGGGCCGGGGCCAGCCGGCAGATCGCGCCCGGGGTCACCGTCCGGGTGGAGTCGACCGACTTTCCCGGCTTCGTGCTGGGACCGCGGCCGCCCGTGGTGCAACTGCGGTTCGTCTAGCCTCCGCGTCGCCGTCCCCCTCGGGCAGAGCCCGCGTCATTTCGGTCGGGCAGAGCCCGCCTCGCTCCGTAGGGCAGGGCCGGCGCCAGTCGGGCTGAGCCGGTGCTGGTGAACGCTGGTGCCGGCGCCGGAACCGGGCGTACCCGGCCGCGGTGATGTTCGATCCGCAAGGTTTCTTCCGGGTTACGGCTTGACGACCGAAATGTTAGCGATAACAATCTGCGGATAGCAATCGACGCAGCGACGCGGACGATCCGAGGAGGTCCCCTCATGGCCCACCGGAGCGTGCGCCCGACGTCCACCGACGGGCGTACCGCGCCGGTCGTGCGGGCCGTGACCGACACCGCGGCGGCGGCCAGCCGGGTCGAGCTGCGCCAGCTCCGCTACTTCGTGACGGTCGCCGAGGAACTGCACTTCGGCCGGGCCGCCAGCCGCGAGCACATCGCCCGGTCCGCGCTGACCGCCCAGCTCCAGCGCCTGGAACGGGCGCTCGGGGTGCTGCTGGTGGACCGCAGCCCGGGGCGGATCGCGCTCACCGACGCCGGCGCGCGGTTCCTGATCGAGGCCCGGCAGATCCTGGAACACGTGGACCGGGCGACGATGCTGGCCCGCGGCACCCCGGTCACCGCCCCCACGCTGCGGGTCGGGGTGCTGGACGAGGGGTACGACGCCGTCCGGCCGGTGCTGCGCGCCCTCCAGGAGCAGCACCCCGACCTGGAGATCCACCAGGTCAGCGCGGGCGTACCGGAACAGTGTCAGCTACTGGCCGACGGCCGGCTGGACGTCGGCGTGGGCCGCGTTCCCGGCGTCTGCACGGCCATCGCCTCCGCGTTGTTCCGGCTCGACCGGCTGGGGGTGCTGGTCCGCCTCGACCACCCTTTCGCCGCCCGGACCGGGGTGCCGGTGACCGCGCTGCGCGACGAGACGCTGCTGCTGGCCGACCCGGACCGCGCCCCGGAGTTCAACGAGTTCGTCGCCGAGGTGTGCCGCGGCGCCGGCTTCTTTCCCGCGCTGTTCCACGGCAGCGTGCAGAACCTGCGCGCCGGGGTGGACCTGGTGGTCGAGGGCCGGTGCGTGATGTGCGTGCCGGCCTCGACCGTGCCGTGGTCGGCCGAGGTGACCTGGCGGCCGTTGCAGTCCTCGATCCCCCGCTATCCGTGGTCGATCCTGTGGCGGGCGCGGGACCCCTCCCGGTACGCCCTGTCGCTGGTGGCCCTGGCCCGCCGGCTCTGCACGGAGCACGGTTGGCGCACCGCGCCCACCGAGATCGCCAGCTAGCCCTCGGTCAACCGGATCATGTTCCAGGACAGCGGCGGCAGCACGGACGAGAGCGCGCCGCCGTCCAGCTTCGGCTCGTCGAGCCGGCGGGGCCGTACCCGGTCCGGCTGTGCCATCGTGTTCACCGCGTCCGGGTCCTCGTGCGCCAGCGCGACGTGTTCGGCCCCGGTCAGCCCGGTCAGCGCCCGCAGGTCCACGTCCAGCGTCATCGGCTCGGTCTGCGACCGGTTCACCGCGAACAGCACCAGGCCGCCCTCGTCCGGCCGGACCGCCACCGCGTCCAGCAGCGGCACCTGCCCGTACGCCCCGGTCTCGTGGCACGGCGCCACCGGCTCCACCCGCAGCACGGTGCCCCGGCCGTACGTCGAGGTCAGCGCGAACGGGTGGAAGCTGGCCTGGCGCCAGGCCGGCCCGCCGGGCTCGGTCATGATCGGCGCGATCACGTTGACCAACTGGGCGAGGCAGCCGATCTTCACCCGGTCGGCGTGCCGCAGCAGGCTGATCAGCAGGTTGCCGACCACCACCGCGTCGGTGACCGAGTAGACGTCCTCGATCAGCCGCGGCCGTTCCCGGATGTCCAGGTTCTTCTCCCCGGCAAAACGGGACAGGTACCACACGTTCCACTCATCGAACGAGATATTTATACGTTTGCGGTGCCGGCCCACCGCCCGCACGTGGTCCGCGGTGGCCACCACCTCCTCGATGAACTGGTCCATGTCGGTGGCGCAGGCCAGGAAGCTGTCCCGGTCGTCACCGTGCTGCTCGTAGTACGCGTGCGCCGAGACGTAGTCGACCACGTCGTACGCCTCGGCCAGCACTGTCGCCTCCCAGCTGCCGAACGTCGGCATGGCGCGGCCCGACGAGCCGCAGGCCACCAGCTCGATGCCCGGGTCCACCTGGCGCATGGCGCGGGCCGTCTCGCTGGCCAGCCGCGCGTACTCGTGCGCGGTCTTGTGCCCGATCTGCCACGGCCCGTCCATCTCGTTGCCCAGGCACCACACCTTGATCCCGTACGGGTCGCCGCCGCGCAGGTCCGACCACGCGGTGCCGCCGGGCACGTTGCAGAACTCGACCAGATCGCGGGCCGCCTCGATGCCCCGGGTGCCGAGGTTGACCGCCATCATCGGCGCCGCGCCCACCGTCGCCGCCCAGCGGACGAACTCGGCCACCCCGACCTCGTTGGTCTCGACCGACCGCCAGGCCAGGTCCAGCCGCCGCGGCCGGTCCCGCACCGGCCCGATGCCGTCCTCCCACCGGTAGCCGGAGACGAAGTTGCCGCCGGGGTAGCGCACGATCGGCACCCCCAGTTCGCGGACCAGGTCCGCGACGTCGGTGCGGAACCCGTCGCCGTCCGCGTCGGCGTGTCCGGGTTCGTAGATCCCGGAGTACACGCACCGGCCCATGTGTTCCACGAACGAGCCGTACAGCCGCGGGTCCACCGCGCCCACCCGGAACGACGGGTCGACGGTGAAGGAGGCGTTGAGCATGCTCACCCTTTCAGTCCGGTACCGGCGATACCTTCGACGATGTTGCGCTGGAACAGCAGGAAGACGGCCACCAGCGGGACGGCGCCGAGCACGGCCATCCCCATGGTGTCGGCGTACCGGATCCCGAACGCGCCCTGGACGGTGGCCAGGCCGACCGGGATCGTCATGATGTCCGGGTTGCTCAGCACCAGCAGCGGCCAGAGCAGATCGTTCCACGAGGTGACGAAGGCGAAGATGGCCACCGCCGCCACCGCCGGCCGGGCCAGCGGCATGATGACCCGCAGGTAGATGCGCCAGTAACCGGCGCCGTCCATCCGGGCCACCTCCTCCAGTTCCCGCGGCAGCCCGTCGAAGAACTGCCGGAAGATGAACACGGCCACCGCGGTGGGGATCTGCGGCAGGCTCACCGCCCAGAACGTGTTCAGCAGGCCGAAGCCGTCCATCTCGCGGAACTGCGGCACGATCAGCACCTGGCCGGGAATCATGATGCCCGCCAGGATGCCCCAGAACACCAGCTCGCGGTAGCGGAACCGCATCCGGGACAGCGCGAACGCGGCCAGGCTCGCGGTCAGCACGGTGCCGACCGTGGTGATGCAGGCGATCACCGCGCTGGAGCCCAACCAGCGCAGGATGTCGGTGTCCCGCAGCACCCGGCCGAACGCGTCGAACGTCGGGTTCTCGATCAGCCAGGTGGTCCGGGTGGTCTCCTCGTTCGGCTTGAGCGCGGTGTCCACCGCCCACAGCACCGGCACCAGCCAGATCAGCGCGAACACGAGCAGCACCACCGCGCAGACCCGGTTGAACACCCGGGTCCGGGCCTCGATGCGGCGGGCGTCGACCGGCCGCCGCGCGGTGGCGGGTTCGAGGGTGTCCGTGAGCGTCACGTCAGACCTCCTTCTCCTGGCGGCGGACGATGCTGAACCAGATGGCCGACACCGCGAGCACGATGACGAAGAACAGCATCGACAGCGCGGCCGCGTACCCGGTGCGGTAGTTGGTGAAGCCCTCGTCGTAGATGTACTGAAGGATCGAGCGGGTGGCGAAGTTCGGGCCGCCCTGGGTGATCAGGTACATCTGGTCGAAGACCTTCAGCGAGGCGATCACCTGCAACACGGCCACCAGCGTGGTGGTGCGGCCCAGCAGCGGCACGGTGACCCGCCGGATCTGCTGCCACGGGCTCGCGCCGTCGATCGAGGACGCCTCGTACAGCTCGCGGGGAATCTCCTGCATCCCGGCCAGGTACAGCACGAAGTTGAAGCCGAGCGTCCACCAGATCGTGGTGATGGCCAGCGCCGGCATCGCCCAGGTCGGGTCGCCCAGCCAGACCGGCGCCGCGAGGCCGAACTTCGCGAGGCCGACCTCGATCAGACCCAGCCCCGGGGTGTAGAGGAAGAACCAGATCAGCGCCACCACCGCCGAGGGCAGGATGAACGGCATGAAGAAGGCCAGCCGGAAGAACCACCGGCCGCGCGGCGCGCGGTCGGCCAGCAGGGCGAACACGAACGCCAGCACGATCAGCGGCGGCGTGGTGAGGACCGTGAACCAGATGGTGTGCCACAGCGACGACCAGAAGTCGGCGCTGCCCAGCGCGTCGGCGTAGTTGCTCAGCCCGGCGAAGCTGCCCAGACCCGGATGCACCAGGCTGGTGTTGAAGAAGCTCATCACCAGGCCGTACAGCGCCGGGCCGATGATGAACAGCAGGTACAGCACCAGGAACGGGGCCAGGAAGGCCGCCGCCGGCCGCCCGATCCGCTCGGCACGCCGCGGCCCCGGCCGGGGCGCCGCTGCGCTCCGCGGGCGTACGGCGGTTTCGGTGGTGGACACCAGTACCCCCTAGATCGGCGACGCGGTGTTGGCGAGGTTGGTCAGTTGGGCGCGCATCTGCGCCAGCGCGTCGGCCGGCGACTGCTGCCCGCCCAGCACGGTGGAGATGGCCGAGCCGGTGACGATCTCGAAGTTGGATCCGGATCCGGAGTACCAGCCGTCCGGGTCGTACACCGCGCCCTGCGCGGCCGCGGCGTAGCTGGACTGCGGGGTCATCGCCTGGTACGCGGCACTGTCCCGGAACGGCACCCAGGCCGGTACGTGCCCGCCCGCGGCCCAGGTGTCGCTCTGCTCCAGGAACGACCTGATCAGCAGCAGCGACCGGTCCAGCCGCGCGGCGTCCCGGTGCGGCCGCTTCGGGATGACCAGGGTGTGCGAGTCGGCCTGGACCGCGTACCGGCCGCCGCCGTAGATGTTCGGGAACAGCGTCATCGAGAACGGCATCTTGGCGGTCTGGAAGGTGGAGATCTCCCACTCGCCCTGGAAGTAGAAGCCCGCCCGGCCCTCGGCGAACGCCGCGATGGCACCCTGGTAGTCGGCGGCGGCCGGGAACAGCCCGTCGGCGGTCCACTTCCGCAGGAAGGTCAGCACCTGGGTGGCCTTCGCGTCGTCGATCACCACCCGGCGGCCCCCGTCGGCCAGCACCTGCCCGCCGAGCTGGCTGTACAGCGACTGGAACACCCGCCACGGGGTCGCGGTGTCGGCGTTGATCGAGACCACCCCGCCGCTGGCGCCGGTGACCTCCCTGGCCCGCCGCATGGCGTCCAGGAACGCCTCCTCGCTGTTCAGCTCGACCAGGTGTCCGGCGGAGTCGAGCAGGCCGGCCCGTTCGCAGACGTCGGTGTTGTAGAACATCACGAACGGGTGGGTGTCCAGCGGCACCGCGTACGCCCGGCCCTGCACCAGCCCGTTCTCCCAGGCCGTCCGGTCCAGCTTGTCCGGGGTGATCCCGAACCGGGCCAGGTCCTCGGGCCGCAGTTCCTCCAGCAGGTCCGCGGCGACCAGCGTCTTCATCCGGGTGAGGTGGGCTATCGCCACGTCCGGCGGCTTCTGCCCGAGCGTGGCCAGCGACAGCTTGGTGTAGTAGGGGTTTCCCCAGGCCAGGGTCACGGCCTTCAGGTCGATGTCCGGGTGGGCCGCGCGGAACGCGTCGAGCATCTGCGTCATCCGTACGCCGTCGCCGCCGCCGAACAGGTTCCAGTAGGCCAGGGACCCGGCCGCCGCGCCTCCGGTGCCGAGACCGCTGAGCACCGGCGCGGAACAGCCGGCCAGGGTCACGCCCGCACCGAGACCCGCGACGCCCTTCAGGACCGCTCGCCGGCTCAGATTGCTGGTCATCTCCGAAGCCTGCCGCCGGGACCGCCGCGGAGCCACCGGCAACGGACAGCGAAGACCAGAACGGCCGTACGCGAATCGCGAAGGCCCGGTCCGCCCGGCGCCTCGGCGGTGCGGATCGGCAGGTCAGCCGGGTCGGCCGGGCTGGTTCAGCAGGGCGGGTTCAGCAGGGCGGGTTCAGCAGGGCGGGTCGGCCAGGTCGGTCAGCAGCGCGGCGGCCAGGGTGGACCGTTGCGTCATGCCGGAGACGGTGGCGTGCTCGTGCCGGGCGTGCGCGCCCGCGCCGACCGCGCCGAGACCGTCCAGCACCGGCAGGCCGAGGGCGGCGGCGAAGTTGCCGTCGCTGGCGCCGCCCACCGCCGTCTCGCGCAGGGTGAACCCGAGCCGCCCGGCCAGTGCGGCGGCCCGGTCGAACAGCGCCGCGACGGCCGGGCCGCGGACCATCACCGGCCGGTTCCAGCCGCCGTCCAGTTCGGCGCGTACCGCCGGGTCACCCGGGCGCCACCGGCGCAGTTCGGCCGCCACCCGGTCGGCCTCCTCGATCGAGGCGACCCGGACGTCCAGACCGGCGTGCGCGGATCCGGCCGTGACGTTGCGGCGGGTGCCGCCGGCCACCACCCCGACGTTGACGGTGGCGCCGGTGCGCGGGTCGGCCAGCGCGCCGGCGTACCCGATGAACTCGCCCAGCGCCACGACGGCGCTCGCACCGGCGGTGGGGTCGAGCCCGGCGTGCGCCTCGACGCCGGTGAGGCTCAGGTCGAACAGCCCGACGCCCTTGCGGGCGGTCTTGACCGCCCCGTCGGCGCTGGCCTCGAAGACGAGCACGGCCCGGGCGCCGCGGCAGGCGGCCTCGATCACCGGACGGGAGGCGGGACTGCCCACCTCCTCGTCGCCGTTGACCACCAGGCGCACCGGCGGGCGGGGCAGCCGTAGCGCGTCCACGGCGCGGATCGCCCAGACCGCCTGGACCAGCCCGGCCTTCATGTCGAACACCCCCGGCCCGCGGATGGTGTCCCCGGTGACGTCGAACGGAAGCTGGTCGAGCGTGCCCACCGGCCACACCGTGTCGTAGTGGGCCAGCACGACCACCGGGGCGTCCCCGGCCGACCGCCCGGTGCCCGGGTGGTCGAGCACGAGCGTGTCGCCGTACCCGCCGCCGGCCGCCACCTGGACCCCGGCCCCGGCACCGAGCCGCCGGGGCAGCCAGGTCCGCACCCAGTCCCGCCCCCGGGCCAGTGCGGCCAGGTCGTCGCTGGGCGTCTCCACCCCGACGTACCCGGACAGGTCGGCGAGCATCTCGTCGCGGGCCGACCGCAGGAAGTCGGCCAGCCGGTCCAGCCGTGCCTCGGCGCCGCCGCTCATGCCGGCTCCGCCGGCCGGGTCGACAGCTCCGACCGGGACAACAGCTCCGGCCCGGCCGACAGCTCCGGCCCGGCCGACAGCTCCGCCGAGGCCGGTACGGCGGCGCCGGTCAGCCGGTCCAGCGCGGCCAGCCGGTCCAGTGCCCGCAACCGGTCCTCGTGCATGCCGGCCGGATCGGACTCGACCTCGGCGAGCTGGCCCAGCAGCGCCCGCAGCACCGGCGCGTCGATGCCGTGCCGCTGCGCCGCCCGCAGCACCGGCGCGTACTGGATCGGCACCTCGGTGGGGCGGCGCCGCACCGCGATGTCCCGCCAGATGCCGCTGCGGGTCTTCGTCTGGGTGCGCAGCCAGCCGACCAGCCGGTCCAGCGCGGCGCCGGTACCCGCGGGGTCCGCCCCGGCCACGAAGGCGGCCGGTTCGAAGGCGTCGAACCCCTCCAGGGTGACGCCCTCGGCGGCGGCGACCCGGAAGATCTCCCGGGCCACGGCCGTCGCCGCCTGGCGGTGCCGGTCCAGCAGGTCGGCCATGGCGTCGTCGGCCAGGGCCGTGGCGGTGAGCATGGCGCCGAAGCCGAGCTTGGCCCAGAGGAAGCCGGCGACGTTGTCGCTGGCCGTGGCGGGTCCCCAGGCGCGCAGGTCGGCCGCCAGCGCGCGGATCCGGTCGGTCACCGGACCGGTCAGCTCGCCGACGGCCATCGCCCCGGCGCCACCGTCGGTGATCACCCCGGGCGCGGTGACGTCGGCGAAGAGGTCCACGAAGGCCGCGACGGTCCGGTCCGCGCCGACCTGGCGGGCGATCTCCGGCTCGTTGAGCCCGTTCTGGAGGCTGACCACGAACCCGTCCGCGGCCAGGTGCCCGGCCAGCCAGTCGGCCGCGGTACGGGTGGCGTTGGCCTTGACGGCCAGCAGCACCCGGCCGAGCGGCGCGGTGACCTGCTCGGGCGTCAGCGCGGCGGTCACCGGCTGCGCGAGCCGGCGGCCGGCGCGCTCCAGCACGATCCCGTCGGCGGCGATGGCGGCCACGTGCGCCGGGTCGGCGTCCACCACGGTCACCGGATGCCCGGCGCGGGCCAGGTGCCAGGCCACGGTGCCGCCGATCGCTCCGGCGCCGACGACGGTGTAGGGGTGCGGGGTGTTCACTGCGATGCTCCCTCCGGTGCATGGCTCTCCGGTGCCTGCACGTCGCTCAGCCCCGGCCAGTGCTGCGGCAGGCCGGTGGTGCCGGCGGACGCGCCGCCGTCGACCCGCAGGATGGCGCCGGTGACCCAGCCGGCGGCCGGGGAGGCCAGCCAGGCGACCGCGCCGGTGATGTCCGCCGGTCGCCCGCGCCGGCCCAGCGGGTTGGCCGAGACCGCCTCGGCGTACTCCTGCGTCACCGGGTTGGCGGTGCTGTCGACGGTGACGAAGCCGGGGCTGACCGCGTTGACCCGGATGCCGGCCGGGCCGAGTTCCACGGCGGCGGCCATGGTCAGCATCTCCAGCGCGGCCTTCGAGGTGCTGTAGTGGGCGGCGCCGGGCCGGGCGCGCAGCGCGGCGCCCGAGCCGATGTTCACCACGGTGCCGGTGCGGCCGGCGTCGATCGCCAGCCGCGCGAACGCCCGGGTGGTGAGCATCGGCGCCCGGACGTTGACCGCCTGGACCCGGTCCCACAGCCCGGCGTCGAGGTCGAGGAAGCGGCGGGCCGGGTAGATCCCGGCGGCGTTGACCAGGGCGTCGAGCGGGCCGGTCCGCTGCCACGCCCGCCGCACGACCCCGGTGGACGCGTCCGGGTCGGCGAGGTCGGCCACCAGCGCGTCCCCGGCGCCGGCCAGCGCCGTGCGCAGTTCCGCCGGCCGCAGGTCGACGCCCGTGACGGTCCAGCCGTCGGCGGCGAAGTGCGCCGCGACGGCGGCGCCGATCCCGCCGGCCGCGCCGGTGACCAGGACGTGTCCGCTCATTCCAGCTCCCGGCCGCGGGTCTCGGGCATGGTGGCGTAGACGACGATGCCGACGACCGCGGCCGCCGCCGCGTACATCCACACCAGGTCGCGGTGTCCGCTGCTGGCGAGCCAGGTGGTGAGGTACGGCGCGGTGCCGCCGAAGAGGGCCACCGCCAGCGCGTACGGCAGGCCGATGCCGGTGGTGCGCACCTCGGCCGGGAACTGCTCGGCCATCACCGCGGCGCAGTTGGCGGAGTAGCCGACCATGAAGACGACGCCGGCCAGCTCCACCAGGAACAGCGGCCAGAATCCTCCGCCGATGAAGTGGAACGCCGGCCACGCCAGCAGCAGGAAGCCGATGGCGAAGGCGAGCAGGGTGGGCTTGCGGCCGAACCGGTCGGAGAGCTTGCCGCCGAACGGCAGCAGCACCAGGAAGATCGCGATGGCCAGGCTGTTGGCGAGGAACGCCTCGGACAGCGGTACGCCCTCGGCGGTGTGCGCGTAGCCGGGCATGTAGCTGATCCACATGTAGTACAGCAGCGTGCCGGCGATGGTGATGCCGACCACCCGCAGCGCCGCGCCGGGGTGGTTGACCAGCATGTCCCGCAGCGGCCGGGGCTTGGGCCGGTCGGCGCGCCGCTCCGCGAGCCCGGTGAACGCCTCGGTCTCCTCGACCGAGAGCCGCAGCCAGAGCCCGACCAGCCCGAGCAGGCCGCCCACGCCGAACGCGACCCGCCAGCCCCAACTGGACAGGGCGTCGTCGGTGAGTGTCCGGGTCAGCAGCACGCCCAGCAGCGAGGCGATCAGCCCGCCCGCGCCGACCGACACCTGCTGCCAGGATCCGACGAAGGCGCGCCGGCCCGGCGCTGCGGACTCGACGAGGAACGCCGAGGAGGTGCCGAACTCGCCGCCGGCCGAGAAGCCCTGCACCAGCCGGGCGAGCACCAGCACCAGCGGCGCCAGGATGCCGATCACCGAGTACGGCGGGCAGATCGCGATGACCAGGGACGCGCCGGCCATCAGCGAGATGGTCAGGGTCAGCCCGGCCTTGCGGCCGTGCCGGTCGGCGTAGCTGCCCAGCAGCGCCCCGCCGATGGGTCGCATCACGAAGCCGACGGCGAACACCGCGAGGGTGGCCAGCAGGTCGGCCTTCGGGTCCCCGCTCGGGAAGAACTGGGTCGCGAAGATGGGGGCGAACGAGGCGTAGACGGCCCAGTCGACCCACTCGACCGTGTTGCCGATGGATCCGGCGACCACGGCGCGGCGCTGCCTGTCGGTCAGCGGCACGGCCGGGTCGCGGGTGGCTGCGGACGTGGTCACGGTGGGACCTCCGGAGGGGTCGCGGGCAGGGGGTGGACGGTCGGGTGGCTCAGGCGTCGCGGGCCGGTGCGGCCAGGTCGGCGCCGACGTGCTCGGCGATCCGGGCGTGGGTGGCGAACCACACGTCGTCGAAGGACGCCATGTGGTCGAGCAACTCGGTGAGCACCACCATCCGGGACCGGTGGCCGATGATGTGCGGGTGCATGGTGAGCTGGAACAGCCCACCGTCGGCGCGGGCGGCGTCGAACTCGTCGCGCCACAGCCGCAGCACCTCACGGGGCGGCGTGTAGGGCCGCAGCGTGGAGTAGCGGGACATCATGAAGTACGGGGCGTCGTCGCGGATCCATTCCACCGGCAGTTCCACGATGCCGGTCGGTTGGCCGTCGGCGAGCAGTTCGTAGCAGTCGTCGTCGGCCATCAGCGACGAGTCGTAGCGCAGGCCCAGCTCGGCCACGATCCCGAGGGTGGCGTCGGAGAAGTCCCAGGACGGGGTGCGCACGCCGACCGGTCGTACCCCGGTGACCTCCTGCAACGTGTCCAGGGCGCGCGAGGCCAGGGCGCGTTCGTCGGCCGGGCTCAGCAGCATGTTGCGCTCGTGGATCCAGCCGTGCGCCGCGATCTCGTGGCCGGCCTCGACGTACCCGCGGGCCTCCTGCGGGTGCAGCAGCGCCGAGACGGCGGGCATGAAGAAGGTGGCGGGTACGCCGTGCCGGGCCAGCGCGGCGAGGATGCGGGGCGCACCGACGCGGGCGCCGTACTCGCCCTGGGCCAGCAGGCCGGGGCGGGTCTCGCCGTCCCGCAGCGGGATGGTCTCGTGGTCGGAGTCGAAGGAGAGCGCGACCGCGACCCGGGCGCCGTCCGGCCAGGGCGGCGCCAGCCGGCGGCCGGCCCGGACCCGGCCGACGTGCCGCCGCCAGGTCGCCTCGCCCCACTGCCACGGTTCGGGGGTGCCGGTCATCCGCTGCTCCTCTCGGTGACGGGGGTGCCGGGCCGCTGGGCGGGGGTGGGCGTCCAGGCCCGCTTGAGCGTGTCGATCTGCAGGGTGGTGTCCGCGCGCCGGACGCCCGGCAGTGCGCCGACGACGTCGGTGCTGAACCGGTAGAGATCCGCGAAGTGCCGCAGGGAGATCTGGGCGCACAGGTTGAACCGGCCGGCGGTGGCCGAGAGGTACTTCGTCGCCGGGTCCTGGGCCAGTTGCCGGCCCGCGGCGTCCAGCCGGGCCGGTTCGACGTCGAGCCAGAGCATGAACTCGACGGCGAAGCCCAGCACGGTCGGCTCGACCAGGGTGCGGAAGCGCAGGCAGCCGCGCTCCACCATCGAGTCGATCCGGCGGGCCACCGTGGACTCGCTGGACCCGACCTGTGCCGCGATCTCCCGGACCGGCAGCCGGCCGTCCTCGCCGAGCGCGTGGAGGATGGCCAGTTCCAGGTCGTCCAGCCGGTCCGGTGGGCGTTCCCAGACCTGGTCCTCGAACGGGCGCACCGGGGCCGGCCGCAGCAGGGCGGCCGCGGCCGGGTCGAGCAGCCCGGTGTCCCAGTCGTGCGCCGAGACGAAGGTCCGCATCACCGTCAGCGTCTCGGTGTCGGTGACCCCGTCCGGTCCGGGCAGGTCGTGCACCAGGACCCGGGCGAGGTCCCGGTGGGTCGGCACGACGAGTTCGGCGACGGCGTCGATGCTGCCGGTCACCAGCGCCGCGAACCGGGTCTCGGGTCGCGTGGCGAGGCCGGCCGCGACGTCGCCGGCCGCGCCCGGCCGGCAGGAGACCCGGACCAGCACCGGGACGCCCAGCCCACAGCGCAGCACGTCGACCACGCCGATCACCCGGGCGGCACCCCGGGCGCGCAGCGCGTTGAACCGCCGCTGCACCGTCGATTCGCTGGCTCCCACGGCGCGGGCGACCAGACCCCACGGCGCGCGGCCGTCGAGCTGCAACGCGGCCAGCACGCGGCGGTCCAACGCGTCGACCGCGACCGAAGATGTCATGCGGACCATCGTGCATGCGGAAAATCGTCGCCGCAAGGCCAGTGGGCGCGTTTTTCTTGCATCGCTCCGCGTCGGATGACGCGTTTAGGTCACGCCGTCCGGTATCCGGCCGGCCCTCGCGCGGGCGCGTTAACCGCTTCAGAGCATCCGGTCAAGGACCCCCACCTCAGACTTTCCTCAATGTTGTCTATCAATGGGCTGTTAAATCCGTCCCGCGCCCGAATGCCGGTGGACAAGCCTTTGGGGCGTACGAATCCTGATTTACTCTCATCGATGTAAATCCCTCGTAACCCCCGGTTCACCGGATGGTCAGCCGGCGTTCGAGGCAGCCGTAGTGCCCGGTACCGGCTCCCCGCGTTCCCCAACCGAACAGGACCGTCATGCCATCACCCGCACGCAGAACAGCCGTCCTCGCCGGCCTCATCGCAGCCCTGCTGGTGGGACCGCTGAGCACGGCGGCGGTCGCCGCCCCGACCGCCACGATCACCCTCAACGGTTCCAGCGCCAGCGTCTCGGGCAGCAACGTCACCGTCTCCGGCGGTACCGTCACGATCACGGCGCCCGGGTCGTACCAGATCAGCGGCACGCTGAACAACGGCTCCGTCCAGGTGAACTCGCCCGCCGACGGCGTGGTCGAACTCATCCTCAGCGGCGCCTCGATCACCAACCAGAGTTCCTCGGCGCTGTACGTCGCCGAGGCCGACTCCGTGCTCATCACGCTGGCCGCGGGCACCACCAACTCGCTCACCGACGCGACCAACTACAGCAACGCCGACGAGCCGGACTCCGCGCTGTTCAGCAAGGACGACCTGACCATCGCCGGCACCGGTGCGCTGAACGTCCGGGCCAACCACGCCGACGGCATCGTCAGCAAGGACGACCTGGTCATCTCCTCCGGCACGATCACCGTGAACGCGGTCGACGACGCGATCCGCGGCAAGGACTCGCTCACCGTCAACGGCGGCACCATCAACGTCACCTCGTCCGGGGGCGACGGGCTCAAGTCGAACAACTCCGACGCCGGCAAGGGCGTCGTGAACATCACCAACGGCACCATCTCGGTCTCGGTCGCCGATGACGGCATCAAGGGCGAGAACGTGCTGAACATCTCCGGCGGCACGATCAACGTGACCCGCTCCTACGAGGCGCTGGAGTCGACGCAGCTGACCATCAGCGGCGGCAACACGACCGTGGTGTCCAGCGACGACGCGGTGAACGCCGCGGAGGCGGGAGCGAACCCGGAGGCGACCTCCAACGTCGCCTTCATCCGGGTCACCGGCGGCACCGTGGTGGCGCACGGCGGCACCGACGGCTTCGACTCCAACGGGACGCTCACCTTCTCCGGCGGCACCACGGTGTCCTACGGCTCCAGCACGCGCGGCGGCGGCGACGGCGCGCTCGACGCGAACGGAACGATCACGTTCGCCGGCGGCACGGTGGTGGGCGCCGCGATGACCTCGCTGGCCGTCCTCGGCGCCACCGTGCCGAACACCGGCCAGGGCTGGGTGGCGCCGCGCTTCAGCGCCAGCTACGCCGCCAACACGATCGTGCACGTCGTCTCCGGCAGCACCGTGCTGGCCTCGTTCCAGGGGGCGCAGAGCTTCCGCGAGGTGGTCATCTCGTCGAACCGGCTCACCAACGGCCAGTCGTACGACGTCTACGTCGGCGGCAGCGTCAGCGGGACCAACGTCGGCGGCCTCTACAGCAGCGGCAGCATCTCCGGCGCCACCCGCGTACTCACCGGCGTGGTCGCCGGCCAGTACACCAGCAGTGGTGGCGGCGGCGGTGGCGGTGGCGGGGGTGGCGGCGGTGGCGGCGGCCCGCGCTGAGTGACCACCGGGGGTCTGGCCGGCGGCCCGTACCGGCCAGACCCCCACAGCGGTACGACCCGAAATCGACACCCGGACGATCGAGCCCGCACGCCGGTCCGGATGCGGACCGGCGCCGGGCGGCGGAGGAGGAGCAAACATGTCGCGGTTGGTCCTGACCGGCGTGGATCTGGTCGCCGTGGGCCTACTCGTCTTCGCGCTGTACTTCCCCCGCCACCGGCGGAGGGACCTGGCCATGGCCTACCTGGGCGTCAACGTCGGCGTCTTCGCCGTCGCCAGCTCGCTCAGCGCCGCCGGCGCCGGCGCCGGACTCGGGCTCGGGCTCTTCGGTGTCCTCTCGATCATCCGGCTCCGCTCCACCGAACTGGACCAGCACGAGGTGGCCTACTACTTCTCCGCGCTCGCGCTGGGCATCCTCGGCCCGCTCGCCGGCAGTTCGATCTGGACGGTCACCGGCCTGAGCGCGCTGGTCCTCGCGGTGACCTACGTCGGCGACCACCCACGGCTGCTGCGGCGCTACCGCCGGCACGTCATGGTCATCGACACCGCCATCAGCGATCCGGCCGCCCTCGTGGCCCACCTGGAGCAGTTGCTCGGCGCGCGGGTGCACGCCGCGAACGTGGAACGGGTCGACCTGGTCAACGACACCACCGTCGTCGACGTCCGGTACTCGCTGCCGCGCTCCGGCGCGGGCGCCGACGCCGGTCGGCGACCGGTCGAGGCGGGTGCGGCCCGATGATCACGACCGGTGTCGCCGGCAGCGCGCCGGGCGGGCTGTCCCCGATCGGGCTGGCCGAGCTGATGGCGTGCGCCGCGTTGCAGACCCGGTTCGACCGCAAGTACCTGCTCCCCCGCGCCGAGGTGCCGGAACTGACCGCGGGACTGGACCGGACCGGCCGGATACTGGAGATCGACGGGCGGCGGGCCTTCCGCTACGAGTCGATCTACTTCGACACGGCCGACCTGCTCAGCTTCCGGCTCACCGCGCACCGGCGGCGGCGCCGATTCAAGATCAGGACCCGGAGCTATCTCGACTCCGGCCTCTGCTGGCTGGAGGTCAAGACCGAGGGCACCCGCGGCGGCACGGTCAAGGACCGGCTGCCGTACGACCGGGACTCCAGCGACACCCTCTCCCCCGGCCGGGCCTTCGTGGACGAGGTGCTCGCGGGCGTCAACGCCGGCGCCGACCTCGCCTTCTCCCCCACCCTGACCACCAGGTACCTGCGCAGCACGCTGTACCTGGCGGCCACCGCCAGCCGGGTCACCATCGACACCGGGCTGTGCTGGGAAGATGCCCGCGGACACCGGTTGGAGCGGCCCGAGCTGGCGATCATCGAGACCAAGACCGGCTCCACCGCCTCCCCCGTCGACCGGCTGCTGTGGAGTCGCGGTCACCGCCCGGTGGCCTTCTCCAAGTACGCGACGGGGCTGGCCGCCCTGCGGCCCGGACTGCCGGCGGCCCGCTGGCGACGCACCATGCGGCGGCACCTCGAAGCCGACCCCGGTGCCGAGCGGGCCGCACGCTGAGCAGGCCGCACGCCCAGCAGCCCGCACGCCGAGCAGGCCGCACGCCCAGCAGGCCGCACGCCGAGCGCGGGCGGTGCTGACCGGAGCCGGCGCCGGTTGGGAACCGCCGCGGGCGCCGGTCATGGTTGCCCGCCGCGGGGTTGGCGGCGCGAGCGGGTGACCCAGCCCAGGAACCGGCGGTTCAGGTCCTGCGGATCGGGACAGTGCGGGCCGCACACCTCGGCCAGGTCGTACACCGCCTCGTGCAGGTAGTGCGCCAACGTGATCATCAGACCGATACGGTCGCCGTCGTGCCCGGCCAGCAGGGCCAGCTTCGCCGGACCGCACGGCCACGGCCCCGCGCAGATGCGACACAGCCAGGTCGGACGCAACGGCACGTGATACGCCCGATGCACCACCACACCCGCCGGCCGGTGCCGCCCGATGGTCACCGGGACCGCTCCAGGGTCCGGCTCCGGTCCACCGGCACCGCCGCCAACTTCCCCGGACCGCACGGGACACACCGGCTGTCGCCCACCGGCAACTCGTCCACCACAACGGGCGGCCGATCCGGGCCGCTCACCAGTGCCCCCGGTTACGCCGATGCCGCAACACCCGAGCACCGCCGTGCCGACCCGCGCGCTCGCCGCTGACCGGTGCAGGCACGGCGGTCGGCATGGTGGCCCGGTCCGGTACACCCGGCGAGATCGCCGGACACCCACCACGGAGCCACCGACGGCCGCAGACGCAGTGCCGGGACCACCATGTCCGGCGCTGATGAACGCTCATGACCGATCCTTTCCTTCCCACGGGCGGAGGGGGCCGTCCGGTGACCGGGGGACCACCGGACGGCCCCACACAGAGAATCGTGCGATCGGTGGCCGAACAAACACAGCCCGTGGCGATATGGTGAGTGGACGTTCACTACGTCCCATCAGGAGTGGCTATGAACGATGCCCTGCGCGCGGCCATGAACGACGCGGGCGCCACCGTCGAATCGCTCGCGGAACGCGCCGAGGTGGACCCCAAGACGGTCGCCCGGTGGTTGTCGCCCGGCCGGATCCCGCACGCCCGGCATCGCGCGGCGGCCGCGGCGGCGCTCGGCCGGGACATTGGGGACCTTTGGCCAGACACCTCAAGACGTCGCGACCCGGTGTGGTTCCGCCCGTGGCAGGAGATCGAGCGCGAGGCCGTGGCGCTGCGGTGGTTCGAGTCCGTCGTCCTGCCCGGCCTGTTGCAGACCGAGGCGTACGCGCGGGCCGTGCTGGAGGGCGCCGGCCTGGTCGCGCCGGCCCAGGTGCAGCGCCGGCTCACCGCCCGGATGGCCCGGCAGGCGATCCTGGAGCGCGACGACCCGCCGCAGCTCACCGCCGTGATCGACGAGACCGTGCTGCGCCGGCCGATCGGTGGCCGCCAGACCATGCACGAGCAACTGTGCGCCCTGGCCGCCGGCGGCGAACGGCCGCACGTGCGGGTGCACGTCGTGCCCGCCTCGGTCGGCGCGTACGCCGGGCTGAACGGACCCTTCGTGATCGCCACCTCGACCGACCGGCGGACCGCGTGCTACCTGGACAACCAGCTCGAAGGACACCTCGCTAGCGCCGCCGAGGACATCGCGGTGATACTGGACGCGTGGGAGGCGGTTCGCGGCGAGGCCCTGAACCACCGACAGTCGATCGAGCTGATCAAGGAAGTGGCGAAGACATGGAGCTGACCGGCGCGCGGTGGCGCACCTCCACCCGCAGCAGCGGCAACGGCGGAGCTTGCGTCGAGGTGGCCGACAACCTGCCCGGCGTCGTCCTGGTCCGGGACAGCAAGGACCGCGACGGCGGCACCCTCGCCTTCGGCCCGGCCCGGTGGCGGGGCTTCGTCGACCTCGCGAAGCGGATCGGACCGGTCGACTGACCGGCCCCCGCCGGCACGGTCGGACGCCCCGACCCTGATCCCAGGGCCGGGGCGTCCGGTCAGCCGGTCCGTGCCGGTCAGTTGATCCCGAGGACCCTGCCGTTTCGGGTACGGCCGCAGGGTGTAGGTGCTGCGGGCCGGCGAGGTCTGGCTGCCGCTGTCGCCGATGAGGTTGTCCGGCCAGACCGGTTCCAGGCCGAGGTTCTGGGCGTTGGACACCGTGTGCAGCAGCCCGTCGGATCCGGTGGTGGCGTGCGAGAGCAGGAACTTCGCGGACTCCCGCATGATCGGGTAGTTGGACTGGGCGGCAACCAATAGGGCGACAGTCAGCGCGCAGACGTCCGGCCTCTACCGGATCCGGACGGCCGTGGGGGCCGCGCCGGTCGGCGCGGCCCCCACGGTCCGGGATCTCTCAGACCCGGGTCCACTTCTGGTTGGGCGTGCCCGCGCAGTCCCACAGTTGCAGCCGCGATCCGTTCGCGGTGCCGTTGTCCACCACGTCGACACACCGGTTCGCGGCGATGTTCACCAGGTCACCGGCCGAGCTGTACGCGAACTTCTGCGCGCCGGTGCCGTTGCAGGTGTAGAGCTGGATCACCGTACCGTTGCCGGTCCCGGCGGCCCGCGCGTCCATGCACTTGCCCAGGGCGCGCACGGTGCCGTCGCTGCCGATGGTCCACTGCTGGGCGCCGGTGCCGTTGCAGTCGTAGATCTGCAACGGCACGCTGTCCACCGGGTTCGCCGACGGGATGTCGATGCACCGGCCGCTGAGGTTGGACCGCAGCGCCGAGGTGCTGCCCGACGGCGGCGGGGTGGTGCCGCCGCCGGTCGTGGTGTCGACGTGGATGTAGTCGATCAGCATCCGGGCCGGCGACGGGGTGCTGCCGTCCGGGCTGCCCGGGAAGTTCCCGCCGACGGCCAGGTTGAGGATGATGAAGAACGGGTGGTTGAACACCCACGGGTTGCCCCGGGTGCTGGCCGGGGTGGCCCGGAAGTACTCGGACCCGTCGACCGTCCAGATGATCAGATCCGGCGACCAGTCGATCGCGTAGTTGTGGAAGGCGTTGCCCAGCGGCGCGGAGAGCGTCCGCGTGCCGCCCACGCCGTTGCCGCCGGAGTAGCCGGGTCCGTGGATCGTGCCGAAGACCGTGTTCGGCTGGCCGCCGACGTTCTCCATGATGTCGATCTCGCCGTCGGTGGGCCAGTTGGAGCCGCCGAGCATCCAGAAGGCCGGCCACAGGCCCGCGCCCTTGGGCACCTGGATCCGCGCCTCGATGTGGCCGTACTGCTGGGTGAACTTGCCGGACGTGTGGATCCGGCCGGAGGTCCACTGGCAGGTGCCGTACCAGCAGGAGTGCCCGCCGCTCTCCCGGCGCGCCTCGATCACCAGGTGGCCCTGGCCGTCCTGGTAGACGTTGCTGGTGCCGCTATTGTAGTACTCCAGTTCGTTGTTGCCGAAGCCGCCGCCGCCGGTGTCGAAGTTCCACCGGGCGGTGTTCACGCCGGTGCCGGCGGCGCCGTTGAACTCCTCCGCCCAGACCACCGCGGCGTCGGCGGGATCCTGTCCGGACGAGATGGTGAGGCCGCCGACGACGGTGACCAGCACGGTCGCCGCGGCGAGCAGGAGCCTTCGTCTGTGCATCGGGGCACCTCCGAAAGTCGGGGGATGGGGGTGGACCGGGTCCGGGGGTCGCGGACCCGGGCGGGGCAACGGCCGGCGGCGCACCGCCACCGGCCTCCGGTCAGGGGCCGCTGACGATGCGGAGACGGGTACGCCCGTCGACAGGGGTGAAACCAATGCGGGGTCATCGCGGAGCAGAGCTGTCGTCGCGCCCACGGAAGAACCCGGGCCACGCCCCGTACGGCGCGGCCGTCCTCGGTGGGTCCGCATGGGCGTCCGCTGGCGGACGACCATTCACCCGGCGCTGCCGCGGTCCGGCTGCCCGATGCCGACGCCGCGGTAACATCCAAGAAACACTTTGCAGAGCTAAATGTCAAGAGTCTTTACAGATACGGCCGGGACGGTCGGATCAACGGCAACGCGCCGTAACAACACCAACGCATTCAGCGCATCGACGCGTCAGCGAGTTATGATCTCCAGTCCCAGCGGCGCACACGAAGGCCAGGTGTCCATGGCACGGCGGGCAACGGTGCGGCAGCTCGCCGCCGAAACCGGCTTGTCGGTCGCGACCGTGTCCCGCGCGCTCAACGGTCACGCCAACGTCGCCGAGCACACCCGCGAGGCGGTGTTGCAGGCGGTCGGTCGACTGGGCCGCCGGGCGCCGTCGCGGCGCACCGACCGCGCCACCGTGTACGTGCGCTGCCCCTACCTGCTCACCGACTACTTCGGCATCATCGTCTCCTCCATCGTCGAAACGGTCGAGCTGCACGACATGGACGTGCTGCTGAACGCCGGCCGGGCCGCGCGCGACCAGGTCGTCCTGCCCACCCTGCCGGTCCGGTCCAGTGTGGATGGCGCGGTGCTGATCCTGCCCCCCGAGCCGGCGGAGGACCTGGCCGCGCTGCGCGACGCGGGGTTCCCGTTCGTGGTGGTCGACCCGCGGGTTCCGCCGCCCCGCGACATCGCCGCGGTGTCCGCAGCGCACGTCAGCGGGGCGCGCGCCGTGATGGACCACCTGGTGCGGCTGGGGCACCGCCGGGTGGGCATCATCGGCGGCCCCCGGGACTGGCTGGTGACCAACGCGCGGATGACCGGCTACACCGCGCCGCTGGCGGACGTCGGCGTGCTGCCCAGCCCCGACCTGGTGTGCTTCGTCAGCGACCCGACCATGGAGCAGGGCTACCAGGCCGCCCGCGAACTGCTGGACCGGCCGGACCGACCGACCGCGCTGGTGGGCTTCAACGACAAGATCGCGGTGGGTGCGCTGCACGCCGCACGGGAGCGCGGCCTGCGGGTACCGGCGGACCTGTCCGTCGTCGGCTTCGACGACAGCGAGATCGGCCGGGCCACCGATCCCGTGCTCACCACCGTCCGCCAGCCGCTCGCCGAACTCGGCCGGATGGCCGTCACGTTGCTGCTGCGCCAGTTGCGCGGGCACGAACTCGACGCGCTGCACGTGGAACTGGCCACCGAGCTGGTGGAACGCGCGTCCACCGCACCGGCCGCCACCGGCCCGTAACGCGTTACATCCGGTACGCCGCAGCCGCTCGCCGCGAACCGGCGGACTTCGCATTGACATGCGGCGATTTACGGTGTCTTGTGACACCGTGCCCGGCGCGCGCCCGCGCGGCGGGCACGGACCTCCCGCGGAGAGGAGAGGGCCGTCGCCGCACCTCGGCGGCGGCGGCCGGGACCCGTCCGGCGCATGCCGCCGGCGACCCCCGGGACCGGTGCTGCCCGGCACCGGTCCCGGCTCGTCCACCTTGGCCCGCCCGCCGGTCCCGGTCCGTCCGCCTTGGCCCGCCCGCCGGTCCCGGTCCGTCCGCTCCCGATGCCGCTCCGGCATTCGCCTGAACGCACGGCCCCGACCCGACGTTCTCCTGAGGTACGACGTTTTCGCGCGGAACGCCCGGTGCGGCTCCCGGTGCGAGGCGTGACTTGCGACCTTCGGGACGGACGATGGCGGTACCACCGGTTGACCACGACGAGCGCATCCACTGGACCCGGGCGCCCCAGGCGGCGCTGCGGGCGGTGCTCACCTCGGGCCGCACCCGCGGATACCTGGCCATCGCCGCCCTGCTGGTGACGCTGCTGGGCATCGGCGCCGGTGCCGTCCTGCGGGCCGGCTCCGGCCGGCCCGGCGCGGCCGAGGAGCCGCTGGTGGGCGTGCCGATCCCAACCGGGCAGGAGGCCGCGCTGGCGCAGGCCGCCGACGCCTGCCCCACGCTGTCCGTCCCCCGGCTGGCCGCCCAACTGATGACCGCCTCCCGCTTCGAGCGCGACGCCACCACGGCCGACGGGGGTCGCGGGGTGGCCGGGCTGACCGACGAGCTGTGGACGCGGTGGAGCCCGTCGCCGCACGCCGACCGTCTCGACCCGGCCGCGAACATCACCGCCCTGGCGCATCACATGTGCGACCTGGTCGGCGCGGTACGGGCCACCGGGGCGAAGGGCGACCTCTGGCAGCTCGCCCTGGCCGCCCACCACTCGGGCCTGGCGGCGCTGCGCGGCGGCGACACGATCCCGAGCGCCGCCGCGAGCTACGTGGAGACGGTCCGCCGGTACGCGCTCTGGTACGCCACGCCCGGCTCGGACCGGCAGCCACCGGCCATCGCCGCCCCGCCGGCCGGCAGCACCGTGCCCGGGACGTCCGGTCCCACCCCGACCGGACCCGGCGGGCCGGACCGCGACGCACCGGGCGGCGGCGCGCGGCCACCAGCCGGCGGACCCGACGCCGTGGCCGCCGGCGCGCCGGACTCCGGCGGCCACCCCGCCGACAGCGGCGGCAAGACCGGCACAACCGGCACCCAGCCCGCCGCCGCGCAGGCCAAGCCCGCGGCGTCCCCCTCCACCCGGGCGGCCGCCTCGCCCACCCCCACCGGCCGGCTGATCCGCGGCTACCAGGGCCGCTGCATCACCGTGCCGGGCGGCACCGCCCGCGACGGCGTCCAGCTCCAGATGCAGTCCTGCACCGGTGGCGGCGGGCAGCGCTGGTCCGCCGGCGCCAACGGCTCGCTGCGGGCGCTGGGAATGTGCATGGACCTCGCCAACGCGTCCACCGCCGACGGCACGCGCATCCAACTGGCCCGCTGCAACGGCGGCTGGGCCCAGCGGCTCACCGTCAACAAGGCACACGACCTGGTGAACACCGAGATCGGCAAGTGCGTGGACGTGCGGGACTGGAACACCGCGGCCGGGGCCCTGCTCCAGCTCTGGACCTGCACGGGCGAGGAGAACCAGAAGTGGTTCCTGGGCTGATCCGCCGGCCGCAGGCTCCCCCCGACGCCCGGCACGCTGACTACAGTCAATGGCACGGCGGACGCCCAACCGGGGCCGTCGGCGGCCCCCGAAAGGGCGGCAGGAGGAGAAGCGGCCAGACATGGCGGACCACACCGCGCACGTGCGTGACCAGCTCGACCTCTACCTGACCGGCGCCCTCGACACCGAGCGGGAGAGACACGTCGAGCGGCACCTGTTCACGTGCCCCACCTGCCGGGTCGAGGCCGACCAGGCCAGCGAGGTCGCGCTGGAGTTGACCGTCGCGTCCGCGCCGCCGGGGGACGAACCCGACCCGGCCCCGACCATCGCGCCCCGCCCATGACCGGATCGCCCATGACCGGATCGCCCATGCCGGCCGGCCGGCACCTGGAGCTGGCGATGCTCGCCGAACTGGTCCGGCGGGTGGAGGCCGGCCACGGTGGCGTGGCGTGGATCGAGGGCGAGCCCGGAATCGGCAAGTCCCTCCTGCTCGACGCGTTCACCGCCCGCTGCGACCGGTCGCCGGTGACGGTGCGGACCGGCCGGGGACAGCCCGGACGGCGGCCGACCGCGCCGGCCACCCTGGCCCGGATGCTCGGGCCGGACCTGCCGGTCACGGCCGGCCTGCCCGAGGCGGTCGACCGGCTCGACGCGGCGGTCGCCGCGCTCTGCGCCGACGGTCCGGTCGTGCTGGTCCTGGACGACCTGCACGAGGCCGACGAGGCCAGCCTGCTGGCCTGGCACCGGCTCGGGCGGGCCACCGCACACCTGCCGCTGCTGCTGGTCAGCGCCAGCCGGCCGCAGCCGTACCGGCAGCGGGTCGCGCAGCTACGCGCCCTCATCGAGCAGCACGAGGGCCGGGCGATCAGTCTCGGCCCGCTGTCCGATGCGGACCTGACGGCCGTCGCCGGCGACCGGCTCGGCGCCCCGCCCGGCCCGCGTCTCGTCCGGTACCTGCGCGCGGTCGGCGGCAACCCGGCCGCCGCGCTGCGGCTGATCGCCGCGCTGGACCGGGCCGGCCTGCTGCACCCGGCGGCGGGCCGGACCGACCTCGGCGCGATCGGTGCCGGCAGCGCCGCCGTACTCGAAGAGGTCCTCTGCCACGGCCTGCCGGAAACCACCCGCCGGGCGCTGCGCACCGCCGCCCTGCTGGGTACGCGCTTCGACGCGGCCGAACTGAGCTGCGTGCTGGATGCCGCGCTGCCGGAGGTGATGGCGATGCTGTCCACCGCCGTCGGCCGACGGGTGGTCCACGACGACGGGGACGGGCTGTCGTTCCCGCACCGCGTCGTCCGCGACGCCCTCGCCCGCACGTTCACCGCCGCCCAGCGTCGCAGCTTCCACTACCGGGCGGCGTCCGCGCTCATCGCCCAGGGCGCCCCGCCGGCCACCGTGGCCCGGCACCTGACCGGGGCGGGACGGCTTCCGGCACCGGCCATCCGCTGGCTCGCCCGGCTCACCGAACCGGCGTTGCTCAGCGACCCGGCCGCGTTCTGCGCGCTGCTGCGGCGCGCCCTCGGCCAGGCCGGCGGCGACGCCGGGGCCGCGCTGGCCATCCGGGCCGGCACGGTCGAATACCGGCTCGGTCACTTCCACCGGGCCGCCCGGTGCGCAGCGGCCGGCTCCGACGCCGACCCGCGGACCGCCGCCCAGCTACGCCGGCTCGCCGTCCGCGCCCAGTTACGCGCCGGTCAGCCGGACCGGGCCGCCGAGCTGGCCGCCGGTAGCGCCGACGCGCAACTGGGTGGATGGCACGCGGTCGCGCTGGCCGCGCTGGACCGGACCGCCGAGGCCCGGCACCTGCTGGCCGCGCTGTCCGACCCGCAGACCGATCCGATGGTCGCCGCCATCGTCACGCACGCGCGGGTCCTGGCCGGCGAGACGCCGCCGAGCGCCGAGGAGCTGATCCGGTGCCGCGACGCGCTGCCGGCCGGGGTCGAGGCCGCCGAACTGCGGGCGCTGATCCAGGCCGACCTGATCGGCCTGCTGGTGCAGACCGGACCGGCACCGCTGCTGCGGGCGGCCGTCGCGCAGGCGGCCACCGTCGCCGCGGACGCCGACCCGCAGCTCGCCGAGCGGCTCACCGCGGCCGCCGGCTGGGCCACCTATCTGACCGGCGGCTGGGCCGACCTCGGCGTACCGGATCCGGAGCTGGCGGCGCTCGTCGCGGCCCGCCGGCTGCGTCCGGCCAGCACCTCGCGGTCGCACCGCCGGGCGCCGGCGGCGGCGCCCGGACGGGCGGGGCTCGAACTGGCGGCGATCGGCGCCGAACGCTCCGGCCGGCTCGACGTCGCCCTCCGGCTGCGGCAGCGCGCCCTCACGCCCACCGCCACGGACCGGCCGAGCTGCCTGCACGGGGCCGAACAGGTGGCCCGGCTCGCCGTCGCGACCGGTGCCCGCGACGACGCCGCGGCGGTGGCGCGCTGGTGCGCCCGGGTGGCCGCGGCCGAGCGCCTGCCGGCCCAGGTCGCGATGTCCGCGCTGGTGGACGGGCTGGTCGCGGGCGAGCCCGGCGCCCTGCTGGCGGCGGCCGACGACCTGGGCCGGATCGGTGCGCCGCTGCAACAGGCAGGCGCGCTGGAGGAGGCGGCGGTCCTCCTGGGCCGGGCCGGCGACCGGGTGGCCGCCATGCGTGCCCTGCGGGCGGCGGTGACCGCCTTCGCCGCCGTCGGCGCGACCTGGGACGTGGAACGGGCCGACGCCCGGCTCCGCGAGGTCGGCGTCCGGCGGCGTACCCCCGCCGCGCCGTCGACGACCGGCTGGGCGGCGCTGACCCCGGCCGAGTTCCGGGTGGTGCGGCTGGCCGCCCGGGGACTGTCCAACCGGGAGATAGCAGCCGAACTGTTCCTCAGCCAGAACACCGTACAGACGCACATGGCCCGGATCCGCGCGAAACTGGGCCTGCGGTCACGCCTGGACATCGCCCGGGCCGCCGGCTTCCGCGGCGACTCCGCGCAGCCCGGCGTCGTCGCGCAGCCCGGCCTCGTCGCGCAGCGCCACCAGCCGGGCGAGGGCGGTCCGCGAACGGCAGTCGAGCTTGCGGAGGGCACCTGACACGTGGGTCTGCACGGTGTTGCGGGACAACATCATCGTCCGGGCGACGTCCGCATTGGTCAGCCCCTGCGCGACGAGCCGGGCGATGCTCAACTCGGTGGCGGTCAGCGCCGCCCACCCGTGCCGCGCGGCCCGCGGTGCGGCGCGTTCGCCGCGCCGGATCCCGTACCGGCGCAGCCGGGCGCCCGCCCGCCGCACGTCCCAGGCCGCGCCGTGCTCCAGGTACCGGTCGATGGCCTGGTTGAAGCATCCGCGCGCCCGGCCCGGCTCACCGGCCTCCGCCAGATGCACGGCCGCCTCCTCCAGGGCCATCGCCGCGCACAGCGACCACCCGCCGGACGCGAAGTCGGCGGCGCACGCGAGCAGCGCGTCCGGGTCGGCCTCCACCATGGCCCGGCAGGTGAGTGCCGCCAACCGCACGTCGCGGGTCGCCCGGCCGCCGCTGTCGGCCACGGCCTCCGCCGCCGCGCGGGCGACCCTGTCGTCACCGAGCACCTGGGCCAGCCGTACCAGGAACATGGCCTCGAAGGCGCGGCTGTTGCGCCGGCTGCCCGCCGGCAGGTCGAGGTACCCGCACCGGATGCGCAGCGCCTGCGGCAGGTCGCCGGCGACCTCGGCCCGCAGCGCCACGGCCTCCAGCAGGTACGCGCCCGTCGGGCCGGTGATCCGGTCCGGTTCGCCGTCCGTGACCCCGGCCGCCCGCAGGTGCTCCCGCGCCCGCTCCGGCTCGCCCCGCCGGTACGCGATCACCGCCCGCATCCCGTGCAGGTAGGCGAAGGCGGGGTGCGCCAGCGCCGCGGGACCCAACTGGGCGACGTGCAGCAGCGCCTCGTCCCAGTGCCCGCGGTCGAAGTGGTAGTCGGCCGCGTGCGCCCGCACGGTCGAGGCCCGGTACGTCCCGACCCGCTCCGCCGTGATCAGCAGCTCCTCGAAGGCGGTCGGTGCCTCGGGCGAACCGAGCGCGCCCAACCGGGCGGCCCGGTTGCCGGCCAGTTGCAGGCGCAGGTCCAACGACTCCGGATCGTTCCCGAGCGCCGCCATGCCGGCCTCCAGGTGGGCCGGCTGCTGGTCGGCCTCGGCGACCACGGCCAGCGCGCTGTGCGCGTAGGCGACGCCCAGCGCGTCGCCCAGCCCCTCGGCCTGCTCCAGCGCCGCGCGCCCCTGCGTCCGGGCCTCCTCGACCCGGCCGAGGAAGGCCAGCGCGTTCGCCGACCAGGCGGACAGCCGTGCCCGCCACCGCGGCGGGGTGTCCGGACGTTCGATCGCGGGCGCCACCGTCGCCACCGCCTCGTCGAACCGGCCCAGCCGGGCGAACGACCGCATCACCTTGATCCGCAGCCGCGCCGACTCGCCCGGGTCGGCGGTGGCCGCCAGCACCGACGGACCGACCTCGACCACCAGATCGTCGCGGCCGGTCCAGAACGCCACCACGATCAGCCGGTGGTGCAGGGGCAGCCAGCAGGCGTCGGTCGCCGCCGCGGCCCGGATCGCCCGCCGCAGCAGTTCCAGGTACGCCGCCGGGGCCGTGTACAGGGTGGACTCGGGCCGGACCGCCAGCCAGTCCCGCGCCCAGGTCTGCAATGGATCCGGCGCGGCGGTCAGGTGGCTGGCCACCCGCAGTTCCGGGCGACCGGCCGCGGCCAGCGTGCGGGCGATGTGATCGTGCAGTCCGCCCCGGACCGCCGCGGGGATCTGGGACAGCAGCGCCTGCCGGATCAGCTCGTGCCGGAATCGGGCGTAGCCGCGGGACACCTCGACCGCACCGGCCGCGCCCGCGGCCGCGAGCGCCCCGCGACCGGCACCCTCGCCCACCGCGCGGGCGGAGCTTTCGCCCGGACCGAGCACGAGGTCCAGGTCCTCCACCGGGAACTCGTTGCCGAGCGCCGCCCCCAGCCGGACGGCGTGCAGTTGCTCGGGACTGAGCACGCCGAGCCGGCGCAGCAGCGCGTCGGCCAGCGACCGCGGCACCGGTTCGGCGGCGCCGAGATCGACCCGGCCGCCGGCCACCGGCACGAGCCGACCGCCGCGGGCAGCGTGCAGGATCTCCCGGACGTACAGCGGGCTGCCGCCGGCCGCGGCCAGCAGCGCGGTCAGCAGCGGCCCGGGCTCGGCGGCCAGCTCCTGCCGCACCAGACACGCGACGTCGGCCGGGCCGAGCGGTTCCAGCCGCAGCCGCGCCCCGGCGGCGGCCCGCAGGGCGGCCCGGGGCGAGCCGGGTTCGATCGGTACCGGCCGGGTGGTGACCAGGATCAGCAGCGGAAGCTGGTCGGTCATCCCGGCCAGCCGCTCGGCCAGCGTGAGGCTCGCCGCGTCCGCCCACTGGACGTCCTCCAGGACGAGCACGTGTGGACGCTCGGCGCAGAGCCGCTCGGCCAGCTCCAACAGCAGCTCGGTGGCGGCCAGCACCGGATCGGCGTAGCGGACCCCGTCGGTGGCGCGCCCGGCGAGCAGCCGCGCGATCGGCACCCGCGCCGGATCGGTCGACCAGCCGAAGACGCCCAGCGAGTCGGCCACGACCCGCAGCGGAAAGCTCTCGGTGAGCTGGTCGGCGTACCCGGTCAGCACCGCGCAGTCACCCGGTGCGGCCCGCTCAACCAGTTCGGCCACCTCGGCCAGCAGGTGCGACTTGCCGAGGCCGGCGTCGCCCTCGATCCAGACCGTCCCGCCCTGACCCGCCGACAGCTCGTCGAGCGCGCCTGCCAGCAGCGCCAACTCCGCGTCGCGTCCTACCGTGAGCCGCCCTCCCACGCCCGTAGCGTAAGCGGAGCGCGCCCGCCACGGTGTCCGCGACCCGGCGTCGGCGGCCGGTAACAATCACTCGATTCAACGATGGTCACCCGTCGGCGTTCGGACGAGCCTTCAAGCAATGGCTGACGTGGAGGCACCATGATCCTGACTACCGCCGGCGACGTACGGCCGTACCGCACCGCGACCCGCCCCCGCAGCGCCGAGGACCGCCTCGGCGAACTGCACGCCCTGTTCCGCCGGCAGTTGCTGGGCTACGTCGGCAAGGCCATGTGCGGCGACCGGGCCGCCGCCGAGGACGTCGTGCAGGAGACCTTCACCCGCGCCTGGCGTCACCTGCGGCAGCACGACGACGTCGACGTCGCGGAGCTACGGCCCTGGCTGTACACGGTGGCCCGCCGGCTGGTCATCGACGTGCTGCGGGCACGCCGGGCGCGGCCCACCGAGGTCGCCGTCACGGACCTCGCGGCCGTGGCGGTCAGCGACGGTGACCTGGGTCGGCTGGTGCGGGCCGAGGCGGTCCGCGAGGCGCTGCGGTCGCTCTCGGCGGAACACCGGACCGTCCTGATCGAACTGTACTTCCACGACCGGTCCCCGGCCGAGATCGCCGAACTTCTCGGGATTCCGGTCGGCACCGTCCGGTCCCGCAGCCACTACGCCAAGCAGGCGCTGCGCGCGTACCTGGCGGATTAGCGCCGAAGCCGCAGCGCACACCATCTCGGTTTGCCAATTGGATCCCGGAGGCAGGTTCGGCGCCGTCGTCGGCACCTCACCCTGTTCGACCTGACGGCGGTCGCCTTTCTGGGTGCCGGTTCCTTCACACAGGCCGAATGGTGCACCGCGAGGGCCATCCACCTGGCACCGCCTCGCGTCCCCCGCTGCACCAGAAAGCTCCCCCAAAAGGCGGCCGCCACCCCGGCCTCGGCCCGCCGGAGGGTTCTGCCCCCTCCTGGACCGGCAGCACGCCGTGGCGGGCGCGGGTGGCCGGTTTCGCCGGCAGGTGCGGCAGCCGGTAGCGCGGCGTGGCGGGCTCCCCGGGCGCGAGGTCGGCTCGGTCACGCAGGTCATTCTCGAATCAGCCCTCGGACATGTCTGGCAAACGAGGGTTTTGATGGTGATCACTTGCTACGGTGCCACGGTGCCCAGTCTTCGCCGTGGTCCCGGCCCCCTGGTGTTGAGCATTTGCCTATTCGCCGCATACTCCGCGGTATCGGTAATGAAGCAGACGAAGATGCAGACGAGTGCATATGATCTCGGAATATTTACTCAGGTCGTCGAGTCGTACTCCAGGCTACGATTGCCGATATCGGACATCAAAGGTCCCGGGTACGATATACTCGGCGACCACTTCTCACCGATCCTTGTGCTCGTCGCCCCGATATACAGAGTGTTCCCCGATCCAATAACCCTCCTTGTCGTCCAGTCGGCCCTGCTGGCAATCTCGGGTGTTCCTATCACAAATTTGGCCATCGACAGATGCGGTCGACCCTGGGGAATCCTGATAGGGATCGCATACGGTCTGTCTTTCGGCATCCAGCAGGCAGCGAGCTTCGACTTCCACGAAGTTGCCTTTGCCGTCCCTCTGATTGTGGTGTGCATGACGTTTCTTGCCCGCAAACGCTGGTTGGCCGCGGCGCTGTCATCGCTGCCCTTGTTCCTGGTGAAGGAGGATCAGGCACTTATTGTGCTCGCGGTCGGCGCCTACATATTCTTCCGCGGACCGCGCCGCCTTGGTGCCGCACTGAGCATCGCCGCACTTGTTGTCGGTGCGACAACGGTGTTCCTGGTAATTCCAGCCTTCAATCAGGATCACACATACGCATACCTCAGCGCGGCGGGGCCAACGAATCACGGCGTACTCACAGGGCTGTATCTCCCGCCCGAGAAGATCGGTCTACTGGTCGCGCTGACTGCACCGACCATTTTTCTGTCGCTAGCATCACCGATGGTGTTGATGGTGATGCCGAGCCTCATTCTTAGACTGTGGGCAACGAATCCGGGCTACTGGGCGACCGACCTGCATTACAACTGCGTGCTGATGCCGATCCTGTTCGTTGCGTTTCTCGATGCATTGCACAACCTGTCCAGTCGGCCTTCTGTCCTCAAAACCAGGGTGGTTGAATTCGTCCACACTTCTGGAATCACCCGCCGGATCCCGCGCAGCAAAGAGCTACAATGGCAATCGCTTACGCGTGCATTTTCAGCCTGTGGCGTGTTGGCCGTAGCCGTGGCGACAACTCTCACCAGCCATCCACTCCGATGTCTCATCCAACCGGGTTTCTGGAGAGTCGAGCCCGACCTTGCCGACGCGCGCGCGACACTCGAAACGATTCCGCAGGGGGCCGAGGTGTCGGCCGCCAACAAACTTGCACCTCAGTTGGTCACGCACCACACCGTCTTGATGTTTCCAGACGAGCCCACTGCGGACATTCATCCGGAATGGGTCGCGGTGAAGGCGGTTCCCGATGATTGGCCCGTCCCTGCGGCGGATCAGTTGGCTGCTATACAGCGCCTCCCGTCACTCGGCTACGTCGAATTCGCCAGAGGCGGAGGGGTCGTCGTGTACCGACACTCATTGGACAGTGGCACACGACCTGACAACTGAGCGGCAAGTGCCGGCGCGGCAAAACCGCGCCGGCATGGCCGACCAAACCCTTCCACCCGCCGCGACCTGCGGCAACTGGTCCCACCCGCTAATCCCGCTCAGATCATGTCCGCTCCGAACGGACGAGGCTAGCCTCCGATCATCGAGCGTCCCATCCCCGCCAGCTCGGTGAAGACCCCGAACACGCCGAGCGCCAGCACCACGGTGGCGGTGGCGCACCCCGCGCCGACCAGGTCGACGAAGCGTCGCGTGGGCCGCCCGGCCCCGGGCGGGAAGCCGGGCGGAAGCTCGGCGGCCTCCTCACCGCCGTGGGCCAGGGTGATCAGTGCGGTCGCCACCAGCGACAGCCCGGCACCGAGCAGCACCACGGTGACCTCCGTACCGCCCGGCCAGACCAACCGGGACAGCCCCACGAGCGCGCCGAACAACCCGGCCAGGCCGGCGACTCCCAGCGGCACGAACTCGTTGCCGAAGCCGGCCTGCCGCGCCCGGACCAGCAGCGCCACCGCGCCGGTGCCGGCCATCGCCAGCCCGTACCCGGTGCCGGAGAGGGCGAGCACCGGCAGTGCCACCAGGAGCGCGCAGGCCGGCCCGGCCAGCAGCACGCTCAGCAGCCGGCGGGACCGGGCCAGCAGCGCGTCGGCCGGCGGCGGGGGGTGAGCGGCCGGCGTAGCCGGTTCACCCCCCGCCGCCGGCCGCTGCTGGGACCAGACGGCCGCGAGCGCCGAGGTCCGCCGGGCCAGGCCGATCGCGGCCAGCGCCACCACCGCCGTGGCGGCGGCGCTGCGCAGCCCGTCGGCGGAGATCGCCACCAGCAGCACCGAGACCAGCATCGCGGTGGCGATCTCCAGCCCGAGGACCGCCACCAGCGCCTCCGGCGTCGCGGCCAGGCTCAGCAGGACCGCGACGGTCGCGCCGACCAGCGCACCGCTCCAGCCGAACGCGTTGCCGGCGATCACCCCGGCCAGCAGCGCCCCGGCGACCGCGAGGCAGGGAACGGCCGCCAGCGAGGTCAGGACGCACAGCGCGGCCGGCACCGGGATCCGCTGCTGAGCCAGCGCCCAACCGGTCGCCGGCAGCAGCAGCCCGACCACCACCAGCACGGTGGCCGCGGCGACCGGCGCGGTCCCCGCGAGCCCCGGCACCAGCAGCGCGGCCGTGACCAACCAGACCAGCCCGAAGCAGAGCAGTACGAGCGGGCGGGGCCAGTCCCGGGCCCGCTGGCGCTCGGCCTCGCCGGCGATCAGTTCGTCCAGGTCGGTCAGCACCGGCTGCCCGCCGGGATCCCGGCCGATGTCCCGCAGGTAGAGCACCTGGCCGTCGACCACCCCGGCGCCGCCGAGCGAGGCGGTCAACGGCAGCGGCTCGGCCCCGGCCACGGCCAGCGACCAGACCGCCGGCAGCGCCCCGCGGTGCCCCGGTTCGCAGAGCGTGGCCAGGGCGGCCGAATACTCGGCGATCGGTGCCTCGCTCGGCAGGGCGAGGTCCGCCCGCCGCCGGCCGCCGACCACCGTGACCCGACTGCGTCCGTCCAGCATGGAAATCAGTGCGTCCAGGTGTTGATGTTGGCGGTCTCGCAGTCGGTGTAGTTGGTCCAGTTGACGGTCGCGGTGTTGCCGATCGCGCCGAGCTGGCCCGGTGCCGACATCAGGTCGGCGGCGGCGGTGTCCCACTTCTTCTGGAGATCCTGCCAGTTCACGTTGGCCTGGCCGGCCCAGTACTCGTGCAGCGGGGCCAGTTGGGTCTTGAGGGTCGACAGTTCGGTGCCGATCCTCGTGGCGATGTCGAGGATCGTGGTGCCGCTGCTGGCCAGTTCCTCGGTGACGGTGATCCGGGTGCCCATCGGGTCCGGCATGGTGCCTCCTCTACTCGGGACCGGGGCGTGCCGCCCCGACCGGGTCAGCTGTCAGAACCGGGCCGGGGCAGGTTGCCCAGCAGGTTCTGGAAGTTGTTGGTGTTCGTGGTCTCGGACTCGACGTAGTTGCCGGCGTTGCTGTCCAGGCCCGTCGCGATGGTGTTGAGCACCTCGTTGAGGGCGGTGGCGTCCCGTCCCCACTGGTCGGACAGTGCCTGCAACGCCAGCGCCGCCGTGCCCTGGTACGTACTCATCAGGCCGGCGACGTACGCCCGCATCGCCGCGATGTCGTTCTGGATGGTGCTGTTGACCGAGCGGCAGTTGGTCGCGGCCGCGACCAGCGTCTCGGGGGTGACCTTGAATTCCATGGCTCCTCGCCCTCCTCGTTGCATCCGGTGTCCGGCCGGTGTCCGGTTTCACCCGCTGGCCCTCGCCCCTCACCCGCTGGCCCTGGCCCTTCACCCGCGGGCACTGGCCGCGGCGGCCGGCGCCGGCTCGTCCGGCAGGGCGACCTGGACCAGGCCGCCCGGCGCCCCGCGCCGGACCAGCACCCCGCGGCCCGGTGGGCGGATCTCCGCCCGTTCCTCGCCGATCAGTACGCCCTCCCGGCGGTCGCCGGAGAGCACCAGCCCGCCGCAGCCGAGTTCCTGCATTCGGGTCAGGAACCGGTCGCCGAAGCTGCGCCCCGTCCCGGCCACCCGGCGGGCCAGCACGATGTTCAACCCGATGTCCCGGGCGTGCGGCAGGAAGTCCAGCAGCGGCGTGAACGGCTCCCAGCCGACCAGGTCGTAGTCGTCGACCAGCAGGTAGATCTGCGGCCCCTGCCACCAGTCGCGCTCGGCGAGCCGCTGCGGGGTGATGTCCGGCGGCGGCAGCCGCTTGGTCAGCTCCGCGGCGAGCTGCTCCAGGTAGACCCCGGCGGCCCGCAGGTCCGGGGCGTACGCCGCGAGGTGGTCCGCGGGTACCGCGCCGAGCAGCGAGCGCCGGTAGTCCACCAGCAGGATCCGGGCCTCCCACGCCGAGTTCCCGGCCACGATGCCGTCGATCAGGACGCGCAGGAACGAGGTCTTGCCCGATCCCGCGTCCCCGAAGACGCAGAACTGCGGGTCGCCGCCGGGCAGGTCCAGCCGGACCGCCGCGAGATCCGCCTCGGCGACCCCGATCGCGACCCCGCCCGCGACGCCGGCGGGTGCCGGCAGGGCCGAGCGGTGGATCCGGTCGGGCAGCATCCGCACGGCGGGCGCCCCCGGGCCGGACCAGCCGGCCGCGATCTTGGCGATGGCGTCCTGCTCCGCCTCGTACTCGCCGTCCACGCCCTCCCGGCCGTCCAACCGGGGCAGCACGAGCTGGAAGTACGCGCCGGGCGCGGCCAGCCCGCGACCGGGTCCGGTCGTCGCCAGCCGGGCCGCCAGCCGCCGGTTGATCTCCGACTCGCTCGGGTCGTTGAGCCGCAGCTCGACCCGGGTGCCGATGCTGTCCCGCAGGGCCGGCCGGATCTCCGCCCAGCGGCTGGTGGTGAGCACCAGGTGCACCCCGGCCCCGAGGCCGCGGGCCGCGATGTCGGTGACCGCCGCCTCCGCGGCCTCGACCTCGCCCCGGAGCCCACCCCAGTTGTCGATGATCAGGAACACGTCCGCGGCGCGCAGGTCGGCCGGCAGCCGGCCCGCGGTACGGCGCTCCCGGAACTCGGCGATCGACGTGACGCCCAGCTCGCGCAGCATCGATTCCCGCTCGACGATCAGGGTGTGGATCTCCGCGAAGGTCCGGCGGATCCGCTCCCGATCGGTGCGGTCGGCCACCGAGCCGACGTGTGGGGCGGCGGCGTACTGCCGCAGGCTGCCACCGCCGAAGTCGATGCAGTAGAACTGCATCTCCCGCGGGGTGTGCAGCAGCATCCCGGCCATCAGCACGGTACGCAGCGCGGTGCTGCGCCCGGTCTGAGGCGCCCCGACGATCGCCAGGTGCCCGTGCGGGCCGCCGAAGTCCATGGTCAGCGGCTGCTGGCTCTGCTGCACGGGCAGGTCGAGCACGCCGATCGGCACGACGAGGTCGCCCGAGCGTGGCCAGCCCTGCGCGGTCAGCCCGCGACCGGGCCGGACGCTGGCCGTCCCCAGCAGGTAGTCCAGCGGGATCGCCGCGGGCAGCGGCGGCAGCCACACCTGGTGCGCGGGACGGCCGAGCCGGCTGAGCCGGTCCACCACCACCGACAGTTCGGTGCCGGCCCGCTCGGCGTCGGCCCCGTACCCGTACCCGGCCTCGGACCCGGTTTCGGACCCGGCTGCGGCGGGGATCTCCTCGCCCGGTTCCGGCGCCGCCGCACCGGCCCGGCGGGACGCCTCGAACGGCAGCACCGAGGACCCGGGCACCCGGCCGGCCTCGGCGCGCTCCCGTCCGTCGTGGTACGCGGCGGAGACGTGGGCGACCCGGAACCGCTGGTAGAGCGACTCGTCGACCTTGAGGTACGCCGATCCGGGGATCGGCGGCAGCCGGTACGCGTCGGTCGTGCCGATCACGGTACGGCTCTCCGCCGCGCTGAAGGTCCGCAGGCAGATCCGGTACGACAGGTGCGAGTCCAGCCCCCGCAACCGCCCCTCCTCCAGCCGCTGGGTGGCCAGCAGCAGGTAGATGCCGAGGCTGCGGCCCACCCGGCCGATCTGCACGAACAGGTCCACGAACTCCGGCCGCCCGGTCAGCAGTTCGCTGAACTCGTCGACGATCAGCAGCAGGTACGGCAGCGGGGCCAGCGGCGCCCCGGTGGTGTCCCGGCCGCCGGCGGCCTGGCGTCGCTGGTACTCGCGGATCGAGTCGACGTCGCCGGCCAGCCGCAGCAGCCGCTGCCGGCGTTGCTGCTCCCCGATCAGCGCTGCCTGGACCCGGTCGATCATCGCCGCGTCGTCGGCCAGGTTGGTGATCAGCCCGGCGACGTGCGGCAGCCCGGTCAGCGGCGCGAACGCGGCGCCGCCCTTGAAGTCGATCAGTACGAAGCTGAGCTGGTCCGGCGAATGGGTAAGCGAAAGGCCGGTGACCAGGGTGCGCAACAGCTCGCTCTTGCCCGAACCGGTGGCCCCCACGACCAGCCCGTGCGGTCCGAAGCCGCCCTGCGCCGACTCCTTGATGTCCAGCACGACCGGCTCGCCGTCGCCGTCGCTGCCGATCGGCACCCGCAGCAGCCGGTCGGCGGGGGTTTCCGCCCACCGCGCCGGGAGATCGCCGTCCAGCCGGTCGGCGCCGAGCACCATCTCGGTCAGCGAGACGACCCGGGACAGGGCCTCCTCCCTGGCGTCGGTGAGCCGCAGCGGCGCCAGCCGCCGGGCGATCAGCTCGGCCAGTTCGACGCCCAGGTCGTCGGCCGCACCGTCCCGGACGCCGGCCGCGACCAGTTCGGGCCGACCCTCGACCTGCACGCCGCCCCGCTCGTCGAGGCGCAGCCGCAGGTCGACCCGCTCCGGCTCGTCGGTTTCCCGCCGTACCAGGAAGACCAGCGTGATGCCGAGCTGCGGCCCGGCGTTGACCAGCAGGTCCCGCAGCAGCGCCGAGCGGCCCCACTCGGAGACCGGCTGGAATCCCGTGCACACCACCACGAGCCGGCGGCCGGCCGGCGGGGGCGCCGAGCTGGCCGCGTCGCAGCGTGGCCTGCTCCTGCCGGTCCAGCAGCTCCCGCTCCAGCAGGTCGGCCAGGTCCGCCGGGTCGCCGGCCACCATCGGCAGCACCCCGGCCGGACCCGGTGTGTCCGGCTCGATGACGTGTGGCAGCCACTTCGTCCACTCCCACTCCCCCGGGCCGCCGGACTCCACGGCGAGCCCGACGTCGTCCGGGGCGTGCAGCACCGCGAGTTGGCAGAGCAACGCGCGGGCCAGCGCCGCCGTGCGCTCCGGCGGGCCGAGCACGCTCAGTACGCCGCAGCCGGCCAGGTCGACCACGGCCGGCTGGTCGCCGATCTGTCCCAGCCGGTTGACCAGCCGCTGAGCGGCGCGCAAGGACTCCCAGTCGTAGTCGGCGAGCGGGTCGAGCCGGGTGCCGATCTGGATCGGCGTGCTCAGCGGGGCCGTGCCGAGGCCGACCCGCAGATGCAGGAAGTCCCGGTCGGTCGGCCGGCGCTCCCACACCCGCTCGTAGCCGGCGCTGATCGCCCACAGCCCCTCCGGATCCGGATGGGTCAGCGCCGCGTACAGCCGCTGCGCCGCCGCCACCTCCCGGGCGCGCTCGCGGGACGCGCGGATGTGTGCCCGGTAGCGCAGCCGCTGCCGCCGGTTGCCCTGCCGGTTGGTGCTGCGCGCCTGCATCCGGGTGGCCAGCGTGGTGCCGATGGCGGCGAGCACGAACAGCACGCCGATCACGATCAGCAGCGGGCGCCCGAAGGTGATCATGTAGGCGGCCATGCCGATGCTGCTGAGCAGCGGAAGCGCCAGGGTCAGCCACATCCCGCCGGACTGCGCCGGGGGCACCTCCGGCGGCGTGGGCAGCACGATCTTCTCCTGCGGCAGCGCGGGCGGCAGCAGCCGCGCCGGGCGGTGGAACGCCAGCCGGCTCATCCCGTCCTCCCCCTTGCGGCGGTCATCCGGTGCACCTGACCCGGACCTGCGTCACCGCCAGCCGATCGCCGGCCGCGGGCGCGACACCCCGGTCGACCAGTTCGACCGCGACGCCGCCGGCGCTGACCGGGAAGGTGCCGGCGGCCGCCCACGTACCGGGGCCGGCGGTCTGGTCGAGGTCGAACGCCGCCAGCCGGGCACCGTCCCGGCCGGCCCGCACGTAGTACCGGGCGGCCCGGATCGCGGCGTCCCGGGCGCGGGCCGGCGCCGGCCGGAAGACCTCCACCGCACACCGGGTGTACGCGGTGCCCGGCGCGAACCACCAGACGGCCCGCTGCGGGCCCTCGGTCGCCGGGTCGCCGCTCGTCGGGACCGCTTCGAACGTGCCGTGGCACCCGTCCCCGGTCCAGCCGCCACGGGCGACGGTGTACCACTGGGCGGTACGGCCCTGCACGTCGAACCCGCGGTCGGCCGCGGTGGCGCAGTCCCAGCCGCTCACGGCCGTGAACGCGGCGACCGCCGGCGGCGCCGCCGGGCGGTCGGTGCCGGGCAGCGGGACCGGACGGACCAGTTGCAGCACCACCCCGGTGCCGAGCGCCGCCGCCGCGGCGAGGGCGGCGACCATCAGCACGACGTGTGGCCGGGCCGCCGGACGCGGTACGTCCACCCGCGCCCAGCCGTTCTCGACCAGGGCGGCCACGGCTTCGCGGCGCTGCTGCCGCGGCGAGCCGGTGCTCGGCGGGGAGATCGTCATCGCTCACCCCGCCCCCGGGCCGTGCCGCCACCAGCCCTCGGGCGCGGTCACCGCGCCGGGTTCGCGGGCGGCCCGCGGCGCGCCGGCCGGGCCGGGACCCCGGGCGCCCCCGGCATCGGAACCCCCGGGGCCGGCGCCGCCGGCATCGGGACCGCCGGTGCCGGGGCCGCCGGAACCGGTGCCGGCATCGGAACCGCCGGCATCGGAACCGCCGGAACCGGTGCCGGCATCGGGACCGCCGGGGCCGGGACCGCCGGGAGGCGCCGGGGTTCCGCCGGCGGTGTCCGGGGCGAGCCGCCCGAGCAGGGTCCCGCGCGCCCGGGGACGTTCGGCCGGCCCGACCCCGACCAGCACCCGGTCACCCGTGGCCGACCTGGCATGTTCGGCCGCCTCCGACTGCGCCGCCGGGATCATCGCCCGGTCCGGAGCGACGCCCCGCTCCGGCTCCGCCGCCGGTTCCGGTTCCGCCGCCCCGGCCGGGCCGCCGGCGGCGACCGGTCCCGCGACCCGCGCCGGGTCCGCCACCGGGTCCGGACAAGCCACGGTGGCCGGCTCCGACGGGGCCGGACCCGGCGCGGCCCGGACGAGCTTGCGGATCCGCAGCGCCAACAGCGCCAACAGCAGCAGGGCCACCAGCACCGCCACCACCAGCGCGAGCAGGCGCTGACCCGACCAGCCGGAGTCGCCGGCCGGCGCGACGGGCGCCTCGGGACGGCGACCCTCGTCCATGATCACCCTGGTCACCGCCTCGCCCGGATTGATCAGCCCCCAGCCGTACCGGGCATCCGGCGCCGACGAACCGACCCGGTCGGCGGTCGCCTCGATCCGGCGCACCACCTGCGCCGCCGTCAGATCGGGGAAGCGGGACCGGACCAGCGCGGCCTGGCCCGCCACGAACGCCACGGCGTACCGGCTGCCGGAGTGCCGGACCTGCCCGGTACCGCTGATTCCGAGGCTCGCCACGTCGACGCCCGGCGCGACGACATCGACCTGGCCGGTGCCGTACCCGCCGGCCACCGCCCCGGCGATGTCGATGGCGGCCACCCGCAGCAGCCCGGGGGCCGGGGCCTGGCCGGCGGCCGAGGCTCCGGCCACCACGACCGCGTCGTGGGCGAGCGCGGACGCGATGGCGCGGGCCACCGCCGGTCGGGTCGGGTCGACGTACCCGCCGAGCGCGATCACCCCGGCCCCGGCGGCGACCGCCACCTCGACGGCGCTGGCCTGGTCGGTCTCGGCGGCGGCGGTGCTGCTCGTCGCGACCCGGACCGGGTACACCGAGGCGTCCGGCGCCATGCCCGCGGCGCCGCCGCCGTCGGCCCGACCCGCCACGATCCCGGCCATCGCGGTGCCGGTGCCCAGGCAGTCCACGTCGCCCCGGCCGCTGCCGGTGGGGATGTCGGCGCCGCCGCTCAGCCGCCCCGCCAACTCGGGCCGGCTGCCGTCCGCGCCCGAGTCGACGATCGCCACGGTCACCCCGGCGCCCCGGCTGTACGGCCAGGCGTGCTCGGGCGCGACCCGCAGCACCGCCCACTGGTCCTGGCCGCCCGCGCCGTCCTTCGGGGTGCCCGCGCACCGGGCCGCGGGCGTGGGGTTCGCGGGCGTGGGGTTCGCGGGCGCCGGCGTACCGGGGTCGGACGGGCCGCCGACCTGCCCGGCCGGCGGGGCGGCCGCGGGGGCCGTGGGCGGCAGGCCGTATCGCAGGCCGTCGCCGTACGCGTCCCAGGGCAGCAGCAGCACCCAGCCGGCGTGCAGCCGGTCCGGGTCGGTGAGCGCGGCGCCGTCCGGCTGGATCCGGTCGACGTTGCGGTCGAGGATCTCGGCGCTGCGCGACCCGTTGCCCAGGAAGCGCTCGGCGATCTCGGTGAGATTCTCCGGCCGTCCCTGGTAGGCGGGGGTGACCACGTAGTACTTGAGGTAGGGCGCCTCGGTCGGCTCGGCGGACGCGGCCGGAGAGCCGCCGAGCGACCCGGCCACGCCGAAGGCGGCCGCGAGCAGCGCGAGCAGGACGCGCGGCCGCGCGCCACGCCACGCCCCGGGGGTACGCGCGGGCCGCCGACCCCCGGGGGTACGGGCGGGCCACTGGGTCGCCGGCACGGGCGGACCTCCTCCTCGGTGATGTCTCCCGTCCGGATTACGGCCGCCACACCCGGTTCATTCAGATCGGGTTTCCGTCGGTCCAGATTGAATGAACCGCGCCGCCCGCCCGTCGTAGGGGACGAGGAGCGGATGAGGTCGGGGGTGGTGACATGCAGGCAGCGACAACCGCCGGGGGCACGGTGCCGGCTGGTACGGCCGTTTGCAGCGGCCGGGATGCCGCGGTGACGGTGGCGATCGTGGACGATCAGCCGATCCCGCGCAGCGGCCTGGAACACCTCGTCTCGGGCATGGCGCGGGTCACCGTGGCCGCATCCGTCGGGTCCATCGAGGAACTGGATCCGTGCGACCGCTACGACGCGGTGGTCCTGCACCTGCCGGCCGCCGACGACGGGCTGTCGCTCAAGAGCATCACCCGGGCGGCGGAGGCCGGGCATCCGCTTGTCATCTCCGCCTGGGACCGGCCGCCCGGCGTGCTGGCCGCGCTGCGGGCCGGAGCCCGGGGCTGCGTGCTGCGCCGCTCGACGCACCGCACCGTGGTCTGCGCCCTTGAGGTGGTCGCCGCCGGCGGCCTCTACCTGTGCGACTCGCTGGCCGACCGGTTCCACATCGAGCTGAGCCGGCCGGCCGGCGCCGACCCGCACGGGCTCGCGCCCCGGGAGGCGGAGACGCTGCGCTGGATCGGCCGCGGCCTGACCCACGCCGAGATCGCGCACCGGATGGGGCTGACCCCGGCCACCGTCAACACGTACGCCAAGCGGATCCGTGGCAAGCTCAAGGTGAGCAACCGGTCGGAGCTGACCCGGATCGCGCTCGAACTCGGCCAACTGCCGGACGCGCCCGCGTGAGATGGGGGTGACGCTCGGAGCCGGACAGCGCGTGGCCGCCCGCGGCTGGGGCAGCCACCGCACGATCGCTGCGGCGGTGCGCGCCGCCGCCGAGGGCGCGGTGGTGACGGTCACCGCCGGGGTGTACCGGGAAAGCCTGCTGATCGACCGCGCCGTGACGATCGTCGCCGACGGCGAGGTCCGGATCGACGCCGGGACCGGGCCCGCGCTGCTGGTGCGCGCCGGCACCGTACGGGTACGCGGGCTGGCGTTGCGCGGGCCGACGGCGGACGGCACGGCGGTGGCGGTGACCGGCGGGACGCTGGACCTGACCGACTGCGACGTCTCGGGCGGCCGGCTCGTCGTCGAGGGCTGGGGGAAGGCCGAACTGACCGGCGGCCGGCTGCACGGCTGCACCGGACCGGCCCTGGCCGCCCGCGGCGACGCGACCGCGCGGCTGACCGGCACGGTGATCGAGGACGTCGACGGGCCGGGCATCGAGGTGGCCCAGTCGGCGAGCGTCGAACTTGCCTCGACCGTCACGACCCGGGTGACCGGTGCGGCCGTGGCGATGCTGGGCGGCACCGCCACGCTGGTGGACTGCGAAATCGCCGAGGCCGGCAGCGGGCTGTCGGCCGGCGGGACCGGCCCGGTCACGGTGCGCGGTGGCCGGCTGCGCGACATCACCGGCGACGGGATACGCGCCGGCGCGACCGCCGTCCTCGACCTGCGGGACACCGCGCTGCACCGGTGCGGCGGCAACGGGATCGCCAGCGACGGACAGGCCCGCGTCGAGGCGCACGGCTGCCAGATCCGGCGCTGCGGCGCGGCCGGCGTGTTCGCCTCCGCCGGCAGCCTCGTGCGGTTGACCGGCTGCGAGGTGCGGGCCAGCGACGTCAGCGGGCTGGTGGTGCGGGAGTCGGCCCGGCTGGAGGCCGACGACTGCACCGTGGCCTCCTCCGGCGGCAACGGGGTGTTCGGCTGCGACACCGCCACGTTCCGGCTGTCCGGCTGCACCATCGAGGAGAGCGGGTTCACCGCGGTCCATCTCGGCGACGCGGCGCTGGGCGAACTCGACCGCTGCACCGTACGCACGACGCCCGAGCACGGAGTCCGGGCCACCGACCGGGCCATGCTCCGCCTCGACGGCGGCGCCGTCGAGGATGCCGGCATGACCGCCGTGCACCTGGACGGGCAGGCCGACGCCACGGTACGCGGGGTCCGGATCCGCCGGGCCGGCGTCGGATTCGACATCCGGGACACCGGACACCATCCGCTCGTGGAGGGCTGCGTGGTGGCCGAGATCGGCCGGACCGGCTTCCAGGCCGGCCCGCTGACCAGCCCGACAGTGCGGGACTGCACCTTCACGCACACCGGGGCGGCCGGCATCGTGCTGGAGCGGGCCAGCCGGGCCGCGGTGGACTCCTGCACCATCGGCGACGCCGGCGGCAGCGGCCTGGTCGTCTGCGACGACGCGGTCCCGGTGATCCGCTCCGTCGCCGTCGAGCGCTGCCGCGGCGCCGGTATCCACCTGGCCGCCGGGACGGCCGGGCGGATCGAGGACTGCACGGTCTCCGGCACCGACGGCGTCGCCGTGTACGTGGGCGAACGGGCCACCCCGACGCTGCGTACCTGCCGGATCCGGGACGTCGACCGGGACGTGGAGGTGGCGCCGGACGCGCGGCCGGTGTTCCAGCGGTGCGCGTCCACCGGGGTACGGCTGGCCACCCTGCCCACCGACCCGGACGGCCGGGCCGTGCCGGGCGGACCGGAGGTCCCGGCCGGCCGGGGTGTCCCGGGCGGACCGGACCGCGGCAGCGGCAGCGGGTCCGGGCACGACGGCGCCGCCGCGGACGCCGACCCGGCCGAGCGCCTCGCCGACCTGCTGCGGCAACTCGGCGAACTGGTCGGGTTGCACCGGGCCAAGCAGGACGTGGGCACGATGGTGCAGCTCATGCGGATGGTCCGGCGGCGGCAGGAGGCCGGCCTGCTCCCGCCGCCGCTGTCCCGGCACCTCGTCTTCGCCGGCAACCCCGGCACCGGGAAGACCACCGTCGCCCGGCTGTACGGCCAGATCCTCGCCGCGCTGGGCATCCTGGCGACCGGCCACCTGGTCGAGGCCGACCGGGGCACGCTGGTCGGAGAGTACGTGGGGCACACCGCCCCGCGGACCCAGGCGGCGTTCCGGCGCGCGTTGGGCGGCGTGCTGTTCATCGACGAGGCGTACGCGCTGGCGCCGGACGGCCGGGGCAACGACTTCGGCCAGGAGGCGATCTCCACCCTGGTCAAGCTGATGGAGGACCATCGCGACGAGGTGGTGGTGATCGTCGCCGGCTACCCGGACCAGATGGAACGCTTCGTCCGGGTCAACCCGGGGCTGGAGTCGCGGTTCACCCGCACGCTCACCTTCGACGACTACTCGCCGGCGGAACTGGTGGAGATCGTGGCACACCAGGCGGCCGGGCACGAGTACCGGCTGTCCGGGCCGACCCGGGACGCCCTGGCCGGATACTTCCGCGCCGCCGACCGGGGCGAGGGATTCGGCAATGGACGGTTCGCCCGCCGGGTGTTCCAGGAGATGACCGAGCGGCACGCGCAGCGGATCGCGGAGCTGGTGTCCGCCGGAACGACCGAGGTCGACACCGACCAGCTCAGCACGCTCACCCCGGCCGACCTACCGCAGGTCGAGGGCGGATCCGAAGGTTTCCCGCCGCCGGGGTGAGTCGGACCCGCCCCGGCGGCCGTGTTAGAGGCATGGAACAGGACGGAATGAGCCTGCAGGGGCTGATGCGCCGGGCGCAGGACATCGCGCAGCAACTGGTCCAGGTACGGCAGGACCTGGCCGGCCTGGAGCTGACCGGCTCCGCCGGGGACGGGACGGTCCGGGTCACGATGCGCGGTGACGGCGAGGTGACCCGGGTCGTCATCGACCAGTCGGCGGTGGACGAGGGGGACGCGGCGGCGCTGTCCACGCTCGTGCTGGGCGCCCTGCGCAACGCCCATGAGGGCCTCAAGGAGGCCGCGGCCCAACGGGTCAACGGCACCCCCGGCGGGCCGCCCGCGGCGCTGTCCGTGCCCCCGCGTCCGCATCGGCCCCGGTAGCGGGCCGGCCCCGGTAGCGGGCCGGCCCCGGTAGCGGGCCGGCCCCGGTGGCGGGCCGGCCCCGCAGGTGTCAGAGCACGGTGTAGTTGCGGGTGTTCGTCTGCTCGGTCGCCGCGTAGTTGCCGTGCGCCGTCCGCATCCGGCCGATCGCCTCGTCCAGCAGGGACATCAGCGTGTCGGTGGCGTTGTTGAAGTTCGTGACGAGCGTGCCGAAGCTGGTCGCGGCCGGACCCTGCCAGTGGCTCTCCACATTGGTGAACGTGGTCTTCAGGCTGCTGATCCCCCCGCTGATCGTGGTCCGCTCGCCGGAAACCTTGCCGATCGCCTCGGCGAGCGCGGCCAGATCGACCCGGAACTCCGCCATCGTGCTCTCCTTCCCCAGGGCCGGCTTCCACGCTAGAGCCGGGACACCGAGACGGCGCAATCCCGCGCCGGCGGGACACCGGGCGTCACCGCCGGCCGGTCACCGACCGTCCTGCGGCTTGCCGTCCGGTGGCGGGTTGCGCAACGCCGGCAGGTAGTGGTTGATGCCGAGGACCAGGTGCAGCACCGTCGGCCCGGCGGGCGGCGGGGCCGAGGGCGATCGCCCGTGTACGTGGATCACGACGCCGAGCAGCTCACCCGCGTGCGCCAACAGGTAGTCGAAGAGGTGGTGCGCCCATTGTCCCGGGGTCAGCAGGTCCTCCCGGAACCGCGCGTAGTCGTCCGGGCTCGTCGCGGCCGTGCGCAGCATCTGTTCGATCCGCGGGTTGCGGTCGATCTGCGCCGACAGGTACCGGCGCAGCCCGGTCGGGTCCAGCAGGGCCAGCCGGGCGATCTCGGGAGACGGCGACTCGACGTCCCGGGCCGCGGCCAGCACGGCGGAGAACCAGCAGTCCCCGTCGGGCGCCGTCCACCGGGCGTGCAGGTTGAGCGCGCCGAGGGTCGCGGTCTGCTCTGGGGTGAGCCGGTTCGGGTCACCCTCGGACAGCTCCAAGGAACTCGGCACCTCGCTGTTGCGGCCGATGAGCGCGGACCCGTACTGGTCCAGGCTCCATGCGACGCGGCTCCACCGGTCCCGGGACTCGGCCAGGATTCCGCCGGTGCTGTCGCCGGCCTGCCCGGACACCCAGTTCAGTCTCGCCGCGTACGAGGCCGCGACCTGCGCGCCGCCGCGCAGCAGCGGAACGAAGTCCTCCCCGGCCATGGCCGCGGCCACCAACTCCAGCAGCGACAACCCGGCCTCGTCGTTCATCCGGGTGTGCCGGCGGTGGGCGTCACCGTTGAGCCAGCACGCGGCCAGTTCAGGGGTCTCGATGAGCGCCGTGCGGAGCGGGTCGATCACGGGGAGGACCGGAACCCGGGGGGCGCTGCGGGCGATCTGGGCGAGCACCCGACCGCGCAGCGCACTGGGCTGCTGCGCACGGGCCGCCGGCCGGTCGTTTTCGATTCTGATGAGCCGGTGGAACGTCGCCAGGTGCCGACCCAGCCGGGTCTGGTCCAGCCCGGGAGCGTGGAAGTGCCGGACCTCCAGCACCGCCTGCGGCACATCCAGCCGGCCGCCGTTGTCGTCCAGGTCGAGCATGTTGGCGCCGACGTCCAACGCGTCCGCCTGGTTGACCCGCGGATTCCCCGGACCGGGCGGCATCAGCGCGCTGCGCAGGTAGGTCGACACGGTACCGGCGGCGGGGTTGAACAGCGGCAGATCGAGCAGTTCCGCATCGGTCAGCTCGACCCCGACCGCGCGCCGGAATGCGGCCAGCAGCATCGCGGAGATGTTGTCGTGATCCTCCGACAGGTATCGCCGGGCATCGTCCGGGAGCCCGGCCCGCATCCCGGACAGCGAGGTACGCGCGGCGACGGCGGTGTAGTTCTTGCTGATCCAGCGCGTCTGCCTCGGACGGGTGCCGTGGTCGAGCACGGCGACGACCTGCGTGTACACGACGGCCAGGTAACCGCGCAGTTCGTCGAGGCCCGCAACGTCGGACAGGAAGCGCAGCGCGAACCTCGGCACCTCACGGCCGAGAACGCAGGACAGGTACCGCAGGGCCAGCGCCCCGGCGAAGTCCAGGCCGTCGCGCAGATGTCGGGCCGGTGGCGCCGCGTACGACTCCCGGGCCACCAGTTCCAGCGGGGCGACCAGCCCGTGCAGCGGGACGCCGATGGTGAACTGCACGAACATGTCGACCGCCCGCACGTCCACCCGGGGTCGGATCCACACCTGGTCCGGAACACCGGCGAAGCCGTCCTGGCTCCGGAACACCGACGCCAGTGGCACCCGTTCGATGACCGCGGCCAGCAGCCTGCGCACCAGGTCTGCCGTGTCGAGCGCCCGGCGGGCGTCGGCCCGGTTCGTCTCGCCGGGCAGCACCGCCATCGGCTCCGTCGCGATCTCCAGTACCCGCGCGCCCCTCTGCCGGTCGTAGGTCCCCCACAGCACGCCGGGCACCCTGAACAGCACCAGTCGATCGGCCGGGGTGACGCCCGGGGCGAATTCAAGAACGTATCCGCCGAATTCCACCTCGAACCCCGTGGCGCCGCCGAGAAGGCCGTCGGGTTCGTCGGGCCGGCGCGGGCGGCGCACCCCCGGGGCGACCGGCACGGTGCGGCCGGAGTGGCCCGCCGTCTCCGCCACCTCCGCCACCTCCGCCGACGCCGACGGAGGCGAAGACGGCGGCGCCATCGCCAGCGGCGGCAGCGCGGTTGCGCCGCCCGGCTCGGGTACGGCCGCGCCGCTGCCGGCCGCCGGTGCGTCGACCCCGGCCGACCCTGCCCCGGCCGACCCGGTTGGGGTCGGCACGGCAGGGGTCGGCACGGCAGGGGTCGGCACGGCCACCACGTGCAGGTTGCCGGGGGCCAGCAGGCGGCGGACCTCCACCCCGCCCACCGTGGCGACCTCCCCCGCCGCCGGGCGCAGGAGGCGGTACGTCCCGTCCCCACGGCGCGCAGCGCCTCCGCGGTGCCGCCGGATCGGCCGATCCAGACCAGCGTCCCGGCCGGCAGCGGCAACCGCGGGACCTCGAAGGTCGGCGGCGCGACGGTCAGGCCGGCGGCGGAAGCGGCCAGCAGTTCCGCCACCCGGTCGGCCTGCGCCCGGAACGGCATCCGGTCCAGTTCCGCGGCATCCACCGCTCCGGTGGGTACGCGCCCGCCGGCCGCACCGGCCGAGGCCACCTCCGATGGTGCGCCGTCCAGCAGCCAGCGGACGCTCTGGTCGGCATGCCGCGCGCCGGGCCGGACGACCTCGGCGGCCGGGATCACGGTCTCCGACGGCGGCTCGGCGACGGCGTCCACGGCGGTGGCGGGGTGCCCGTCGGTGGCGGGGTGCCCGTCGGGCCGCGCCGGCCGGCCGAACACCCGGGTGGGCAGGTAGTGTTCGTTGACCCGGACCACCACGTAAAAGTCGTCGGCCATGTCCGGCTCGCCGCTGCCGGCGCCGATCACGATCGGGTATCCGTCCGGCGCGCCCACGATCCGCAGCGCAAACCCCGGATCCGCGCCCTGCGGACCCGGGGTGCCCGACCGGTCCAGTTGCCCGGCCAGACGCAGGACGTTGATGGTGAGCGCGGGGTACACGTCGCCCAGCCGGCCGGCATAGTCACCGAGCCGGCGCAGCCCGGTGACGACATCGGGCAGGGCATAGGACTCGGGGACGTCCGGATCCGGTACCGCGAGGTAGACACCCAGTCCCAGGGCCTGGTGGTGCCGGTGCTCCGGCCGGGCGGCCGCTTGGACCACGTCGGCGACGAGCCGCCGCAGGTCTCGGCCGGTGACGGTGCCGCCGCTCAGTTCGGCGCCCGGCAGCTCGAACTCGGCGGCCAGTACCCGCATCGCCCGCCCGATCCGGTCCGCCCCGGCAGTGGCCACAACGGCGTGGAAGAAGCAGTCGCCGTCGCCGGGCACCTCGCCCACTTGGCGGTCGTTCGCCTCCAACCACTCCTGTACGCCGGGCGGCGGCTCGTAGAGGCCGCCGTCGCGGTTGCGCCTACCCTCGTACCACCAAATGGGATCGGGGTCGGAACGGGTGCGTGCGGATACGGCGGCCGGGGCCGGGGCCGGGGCCGCCGGGGCCGGGGCCGGGGCCGCCGGGGCCGGGGCCGCCGGGGCCGGGGCCGCCCAGGCGGCAGGCGGCAGGCCGGCCGGCACCGGTACCTCCCCGGTCGGCGCGGGCGGCGATCCGACCGGCGTGGCCACCACGTACCTCGCGTCGTGAACGAACCAGTGATGCAGGTCGCGCAACTGCACGAACCAGATCACGCCGGTCGCCGGGTCGTGGGCCTCGCCGTCGCCGGTCGTCGTGATGATGAGGGCCTGGGCGGGCTGCCCGGCTCGGCCCATCCAGACCCGGGTACCGGCAGGCAACTGCGCCGGTCGTACGTCGCTGCGTTCGCCGACGGTCATCCCGGTCAGAGCGGTGCCCAGATACACGGCGACCGCCGCGGCCTGGGCGTCCAGTGGCCGTTCCGCGATCCCGGGCGGCCAGCCCGCGGTCCCCGGCGCAGCGGCAGCCGCTGCTCCCCGAGCCGTCCTGACCAGCCATTCGGCCGCGGCCTGGGGCAGCCGGGTCCCGGTGGGAGGCCGTGTCAGCCGGCGGCCGCGCGACGACGAGCGGGATTCCGGGCCGCTCGTGCTGCCGGCCGAATCGCTCGGACGCGCGGCGCCCAACCTGCCGCGCCGGTCCGGAAACGGAGCGGGCACGCCGGGGCCGAAATGCACGGTTGTCGACCGTCTCCGGGCGGTACCCGCCGGTGGGGATGCGCTGCGCCACGGCACCGGCGGCGCGTCGGTGCCGAGCGGCGACACCGGCGCCGAGCCGGGTGCGCCAGCAGGGCGCCGGCCCGCGGCAGGCAGCCCGCCGTCGCCGGTCCCCGACGAATCCGCGGGCGAGGATGCCACCGGCGGCGAGACCGCAACCGGCGAGGCGGCGGCCGGGGCCGGGGCCGCCGGGACAGCCGCCGGGTGGGGTACCACCACGACGCGCCGACCCCGCAGCAGGTGGGTGACCCTTTGGCCACCGACTCCGGCAGCCCGTTGCGATATCACCCGCAGGGGGGCCGGCACGGCCACGGCACGCACCCGCAGGGTACGGACGCCGTCCGGTCGGGCCTGGGCGATGGTGCGGGTGACCCGGACGGTCATGCCCCTGGTCGCCGGGGCCGGCAACCGGATCACGACAGGACTGGGATGGACCGGCGTGGGATGGGCAGGGACGGGATGCGCAGGGACGGGATGGACGAGCGTGGCGGATCGGCGGGTCGGCGACGGCGCGGCGGTGCTGCGGGACCGCGGGATGGTGGCCAGCAGTCGGGCGGGCATCGGGTGGTCTGCCTCGGTGACCGCGGGCATGAAGTGCTGCTCGGATCGAAGCAGGACGAGTTCGGGTCCGGTCGCCGGTCCGTGGGTCGAGGCAACTCCGTGCTCGTCGACGACGGTGGTCCGCAAGCCCGTTAGCTCGCCCGCGAGCTGGATGAAGTCGTCGAACATCGGGTGCGTCGAGCGACCGCGGGTGAGCAGGTCACGCCGGAACTCCTCGACCTCCTCGTCGGGATGCAGCAGGGCGAGTCGGTCCCGGATGTCGGCATGCTCACCGAGCCGGTTCGAGAGCCACCGGCGCAACCGGCCCGGGTCCATCCGCGCGACATGGTCCAACAACGGATCGGGGGCGGTGGCCCCGGGCGTGGCGCTGCGCATCCTGGCGCGGCGAAGACCGTCCCGAGCCGCCCGGATGACCGATCGGAACCAACTGTCGCCGTCCGGCGGTGTCCACTCGGCCCGGAACTCATTCCCCTCAAGCCACCTGAGCTGCGCCGGGGTCGGATCGTTCGGAATCCAGCTCGGGCGTGGGAGCGGCTCGGCGTACCGGTCCGGTGTGTCACCGTGGTCCCCCGGTCCGCGCGACAGGTCACGGCGCAGTCCCTCGAACCAGCGGTGGACCAGCCGTTCGGCCGCGTCGTAGCCGCGCAGCAACTGGGCGGCCACGGAGTACACCACCTCGTCGTAAAGCAGGAACTCGATCTGCCGCCACGGACGCATCATCAGGAACGCGTCCGCCCCCGGCTTCCTGCCATCGACGGCCCCGAGAAGGTCGGCGCCGGTACGCCGGCCGAAGCCGGCCCGCAGGATGATGCCGGCCGCCTCGTCGAGCAGGAACTGGATGGCGCTTTCCCCGATCTCCCGCTGGAGTTCGCCCAGGACGCCGGGCAGGTCGAGCGAGGTCCGGCCCGGCGCCGCGGCGCCCGGATCCCGGTCGGCCCGCAGCAACGGAAGGTACCCATGACCGGTCCGGGCCAGCCAGAAGTGCGGCACGGAGGTTTCCCCACCGTCGGCGCTGTCATCGTCGGCGCTGTCATCGTCGTCGTTGCCGTCGTCGTCGTTGCCGTCGTACAGCTGGCAGGAACCGTCGCTGCGCACCACCGTCATGGAAAACCCGAGGTACGCCGGCAACGTCGTCATCAGCTGGTCGAACAGCGTGTCGTCCCACCGCCCGGGGCGGTCCAGCAGACGGCGCATCCGACCGTACTCGGCGCTGCCCATCCGCCGCTCCAGTCCGTGCCCTGCGGACGGCCAATAGTCCACCCAGTCCGCGACGGCGCGGCGCAGGCCGATCGGCCGCCATTCGGAGAGGGTTCGGGCGACGATGTCGTCCCGCTGCTCGGCCGCCGCCGCGACCAGAGCGGCGAACCACGAGTCCCCGTTGTCCGGCACCAGCAACGCCCGCAGGTTGTTGCTCCGCACGACGTCCGCCTGTTCGGGTGTCATCAGCCCCGCACCGGCGTCCTCCACCCCGGCCGCGGACCGGTAACCCACGGCGACCTCCCGGGCCTCCCCCGCACCGAAGCGCACCAGGGCGGACGCGGTCCGCATCACCGGCTCGATCCCGTCGAGCAGGCGAGCAAGCTGCTCGTGCAGCCGCAGCGGCCGGCCGCCGGCACCGACCCAACCCGCCAGCCGTTCCGGGAAGACACTGGTCAACGGGGTGTTTCCGATGCGGCCGTACACCTCGTCGCGCAGGATGGCGGCGGCGTCGTCCAGTCGGTCCGCGCCATGACGCGCGACGAACTCGTCAGCCTCCCGGCGGATGTGCTCGGGCTCGTCCGGAAGTTGGTAGACACGCAGCGTGGTCGGCGCGAGCGTGGTCGGCACGTCCGGGCGACGCTGGGTCGGGTGGTACCAGTGTTCCTCGGGTCGGGTCGGACCAGGTGGAACGTCGTGCCCTCCGGCGGACCCGACACGGTTTCTCCGCCGTCCCGCCCGATCACCACGACCCGCACGCCGAGCAGCCGCGGCGCCATCGCCAGTAGTTCGGTAAGGCTCCCGGGATCGGCGAGCCGGCCCTGCTCGACGAAGATCCGGCGGTTGTCGTGCAGGGTGCTGGGGTTGATCAGCCGCTGCCAACTGGCCTGGTCGTCCGCCGCCAGCGCGTCGGACAAGTGCCGGCGCAGCGCCGGGGCATTCTGGCCGGGCAGCGCTGAGGCGTCGTCCTCGGCGGCGGACCGCAGCAGCGCGTCGAACCAGGTCATGCGCTCGGTCTCCGCGACCTGCCGGCCGTACGCGGCCAGCCGCATCGCGAGGCCCGGATCGCCGAGTCCGGCCGGGTCCGGCTCGGCCCCGACGGGTTCCGGCTCGGCCCCGGCCGCCTCGGCGTCCCCGGGGCCAGACCCGAGGCCCGACCCCAGGCGCCGCGCGGCACCGACGGCCCCCGGCGTGCCGCCGTCCCGCAGTGCCTCCATCACGCCGTGCAACGCGTCCCGGCCGCCGAGGAACTCCGCCACCTGCTCGGCGGCGGACAGGGTGGCGGCCCGCCGGCGGTCGGGGAACCGGGTCGGATGGCGATCGATGATCGACTCGTCGTCGGTCAGCCCGAGATGGTGCCGCCGGATCAGCATGGTGGCGTGGTGCTCCAGGTTGACCACCCCGGTTTCGCCGTACTCGTCCCGCAGCGCGGCGAGGAAGCCGGCCCGGTCGGTGGTGGGGGCGGCACCGGCGGGGCCGGGTCGGTCTCCTCCGGCCCCGCCGGAGGGGACAGCGCCTTCTCGACCGCCTGTTCGAATGTCAGCTGCCGCGCCCACGCGTCGCGGTGCAGTTCGGCGACGGTGGCCTCGCCCAACTGCCGGGCGCGTTCGCGCAGCGGCGCCGGCAGCCTGGTCACCGCCGCCGACGCCGGCTCGGGCACGCCGCCGACGCCGATCCGGAACACCTGACCGGCCGGGTCGATGTGCTGGATGGTCAGCTCGTTCGGCCCGGTCAGCTCGGGAGGCCCGGTCGTGGCCTCCAGCCGGACGTGCGCGTCCAACCGGTACGCCACGGTCCGCGCGATGTGCAGCGGGTCGAGCCCCAGCACGGCGTACCCGCTCGGCAGGGACGGTGACGGCTCGCCCCGCCAGGTGGCGACGGCGGCCGCCGTGCGCAGCAGGATCGCGACGATGTCGGACGCAGCGTCCACCGGACCCGGCTCGTCCGCAACGCCGCTCCACTGCGCGTGCCGGGCGCGGGCGTACGCGGCCTCCTCGGGTTGGTTGATCGAACGCAGCAACCCCTCCGCCGCCGCGGCGACGCCACGCCGGTCGGCGTCGTCGATCGCGCGGGCCAGCGGTTCGCTGTTCAGCTTCGCCCGCGCCAGTTCAGCCCGGAACCAACCGGCCACGGCGTCGTACGCGAGCGCGGACCGCCGCCGCGCGTCGGTGCGCAGCACCACGAGGGGCGCGCTGCGGGCGACCGTCTGGAGCGCCCGCGCCACCTCGTCGGCGGCGTCGAAGGCGGTCGCGCCGTCCTCGACCGCCCGGGTCAGGTACCGGTCGAGGTCGAACTCGGCCTCCCGGCCGGCCCCCGTCCAGGCGCCGGGATGCGGGCCGGGATCGAGCCGTCGGGTGGCGTGCCCGTCGGACGGGTCCGGCGGGAGGAACCGGTGCAGTACCGTGCGCCCCGCGGCGTCCGCCGACTCCGTCTGGACCCGGACACCTGCCGCGGACAGCAGGCGGGCCACCCCGCCCAGGTGCTCCGCCGCCGCGCCGGGCAGCACGGCCGGGGCGGCGGCCGTACTGCCGGGCTCCGCCGGGCGGCGGCCGTACTGCCGGGCTCCGCCGGCGCGGCGCCGAGCGCGGCGGCAGGCGCGGCGCCGGGCGCGGCGGCAGGCGCGGCGGCGGGGCGGGGCCGCGCGTCCGCGCTCAGGATCAGGCCCGTGCCGGCGCCGATCTCGGCGAGTAGATCCAGGGCGAGCCGCTGGCGAATCTGCGCCGCCGCCATCCCGGCCGTCCCGGCCATCCGGGCCATCCGGGCGTCCAGGTCCAGTCGCGGCACGTCCCGGTCCAGCGACGGCCAGGAGCCGGGATCGGCGGTGCCGACCACCGCATCCGCCTTCTCGATCGCCGTCCACAGCGCCGCCACGTCCTCGGCGAACATCTCCAGGTAGACCTCCCCGGTGACCGGCGCACTCGTCGCGCTGCCGATCTCCTCCCTCGGGGAGAGCAGGTGGTGCCGGGTGAGCGTGCCGGCGAGGGTGAACCGGCCCTGCACCCGGATCAGGTACACCGGCCCCTGCTGCTTGACGTGCTGCTCCCGGCGCGGATTGTTGGCGATCCCGCCGGTCTGGTTCGCCGAGGTCTGCCGGGTGAACCCGGTGGATCCGTCGCCGTGGTGGGAGCCGTACGGTGCCGACGGGTTGTCCCGGTCCAGGACGCGCATCGGCCCGCCGTCGGCGACCCCGCCGCTGAGGATCGGCCGCCACCGTTCGGCGGTCCCGCTGGTGGAGGTCGAGCTGAGATCCTTGGCGTACCGGCCCGTGCCGGTGCCGCTCAGCGGTGCGACGACGTGCAGGTCGGTCAGCTCGCCGGCCAGGGTCAACGTCACCCGGTCGCTTGAGTGTCCGGGCACGATGAGGTTCTCCGCCAGCGTCAGCTTCCGGCCGCCGATCGCCCGGGGCAGGTGGTTCGCGAGCTGGTTGCGGGTCAGCAGCATGGGCAGGGACAGGCTGGTGCGGAACTCGGCGCTGTCGGCCTGCGGACCGAGCAGTGCCCGCAGCACGCGCTCGGCGGCCGGCAGTGCGCCGTCGAGGAAGGCGGCCGTGACGTACGTGTCACCGGGCAGGCCGGGCACGGGGAACATGTTCGGCAGCGGGGCGGGGCCGGAAAACGGGCTCGCCTCGCTGATGGCGCGCGGGATCTTCAGCGACAGCACTCCGTCGCCCTCCCGGACCACCGCCCGGGTGCGTCGGAAGGCCCGGTCACCGAGCGCCAGTACGGCGTTGTTCAGCGGCCGGCCGGCCATCTTCCGCAGCGCGGCGCTGACCCGGAAGGTCACCCCGACCTCGGCCCGGCGATACCCTCCCCAGTCGTAGACCGTCTGCTCGACGATGTTCTCGGTCGCGCGCCGGCTGCCGCGGTGGCGGCCGGAGCGCAGATCGAGCTGCGGCCCCCGGACGGCGGATGCGGCCCCGGCCCGGCGAAGGACATCCGACCCATCGTGTAGCCGTCGCTGACGTCCCGTCCCCGGGACAGGCTCGTCTCCCGGTAGCCGTGTCCGTAGTTCTCCAGGCCAGCTTCCGGGACGAACTCGCCGTACTCGACCGGGGCGGTCATCTCCAACCGCAGTTCGACCTCGACGATCCGGCCCAACAACCAGCCCCTCGGGTCGACGAAGTAGAGCCGCAACCCGTTCTCGCCGAGCATCTCCTCCACCAGCGGCAGGTCGCGCCCGCCGGCGAGCATCGCCTGTACCGCGTCCACCCCGCCCTGAAGCCGGCCGATGCTCGCCCGGTCACCGCTGCCCCACGCCCACCAGACCTGCGTGGCGGCCCAGTCCGCCTCCCGCACCCCGCCCAGCAGGCCGGGTGAGACCTCGTTGATCGCGGCGTGGACCAGGTCGAACGTGGTGCTGCCGGCGGCGCCGACGCCGGGGGTGCCGGCGGCGCCGGTGCCGGGCGTCCGTTCCCGCAGCCGCAGGTCGGGCACCCCGGCGTGTCCGAGCGCCCGGCCACCCCGTCGGGCGAGATACGGCGGAACCCAGGCCGACGCCGCGGGGCGCGGTCGGGTCTCCGTGGCGACGCCCAGGTGGCTGGGCGCCGCCACCAGGTGTGTCTCCGGCTCCGGCGGGAGTGGATCCACCGCCTCGAATTCGACCTCGAAGAGTCTCCGCAGGTCCTCCCGGGCATCCGCGTCCTCGACCGTGTCGATGCCGCTGCGGTGCAGCCAGCCGAGCCGGCCGGCGGCGGCACGCCGGGTCTGCACGTACGGGTCTTCGGCGCCCGGCCGGTACCACCGGACCAGGGCGCGGGCGATCACGGAGGCGCTCAGCGGCGTCTCGTCGGTGCGCCAGCGGGACAGTACGTCGGCCACCTGCCCGTCCGGCAGGTCGAGGTCACCGCGACCGTAGGCGTCCAGCGCGTCCGGCTCGGAGAGCAGGTAGACGACGGTCCGCTCGCCGATCGGGTCGGCCGTGCGGGTACGGCGGAAGCCGGGCAGCACCTTCACCCGTTCCTCGGTCGAGCCGACCACCTCGGGCTCGTAGCGGGCGCTGAACGCGTAGGCCCGCTGGAAGTTCAGCTCCAGGAACTCCTTCCCGGCGGTCTGCCGCATCCCCTTCGTGCGCGAGGTGAACCAACCCCGGTTGGCCGCCACCCCGCCGCCGAGCGCGGGCAGGGCCGCCGCACCCGGGTTGCCGCCGGCGGCCAGGTCGATCGTGTTGGCCGTGATCCCCGCCGACCGGGTGGTGCTCTGCCCGGCCTGCACCAGCCCGAGCCTGATCTGGCCGAGGACGTACTTGTCGGGGTGGCGCCCACGAACCGCGAGGGCCGAGCCGGCGCACGCCGAGCCGCAGGGACCCGTACCGGTCGTAGGCGGCGCCGCCGACGAACAGGCCGTCGGTCGAGTACCGGTTCTCCAGCATCTCCTTGAAGTGCGCGGCCACCGACGTACGGCTGGTGAAGTTGACGATCTGCTGGTCGGAGCTGCGGTCGGCGCCGGTGAACTCCGGCAGCACCTGCCGGGCCGCGGCCTGCAACCCGGTGGCGTCGAGGTAGTGGACGACCGCCCGGTCCAGCACCCGCGGATCCGTCGCCGGCGCAAGCTCCGGCGCCGCCGGCAGCTGGGGCTCCGGCGCCGGGGACGGATCCGTCGCCGGTTGCGGTGCGGAGTTGAAGTACGGGATCAGGTGGACGGTCGCGGCGCCGGTTTCCCGGATCTCGGTCGGCGCCGCCGAGCCGGCATCGCCGTACTCGATCGTGACCGTGTATCTGCTTGGTATCCGGTACTCGTCGACGTCGCCCGGGTACTCCAGCAGTTCCGGGCGGTTGATCACGGTGGCCACCGCGTCGGTGGCGCCCATCGCGCGGACGTACCCGAGGCCGGCGGCCAGGTTCTGCAGCCCGGCGGCGTGCGCCGCGACTCCGGCGCCGACCGAGATCCGCTGCCCGCCACCGGCGCTCTGGCCGGCGATGTCCAGACCCATCCCGAGGTTCACCGTGTGGTACTCGCCGGTCCGCCGGACAAAGTAGATCGAGTTGTTGGTCTCCGGGTCCCGCAGGTCGTCGGCCAGGTCCACCACCGGGACCGCCCGGATCGTGATGCGGGCGGTCCTGGCCCCCTCGTGCGGCCGGCGCAGCACGAACGACACGCCGTCCTGGTGAAGCTGGTCGTAGTGGCTGTCCAGGCCGTCGCCGGAGATCATCCGGTCGAGCAGTTCGGCATTGCGCAGCTTCTGCGTACGGCCGGCCCGCCGCCCCAGCCGCCGGCCCCGACCCGGCCGCGGCGGCCGGTTGGCCAGGAACGGGCGGTCGGGGTCGCGCGGCAGGAAGTCGTGCTGGCGCAGACTCCGCTCGACCGCGTTCCGCAGCCGGGCTATCAGGTCGCGGTCCACCCGGGCCAGGCCCTGCCCGATGCCGTGGCCGAGCCGTACGTGGTGGGGCAGCCCGACGTCCCAGACCGGATAGGCCGGGCCGTCGCGCCGGACCGCGTCGGACTGGAACGGGACGGTGTCGCCGGTGGCCGGCGGGCCGAGCAGTGCCTCGCGGTCGACCGGGAAACCGTGTTCGAAGGCCGCCGGCTCGGGCACGCGCAGCAGTGCCCGCGCGTTGACCCCCGGGGTCGGCTCGGGTACGGACTCCGGCGCGGCACGGGTGGCCACCCGTGCCGTCAGGCTCAGGTCGGTGCGGTAGCCCACGGTGTGTCCGGTGTACCGGGACACCAGCACCCACAGGCCGATCCGGTTGGCCGACGCCCCCTCGGAGTTCGTCGCGGACCAGGCCGCGTAGATCCGGGCGCCGAGGCTGACCGCGGGCACCGGCAGCAGGCCGAACTCCAGGCTGCCCCGCACGGCGCTCTCGTTGGTGAGCCCGACGCCGGTGCCGTACCCGGAGATCTGGGTGCGGACCTTCTCCAGGTGGGCGATCCGGCTGGTCGTGCCGAACCGGGTGGGGACCGCGGTCAGTTCGGCGGAGATGGTCACGGTGGCGACCGCGCGGCCACGGTTGCTCAGGTTGAACCGGTACCCGCTCGCGTCGTTGACCGCGGTGTCCAGGTGGGTGTCCAGGTTCCACACCTTGACCGCCAGTTCGTGCCGGATCTCGGCGACCTCCGCCGGCGGCATCGTCCTGGCCAGTTCGGCCAGGATCTGCCGGTACAGCTCGGGCAGCCTGGTCACTCCGGACGCGAAGAACGTCTCAGGGAGGTGCCGCCGGCCGGGAGCGTCGGAGGCCCGGACGACATCGGTGGGCGCCGGCTGCACGTAGTGGTCCGGGATCCACAGGTACAGCCGCTCGTCGGCCGTCTGCGGCAGCCGCTCCGGGTCGGTCGTTCCAACCGGTGTCGACCGGTCGATCCAGCCGTAGCTCCATCGGGGTTGCAGCGAGTACAGCGTGGACTGTCCCCGGGTGTCCTCGACGTGGCCGGTCTCGGCGTCCAGGCCGGCGCTGCTGGTCCGGGTGACCGAGTTGGCCGTTCCGCCGGCCGAGAGACCGAGCCGGGCAACGTTCAGGAGTCCGGGTCCGACGCCGAGCGACGCGGTGAACGCCGCGTTGAGCCGCAGCGCGCCGGCCTGCTGTGCGGTGCTCTCGCTGTGCCCGCCGGTCCGGAAGGTGCCCTGGATCACCTCGTTGGAGATCACCTCGCCGGACGGGCCGTCCGGGGTGACGGCCGAGGGGACCTCGCGAAGGTCGGACGCCTCAAGCCTGATCAGCAGATCGAGATCACCGACCGGCACGATGAGCCCGTCGGCCGTGACCGCCCGGTAGTTGGCCAGCAGCCGGGCCGGCAACGCCGCCGCGGCGGCGGCGTCCAGCGCCACGTTGTGCCGCTGAGCGAAGCCGCGTACCGCCTCGACCAGTTGCGGCATCTGGGGCAGCCCGGACTTCGGCAGCCCGATGCCGACCAGCATCGGATCGACGGCGGCCGGGGGCGGCGGTGAGGCGACGGGCGGCGTACCGCCGGGTGGGGTCGCGCCGGCCGGCGACCCGGCGGCCGGGTGCGTGGCCGGGTTCCCGGTCGGCGGCGTTGTGACGTCCGGGGGTGGCGGGGGCGCCGCCGGCTCGGTGGCGGTCTCGTCGTCCCCCGCGCCGCCGCCCGACCCGATTCGCACGGCGTCGGGACGAGGTTCGGCGCCGGCCGGGTCCGGGTCGCTGTCCCGCAGGTCGTCCGGCAGGTCGTCCCCGGCCGGCGTCAGCACCCGCCCGGCCGCGGTCTCGGACAGCACGGTCGGCAGCACGTGGCCGCGGTGGTCGACCACGAGGTGCACCGCCGGCAGGTTCGTCGGCTCCGGCGCGTCGGCCGGCAGCACCTCGATGGCGGCATCGGGTTCGATCAGCACCACCCGCAGCCCGAAGATCTCCGCGACCGACCGGGCCACCAGTTCGGGAGTCAGGGCGGGGGCCGGGGCGCCGGCCGTGGCCAGCCCGGCCAGCACCGGCAGGATCGCGCCGCGGTGCGCGGCGAGCTGCTCGGGGTGGCGAAGTTCAGCAGCGGCCAGGTGTCCCCGGCGGCGGCGAGGTCGGCCTGGAGCAGGGCCGCGAACATGGCGCGCAGGTCCGCCGGGGTCCAGTTGGTGAGCCCGAGCAGCCGGGGCTGCTCGTACCGGCCGGCGCCGTGCAGGCCCGCGAAGAACGCGTCGGGGCCGGCCGGCACGGCCACGGCGGCCCGCCCCGCCCCGCCGAGCCGGTCGCGCTGGAAGGGACTGAGCGGGTACGGGTCCGCCGCCCCGGTCGGCGGTGGCGCCCACTCCGGTTCTATCCATGCCGGGGTGGCGGCCGTCAGCGGTACCGGCTTCGCCGCCGCCGCGACGGCCGCCCGCACCCGGTTGATCGTCGCGCCGAGGCCGGGTCCGGGGCGCAGTTCCGCGACGCCGTGCCGGACCGCCCGGTGCAGTCCGGTGGCCAGTTCGTCGATCGGTGGCAGCCGCAGGTCGGTCAGGCCGGAGACGCCGGTCAGGAACGCGGCGGCGTCCCGCAGCGCGTCCTCGTCGGCGGGCAGGCCGGCAGGTGCCGGGCCGCCGACCGGGCGCACCACCCGGGCCGGACCGCCGGCGGCGAGCAGCGCCGGAACGGCGCGGGCCGGAACGGTGCCGAGCACGCCGTCCGGGCCGGTCGCCAGCGTCACCAGCGGTCGCGCGGGCACGCCGGGAGCGGCACCGGCCGGGGCGTCGGGCGGCACATCGGGCGGTCGCGGCGCGAACCGGCTGACCCGGCCGTCCCGCCGGACGAGTTGGATGTCGACGCCCAGCGTGACCGCGACGGCGGTCAACACCGCCTCGACCTTTTCGGCACCCTCGGGAAGACCACTGGTCAGCGGGAGCGGGATCGCGTCCAGCGGCAGGCCGCCGGCGATCCAGGCGTCGACCGCCGCCACCGCCGCCGGGTCCGGGGCGGCCAGTCGCAGCAGCGGCCAGTCCGGCGCCCGTTCGCTCCGGTCGGCCCGCAGCACCTGGCCGACCAGATCGGTCCAGACCTTGGCCGGCGCGACGGCCGCGAGGTCGACGGCGTCGCCGCCGGCGTACACCGCCGCCTGCGCCGCGACCACCTGGAAAAACCCCATGTCCGGCTCGGGGGCGAGCGCGTGCAGGCCCAGTTCGGCGAGGGTCTTGCCGACGGCCGGGTCGAGCCGCTGCTCGTGCGGCGGCGCGAGCCAGCCGGTCCAGGCGGCCGGGGCGGGCCGGCCGTCCCGGACCGGATCCGGCCGGTCCAGCGGCTCGGGTCGGTCCAGCGGCTCGGGTCGGTCCAGCGGCTCGGGTCGGTCCAGCGGCTCGGGTCGGTCCGGCAACTCGGGCTGGTTCTGCGGGTCCACGGTGGTCGGTGCGGTGTCGGTCGAGCCCGAACCGCCGGGCGCCCGGTCGAACAGGTCACTGCCGCTCGACCCGCTGGCACTCGACCCGCTGGCCGGCGGGCTGGCCGCCGATCGGCCGGGTGCCGGTCGGTCGCCGCGTGACCCGGTGGGCGCCGGATCGGGGACCGCGGGCGGAGTCGGCAGGTCGAGCACCGCACCGATGGACCGGGCCGTCCGGCCGCGTCCGCCCAGCATCCGCCAGCTCCCGGACTCCGCCGCCGGCTCCCCGGTCGACGGCTCCCCTGTCGGCGGCTCGGCCGTACCGGGTGACGGCTCGCCGTCGCCGGCGACCAGCCGCCATCCCGGCCCGATACCGACCTGCGCGTTCGGCGCGAACACGCTGCCCGGGACCAGTTCGGCCACCGCCGCGTGCAGGGCGGGCCGGTCCCCGACCGCGACCCGGGCGGCCGGCGCGGTGAACACCACGAAATCCGGTACGCCGCCCGGCAGCATGAGCAGCACCTGGGCGAGCCCGCTGGCACTCAACGGGCCGTACGGGGTGCGCACGGTCCCCGCGGCGGCGTCGACCGGGCCGTCCACCACCAGCATGGTGGCCGCGCCGGCGACCTGTCCGGGCAGGTCGGCACCGGCGGCGAAGGCGCGCTGGACGGCACGTGTCGCCTCGTCCGGCGATCCGGGCAACGCGTACAGCCCGGCCACGCCCGGGACCGGCAGGATCCCCGGCGGCGGTTGGTCGGTGCGCGGGCCGGTGGCGGTGCCGGGCAGCACGACGGTGTCCGTCCCGGCCGCCAGGTCGGCGAGCCGGGCGCGTACCGGCGCGGGAACCTCGACGCGGCCGTCGATGGCGACCCGGACGGCGCCGGCCGCGCCGGCCGCCGGTCGCCCCGATCCGGACAGGGTCGGCGCGGGCGGGGCCAACGCGGACGGGGTCGGCGCGGGCGGGGTCGGCGCGGGCGGGGCCAACGCGGACGGGGCCAACGCGGACGGGGTCGGCGCGGGCAGGGTCGCCGAAAGGTCGGCGAGGGTGTCGCGGTCGTGCCCGGGATGCGCCCAGACGGTGCGCCCGTCCACCGTCTCCAGCCACCAACCGTGCCCGAGGTCGATCCGGTCCGCGGGCGTCCCCGCCGGACCGGGCCGCAGGTCGTACGCCTCGGCCAGCGCCGGCAGCGTCGGCCGGCCGGACCGGTCGACCGGGACCGCGCCGGATCCGGGTTCGACCGGCCCGGCCAGCGCCCGCACCGGAACCCGCAGCGCCGCGTCGGCGATGCCCCTCAGCAGCCGGTCGGCCAGCCGGGCCAGCCGATCCACCGGCCGGGGCGGTGCGCCCGGGGCGAGCCGGACCGTGATCGGCCGGCGGTCCACCGCGCGGATCGCCGCCAACTCGCCGCGCACCTGTGCCGAACGGGTGACCGAGCGGTCCACGGCGACGGTGAGCCGGTCCGGGCGGGCCAACCCGGACAGTTCGGCGACGACGGCGGGATCCGGTGCCTCACCCCGGTACAGCACCCGGCCTCCGGGCACGGTCCACACCCGCACCTCGCCGCCCTGCTGCGCCGCCCGGGCCGGTTCGAGTTCGGCGAACACCCGCACCCCCGCGGGCGCGAGGGCGGCCAGGGCCTCGTACAGGGCATCGCGTACCTGTGGGGTGGCCGTCACCCCGGCGCCGCCGAGCAGGACGTACGGCTCGGCCGGGTCGGCCGGAGGCGCGGGCGGCGCGGGCTCGGCCGCCGGGTGCAGCCACGCTCCCCGGGAGGTCTCGCGCAGGTACCAGCCCGGCACGGCGGCGACGGCGAACAACCCGGGCCGGCGGGGCACCGGGTGCAGTCCGGCCGGTACCGGCGCCTCGGCCGCGCGCAGCAGCACCCGCGGGGCCAGCGCCGGCAGGGTCTCCCGACCGTCGTCGGCCAGCCCGACCACCCGGCCGCCGAGCCGGGGTACGGCGGCGAAGGCGCGGCGCGGCAGCAGCAGGTCGACCGGGTTGCGGGAGCCCCGGCCGAGCCAGCTTGCGAGCCGTTGGGCGCGGCCGGGCCGCAGATCCGGTCCGGTGGGGTCCATCGAGACGGCCACCGCGCCGCCCAGCCGGGGCAGTCCGCGCAGGAACCGCTGGATGACGCGCGGATCGCGGACCGACCGGTCGACCACCACCGCCAGGCCGGCGCCGGGCACCGGGCGCAACCCCGCGCCGAGCGCCTCGGGCGCCGGTGCCGGGCCACGGAACAGCACGACGCCGCCGGGCACCCGGGCGATCTGGTGGCCCGGGGCCAGCCCCGCGGCCAGCGGCGCCACCGTCGGATCCGTGCCGTGCTCCACCAGCCGGGGTCGGTGCCAGTCCGGCTGTCCCGCGAGGATGCGGTGCAGTTGCAGCCGGACCGCGTACGGCACCTCGACGCCCGGGAGGCCGACCTGGACGACCGGTCCGCGGCCGGGCGGCCGCACCGGCGGGTCGGGCGGCGCGGTCCCGGGCCGTACGTGCAGGCCGCCGGGCGTCTGCCGGATCTCCCAGCCGTCGCGCAGCTGGTAGCTGCCGGGTACGCCGCCGGGCGCCAGCCCGAACGGGGTACGGGTGGGCGCCGGGCCGGTCGCCGGGTGGACGTAGAAGCGCTCCGCGAACTCGGGGAACGTCGGCTGGTTCGCCGCGTCGACCGCCTCGATCCGCGGATCGTGCCCGGTCGGGTCGGCGATCGTGCGGGCCGGCACGACCAGGGCGGCCCGGGGCGCGACGCCGTCGAGCAGCCGGTCGGCGAGATCCTGGAGGGTGGCCGCCGGCAGCGGGCCGTCGGCCGGGTCCAGCGCCACGGTGACCGGCCGCGCCCGGTAGTCGGCGGGCAGCCCGCGCAGGAACCGGCCGACGGCGGCGACGTCCTCGACGGACCGGTGCACGACGACGTGCGTACGGCGGTTGGATCCGCCGCGCACCTGGTCGGCCGGCGCCGATCCCCCGCGCACCGAGTCGGCCGGCGCCGATCCGCCGCGCACCGACTCGGCCGGCGCCGGACCGTGGTGCAGCACGATGGCGCCGTCCCGGAGCGTGGCCCGCAGGTGGGGATCGAGGCCGGCCGAGATCCGCTGGAGTTCCGCCGCCTCGGCGGCGCGGGCCGCCTCGGCCTGGGCACGCCAGTTCGCGACGTTGCGCTCGACGGTTTCCCGGACCTGGGCGGGGGTCGGCCCGGCAGCACCGCTTCCCGGCCCGCGGGCGGCGTCCCACCGGGCCAGGCCGACCTGCGCCCGCTCGTCGACCGTGAGCCGCCGCTGGCCGACCTCCGGCGGGTCCGGCCGGGCCGGTGGCGGGGCCAGCGCCGCCCGGTCCACGGCCGCCTGCCCTGCCGGGCCGCGGACCGGACCCTGCGGCTCGCCGCCGGCCGCCGCCGGTCGTACCGGCGTGGGTACGCCGGTCCGCACCTCGTGGATGAACTGCTCCACCGTCAGCGCCCGTACCGGGAGTCCCGCGTCGGCCAGCCGCTGCCGGTACGCGGTGTCCGCCGCCTCGAACTCGCGCTGTACGGGCGGCGCCTCTCCCCCGGCCCTGACCTCGGTGGGCCCGGCACCCGGCCGCTCCGGCCCGATCCGCTCCGGCCCAATCCGATGCGGCCCGATCCGCTCCGGCCCGGTCCGATGCGGACCGGCGGGCGGCGGGGTGGTTCCGGCCGGGGCCGGCCTCCCCGTCGTGCCCCCGGTGCCGGCGTGGGTGGGGGTTTCGGCCGGCGCCGGCCGCGCCGCCGTGCGCCCGATGCCGGTGTCGGTCGGGGTGCCGGTGGTCGCCGTGCGGGTCACGGGCCGCGCCGTCGTGGCGGTGCCGGCCGTGGTGGCCGGCGCGGCGGTCTCCGTCGCCGTCGTGGCGGTGGCGGTGGCCGGCGGGCGCTCCGCGGGGGGCGGCTCGACGCCGTCCGGGCCGGGCCGGGTGACGGCGGTGGCAGGCTCCCGCGGCGGCCGGGGCACCAGTTCGGTCCCGGTCGCGCCGCCGCCGCCACGCACCCCGAGGCCACCGCGGGAGCCGCCCACCGGCCGCGCCGGGCCGGAACCGCCGGCGGCCGGCGGATCCGGCCGGTCCCCACCGGGCGGCCGGGCGGCGGGCGGGTGTCCACCGGGAGGCTCCGGCGCCGGACGGGCACCGGGTGGTTCCGGCGCCGGTCGTCCACCGGACGATCCATCCGCCGGCCGCGCACCGGGTGGCCGCTCCGGACGCGGGATCAGCTCCCCGGCCGGAGTGGTGGAACGGCCCTCGCCGCCGGTGACCGGACCGCCGTCCAACCGCTGGCCCCGCCCGGGGAACGGCGTCGTGCCCCCGCCCGGTTCCGGCCGAACCGGGCGAGGGGTGGCAGGCGCGGCGGGCGGCTCGGGCCGTACGCCGGCCGGGGCCGACGCTCCGGGCGGCTCGGGCCGCACCCCGACCGGGGCCGACGCTCCGGGCGGCTCGGGCCGCACCCCGACCGGGGCCGACGCTCCGGGCGGCTCGGGCCGCACCCCGACCGGGGCCGACGCTCCGGGCGGCTCGGGCCGCACCCCGACCGGGGCCGACGCTGCGGGCGGCTCGGGCCGTACGCCGGCCGGGGTCGGCGGATCGGTCGGCGGCTCGAAGTGTGCGAGCCGGGCCAGCCGGACCGGCTCGGAGGCCAGGATGTCCGCCGCCGGGCGCGGCACGTTCGACGGCAGCCCGCGGATCGGGTTACGCCCCGCGCTCACCTGGAACGACCGCTCCGACACGGCGCCGCCGGGCGGCAGGTCGCTCACGGTGGCGGGGCGGGCGGCCGAACCCGGCGGCGGCTCCTGCACGGCGCGCAGCGTCCGGGCGGCGGCCTCCCGGGCGAGCGCCACCTCCTCGGCGGAGACCGGGGCGCCACCGGGCCGGAACGTGCCGCCGGTCGCCGGCGGCTGCGCGGCCGAGGGTTGGGCGGACGGAGGTTGGGCGGACGAGGGCTGGGCGGACGGAGGTTGGGCGGACGGGGGCTGGGCCGCGCGCAACCGGCCGAGTTGTTCGAGGATCACGTCCTCCGGCACGCCGCGCCCGCGCCAGGTCTCCGCCAGCGCGGTCAGGTCGCGGGGCGCACCGGGGCGGGGCAGCGGCAGCGTCGTGCGCGGCTCTCCCACCTGGAAGCCGCGGTTCGGCGTACCGTCCAGGCCGGGCGGCAGATCGGCCAGCGTGGCCGGACGGGTCGCCGAACCCGGCGGTGGCGGCTGGTCGCGGGCGGCGGCCGCCGACACCGCCCAGCCCCGGGTCTCGGCCACCACCGCCGGGTCGGTCACCGGCTGACCCCGGCCGGTGTGGGTGCCCGGCGGTGCGGCGGTTTCCGCCGTGGTCCGCGGCGCCGTCGGCGGCGGTGCGCCGGCCGCGTCGTCGGGCCGGGCGGAGACGGTCCGCGGCGCCGTCGGCGGCGGCACGCCGGCCACGTCGTCGGGCCGGGTGGACACGGTCCGCGGGTTCGTCGTGGGCATCGGCGTGTCCGGCCGGGCCAGCACCGGAGGCTCGACGTCCGAACTGGACGACGCGCCGCGCAGCCGGTTGGGCGGCGGCACCACGTCGATGACGTTCCGCACGCCGGTGTTCAGTACGATGGGGTCGACGACGCCGCTGGTCAGCCCGTGGTTGGTACGCAGGGCGGCGATGTCGTCGACCGCGTGGTTCCAGCCGAGCGGGTCGCTGCGCAGACGGTTGGGCAGCGGGGTTTCCGCCATGCCCAGGCCGCCGAAGAGTCCCAGCACGCCGGCGACCACGAGCCCGCTCGGGTCCACCCGCGGCGGCAGCCCCACGATGCGGTCGGCGATCAGGTTGGGTGTGATCGTGTCGACCGTCGTCACCACGGTCGAGACCGTCATCGGTACGGTGACCCGGGCGATGTTGACACCGAAGTTGACCAGGTTCGCGAACGACGCCAGCTCCGGCATCGAGAAGGCGAGGGTGTTCACGATGACGCCGAACTCCCGGATCGCGGTCACGATCGAGGTGGTGAACGCGCTGATCGGGCCGATGAGTCCGAACGTGATGACGGTGAGGCCGAGACCGATCATCTCGGCGATGAAGGCCGCCTCGTGCTGGGCGATGGCGGAGCGCACGTGCGCCGCGTAGCTCTGGAGTTTCTCGCCCATCTCCTGCGCACCGGCGGCGGTCGTGGAGATCTCGTTGGCGACGTCGGCGGCGGTCCGCAGCGCGGCGTTGCGGGCGTCGCCGGTCCACCGCACGTAGTTGAGCGAGGTGCCGACCACGCCGGAGAGCGCCCGCAGGTCCTCGGCCATCTGCAACCAGGCGTCCGCGAGCGCGTCCAGGAGCGCCGGGTCGGGGAATTCCGGCGTGGCGTGGTGGTTGGGGTTGACGGTGGGCATCGCGGACGGCTCCCGGTACGGCCCGGGATTACGGGTTGGTCCAGGACGGCGTGTTCTCGGTGATCGGCCCCTCGTTGTGGTCCCGAACCGGCGGCTGCGACGACCCGGTGCCCTGCAACCCGGCGCTGAAGTCGGCGAACATCTGCAGGACGGTGTCCTCGGTTTCCGCGTAGTTCAGCGCCGCCATCCCGACGGCCTTGGCGATCCTGGGCAGCGCGCCGTTCTCCGGGTGTTCCCGGGAGCCGAACAGGCCGGTCAGCGCGGCGTTCCACCGCGAGCTGAAGTCCTGCGCCTCCTGCGCGGTGGTGCCGGCCCAGCCCAGCGCGAGTCCCTCCCAGGTGTCGTGGATGCGGCCCAGCGCGTCGCCTATCACCTTCGCCTGGGCGGGCATGTCCGTGTCGGCGTACCCCCAGACGGTCGTGGGATCCACCTTGATCAGCATGGTGTGGTCGTTGTAGTTGGCCGGAACCGGCACGGGCACCTCCGTCCGGGCGGGAAAGCGGGAGAGCGGGAAAGCGGGAACGCGACAGCCCGACGCTAGCCACGCGCGGTGCGGTCGGCACAAGCCCTTCCGCACGGACGTCCGGGGGACGGTCCGGCGGCGGTACCCCGCGGGGACCGCGGCCGGTCCGGTGAAACGGGAGTATTGCCGACACGTGGCAGGCCGGTGAACACTCTGGTGTATTCACCGGCGGGCAGGAGTGGACCGTGCCAGCTACCCGGAACCGGCAGCAGCAGCCCCCGGAGCAGAGCAAGGGGAGCGAGCAGACGAGCGCCGTCCCACCCAACGGCGGGGCGTGGGAGCAGGACGACGGCGGCACCTGGACCTGGCACCGCGGCGCGACGCCGGAGCCCGAGTTGGTCAGCCAGTGGGGCTACCAGGCGCTCACCGACATCCGGCGGGATCCGCTGGGCAACCGCAACTACGGCGCGTGGACCCCGCAGCACGGCGGCGGCTGGCACTGGGACTGGGGCCGTAAGCCCAGCCAGACCCTGGTCGACCGCTACGGGGAGGACGTGCTGACCGACCCCGACCACCTGCCCGGGCACAGCCATTCGGCCACCGACAACAACCAGCCCCCGCCGCCGGATGTCAACCCGCCGACGCTCGCCGACTCCTGGCACGGGGTGGTGCCGGACGTCACCGGCGCGGTGCCGCGGCCACCGGACACCGGCGACGCCCCCACGGTCACCACGCCGCCGGTGCACCAGGCGTACACCGTCTCGCCCGGCGCCATCCGGCAGGCCGAGCAGGTGGTGCTCAGCAACATCGACATCCAGCTTTTCGCGTACGACGCGCTGAAGTCCAAGGTGGCCGCGTCGAAGGGCGAGTTCACCTACATGGCGCGGGAGCGCGAGACGCTCATCAACAACCAGGACCGGCTCCTGTTGCAGGTCGGCGACACGCTGGAGCTGGCCGGCCAGTTCGTCCGGGCGCTGAACAACGCGGCGCAGCTGTACGCCCGCGCCGACCTCGACTCGTTCGTCCCGGAGACCTGACCGCCCCGGCCCGGTCGCGGGCGGCACGCTTTGACGCCCACCGGTGGGCGGGTACGGGCGGGGGCTGCCATCTTCACGATGGGGGGTCTCGCGATCCGATGTCGCCGTTCCCACTCCCTGCCGCCCGGTGGTTCTGCTCTTCGCCGGTGGGCGTCTGAATTCAGGATGCTTCCGCCGCGTACCGGATCGCAGGGCCGATGGTCCCGGGCGTCCGGGACCCCGGCCCCCGCCCGCGACGGGCCGGGCCGTACGTCCCGCCGGCCGGTGCCGGTCCGCCCTGGTGGCGCCGCCGACGCCGGGCGACCCTGGGGTCGAGGCGTACGGCGAGGGGGCGGGCGTGATGACCGCACGGGTACCGACCGGATCGGGCATCGCCGGGCTGACCAGCGCCGAGGCCGCCACCCGGCTGCGGGCCGACGGCCCGAACGTCGCCGCGGCGCCGCCGCGCACCCACCTGGCCGCCCGGATCCTGCACCAGTTCACCGATCCCCTGGTCGCGCTGCTGCTGGCCGCCGCCGTGGTCACCACCCTGCTGCGCGACCACCCGGACACCGCGGTGATCCTGCTGGTCGTGCTGGTCAACACGACCATCGGGGTGGTGCAGGAGGTCCGCGCGGACCGGGCCATCGCCGCGCTGGACCGGCTCGCGGCGCCGACCGCCCGGGTGGTCCGGGACGGCCGCGACCTGGTGCTGCCGGCCGCCGAACTGGTCCGCGGCGACGTGGTCCGGGTGGAGGCCGGCGACGTGGTCCCGGCCGACCTGGTGCTGACCGACGCGGTCCGGCTGCGGGTGGACGAGTCGGCGCTGACCGGCGAGTCGCTGCCGGTCGCCCGCGGCGCCGGCGCCGAGGTCAGCGCGGGCACGGTGGTCACCACCGGTCGGGCCACCGGCACGGTACGCCGCACCGGCGCGGCCAGCGCGCTGGGCCGGATCAGCGCCCTGGTGGCCGGTACCCGGCCGGTGGCCACCCCGCTGCAACGGCGGCTGGCCGCCCTCGGTCGGATCCTCGGCGGCGTCACGGTGGCCCTGTCCGGCCTGGTCTTCGTCATCGGGGTGGCCGGCGGGCGGCCCGTGGTGCAGATGGCGATCACCGCGGTGAGCCTGGTGGTCGCGGCGGTGCCGGAGTCGCTGCCGGCGGTGGTCACCCTCGCCCTGGCCCTCGGTGCCCGCCGGATGGCCGCCGCCCGCGCCATCCCGCGCCGGCTGCACGCGGTGGAGACGCTCGGCTCGGTAACCGTGCTGGCCTCGGACAAGACCGGCACCCTCACCGAGGGCCGGATGGCGGTGCGGCAGGCGACCACCGCGGACGGGTCGCGGTACGGGATCACCGGCCGCGGCTACGCCCCGGACGGCACCGTGCACCGGCGGGGACGGCCGGTGGACGTACCGGAACCGTTGCGCCGGCTGGCGCGGGCCGGGCTGCTGTGCAACGACGCGACCCTCACACCGCCGACCGGCGAGCGTCCGGAGTGGAGCGCGGTGGGTGACCCGCTGGAGGCCGCGCTTGTCGCGTTCGCCGGGCGGTGCGGGCTGGACCCGGCCGGCACCCGGGAGTCCTGGCCCCGGGTGGCCGAGCACCCGTTCGACCAGGAACTGCGCCGGATGACCACCGTGCACCGGCGCGCCGACGGCCGGTACCTGGTGGCCTGCAAGGGGGCACCCGAGAGCGTGCTCACGCCGCCGCTGCTGGACGCCACCGCGGCGCAGGTCGCCACGCTGGGCACCGAGGCGCGCCGGCTGGCCGGCGAGGGGCTGCGGGTGCTCGCGGTCGCCGCCGCCGTCGGCGACGCCGCACCGGCCGACCCGGCCAGCCCGACCGGGCTGCACCCGCTCGGGCTGGTGGCGGTCGGCGACCCGCTGCGCGCCGGGGCGCCGGCGGTGGCCGACGGGTTCGACGCGGCCGGCGTGCGGCTGGTGCTGATCACCGGCGACCACCCGGCCACGGCCGCGGCCATCGCCGGCCAGCTCGGGCTCTGGCGCGAGGGCGACCCGGTGGGCCGCGGCGACCTCGGGGACCCGGCCGGGGCGGACCCGCGGACCCGGGTGTACGCGCGGACCCGGCCGGAGCAGAAGCTCGACGTCATCGCCGCCCTGCAGGCGCACGGGCACGTGGTGGCGATGACCGGCGACGGGGTCAACGACGCGCCGGCGCTGCGCCGGGCCGACATCGGGGTGGCGATGGGCGGCGGCACCGAGGTCGCCCGGCAGGCCGCCGACCTGGTACTGGTCGACGACGAGTTGGGCACCGTGGTCACGGCGATCGGCGAGGGCCGGCGCATCTACGACAACATCCGCCGCTTCCTGCGGTACGCCCTGGCCGGCGGGCTCGCGGAGATCCTGGTGATGCTGCTCGGCCCGCTGGCCGGCCTGGCCGTGCCGCTGCTGCCGGCGCAGATCCTCTGGATCAACCTGCTCACCCACGGCGTACCGGGGGTGGCGCTGGGGGCCGAACCCGCCGAGCCCGGCACCCTGCGGCGGGCGCCGCGCTCCCCCCGCGAGTCGGTCCTCGGACGCGGACTCGGCCGCGACATCCTGGTCACCGGCGGTCTGATCGCGGCCGTGGCGCTCGGCGCCGGAGTGCTGGCGGCGCGCTGGGGCGGTGCCGCGCAGTCGATGGTCTTCGTGACGCTCGGTCTCGCGCAGCTCGGGGTGGCGCTGGCGGTACGGGCACCCCGTCCGCCCGGCCGCCGCGGTGGCAACCGCGCGCTGCCGGCCGCCGTCGCGGTCTCGGCGCTGCTCCAGGTCGCCGGGGTGCTGGTGGCGCCGCTGCGGGACCTGCTCGGCACCGCGCCGCTGGGCGGGTCGCGGTTGGCGGCCTGCGCCGCGCTGGCCGCCGTACCCGGTCTGCTGCTGTGGGCCACCCGCCGCCACCGGCGCGCGGGCCGGGACGCGGGCCGGGACCGCGACCACGACCGGCCCGCGGAGCGGGACCGGCACGCGGAGCGGGACCGGCTGGCCGAACCCGACCGGATGCCGGCGGGCCACGATCGGGACCGCCGGCCGGCCGGCACCGACACACCGCCCGGGCCCGACACACCGCCCGGGCCCGACACACCGCCCGGGCCCGACACACCGCCCGGGCCCGACACACCGCCCGGGCCGGCACACGGCCCGGCGCCGGCACACGGCCCGGCGAGCAACGGCCGGGCGGGGAACGGATCAGAGAAGGGACACCGTCATGACCACCAAGCTGACCGGCCCCGTCGTCGTCGGTATCGACGGGTCCACCATCGCACTGGACGCCGTCCGGGCCGCCGCCCGCACCGCGGCGGGCCGGCACCGGCCGCTGCGGGTCGTGCACGCCTTCATCTGGCCGATCATCAACGTCCCCACCGGCCCGATCTCCGGCGGCGTGGCCGACGGCGGGCTGCGCCGCCAGGCCGAACGGTACGTCACCGAGGCCGTGGCCGAGGCCGGCAAGGTCGCCCCCGAGCTGGACGTCACCGGCGCGGTCGTCGACGGCGCCCCGGTGCCGGTGCTGCTCGGCGAGAGCCGGGACGCCGCGCTGCTGGTGCTGGGCAACCGGGGGCTGGGCGGCTTCGCCGGCCTGGTGCTCGGCTCGGTCACCGTGCAGGTGTCCGCGCAGGCCCGGTGCCCGGTCCTGGTCGTGCGGGGTGAACCCCGCGCCGACGGCCCGGTGGTGGTGGGCGTGGACGGCTCGGCGGGCTCGGCCCAGGCCGCCGGGTACGCGTTCGAGGAGGCGGCCTGGCGCGGGGTGCCGCTGGTCGCCGTGCACGCCTGGCTGGAGCCGGCCCCGGCCGGACCGGGCGACATGCTGCCGCTGGTGTACGACCCGGACCTGCTGGCCGCACAGGAGGAGCGGGTGCTCGCGGAGTCCCTCGCCGGATTCGCCGAGCGGTACCCGCAGGTGCCGGTCCGGCGGCGGCTGGTCCGCGGGTCCGCGGCCGGCGCCCTGGTGCGGGAGTCGGAGTCCGCGCAGTTGGTGGTCGTCGGGGCGCGCGGCCGGGGCGCGCTGGCCGGGCTGCTGCTCGGCTCGGTGAGCCACGCCGTACTGCACCACGCGCACGCGCCGGTGGCCGTCGTCCGGCACACCCCCCGACAGCCCCGGGCATAGCCGCGGGCGAGGCGTCCCACCGGCGGAAACGGGGTACGGCCCGACGCGTGCGCCGGGCCGTACCCCGGATCAGGCGGCCGGAGCGGTACCCGCCTCGACCAGTCCCAGCGCGGCCCGCAGACCCTCGGCCACCGAACGCGGATCGCCGAGCCGATCCCGGCGGATCAGCAGCGCCGTGGACACCGGCCAGGCGGTGTTCGCCTCCTGCACCAGTTCGGCGGTGGCCAGCCCGGACGGCTGCCCGGGACCGAGGATCCGGTCGGCGTCCGCGCCGTCCAGGACGTACACCCAGACCCGGTACGGGCTGGGCGTCGCGGTCAGTCCCGGGCCGGCCACCGCGGCGCGGCCGGCCCGCTGCGGCAGCCGCGGTGCCGGGCAGCCGAAGGCCAGCGCGTCCGCCGGGTCGACGCGGACCCGACCGTACGCCCCGGCCCAGTTCGGGTCGGCCCGCACCAGGTCGAGGCCGGCGCGCAGGCCGGTCCGGGTACCCGCCTGCGCGCCGCCGCCGTTCTCGACACACATCCGCAGCGCCGAGCGGCCGGTGACCAGCAGGCCGCTTGCGGTGTCGACGCGGACGCCCCGGCCGTGTCCCGGGTCCCGGCCGCGATCCGGGTCCCGGCCGCCGGCCGAGACGGCCGACACCACCACCGCGGCCACCGCCGCCGCGGCGAGGCCGGCCGTCAGCATGGTCAACACCCGGATCCGGGCGGAACGTCGACTCATCGTCATCCTCCCGACTCAGCCCTGCACGCCCAGGACCCACTGGAAGTCGGCGGGGCTGGGATACCAGTTGGTCCAGGTCGAGCAGTTGTAGCCGACGATCGTGCTGCTCATCAGGCTCGGCGGGGAGCAGTTGCTGTCGTCGGCCAGCCCGAACACGTGCCCGAACTCGTGGTTGATGAACGCCCGCCCCGTGGTGTCCAGCCGCCCGCCGGAACTGAACACCAGATAGACGTACGCCCACTGGCTGTCGTAGTGGTTGTGCGCGGCGTCCCACACCGGGTTGTCGTGCACGACGCAGTTGTAGTAGCCGGTCGTCCCGCCGCAGATCCCACTCCAGTCCCAGCCGTAGTGCACCTCGATCTCGATGCCGGCCCGGGTGGAGGCGGAGTAGGAGGTGCAGTTGCTGGCGGTCGGCCACAGGTCGATCCGCCAGTCGCCGAGGCCGTCCCAGACCCGGCCGCTGCCCATCTGGGTCAGCGTCTCGTTGACGAACGCCCGGCCCGCGCTGTTGCTGACCTTGGAAGTGTCGTGCGACTCGATGCAGAACTGTTCGTCGTAGGTGCCGGCCGACGAGCCGACGCTGTTGTAGTGCATGTTGTGCAGGTGCTTGGTGGAGGACGGGTTGGGCTGCGCGGCGCGGGCCGGGTCGGCCGGCACCAGCAGCGCTGCCAGGAGCACGGCGACCCAGATCACCGGCACCCAGGCCGGCAGCCGCTCGTCACTGTGGGGTTTGGACACGGGAGGCTCTCCTTCCAGACGCGGTGCCGGACAGCCTCGCAGTCGCCGATCCATGTTTGGTATACGCGAATCATCATCCTTCGATGGCGTGGGCGCGGGGACGACGTTCGGGCTGCTCGGCCCGGTACGGATCCGGGTGGACGGGCAGGCCGTACCGATCGGGCCGCCGCGGCGGCAGGGGGCGCTGGCCGCCCTGCTCTGGGGGACGCCCCGCCGCGGACCTCCCGCAGGAACGTCCAGCTGTACGTCTGGCAGCTGCGCCAGGTGCTCGCCGAGCGGCTGCGGTCGGCGCCGCCCGGCTACCGGTTGACCGCCGGCACCGCGGAACTGGGCCTGTCCCGCTTCGCGGACCTGCTCGGCACCGGCCGGGCGGCGGCCCGCTCCGGGGACCTGCACCGGGCCGCCGACCGGTACCGGTCCGCGCTCGACCTGTGGCGCGGCGCGCCGCTGGCCACGTACCAGCGGTGCCGGCGGATGCTGGCCGAGGAGTACCGGCCGGCGCCCGGCCCGTCCCCGATGCCGGCCAGTTCCGCGTGGGTCCGGCTGACCGGCCGGCCGGCGTTGCGCACCTCGCCGGCGTACGGGCGCCGCCGCGGCGTACCGTTCCGCGGCGGACGCGCGGCTCGGCGCCCCGTCCCTCGCGCGCGGCTATGCCGGCCCGGTCGATCCGCGGGTGATGAGCCGGGGCGTGGAGTCCAGGAACGCCCCCGGTTCGGCGCCGGCCAGCACGTCGAACAACCGGCGCGCGACGTGCGAACCGAACGCCACGACGTCGTGGCTGAGCGCCGAGAGCGTCGGATACGTGTACGCGCAGAACGGCGAGTCGTCCCAGGCGACGATCGACACGTCGGCCGGCACCCCGAAGCCCAGTTCCAGGGCGACACCGAGCCCGGCCACCGCCATCACATCATTGTCGTAGACCAGGGCGGTCGGCCGGCCGGACCCGGTGAGCGCGGCCCGGGTGGCCCGGGCACCGGACTCCGGCGTGTAATCGGTGCGCAGCAGCAGCGGATCCAGCCCCAGGCCGGTCATCTCCGCCACGAACGCGTCGTTCCGGATCCGGGTGTGCGCCAGAAAATCGAGGCCGGACACCCGGGCGATGCGGCGGTGACCCAGCCCGGCCAGGTGCCGGACCGCCTGGCGGGTGGACTCGGCATCGTCCGTCCAGACGCTCGTCAACCCCCCGGCCACGCCCGGGTCGCCCACCGCGACCACCGGCAGCGCGTTCGGCTGGACCGACAGCTCCACCCTCGGGTCGTCGACCGCCAGGTCGACCAGGATCACCCCGTCGACCCGTCGGGCGTTGCGCCACTTCTTCAGGGTCGCCAGCTCGTCCCGCGGGCTCGCCGCCACCTGGAGCAGCAGCCCGTACGAGCGACGGGTCAGCTCCGCCTCCAGCCCGGCGATGAACTGCATGTAGAACGACTCGACGCCGAGGGTACGCGGATCGCGCGCCAGCACGAGGCCGAAGGTGTCCGTCTTGGCCTCGGCGAGGGACCGCGCGGCGCTGGTCGGCGCCCAGCCGAGTTCCTCAGCCAGCCGCAGCACCCGCTGCCGGGTCTCCTCCGAGACACCCTTCCGGCCGTTGAGGGCGAACGACACCGCGCCCACGGAGACCCCGGCGCGGCGGGCGATGTCACTGATCGTGACCCGCTTGGGCGATGGTCGTGTCACCGGGTCCACCCTCGGACAGGTGCCCGCGCGGCATCGAACAACCACGATGGGCAGGGTCCTCCATTAGATCAGGTTGCCGCATTGCCGGGAAGATGACGCGATGTCGCGCATGCCGCACACGCGCGGTCGACCCCATCAAGATCAGGTGTTCGTCAGCGACCTTCGCGCAGCCTCGGTGGGCAGAGCACTCGCCTTGTAAGCGAGATGTCTCCGGCTGCGATCCTTGCCCGCTCCGGTGGTGGCCCGCGCCGGGCGTGCACGCCGAAGAGACTCCGTGACCGGCTGCGTGAGCGGAACGCCGAAGCGACCCGCGACGCACCCTCGCCCGCCGGCGACTGACATTCGGCCCGCCGTCCGTGTGGATCGTGGATGTTTACGGCCCCCTGGCGGGTAACAAGCATCCACGATCCACTCACCCGCCGGCGCCAACGCCACCACGGAGCTTAAGTTGCAGTCCTCGCCCGCTCCGGGGAACGGGCGCGGCTACGTGCGAGCGCTGGAGGCGGTCACCGGCCTGCCGATCGTTGCGATCCTCACCCGGGCCGAAGTCCGGGTGCAGCGTCCTCATCCGTCGGGTTGGGCCGGTCGGGGCGGAGTGGGTTGCGATCCTCACCCGGGCCGAAGTCCGGGTGCAGCGGTTCCTGAACTGCGAAGATAGCCGATCGGCTATCTTCGCCCGAGACAGGGCACGCCCGATATCGTACGCCCGTTCCTTTTTGCCGCTTGGGAACGTCGCGGCATTTCGCGGTCAACTACGGGTTCCTAGATCATCTTAGTTCACGGCGGCGGGCAGACACCTCGACGAGTCCGGGCCAGGCGGGCCGAGTTTAGTCGACGAAATTCCGCCGGATCCCGTTGATCAAAACCCTTTGTCGCGCGAGAGAGCGCTCCCCCACGCGTACACGTCTTGATCGACGGGAGGGGTCGGAGGTAGGCGGCAGGCGTGGGGGTGCGCCGGTTCCGAACCGGAACCGGCGCACCCGGTTGGCCAGCCCGATCAGAAGCCGGTCATGCCGGCCCCGTACGGGTAGAGCGGGTTGCCGTAGTTTGTCGCCGGTTGCTGACCGGCGTCGATGCTGGCGCGGATCTGGTTGCGTTCCGCAGTGGTCGCGCCCAGGTCGTACGGCAGGTCCCAGGATTCCACCGCGTCGGCCGGGATGTCGGTGCCGCCGGGGCGGAGCACCTGGTCCAGGCTGCGGGGCAGTTGCCAGGGTAGTTTGCCGCTGGGCGTGTAGTCGCCGAACAGCAGGCTGGCCAGCGCCGGCCCCATCTCCTCGCCGCCACGGTAGGTGACCACGATGGCGCTGGCCAGGTCGCGCCATTCGGTGATGACGTACGGCCGGGGCAGCACCAGGGCGACCACGACGGGGATGCCGCGGGCGCGGAAGTTCTGGATCACCGCGAGTTGGTCGGCGGGCAGGTAGGGCTGTTCCTTGGGCCAGTTGGTCGCGTGGGTGTAGGAGGTCTCCCCCACCGCCACGATGGCCAGTTTCGGATTCGGTCCGTCGCCGGAGTAGACGTTCACCCCGGCCTGGGTGGCACGGTTACGGATCGCGGCGAGCATGGTCTGCGAGCCGTACTCGGCGTGGAAGAAGCTGGTCCAGACGCAGCATGCGGTGGTGTCGTCGGCGCGCGGGCCGGCGACGACGATGTTGTCGCCGGGGTTGAGCCGGATCGGCAGCACGCCGCCGTCGTTCTTCAGCAGCGTCATGGCTTCCCGGGACGCCTGGTTGGCCAGCGCGGTGTAGGCCGGCTGGTGGAACCGGTACGGGCCGTTGACCGGGTCGCCGTACGGGGCCTCGAAGATCCCGAGCTGGAACTTCAGCCGCAGGACGCGCCGGACGGCGTCGTCGATGCGGGAGGTGGGCACGTTCGCGGTGAAGGTGGCCATCGAGAAGCCCTCGGCGCCGGGGTCGGCGCCGCCCATCACGTCGGATCCGGCGTTCGCGGCACCGACCCAGGAGCCGGAGGGGAGCCAGTCGGTCGTGATGAGGCCCTGGTAGCCGAGGTTCTGCCGCAGGTACGCCAGGATCGGCGCGCTGTCGCCGGCGCCCGGTCCGCCCGGGTCCAGGTAGGAGCTGCCCGCGTACCCGGGCATGATGTTGACCGCGCCGGCCTCCATGGCCGCGCGGAACGGGATCATGTGGTATTTGATCGTCACGCCGTCGTAGACGATCAGGGCCTCGCCGCCGGCGCCCTCGCCGGGCCAGTGTTTGACGGTGGCCAGCACCGAGTTCGGGTTCAGCTCGGGACCGCCCTGCAGGCCGGCCACCAGGGCGCGTACCTGGGCGGCGGCGACCTGTGCGTTCTCGCCGTTGCCCTCCTGGATGCGCGGGTAGATCACCTTGGTGCCGACCTCGGCGAGCGGGCCGAGGACGCCGCGGGTGCCGACTTCGAGCTGTTCGCGCCGTTGCATGTCGCCGAGCTGGTAGTCCAGCCGGTAGTCCTTGGCGGCGGCCAGGGCGCTCTGCATCGGGTACGTGGTCTGGTAGCCGTGGATGGTGTCGCCGGCCGAGACGAACGGGATGCCCAGCCGGGTGCCGGCCGAGGCGAGCAGCTGGGTGTGCAGGTCCTGCGCCTGTGCCGGGCCGAAGTGCCAGCCCGAGCGCGGGAACTGCTGGGCGTTGTAGAACATCTGGTACGCCTTTTCCTCGGTCGTCATCCGGCCGAGCAGGTCCGACACCCGGGTTTCGACCGGCTGCCGCCAGTCCTCGTACGGCTCGATGGTGCCGTTGCGGTTGAGGTCCCGGCTGCCGGCGACGATGTTGATGCCGTCGGCGACGGTTTCCAGGGTGGGCAGGTAGACGCTGAAGCGCCGGATGTTCGAGGTGAGCGCGGTGCCGCCGACCGAGGTGATGTACCACTTGTAGGTCCAGCGGTCCGGTAGGTCCCAGGTGGGGGTGTACGACGTGCCGGTCGGTTCGGCGACCTTGGTGTAGAGGTCGATGAGGTTGCCCGAGGCGGTGAAGTCGTAGTCGGTGCGGCTGATGTTGATCCAGACCTGGTAGCGGGTGGCGCCGGAGACGGCGGCCCAGGTGAGGGTGGGCCGGCGGGTGGTGGTGATCATGGCGCCGTCGCCGGGTGCGCTGAGCGCGAACTGGTTGAGCGTGCCGGGTGGCCTGGTGGGGCCGGAGAGCATCGGCGGGGTGCTGGCGGTCTCGTCGAGGGTGCCGTACGCCTGGAATTCCCACAGCGAGTAGCCGTACCCGGTGGCCCGGGCGGTGCCGTAGAAGCGCAGGTAGCGTCCGGTGCCGCTGACGGTGAGTTGTTCGACTCCGCCGGCGCCGGTGGTGGTGGAGTAGATCGTGGTCCAGGTGGTGCCGTTGGTCGAGGTTTCCAGCCGGTACGCGGTGGCGTAGGCGGCCTCCCAGTTGAGCACGACCCTGTTGATGGTGGCGGTGGCGCCGAAGTCGACGCGTAGCCACTGCGGGTCGGCGAAGCTGCTGGACCAGCGGGTGTTGGTGCGGCCGTCGAGCGCGGCGGCGGGTGCGTTGCCGCCCTCCCAGGAGGAGGCGTCGACCTTCTTGAACTCGGAGATGGGCCGGCCGCTGGGGGGCGGGGTGGTTCCGGTGGTGCCGTAGACCCGGAACTCCCACAGCGAGTAGCCGTATCCGGTGGCGCGGGCGGTGCCGTACATCCGCACGTACCGGCCGGAGCCGGAGACCGCGAGGGTCTGCGTTCCGCCCGTACCGGTGGTGGTGGAGTAGATCGTGGCCCACGGCCCGGACGGGCTGGCGGAGGTCTGGATCTGGAAGGCCGTCGCGTAGGCGGCCTCCCAGACCAGCTGGACCTGGTCGACGGTGGCGGTGGCGCCGAGATCGACCTGAAGCCACTGTGGATCGGCGAACGCGCTCGACCAGCGGGTGCCGGTGTCGCCGTCGGTGGCGGCCGACGCGGGGGTGCCGGCCGCTTCCGACGAGGAGGCGGTGGTCGGTTTGCCTTGCGAGATCAGTGGCCCGGCTGCGGCGGCGGGTCCGGTGGGGACGGTCAGGTACGCGGCGAGCAGCGCGAGCAGTGCCGCGTAGACGGCGCCGGAGCGGCGCCGCTGGTGTGGGGTGGGTGGTGCAGGTGGCGCCGGTGGTGGCGTGGGCATGGCGACTCCCATCGACGGGCTTGCGGCCAGGCAGAGTGAGAGCGCCCGGGTACCAGGGTCGGCTCATCGAAGTCCATCTGTCAACAACCTTTGTGGTTTCTGTGGAGCGGGGCCGCAGGTTGCCGACGCACACCTTGACAAGAGCACCGCCCTCGGGGCAGTTTCGGACGGGAGAGCGCTCTCCGACGGTCCACCACCCCGCAGGAGATGCCATGTCCACCCCCGCATCCACCCCACAGGTCCGACCACCCCGACACCGACCGGCATCCGCCGGCCGCCGCCCGCGGCCGCACCGCCGCCTGCTCACCAGCGCCGCGGCCGTCCTCGCGCTGCTGTCCGGCAGCATCGTGGCGAGCACGCCGTTCGCCGCGGGCGCGGCGTCCCCGCTGATCTCCCAGGGCCGCGCGACGACCGCCTCCACGAGCGAAACTCCCGAAACACCGGCCTCGGCCGCCACCGACGGCGACACCGGCACCCGCTGGTCGAGCGCGTTCGCCGATCCACAGTGGCTTCAGGTCGATCTCGGCGCCACCGCCACCGTCGACCAGGTCCAGCTGGTCTGGGAGGCCGCCTACGCGCGGTCCTTCCAGATCCAGGTGGCAACCGCGCCGGGCGGTCCGTGGACCACGATCTACTCCACCACCACCGGTACGGGCGGAACGCAGACCCTCGCGGTCTCCGGCTCCGGCCGGTACGTGCGGATGTACGGCACCGCCCGCGCCACCGCGTACGGCTACTCGCTGTGGGAGTTCCGGGTGTACGGCAGCGCGGCCTCGGCCGCCTGCACCGGGAACGCCGCACTGAACCGGCCGGCGACGGCCTCCTCGACCGAGAACGCCGCGTCACCGGCCTCGGCCGCGGTGGACGGCAACACCGGTACCCGCTGGTCCAGCGCGTTCGCCGACCCGCAGTGGCTGCGCGTCGACCTCGGGAGCACGCAGACCCTCTGCCAGGTCGTGCTGGACTGGGAGGCGGCCTACGCGCGGTCCTTCCAGATCCAGGTGGCAACCGCGGCGGACGGTCCGTGGACCACGATCTACTCCACCACCACCGGTACGGGCGGAACGCAGACCCTCGCGGTCTCCGGCTCCGGCCGGTACGTGCGGATGTACGGCACCGCCCGCGCCACCGCGTACGGCTACTCGCTGTGGGAGTTCACCGTGCGCACCACCTCGGGCTCCAGCACCCCGCCGCCGACGACCCCGCCGCCCACCGGCGGTTTCTGGGGCGACACCGGCTCGATCCCGGCCGCCCAGAACGTGCTGATGGTGAAGGTGCTCAACCGGACCAACGGCCAGTACCCGGACAGCCAGGTGTACTGGAGTTACAACGGGCAGTCGCACTCGATCGCCGAGCAGCCGTACTTCGACATGCCGGTGAACACCGCGGGCCGGATGTACTTCCACCTCGGCTCGCCGACCAGCCAGTACAGCGACTTCATCGAGTTCACGGTCGGCGCGGCCCAGTTCAACGGCAACACCACCCGGGTCGACGGGTTCGCCCTGAAGCTGGCGATGCGGCTGCACTCGCACACCGGCACGGACGTCTCCGTCGGGGAGAACGAGGCGACGTTCGCCGAGAGCCGGACGGTGACCTTCCAGCGGTTCTCCGACGCGATGCCGGCCGAGTTCAAGCACCTGGCCACGATCGAGGCGCCGTACCGGATCCCGTCGCCGGGCAACACGCCGCAGTTCCAGGCCGGCGGCCAGTACGCGAACTACTTCAGCAGCTACGCCTCGTCGGTGGGGCTGCCGGCCAGCGCCACCGAGATCTTCGGCTGCGCCGGCCCGCTGGCGGGCAACCCGAACGGCTGTGCGGCGCTCAACCGGCACGTCGCGCAGTTGCCGCAGGCGCAGTGGTCGAACCCGAGCCTGTTCTACCAGCAGGCGCCGGCGAACTACTACGCCAAGTTCTGGCACGACCGGGCGATCAACAACCGGTCGTACGGCTTCCCCTACGACGACGTGGCCGACCAGTCCTCGTTCGTCTCGGCGGCCAACCCGCAGTGGTTGCTGGTGGCCGTGGGCTGGTGAGCGGCCCGCCGCGGTGAGTTCGGAGCCGGAGCCGGTGGGCGGCGCGCCGCCCACCGGCTCCGGCCCACCGGCTCCGGCCCACCGGCTCCGGCCCACCGGCTCCGGCCCACCGGGTACGCCGGTCGAGCGAACGGTCCACGGCGCCGTTCGGGCCGGCCGGCGTATCGTCGCGGGCTGGGCGGGGCACCGGACGTGCCCGGCGGCGACGAGGCGGAGGCGCGATGGCGACCCGGGACCCACTGACCCGCTCGGCCACGCCGACCACGTCCCCCGCCCACGGCTCGATCGGGCTGTTGACCTGCGTGGCCTTCGCCGTCGGCACGATGGTGGGCGCCGGGGTGTTCGTCCTGTCCGGCCTGGCCGTGCAGCGGGCCGGACCGGCCGCGATGCTGTCGTTCGTACTGGCCGGGGTGCTGGTGCTGCTCTCGGCGCTGTCCTTCGCGGTGGTCGCCAGCCTCGCGCCGCCGGGCGGCTCCGGCTACGCCTACGTCGGCGTCGCGCTCGGCACCCGGCTCGGCTTCCTCACCTCGTGGGCGTTCTGGCTCGGCGGGGTCATCGGGGTGGCGTTCGTGCTCAACGCCTTCGGCAGCTACCTGCACGACTTCTTCGTACCGGACGCCTCCGCGCTGGTGGTGGCGGTCCTCGCCGCCGTGCTGATCGCCGGGCTCAACCTCGGCCCGGCCAGCCTGATCGGCCGGGCCGAGACCGCGCTGGTGGCGGTCAAGGTCGCCATCCTCGCCCTGTTGGTCGTCTTCGCCTTCGTGCACCTGGGTCGCGCGCACCTGACGCCGTTCACGCCGCACGGCGGCGGCGCCGTGCTGACCACCAGCAGCCTGCTGTTCGTGGCGTACCTCGGGTTCAACGTGGTGACGAACATGGCCGGCGACGTACGGCGACCGCAGCGGACCATCCCGCTGGCCATCCTGATCAGCATGGCGCTGGTGGCTCTGATCTACGTGGGGGTGGTGGTCGCCCTGCTGGCCGGCGGGATCAGCAGCTACGACGAGGCCAGCGTCGGCACCGCGGCACGGCACCTGATCGGCGGCTGGGGCGGGGTGCTCATCCCGATCGGCGCGCTCATCTCCACGCTGTCCGCCGCCAACGCCAACACGCTGGGCTCCTCGGAGATCATGGTGCGGCTCGCCGCCGACCGGCAGGTCCCGACGGCCGCCGGCCGGCTCTGGCACGGCCACCCCGCGGTGAGCGTGCTGGCCGGTGCCGCCATCTCGGTCGTCCTGCTGCTCACCGGCGACATCCAGACCATCGTGGCGCTCGGCAACGTCGCGGCCATCGCGGCGATGGTGCTGGTCAACGCCGCGGCCGTGCGCGCCCAGCGGAGCCGGGACGGCCGCGGCATCGCGCTGCCCGGCGGGCCGCTGCTGCCGGCGCTGGGGCTGCTCACCGCGGCGGTGCAACTGGCCTTCATCGCCTGGTGGCAGACGCTGCTCGGGCTGCTGCTGGTCGCCGCCGGCCTCGGCCTGCACGCGCTGCGCGGCCGGCACCACGCCGGGCACCACGCCCGGATCGTCGAGCAACTGGGCCGCAACGCCGGCCCCGCGGGGCGCGCGCTGGCCCGCCGGCGATGACCGCCCAGACCCGATCCGGCACGGCTTGATCCGGCAGGGCTGATCCGGCAGGGCCGATCCGGCGGGACCCGATCCGGTCCGGCCGGCCCCGGGGGGCGAATCTGTGACCGGACCGACCGGTGCGTTCGCCGCGGGCAGACGTTATAGTCGTCATGACCATAACTAGCCCGAGGAGGACCGATGCTGGCCTGGCTGGCACAACTGATCGCACCGCTGAACGCGGTGCTGTTCCGAATCGGCAACGACGCCGTGTCCTGGGCCGAACTGCTCGGCTTCGTCAGCGGCGCCGCGTGCGTCTGGCTGACCGTCCGCTCCTCCATCCACAACTTCTGGGTGGGGATCGCCAACTGCACGTTCTTCCTGGTGCTGTTCGCCACCGCCCGGCTCTGGGCCGACGGCGGACTCCAGATCGTCTACATCGTCCTGGGGATCATCGGCTGGTGGCAGTGGCTGCACGGCGGCGCCGACCGGGGCGCGCTGACCGTCCGCCGGGCCACCCCGCGCACCCTGGCCGGATGCGTCGGGTTCGTCGTGGTGGCCACCTGGGGGCTGACCGTGCTGCTGACCGCGGTGCACGACTCCGCCCCGTTCTGGGACGCGCTGACCACCGCCATCTCGCTGGCCGCCCAGTACCTGTTGAACGCCAAGCGGGTCGAGACCTGGCTGTTCTGGATGGCCGCCGACGTCGTCTACATCCCGCTGTACGCCGCCAAGGGGCTGGTGCTGACCGCGGTGGTGTACACGCTGTTCCTCGGCATGACGATTCTCGGCCTGCGGGCCTGGCTCGCCGCCAGCACCCCGGGCCGGACCGGCGTATCCGCGCCGGACGGCACGACCGGGTCCGGGCCGGCCGCCGCGCCGGCCGGCGGGACGGGGGTGCCGGCGTGAGGACGTACCGGCACGGCCTGGTGATCGGCAAGTTCTACCCGCCCACGCTCGGCCACCACCACCTGATCCGCACCGCCGCGGCCCGGGCCGACCGGGTGACCGTGGTCTGCATGGCCTCCGCCGTCGAGTCGATCCCGCTGGCCGACCGCGTCGACTGGCTGCGCGCCGAACACGCGGCCGACCCGGCCGTCACCGTGGTCGGCGTCCGCTGCGACGCCCCGGTCGACCTGACCGACGGCACCGTGTGGGCCGCCCAGGTCGCCAGCATGCGCGCCGCGGTGGGCACCGCCACGGACCTCCCGGTCGACGCCGTCTTCACCGGCGAGGCGTACGGGCGGGAGCTGGCCGACCGGTTGCGCGCCGACCACGTACCGGTGGATCCCGGCCGGACCAGCGTCCCGGTCAGCGGCACCGCGGTCCGGGCCGACCTGGCCGGCGGCTGGGACCTGCTGGCGCCGGCCACCCGGGCCGGCCTGGCCACCCGCGTCGTGCTGGTCGGCGCCGAGTCCACCGGCACCACCACGATCTCCCGGCTGCTCGCCGACCACTACCGCGACCTCGGCGGGGTGTGGGCCCGGACCGGGTGGGTCGGCGAGTACGGCCGCGAGTACACCGAACTCAAGTGGGCGCGGGACCGGCGCGACCAGCCGGACCTGGCCCTGGACGATCTGCGCTGGGGACCGGAGGACTTCGACGCGGTGGCGACCGGGCAGATCCGCCGGGAGGAGGCCGCCGCGCGGGCCGGCTCGCCGCTGCTGGTCTGCGACACCGACGCGTTCGCCACCGCGGTCTGGGAACGCCGCTACCTCGGGCCGCGGGCACGCGCCGGGCAGCCGTGGGCGGCCGGGGCGGCACGCCGCGCGGTCTATCTGGTCACCGACCACGACGGCGTAGCCTGGGTCGATGATGGACTCCGGGAGGGCGACCAGCAGGTCCGGGCCGCGATGACCGGCTGGTTCACCGACGCGCTGACCCGGGCCGGGGCGTCCTGGGTGCTGCTCACCGGCGACGTCGGGCAGCGGCTCGCGCTCGCGGTCCGCACCACCGACCTGCTGCTGCGCCGGGCCGCCACGTTCGCCCCGCCGATCCCCGAGACGACCCACCCGGGTCCCCGTTCCCGCACCGCCACCCGCGGCACCACCCGCACCACCGCCGGGCCGGTGGCCCGGTGACCGGCCAGCGGCATGCGGACCGGCCGGGTGAGGACGCGTACCTGGCCGGCTACGACCCGCGGGCGTTCCCGCCGTTCGCCCTCACCGTGGACCTGAACATCTTCACGATCCGCGGCGGCGTGCTCACCGTGCTGCTGATCCGCCGCGGCGACCACCCGTACCGGGGCTTCTGGGCGCTGCCCGGCGGCCACGTCACACACGGCCGGGAGTCCGCCGACCGGGCCGCGGTCCGCGAACTCGGCGAGGAGACCGGGCTGGACTGGGCCACCGTCGGCGGGCATCTCGAACAGGTCGGCACGTACACCGACCCGCGCCGCGACCCGCGGATCCGCGCGGGCCTGCACGTGGCCTCGGTCGCCTACGTGGCGCTCGCCCCGCGACTGCCCGAGCCGACGGCGGCCAGCGACGCGGCGCAGGCCCGGTACTGGCCGGTCGAGGACCTGGACCTGGCCGCCCAGCGCGCCGCCTGGGAGGCCGGCGAGCCGTACGCCGGCGACGTGCCGGTGCTGGCCTACGACCACGCGCTGATCCTGTCCGATGCGCTGGAGCGGGTCCGGGCCAAGCTGGAGTACAGCACCCTGGCCGGGCAGTTCGTCACCGAACCGTTCACCCTCGCCGACCTGCGGCGGGTCTACCAGGCCGTCTGGGGGTACGCGCCGGACCTGGCGAACTTCCGGCGCAAGATGCTCAACGTCCCCGGCTTCCTCATCCCGACCGACGAGCACCGGCCGGCCGCCAGCGAGCGCGGCGGCGCTCCCCCGCTGCTCTACCGGCGCGGCGCGGCCCGCTGGATCGTGCCGCCGTTCACCCGGATCAGCCCTTCGACACCTGATTGATCCGCACCTGGTTGCCGGCCGGGTCGCGGAAGGCGCAGTCGCGCACCCCGTACGGCTGGTCCATGGGCTCCTGGAGCACCTCGGCGCCGGTGGCCTCGATCCGCTCGAACAGCCGGTCCACGTCGTCGGCCTGCAGGACCAGGCCGGACAGCGACCCCTTGGCCAGCAGTTCGCGCAGCGTCCGCGCGTCCTGCGGCGAACGGCCCGCGCCGACGGACTGCAGGACGATGCCGAGGTCGGGCTGGTCGCTGGGGCCGACGGTCAGCCAGCGGGCGCCCTCCATCGCGACGTCCTGGCGCACCTCGAAACCGAGCGCGTCGCGGTAGAACGCGAGCGCGGCCTCGTGGTCATCGACCTCCAGGAAGGTGTACTGCAGGGTGAGTCTCATGCCACGAAACGCTACCGAACCGCGCTGACCTGCGCTTCTCTGATCCTGCTCGGCCTGCTGACGTGCTTGGCCCAGCAGCCCGGGACGGCCGAGAACGCGCTGTGGTTGCGGGCGCGGTACGCGCTCGGGCTCTCCCCGACCAGCTCGGTGAACCGGGTGCTGAACGAGCCGAGCGAGGTGGCGCCGACCGCCAGGCAGACCTCGGTGACCGACAGGTCGCCCCGGCGCAGCAGCGCCTTGGCCCGCTCGATCCGCCGGGTCATCAGGTACGTGTACGGGGTCTCCCCGTAGACCGCGCGGAACTGGCGGGAGAAGTGGGCCGGGGACATCAGCGCGGCGCGGGCCATCGCGGGCACGTCGAGCGGGCGCGCGTACTCCCGATCGATCAGGTCACGGGCGCGGCGCAGCAGCTTGAGGTCCGCAGGATCCACCCGACCAGGATGGCACATCCTTCCCCGCCCGCCACCTCCCGCCGCCTCCCGCGGCCGCCCGCTCATGCCCGCCGGGTCCGCGGGTTGCGCGGCGGGCGGCGATGACGCACTATGAACGTGCGTTCATGAACGCACGTTCATAACGAGGGAGGGGGCTGGCGTGGAGGCGACCGTCAACGTCGATCAGGCGCGGGCATGGAACGGTTACGAGGGTGAGCACTGGGCGCTCCACGCCGACCGCTACGACGCGGTGAACAGCGGCGTCAACCGGTTCCTGCTGGAGGCAGCGGCGCCGGGCGAGCGGGACCGGGTGCTGGACGTCGGCTGCGGCACCGGCCAACTGACCCGGCTGGCCGCCGCCGCCGCGCCGCACGGGCACGCGGTCGGCGTCGACCTGTCCGCGCCCATGCTCGCGGTGGCGCGGTCGCGGGCCGCGGCCGACGGGCTGGCCAACGTGACCTTCGAGCGGGGCGACGCGCAGGTCCACCCGTTCCCGCCGGGTGGCTTCGACGCCGCGCTCAGCCGGTTCGGGATCATGTTCTTCGCCGACCCGGTCGCCGCCTTCGGCAACATCCACACGGCGCTGCGACCCGGCGGGCGGCTGGCGTTCGCCTGCCTCACCGACCTCGACGGCACCGACCTGGGCACCCTGTTCGCCGCGATGGCCCCGCACCTGCCCCGTCCCACCGGCCCGGCCGGCAGCGGCCCGACCTCGTTCGCCGACCCGGAGCGGATCGCCGCGGTGCTCGGCGCGGCCGGGTTCCACGACGTGACCTGCACACACGTGGAGACCACGCAGGTCTGGGGCCGTGACGTGCCGGACGCGGCCGAGTTCATCTCGGGCTGGGGACCGGTGCGCCACCACATGACGCTGGCCGGGCCGGCGGCGGCCGAGCACGCCCGGGCCGGGCTGACCGCCGCGCTTGCCGACTTCGCCGGGCCGGACGGGGTCCGGCTGTGCGGCACGGCCTGGCTGGTCGCGGCGGCGGCCTGATGGCACCGCGCCGGGCGGGCGCGCTGCGCGCCGAGGACGGCCGGATCGGCCTGCGCGAGCACCTGATCGGCGCGGCCGAGCGGTTGATCGCCGAGCACGGCACCGCCGGGTTGACCGTGCGGGCCATCGCGCGGGCGGCCGGCGTCGCCGACGGAGTGCTCTACAACCACTTCGCCGACAAGGAGGAGTTGCTGGCCCACGCCCTGTACGCGCACGTCCAGGCGGTCGAGCGGGCGCTCGGCGCGCTGCCCACACCCGGCACCGGCACGGTCGAGGCCAACCTGCGGGCACACCTGCGGTACGGGTTGGCGCTGCACCGGGCGATCCTGCCGGCCTTCGCCGGGCTGCTCGGCCGACCGGCGGTGCTGGCCCGGTTCGCCGAGTTGGACGGGGCCGGCCGGCCGTGGCGGGACCGCCTGGCCGGCTACCTGCACGCCGAGCGGGACCTGGGCCGGCTCGGGACGGACGTCACGGATGCCCGGCTGGCCGCCGCCGCGGCGATGCTCGTCGGGATCTGCCACGACACCGTGCTGACCCGCCTGCTCGCCCCCGGCGGGCCGCACCCGGCGCCGCGCCCGGCCGGTGGACCGGGCAGGTCGGATGCGCCGGACGCGGCGCTCGTCGGGCCGGTGATCGCGGTGCTGCTGGCCGGCATCGGTCGGTGACCGTGCCGGCACCGGCTCAGATCACCCGCTCGTTGCCGCCGTCCACGGTGATCTGCGCGCCGGTGGTGGCCGCAAAGGCCGGCCCGCACAGCGTCGCGGCCAGCTCGCCCACCCGGGCACTGGTGATCTCCGTACCGAGCAGGTTGCGGCGCTTGTACTCCGGAACGGTCAACCCGTACCGGCCGGCGCGCGCCGCGAGGACCTCCTCGGTCCACAGCCCGGTGTCGAAGACCGCGTCCGGGTGCAGCACGTTCACCCGGACCCCGTCGGCCGCCCACTCCAGCGCGGCGACCCGGGCCACCTGCGTCACGGCCGCCTTCGAGGCGGAGTAGGCGACCGCGCCGGGTCCGGGGGCCGGGGCGTTGCGCGAGGCGATGACGACCACCCGGCCGCCGCCGGGGGCCAGTGCCAGCAGCGGGTGGGTCCGGGACAGCAGGTACGCCACGGACTGCGCGTTCGTCGACATGGTGTCCCGCCAGGACGCCGGATCCAGCTCGGCGATCTCCTGGCCGGCCGGGAACACCCCGGCGGCGGCGATGACCATGTCCACCCCGCCGAACCGGTCCACCGCCGCGTCCAGCGCGTTGTCCACGGCCGCCTCGTCGGTGACGTCGACCCTCAGGCCCAGCCGGGACGGCCCGTCCGACCCGGCGACGGACGGGTCCCGGTCCAGGGCCACCACGCAGGCGCCCCGGGCCAGCAGCGCCGCGGCGCAGGCCCGGCCGATGCCCGACGCGGCGCCGGTCACCACCGCGACCTCGCCGGCGAACTGCGCCGGGGCGCCGCCGCGGCGCAGCTTCGCCTGTTCCAGCTCCCAGTACTCGATGTCGAAGATGTCGCCCGCCGGCAGCGCCCGGTAGCCGCCGGCCGCCTCGGCGGCCTCGATCACGTCGATGGTGTGCCGGTAGATGTCCTGGGCCATCCCGGTCTCGGCGTCCCGGCGGCCGGCCGTGAGCAGGCCCAGCTCCGGGTCCAGCAGCACCCGCGGCGCCGGGTCCAGCATGGTGAGTTCCGTGCGCGCCCGATCGCGGTGCTCCTCGACGTACCGGCGGTACGCCTCGGCGTACCCGGACACGTCGGTGCCGACCAGCGGGACCCGCTTGGTGCGCAGCACGTGGTCCGGGGTGAGCGGGCCGCGGCCGGCCACCGCGGCCAGGTCGGGCCGGTCCAGGAACGAGCGCACCGCCGGGTCCTCGTACCGGCGCAGCAGCATCGGGGCGCCGGCCGCGGCGGAGACCTCCCGGCGCAGCCGGGCCAGCCGGGTCCGCGGCACCGGTCGGGGCGGGGCCGGCGCCGTCCGGGTCCGCGGCAGGCCCATCCGCCGCTCGGCCCGGCCGACCAGTTCGATGTGCCGCCGGTACGCCTCGGCGGCGTCCGCGCCGAAGGTGAACAGGCCGTGGTTGAGCAGCACCATGCCGACCGTCCCGGCGTGCGCCCGCTCCGGGTAGCGCTGCGCGCACAGCCGGGCCAGGTCGAAGCCGGGCATGACGTACGGGACGACCACGACGCGCTCGCCGTAGACCTGCTCGACCAGCCGCTCCCCCGCCGGCTGGTTGGTCAGCGCGAGCACCGCGTCGGCGTGGCTGTGCAGCACCACCGGGTGCGGCAGCAGGGCGTGCAGCAGCGTCTCGACGCTCGGGTCCGGGGCGGTCGCGTGCAGCCGGGCGCAGCGCAGCTCGTTCATCATGTCGCCGTCGCCGAGCCGCGGCAGGCGCAGCAGGGCGTGCAGCCGGTCCAGCCGCAGGGCCGTGAAGCCGGCCGCCGTCATGGTCGCCAGGTCCGAGCCGCTGCCCTTGACGTGCAGCACCCGGACCGGCTCCCCGGTGAGGTCGGTGACGGTGGTCTTGACCGAGGTGTTGCCGCCGCCGTGCAGCACCAGGTCGGGGTCGGCGCCGAGCAGCCGGGACGCGTACACCAGCGGGGCGACCGGATCGGCGCCGTCCGGGGCGTCGGTGGCGGACCAGCGGTTGCGCATCGGATTCGGCTCCTCGGCAGCGGTCGGGGATCAGGCCGGCCCGGCGTCGTCGTCCGGGCGGCCACCGGCGGCCGGCAGGATGATCCGGCGCTCGGTGACAATCGCGGTGACCAGGTCCGCCGGGGTGATGTCGAAGGCGTAGTTGAGTGTGCCGGTGCCGGCGGGCGCCAGCGCCGCCGCGCCCAGCACGGTGATCTCCTGCGGGGCGCGGACCTCGATGTGCACGTCCCGGCCGGACGGCGTCGCCAGGTCCACCGTCGACTCCGGGGCGGCGACCACCATCGGCACCCCGGCCCGGGCCGCGGCCAGGGCCAGCGGGTACGTGCCCACCTTGTTGACCACGTCGCCGTTGGCGGCGATCCGGTCCGCGCCCACCACGACGGCCCCGACCAGACCCTGCGCCAGCACCGAGGCCGCGGCCGAGTCCACCACCAGGGTGTGTGGCACGCCCAACTGGGCCAGTTCCCAGACCGTCAGCCGGGCGCCCTGCAGCAACGGGCGGGTCTCCGAGGCGTACACGTGGGTCAGCGCGCCCTGCTCGCGCAGCGACCGGACCACGCCCAGCGCGGTGCCCCACTCGACGGTGGCCAGCGCGCCGGCGTTGCAGTGGGTCTGCACCGCCAGCCGCGGCCCCACGGTCTCGACCAGCCAGCGGGCGCCGCGCTCGCTGAGCGCCCGGCAGCAGCGCACGTCCTCCGCCAGCACCGCGAGCGCCTCGTCCAGGGCCGCCGCCGGGCCGTCGGCCTCGACCCGGGCACGGACCCGGTCGACCCCCCAGGCCAGGTTGACAGCGGTGGGGCGGGCGGCCCGGACCGCGGCGGCGGCCCGGCCCAGTTCCGCCGGGTCGTCGGGGTGCAGTCGGGCGGCGAGGGCCACGCCGAGCGCACCCGCGGCACCGAGCGCCGGCGCGCCCCGGATCGCCAGCGACCGGATGGCCGTGACCAGGTCCTCGATGGTGCGGATGCGCAGGAATTCCACCTCGTGCGGCAGCCGGGTCTGGTCGATCGCGACGATCAGGCCGTCCTGCCAGTCGATGGTCCGCATCCACACCTCCTGCCCGCGGCCACGGCGTACGACCGCGACCACAACCTACGGCCGCGAACCGCCCGCCGCCAAGCCCCGCGAAACGGCACGGTGACAAAGTACGCATTCCCGCCTCGCCCAATTTGGCCCGTCCGGGCGCAAGCAATTCTTCTTTGGTGTTGTCTGGTCCGTGCACAAGCCGCCGGTATGACACGCCTTCTGCGGTTCGCTTTTCTTTGTGTGTTGTGCGGCGCGCGCTCTCCGGCACGGGCAAACGGCCCAATTTAGCAGACGCATATTGTGGATCGCTCAAGCCCGACTGGACCAGCTTCTCCGGAGATTCAAACCGTCCCTGAACTGCTGATACTCACCGCATTCGACAACAGGGAGAGGGTTGCATCAATCCGACTTCCGCCCTTGACAACGTGGCACACAGCATCGATTGACTCCGACAGACGCCAATATGTTGACGGCATTCGTCGACGCTCATAACATGTTGCCAATGCTCGAAATACGAGCAGGAATCGCATTGAGGGAGCGTGATATGAGCCAGAACGCCACGCTGACCACCCGGTCGGCAAAGAAGGTCGTCGTCCGCAAGGCCGGCCCGGTCCGGCTGACGGCCGAGGCCAGCGCCGCCTACATCCCCTGGATGTGCCTGCCCGTGACCCCCTGAGGCAGATCCGCCGCCCGGCCGGGACACCGGCCGGGCGGCACCACCCCGTCCCACCGGCTCCACGAGTGCCGGTCCGCGCACCCGGGAGCAGCCTTGAGCGGACAGCAGACGACGGAACAGGACCACGGATACCCGCCGGACTCCCCGGTCGCGGTGCCGGACCTGGTCTACCAACCCGACGGTGCGGACGTCGTCGTCGGACGGCACGCCACCGGCGCCTACGTCGTACTGCCGGCCGACGCCGCGGCCGTGATCCAGCGGCTCGCCGAGGGGATGACGCCGGCCCAGGCCGGCGCCTGGTACGAGCGGGAACACGGCGAGGACATCGACGTGCTCAGCCTCCTCGACGACCTCGTCGAGTTCGGGGTGCTCCCCGGACCCGGTGCGGCGCCCGACGCGTCGTCGGCCCGCGCGGCCGCGCCGGTCCGTTGGCGCCGGCTCGGCGAGCTGCTGTTCTCCCGGCCCGCCCTGATCGGCTACGGGCTGCTGGCGCTCGCCGGTCTCGCCGTGCTGATCTGGCAACCCGACCTGCGTCCGACCTACGACCAGATCTTCTTCACCGACTACCTCACCGTGGTCACGATCGTCCTGGCCGTCGGACAGTGGCCGCTGATCCTGTGCCACGAGGCCGCCCACGCACTCGCCGGGCGGCGGCTGGGCCTGCACACCCGGATGTCGATAAGCACCCGCCTCAACTATCTGGTGGTCGAGACCGCGATGGACGGGCTGGTCACGGTTCCCCGCCGCAAGCGGTGGCTGCCGATGATCGCCGGGATCGGCTGCGACCTGGTCATGATGGCCGTGCTCACCCTGGTGGCGGCGGCGCTGCGGGCCGAGGACGGGTCGCTTCCGCTGGCCGCGCGGCTGTGCCTGGCGCTCAGCTACGGCACGCTGCTGCGGGTGGTGTGGCAGCTCTTCTTCTACCTGCGCACCGACATCTACTACCTGCTTTCCCTGGTGCTCGGCACGGTCGACCTGCACGGGACGGCAGCGCGGATGCTGGGCGAGCGGCTGCGCCGGCTGACCCGGCGCCCCGCGCCGGAACGGTCCCCGGCGCCGCCGCACCCCACCGACGTCCGGGCCGCCCGCTGGTACATGTGGCTCATGGTGGTCGGCTACGCCGTCACGCTGACCACCTTCGGGATGGCCATCGTGCCGCTGGCGGCGCGGTTCGTCGTCGAGCTGGTGGGACGGATCGCCGATCCGGGCGGCATCTGGCACGTCATCGACTCGTACCTGGTGTTCCTGCTGGCGGTCGGGCAACTCGCCCTCGTCGCCGTCGTCGCGATCCGCAACCGCGCCGCCGCGCGCGCCCAGCTCTGACCCGTGGAGGCAACAGTGTCAGACACCCCGCACCGGTGGATCCGGGCCGCGCACCACCGCGACCGGCTTCGGCTGCTCGACTCCGACCTCGGCGCCCCCGCGCTGGCGCGGCTGGACGCGCACCGGAACCTGCGCGGCCCCTACACCGCCGCCGGGGCGCTGCTGCGCGAGATCGTGCCCGCCATCCTCGCGCGCCGGCCCGACCTGGTGCACCGGCACGAGATCGAGATCCTGTCCATCGCCCCGGAGCTGCGCGACGTGGTACCGGTGACCCGCGAGACCCTCACCTCGCTGGCCATTCCCGGCGAGCGGACCCGCTTCTACTCCCGGCTGCGTACCCTGCGCCACGCGCACGGCGTCGCCGAACTCGTCAACGCGTGGCTGGCCGACCTCGACGAGCCGCGCACCCTGCTGGTGAACAACGTGCACCAGGCCGACCCGACCGACCAGGAGCTGTTCGCCGTCCTGCTGCGCCGGGCCGATCCGGCCCGGCTGTGCCTGCGCCTGGCGACCGGGATCGAGCCGATGGACGAACCGATCGGCCGGGTGGCCGTCCCGCTCTCGGCGGCCCTGCGCCGCCACGCCGTCCCGGTCGAAGCCGTTGCCGCCGCCCCGGCGCAAGACGCCACCGCCGTCCCGGCGCAAGACGCCACCGCCGCAGCCGGCGGGTCCGCCGCATCGGCCGCGCTGGCCCGGGAGTACGTGTGCAGCGACTGCGTGGACGACGACCCCGCGCTCTACGCCGCGTACGCCGGACTCGAACCCGACGCCCGCGCGGCCCTGCACGACGAACGCGCCGACGAGCTGCTGGCCCGGGACGAGTGGTCGCTGCGGCTGGGCGCCGTCGCGCTGCACCGGGAACGGGGCGCCGACCCCGCCGGCGCCGGTGCCGACGCCCTGCGGGAACCCCTCGAATACTGCGTCAACATGGGCTTCTACCACGCGAGCATCGACTACGGACACCGCGGCCGGGCGGTGATCGACCCGACGGCGCAGCTCGAACACTGGTGGGCGTTCACCACCAAGGCGACCACGTCGCTGCTCGCGCTCGGGCTGCCGCTGGACGCGCTGGCCCTCTACGACGAGGCGCGGGCGCACACCACCGCGCCCATGGTGCACATGCAGTCGGCGTACGCCACCTCGATGATCTACACGCGCCACCTTGAGAAGGACGAGCGCGACCACCGCCGGGCGCGGGCCTGGGGCAACGCCGCGATCGCGTACGCCGGACTGCTGCCCGAGTCGTTGGACCGCTCCGCGCACCTGGTCTTCAACCGCAACGGCCTCGCGCTGGTCGCGATGCACGAGGGCAGGCTCGACGAGGCGCTGGAACTGGTCGAGCAGGGAATCGTCGAGCTGGACCGGGCGCTTGGACCCGACGAACACCAACTGCACCGATCGGTGCTGCGGCACAACCGCTCGCAGTTGCTCAACGCCCTCGGCCGCCGTGAGGAGGCGCTGGCCGAACTCGACGCGGTGATCGCCGCCGACCCGAACTACCCCGAGTACCACCTCGACCGGGGCAATCTGCTGCGCCGGCTCGGGCGGCCGGCGGAGGCGCTGGAACACTACGACCGGGCCAGCCGGCTCTCCCCGCCGTTCACCGAGGTCCACTACAACCGGGCCGACACCCTGCTGGAGCTGGGCGAGGTGGAGGCGGCGCTGGACGGGTTCGACTACGTGCTCGATCTCGATCCGGAGCACCTGGACGCCCGGATCAACCGGGCCGGGCTGCGGTACGCCCTCGACGACCTCGACGGTGCGTGGACCGACGTCCGGCTCGGGCTCGCCGCCGACCCTGACAACGCGCATCTGCTCTGCGTACGGGGCCAGTTGGAGCTCGACGACGACCCGCGGGCCGCGCACGCGACGCTGACCGCCGCGGTCGCCGGCGCCCCGGAACTGGCCGCCGCCTGGTCGGCGCGGGGTCTGGCCGCGCACCGGACCGGTGACCTGCCGGCGGCGCTGGCGGATCTCGGCCGTGCCCTGGACCTTGAGGACTCCCCGGTCACCCGGTTCAACCGGGCCATGGTGCTGATGGACGCCGGGCGCCACGAGCCGGCCCTCGCCGATCTCACCCTTGCCGCGGAGGCCGACGACGATCCGGAGACCTGGCAGCAGCGCGATCTCTGCCTGCAGGCGCTGGGCCGGGCGTGACGGCCCGGGCCGGGTCTGCCAGCCGGCCCGGGTCTGCCAGCCGGCCCGGTTCGGCGCGCCGGCCCGGGCGGCACCGGTGGCCCGGCCGACACCGGCGGCACCGGCCGGGCGGCGGAGGCGGTCAGGGCTTCCGGGCCACCCCGCCGACGATGGTGTGGTAGGTGCCGGTCTGCCGGGACTCCACCGCGTCACCCGGCCGCCACTGCGCCAGCGGGACCAGTCCGGGCGGCACCAGTTCGAAGTCGCCGAAGTAGGCGAGCACTTCGGACCGGGTCCGCCAGCGCCCGGTGCCCAGGGTCTCGTTGAAGACCTTCTCCACCGCGCGGGCCTGCGCGGAGATCTCCGGCTGGGCCTCGCCGGGGTCGAAGAAGTGGGAGATCGCCAGGTGGCTGCCGGAGACCAGCGGGGCGCAGAACCGCCGGGCCAGGCCGGCCGGGTCGTCGTCGTCGCGCAGGTGGTGCAGGATGCCCATGAGCAGCAGCCCGACCGGCTGGGTAAAGTCGATCATGCGGGTGACGTCGGGATGCGCGAGGATCTGCTCGGGCGCCCGGACGTCACCGTCCACCACGACCGTCGTCGCGGCGTTGGCCAGCAGCGCCCGGCCGTGCGCGAGCGCCATCGGGTCGTTGTCCACATAGACCACCCGGACCGCCGGGTTCACCCGCTGGGCGATCTCGTGCACGTTGCCCTGGGTGGGCAGCCCCGAGCCGATGTCCAGGAACTGCCGGATGCCGGCCTCGGCGGCCAGGTAGTGCACCGCGCGCCGCAGGAACGCCCGGGACGCCCGGCCGGACTCCGCACCGTCCGGGGTGATCCGCAGCGCGGCCTCGGCCGCCGCCCGGTCGACCGCGAAGTTGTCCTTGCCGCCGAGAAGGTAGTCGTAGACACGGGCGATGCTCGGCCGGCTGGTGTCGACGCCCGGCGGCGCCTTCTCGGTCGTCAAGGCTGCTGTCCCTCCGAAGGATCGCCGTCGATCGACGCGGCGACGGGTCCGCGGCGATCCTGGCCGCCGCGGCGGACGCCGCTCGTGACGGCCTACCCGGCGCAAGGTCGTGTTCACATGACGTACAGAGGATAGATGAAACGGCCCATCCCGCCCGACCCGGCGCGGCCCCGCTCCGGCCCCGGCCGTGCACTGTCGACATATTGACAGCGGGCGTTCCGGAGCAGGTTCCCCGGACCGACCGGGCGGCCGGCGGCGGACGGCGGGCGGCACCGTGGCATCGCTACACCGCGACACCGCGACACCGCGACACCGCGGCATCGCGGCTCTGCGGCGCCGCCCGGGTGGCGGGCGGGCCGCGGCCGGCCCGCCACCCGGCTCAGTCCAGGCCGGCGGTGTCGAACGCGACGAACCGCAACTCCGAGGTGTACCGGTTGCCCCGGTCGTCGAGCAGCCAGACCTGTTCGGGCGTGGGCAGCATCTCCGTCACCGTCAGCCGGGCGTCCGGGTCCTTGCGCACCAGCCGGCGCACGGCCTTGGCGAAAAGGTTCACATAGACCGGGCTGTCGAAGTCGACGAACAGCGGTCGCGGCTCGGTCGGCGAGGTCACGAAGACGAACCGGGGCAGTTCGCGCGCCGCCCGGAACCGGCGGGCGCCCAGGTACCGCAGCGCCTCGGTCTTCTCCGCGGCAAACTTCAGCCCGGCGGCCGGGAACCGCCACGTCTCCCGCGCGATGACCAGCTTGTCGACGGTCACCCGCGGCGTGTGGTCCCGCTCGGCCAGGATCCGCCACCGGTCCAGCACCAGCGAGGTCAGCACGTGCGCGAAGACGTCGATCACGTCGAACTCGGTGCCGTCGGGCAGGACCGCCAGCAGGTCCTCGCCGCGTGCCCGGACCGCCACGTCCGCGCTGTTGAGCGTGCGCGGGCGGCGCGGGTCGGCGGTGAAGTCGGTGAGCGCGACGTAGTGGTCCTGCGGCCGGGCCAGGCTGTAGCGGATCCGGGTGGAGAGCCGGGACCGGTTCTCCTTCGGGATCAGCGGCAGCAGCCGGGGCGCCGGATGGTCCCGGCCGGTCAGCGCGAACAGTTCGTCGGGGTTCGGGTGCTGGTGCAGGTAGAGCGCGGCGCCCAGGGTGTTGATCGCCACGTGCAGCTCGCCGAGCACCAGCTCGAACTCCCCGCGCGCCACCGCCTCCGCGCTGGCCGCGGCGATCATCACGTCCGGGCTGAGGTAGCGGGCCGACGGCCACCCGCCGCCCGGCGCGTCGAAGTTCTCCCGGACCCGCTCGCTGATCTCCGGCAGGCGACGGTGCACCCGGGCGGCGTCCGCGGGCAGGTCGAGCACCCGCTCCCAGCGGGTCCAGAACTCGCGCTGGAGTTCGGCGGCGTCCGCCGGGGCGTCCCGGTGCAGGATCGACATGCAGCCGAACCAGAAGCTCGCCAGGTCGGTCGGCCCCAACTCGTCGAAGACCCGCCGGGCCCGGGCGCGGACCCGGCCGGCCAGCTCCGAGGTCAGCCAGGTCGCGCTGGTCAGCAGCGCGTCCAGCGGCTCCAGCGCGGACAGCACGTCGCCGCCCACCCGTACCGTGGCCGCGCGCCGGCAGTCGGCGTAGACCAGGCCGCGACCGGGCGCGGTGGTGGCGCCCTTCTCCCGGGCCGCGGCGGCGTCGGTCAGCGCCACGAAGTCCCGCTCCAGCGCCGCGATCGCGGCCGGCAGGTCGTCCGCATCGTCCGCGTCGGCCGCGTTGGCCGCGTTGGCCGCACCGGTCGGGCCGGCCGCCGCGCGGACCCGGTCCCGGCCGCGTTCCAGCAGGTCGAGCTGGTCGAGGCCGCGTTGCCGGGCGACCGGGTCGCCGACGCCGGAAAGCCACTCCCGCAGGTACCGCTCCGGGTACGCCCCGGCCGGCAGGTCGAGCCGCCAGTGCACCAGGCGGCGCCGGACCAGCTCGGTCAGCGCCCCGGTGACGTCGGTCCCGAGCTGCCGGCCGATCGCCACCGCCGGGCGCACCCCGTCGCAGAGTTCGAGGACCCGGACCAGTTCCGCCGGCAGTTCCTGCGACGGCCGGCCGGGCAGCGTGGCGCCGGTCGGGTCGAGCCGGACGAACGGCACCCGCCGCGGCGCGACCCAGCCGGCCAGGTCCGGGTCGGCGCCCAGGCTGCGGGCCAGCGCGTCGACCGCCCAGCTGGCGAAGTAGATGGTGGTCTCGGCGACCAGCCCGTCGCCCGGGGACACCGCCAGCCCGCCGATCGCCGGGTCGTACCGGCCCCAGCCGACCGGGCCGAAGAAGCCGATCGTGTCGTTCTTGACGCAGAACCGCTGCCAGTAGTGCGCCACCAGCTCCTCCCGCTGGCGCAGCTGGCTGGTCCGGCCGGACTCGGGACGCCAGCGCAGGAACGGCCGGACGGCCCGGTCCAGCAGCGCCCGGTTCTGCCAGCCGACGGCCGCCCGGTACTCCGGCGCCGCCGCGATCTCCTGGAGCAGGAGGGTGTTCTTGACCGCCGCCGCGTCGTACGTCTCCTGGAACTGGCGCAGTTGCGCCGGCGTCGGCACCGGCGGCAACCCGTCCGCGGCCACGATCAGCTCCTGCGGGACCAGCCGCAGCACGCCGTCGGCCGGGAAACCCGGACCGCGCAGCGCGAACTGGTCCCACACCCGCCAGCGGCCGCCCAGGCGCGGGGGCGTGCCCTCCGGGGCGACCATCTCAGCCCACCCGCCCGGCCAGGTCGGCGTCCACGACGCCGGCCAGCTCCGCCGGGGTGGGGTAGGAGAACACCAGCGCCACCGGCAGGTCGATGCCCAGCTCCTCCTGCAACCGGGCGGTGACCTGGAACGCGGCCAGCGAGTCGCCACCGTTTTCGAAGAAGTCGGCGTCCGCGTCGAGCGTGTCGTCGGAGAGCGCCTGCCGGTAGATCGCGGTGACCAGCGCCGTGAGGTCGGTGCCGGTGACGTTCTTCTGCTCGGTGGTCATCGTGCTGTCCCTTCGGGGTCCGGAAGTGGCGCCGGCGAACCGGCCAGGGCAAGGCGGTCGACCTTGCCGGTACGGGTGGTCGGGAAGCGGTTCAGCCGGGCGAACCGGCGGGGGATCATGTGCGGCGGCAGGGTCTGCGCGAGGTACGCCCGCAGCGCGGCGTCCGCCACCCCGCCCAGGTCGCCGGTGAGGTGCGCGACGAGGTGGATCCGCGCCTGCGCGTCGGTGGCCGCGGTGATCGCGGCCCCGGTCACCGCCGGGTGGGCCAGCAGCGCGCCCTCCACCTCGCCGGGGTCGACCCGGTACCCCCGGATCTTGATCTGGCGGTCGCGCCGGCCCAGGTACTCCAGGTTCCCGTCCGGGCGCAGCCGGGCCAGGTCGCCGGTGCGGTAGAGGCGGGCGCCGGGCGGGCCGGCCGCGTCCGGGACGAACCGCTGCGCGGTCAGCGCCGGGCGGCCCGCGTACCCCCGGCCCACGCCCGGTCCGGCGATGCACAGCTCCCCGACGGCGCCCGCGGGGACCGGTTCCAGGTCGGTGCCGAGCAGCCGCACCGCCGCGCCCTCGATGGGTACGCCGATCAGGTCCACGGTGGTGTCCGGCCGCTCGGGCACGTCGAACCGGGTGGTGGTCATCGTGCACTCGGTCGGGCCGTACTGGTTCACCAGCCGGCCCGGGACCAGCCGGCGGCCCCCGGCGGCCAGGAACGGCCGGATCGGCTCGCCGGTCGTGGCGACCAGGCGCAGCCCGCGCAGCCAGTCGGCGGCGCCGTCCTGGGCGGCGAGGAAACTCAGGAACGAGGGCGTCACGCTGAGCATCGTGTTCACGCCGTGTTCGGCGAGGGCCGCGAAGAACTCGGCCGGGCGCAGCAGCGTGGAGCGCGGCAGCACCACGAGCCGCCCGCCGGCCAGCAGCGGCGCGAAGGTGTCCCGCAGCGCGGCGTCGAAGCCGGGCGGCGCGAGTTGCAGCGCCACGGTGTCCGGCCCGAGCCGGTAGTCGCGGACGATCCCCCGCAGGTACGGGTGCAGCCAGCGGTGCTCGATCAGCACCGCGTTCGGGGTGCCGGTGGAGCCGGAGGTGTGGCCGACGTACGCGAGGGAGCGCGGCGGTACCCCGGCCGGCAGCTCGATTGCCGGTGTCCCGGCGGGCAGCTCGATTGCCGGTGTCCCGGCCGGCGGTTTCATTGCCGGTGTCCCGGCCGGCGGTTTCATTGCCGGTGTCCCGGCGGTGGCCTCGTCGATCAGCACGGCCGGGCCGGGCAGGCCCAGCGCCGCGAGCCGGGGTGCCAGCGTCCGGCTGGTGATCACCACGTCCGCACCGCGGGCCAGCGCCGCCAGCCGGCGGTCCGGCAGGTCCACGTCGACCACCAGGAACGCGGCGCCGGCGCGCAGCACCCCGAGGGTCGCCACGACCGGGTCCGCGCCGCGGTCCAGCGCGACCACGCAGACCCGCTCGGCGCCGACGCCGCGGCGCAGCAGGGCGACGGCCAGCGCCTCGGACCGGCGGCGCAGCTCGCGGTAGCTGACCGTACCCCCGGCGTGCTGATCGCCGGTGTGTCGTCGGCCGGCAGCTCCGACGGGAACGTGGTGATCACAGGAACTCCTCGCGGGTCTGGTCCACGGCCACCAGCCGCAGCTCCGAGCAGTACCGTTCGCCCCGCTCGTCGGTCAGCCAGGCCTGTTCCGGGGTGGGCAGCATCTCGCTGACCGTCAGCACGGCCGCCGGGTCCGCGGTGCGCAGCCGGCGGATCGCCTTGGCCAGGATGTTCACGTACACCGGGCTGTCGAAGTCCACGTAGAACGGACGCGGCTCGGCGGGCGAGACGACGAAGGCGAAGCGCGGCAGATCCTGCTCGGCCCGCCACCGGCGGGCGGCCACGAACCGCCGCGCCTCCGACTTCTGCGCCGCGAAGTCCAGCGTGCCGGCGGCGAACCGCCACGTCTCCCGGGACAGCACCATCCGGTCCACCGTCACCCGGGGGGTGTGTCCGACGTCCGGTTGCAGGGCGAACCGGTTCATCACCTGGTTGGTCAGCGCGTGGCCGAAGACCTCCAGCAGGCCGAAGGTGGCGCCGTCGGGCAGCACCACGACCAGTTCACCGTCCCGCTCCCGTACCTGCACGTCGCCGCCCGGCACGGTGCGCGGGCGGTGCGGGTCGGCGGTGTAGTCGACCAGGCCGACCAGGTAGTCCTGCGCCCGGGTCAGCGCCGGACGGCTGCGGGTGGACCAGCGCAGCAGCTTGGACTCCTTGGGCAGCATCGGCATCAGCCGCGGGCCGGGAAAGTCGCGGTCGGTCTCGGCGAGCAGTTCCCCGGCGTCCGGGTGCTGCATCACGAACAGCGACTGGGTCAGCGTGTTCGTGCCCACGTGCATCTCGCCCAGCACCAGTTCCAGCTCGCCGCGGGCCACCGCCGCCGCGTCGGTGGCCAGGACGAACACGTCCGGGCTGACGTAGCGGGCCATCCCCCAGCCGCGTCCCGGCCCGCCGAACGCCGCCCGGACCCGGTCGGCGATGTCGGCCGAACGCAGCCGCACCCGGCTGGCGCCGGGCGGGGCGTCGACGATCGCCGCCCAGCGCCGCTGCATCTCCTGGCGGATCCGCTCGGCGTCCTCCGGCGCCCCCGGGTACGGGTTGGGCATGCAGCGCATCCACAGCGACGCCAGGTCCACCGTGCCCTGCTGGTCGCGCAGCTGCTCGTACCGTTCGCGGATGCGACCCTCGGCCACCTCGCCGAACCGGTCGACCAGCCAGCGGGCGGCCAGCAGGCAGAACGACAGCGGGGTCAGCTCGGCCAGCACCGCGGCCCCGACCCGGACGGTCGCCGAGCGCCGGGAGTCCGAGTAGGTCAGCGCCCGGCACGGCGCCGTCTTCGCGCCCTTCGCCCGCTGCGCGGACGCGTCGGTCAGCTCGACGAACGACGCCTCCAGCGCGCCCAGCGCGTCGATCAGCGCCGCCGGGTCCTGCCCGGCCGCGCGCACCCGTTCGCGCCCGCGTTCCAGCACCGCCAGCCGGTCCAGCGCGTCCGCCCGGACCCGGGCGTCGGGCACCCGCTCCAGCGCGGCCCGCAGGTACCGGTCCGGGTGGGCGCTGGCCGGGATCTCGATCCGCCAGACGATCCAGCGGCGCCGCACCATCGCCGCCAGCACGGCCAGTACCTCCGCCGGCGGCCGGCCGGTCGCCGCCGCGATCGCCGCCGGGTCCCGGGTGCCGTCGCACAGCTCCAGCACCCGCCGGTCGGCGGCGTCCACCGGCTGCGGCGGGCAGCCGGCCAGCTCGACGCCGCGCTCGGTGAGCCGGGCGAAGGAGACCCGCCGGGGTGGGATCCACGCCCGCATCCCCGGGGTGTCCTCGATGGTCCGGGCCAGGGTGTCGATCGCCCAGCTGGAGAAGTACACCTCCGACTCGGCGATCAGCCGCTCGCCCGGCTCCACCTGGAGACCGGGCAGCGCCGGGTCGATCCGGCCCCAGCCGACCGGGCCGAAGAAGCCGATCGTGTCGTTCTTGACGCAGAACCGCTGCCAGTAGTGCGCCACCAGCTCCTCCCGCTGGCGCGGCATGCTGGTGCGCCCGGCCACCGACGGGCGCCAGGACAGGAACGGCCGGATGCCCGAGCCGAGCACGGCCCGGTTCTGCCAGCCGACCGCGGCCTGGAACGCCGGCCGCGCCGCGATCTCCTGGAGCGTTTCGGCGGTGGCGACGGCCGCGGTGCCGAAGAACTCCTCGAAGCCGTCCCACTCGGGGCCGGTCGGCGGGGCCTCGGCCACCTTGTCGGCGGCGGCGGCCAGCCCGGCCGGGGCCAGCCGGAGCACCCCGGCGGCCGGGAACCCGGGTCCGCGCAGCGCGAACTGGTTCCACAGCCGCCAGCCACCGGGCAGCAGCACCTTGTCAGACATGTCCCAACGTCCTTTCCGGGGCGGGCGTGGCGGTGGTGTCCGAGACGAGCCGGGTCAGCGCGAACAGGACGTTGACCGTGGCGATGCTGGCGGTGACCGCGACGACCAGCAGGCACGCCTCGATCCCCACCCGGTCGGTGAGCACGCCGGCCAGCAGCAGACCCAGCGGGCCGGCGATGCTGCCCACCGTGATCACCGTCTGGATCACCGAGGGCAGCAGGCCGGCCGGCGCCCGCACGCTCACGATCGCGGCGTACGGGGCGTTGGAGACGGTGACCGCGGCCGAGGACACCGCGACGGCCACCACCAGGGCCGCGGGCGGGACCGGCAGCAGCAGGAACCACAGCGGAAGCGCGATCAGCACCATGGCGGTCCGGGCCAGCCGCACCGGGTCCAGCCGGCTCGCCACCAGGTACGTCACCAGCGAGCCGAGCAGCGCCCCCGCGCCGGAACCGGCCACCAGCAGACCGCCGGCGCGGGCGTCGTGGCCGAACCGGGTGTACGCCAGCAGCGGCAGGCTGATGGCCAGCACCCGCAGCACGAACCCGAACAGCACCGTCGAGATCACCGCCTGGCCGAGGAAGCGATCCGTGCGCAGGTAGCGCAGCCCGGCCCAGACGTCGTGCTGCTGCGCGGCCGGCGCCGCGCCGCCGGCGGTGCGCGGCACCAGGGTCAGCAGCACCAGGAACGACGCCACGTACGAGGCCGCGTCGATCCAGAGCACGGTGGCCGGGCCGAGCAGGGCGATCAGGGTGCCGGCCAGCGCCGGGCCGCCGACCGCGGCCACGTTGTAGATGCCGTCCAGCACGCCGTACGCCTGGCTGAGCGCCCGCGGGGAGGCGCCGATCAGATCCATCGCCAGCACCCGCTGCGAGGCGGCGTACGGCACCCCGAACAGCCCGGTCAGCGCGACCAGCGACAGCAACGTCCCCAGGTGCAGCGCGCCGGTGGCGTGCAGGATCGGCACCAGGGCCACCAGCGGGGCGCGGGCGGCGTCGGCCACCAGCATCGTCCGGCGGGCGCCGAGCCGTTGCAGCACGCTGCCGCCGACGAAGCCGAGCAGGGCCATCGGCAGCACCTGCACCGCGTACACCAGGCCGGTGCGGGCCGCCGAGCCGGTGGTCTCCAGCACCAGCCAGGGCAGCGCCAGCATGGTCATCTGGGTGCCGACCGACGAGATGCCGCCGGCGACGTACATGGCGGCCCGGGGCCGGCTGCCGGCGGTCACCGCGGATCGACCGGGGAGCGGCCGGAGCACCATTCGAGCACGGCCCGCGCGCTGTGGTACTTGTTCTCGGCCTGGGCGAAGGCGATGCTCGCCGGCCCGTCGAGCACCTCGGCGGTGACCTCCTCACCGCGGTGCGCCGGCAGGTCGTGCATGAAGACGCCCGCGCCGCAGCGGTCCAGCACACCCCGGTCGACCTGGAACGGCGCGAACAACTCCCGCCAGTTCGGCACCGGCTTGGTCGTGCCGGTGGTCTGCCAGCGGGTCGTGTACACCACGTCGACCTGCGGCAGCGCGGCCATGTCGTGCCGCTGCGCCACCCGTGCGTCGTTGGCCTTCGCGGCCGTGGCGGCCCGGTCCAGGAAGTACGGGTCGACGCCGAAGCCGGCCGGCGTCCGCAGGTGCAGTTCGGTGCCGGCGAACCGGGACAGCGCGAGGCACAGCGCCGAGGCGGTGTTGTTGCCCTCGCCCACGTACAGCACCCGCAGGCCCTCGACGGAGCCGAAGTGCCGGGTCAGCGTGGTCAGGTCGGTCAGCGCCTGGGTGGGGTGCTCGCTCGCGCTCATCGCGTTGACCACGGCCATCCGGTGCGACACCGCGTACCCGCGCAGTTCGGCGTCGCCGCCCGCGCTGCGCACCACCAGCACATCCAGCATCCGGGACAGCACCTCGCCGGTGTCGCCGACCGTCTCGCCGGTGTTCTCCTGCAGGTCCTGCCCGCCGTAGGTGATCAGCCGCCCGCCCAGCCGCAGCGCCGCCGCCGAGAACGCGGTCCGGGTCCGGGTGGAGGTGTTGCGGAACAGCAGCCCGACGACGTCGCCGTCGCACGGGCGGGCGTCGCCGGCCGTGCCGGCGCTGTACTCCGCCCCGCGCCGGACTATCCAGCGCAGGTCCTCGTCGCCGAGGTCGTCGATGGAGATGAGGTGTCGGCGTGGGCGCATCGGGGCCTCCTCGGGTACGTCCGGCGGGTCAGGCGGCGCTCAGGGCGTCCAGCAGTACGCACAGGCCGCGGTCCAGCCGGGGGATGTCGATGTTCAGCGGGGGCAGGATCTTGACGACCTCGTCGTGCCGGCCGCACAGCTCCACCACCACGCCGTGCGCGAAGGCGTGCCGCTGCACCCGGTCGGCCCGCTCCGGCCCGCCGTCGGCGCCCAGGTCCAGGCCGGTCACCATGCCCATCCCCCGCACGGCGATGCGCGGGTGCGCCGCCACGACGTCGCGCCCGAACCGCTCCAGCCGGTGCGCGGCCACCGCCTTGTCGGTGCGGAACTGGCCCTGCTGCCACAGTTCGCAGGCCGCGGTGGCGGCCACGAACGCGAGCTGGTTGCCGCGGAAGGTGCCGGTGTGCTCGCCGGGCTGCCAGACGTCGAGTTCCCGGCGGAACAGGTTCAGCGACAGCGGCAGCCCGTACCCGCCGATGGACTTGGACACGGTGACCACGTCGGGGGTGATGCCGGCGTGCTCGAAGCAGAAGAACGGGCCGGTCCGGCCGCAGCCGGCCTGGATCTCGTCGAGGACGAGCAGCACGCCGTACCGTTCGGTGACGGCGCGCAACCGGCGCAGCCAGTCGGCGGAGGCCGGATAGACCCCGCCCTCCATCTGGATCGGCTCGACGATCACCGCGGCCGGCGGCGCCACCCCGGAGGACGGGTCGGCCAGCAGCCGCTCGATCAGCCCGATCGAGTCGAACTGCCCCTGCGGGCCGTCCTCGTACGGGATGAAGGTGACGTCCTGCCCGGTGACCCCGCCGGCCCGGCGGGCGCGCAGCGCGCCGGTCACCCCGAGCGAGCCGCGCGACATGCCGTGGTACGCCCCGGTGAAGGCGAAGATCCCGGTCCGCCCGGTGGCCTTGCGCGCCACCTTCAGCGCCGCCTCCACCGCGTCGGTGCCGGTCGGCCCGCAGAACTGCACCTTGTAGTCCAGTCCGCGGGGGCGCAGCACCGTCTCGGCGAACGTGCGCAGGAAGTCCCGCTTGGCGACGGTGTGCATGTCCAGCCCGTGCATCAGGCCGTCGCCGGCCAGGTACCCGGTCACCCGCCGCTTGATGTACTCGTTGTTGTGCCCGTAGTTGAGGGTGCCCGCGCCGCAGAAGAAGTCGATGAACGTGCGGCCGTCCTCGGCGTACAGTTCGGCGCCCTTGGCCCGGTGGAACATGGCCGGAAACTTCCGGCAGTAGGTGCGGACGTTGGATTCGAGATCCTCGAAAACCGAGAAGTCGGTTGCCCTCGTGACGTGCCGGGTGACGGGTGCGATGGCCATCAGGTCCCTCTGTTTCAACGGTTTCCACGTTCGGACACGGCACCAGACTCCTGAACGGTGCCGCCGGCCGGCAGAGAAGAACCGGCAGGCATCGGCGCCGGCTCGGGTCAGGCTTGGTCAGAGCAGCCCGGCGCGCATCGCGTACGCGACGGCGTGTGCGCGGTTGCGCAGCCGGTACCGCTGGGTGATGTCGTGCACGACGCTGGTCACCGTGCGCGGCGAGTAGGACAGTGTCCGGGCGATGTCGTCGGTCTCCTGGCCGTCGGCGACCATCCGCAGCACCGCGCGTTCCCGCTCGCTGAGGCTGGCCCCGGCCGGCGACCGGCCCCGCGCCCCGGCCTCCAGCAGGCCGTCGAGCATGTCCGGCGGCACCGTGCAGTCGCCGCCGGCGGCGGCCAGGACGGCCCGGGTCAGCCGGGCGGCGCTGGCCTCGCGGCGGCGCAGCAGCCCGCGCGCCCCGGAGGTGATCGCGTGCAGCGCCTCCGGCTGCGCCATGTCCGTGGCCACCACCACGATCTCCGGTCGGTGGGCGGCGGACCGGACCATCCGCACGATGTCGAGCACCTGGTCGTCGACGCCGTCGACGATCACCACGGTCACCACGGCGGTCTCGTCGGGTCCGACCACCGCGACGTCGGGACAGCCGCTCAGCGCGCTCCTCGTTCCGGCCTCCAGCACCGGATCCAGCGCGATCACGTTGACACTCACCGGTCCGCCCATCACCAACTCCCTCGGGTCGACTGCCGCCAGCCAAGTACGGCGAGCCGGTGGGCGCAGGCGTAGGACGTACCCAATTCCCCGGTCAGATCAGCCCGGTCCGGATCCCCTGGGCGACCGCGTGAGCGCGGTTGTTGACCTGCAGCCGGGCCATCAGGTCATAGATGACGTTCTTCACGGTGTGCTCCGAACAGGACAGATCGCGGGCGATCGCGGCGTTGCCGTGCCCGTCGGCGATCATCCGGAGCACCAGCGACTGCCGCGCCGTCAGCCCCCCGATCGGCGGCTGCCCGCCGCCGGCCGGCGGCGCCGTGCCCAGCAGCCGGACCAGCACGGAGTACGGCATCCAGCCGTCGCCGTACAGCGCCGACTGCAACGCGGTGGCCAGCCGGGCCGGCGTCACCCCGGCCCGGGGCAGCATCGTGCGGATGCCGGCCCGCACCGCCCGGCGGACCGCCGCCGGCGCCACCGTGTCGGCCACCACCAGCAGCCCGTACTTCCCCTCCCGGACCGGCTCCGGGCACGCCTGCACCGCCTCCTCGACGGTGCGCCCCGCGGCCACCACCGGCGCCTCCGGGGCGCCGTCCAGCGGTACCACCGGCACACCGGCCCGGGCCAGCACCGCGACCAGCCCGGCCGCGGTCCGCTCGTCCGGGGCCACCAGGTGCGCCCGCAGCAGTTCCGCACCGTCCAGGATCCGCGTCTGTTCCGACATGGCGGACCTCCCTTCTGCGCCCCCGACCCTCCCGGCCCGGCAGGGTCCGCGCATCGGTGCCCGCTGCCCACATTCGCCCCGGCCGACGGCCGCTCGTGGCGCGGGCCGGCACGGACCGGGCGTACCCGTGGATTTCCCCGCCCTCACCCGCCGGTGCGGCGCCGTCCCGGCGGCGGCCGGGCGCCGGTGAGCCCGCCGCGGTGCCGCACGGTCGGCAAATGCGGGTGGACAACCCCCACCCGGCGCGCACCCCGGGCGGCGCGCGGTACGGAATCAGGGGGCGCCGGGACACCGGCGTCGCCCACGGCGGACCGCCGGGCGGTCCCGGCCGGTGGCTTGCACCGGCCGGGACCACTGGTGTCGCACGCCGAGGTGGCGCACCGAGGTGGCGCGCCGGTGTCGCGCGCCGATGTCGCGCGCCGGCCCGGCGCCGGCCAACCGCCCGGTCGCCGGGCCGGGGCCGGTACAGGTGCGGTTCAGCAGCCCTGGCGCCCGCTGCTGATGTAGTAGGTGAAACCCTGCCACTCGATGTAGCCCTCGGCCGCGACGCAGTAGTTCGCGGCGCCGGTGACCCCGCGCGGCCCCGCGTAGTACGCGTAGTTGCCCGAGTCCGCGCTGGAGCTGGCCGCGATCGTGCACGGCTGGCCCTCCCCCGACGTCTGCGTGCAACGGTACGTGCGGACGTACGTGGGCGCGGCGACCCCGTACGCGGCCCCCTGGTGGTAGAAACAGGCGCTGTTCGTACCGCCGTTGGAGGAGTTGTAGTAGATCGTCAGCTCCCCGGGGCCGTAGTTCTTGTTGTAGCTGACGGTGCCCGAGCACGACACCGCGGCCTGCGAGGGCGTCCCGGTGACGAGCACGAGCACGCCACTCACGGTCACCATGGACAGCAGCAGCGCGGCGATCCTGCGTAGCTGAGGCAAGACCCACTCCCTTCGATGTGATTGCCGTGTTACACCGCCAAAACTGTCACGCCGATCGACATTCGTCGTTGGCCGGCAATGCACACCCGATTGACGATCCGTCCACCCGCGCTCGCGGGCCGGTTGGCAGCGGTGAGACGGAGGCCACTGTCGCCCATCGGACGGCGGTCGCCCGCCACCACGCCGGCTTTGTCAGGATCGACGCTGAGACATGGCGCTATCTCGCCAATGGGCGATCGGATCGGCAAAGGGGGACTTGCTGGTGATCGATACCACGACATTCCGCACCGACGCCTTCCCGGCGAACGACCGGTTCGACCGCTGGAGTGCGTGCATGTGCGAGCTGATGGCGCCCATGCGGATCACCAGCGACCACGCCGGGGACTTCCGGGCCACCGCCCACCTGCTGCGGCTCGGCGCCCTTCAGGTCTGGCCGACCGTGATCCCGCCGACCCGGTTCGAGCGGACCCCGCGGCTGGTCCGCCGGGACACCTCCGAGTCGTACCACGTCTCGGTCATGCTGGACGGCGCGCTGCACGTCACGCAGTCCGGCCACGACGACGTGCATCCGGCCCGGAGCCTGTACATCGTGGACATGTCACGCCCGTTCGACTGCCGACCCGGCGGCGGAGAACGACTGCGGGGAATCGGCATCGAGATCCCCAAGGCGCTGCTGCCGCTGCCGGACCGCGAGATCGACAAGCTCCTGGCCCGGCGGCTGTCGGCCGAGGACGGCATCGCCGCCCTGCTGGTCGACTTCCTCACCGGGCTGGCCACGCGCAGCGACAGCTACCAGCCGGCGGACGGCCCGCGCCTGGGCGGCGTCCTGATCGACCTGCTCGCCGCGCTGGCCGCGCACACCCTGGACGCCGAACGGCGGCTGCCCCCGGAAACCCACCGGCACGCCCTGGTCCTGCGGATCCAGGCGTACATCCAGCAGCACCTACCGGATCCGCGGCTGGACGTCGCCGAGATAGCGAAGGCGCACCACATCTCCGTCAGCTACCTGCACCGACTCTTCCAGGACGAGGCCAGCACCGTCGCCGCCTGGGTCCGCGCGCAGCGTCTCGAACGCGCCCGCAGGGACCTCGCCGACCCGGCGCTCGGCGCCGTGCCCATCCACGAGATCGCCGCCCGCTGGGGATTCAGCCACGCCGCCGTGTTCAGCCGCACCTTCCGCGCCGAGGTCGGCATGGCACCTCGCGACTACCGCCACCACATGCGCCCGTCGCCCACGGCCGCACGGGGCCAGCTGCCCGGGGGTGGCGAACCGGGTCGCCGCCGGTCTCGGCGGGGATCACACCCCGCGGCGCAGCGACCCACCCCGGGCAGGGAGTCGGGTTGCTGATGCCGTCGTCGTGGTTCGCAGGTCAGGGATGATCAGGGCGTAGGTGCGGACGAGCGGTGCCGGTGTCGGCTTGGCCGCGGCGAGCCGGGGATCGATCATCGGGCGGGTTTGGGGACGGCTGGTCCTTGGGCGTTGGCTGCGGCGTTGTTGGCTGCGAGCCATCCGGTCGGGTTGCCGCAGTCGTGGTACTGGCCGGTGACGGGGTGGATCAGGACGTCGTGGTCGGCGGCGAAGGCGCTGATCGCATCGGTGGCCTGGTATTCGCCGGAATCGGCGGACGGGGCGAGTTTCTCGAAGTATGACAGTGCCGGCGCGGGTAGCAGCGCGCGGCTGATGTTGATGTAGGCGTTGGATGGTGGAGGATCCGTTTGCTCGCGAGCGCGGGCTGAGCCGAAGTCGGCATCGCAGGCGGACGAGGTCTGGCCCAGCGCGCTGCCTTCCGGCGCTCGGCGCGGTGGCCTGCGGAGCGTGTCAGGATCTCTGCGCTTCCTTCTCTGCGCCGGCCGGCACCGCGCGGCAAGGCTCAGAACATGAAGACGCCGGCATTCACCAGCGGGATAACCGGCACGGTCGGTTCGACCCCGCTCGTCGAGCTGACCAGGCTCGCCGAGAACAGCACCGTGCGGGTATTCGCCAAGTTGGAGGCCTACAACCCGGGCGGCAGCATCAAGGACCGGTCCGCGCTGGAGATGATCCGGCACGGCATCGCCACCGGGCGCATCGTCCCGGGCCGTTCGGTGGTGGTCGAGTCCAGTTCGGGCAACCTGGGTATCGGTCTGGCCCAGGTGTGTGCGTACTTCGGGATCCGGTTCATCTGCGTGGTCGACCCGCGGACGAACGTCCAGAACATCGCCATCATGCGGGCGCTGGGCGCCGAGGTCGAGGTCGTCACCCGTACCGATCCGGTCACCGGGGAGTATCTGCCGGTGCGGATCCGGCGGGTCCGCGAGCTGGCGGCCAAGCTACCGGGCGGCTACTGGCCGGACCAGTATTCCAATCCGCGCAACCCGAGGGCCCACCACACCACCATGCGGGAGATCGTGGAGGCGCTGTCCGGCCCGCCGGACCTGCTCTTCTGCGCCACCAGTTCGTGCGGGACGCTGCGCGGCTGTGCCGAGTACTCCCGCAAGAACGGGCTGGGCATCCGGATCGTGGCGGTGGACGCGGTCGGCAGCACCATCTTCGGCAATCCGGTGGGGCCGCGGCTGATCCCCGGGCACGGCGCGGCGGTACGCCCCGCGCTGTACCGGGACGGCCTGGCCGACGAGGTGGTGCACGTCGACGACGCGGGCGCGGTGGTGGGCTGCCGGCGGCTGGCCGGGCAGGAGGCGATCCTGGCCGGCGGTTCGTCGGGGGCCGTGGTGACCGCGCTGGAGCGTAGCCTCGACCGGATCCCGCCGGGCTCCACCTGCGTGCTGGTCTTCCCGGACCGCGGCGAGCGGTACCTGGACACGATCTACGACGACGACTGGGTCCGGTCGCGCTTCGGCGACATCTCCCATCTGTGGAAGCAGGATGCCACGGTGATGGAGACCAGCGCGTACTGACGGCACACGGAAATCCCGCAGGAGCCGGGCTCCTGCGGGATTTCCGTGTGGTGGGGCCGGACCCGGCGCCGGCCGGTGGACCGGCGCGGGTCGGGTCGGGTTCAGCCGGCCTGGGCCGCCATCTGCCGGCGCAGGCTCAACGGTCGCATGTCGGTCCACACCTCGTCGATGTGCGCGAGGCAGGCGGCACGGTCCCCGCTGGTGCCCTCGGCCCGCCATCCCGGCGGGAGGTCCCGGTCGGCCAGCCAGATCGAGTACTGCTCCTCGTCGTTGACGACCACCTGATAGGTTCGCTCGTCCGTCTTGTCCTCGACCATGACGGCCGCCCCTTCCTGCTGCCCACGCCGCCGGACGATCCGGCTATCCGGAGCCTGCCGGGTCCGCGGCACGGGCAGCAGAGAAGAACCGGCAGCGCTGTCGGTGGCAACGCCCGCTCAGCCGACGAGCCGGGTGGCGAACTCCCCCAGCACGATCCGGTTGGCCTGGCCGGTCTTGGCGATCAGGCTGGCCACGTGCTTCTCGACGGTACGCGGGGACAGGTGCAGCCGGTTGGCGATCTCCCGGTTGCCGAGCCGGTCGACGAGCAGGCAGAGGACCTCGTACTCCCGCACGGTGACGCCCGCCTCGCGCAGTTCCCGGGGCAGGTCCTCGGCCCCGGTGCGGCGCTGGTTGACCACCGCGCCGGCCTTGCGCAGCAGCGCCCGGCAGGCGCTGGCCACCGGGACGACGTTGAGCTGGTGGAAGTATTCCTCGGCGGTGCGCAGCCAGGGCACCGGATCGCCCCAGCCGTCGGCGAGCGCGGCCTCGCCGGCCAGGCGCAGGCCGAGGTGCCGGGCCATCGCGTACGGCGCGGCGGCCCGCAGCGCCTCCCCGACGAGGGTGTCCGCCTCGGCGGGCCGGCCCGCCCGGCCGGCCAGCACCGCACGCGCGAGCAGGGCGAACTGCCGGTTCCAGCGCAGTTCGCCGGCGGGCTGCGCGGTGGCGTCCGGCGCGTACCCGGTGCACCGGTCCTCGGTGGTGAGGATCCGCAGCAGCGGGCCGATGCCGCTCTCGCCGCCGAGGTGGGCGCTGACGTTGGCGTCGCCGCCGTGCCGGCCGCGGTCCAGCTCGTCGAGGGCGCGGTCGCGGTCCTCCTCCAGCAGCGCGCAGAAGGTCCGCGCCAGGCCGTACACCCGGGCCGCGTGGTGGTCGGGCACCCCGTCCCAGCGCCGGAACTCGGCCAGGGCGTCGTTCATCTCCCGGCGCCGGCCCTGGTGGGCGCCGAGGATGGCCCGGGAGAGCAGCAGCAGTTGGGTGGTCTCGATGAGCTTGAGCCGCATGGTGGCGCCGAGGGAGCGGTCGATCAGCTCGGCGGCCGTCTCGAACTCGCCGCGCAGCACCAGGTGCAGCGCGAGGTTGGTCTCGGCGTGGAAGCCGGCGGTCACCGCGCCGCAGTTCAGCGCCGCCTGCCGGGTCTGTTCCAGCAGTTCGATGCCGCCGTCGCGCAGCGCCTCGTCGTGGCCGAGCCGGACCAGGGCGTGGATCTCCCAGATCGGCAGGCCGTGCCGGACGGCGATGGCTCGGGCCCGTTCGAGGCAGGCGGTCGCCTCGGCCAGGTCCCGGCCGCGGGTCAGGGCACCCAGCAACTGCCACGCCTGGCAGGCCACCACGGGCAGCGGCACCGCCTCGGCCACCGCGGCGGCGCGCCGGGTCATCGCCTCGACGATCGCCAGGTTTTCCGGCCCGGGCCGGTCCAGCAGGACGTGCGCCTCGACCACGTCGATCGGCGCGGTGTCCTCGTCGCTCGGCTGCGGGCCGAGGGCGGCCCGGGCGAGTGCCACCTGGTTGAGCCCGTCCTCGGTGCGGCCGGCGACGTTGGCCGCCCAGGCGAGCCGGGTGTGCAGCGCGGACCGGCGGCGCCGGTCCAGCCGGTCGGGCACCTCGTCGAGCCGGCCGGCCAGGTCGAGGGCCCGTTCCATCAGGCCGGCCTCGGCCAGCGCGGATGCCAGCGCCTCGACCACGGCGGCGTGGACGAGCTGGTCCGGGTCGCCCTCCAGCAGTTCGCGGGCCCGGTCGAGCAGGTCGACGGCCGAGGACGCGGCGCCCTGGGCCAGCGCCCGCCGGCCGGCCTCCAGGTAGTGCCGGGCGGCGGCGGCCGGTTCCTGGGCCTGGATCCGCAGCGAGGCGGTGACCTGGCACCACTCGTCCGGCAGACCCGGATAGGCGGCCTCGACCGCCGCGGCGGCGCGCTGGGCCAGTTCCACCCGGTGTCCGGGGGTCAGCGCCTGGAGCACCGCCTCGCCGAACAGCGGGTGCTGGAAGGCGTACCAGCCGGGTGTCTGCTCGTCCGGCGCGACGAGCTGGCTGGCGACCTCGCCGTGCAGGTGGTTGAGCAGCGTCCGGTCGTCGAGGCCGGAGACCGCCTGCACCAGCCCCAGCGGGAAGCGTTTGCCCAGCACGGCGCCGATGGACAGCAGGTCGCGTGCGGCCGGGTCGAGCTGCTCGACCCGGCGGCCCACGGTACGCACGAGGGTGTCCGGGACGCTCGGGCGGACCGATTCGGACAGCGTCCAGGTCTGTCCCTCGTGGACGAGCTGGCCGCTGTTGACGATCGCCGCGAGCAGTTCCTCGGCGAACAGCGGGTTGCCGGCGCTGTCGCTGGAGAGCCGGTCGACCAGGGACTGCGGCAGGTCCTCGGGTGGGCAGTCCAGGCAGGAGGCGGCCAGTTCGCGCAGGTCCGCGGCGCTCAGCGGCGGCAGCGTGGCCACCGTGGCGGTGCCGCGCTGCTGCGCGGCGTGTGCCAGGTCGAGGGCCGGGCAGGGTTCGGTGCGGACCGTGCAGAGCAGCATGGTGGCCTGCCGGTCCAGGTTGTCGGCCAGGTACTCCACCACGGCCAGCGTCTCCACCTCGGCGTCCTGGAGGTCGTCCAGCACGATCAGGCATCCGCGGTCCCGCCCGGCCAGCGCGGTCAGCCGCAGCACCGCCTCGGCGAGCACCATCAGGGAGCCGCTGCCGGGGTCGGCCGGGCCGTCCGCCCAGTCGGGGATGAGCCGGCCGAGCGCGTGCCGGTACGGGCCGAGTTCCGCCACGTCGATCGGGTCGCCGCTGCGTACCAGCGACAGCAGCGCCTCGGTGAGCGAGCGGAACGGCACGGCGAGCCCGACCGCGCTGCCGCGACCGCGCAGCAGGCACATGTCGGCCGCGAACGCCGCGTCGGCGGCGGCCGCGGCGAGGCGGGACTTGCCGATGCCGCCGGCTCCGGCGACAAACATCGTCCCGCCCCGCCCGGCGCGCGCCCGGGTCAGCATCTGCTGCACCGCGTGCAGTTCGTCATGGCGACCGACCAGCGCCGACGCGCGTCGGCGCGGAGCCGGTGACCACGACGGAGATCTCACAACACCCGATTATCCCCGTGTCGGACGATCACTGTCCAGGATGTGAACATTTCTCACATGGCGCTGGGAGGGCAGCAGGTGGTGCTTCCGCCATTGATCACGCTGATCAGCTCCGCGGCTCCGGCGGAGGTGGCGACGACGCCGGCCAGCACCGCGACCCGGGCTCCGAACGGCACCCTGGACATCAGCTCCAGCATGCCGAACCGCTCCCCCGACTCCTGCCCGGCGCCCTCCTCGCCGCGCTCGACGTCGGCAACCTCGATCAGTCGATCCTCGGACATGTGTACCTCCCCTGTCGGACCGCTCGCCCGATGCGCGCGGTTCATCGCACTGCCGTGCTCGTCCGGCCCGGCTCCAGCAGCAGCGCCGAGGGCACCCGTGCCGGGAACCCGAGGCGCAGCAGCCCGTAGCCGATGCCGGCAAGTCCGTTGAACAGCCCGGGCGTGCCGACCCCGTGCGGGGTACCGCAACCCGGCCCGAACCGTTCGATGGCGTCCAGCACCAGACCGGCCCGCCAGCGCAGCACCCGCTGCACCGACCGGTCCGGATCGGCCGCGGCCAGCACCACCAGCGTCTCGGTGATACCCAGCTCGCCGTGGCACAGGCTGAGATCCCGCAACACCGGCCGTTGCGCGAACCGGCGGACGATCCGCCCGCGCTCGTCGCCGCTCGGCATCCCGCCGGCCGCGACGATGCCGGCGACCCCGCGGCACCAGCCGAAGTCCTCGATCGGCGCGGCGTCCGGATCGGACCCCGCCGCGCCCGCCGACGCCGCGTCGGCACCGGTCGACGGCACCCCGGCATCGACCGACGGCACCGCGGCACCGACACCGGCACCGGCACCGACGCCGACCGCTGGCACCGCCGGCGTCGGGCCGGGCGCGACCGGGTTTGCACCGGCCGCCGAGCGCGCCCAGGCGATGCCGGCGTGGCCCTCCGCGTACCCGGCCGGCAGTGGCCCGCCGGCCGGCGGGCCGCCGGCGGGCAGCGCCTCGCCCAGCCGGTCCGCGCAGGTCGCGGCGAGCGCCGCGGCGGAGGCCAGGCCGAGTTCGGCGTGTACGGCGCGCATCGCGGCCAGGCAGCCGGCGAGCCCACCGGCCACCCCCAGCGGGCCGGGCGCCCCGGTGGGCGCCCCGACCGCAGACCCGGCGGCCGCGATGCCGGCCTCCAGCCAGTCCCGCAACCGGGCGTCCCCGAGCAGCACCGCGAGCCGGGACAGTCCATAACAGATGCCGCCGAACCCCTGGTAGCCGCCGGGACCCACGTGCACCGCCAGGTCCGGCCGGCCGGCCAGCGACTCGCAGAGCGGACCCGCGGCGCTCGCCGCACGCAGCGCGGCCTCGCGGTACCGGCCGAGCCCGGTCAGCTCGGCGAGCTGGCCGAGGAACAGGGCCACCCCCAGGTAGCCGTTCGAGAGCGCGGCGCCCATCGGCAGCACCATCCAACGGGCACCGTCGACGACCTCCAACCCCAGCCAGTTCACCCGGCCGGCGTCCGTGACGCCGCGGGCGAGGATCTGGTCGGCGATCCCGCAGGCGGCGGTGAGCAGCCGATCCGGCCCGGCCTCGTGACCGACGATCGGGCCGGGCAGCACGGCGCTCGGCCGGTGCTCGTCCACCGGCTGCCGGGACGCCAACGCAGCCGAGACGATCCACTCCTGATCCCGCCGGTCGGCCGCGCCCATCCCGGACAGCACCGCCGCGGCGTCCGCCAGGCCGGTGGACGGCAGCAGGTCGGGCAGGCGCTCGCCGGTCGAGGCCCACACGTCCCGCCGGTCCGGGACGGCGGTGAACACCGGGATGTCCCCCCGCAGCAGGTCGGCCACCTCGTGTTGGACCAGCGGGCGGCGCAACGGGTCCACCGCCGGGTGCTGGGACAGCACCGTGAACGCCCGCTGCGCCCCGGCGGCGTCGCGCAGCAGGTCCGGGTGGGTTGCCCCGTCCAGCAGCAGGGCGTACGTGAGCGTCGGGCGGAACACCAACCGCGTCTCGACGTCCGCACAGCCGGCCAGCAGGTCCCGGAAGCCCGGCCGGTCGTTCATGATCGCGTCGTAGCCGGCCCGCAGCCCGGACAGCAGCGCGGCGCCGTGATCGCTCGGGTCGAGTTCCCGCCCGCGCAGCCGGGGCATGTTCAGCCGGCCGCCGCCCGAGCGCGCCCGCGGTCGCAACTGGTCCCGGTCGGCACCGGCCAGCACCCAGTCCAGCCGCTCCAGCGCCGGCACCCCGGCCTGGCCGCTGAGCCCCGAGCAGTCCGCCACCCCGGACGGACCCACCTGGACGCTGGGCAGCATGCCGGTACGGTGCACCGAGGCGCCGAGCAGCAGCCGGGCCGGGTCGTCGGGCACCCCCGCCGCCGCGAGCTCGGGATGGAACAGCGCCTCCGCGTCGACGATCACCGGGTGCTCGCCGCAGGCGATCAGGTTCTCGCAGTGCAGGTCCACCCCGCGCACCGCATGCAGCAGGGCCAGCAGCGCCCCGGCCCGGCGGTAGAACCGCTCGGCCGCCCGCACGTCGGCCAGCGGCAGGTGCGGGATGAACTCCGCGTAGCCGTACCCGCCGCACGACAGCGTCGCCGCGGTCCGCAACTCCAGGCCGGGCACCGCCCGGTTGAGCCACCCGGTCAGCTCGGTCAGCTTCTGGTACGCGGCGATCCCGCGCGGCTTGTAGATCACCTGACGGCCGTCGCCGAAGGTGAGCCGGGCGACCGACCGGCCGCCCTGGTGCGGGTCGCCGAGTCCGGCGCGTACCTCGGTCAGCGGTCCCGGGTCCACCCCGTCCAGCAGTTCGCGGACGAGGACCGGGCGGTCCACGACGTACCGGTGCAGGATCTCGGCCCGGACCTCGACGGCGTCGGCGGCGGTCGAGGCCACCAGCCGGCCGAGCCGCCGGTACCGGGCGAGGAGGTCGGCCAGGCCACCGCGGTGGCCGAGCCGATGCGCGAAGTCGGCGAACCGCTGCGGGCCGGTCGACCCGGCCAGGTCGCCGCCGCGCTGAAGCCGGTCGAACTCGGCCGCGAAGGTCCGGGCCGCCAGCCGGGCCAGCCGAATGCCCAGTTCCCGCGCGAACCCGTCGGCCAGGCCGGGCAGGTCGGCCACGTCGGGCAGGCCGGGCACGTCGGACAGGCCGGGCACGTCGGGCCGGGCCGGCGGGGTACGCACCTCGTGCAGCAGCCGGTCCCGTGCGGCGGCGACCGGTTCGCGCAGCGTGTCGGCGAGCACCGCCAGCACGTCGACGTCGGCGGACCCGGGCAGGTCCCGGGTGGGCCCGGTCGGGCGCGGGGTGACATCCGGACGGTCCGGACGCCGGCTGGACGGCGGCTCGGTCATGCCCGGAACGTTGCCAGAGCCGGCCGGACGGGACATGCGTGAATGGCACCCATGTTTTGCCTCCGGCGCCCACCCGGCAGGGAAGAACACGCAGTCCCGGTGGTACCCATGTTGCGCGCGGCGCCGCCGGTCGTTCTCTCCCGGCCCGCCCCCGGCGGCCCGATGCTGGCCACATGCGCTCTCCAGTCACGCCGGTCGCGCATGCCGAAGCCGGACCTGACCTGGCCCTGCCCTTCGTCGTGTCGCCGGACGTACCCCGCCTGCCCATCAGCCACCCCGACGCCCTGGACACGCCCGCCATCCGGCGCCGCCTGCGCACGCACGGGGCCGTGCTGCTGCGCGGCTTCGACATCGGCGGGGTGGACGGGTTCGACGGCGCCGTCCGGACCCTCGCCGGCACGCCGCTGGCCTACACCGAACGGTCCTCACCGCGCAGCACGATCAAGGGACAGATCTACACCTCGACCGACTACCCGCCGGGCGAGGAGATCTTCCTGCACAACGAGAACTCGTACCAGGCGCGCTGGCCGCTGACGCTGTTCTTCCACTGCGTACGGCCACCCGAGACGCTCGGCGCCACCCCGCTTGCCGACACCCGCGAGGTGCTGCGCTCGATCGACCCGGCCGTCCGCGACGAGTTCGCGGCCCGCGGCTGGATGGTGGTCCGCAACTTCTCCGACGGGTACGGGGTGCCCTGGCAGCAGGCGTTCGGCACCGACGACCGGGCGGCCGTCGAGGCGTACTGCACGGCCAACGGCATGGTTCCGGAGTGGGTCGGCCGCAACAGCCTGCGCACCCGCGCCCGGCGCCGGGCCGTGCACCGGCACCCGGTGACCGGCGAGACGGTGTGGTTCAACCACCTCACCTTCTTCCACGTCACCACGCTGGCCCCGGACGTCTGCGCCGCGCTGCGGGAGATGGTGGACGAGGCCGACCTGCCGACGAACAGCTACTACGGCGACGGCGCGACCATCCCCGACGACGTGGTCGCGCACCTGCGGGACTGCTACCGGGCCGCCCAGCGCCGCTTCGACTGGCAGCGGGACGACCTGCTGCTGGTGGACAACATGCTGGCCGCGCACGGCCGGGAACCGTTCACCGGGCCACGCCGGATCGCGGTGGCGATGGCCGAGGCGTACGACGACGAAGACACCGGAGGCGACCGTGACGGCCAGTCCTGACCCCCAACCGCTCTCGTACGCCCAACAGCAGGTCTGGCTCCTGGACCAACTGCGCCCGGGCGCGGCCATCGACCAGCTCGTCTCGGCCACGCTGCGCCTGCGCGGGCCGCTGGACACCGCCGCGCTGGGCGCCGCGCTGAACCAGGTGGCGGCCCGGCACGAGGTGCTGCGCACCCGGTACGACACGGTCGGCGACAGCGCGGTCCAGGTCGTCGACCCGGCCGGCGAGATCGAACTGTGCACCGTCGACCTGACCGGGCTGCCGGCGGCGCAGCGCGAGCGGCGGCTGCACGACATCCGGGTCGAGGAGCTGCGCACCCCCATCGACCTGCGCAAGCAGTCGCCCTGGCGGGCCGGGCTGATCCGGCTCGACGACACCGACACCGTGCTGCTGATCACCGTGCACCACATCGCGTTCGACGGCACGTCGTGGAGCCTGCTCGCCGAGGAACTGCGGGTGCTCTACGCGGCGGCCCTGCGGGGCGAGCCGCCGACGCTGCCGGCGCTGGCGCACCAGTACCGCGAGATCGCCGGCCGGTCCGGCGGACCCGACGCGGACGGCCTGGACTACTGGCGCGAGCGGCTGGCGGGGCTGGAACCGCTGGACCTGCCGACCGACGGCATCCGGCCGGCCGACTGGGACCCGGCCGGCGACAGCGTCGAGTTGACCGTCCCCGCCGAGGTGGCGCAGCGGCTGAGCGCCCTGGGACGCGCGAACCGGGCCACCACCTCGATGGTGCACATCGCGGCGTACCAGCTCCTGCTCAGCCGGTTGAGCGGCCGCGCCGACGTCGCCGTCGGGCTGTCCGTCTCCACCCGCAGCGGCGCCGAGCAGGCGCCGCTGATCGGCATGTTCGTCAACACCATCGTGCTGCGCACCGCGGTCGACGGCACGGCCGGCTTCCTGGACCTGCTGGGCCAGGTCCGGCAGGACGCGCTGGCCGCGTTCCGCCACCAGCACGTGCCGTTCGAGCGGGTGGTGGCCGCGGTCTCCCCGGCCCGGGACACCGCCCGCAACCCGCTGTTCCAGGCCGCCTTCAACCTGGCCACCCGGCGCCGCCAGGCGTTCGAACTGGACGGTCTGCAGGTGCGCACCTGCCCGCCGATCTGGGCCGCCTCGCCGTTCGACCTGTCCCTGCACCTGGCCGAGAACGCCGACGGGTCCCTCACCGGCCAGCTCGTCTACCCGACCAGCCTGTTCACCCGCGGCCGGGCGCAGCGGACGGCAGCGGCCCACGTACGGCTGCTGACCGCCATCGCCGAGCAGCACACCCGGCCGGTCGGCGAGCTGGACATCGTGCCCGCCGCGGACCTGGCGCAGCTCGCGGACTGGAACCGCACCGAGCTGGCCCGCCCGGCGCAGCCGCTGCCGCAGCTCTTCCTGGCCCAGGCCCGGGCCACCCCGGACGCCGTGGCCGTCAGCTGGGACGGTGGGGCGCGCAGCTACGCCGAACTGGCGGAGCGGGCCGAGGCGCTGGCCCGCCACCTGCGCGAGCGCGGGGTGCGCGCCGAGACCCCGGTCGGGGTCGCGATGAACCGCGGCGGCAACCTGGCCACCGCCGTGCTGGCGATCCTGCTCGCCGGCGGCAGCTACGTCCCGCTGCCGCCGGAGTACCCGGCCGACCGGCTGGCCTTCATGGTCGCCGACTCGGGCGCCGCGCTGGTCCTCACCGAACAGGACGCCGCCGGCAGCGTCCCGGCCGGGGTCGACACGCTGGTGCTGGACGCGCAACGGCCCCAGACCGCGACCGGCGGCCGCGGCCCGGCCGACACCGCGACCACCGGCCACGGCCCGGCGGACGCCGCGGCCGGCGGCGGCGACCTGCCGGAGATCGCCGACGGGCAGGCCGCGTACCTCGTCTACACCTCCGGATCCACCGGCCGGCCCAAGGGCGTCGTGGTCACCCACGCGGGCATCCGCAACCGGGTGCTCTGGTCGGTCCAGCGGTACGCGATGACCGGCGCCGACCGGCTGCTGCACAAGACCACGATCGGTTTCGACGCGGCGGTCTGGGAACTGCTGGCCCCGCTCGTCTGCGGCGGCACGGTGGTGATGGCCCCCGCCGACGGGCACCGCGACCCCACCGTGATGATCGACGCGATCGTCCGCGGCGGCGTCACGCTGCTCCAGGTCGTACCGTCGGTGTTGCGTCTGCTGGTCGCCGACCCCGGGCTGGGCCGCTGCCGCACGCTGCGGCTGGTCTGCTCCGCCGGCGAGGCCCTGCCCACCGACCTGTGCCAGCGCCTCACCGGCGTGCTGGACATCGAGGTCGTCAACACCTACGGCCCGACCGAATGCTCCATCGACGCGACCGCCTGGTCGTACACCGGGGCCGAGCGGACCGCGACGGTGCCCATCGGCGGCCCGCTGCCCAACCTGCGGCTGTACGTCGTGGACGGCGCGGACCGGCTGGTCGGTATCGGCACCCCGGGCGAGCTGCGGATCGGCGGGGTCGGCCTGGCCCGCGGCTACCTCGGCCGGCCCGGACTCACCGCCGGGCGGTTCACCCCGAACCCGTACCCGGTGGAGCCCGGCGAACGCTGGTACCACACCGGCGACCTGGTGCGCTGGCGTCCGGACGGCGCGCTGGAGTTCCTCGGCCGCACCGACGACCAGGTCAAGGTCAACGGTGTACGGATCGAACCGGACGAGATCCGCGGCGCGCTGGAGGAACACCCCGACGTCCGGGCCGCGGTGGTGCTCGCCCGGCGCACCGGTCAGGGCGAGACCCAACTCGCCGCGTACCTGGTGCCGGCCGTTCCCGACGACCTGCGCGAACATCTCGGCGCGCGGCTGCCGGCCGCGATGATCCCCGCGACGGTGGTCGCGCTGGACGCCCTGCCGCTGACCGCGAACGGCAAGGTGGACCGGGCGGCGCTGCCGGACCCGGCCGCCGCGCCGGAGCCGGTCGCGGCCGGCCGGGAACCCGGTACGCCGATGGAGCGCGACATCGCGCAGGCGATGGCCGAGGTGCTCGGCGTGCCGCAAGTCGGCGCCACCGACGACTTCTTCGCCCTCGGCGGGCACTCCCTGGTGGCCATCCGGCTGGTCCTGCGGCTGCGCCGGATGTTCGGCATCGAGATGTCGGTCGGCGACTTCTTCGCCCGCCGGACGGTGGAGAGCCTGGCCCGGTGGATCGGCGAGACCACCACGACCGCCGACCCGCTGGCGATCCGGCCCGTGGCCCGGGACCGCCCGCTGCCGCTCTCCTTCGGCCAGCAGCGGCTGTGGTTCCTCGACCAGCTCGCCCCCGGCACCGCCGAGTACCTGATCCCGCTGGCGCTGCGGGTGCGCGGTCCGCTGGACGCGGAACGGCTGCGCGACGCGGTGCGGGACGTGGTGCGCCGGCACGAGGTGCTGCGTACCCGCTACGCCGACCGGTCCGGCGAGCCGGTCCAGGTGGTCGATCCGCCCGGCCCGGTGGAGTTCGAGACCGTCGACCTGACCGGGCGCCCGGACGCCGAGTCGACCGGCCTGGACCTGCTCGAACGGGCCGCCAGCCGGCCGTTCGACCTGGCCCGCGAGCATCCGCTGCGGACCACCCTGATCCGCGTCGGCCAGGACGATCACCTGCTGGTGCTGCTGCTGCACCACATCGCCTTCGACGCCTGGTCCATGGGGGTGTTCCTGCGCGACCTCGACACGGCCTACCACGGCCGGCTGGAGCCGGCCGCGCCGATCCAGTACGCGGACTACGCGGCCTGGCAGCTCGACCGCGCCGCCGACACCGGCGGCCAGCTCGACTACTGGACGGCCCGGCTGGACGGGCTCACCCCGGTCGAGCTGATCACCGACCGGCCGCGCGGCGCGCAGCGCGACCCGCGCGGCGCCACGCTCGCCGTCGACGTGCCGGACGCCCTCGCGCACGAGCTGGTCGGCCTGGCCGGCCGGCACGGGGCCACCCCGTTCATGCTGCTGCTGGCGGCGTTCCAGACGCTGCTCATGCGGTACACCGGCCAGCCCGACATCGCGGTGGGCACCCCGGTCGCCGGTCGCACCCGGCCGGAGACCGAGGACCTGCTGGGCTTCCTCACCAACACCCTGGTGCTGCGCGCCGACCTGGCCGGCGACCCCCGCTTCACCGAGCTGCTGGCCCAGGTACGGGCGGCCACCCTGGACGCGTTCGCCCACCAGGACGTGCCGTTCGAGCATCTGGTGGACGCGCTGCAACCCGACCGCGACCTGTCCCGCAACCCGCTGTTCCAGATCATGTTCGACGTGCAGCACCTGGACCGCTTCCCCGGGACGCTGGGCGGCGCGGCCATCGAGCCGCTGCGCGCCGGCACCCCGGTGGCCAAGTTCGACCTGACGCTCACCGTCCAGCAGCGGGCGAACGACCGGCTGCGCTGCGTCTTCGAGTACGCCACCGAGCTGTTCGACCGCACGACCGTCGACCGGCTGGCCGGGCACTACCTGCGGCTGCTGCACGCCATCGCGGCCGAACCCGGGACCCGGCTGGCCGAACTCGACCTGCTCGGCCCGGACGAGCGGCAGCGGATCCGGCACGACTGGACGCCCGCGGTGGCGGAGCCGCTGTGCGTACCGCAGCTGTTCGAGGCCCAGGTGCGGCGCACGCCGCACGCCACCGCCGTGGTCTTCGGCACCGAACGGCTCAGCTACGCGCAGCTCAACGCGCGGGCCAACGCGTTCGCCCGGTACCTGCGCTCCCGCGGGGTGACCCCGGAGAGCACCGTGGCGGTCTGCCTGGAGCGCGGCCTGGACGCGGTGATCGTGCTGCTGGGCGTGCTCAAGTCGGGCGGGGTGTACGCGCCACTGGACCCGGCGCACCCGGGGGACCGCCTCGACTTCATGATCGCCGACGCGGGTGCCCGGGTCGTGGTCACCACCAAGGACCTCGCGCCCCGGTTCAGCGCCGGGTGGTACGAGGTGGTGACCCACTTCTCCGGGGCCGTGGAGGAGAACGTGCGGCCCACGGCCGGCCCCGGCAACCTGGCCTACCTGATCTACACCTCCGGCTCCACCGGCCGGCCCAAGGCCGTGATGATCGAACATCGCGCGTACGCGCACCACTGCCGGGTGATCGCCGACGCGTACGACATCACCCCGTCGGACCGGGTGGTGCTGCTCTCGGCGCTGACCTTCGACGTGGCGATGGACCAGATCGCCGCGACCCTGCTGGCCGGCGCCACGATCGTGGTCAGCGACCCGGTGTTCTGGCCGCCGGCGGAGCTGCCGGCCCGGCTGGCCGAGCACGGGGTGACCATCATGGAGATCACCCCGGCGTACTACCGCGAGGTCCTGGAGTACGACGTCGGCCGGCTGGCCGGGCTCAAGCTGATGAACGTGGGCAGCGACGTGGTCACCGTCTCCGACGCCCGCCGCTGGGAGCGGACCGGGCTGCCCGGCCGGTTCCTGTGCAACTACGGGCCGACCGAGGCCACCGTCACCTGCCTGCTGCACCCGGTGCGCGGCATGCTTGCCGGCGAGCACCCGTCGGCCGCGCTGCCGATCGGGCGGCCGGTGCCCGGCACCCGGGCCTTCGTGCTCGACCGGGACCTGCGCCCGGTGCCGGTCGGCGTGCCGGGCGAACTGTGCCTGGGTGGCCTGCGCCTGGCCCGCGGTTACCACGGCCGGCCCGGGTTGACCGCCGCCCAGTTCGTGCCGGACCCGCTCTCCGGCGAACCCGGCGAACGGCTCTACCGCACCGGCGACCTGGTACGCCGGCGCGGCGACGGCACGCTGGAGTTCCTCGGCCGGATCGACCAGCAGGTCAAGATCCGCGGGCTGCGGATGGAACTGGGCGAGATCGAGGCGGCCCTGGCCCGGCATCCGGCGGTGCAGGCCGCGGCCGTGACGGTCGTCGAGACCACCCCGGGCGACAAGGGGCTGTCGGCCTACCTGGTCCCGCGGCCGGGCGACGCGCCCACCGTCGCCGACCTGCGGGAGCACCTGCGGTCACTGCTGCCGGAGAACATGGTGCCGGCATTCTGGACGACGCTGCCGAGTCTGCCGCTGACCGCCAGCAAGAAGGTCGACCGCAAGGCCCTGCCGGCGCCCGACCTCGGCGCCGCCGGGCCGCGGCACCGGCCGCCGGGCAACCCGACCGAGCAGCTCATCGCGGACGTCTGGGGTGAGGTGCTGCACCGCGACCAGGTGGGCGTGGACGACGACTTCTTCGCCATCGGCGGCCACTCCCTGCTGGCCACCCGGGTGCTGGCCCGGCTGCACCGGACCTTCCAGGTGCAGCTTCCGCTGCGCTGCCTGTTCGAGGCGCGCACGGTCGCCCAGCTGGCCGCGGCGGTGACGGCCGCGGTCGAGGCGGAGATCGCCGAACTGTCCGACGCCGAGGTGGCGGACCTGATGGCGTGAGCCCGTTCCGGCGCGGCGGGGTCCGCCCCCGCCGCGCCGGAACGGGTCACCGCGACCGGGCCGGATCGTGACCAGACGGGTCACCGCGACCGGCGGGGTCACCGCGACCGGCGGGGTCACCGCGACCGGCGGGGTCACCGCGACCGGCGGGCAAGCCACATGACGTAGCCGATGAGCACCCCGGACAGCACCACCACCGGAAGGCGCCAGCCGGCCAGGGCCAGCCGCTCCTGGTACACGGTCACCCCGATGACGATGCCGACGATCGGGTCGACCAGGGCGATCGTGGTCAGCGGCGCGGCGATCCGGCCGCTCTGGAAGGCGTTCTGGTTGAGGATCAGGCCGGCCAGCCCGGTCAGCGCGAGCGCGTACACCTGCCAGTTGGTGAACAGCACCCCGAAGCCGTCGGTGATCTGGACGGTGATGGTCTTCAGCAGCGAGGCGCTGAAGCCGTAGAGCAGGCCGGTGCCGACCCCGAGCAGCACCCCGCGGGTGGCGCCGGGGATCCGCCAGGCCAGCACGAGGCAGAGCGCGAACGCGACGGCGAGCCCGGCGATCACCGGCAGCCAGTCCTCGGTCGGCGCCCGGTTGACCCCGGCCCGCGGGTTGGCCGCGACCAGGAACGCGGTGAGTCCGACCGCGCCGAGGGCCACCACCACGAGGTCCCGCGGATGCGGCCGCTGCCGCTCCAGCGCGGACGAGAGCGGGACGGCCAGGAAGACCCCGGCCAGCAGCAGCGGCTCGACCAGGGCGAGCGCGCCGATGCGCAGCGCCAGGGCCTGCAGGACGGTGCCGCCGAGGTCCGGGACCCAGCCGAGCAGCCACCGCGGGCGCCGGACCAGCCGCAGCATCAGCCGCGGGTCGAAGGTACGGGTCTGCTTCTCCTGCTGGGTGGTGGTCTGCTCGACCGCGGAGCCGATCGCGAACAGCACCGCCGAGGCCAGCCCGAGCAGGACGGCGGTGACGTTCATCCGGGAACCTCAGCCGGCCGGCGCGCCCGGTCCTTTCCCTCCTGTTTCATGGTTATCCACCCTCTACGCTGACTGCGACATGCCGCGCGATACAGAACGAAGAAGCGAGATTTCCCATCATTCCGCAGAACAGGGTTTTTGGCCCATGAAATGCGACCAATGGCTTCGGCCCAGCGCGCACACGCTCCGTAACCGTCGGCGCCGCTCGCCGGATGCCCGGCCGGACACCGCCGCCCCGAGCCGCCGGCTGGCGGTCGCCGTCCGGCCGGCCACCGCCAGCCGGATCCTGTTACGTGACGCATCGACATTCATGACGGGTCCGTTACGGCGGACAGGGTCCGTCGACTGTGACCACCACTGTCCGGGGTTAACTCATGCCCGTCACACCCGGGATTGACCACCACACCCTTACCTACCAGCAAGTAGCCCGTTGAAGTAGCTGGCCCCGACCTATTGTTAACCGCCTCCGCATATGTGATTGTGCCTATGCGCAGCCGTCAATGGCTGGCTGGTCGATCAGGTAACCGGGCACGCCGGCAGCTCCGGAGAGACGACCATCCCCACGTCTCCCACCCACGGTCCGTCGGCCCCTACCGGAGCCCGCCTGACCACCGAGAAACAGGAGCACCTGTGAAGCTCTCCCCATCCCGCCTGGCCGCGCTGGGCGCTGCCACGGCGGCCGGCCTGATCGCCGCGGGCACCGCGGTGGCCGTCCAGGCCGCACCGTCGAGCCCCGTTCCGGACGCCGCCCAGGCTCCGGCGCTCGCCGCCAACGCGGCGGCCTCGCTGGTCGCCGACCGTCCGGCGTTCCTGCACGCCAGCGCCGACGACGCGTTCATCCAGCACCCCGTGATCTCGTCGGCCGGCATCCAGTACATCCCCTACGACCGGACGTACAAGGGACTGCCGGTGGTCGGCGGTGACTTCGTCATCGCCACCAACGCCAGCGGCCAGGTGCTGGCCAACTCGGTGGCGCAGGAGCGCACCATCACCGGCGTGAGCACCACGCCGAAGCTCAGCGCCGCATCCGCCGAGGCGACGGCCCGCAAGCAGCTACGCACGGTAACCACCATCGAAGGTACCAAGCTCGTCGTCTTCAGCCTGGGCGCCACCCCCAGCCTGGCCTGGGAGACCACCCTGCAGGGCACCGGTGCCGAGGGCTACAGCCGGCTCACCGTCGACGTGGACGCCACCACCGGCGCGGTGCTGGAGACCCAGGAACACGTGATGCACGGCACCGGCACCGCGGCCTGGAACGGGCCGAACCCGGTCACGCTGAGCACCACGCACTCGGGCAGCACGTACTCCATGAAGGACCCGTCGACCACCAACCTGAGCTGCCAGGACGCCTCGAACAACACCATCTTCTCCAACACCACGGACGTCTTCGGCAACGGCAACGCCACCAGCCGGGAGACCGGCTGCGTCGACGCGCTGTTCGTCGCGCAGACCGAGGTCAAGATGCTGTCGCAGTGGCTGGGCCGCAGCGGCATGAACGGCAGCGGCGGCTCCTGGCCGATCCGGGTCGGCCTGAACCAGCAGAACGCCTACTACGACGGCACCCAGGTCCAGATCGGCAAGAACACCGCCGGCCAGTGGATCAGCTCGCTGGACGTGGTCGGTCACGAGATGGGGCACGGCGTGGACGACAACACGCCGGGCGGCATCTCCCGCGGCAACACCCAGGAGTTCGTGGCCGACACCTTCGGCGCGGCGACCGAGTGGTTCGCCAACGAGCCGTCGGCCTACGACGCCCCCGACTTCCTGGTCGGCGAGAAGATCAACCTGGTGGGCAGCGGCCCGATCCGCAACATGTACAACCCGTCCGCGCTGGGCGACTCGAACTGCTACTCCAGCAGCATCCCGAGCCAGGAGGTGCACGCCGCGGCCGGTCCCGGTAACCACTGGTTCTACCTGCTCGCCGAGGGCACCAACCCGACCAACGGCCAGCCGACCAGCAGCACCTGCAACGGCACCTCGATCACCGGCCTGGGCATCCAGACCGCGATGAAGATCATGTACAACGCGATGCTGCTGAAGACCACCTCGTCCTCGTACCTGAAGTACCGGACCTGGACGCTGCAGGCGGCGAAGAACCTCTACCCGGGCAGCTGCACCCAGTTCAACACGGTCAAGGCGGCGTGGGACGCGGTCAGCGTGCCGGCCCAGTCCGGCGACCCGACCTGCACCACCGGCAGCACCCCCACCCCCACCCCGACCGCCACCAGCGGTGGCTGCTCGGGCCAGAAGCTGACCAACCCCGGCTTCGAGTCCGGCAGCACCGGCTGGAGCGCCACCTCCGGCGTCATCACCAGCTCCAGCTCGCAGCCGGCGCACGGCGGCAGCTACAAGGCCTGGCTTGACGGGTACGGCAGCACGCACACCGACACGCTCACCCAATCCGTGACGATCCCGTCCGGATGCTCCGCCACCCTCAGCTTCTGGTTGCACATCGACACCTCGGAGACGACCAGCAGCACGGCGTACGACAAGCTGACCGTCAAGGCCGGCTCGACCACCCTGGCCACGTACTCCAACCTGAACGCCGCGAGCGGCTACAGCCAGAAGACGTTCAACGTCTCCTCGCTGGCCGGACAGACGGTCACCATCTCGTTCAGCGGCACCGAGGACGTCTCCCTCCAGACGTCCTTCGTGGTCGACGACACGGCGCTGACCCTCAGCTAAGTCCGTCGACCTTCCCGGCCGGGCCGGCCGCCGCGGTGACCACCGCGGCGACCGGCCCGGTCCGTTCCGTTCCGGGCCGTTCCCCGCCGTTGCGCGCCGGGCCATTGCGCGCCGGGCGTTCCGCACCGGGATCGGACCGGGCCGGGGCCCGTACCCACGGTCAGGCGGTGCTGGCCTGCCGCGGCGGCGTCCGCACCGGTCCGGCGTGGTAGCCGGCGGCCTGCATGCCGAACAGTTCGGCGTACCGGCCGCCGGCGGTCATCAACTCGTGGTGGTCGCCGGACTCGACGAGCCGGCCGTGGTGCAGCACGTAGATGCGGTCGGCGTGCCGGACGTTGGCCAGCCGGTGCGTGATCAGGATGGTGATCCGCCGGCCCTGCCGGTCGCGGATGGCCTGGAAGAGGGCGTTCTCGGCGCGCGGGTCCAGCGCCGAGGACGGCTCGTCCATGATGAGCAGGTCCGCGTCGCGCAGGAAACCGCGGGCCGCGGTGATGCGTTGCCACTGCCCGCCGGAGAGGTCCTGGCCGCCGGCGAAGGTCCGGTCCAGCAGCGTCTCGTAGCCGTGCGGCAGCTCGCGGATCATGTCGTGCGCCACGGCGCGGGCGGCGGCGGCCTCGATCCGCTCCTGCTCGGGCGTGCCGGTGATCTCGCCGATGGCGATGTTCGTGGCGGCGGTGAACGGCCACCGGTGATAGTCCTGGGTGACCACCGCGATGCGGTCCTGCAACCGGCCGGCGTCCCAGTCGGCCAGCGGCCGGTCGTTGTAGCGGATGGTTCCCGCGGTCGGCGTGCGCAGGGCCGCGATCATCGCGGCCAGGGTGGACTTGCCGGAGCCGTTCTCCCCGACGAACGCCACCGTCTGCCCCGCCCCGATGGTCAGCGTCACGCGGTCCACGGCCGGGGTGTCCCGGTCGGGATAGCGCAGGCTGACCGCCTCGATGTCGATCTCCCGCAGCCGGTCCGGCGCCGGCATCCCGGCCGGGTCGGGCGGCGGCGGCAGATAGCCGGCGGCCCGGGTCATGAAGCCGGTGTAGTCGCGGAAGTGCTGGCCCTCGGTGTAGACCCGGTCTACCTGGAAGGTCACCACCGACAGCGAACGCTGCGCGGACTGCACCGCGATCACGCAGGTCGCCGCGGCGGCGAGCGGGATCTGCCCGTTCATCAGCAGCAGCCCGAGCAGCACGTAGACCACGGCCGTGGCCAGCCCGCCGATCATCGCGCCGACCGTGGTGGTCGTGGTGACCCGCCGGGCCAGCGCGAGCTGGATCCCGGTCTCCACCCGCATCACCCGGTCGTACTGGTCCAGCAGGAAGGAGCGCAGCCCGTAGGAGCGCAACTCGGGCGCGGAGTCGCGTTCGGCCATCAACCGGTGCAGCAGCCACAACCGCCGCCGGCGCACGCTGCCGGCGGCGTACGTCTGGTAGCGCAGGTGCCCGGCGCGCAGCGACGCCCAGGCGTTCGGCACGGTCGCCACCAGCAGGGCGCCCAGCAGCAGCGGATGGATCAGTACGACGGCGGCCGCGACCGCGAGCACACCGGCCAGGCCGGCGAGCAGGTTCATCGACGCCTGCACGAGATCGGTGGTGGAGTCCGCGCCCCGGGAGGCGCGCTCCATGTCGTCGGCGAACGCGTCGGCGTCGAACGCCTCCAGCCGTACCGCCGTGGTCACCTCGAACAGACCCCGCTCCACCTCCCGGTCCACCTTCGGGGTGAGCCCGTTCTGCGCGTACCCCATCGCGGTGGCCATCCCGGCGCGCAGCGCGGTCACCGTGGCCAACGCCACGAGCGCCGGCAGCGCGGCCCGCACCCGCCCGGGAGTGGGTCCGCCGGCGAACAGCTCCACCAGCACCCGCTGGGTGGCCAGCAGGCCGAACGCCGACATCACCCCCGCGCCCACCGTCGTGGCCGCCACGATCGAGGTACGCACGCGGTCGGCGCGCCAGCTCGCCACGAGGGCGGCCCGCACCAGCCGGGGCAGTTCGGCGAACACCGCGAACACGCCGGCCTGAGCCCGCGCCCGCAGCCCGGTCTCCCACCACATCTGGCGCAGCTCCGGCAGCACCGACGCCTGGTCCGGACCGGGCCGGGGCGTACGGCCGTCGGGTTTCGTCATGGGTTTCCCCTCCCAGAGACGCGAACGGGCCGGAGCACGATCACACCGCCGGAGGCCGGTGCCCGACCGGGCGGACCAGCGGCGCGGTCGAGGGATCCGGAGGGCACACCGGGACCGTACGGCGGTCGCCGCCCGACACGCCCGCAACGCCGGATGCCGAAATTGGCGGCACCCGGAAGTCCCGGATTCCCGGCTCAGCCGCCGACCAGCACCGCCACCGCAGCCGTGGTTTCCGGGTGGGCCGTGAGCAGCGCCGCCACGCCGTCGGGCGCCATTGCGTCGGCCGCCATTCCGTCGGCCACCGCGACGCGCTCGCCCGGGGCGCCGGCGGCACCGCCGTCGCGGATGCCGGGGGCGGCACCGCCGGGGGCGGTGTCCGCGCCCGGGTCCGGCGCGCCGCCGGGCGGTGCCGCCCCCGGCCCGGTCGCCCACCACTCCCCCGGGCAGCCGAGCAGCGCCGCCACCGCGTCCACCGTCGCCGGATGGGCGGCCAGCAGCACGCCGGCGGCGCGCACCGCGGGACGGTCGCCGGCGTCGGACCCGGCCGGCCCGGGCACCCCGGCCCGGTCCGACCCGGCGTCGCGTCCCGACCCGGCGTCGCGTCCCGACGATCCGGTACGGCCCGGCCCGGCTCCCGGGCTACCCGCCGTTCGGTCCCCGCCCGGCCCGGCTTCCGGGCGGGCCGGCGGTCGCCTGTCCCACGGCGGGATCCACCCGTCGACCCCGGGCAACGTACCCGGGAAGGTGCGCCCCGCCTCCCGGGTGAGCACCGGGACCAGCTCCGCGGAACTCTCCCGCAGGGTGGTGATCAGCACGGGCAGCCAGGGCAGCAGCACGGCACCCGGCAGCCGGCCGAACGCCTTCGACAGCGTCTCCACGACGAACGGCGCCAGCCGCGGCACCGGCTCCAGTGCCTGCACGAACCCGCTGACGTACTGCGGGAAGGCCGGCACGACGAGCGGGTTGCCGAGCAGGTCGTCGACCCGCGCCCGCAGGTCGGCGAGGGTGAGCGCGCCGAGCTGGTGGCGTGCCGCCCAGAGCAGCGCCACCTTCGCCGGTGTCTGCGGATGGGACTGCCGGACCGCCAGTTCCAGCTGGATCCGGTCGCAGCCCAGGGAGAGCGCGAGGCTCTCCATGCTGAACAGGAAGCCGAGCATGGCGCCGACCTGCCGGACCCCGGTCTCCTCCTCGACGAACGCGGTGGGCAGCAGGGTGCAGTAGTGCGCGTACCCGTCGGTCACGAACCGCTCGCACCAGGCCGGCAGGGTGGGCGCGGTGGCCTGGTAGTGGGTCAGCAGGCGGCGGATCCGGCGCAGCACCGTGGGCGCCTCGTCGACCGTGCGTTCGGCGGCCAGCAGTTCCACCGCGCGGTCGCCGAGTTCCTCGGTGAGCCGGGGACTGTCCAGAAAGAGCAGCGAGTGCTCGACCGCCTTGAGCGCGGTCGCCGCGGTGGCCTTGGCGTCCCAGGCCGCCCGCCGCAGCCGCTGGTCGAGCACCTGTTCCACGGTGACGCCCTCGTAGCCCAGCTCGATGATGGTGCGCTGGTGCCGGCCGAGGTCGAGGTCCCAGCTCTCCTGGATGTGCCGCTCGCCCAGCCGGCGGGAGCCCATGATCGGGCGGACGGCCTGGTCGGGCAGGAGGTAGCGGAGCATCCACAGCAGTTGGGAGCAGGCCGCGAGTTCCGGTCGGGCGGCCAGATCCAGCAGGGCGCGCTGGATGGTGCGCTGTTCGAGGTTGAGCCGAAGCGGCGCGAGCCGGTCGTGGACGTCCCGCGCGAGCGGCGGTAGCGCGTCGTAGCCGACCTGGCCGATCCGGTCCCCGCCGAGCAGGATCTCGCAGAGCCGGCGGACGTCCCGCCGGCCGGGCACGGTGTCCTTCTCGATGCAGGTGACGGCGGCGTCCTGGAAGTCGTACGGGGTGGGCCGCGCCCGGCCGCGCATCCCGGCCAGCAGCACCGACGTCTCGAACACCGCGATCGCGTCGGCCGTGCTGGCCAGGTAGCCGCTGCGGCGGGCGAGCCGGACGATGTCCACGCACCAGCCGCGCAGTTCCGCCTCGTCGAGCCCGTCAAGCGCCACCGGACCGCTGAGATAGCCGGTGAGCTGGTCGGTGACCGTCCCGGTCGGGGCGGCCGGCGCGGGCAGCGCCTTGCGGGCGCGCTTCGGGCCGCCCTTCTGCCCGGCCAGCCGGAACGGCACGGTCCGGGTCCGCCCGAGGGCCTTCTGCCAGGTCGCGGCGGCCACCGAGACGGAGCCCGGCGCGAGGCCGAACTGCGCCTCGATCGCCGAGTGGCTGGACGGGATGAGCCCGTAGCGCCACCGGGTGCCGGTCCGCGGCGTGATCTCGAAGTCCGGCCGGGCCGGGTCGGAGCCGGCCTCCGGCAGCCGGCTGGCGGCGTGGAAGGCCCCGCAGACGTACAGGCAGTCGGCCCGGTCGATCCCGGTGGCGGCCAGGTGGGCGCGGATGCGCGTCCACATGTACCGCTCGCGGTCCTCGTCGGTGGCGTACCGGTGGCCGCTCTGCGGGGCCAGCCGCCGGAAGAGGCTGCCGATCAGCACCATGACCTGCCGGTACGTGTCGTGGTCGGCCCCGGCGAGCGGCTGCTCGACGTACTGGTCCCACCACTCCGACCAGTGCCGGACCCGGCCGTGGTGCAGCAGGTACTCCTCCAGCTCGGCGAAGCGGGGACGCAGGTCGCCGATCTCCACCCCGACCGCGTCGCCGTGCAGGTCCCGTTCGGACCCGCCGCCGGCCGGGTCGGGATCGGACGGCGCGGAATCCGGCCGCCACTGGAACACGTGGTCGGTGGAGCGGTCCACCAGCACCAGTTCGACACCCGGCGTCTCCAACGCGTACGCGATCGCCTGGTACTCGGCGGACGCCTCGGTGATCGGTGCGATGAGGCTCAGCGGCGCCGACTCCGGGGGAAAGCCGTCGAGTTCGGCGGCGAACGCCTGCACCGCCACCGGCAGCCGGCAGTTGCGCAGTTCGCCGAGCAACGGACGCAGATCCTCGCACAGCTCCAGGTAGATCACCTTGGGCTGCTTCTCCCGCAGTCGCCGCGCCATGGCCAGCGCGGACGCCGGCGAGTGGTGGCAGACCGGAAAGATCTCCAGCGGTTCGCGAAGTGCGTGGTCGATGTCGTCGACCATGCCGGCGAGGATCTCCGCCAGCACGTCCGGCTGGCCGGCGAAGGCCTCGACCGCTCCGTGCAGGTGCGCCCGCAGCGCGTCGAAGGGCGCGGTCATGACAGGGTGGCGATCGCCTCGCGGCCGCCCTCCAGGAAGTCGACCCACTCGCCGCCCTGCTCCCGGCTGCGCGGCTCGACGATCCCGTGCCAGTACTTGTTGAGAATGGCCAGGTCCTCGGGGCTGCGCCGGGCCAGCGAGCCGACCAGCGAGTTGGCGAGGGTGCCGGCGGTGAGCGTGCGGGCGCCGAAGAAGGTGCTGTGCAGTGTCGCGTCCTCCAGCACGCCGATCTGTTCGGCCGTGGACAGCGCCGACTCCAGCCGCTCGTCGTCGCTGGTGGCCGACGTCGCCGCCGCGCGCAGGTCGGCGAAGCTCTGCAACAGCACGTCCAGCAGGGTCGGCGGGATCTCCAGCTCGATGTTGTGCCGGCGCAGCAGTTCCTCGGTGCGGAACCGGACGATCTCCGCCTCGCTCTTGCGGTTGGTCACCACGGGAATCCGGACGAAGTTGAACCGGCGCTTGAGCGCGGAGGAGAGGTCGTTGACCCCTCGGTCCCGGCTGTTCGCGGTGGCGATGATCGAGAACCCGGGTTTGGCGAAGACGATGTTGTCGTCGTCCAGCTCGGGGATCGAGACGTACTTCTCGGACAGGATGGAGATCAGCGCGTCCTGCACGTCGCTGGTGGAGCGGGTCAGCTCCTCGAACCGGCCGATCACACCGCCCTCCATGGCCGTCATGATCGGGGACGGGATCATCGAGGCCCGGGACTGGCCCTTGGCGATCACCATCGAGACGTTCCACGAGTACTTGATGTGGTCCTCGGTGGTGCCGGCGGTGCCCTGCACGACGAGCGTGGAGTTGCGGCTGATCGCCGCCGCGAGCAGCTCGGCCAGCCAGCTCTTGCCGGTGCCGGGGTCGCCGATGAGCAGCAGGCCGCGGTCGGAGGCGAGCGTGACGATGGACCGCTCGACGAAGCTGCGGTCGCCGAACCACTTCGGCGGGATCTCCCGGTCCAGCCCGTCGGCGCGTTCGGAGCCGAGAACGAACACGCGCACCATCCTGGGGCTCAGCCGCCAGGAGAACGGCTTCGGTCCGTCGTCGACCGACTCCAGCCAGTCCAGCTCGTCGGCGTACTTGACCTCGGCGGGGGCGCGCAGCAGCTCGGTGCTCATGGGGTGTTGGTCTCCTTGCGAGGGATGAGGGTCAGGCGAGGAAGTTCTTGAGATCGGTGATGAGCGTCTTGATCCGGCCGGAGAGCACCGGAGTGCCCTGGTCCTTGAAGCGCTGGCGGAACCACGGGTTGACGCTCTGCCGGTCACCGCTGCTCACCGAGCCGACCGGGATGAACCGGGCGCCGGAGCGGTGGATCGCGGCCATGCCGTCGAAGACCGCCTGTTCGCGCCACTCGTAGAAGTCGGAGATCCAGACGACCACCGTGTTCCGCGGGTCGGCGATCTTGGGCCGGGCCAGGTCGAGCGCGACGGTGCCGTCCGTGCCGCCGCCGAGGCGGGTGCGCAGCAGCACCTCGAACGGGTCGTGCACCCATGGTGTGAGGTCCAGCGCCCGGGTGTCGTACGCGACCAGGTGCACGTCCACCTTGGGCAGCCCCGCGAAGATCGAGGCGAGGATCGTGCAGTTGACCATGGCGTCCACCATCGAACCGGACTGGTCCACCACCACGATCAGCCGGGCCGGGGTGATCCGCTTGGCGGTCTGCCTGTAGTAGAGCCGGTCGACGTAGAGCCGCTCGTCCTGCGGGCTCCAGTTCGGCAGGTTCTTCCAGATGGTCCGGTCGATGTCGAGGTTGCGGAACACCCGCTTGGGCGGGATGGACCGGTCGATCGTGCCGGTGCTCGCCTGGGCGACCTGGGTACGCAGCACCTCGGCGACCTCGTCGACGAACCGCCGGATCAGGGCCTTGGCGTTGGCCAGCGCGACACCGTCCAGGTTGTCCTTGTCGCGCAGCAGTTGCTCGATCAGCGACATGCTGGGGGTGAGCTGTCTGGCCAGCCGGTTGTCGGCGAGCACCTCGCGCAGGCGCATGCGCCTGATCAGCTCGCCCTCGATGCCGGCCAGCACCGGGGCCAGGTTGGCGTGCGCGCCGACACCGGCCCCGTTGCCGGTGCCGGTCCCCGCACCGGCCCCCGCGCCAGCACCGGCCCCCGCGCCAGCACCGGCCGCCGCGCCGGCCCCCGCGCCCGCCGCGCGACCCCGCAGCCGACCGGGCTCGCAGCCCAGCGCCCGCTCGAACCAGCCGGCATCGGCCTGCCAGCGGGTCAGTTGCTCGGCGGTCACGTTCCCGGACCCGGTGGCGAAGACGTTGAGCAGCAGCTTCGACATCAGCGCCACCCGGCGGACCGCGTCGTCGCCATCCTGGTCGCCGTCCGGCTCGCCGTCCTGCTCGCCGCGTTGGTCGCCGCGTTGGTCGCCGTCCGCGCCGAGCCCGTCGAACTCGGCCGCGAGCTGCGGAAAGCGCTGCACCAGGGTGTCCACCGAGGTGGCCGGGTCCAGCAGCGCCGCCGGCAGATCCAGGTCGTCGACGATCGCCACGCTCGCGGACTCCAGCGCCGACTGCTCCTCCGGGTCGAAGACCCGGGCCAACAGCCGCCAGCAGAGCACCTGCCGCCGGTTCTCCGCCGCGCTCACTTGCGCAGCAGCTTTCCCGCGCGCTCCCGCAGGACGTCCACGGCGGTGCCGGCCGCCGCCTCCGCCTTCGCGGCCTTCGGCTCCGTCGGACCCAGCGCCCAGTCTCCGCCGTGCACGGTGGCCGGTTTCCGCTTGAGCACCGTGCGCACCGCCAGCGGTTGCACCGCCCACCGGCCGCCGTCCCAGCGCAGCAGCCCCAGGCAGGCGGTGGAGTTGGCGACGAGCGCCGGGGTCAGCGGCCCGGCCGCGGGCAGCCGGTCCGCATCCACCGCGAGGGTCGCGCCCCCGCCGAGGTCGAACCCCTGCGGCCCGGCCGCGTACCCCTCCAGGAGCACCGGTTCGGCGATCGCCACCGGATGCCGGTCCAGCGGGGGCGGCGACGAGGCTACCGCGGCGTCCAGCCGGACCCGGGCGGTCGCGAACGGGTCGGCCGGCTCGCCCGGCGCGGCGCGCGACTCGTCCCAGCTCAGGTCGCCGCCCGGGCCGAGCGACAGGCCGGCCACCTCGACCGTGCGGCGCTCGGCGAGTGCCGTACGGAACACCGGGAAGGCGGCCAGCATCCGCCAGGCCGACGGGCCGGTGATGGTGTCCACCTTGGCCGCGGCCACGCTGGTGCGGACCAGCCGGACGCCACCGTCGGGCGTCTCCAGCAGGCCGTGCGCCTGCGCCCGGAACACCGTCGGATGCTCGTGCAGGTCCACCCCGAGGATCAGCAGCCGGCCGTCCACCGGCGTGGCCGGGTCGCCGGGACGGCCGTCCTGGCTCAGCAGCACGGCCCGGGTCCACAGGTCGGCCCAGCGACGCGCCGGCACCTGTTCGAGACCGGTCACCGGCGCGCTGGCCCGCAGCTCCGCCGCGAGGCCGTCCAGCAGGGTGCCGAGGCGCCGGGCCGCCGGGTCGGCGAGCAGCGCCTGCACGGCCCGGCCACCGGCACCGGCCAGGTCTCGGTCCACCCCGCGCCAACCGGCGATGGCCAGCTCCCGCAGCCAGGAGCGTGCCGCGGCCAGCGCGGGCGCCGGCTCGGCGAGGCCGTCCCCGCCGGGCCACGGCCGCCGGTGACGCCCCAACGCCCCGTCCAGGCCGGTGAGCAGCGCGTCGTGCGCGGCACCGAGCAGACCGGCCCGGGCGCCGGCCAGCGCGGCCAGATGCTCGTCGGTGACCGTCCCGGCGACGATCTTGCCGACCGCGTCGCCGACCCGGTCGGCCAGCGGCGACCCGGCGAAGGCGGCGGCCACCGAGTCGAGGACCTCGGCCCGCTCCTCGTCGATCCGGGCCAGACCGTGCCCGAGGGTGTCATCCAGGCCGTCGGCCAGGGCCATCGTCTCGTCGAGACCGGCCGGCGGCGTGCGCAGCAGGTCGGCGAGCATCAGGACACCGCCCGGGGCGCCGGGAACCACTGCAACTCCGGCAGCGGGTCGACGCTCGGTGGCAGTTCGAGGTACGCCAGGTGGCGCAGGAAGCCGCTGAACACCTCGGCGGTGTGGTCGGCCGGCGCGGCGTTCGGGTGCAGGCCGGCCCAGAGGTCGGCGGCCTCCGACGGCAGCTCGGCCTTGAGGTAACGGGCCACCCGGTCCATCCCGTACTGCGCCACCGCCGCATCGGCCAGCGACCGGAGGTGGTTGCAGGGGTACCCGCCGCCGAGCCCCCCGCACGGGCGGTTGTTGTTGGTCCGGCAGGTCATCCCGTGCTCGCCGGCGGTGACCGACGAGACGTAGACGCGCGAGACGTCCGAGCCGCTGGAGACCACCCCTGCAGCCGCCCGTCGGCCAACTCCACGAACGGCACCTTCGCCAGCTTCCGTGGCCGCACCGGCGCGATGACCGACACTGCGCTGCGCCGCTCACGGGCGGCGCCATCGCTTGTCACAACCAGCCCTCCCTCACGTACGAGTGGACGTAGTTGTACCGGACGGGTCCGACAGCATCCGCACCCGCGCCGCCCGCGCCGAGCGTGGGCGGCACGGTCCCTGGTCGACCCGTTTTCGGCGAAGTCGGCCCCTCCCGCGACCGGGACATTCCCGACTTCGCCGAAGTCGGCCCGTCCAGCGGGCGAGGACACCCCGACTTCACCGAAGACGAGTTGATCACGATCGCGACTTTACTTAGAACGAATATTCGTTCTAAGTTGTGGAGCGCGCCGGCGCACCGGTCCGGCAGCAGCGGGGAGGGGTCGCGTTGTCCAAGCTGAGCGAGGCCGAGCGGCAGGCACGGCGGACCCGGATCATCGAGGCCGCGCTGCGCTGCTTCGCCCGCGACGGCTTCCACCGCACCTCGATGGCGGACATCATCCGGGAGTCCGGGCTGAGCGCCGGCGCGATCTACCACTACTTCCCCGGCAAGGAAGAGATGATCGACGCCATCGCCGCCGACCGGCACGCCCGGGAGGCGGCGCTGAACACCGGGGCGCTGGCCGACCCCGATCCGCTGCACGCGCTCCGCCGGCTGGTCCATGACTACGGCGGCTGGCTCGCCGATCCGGACGAGCGGATGCGACGCCGGGTGGGCGTGCAGGTCTGGGCCGAGGCGCTGCGCAGCGACAAGGTGCACGACTTCGTGCTACGCGGCGCCGACGCCGGCCGGGAGGCCATCGCCGAGCTGCTCGAACGGGCGCGCCGGCAGGGGCGGCTCGTGTCCGGCGCCGACCCGGCGGCGCTGGCCCGGATGTTCGTCGCGCTCTTCCAGGGCTTCGTCCTGCAACTGGCCTGGGACGAGCGGGTGGACCTGGCCGGCTACCTGCGCGAGGTGGAACGGCTGCTGGATCTGGTGATCCGCCCCGCCGCTGACGACACCGACGCCCCGACCGACACCGACACCGACACCGACACCGACACCGACACCGACACCGGGGAGCATGCCGAGGCCGGCAACAACAACGGCAACGGCAGCAACGGCAACGGCAACGGCAACGGCAACGGCTGAGCGTGATGGCGAGCACCGTCGGCGACCCGCGCCTCGGCCCGTCCGCCGCCGGCCCGTCCGCCGCCGGCCCGGTGGCCGATCCGGCCGATCCGGACCGTCCGGCTCATCCCGCCGATCCCGCCGATGCCGGCCACCCGGCCGATCCGGGCCAACCCGCGCCGGCGTGGCGGCCCTGGGCGGTGCTGGCCGTCGTCTCGGTCGCGCAGGTCATGGTGCTGCTGGACGCCACCGTGGTCAACGTGGCGCTGCCCCGGCTCCAGGCGGGACTGCACGTCACCCCGGCGCAACTGCCCTGGGTGCTCGACGCGTACACGGTGACCTTCGGCGGGCTGTTGCTGCTCGGCGGCCGGGCGGCCGACCTGCTCGGCCGGCGCCGGGTCTTCCTCGGCGGGCTGCTGGTCTTCACGGCCGCCTCGCTGGCCTGCGGCCTCGCGGCCCGCCCCGCCGAACTCATCGTGGCCCGCGCCGGGCAGGGCATCGGCGCCGGCTTCCTCTCCCCCGCCGCCCTGTCGATCGTGACGGCCACCTTCCCCCGCGGTCCGCGCCGGCACACCGCGCTGGGCATCTGGGGCGGCCTGGGCGGGCTCGGCGCCACCGCGGGCGTGGTGCTCGGCGGGCTGGTGGTCGGCACCCTCGGCTGGCCGTGGGTCTTCCTCATCAACCTGCCGCCGGGGGTGCTGGCCGGCGGGCTCGCGCTCGTCCTGGTCCCCCGGCTGCGCCGGGCACCGACCGGCGACCGGCGCCGGGGTGCGGACGTACCGGGCGCGCTGGTCGTCACCGCGGGGCTGCTGCTGCTGATCTACGCGACGATCTCGCTACCGGAGACCGGCCTCCCGCCGCTGGTCGTGCCGGGCTGCGCCGGCACGGCCGTACTGCTGCTCGCCCTCTTCGTACGCATCGAGCGCCGGTCCGCGGCGCCGATGGTGCCCGGCTCGGCGCTGCGCGACCGCGGACTGGTCGTGGGCAGCGTCGGGCAGTTCCTGGTCGGCGCCACCCAACTGTCGGTGATGTTCCTGATCAGCATGCAGGCGCAGCGCCGGCTGATGCTGGATCCGCTGCGCGGCGGCCTGAGCTTCGTCCCGATGGGAGTCGTCGCCATCGGTTCCGCCCTGCTGACCCCCGGCTGACCCGCCTGATCGGCACGCGCGGGACGTACCTGCTGGCCTCGGCCGGCGGGGCGGCCGGCCTGGGCCTCTTCGCGGCGCTGTGCGGCGCCGGCCCCGGCGGCTATCCGCGGGCGATGCTCGGCCCGTCGCTGCTGGTCGGGATGGCACTGCCGATGGCCAGCGTGATCGGCACCGTCATCGGCACGGCCGGCGCGTCGCAGGCGGGCGCCGGGCTCGCCTCCGGGGTGCTGAGCGCCGCCTTCCAGGTGGGCGCGGCGCTGGGTCTGGCCGGCACGGCCACCCTGTTCGCCGCCGACCTGCGGTTCGGCTATCTCGGCGCCGCGGCGTTCGAGGTGCTGGCCCTGGGCAACGCGGTGATCGGGTTCCGGCCGGCCATGGTCAACCCGTCTTCGGCGAAGTAGGGGGCTCCGGGACGCCCCGACCGCCCGACTTCGCCGAAGTCGCGTTGATCATCCGCCGGGCGTCCGGGCGCGCCGGGCCGGCGCAGCGCGGCCACGATCTCGCCGGCCCGCACCGCACCCGCCGAGAGCAGCGTGGCGGTGATCCCGTGCGCGTGCTCGGTGCCGCCCTGCAGGTACAGCCCGGCCCGCAACCGCTCGTCGGTGACCAGCCGGTAGTCGCGCCCCACCCGCGGCAGGTTCTCCTCGTCCCGGCACAGGAACGCGCCGGCCGCGCCGAGCACCCGGGCCGCGTCGACCGGACGGTACCCGGTGGCGAAGACGATGGCGTCGGCCTCCATCGGGGTACGGGTGCCCGAGGGCAGGTGCTCGATCACCGCGGTCACCCCGTCCGGCCGGGCGGTCAGCTCGGCGACCCGGGAGGCGTTCAGCATCCGCAGCCGGGGCCGGCCGAGCACCCGCTCCCGGTACTGCCGCCGGTACAACTCCTCGATGAGATCGCCGTCGACCACCGAGTAGTTGGTGTTGCGGTGGTAGTCGAACAGCATCCGCTTCACGTCGCCGGGCGCGTGGTAGTACAGGTCCACCACCTCGGGGTCGAAGATGCCGTTGGCGAAGTTGCTGTCGTCGGCGGGGCTGTAGCCGTACCGGAAGAAGACCGAGCAGACCTCGGCGCTCGGGTACCGGCCGTGCAGGAACGAGACCGACTCGGCGGCGCTCTGCCCGGCCCCGACCACCAGGAACCGACGCGGCTCGGCCTCGTCGAAGTCGGCCGCCCGGTGCAGGATGTCGAGGTTGTGCCAGACCCGCTCGGCGGGGTTCACCCCGGGCGGCAGGCTGGATTCCAGGCCGACCGCCACCACCACGTTGCGGGCGCGGATGGTGCGCACCCCGTCGGCGTGCGTGCTGACCACGTCGACGAGGTCGCCGCCCTCGACCGGGCGCACGTCGGTGACCGTGTGGCCGTAGTGGACCGCGGACCGCATCCGGCCGGCCGCCCAGGACAGGTAGTCGTGGAACTCGACGCGCAGCGGGTACATCGTCTTGTAGTTGATGAAGTCGGCGAGCCGGTCGTGCGCGTGCAGGTACGCCACGAAGCTGAAGTCGCTCGTCGGGTTCCGCATGGTGACCAGGTCCTTGAGGAACGACACCTGCATGGTGGCGTCCTCGAAGAGCATGCCGCGGTGCCAACCGAAGTCGTCCTGCCGCTCCAGGAAGACCGCGGAGATCCGGTCCTGGCCGCGGTCGCAGCCGGCGTTGTGTTCCTCGACGGCGATGGCCAGGGCCAGGTTGGACGGTCCGAAGCCGATCCCGACCAGGTCGTACACGTCAATGTCGGAGGATGACATGGCACTGCCTTTCGGTGGGGCGGCTCAGCGGGTACGGCGGTCGGCGGCGGCCAGCGCGTCGAGGATGTCGGCGGTGCCGGCCACCACCCCGCAGCGGTCGGCGACGTGGCGCAGCGCGTCCCGGTGGCGCTCGGGGCTGAAGTCGGCCACCGCGTCGGCCACCACGAAGGGCTGGATGTCGCGCATGAACGCGTCCAGGGCGGTGGCGAGCACACCGATGTGCGCGTACACGCCCGTGATGATCAGTTGGTCCCGGTCGCCGATCATGTCGGCCAGGCTGGTTCCGACGAAGGCGCTGTAGCGCCGCTTGGTCAGCAGCACGTCCCACGGCGCCGGGGCGAGCGCGTCGACGATCGCCAGCGCGTCCTCGTCGGGCGGCGGCCCGTCGCCCCAGAAGTCCTGGAGCAGCCCGCGCTCGTCCCGGCGCTGCCCGCCGGGCTGGGCCGAGTAGACCACCGGTACGTCCAGTCCGTGCGCGTGCCGGCGCAGCGCGCCGATGTTCGCCACCACCGGCGGCAGCGGCGCCGGGCCGGCCGTGCCGAACGGGGCCAGGAAGTAGTTCTGCATGTCGTGCACGAGCAGCACCGCCCGGTCCGGGTCGGGCCGCCAGTCCACCCGCGCCCGGTCGCGGTCGAATCCGCCGGGCAGGGGGTACGGGGCGATACGGGGCAGCACGGCGTCAGCCTTTCTGGATCGCGCGCAACGCCGCGCGCAGCTCGCGTCGGCTGATCTTGCCGACGCCGGTGACCGGGAACGCGTCGACCACGTTCAGCCGATCCGGGATCTTGTAGCCGGCCAGTCCCCGCTGGCGCAGGTAGCCGCGCAGCGCGGGCAGCGTCGGCGGGTCCTGCCCGGCGCGCGGCACCACGAACGCGCAGGTGCGTTCCCCCAGGTACGGGTCGGGCACGGCGACCACCGCGACGTCGTGCACGGCCGGGTGGGCGAGCAGGTGGTTCTCCACCTCCTCGGCCGCGACCTTCTCGCCGCCGCGGTTGATCTGGTCCTTCGCCCGGCCCTCGACCACGAGGTAGCCGTCGTCGCGGTGGCGTACCAGGTCACCGGTGCGGTAGAAGCCGTCGGCGGTGAAGGCCTCGCGGTTGTGCTCGTCGGCCCGCCAGTAGCCGCGGATGGTGTACGGCCCGCGGGTCAGCAGGTGCCCCACCTCGCCGGCGGGCACCGGGCGATCCGCGTCGTCGACCACCAGGATCTCGTCGTCCGGCGAGATGGGCCGGCCCTGGGTGTGCCACACCAGCGGGTCCGGGTCGTCCAGCCGGGTGTAGTTGACCAGGCCCTCGGCCATCCCGAACACCTGCTGGAGCCGGCAGCCGAGCACCGGGGTGACCCGCTGCGCCACCGTGCCGGCCAGCTTGGCGCCGCCGACCTGCAGCACCCGGAGGCTGGACAGGTCGGGCCGCCGGGCCGGGCCGCCGACCGCGTCCAGCCAGAGCTGGGCCAGCGGCGGCACCACGGCGGTGATGGTGACCCGTTCCCGCTCGATCAGCGGCAGCACGGTGGCCGGGTCGGGGCGGCGGGCCAGCACCACCCGGCCGCCGACCGCGAACGTGCCGAGCACCCCCGGCGAGGACATGGTGAAGTTGTGCGCCACCGGCAGCACCGCCAGGTACACGCTGTCGGCGGTCAGCTCGCAGATCCGGGCGCTGGCCCGGACGCTGTACAGGTAGTCGTCGTGGGTGCGCGGGATCAGCTTGGGCAGCCCGGTGCTGCCGCCGGACAGTTGCAGGAAGGCCAGGTCGCCGGGGCGCGGTCCGGGAGGCAGTCCGGCCGGGTCGCCGTACAGCGACGCCAGCGGGACGTGCCCGCCGGGGTCGCCGGCCACGATCGTGGTGGCCCGGCCCGCCGCCGCGGCGAGGGTACGGTGGTCGAAGCCCTCGTGGACGTCGGTGGTCACGTACGCGACCGCCTCGGTGTGCGCGCAGAAGTAGCCGATCTCGGCGGCCCGGTGCGCGGGCAGCGCGAAGACCGGCAGCGCACCGAGCCGGAACAGCGCGAAGATCACCTCGAAGTACCCGGCTGTGTTGGGCAACTGCACCACGACCCGGTCGCCGGCCCGTACGCCCCGGCCGTGCAGGCCGGCCGCCAGCCGCAGGGCGCGGTCGCGCAGTTCGGCGTAGCCGATCCCGCGGTCGCCGTCGGTCACCGCGATCCGGTCGCCGAACCGTTCGGCCCGCTCGTGCAGGAAGCCGTCGAACGTCTCCCCGGTCCAGTAGCCGCGTTCGCGGTAGCGCCGGGCGAACTCCTCAGGCCACACCGGAGTGCTCCGATCCGGACAGGCCGAGCGCGGCGAGCATCGTGCCGAGCTTCGCGGTGGTCTCGGCCAGTTCGGCCGCCGGCTCGGAGTCGGCCACCACGCCCGCCCCGGCGTACAGGTCGAGGCCGTCGGCGTCGGCCGTGGCGCACCGGATGGTGACCGCCCACTCGCCGTCGCCGGCGGCGTCCACCCAGCCCACCATGCCGGTGTAGAAGCCGCGGTCGAAGGGTTCCAGCTCGCCGATCGCGGCCCGCGCGGCGGCGGTGGGCGTGCCGCAGACGGCCGGGGTGGGATGCAGCGCCGTGGCCAGGGCCAGCGACGAGACCGACGGGTCGGCGACCGTGCCGGTGATCCGGGTGGACAGGTGCCACATGGTCGCGGTGGCCACCACCGACGGCTCGGCCGGGACGGCGAGCCGGGAGCAGTACGGCCGCAGCGCGGCGGCGACCGCCTCGCTGACCACCGCGTGCTCGTGCCGGTCCTTGGTGGAGGCGAGCAGGGCGGCGGCCCGGCGCCGGTCCTGCACCGGATCGGCGGACCGGGCGATGGAGCCGGCCAGCGGGTTGGCCTCCACCCGGAATCCGCGCCGGGAGACCAGCAGTTCCGGGCTGGCGCCCAGCAGCGTCCGGCCGGCGCCGAGGTCGACCGCGAAGGTGTAGCCGCCCGGGTCGCGGCCGGCCAGGGCGCGGACCACCGGGGCCGGGTCGAAGCCGGGCGCCTCGGCCCGCAGCGACCGGGCCAGCACGACCTTCGTGTACTCGCCGTCCTTGATCTGCCGGACGGCCCGCTCGACCGCCGCCACGTAGTCCCGTGGCGGCGGCACCGCCCGCAACGCCCGGATCGGTACGGCGCCGGCCGGCGCGGGCCGGTTCAGGTCGGGGCGGACGGTGTCGGGCCGGTTGAGGCCGGGGCGGACGGCGTCGGGCCGGTTGAGGCCGGGCCGGGCGGCGTCGGGCCGGGCCGTCGGCGGGCCGGCCCGGTGCAGCCGCAGCGGCACCACCAGGTGCGCCGGGGTGTGCGGGGCGAACGCGACCGCGCCGGTGACCGTCCGGACCGGATGCCCGGCCGCCTCGGCCACCCCGAGCACCGCGTCGACCCGGCGGGCCAGGTCGGCCAGGCCGTCCCGGCGACCCGAGGGCGGCACCGCGAAATAGGTGCCCTCGGCCAGCAGCGTGCCGCGCGGCGAGGCGAACAGGGTGCAGCGACCGGGCCGGTAGCCGGCGATCAGCTCGTCCCCCGAGGCCGTGCCGGACCGGCCGGCGGCGGACGCGCTGGGCAGCTCGGCCGCCGTGGTGGCGGTGGCTGAGGTGGCAGTCACGGGTTGGATCTCCCTTCGCGGCAGGATCGCTGCCGGCCGTGCGCTCAGCCGCGCAGTGTCGCGCCGCCGTCCACGTACAGGTCGTGCATGGTGATGTGGCGGGCGCGGTCCGAGGCGAGGAAGAGCACGGCGTCGGCGATGTCCTCCGGCTCGGCCAGCCGGCCCAGCGGGATCCCGGTGCGGTAGCCGGCCGGGTCGCCGGCGATGACCGCGGCCGGCCCGTCCTCGCTCCACAGTGCCCGCTGCATGGGGGTGTCGGTCGAGCCGGGGGCCACCACGTTGCACCGGATCCCGTACGGGGCCAGTTCCAGGCCGAGGCTCTTGGTGAACATCGTGGCGGCGGCCTTCGAGGCGGCGTACGCCGCCATGCCGGCCCGCGGGATGCCGGCGGCGTTCGACGAGACGGTGACGATCACCCCGGAGCGCCGGTTGGCCATCCGCGCGCCGACCGCCCGGCTGAGGTGGAACACCCCGCCGGCGTTGACCGCGAAGGTGTCCGCCCAGTCCTGATCGGAGAAGCTGAGCACCGGGCCGGTACGCAGGATCCCGGCCACGTTCGCCAGGATCCCGATCGGACCGAGCTGCGCCTCGACGGCCGCCACGACCGCCTCGACCTGCGCCACCCGGGACACGTCGGCGACGTACGCGCAGATGCCCTCGTGTTCGGCGGCGAGCCGCTTGATGCCCTTGGCGTCCCGGTCGACCGCCGCGACCCGGGTGCCCTCGGCGGCGAACGCCACCGCGACGGCCCGGCCGATGCCCTGTCCCGCACCCGTGACCAGCGCGATTCCCGCCATGATCCTCCCTTGCCAAGGTTAGGTTAGCCTAACCTCTGGCGAGGCCGAACGCGAGGGTCTGACGGCGGCGGGATTCGGCGGCCGGCTACTCGCCGTCCTCCTCGTGATGGTCCAGGTTCACCACGCCGCGCTTCCAATAGCCGTCGATCTCCAGCCAGTCCCGGTTCAACCCGCGCCCGCGCAGATCCCGGCGGACCGGCCTGAGCCCGGTCGCCTCGCCGGCGATCCACACGTAGCCGTCGCCCGGCGGCAGTTCCAGCGCGGCGACGGCGTCCGCCAGCGACTCACCGCGGTCGCGGTGCAGCCAGGTCACCTCGCGGGCCACCGGCTGCCGCTCGGCGGCACCGGCCACCTCGGCCAGGGCCAGCACGGTCGCCGCCGCGGGCAGCGCCTCCAGCCAGGCACCCAGCGCCGGCAGCGCGGTCTCGTCCGCGCCCAGCAGGTACCAGTCGAAGGTGTACGGGACCATCGTGGAGCCCCGCGGACCGAGAATCCCCAGCCGCTGCCCCGGCCGGGCCCGCGCCGCCCAGGACGCCCCCGGGCCGTGCCCGTGCAGGGCGAAGTCGATGTCCAGTTCGCGCTCGTCCCGGCGCAGGTAGCGGACCGTGTAGTCGCGGTAGGTCGGCAGCGGCGCGCCGGGCGGCGGCGGCTCCAGCCCGTCCTCGCCCAGGGTCGGCATCACCGGCAGTTCGGCGCCCGGCGCGGGAAAGAAGACCTTCACGTGGTCGTCCGGCGCGGCGTAGCGGAAACCGTCCAACTGCTCGCCGCCGAGGGTCACCCGGACCATGCCGGGGGTCAGCCGGGTGACCCGGCGCACCTCCAGCAGCCGCGGGGTCAGGTCGTGCCAGACGAGTTCGACGTCGCGGGCGGTGATCATGCGGGGTCCTCCGTGGTCAGATAGTCGATGAGCGCGGTGTTGACCGGGCCGGGCTGCTCCAGGTAGCCGTAGTGGCCGGCGTCCGGGATCTGCACGTAGCGCGCCCCCGGAATCGCGGCGGCCACCTCCCGGCAGCCGCGGGCCGGGGCGACAAGGTCGTCGGCGAAGCCCAGCACCAGGCACGGCGTCGCGATGGCGCCGTACGCCCCGGTCCGGTCCTCGGTGTCGCCGTCCACCAGCCGGCCCGGCCGGCCGTCGTCCTCCTCCGCCGGCGAGAGCTGGAACACGTCCAGCCAGTCCTGCGCCCGGCGGTCGTCCGCGATCGTGCGCGGCGACAGGTTGACCGCCGCCCGGACCATCGCGCGGTACTCGTCCGGCAGCGCGACGCCGGACGCGGCCCGGACCCGCTCGGCCGCCGACATCGCGGACAGGAACGCCGAGGGCCGCGCGAAGGTGGCCATCAGCACCGCCCGGTCGACCAGTTCGGGGCGTTCCCGGCACAGCTCGGCGGCGACCCGGGCGCCCATGGACGAGCCGACCACCCGGCACGGGCCCAGGCCGAGCCGACCGATCAACCCGACCGCGTCGGCGACGAGGTCGGCCAGGCGTACCTGCTCCGGCACGTCGCTGGGCGCGACTCCCCGGTTGTCGTAGGTGACCACGCGGAAGCCGGCGGCGCACAGCGCCGGCACCTGGTGCAGGTGCCAGGTGCGGCCCGGGGCGCCGCTGCCGGCGATGAGCAGCACCGCCGGGCCGTGACCGGAGTCGGCATAGCTGAGCCGGACGCCGTCCAGGTCGATCATGGGCATGGCTGGTTTTCCTCCGCGACGACGCGACCGGCGTGCAGGCGGACGACCCGCGGCAGCCGCTCGATGGTGGACGGCCGGTGTGCGATCACCAGCACGGTACGGCCGGCCCGCAGCCGCGCGAGCGCCGACTCGATCCGGTGCGCGGTGCCTGGGTCCAGGTCCGCGGTGGCCTCGTCGAGGATCAGCACCTCCGGGTCGGTCATGGCGGCCCGGATCAGCCCGACGAGCTGGCGCTCGCCGGCCGAGAAGCGTTCGCCGCGCCGGCCCAGCGCGGTGTCGAAACCGTCCGGCAGCCCGGCCACCCAGCCGTCGAGGCCGAGCCGCTCGGCCGCCCGGGCGAAGTCGTCCCGGCCGGGCCGGCCGGGGGCCAGCGCCAGGTTGTCGGCGAACGTCCCGGCCACCAGGTGCACCTGCTGCGGGATGAGCACCAGCCGGCGCCGCAGCTCGGCGCCGTCCAGCTCCGCGAGATCGGTGCCGCCGAGCCGGACCGTACCGGAATCGGGCAGGTAGAGACCGCAGAGCAGCTTGGCCAGGGTGGTCTTGCCGGAACCGGTCTCGCCCACCAGGCCGGCGTGCTCGCCGGGGGCGAAGTGGACGCGGATGTCGTGCAGCACCGGCTCGTCCGCCCGGTAGCGGTAGCACACCGCCTCGGCCAGCAGCCCGTCCGCCCGGCCCGGTGTCCCGTGGCCGTCGCCCGGGGTCGCGTCCCGGGGTGCCGGCGCCGGCCCGGTCGCCACTGTCGACGCCGGCCCGGCCGGTGGCCGGCGGTCCCGCGTCGGCTCGGTGGCCGCCAGCAGGTCCAGCATCCGGGCCAGGCCGACCCGGGTCTCCAGCAGTTCGCCGGCGACCACCGCGAAGTCGTCCACCGAGCCGAACAGGTCGCGGCTGGCCAGCACGAACGTCACCACCACGCCGATGGTGACCACGCCCTGCCCGGCGAGCAGGCCGCCGGCCACCAGCAGCGCCGCGCTGGTCAGGCCCTGCGCGATCCACGTGCCGTCGATCCAGGTGGCGGCCCGCTGGGCGCCGCGGGCCGCGCCCAGGTAGCCGTCGGTGTCCCGGCGCAGCCGCGCCAGCCAGGTGCTGGTCGCCGCGTCGAGCTGCAACTGCTCGCGGGCCAGCAGGCTCTCCGAGAAGGTCGCGGCCACCCTCGCCTGGGCCGCGGCCTCCACCGGGTACGCGCGGGCGGCGGCGGCGCGGAACCGCCGGCCCAGCAGCCACACCGGCGGCCCGAAGACCAGCACCAGCAGGCCGAACAGCTGCCACGACGAGGTCGCCAGGACGATCGCGGTGAACAGCAGATAGCCGCCAAGCGAGATCAGGTCGGGCAGCTGGGAGCGGACGAAGGTGGCCACCTCGGCGATCTCCACCGTGGAGCGCTGGAGCAGCTCGCCGCCGCGGTGCGCCTCCAGGAACCGCAGCGAGGTGCCGCCGAGGCGCTCCACCACCAGGTCCCGCAAACCGTGCACGACCCGCTCGCCGGCCCGGGTGAGCAGCAGCTCCGACCAGCGCAGCAGCACCGTCCGCAGCACCACCAGCACGATCACCGCGGCGGCGTACACCAGCAGACCGGTCCGGTCCTGGTCGAGCAGCCGGTCCACCGCGCGGCCGATCGCCACCGGCACCAGCGTGAGCGACAGCGTGGAGAGCAGGTTGACCGCGATCGCCCCGGCCATCGCCGCGCGGTGGGCACGCAGGTGCGGCCAGGCCCGGCGCAACACCCGCCGCTGGTCGGGCTCCTCGGTCAGCATCCGCACCTCAGCCATGGGTCACCAGCTCCCCGTCGCGCACACCCAGCTCGATCACCCGGTCGGCGCGGGCGGCCACCGCCGGACGCGAGGTGGCGAAGACGATCGTGACGCCCAGGCCGCGCAGCCCGTCCAGGATCCGCCGCTCGGTCCGGGCGTCCACCGCCGAGGTGACGTCGTCCAGCAGCAGCACCTGCGCGCCGCGCAGCAGGCCGCGGGCCAGCGCGAGGCGTTGCAGTTGGCCGCCGGAGACCGAGCTGCCCCGCTCGCCGACCAGGGTGGCCAGGCCGTCCGGCAGCGACTCCACGAAGCCGAGGATGCCGGCGGTCCGGCAGGCGCGCCGCAGGTCCTCGTCGGAGAGCGCGTCCCGGCCCAGCCGCAGGTTCTCGGCGATCGTGCCGGACAGCAGCAGCGGCCGCTGCCCGACCAGGGTGATCGTGTCCCGGACCTGCGCGAGCGCGGCGGTACGCAGGTCCACCCCGCCGTAGTCGAGCGTGCCGGCGGCCGGGTCGGCGAGCCGGGCCAGCAGCCGCAACAGGGTGGACTTGCCGGTGCCGACCGCGCCCGTGACCGCCACGAACTCGCCCGGCTCGACGCTCAGGTCGGGCAGCCGCAGCGGCCCCCGGCCGGGCAGGTCCACCCGGACACCCGTGCTGCGCAGCGCACCGGAGCGGGGCAGCGGCACCGGATCGGCCGGCTCGACCAGCTCCGGTGCGGCCTCCAGCACGGCGCCGATCCGGCCGGCGGCGGTCCACGCGTCGCCGGTCTGCCCGAACCGGAAGGTCAGCATCATCACCTGGCGGCCGAGCAGCGTCATCCAGCTGGCGAAGGACACCAGGCCGCCGACGGTGAACCGCCCGTCCAGCACGGCCAGGCCGCCGACCGCGACGCCGACGCCGGTGGCCAGCCACGGCACGAACGGCGCGCTGGCCGCCCAGCCGGCGGCGATCCGGGCCAGCGCCAGGGTACGGTCCCGGACCGCCGTACTGGCCGCGTGGTGCCGTTCGATGAGGACGGTCTCCCCGCCCAGGCCGCGGACCGCGGTGCTGGCCGACAGCAGGTCCTCCACCGCGTCGGCGCGGGCGCCGTGCGCGCCGGACAGCGCGGCGTTGGCCCGCTCGTAGCGGCGCGGGAACCACAGGTTGACCAGGATCAGCAGCGGCACGGTGGCCAGGCCGACCACGGCCAGCAGCGGATCCAGGGTGGCCACCACGACGAGCACGGCGAGCAGCCCGAGCAACCCGCTGGCCAGCGACGGCACCGCGGAGAGCCAGACGGTGACCTGTTCGACGTCCCGGGTGCCGCGGACCACCAGGTCCCCCGCGGAGAACCGGTGCGCGGCCGCGGCGTCCCAGCGCAGCACCGCGCCGGCCAGCCGCAGCAGCAGGGTGTTGCCGGTGCGCACCGCGGCGAGCGTGGCCCACCAGCGCATCGACCACTCGGCGGCGGTGAGCCCCACCGAGACCGCCAGCACCGCGCCGGCCCAGAACAGCAGGGCCCGCCGGTCGCCCGGGGCGATGCCCTCGTCCAGCGCCCGGCCCAGGCACCAGGGCAGCATGATCAGCCCGGCCTGGTAGCCGAGGCCACCCAGCCAGGAGGCGGTCAGGCCGCGCGCGCAGCGCCGTACGGCCCAGCGGAGCAGCGCGATCCGGGTCATCCGGTCACCTGCGCCAGGGCCGCGACGGTACGCAGGGCCACCAGGTCCCGCAGCCGGATCTCCAGGCCGGCGGCCCGGGCCAGGCTGGTCAGCCGCATCGCGGCGATGCTGTCCCCACCCAGGTCGAAGAAGCTGTCCTGGGCGCCGACCGCCGGCAGGTCGAGCACCTCGGCGAAGAGGGCCGCGATCCGTTCCTCGTCCGGTCCCCGCGGCGGCCGGCCGGCCGCCCGGTACTCGGGCCGGGGCAGGGCGGCCCGGTCCAGCTTGCCGTTCACGGTCAGCGGGACGGCGTCGATCCGCACCACCGCGGCCGGAACCAGGTGCGCGGGCAGCCGCTGCGCCAGCCAGCCGCGCAGCACGGCCGGATCGGCGCCGCCCACGACGTACCCGACCAGGCGTCCCCGGTCGGCCACCGCGACGGCCCGGGTCACCTCGGGATGCGCGGCGAGCGCGCTGCTCAGCTCGCCCAGTTCGACCCGGTGGCCGCGGATCTTCACCTGGTCGTCCGAGCGGCCCAGGTAGTCGATCCGGCCCTCGGCGGTCCACCGGACCACGTCGCCGGTGCGGTACATCCGGTCCCCCGTGCCGGTGAACGGGTCGGCCACGAACCGGCCCGCGCTCAGCCCCGGCCGGTGCAGGTAGCCGAGCGCCACCCCGGCGCCACCGACGTACAGCTCCCCGGCCACCCCCGGCGGCACCGGCCGCAGCCGGGCGTCCAGCACGTACAGGCGGGTGTTGGCCACCGGCCGGCCGATCAGCGCCCGCGGCACCTCCCTGACCCGCTGCACGACGGCGTCGACCGTGCACTCGGTCGGGCCGTAGAAGTTGTAGGACTCGGTCTGTGGCAGCGCGGCCAGCGCGCTCCACAGCGGATCGGGCACCGCCTCCCCGCCGACGCCCAGCACGGCCAGTCCGGCCGCGTCGAAGCCGGCGGCCAGCAACTGCTCCAGGTGCGAGGGGGCGACCTCGATCACGTCGATGGCGTTGTCCCGCAGCAGCGCGGCCAACAGCCGCGGGTCGCGCCGCGGCTCGTCGGTGACCAGGTGCAGTTCGTCGCCGCCGAGCAGCGCGAGCAGCGGCTGCCAGGACGCGTCGAAGGCGAACGACCAGTTGTGCGCCACCCGCAGCGGCCGGCCGAGCCGGCGCGCGGCCGGGCCGAGGATCCGGTCCCGGTGGCTGTGGAACAGGTTCACCACCGTGCGATGCGGCACCAGCACGCCCTTGGGCACCCCGGTCGACCCGGAGGTGTAGATGACGTACGCCGGATGGTCCGGGCTGATCCGCGCCGGCGCCGGGCGGGCGCCGACCGGCTCGGAGCCGGCCGGACCGCGCTCGGCGGGGTCGGACCCGGCCGGACCGGAGCCGGCCGGGCCGCGCTCGGCCGGGCCGGGCTCGGCCGGGTCGGGCCCGTCGAGCACCAGCCGCGCCGCCCCGGCCGGCAGCAGGTCCACCGTGGACGCCACCGCGACGGTGACCACCGGGCGGGCGTCGTGCAGCATCGCCGCGATCCGCGCGGGCGGATACTCCGGGTCGATCGGCAGGTACGCCGCGCCCGAGGTCATCGCGCCGAGGATCGCCGGCACGATGTGCTCGCCGCGCGGCAGCAGCAGCGCGACGATCCGCCCCGGGCCGGCGCCCCGCCCGGCCAGCCGCGCGGCCAGCCCGTCGGCCTCGGCGACCAGTTCCGCGTAGGTCCACCGGCGCGCCCCCACCACCAGCGCGGTCGCCTCCGGGGTCCGCCGCGCCCAGCCGGTCACCAGGTCGGGCAGGGTGGCCGGCGGGACCGGCAGGTCGCCGGCGTTCCAGTCGACGAGCATCCGCCGCCGCTCGTCGGCGGTCAGCGCGTCGGCGCGGTCCACCGGCCGCTCGGGCCGCGCGCCGACCTCGGCCGCCAGCGCCACGAGCCGGTCCAGCAGCAGCCGCGCGGTCGCCGCGTCGAACACGTCCGGCCGGTACTCCAGGGCCAGGTGCAGGCCGTCGTCCTCGGCGGCCACCAGGGTCAGCGGGTAGTGCGTGGCGTCCCGGCTGGTGACCCCGGCCAGCTTGAGCCCGGCGGCCCGCTGGCTGTCGTCCAGCCGGTCGCCGTCGACCGGGTAGCTCTCGAAGACCACAAGCGTGTCGAACAGCTCGCCCACCCCGGCGATCCGCTGGATCGTGGCCAGGCCGACATGCTGGTGGGCCAGCAGCGCCGACTGTTCCCGCTGGAGCCGGGTGAGGAAGTCGGCCCAGGTCTCGCCCGGGGTCAGTCGGGCGCGCACCGGGACGGTGTTGATGAACAACCCGATGATCTCCTCGGCGCCGGGCAGCTCCGCCGGCCGGCCGGCGACGGTGGCCCCGAAGACCACGTCGTCGCGGCCGGTCAACCGGCCCAGCAGCACCGCCCACAGGCCCTGCACCAGGGTGTTGAGGGTCAACCCGTGCCGGCGGGCCGCCGCCACCGCGGCGGCGGGCAACTGGGCGGTCACCTCGCCGGGCAGCCGAGCCGCCCTGCCGGTGGCGCCCGGGGCGACCAGGGTCGGCTCGGCCACCCCGGCCAGCGCGTCCCGCCAGGCGTCGCGGGCGGCCGACGGGTCGGCCGCGGCCAGCCAGGCCAGGTAGTCCCGGTACGGCCGGCGCACGGCCGGCGGTTGGCCCGCGTACCCGGCGAACAGTTCCCGGGCCACCAGCGGCCCGGACCAGCCGTCGACCAGCAGGTGGTGCTGGGTGAGCACCAGCCGGTGCCGGTCGGCGCCCAGCCGCAGCAGCAGGAAGCGCAGCAGCGGCGGGCGGGCCAGGTCGAACGGCTCGGCCCGCTGCGCGTCGGCCAGCCGGTCCGCCTCGGCCCGGCGCGGCGCGTCGGCCAGACCGCTCAGGTCCACCACCCGCCACGGCGCGTCCAGCGGTGCCGGCAGCACCTGCACCGGGGTGCCGGCGGCGGTCGCGGTGAACGCGGCGCGCAGGTTGGGGTGCCGGTGCAGCAGCGCCGTGGCCGCGGCGCGCAGCCGCTCGGGCACCAGTTCGCCGTCCAGGTCGAGCTGCTGCTGCACGGTGTACACGTCCGCGCCGTCCAGCGCGTGCAGGTAGTAGAGGCCCTCCTGCAACGGGGTCAGCGGCAGCACGTCGACCAGCCCCGGGTAGCGCCCGGCGAGCCGGTCCAGCTCGCCCTGGTCGACCGGGGCGAGCACGTCGGAGGGGGTCAGCCCGCCCGGCTCCGGGTCGGCCGCCAGCGCGGCCAGCGCCGCGGTCCAGCGCTCCAGCAGCGCCCGGACCGTCTCGCCGAGCCGGGCCGGGTACGCCGCGGCGAGCACCAGCGCACCGTCGCGGACCGCCGCCTCCAGCCGCAGCGCGTACCGGGCCGGCAGGTGGTCGGGCGCGTCGCCGCGCAGCCCCTCGCCGGGCAGCGGCGCCCACGGCCGGTCCGCCCCGGCCCCGGTCTCCGACCCGGCATCGGGCCCGGCCGCGGATGCGGCCTCGGGCCGGCCCGGCTGGCTTCCGGCGTCCAGCCGGCCCAGGTAGTTGAACAGCACCGGGGCGGCACCGGGCGGCGCCTCGCCGGCGGCGCGCAGCAGCCCGTACCCGATCCCGCCGGCCGGCGCGGCGCGCACCGCCTCCTTCACGGCCTTGATGCCGGCCTCGGCGATCCGCACCGGGTGGGCGGTGGTGAACCAGCCCACCGTGCGGGACAGGTCGGCGCCGGGCAGCAGCGCCTCCTCGCGCCCGTGCCCCTCCAGGTCCACCAGCAGGTCCCGGCCGGCCGCGCGGGCCAGCCCGGCCAGCAGCGCGTCCTGGGTGCTGCCGCGCACGCTGGCCGGCACCGCGCCCAGCAGTGCCGCGGTGGTGTCCGGGTCGAGCCGTACGGTGCTCTCGGCCAGCGTGCCGAGGGTGTCCACGGCCGGGTCCAGCGGCACGTCGGCCAGGTAGGCCGGCGGCCCGGCCAGCACACCGCGCCAGTGCTCCAGTTCCGCGCGGTGGTCGGCGGCCCGCTCGGCGAGCGCGCGGGCCCAGGCCCGGAACGAGGTGCCCACCGCCGGCAGCGGGCCGTCGGTGGCCAGGTCGGCCAGCAGGATCGGCCACGACACGGCGTCGACCGCGAGGTGGTGCACCTCGACGAGGAGCCGGTCGCCGGCGAGCCGCCGCGCCCGCAGCATCCGCCCGGCGGCAGGGTCGATCGTCCCGTCCAGCACGTCGGCGGCCGGCACGCCGCCCGGCGGCGGCACGTGCAGGCCGGCGCCGGTCCACCGGGCGCGCAGCATGTCGTGCCGGTCGAGCAGCGCCGCCAGCCGGCGTTCCAGATCGGCGCGGGTGAGCCCGGCCGGGGTGCGGACCAGCATGGACTGGGTCAGCCGGGGGTCGTCCGCGCCGGCCTCGCGCATGATCGGCGTGGCCGGTACGTCGCCCCAGCCGTCGGCCGGGTCGGTCCGCTGCCCGGAAAGCGGGGTGGCCACCGCGGCCAGCCCCTCGACGGTGGGCCGGTCGAAGACGTCCCGGGCGGTGATCCGCCAGCCGGCGGCGCGCGCCCGGGCGGTGAGCGCCAGGGCGAGGATGCTGTCCCCGCCGAGGGTGAAGAAGTCGTCCCGCACGCCCACCGAGGGCAGGCTCAGCACCCCGGCGACCAGCCCGGCGAAGACCTCCTCGACCGGGGTACGCGGCTGCCGCGCGCCGGTCAGCGCCGCGAAGTCCGGCGCGGGCAGCGCCCGCCGGTCGAGCTTGCCGTTCGGGCTCAGCGGCAACGCCGCCAGCCGCACGAACGCGGCGGGCACCAGGTGTTCGGGCAGGCTCTGGCGCAGCGCCGCGGCCGGGTCGGCCGGCGGGTCGCCGACCAGATAGCCGACCAGCCGCCGGGCCGGCCCGTCGTCGCGGGCCAGCACGGCCGCCGCGGTCACCCCGGGCAGGGCGGTCAGCGCGGCCTCGATCTCGCCCGGTTCGACCCGCAGGCCGCGGATCTTCACCTGGTCGTCGGTGCGTCCGGCGTATTCGAGGACGCCGTCGCGCAGCCGGGCCAGGTCGCCGGTGCGGTAGAGCCGTTCGCCCGGCCCGCCGTACGGGTCGGCCACGAACCGCTGCGCGGTCAGTCCGGGCCGGCGCAGGTAGCCCCGGGCCAGCTGCACCCCGCCCAGGTACAGCTCGCCGGTGACCCCGTCGGGCACCGGCCGCAGCCACGGGTCCAGCACGTACAGCCGGGTGTTCCAGACCGGGCGGCCGATCGGCGGCGGCGCGTCGCTGCCGGTGTCCACCGGGTGGTACGTGACGTCGACCGCGGCCTCCGTCGGCCCGTACAGGTTGTGCAGCTCGACGCCGGGCAGCGCCCGGCCGAACCAGCGGGCCAGGTCGCCCGGCAGCGCCTCGCCCGAGCAGATCACCCGGCGCAGCGGCAGCCGGCCGGCAGCGCCGCCGGCCGGGTCGGCGGGGCCGCCGTCGGCGGCGGCGGCGCCCGCGGCGCCCGCGGTCTCGGCGGTCTCCGCGGTCTCCGCGGTCTCGGCGAGGAAGGCGCGCAGCATCGACGGTACGAAGTGGACGGTGCTGATCCGCTCCCGCCGGATCAGCCCGGCCAGGTAGCCCGGATCGCGGTGCCCGTCGGGCCGGGCGAGCACCAGCGTGGCACCGGTGGTCAGCGGCCAGAAGAACTCCCAGACCGACACGTCGAAGCCGGCCGGGGTCTTCTGCAGCACCCGCTCACCGGCGGTCAACGGGTACTCGTGCTGCATCCAGCGCAGCCGGTTGACGATCGCCCGGTGCGACACGACGGCGCCCTTGGGCCGCCCGGTCGACCCGGAGGTGTAGATGACGTACGCGGCGGCGTCCGCGGGCAGCTCGGGCGGGTCGAGGACCGGTACGCCGGTCTCGTGCACGTTCTCCGGGGTGATCAGCACCGTGGCACCCGCATCGGCCAGCAGGTACTCGTTGCGCTCGGCCGGGTGCGACGGGTCGATCGGCAGGTACGCCGCACCGGCCCGGTGCACCGCGTACAGCGCGACCACCAGGTCGACCGAGCGGGGCAGCGCCACCGCCACCACGCTCTCCGGGCCGACGCCGCGCTCGCGCAGCCGCCCGGCGAGCCCGGCCACCCGGGCGTCCAACTGGGCGTAGCTGAGCCGCTCGTCGGCGCAGGCCACGGCGAGCGCGTCCGGGGTGGCGCGGACCGCCGCGGCGAACAGCCGGGGCAGCGTCGCCCCGTCCGCCGCGACGCCGGTCCCGCCCCGGGTGAGCCGGTCCGGCGCGGCGGCCAGCGCCCGGCCCACCGGGCGGTCCGGCCCGGCCGCCATCTCGGCCAGCAGCGCGCCGAACCGGTCCAGGATCTCCTCGGCCCGCGCGCCGTCGAACACGTCGCCCCGGTACGCGAGGCCCAGCCGCAGCCGCTCGCCGGGCGCGACGGCCAGGGTGAGCGGGTAGTGCGGCGCGTCGTCGCCGGTCACGTCGGTCATCCGCAGCCCGGCCTCGCCGGTCGCGGCGTGCAGCCCGGCGCTGTCCAGCGGGTAGCTCTCGAAGATGGTCAGCGTGTCGAACAGCTGGCCCAGCCCGGCCAGCCGCTGCACCTCGGTCAGCGGCAGGTGCTGGTGCTCCAGCAGCGCCGACTGCTCGCGGCCGAGCCGGGCCAGCAGCCCGGTCCAGCTCTCCGCCGGGTCCAGGGCGGCCCGGACCGGCAGCGTGTTGATGAAGAAGCCGACCATGTCCTCGACGCCGGGGACCTGCGCCGGCCGGCCGGAGACGGTGCCGCCGAAGACCACGTCGGTCTGCCCGGTGAGCTGCACCAGCAGCACCGCCCAGGCGGCCTGGACCAGGGTGTTGAGGGTGACCTGCCGGTCCCGGGCCAGCGCGGTGAGCCGGTCGGTCAGCTCGCGCGGCAGGTCGTGTTCGAGCCGGCCCGGCCGGCGGGCCAGCACGGCGCCGGCGCCCGGGGCGACAAGCGTGGGCCGCTCCAGCCCGGCCAGCGCCGCCTGCCAGGCCCGCCGCGCGGCGTCCCGGTCGGCGCCGGCCAGCCAGCGCAGGTAGTCGCGGTACGGCGGCGGCGCCGGCAGGGTGCGCCCGGCGTACAGGTCGAACAGGTCGCGCACGGCAAGCGGCGTGGACCAGCCGTCGAGCAGCACGTGGTGGTTGGTGAGCACCAGCCGGTGCCGCCGCTGGCCGAGCCGGACCAGGCTGAGCCGCAGCAGCGGCGGGACGTCGAGGTCGAACGGGCGCTCCCGGTCGGCGGCGGCGAACGCCTCGAACGCGGACCGCGGGTCGGCCGGGCCGGTCAGGTCCAGTTCCGTCCAGGGCAGCGCGACGTGGGCGGCCACCACCTGTCGGGGCGTACCGCCGGGTCCGGCCGGGAAGGACACCCGCAGCGCCGGGTGCCGGTCCAGCAGCGCCTGCCCGGCGGCCCGCAGGCGCGCCGGGTCGACCGGCCCGTCGAGGTCGATCACCTGCTGCACGACGTACGCGTCGACCGTGCCGGCGGCGTCGGCGCTGCGGGCGAGGGCGGCGAGGAAGACCAGGCCCTCCTGCAACGGGGACAGCGGCCACACGTCGGCCAGCCCGCCGGGACGCCGTTCCAGCTCCTCGATCTCGTCCTGGCCGAGGCCGGCCAGCAGCAGATCGGACGGGGTGTGCCCGCCCGCGGCCGGGTCGAGGGTGGACAGCTCCGCGAACCAGCGTTCGGCCAGGTCCCGCACGTCCCGTTCGGCGAGTACGCCGTCCGGAGCGGTAAGTGCCACGGTCAGCCGCGGCCCGTCCGGCCCGTCCAGCACCGAGGCGTTGATCTCCAGCGCGCGGGCCAGCGGCATGGCCGGGTCCGCGTCGCCGTCCAGGCCGCCCAGCGGCGCCCACGCCCGGTCCGGTACGTCGCCGCCGTCGGCGAACCGGCCGAGGTAGTTGAAGAGGATCTGCGGTTCGGGCCGGCGGGCGAGCACGTGCGAGGTGGCCGGGTTGAGATACCGGAGCAGCCCGTACCGGGCGCCGGAGTCCGGCACCGCGCGGAGCTGTTCCTTGATCCGCTTGAGCGCGCCGGCCGCGCCGCCGGTTGGCCGGCCGTCGGTGGCCGGGTCGGTGCCGGCGGGGCACAGCCGGACCGGGTACTCGGTGGTGAACCAGCCGACGGTGCGGGACAGGTCGGCGCCAGGCACCAGGTGTTCCTCCCGGCCGTGTCCCTCCAGCTCGACGAGCACGTCCGGTCGCCCGGTGCGGGCGGTGACCGCCAGCGCCAGCCCGGTGAGCAGCACCTCGGGCACGCTGGCGTGGAACGCCGCGGGCAGCGCCCCGACCAGCGGACGGGTCCGGTCCGGGTCCAGGTGCACGGTCACGGTCCGCGCGCTGGCCACGGTGTCCCGGGCCGGATCGACGGCCCGCGTCCCGAGCGGCGGCTCGGGTGCCGCGCCCAGCGTCGCGGTCCAGCGGTCGAGCTGCGCGGCGTCCCGGGCCGCCGCGGTGAGGCCGCGCGCCCAGGCCCGGAACGAGGTGCCGGTGGGCGCCAGCGCCGGGGCACGGCCCGCGGTCACGTCCTGCCACGCCTGGTCCAGGTCGGCCAGCAGGATGCGCCAGGACACCCCGTCGACGACGCTGTGGTGGATGACCAGGCGTACCCGGTCGCCGTCGTGGTCGACCCGGACCGGTGCGCCGTCCCGCCCGATCACGTCGTCGGCGGCCAGGCTGCCGGCCGGCGGTACGGTCAGCCCGGTGCCGGTCCACCGGGCGCGCAGCAGGTCGTGCCGGTCCAGCAGGGCCTGGACGACCGTGCGCAGCCGCTGCGGGGTGAGGCCGGCGGGCGCCCGCAGCGTCATCGACTGGGTGTACCGCGCGTGCGGCGCGACCTCCCGCAGCCAGGCCAGGGCCGGGGTGAGGGGGACCTCGCCCAGCCCGTCCGTGGCGGGCGCGGGCCGCGGCGCGGCATCGGGTACGGCGACGGCCGCGAGCGCGGCGACGGTGCGCAGTTCGAAGACCTGCCGCGGGGTGATCCGCAGTCCGGCGGCGCGGGCGCGGGCGACGAGTTGGATGGAGACGATGCTGTCCCCGCCGAGGGTGAAGAAGCTGTCCTGCACGCCCACCGAGGGCAGGCCGAGCACCTCGGCGAAGAGCCCGGCGAGCACCGCCTCGGTCGGGGTGCCGGGCGCGGCGTCACCGGTGAGCGCCGAGAAGTCGGGGGCGGGCAGCGCCCGCCGATCCACCTTCCCCGACACCGTCACCGGCAACCGATCCAAACCCACCACCACCGACGGCACCAGATAATCCGGCAACCGCCCCGCAACCCACTCCCGCAAACCCCCCACCGAACCACCAGCAGCAGCCACCACATACGCCACCAACCGGCCACCCACCCCAACAACCACCACCTGCGAAACCCCCGGATGCTCCCCCAGCACCCCCGCAACCTCCCCCGGCTCCACCCGAAAACCCCGCACCTTCACCTGATCATCAACACGCCCCACAAACTCCAGCACCCCACCAACCCACCGCACCACATCCCCCGTCCGATACATCCGCTCCCCCACCCGAAACGGATCCGCCACAAACCGCGACGCCGACAACCCCGACCGACCCAGATACCCCCGACCCACCGGCAAACCCGACACATACAACTCACCCGACACCGCCGGCCGCAACCACCCGTCCAACACATACACCCGCGCATTACCCACCGGCCCACCCACCACCGGAAACACACTGCCACCCACCCACGCCAACAACGCGTCCACAGTGCACTCCGTCGGACCGTACAAATTCACCCCCACCGTCCCCGACGCCGACCGCAACGCGGTCCACAGCGCCGGGCCGGTCGCCTCGCCGCCGAGCATGACCAGCGCCGGGACGTGCCCGGCGCCGGCCGGCGCTGCTGGGGCGTCGAGCAGGCCGGCGTCGAGCAGGCCGGCATTGACCAGTTCGGCGCCGAGCGAGGGCGCCACGTCCAGGGCGTCGACGCGGTGCTCGCGCACGTACCGGACGAACAGGTCCGCGTCGCGCCGGGTCTCGTCGTCGAGCACGTGCAACTCGTGGCCGGCCACCAGCCACAGCACGCCCTCCCAGGAGGTGTCGAACACGGTGGCCGCCGAGAGCGCCATCCGCAGCCGCCGCCCGGCCGCGACCGGCACGATCAGCCGGTCCCGGTGGTGGTGAAAGAGGTTGGCCAGGCTGCGGTGCTCGATCAGCACCCCCTTCGGCCGGCCGGTCGACCCCGACGTGTAGATCAGGTACGCCGCCGAGCGGGGATCCGGGTCCGGCAGCGCGACCTCGGGCGCCGCCGCCAGCACCTCGGCGGCCAGCAGTTCGCCGGTCAGCACCACCGCGGGTCGCGCGTCGGCGAGCAGGTACTCGACGTGCTCGCGCGGGTAGCCGGGATCCACCGGCAGGTACACCGCGCCCGCCCGCAGCACCGCCAGCCAGGCCACCACCGCGTCCTCGGTGCGCGGCAGCAGCACCGCCACCACCCGCTCCGGACCGGCCCCCCGGGACACCAGCACCCGGGCCAGCCGCTCCACCCGGTCCGCCAGGCCGGCGTAGCGCAGGAAACGCTCCCCGAACCGCACCGCCACCGCGTGCGGCATCCGGGCCACCGTGGCGTCGAACTCGTCCAGCAGCGTCCCGGCCGGCACCGGGAACGCGGCGTCCCACTGCGACACCGGCGCCGCGGTGCCCGACTGCGGCCCGGCGACCGCGGTGCCCGATCCCGGCCCGGCGGCCGCGGCGTACAACTGCGGCCCGGGGGCCGCGGTGGGCAGCGTGGCGAGCCGGCGGTCGGGGTCGGCGGCGACCGCGCGCAGCAGCGTGACCATCCGGTCGAGCAGGTGCCGGGCATCGTCCCGGCCGAGCACGTCGGCCCGGTACTCGGCGCCCAGCACGATCTCCCGGTCCGGTACGACGGTCAGCGTGAACGGGTAGTGCGTGGCGTCCCGTCCGGACACCTCGGCCAGGCGCAGCCCGGCGGCGGCCTCCAGTTCCCGGATGCCGTCGGCGTCCAGCGGGTAGCTCTCGAAGACCAGCAGCGTGTCGAAGAGCGACCCGACCCCGGCCTGCCGCTGGATGGCCGCCAGGCCGAGGTGCTGGTGGTCCAGCAGCGCGGCCTGCTCGGCCTGGAGCCGGGTGAGGAAGCTGGTCCAGGTGTCGGCCGCCCGCGGCCGGACCCGTACCGGCACGGTGTTGATGAACAGCCCCACCATCTCCTCGACCCCGGCCAACCCCGCCGGCCGCCCCGACACCGTCACACCGAACACCACATCGGTACGACCGGTCAGCTCCACCAGCACCAACGCCCAGACCCCCTGCACCACCGTGTTCAGGGTCAACCCGTGCGCCCGGGCGACGGCGTTGAGCCGGTCGGTCAGCGCGGCGTCGACCCGCGTCTCCAGCGTCTCCGGTTCGGCCGCCGACGGCGCCGCACCGGGCCGGACGAGGGTGCCGTCCTCGATCCCGTCCAGCGCGTCCCGCCAGGCGCGCTCGGCGGCGTTCCGGTCCTGCCGGGCCACCCAGGCGAGGTGGTCCTTGTACGGCCGCGCGGCCGGCAGCGTCCCGCCGGCGTACAGGGTCAGCAGGTCCCGCACGAGCAGCGGCGCGGACCAGCCGTCGAGCAGGATGTGGTGGCTGGTGAGCACCAGCCGGTGCCGGTCCGGACGCAGCCGCAGCAGCGTCCAGCGCAGCAGCGGCGGCCGGGCCAGGTCGAACGGGCGGCGCCGCTGCTCGTCCGTGACGGCGTCGGCCTCGTCGGGCCGGTCCCGCAGGTCGATCTCGGTCCAGTCGACCGGCAGCGTGGCCGGGATGAGCTGCACCGGCTGGCCGGCCCGGCGCGGCCGGAACGCGGCCCGCAGGTTGGCGTGCCGGTCCAGCACGGCCTGAGCGGCGGCGCGCAGCCGGGCCGCGTCCAGCGCACCGTCCAACGTGAGCACCTGCTGCACCACGTACACGTCGGAGCCGCCGTCGGCATACGCGGACAGGAAGTAGAGACCCTCCTGAAGGGGCGACAGGGGCAGGATGTCCTGTAGTCCGCCCGGGCTGGTCACAAGGGCCTCCACTCGTCTTCGAACTCGTCGATCTCGTCCTGGCTGAGCGTGACCAGCAGGTCGGACGGGGTGTGCCCGCCGCCGGCGCCGGTCAGCCGGCCCAGCGCCTCCCGCCAGAGCCGGGCGAGCCGGGCCACGTCCGCGTCGTCCAGCACGCCCGCCGGATAGCTGAGCCGCACGTCCAGTTCCGGCCCGCCGGGCAGGTCGAGGGTCGCCGCGTTGATCTCCAGCGTGTGCCCGACCGGGAAGGCCGGGTCGATCCCGTCGGGCAGGGTGTCGTTCTCGGCGGCGGCGACCCAGTTCGCGTCGCCGCCGGCGGTCATCCGGCCCAGGTAGTTGAAGAGCAGTTCCGGGGCGGGCGCGGCGCCCAGCGCCGCCGCGCCGGCCGGGTCGAGGTGGCGCAGCAGCCCGTAGCCGGCGCCGGCGTCCGGCACCGCGCGCAGTTGCTCCTTGACCCGCTTCAGCGCCACGGTCGGGTCGTCGCCGCCCGGGTCGATCCGGACCGGGAACTCGGTGGTGAACCAGCCGACCGTGCGGGACAGGTCGGCGCCGGGCACCAGGTGTTCCTCCCGGCCGTGCCCCTCCAGCCGCAGCAGCAGCCCGCCGTCGCCGCCCCGCCAGGTCCGCACCGCGAGCGCGAGGCCGGCCAGCAGTACGTCCTGCACGCCGGCGCGGAACGCCTCGGGTACGTCGGTGAGCAGCGGGCGCGTCTCCTGCGGTGCCAGCCGCAGCCGGTGCTGGCGCAGCCCGGCCACCGTGTCGCCCGGACCGACCGGGCGGCACCCCAGCGGGGTGCGCGGACCCTCCAGCACGGACCGCCAGTACGGCAGCTCGGCGCCGCGCCGCCCGGCCGCGGCGGTCAGGCCGCGCGCCCAGGCCCGGAACGGGGTACCGGCCGGAGGCAGGTCCAGGCCGCGGCTCGCGGTGGCCAGGTCGCCCGCGATGATCCGCCAGGAGACGCCGTCGACGACCAGGTGGTGCGCGACCAGCAGCAGCCGGCCCGGGGGGAGCCAGACGGCCTGGAGCATCCGCCCGGCGGCCGGGTCGAGCCGGCGCAGCGCCGCCGCATGCTCGGCGGCCAGCCGCCCGGGGTCCACCGGCGCCGGCACCGCTCCGCCCGACGGCCCGCCGGGGTCCACCTGCGCCGGGCCGGGGTCCGCGACCCGCAGCAGCGACGCGGCGTCGACGCTGCCGGGCGGCGGCACGGTCAGCCCGGCGCCGGTCCACCGGGCGCGCAGCAGGTCGTGCCGGTCCAGCACCGCCTGGAGGGTGCCGGTGAGCCGCTCGGCGGTGAGCCCGGCCGGTACGCGCAGCAGCACCGACTGGCTGAACCCGGCGATCGGGCCGTCCTGGTCGCGCAGCCAGGCCATGATCGGGGTGAGCGGCACGTCGCCGGTGGCCGGCTCGGCCGCTGCTCCCGGTGCACCCGGGCCGGTCGCGCCGGCCGCCGCCACCGCGACCTCGGCGAGGGCGGCGACGCTCTGGTGCTCGAACACCTGCCGGGCGGTCAGGTCCAGCCCCGCGGCCCGGGCCCGGGACACCAGTTGCAGGGCCAGAATGCTGTCCCCGCCCAGGGCGAAGAAGCCCTCCCGCACGCCGACCTCGGCCAGGCCGAGCACCTCGGCGACGATCGTGGCCAGCAGTTCCTGCCGGGCGCCGGCCGGCCGGTCGACGTCCCGGGTGAGCACCGGTTCGGGAAGCGCCGCCCGGTCCACCTTGCCGCCCGCGGTGCGCGGCAGCGCGTCCAGCACCACCACGACCGCCGGCACGAGGTAGTCGGGCAGCCGGCCGGCGGTCCACTCGCGCAGCGCCGCCGGCTCGGCACCGGCCTGCCCGGTCCCGACCTGCCCGGTCCCGGGACGACCGGTCTCGACGTAGGCGATCAGGCGGCCGTCCCGGACCACGACCGCGGCGTGCCGCACCGCGGGGTGCTCGGTGAGCACCGCGGCGACCTCGCCGGGCTCGATCCGGAAGCCGCGGATCTTCACCTGGTCGTCGACCCGGCCGAGGAACTCGATCTGGCCGTCGGCGGCCCGCCGGGCCAGGTCACCGGTGCGGTACATCCGCTCACCGGCGGCGTACGGGTCGGCCACGAAGCGTTCCGCGCTGAGCGCGGCCCGGCCCAGGTAGCCGCGGGCCAGCCCGGAGCCGGCCAGGTACAGCTCGCCGGGTACCCCGGGCGGCACCGGCCGCAGCGCCGCGTCCAGCACGTACGCCCGCTTGCCCAGGTCCGGCCGGCCGATCAGCACCGGGGTGTCGGCCGCGCACTCCCAGAACGTCGAGTTGACCGTCGCCTCGGTCGGCCCGTACGCGTTGATCATGCGATGCCCGCGCGCCCAGCGGCGGACCAGTTCCGGCGGCAGCCGGTCGGCGCCGACGACCACGGTGACCCCCGCCGGGATGCTGCCCTCGGGCAGCGCGCCGAGCGCGGCCGGCGGCAGCGCGAAGTGCGTGACGGCCCGGTCGCGGACGAACGCGGCGAACGACGCGCCGAGCCGGTCCTGCTCGGGCGCGATCACCAGGGTGGCCCCGACCAGCAGGCTGACCGCCAGCTCGGCGATGGTGACGTCGAAGCTGGGCGACGCGAACTGGGCGATCCGGTCCCCGGGGGTGACCCGCCAGGTCCGCGCGAAGGTGGCGGCCAGGTCGGCGAGGCCGGCGTGCGGCACCACCACGCCCTTGGGCGCCCCGGTCGACCCGGAGGTGTAGATGACGTACGCGGTGTTCCCGGGGTGCAGCGGCGCGAGCCGGTCCGCGTCGGTGATGGGCCCGTCGGAGCCGTCCGCCGCCACCTGCGCGGTGCGCAGCACGGGCACCCCGGCGGCACCGTCGTGCAGTCCGGCCCGGCGACCACCAGCACCGGCGCCGCGTCGGCGGCGAGCGCCGCCACCCGCTGCGCCGGGTACGTGGGATCCACCGGCAGGTACCCGCCGCCGGCCTTGGCCACCGCCAACTCGGTCTCGAACAGCGCGGCGCAGCGGGGCAGCAGCACCATCACCAGCCGGTCCGGCCCCACCCCGGCCGCGATGAGCCGCCGGGCCAGCCGGTTGGTCCGGCGGTCCAGTTCGGCGTAGCTGAGCGTCTGGGCGCCGTCCTCGACGGCCGGCGCGTCGGGGTGCCGGCGCACCTGCGCGGCGAACAGCTCCGGCAGCGTGCGGTCCGCGCCGACGGACGGGCCGCCCTGCCAGTCCGCGGCCAGCGCCCGCCGCTCCGCGGCGGAGAACAGCTCCAGTTCGGACACCCGCCGCTCCGGTGCGGCGGCGGCCGCGCCGAGCAGCCGGGCCAGCCGCCCGGCCAGGTCCTCGGCGGTACGCCGGTCGAAGCGGTCGGCGCTGTACTCGATGACGCCGCGCAACCCGGGCACGCCGTCCTGCTCGGTGACCACCACACCCAGGTCGAACTGGGCGACCCCGGTGTCGATCGGCAGCGGCTCGGTGGCCAGCCCCGGCAGCCCGGGCGCGCCGGCCGGCAGGTGTTGGAAGGCGACCATCACCTGGAACAGCGGGTTGCGCCCGAGCACCCGTTCCGGGTTGACCGCCTCGACGACCCGCTCGAACGGCACGTCGGCGTTGCCGAACGCGGCCAGGTCGGTTCGGCGTACCCGGCCGACCAGGTCGGCGAAGGTGGGGTCGCCGGACAGGTCGGCGCGCAGCACGAGGGTGTTCACGAAGAACCCGGCGAGCGCGTCCAGGCGCTGGTCCACCCGGCCGGCGACCGGGCTGCCCAGCGGGATGTCGGTGCCGGCGCCGAGCCGGGACAGCAGCGCCGCGAGCGCGGCCTGCACCACCATGAAGACCGTCGCCCCGGTACGCCGGGCCAGCTCGCGGGCCTGGCGGTGCGCCTCGGCGTCCACCGTGAAGGTGACGATGCCGCCCGCGTGCCCGGGTGCCGCCGGGCGGGGCCGGTCCGCGGGCAGCGGCAGTTCGGCCGGCGCCCCGGCCAGCGCGGTGCGCCAGAAGTCGAGCTGCCGCTGCCCCACCTCGTCGAGCACGTCCCGCTGCCAGAGCGCGTAGTCGGCGTACTGGATCGGCAGCGGCGCCCAGTCGGGGGCGGCACCGGCGGCGCGGGCCGCATACGCGGTGCCCAGGTCGGCCACGAGCCGGCCCTCGGACCACTCGTCGGTGACGATGTGGTGCAGCAGGAGCAGCAGCACGTGCCGGTCCGGTCCGAGGGTGAACAGGTGCGGCCGGACCAGCAGTTCGCCGGCCAGGTCGAAGCCGTACCCGGCGGCCTCGGTGAGCCGACCGGCCAGGTCGGCCTCCGCGCACTCGGCGAACTGCCAGCGCGGCCGGGCGGTGGCCAGCACGCGCTGCACCGGCCGGTCCTCGACGGTCGGGAAGACGGTACGCAGGCTCTCGTGCCGGTCCAGCAGGTCGTCCAGCGCGGCCCGCAGCGCGGCCACGTCGAGCGGGCCGGTCAGCCGCAGCGCGAACGCCACGTTGTAGGTGGGTCCGGGGCCGTTGAGCTGGTGGTGCAGCCACAGCCGGTGCTGCGCGGGCGCCACCGGCACCGGGTCTGGCCGGTCCCGCCGGGTCAGCTCCGGGCCGGCCGCGCCGGGTGCCGCGCCGCCGACCGGCGACCGGTCCAGGTGGGCGGCCAGGCCCGCCACGGTGGGCGCGTCGAAGACGGCGCGCAGCGGCAGCGCCACCCCGAAGACGGCCCGTACCCGGGCCGCGAGCGCGGTGGCGGTGAGCGAGTGGCCGCCGAGCGCGAAGAAGTCGTCCCCGGTGCCCACGGTGGACAGTTCGAGCACGTCGGCGAAGAGTCCGGCGAGGATCTCCTCGGTGGGGGTACGCGGCGCGGCGTCACCGACCAGGTCATCGAGGTCGGGTACGGGCAGCGCCCGCCGATCCACCTTCCCCGACACCGTCACCGGCAACCGATCCAAACCCACCACCACCGACGGCACCAGATAATCCGGCAACCGCCCCGCAACCCACTCCCGCAAACCCCCCACCGAACCACCAGCAGCAGCCACCACATACGCCACCAACCGGCCACCCACCCCAACAACCACCACCTGCGAAACCCCCGGATGCTCCCCCAGCACCCCCGCAACCTCCCCCGGCTCCACCCGAAAACCCCGCACCTTCACCTGATCATCAACACGCCCCACAAACTCCAGCACCCCACCAACCCACCGCACCACATCCCCCGTCCGATACATCCGCTCCCCCACCCGAAACGGATCCGCCACAAACCGCGACGCCGACAACCCCGACCGACCCAGATACCCCCGACCCACCGGCAAACCCGACACATACAACTCACCCGACACCGCCGGCCGCAACCACCCGTCCAACACATACACCCGCGCATTACCCACCGGCCCACCCACCACCGGAAACACACTGCCACCCACCCACGCCAACAACGCGTCCACAGTGCACTCCGTCGGACCGTACAAATTCACCCCCACCGTCCCCGACGCCGACCGGAGGGCAGACCAGATCCGCTGGTCAGCGGCCTCCCCGCCGAGGGCCACAAGGGCCGGACGGTGCCCGCCGTCGGCCAGCAGCCCCGCCTCCACCAGCGGTCCGGCCAGCGACGGCGTCACGTCCAGGAAATCGATGCGGTGCGCATTCACGTAGGCGACGAAACGCTCGGGATCGCGGCGGGTGGAATCGTCCAGGACATGCAATTCATGCCCGGCCACCAACCACAACAACCCCTCCCACGAGGTGTCGAAAACGGTGGCCGCGGAAAGCGCGACGGCGAGCCGGCGGCCGTCGGAAACCGGGGCCATCAACCGTTCCCGGTGATGGTGGAAGAGATTCGCCAGACTGCGGTGCTCGATCAGCACCCCCTTCGGCCGGCCGGTCGACCCCGACGTGTAGATCAGATAGGCGCCGGAACGCGGATCCAGCGCCGCCGGCAGCGGCACGGCGCAGTCGGCACCATCGGGGCCGGCACCATCGGGGCCGGCCGCACCCGGGGCATCCACCTCGGACGGTCCGGCGACCGACGCCAGCAGGTCCGGCGTCACCACCGCCACGGCACCGGCGTCGGCGAGCAGATAGTCGACCCGCTCCCGCGGGTAGCCGGGATCCACCGGCAGGTACACCGCGCCCGCCCGCAGCACCGCCAACCAGGCCACCACCGCGTCCACCGAGCGCGGCAGCAGCACCGCCACCACCCGCTCCGGACCGGCCCCCGGGACACCAGCACCCGGGCCAGCCGGTCCACCCGGTCCGCCAGGCCGGCGAACGTCACCGACTCGGCACCGCAGCGCACCGCCACCTCCCGCGGCGCCCGGGCCACCGTCGCCGCGAACTCGTCCAGCAGCGTCCCGGCCGGCACCCGCATCGGGTTGTCGGCGACCGGCGGGGCGTCGGGCACGGCGAGCCGGCCGAGCGGGGTGTCCGGCGCCGTCACGAAGGCGTCCAGCAGGTCCCGGAACCGGCCGAGCAGCTTCGCGGCGGCCTCCGGCGGGTAGCGGTCGGCCCGGTGCTCCAGGCGCAGACGCAGCCGCGCCTGCGGCACCACCACCAGGCTGAGCGGGTAGTGGGTGGCGTCGACCGGGATGCCCCCGCCGATGCTCAGACCGGGCACCTCCGGCAGCCCGTGACCGGCCGGGTAGCTCTCGAAGACGGTGAGCGTGTCGAACAGTTCCGGCAGGCCGGCGAGCCGCTGGAGGTCGGCCAGGCCGACGTGCTGGTGGTCCAGCAGCGCCGCCTGCTCCCGCTGGAGGCGCCGCAGCAGTTCCGGCCAGGTCTGCGCCGGGTCGAGCCGCACCCGCACCGGGACGGTGTTGATGAACAGCCCCACCATCTCCTCGACCCCGGCCAACCCCGCCGGCCGCCCCGACACCGTCGCACCGAACACCACATCGGTACGACCGGTCAGCTCCACCAGCACCAACGCCCAGACCCCCTGCACCACCGTGTTCAGGGTCAACCCGTGCGCCCGCGCGGCCGCGGCGAGCCGCTCGCTGTCCGGCTCGGAGAGGACGATCTCGGCGACCTCGGGCAGCGCGGCGACGGCCGGCGCACCGGGGGCCACCAGGGTCGGTTCCTCGATCCCGGCCAGCGCCTCCCCCAGGCCCGGGTGGCGGCGGCCGGGTCCTGCCCGCGCAGCCAGGCCAGGTAGTCGGCGTACGGCCGGGGCGCCGGTGCGGGCCGGCCGGCGTACGCGCCGAACAGGTCGCGCATGGCCAGCGGCCCGGACCAGCCGTCCATCAGCAGGTGGTGCTGGGTGAGCACCAGCCGGTACTCCCGTTCGCCGAGCCGGACCAGCACGAACCGCAGCAGCGGCGGGTCGGCGAGGTCGAACGGGAGCCGCCGCTGCGTGTCCAGCAGGGCCGCCAGGTCGCCGGGCCGGTCGGTCAGGTCCACCTCGGTGAACGGCACGTCCACGGTGGCCGGGACCGCCTGCACGGCCCGCCCCGAGCCGGTGCGGACGAAGCCGCCGCGCAGGTTCGGGTACCGGTCCAGCAGGTCGTCGGCGGCGGCCCGCAGCCGGCCGGCGTCCACCGCGCCGGTCAGCGTGAAGACCTGCTGCACGGTGTAGACGTCGGTGGCCGGGTCCAGCCCGGCCAGGTAGAGCAGCCCCTCCTGCAACGGCGCCAGCGGCAGCACGTCGACCAGCCCCGGCCCGTACCGCGCGTGCAGTTCGGCCAGGTCGGCCTGGTCCAGCCCGGCCAGCGGTACGTCCGCCGGGGTGAGCGCGCCGGCGTCCGGCTCGGTGCTGGCGGCCCGGATCGCCACCAGGGCGGCCAGCCAGTCGTCGGCGAGCCGGCGGGCGTCGGCGTCGGCCAGCGCCGCCGCCGGGTAGGAGAACTCGGCCCGCAGGACCGGCCCGGCCGTGGTTTCCGCGACGGCCGCGTTCACCGCGACGCGGTGCCGCACCGGCATGGCCGGGTCGGCGCTGGCGTGCGCGGCCGGCAGTTCGGGTGCGATCGTCCAGTCGGCGTGCGGGCCGCCGTCCCCGGTGAACCGGCCCAGGTAGTTGAACAGCACCTCCGGTTCGGTCCGCGGCAGCGTTCCCGGTTCGCCGAGGTAGCGCAGCATGCCGTACCCGATGCCGCCGTCGGGGACGGCCCGCAGCCGGTCCCGCACGCCGCGCACGACGGCGGCCACGCCCTGCGCCGCGGCCGGCAGTCGGACCGGGTGTTCGCTGGTGAACCAGCCCACCGTGCGCAGCAGGTCGGCGCCGGGCACGACCTGCTCCTGCCGGCCGTGCCCCTCCAGCGCGATCAGCGGTTCGGCACCCGATCCGGTACGCCGGGCCAGCGCCAGCGACAGCCCGGCCAGCAGCACGTCCTGCACCCCGGCCCGGAAGGTCTCCGGCACGGTGGTCAGCAGCGGCCCGGTGACCGCGGCGTCGACGGTGACCTCGACCCGGCGCAGCGTGCCGGCGGTGTCCCGGGCCGGGTCCAGCGCCGCCGTGCCGAGCCGGGTGGCCGGGCCGGCGAGCATCCGCCGCCAGTACTCCCGCTCCCCCGCGCGCTCCGGCAGCGCCGCGGCCAGACCGGCGGCCCAGGCCCGCAACGGCGTGCCGGGCACGGCCGGCCGGTCCCCGCGGGCGGCGGCGGCCAGGTCCTCGACGAGGATCCGCCAGGACACGCCGTCGACGACCAGGTGGTGCACCACCAGCAGCAGCCGGCCCGGCTCGCCGCCCCGGTCGGCCCAGACGGCCTGGACGAGCAGCCCGGCGGCCGGGTCGAGCCGGTCGGCCGCGGCCTCCCGCTCGGCGGCCAGGTCCGCGTCCGCGCCGACCACCCGCAGCGGCACCTCGCCCGGGTCGGCGGGCACGGCCAGCCGCCACCGGTCGGCGCCGGTGACCAGCCGCGCCCACAGCACCGGGTGCGGGGCCAGGCCGGTACGCAGCACCCGGGCCACCTCGGCGCGGTCGATGCCGGCCGGGGTGCGCAGCAGGATCGCCTGCGAGTACCGGGCGGTCGGCGCGTCGAGTTCGCGCAGCCAGGCGATGATCGGGGTTTCCGGCGCGTCGCCGGCCGCGGTCGCCGGGCCGGCCGGACCCGCCGGGTCGGTGCCGGCGGCGCCGACCGGTTCGGCGACCCGCGCCAGTTCGGCGACGCTCTGCTGCTCGAACACCTGCCGGGGCGCGATCAGCAGCCCGGCCGACCTGGCCCGGGAGGCGAGCTGGATGGCCAGGATGCTGTCGCCGCCGAGCGCGAAGAACCCGTCGTGCCGCCCGATCGTGTCCGGGTCGCGCCCGAGCACCCCGGCGACGATCCCCGCGAGGGTCCGCTCGACGGGGCCGGCCGGCGCCTCGGTGGCGGGGGCGGCCGGGGCGGGGTCCGGCAGCCGGGCCTTGTCCACCTTGCCGGTGGCGGCCAGCGGCAGCGCGTCGAGCAGTTCGACGGCGGGCACGAGCGGCGCCGGGAGCACCGCGGCGGCGTGCTCGCGCAGGTCGTCCGGGCGCACCGGGCGGGCCGGCACGACGTACGCGACCAGCCGGGCGTCCCGGGCGACCACGACGACCTGGCCGACGGCGGGGTGGGTCGCGAGCACCGCCTCGACCTCGGCCGGCTCGACCCGGAAGCCGCGGATCTGCACCTGGTCGTCGGTGCGCCCGAGGAACTCCAGGTCCCCCGCGGCGGTACGCCGGACCAGGTCCCCGGTCCGGTAGAGGCGGGCGCCCGGTGAGCCGGAGCCCGACGAGCCCGACGAGCCGGGTGAGCCGGAGCCGGCGCCCGGTGAGCCGAACGGGTCGGCCACGAACCGCTGCGCGGTCAGCGCCGGCCGGTTCAGGTAGCCCCGGGCCAGCCCGTCCGCGCCGAGGTACAGCTCGCCGGGCACGCCCGGCGGCACCGGCCGGAGCCGGTCGTCCAGCACGTGCGCGCTGCGGTTGATCTCCGGCGTACCGATCAGCACCGGGCCGTCGCCGTCGGCGACCCAGGAGGTCGCCGTGACGGTGGCCTCGGTGGGGCCGTACGCGTTGACCAGTCGCCGGCCGCGCCCCCAGCGCCGCACCAGTTCCGCGGAGCTGGCCTCGCCGCCGATCGTGATGGTGACCCCGGCCGGGATCGCCGCGGGCGGCAGCGCCGCGAGCAGCGCCGGCGGCAGGTCCAGGTGGGTGAGCCGGTGTCGGGTCACGAACTCGCCGAGCGCGTCGCCCAGCCGGGCCGGCTCGGGCACCACCACGAGGGTGCCGCCGGACAGGACCGAGGCGGCGATCTCGCTGATCGCCACGTCGACGGCGGGCGACACGAACTGGGCGACCCGGCTGCCCGGCCCGGTGCCGAAGGTCTCCCCGACGCTGGCCACCAGGGCGGCGAGGCCGGCGTGCGGCACCACGACGCCCTTGGGCGCCCCGGTCGACCCGGAGGTGTAGATGACGTACGCCGGGTGTGCGGGGTCGATCGGGACCCGCGGGTCGGTCGGGTCGTCGTCCAGGTCGTCCGGGCTGATCCGGCGGACCCCCGCCGCCGATCCTGCCTCGACCGCCGAGTTCGTCCCGGCCGCCGGTCCGGTCCCGGCCTGGATAGCCGGGCCGGCCGGGGCCGGTGCCGGGCGGTCCGACACCAGCAGCACCGGGCGGGCGTCGGCGAGCTGGTAGGCGATCCGGTCCGCCGGGTGCCGCACGTCCAGCGGCAGGTAGGCGGCGCCGCTGCGGGCGACCGCCAGCAGCGTGACCACCAGATCGGCCGAGCGGGGCAGCAGCACCGCGACGATCCGCTCCGGCCCGGCGCCCTCGGCGCGCAGCCGCCGGGCCAGCCGGTTGGCCAGCGCGTCGAGGGCGCCGTAGGTGAGGGTCCGCTCGCCGTCCTGCACGGCGACCGCCGCGGGATCCGCGGCGACCCGCTCGGCGAACAGCCGGCCGAGGGTGGCCGGCGCCAGGTCCCGGCGCGGCCCGTACGCGGCGGCCCGCTCGGCCGGGGTGAGCAGGTCGATCGCGGAGATCGGCCGGTCCGGCCCGGCGGTGGCCGCGGTGAGCAGCCGGACCAGCCGGCCGGTCAGCGCCTCGGCGGTGCCGGCGTCGAACAGGTCCGTCCGGTACTCCAGGCTGCCCTCCAGCCCGCCGTCGCGTTCGGCCAGGTCGAAGCTCAGGTCGAACTTGGCGGTGCCGGTGGCCACCAGCCGCGGCGTGACCCGCACCTGCGGGAATCCGGCCACCCGGGGCAGCGGCGCCTGGTAGGAGACCATCACCTGGAACAGCGGGTGGTGCGCCAGCGTCCGGTGCGGGTTGAGGTCCTCGACCAGCCGCTCGAACGGCAGGTCCTGGTGGGCCAGCGCGGCCAGGTCGGTGTCCCGGACCCGGGCCAGCAGCTCGGCGAAGGTGGGGTCGCCGGACACGTCGGTGCGCAGCACCACGGTGTTGACGAAGAAGCCGACGAGCCGGTCGAGGGCCTCGTCGCCGCGCCCGGCGACCGGGCTGCCCAGCGGGATGTCGGTGCCCGCGCCCATCCGGTGCAGCAGCGCGGCGACCGCCGCCTGCAGGGTCATGAAGACGGTGACGCCGTGCCGCCGGGCGGTCTCGCGGACCGCGCGCTCCAGCTCCGGCGCGATCGGGAAGGTCAGCATGCCGCCGGCCGAGGACGCCCGCGCCGGGCGGGGACGGTCGGTGGGCAGCCGCAGCGCCGCCGGCGCCCCGGCGAGCGCGGCCCGCCAGTACGCCAGGTGCGCCTCCATCGGCAGCGCGTCGTGCCAGGCGGCGTAGTCGGCGTACCGGACCGGCAGCGGCGGCCAGGCCGGCGCGGACCCGGCGCACCGGGCGGCGTACGCGGTGGCCAGGTCGTCCAGCAGCGGGGTGAGCGACCACTCGTCGCCGGCGATGTGGTGCACCACCAGCAGCAGCGCGTGCCGACCCGGCCCGACCCGATACAGCCGGGCGCGCAGCGGCGGCTCGCTGGCCAGGTCGAACGGCTTCCGGATCGCCTGCCGCGGGTCGCCCGCGGCGACCTCCAGGTGCACCCGGGCGTCGCCCGGCACCGGGTGCGGCTCGCCGTCGCGTTCGACGAGGACCGTGCGCAGCGGCTCGTGCCGGGCCACCAGGTCGTCCAGCGCGGCGCGCAGCGCGGCCAGGTCCAGCGGGCCGTCCAGGTCCAGCAGCAGCGGCAGGTTGTAGCTGGCGTCCGGGCCGTTGACCCGGTGCAGCGCCCAGAGCCGGCGCTGGGCGGCCGAGACGCGCAGGCCGGGGACGGGCCGCAGCGACCGCCGGGCCGGGCCGGCGGTGTCCGGGGCCGCGTCCGCCGAGGCGGCGGTCTCCAGTCTGGCGGCCAGGGCGGCCACGCTTGGCGCGTCGAACACGTCCCGCAGCGCCAGGTCGCCGCCGAAGATGCCGCGCACCCGGGCCGCCACCCGGGCGGCCAGCAGCGAGTGCCCGCCCAGGGCGAAGAAGTCGTCGTGCGGGCCGACCGACGGTACGCCGAGCACCTCGGCGAAGACGCCGGCGAGCAGTTCCTGCTGCGGGGTGCGGACGGCCTCCGGCGTACCCGTGCAGTGGTCCGGAGCCGGCAGGGCCGCGCGGTCCAGCTTGCCGTTGGGGGTGCTGGGCAGCTCGGCCAGCGGCACGATCGCGGCCGGCGTCATGTAGTCCGGCAGCGCGGCGGCGGCCCGGCGGCGCAGCGCGGCCGGGTCGGCGTCGCCGGTGACGTAGGCGACCAGCCGCCGGTCGCCGGGCCGGTCCTCGCGGATCACCGCCACCGCCTGCCGCACGGCGTCGTCGGCGGCCAGAACGGCCTCGATCTCGCCCAGCTCGATCCGGAAGCCGCGCAGCTTGACCTGGTGGTCGACCCGGCCGAGCAGGTCGAGGGTGCCGTCGGGCAGCCGTCGGGCCAGGTCGCCGGTGCGGTACATGCGCTCGCCGGGCGCGTACGGGTCGGCGGTGAACCGGCCGGCGGTGAGGCCGGGCTGGTTGAGGTAGCCGCGGGCCAGTCCGGCGCCGCCGAGGTACAGCTCACCGGGGAAGCCGTCCGGCACCGGCCGCAGCGCGGCGTCCAGCACGTACGCCCGGGTGTTCCAGATCGGCCGCCCGACGCTGATCCGTTCCGTGGCGGACGCCACGCCGCCGGCCGGCGGGTCGTCGGCGCTGGCGGGGTCGCCGGCGGCGGGCAGCCGGTGCGCGGTGGACCAGATGGTGGTCTCGGTCGGGCCGTACAGGTTGGTCAGCTCGGCGGCGTGCCGCCGCAGTTCGGCGGCCAGCTCCGGCGGCAGTGCCTCGCCGCCCACCAGCACCCGCAGCCCGGCCAGCGCCGGGCCGCCGCCCGGTCGGTCCAGCAGGGCGCGGTAGAGGGTCGGGGTCGCCTGGATCACGGTGGCGCCGGTGTCCCGGACCAGGGCGGCGAGCGCGTCCGGGTCCCGCACGGCGTCCCGGGCCGCGAGCACGACGGCGGCGCCGGACAGCAGCGGCAGGTACAGCTCCAGGCCGGAGATGTCGAAGCTGACCGTGGTCACCGCGAGCAGCCGGTCGGCCGGACCCAGCGGCACCAGCTCGCGCATCGCGAGCAGGAAGTTGACCAGGTTCTGCCGGGTGACCACCACGCCCTTGGGCCGGCCGGTGGAGCCCGAGGTGTAGAGCAGGTACGCGGCCTCGTGCGGCGCGTTGCCCGGCTCCGGTCGCCGGCGCGGCCCGTCGAGGTCGCCGTCCAGGCGCAGCACCGGCACGCCGCCGGCCGGCACCGCCCCGGCCGGTGCGTCCCCGGCCGGTGCGTCCCCGGCCGGTGCGTCCCCGGCCGGTGCGTCCCCGGCCGGTGCGTCGCCGAGCGGTGCGTCCCCGAGCGGTGCGTCGTCGCGGGACGCGCCACCGGCAGGCGCGGCGGCCGGCGGCACGGCCAGGCCGGCGCCGGTGACCAGCAGCGCCGGGGCGCTGTCGGCGAGCATCCAGCCGAGCCGTTCGGCCGGGAAGTCCGGGTCCAGCGGCAGGTAGGCGGCGCCGGTGCGCTGCACCGCCAGCAGCGTGACCAGCAGGTCGGCGCCGCGCGGCAGGCAGACCGCGACCGTGCGGCCGGGCCGGGCGCCGCGCCCGGCCAGCAGCGCGGCCAGGTCGTCCACCCGGCGGGCAAGCGCGGCGTAGGACAGCCGGGCGCCGTCCGGCCCGATCAGCGCCGTCCCGTCCGGGGTACGCCGGACCTGCTCGGCCCAGAGGTCGACCAGCCCGGCCGGCGGCAGCGGACGGGCCGTGTCGTCCCCGGTCGGGCGCTCGGCCAGGCCGAGCCGGCCGGTGCGGGTCGATCCGCCGGTGCCGGCCACGGCGCGCAGCAGCCCGGCCAGCCGCTCGACGTGTCCGTCCAGGTCGGACTCCGCGTACCGGGCCGGGTTGGCGTCCAGGCACAGGTCGAGCACGTCGCCGCCGCGGTCGTCCAGGGTGATCGACAGGTCGTCGACCGGCCCCGCCGAGACGTACCGGGGGGTGCCGGGGAGGCCGGCGAAGTTCAGCGTGGCGCCGAACGGCTTGATGTTGACCCAGGGGCCGACCAGCCGCCGGTCGCCGCCGACCAGCCCCAGGTCGCGGCGGATGTCCTCGCCCCGGTAGCGCTGGTGCGGGCGGATCGCCCGGATCTGCGCGGCGACCCGGCCGACCAGCCCGGCGAGGGTGTCGGTGGCGGCCACCGGCACGCGCAGCGGCAGCACGTTCACGGCGGTGACCGGCACCCGGGCGGCGACCGAGCCGAGCCGGCCCATCATGGGCAGCCCGAGCACCGCCTCGGCGGCGCCGGTGAGGCGCTGCACGTACAGCGCGGTGGTGGCCAGGACGGCCTCGACCCGGGTGGCGCCGGCCGCGCCGCCGGCGGCGGCCAGCCCGCGGCCGACCGGTGCCGGCAGGGTGAGCCGGCGGCGCCGGAAGGTCGGGCCGGGCCGGGTCGGCCCGGACGCCAGGTCGGGCACCTCGACGCCGGCCAGGTGCCGCCGCCAGAAGTCGCGGTCGGCGTCGTGCCGGGCCGATCCGCGGTACGCGGCGTCCTCGGCCACCACGTCGGCGAGCGCGCCGAACGGGCTGGCCGGCACCGGCGTACCGGTGGCCAGGGCGGTGTAGACGGCGGCCACCCGCTGCGCGACGAGCGCCGAGGTGTAGGCGTCCATCACGATGTGGTGGCAGCGCTGGTACCAGGTCCACCGGCCGGGTCCGCGCCGGATCAGCGCCTCGGCGAAGACCGGGCCGGTGGCCAGGTCGATCGGGGTGGCCAGGTCGGCCGTGATCCACTCCTGTGCCGCGGTGTCGTCGAGGTCGAGCAGCGTGAGCCGCCATTCCGGCTCGTCGACGATCTCCTGCCGGGGCGCGTCGGCCGGGCCGGTGATCCGGATCCGCAGCGCCTGCGCGTCGGCGAGGGTGCGCCGCAGCGCCGCCGCGAACAGCTGCGGATCCACGTCCCCGTCGATGTCGACGCAGGCCGCGGTGGTGAACGCCGGCCCCGGGTCGAGTTGCTGGGCGAACCAGACGCCCGCCTGGGCCGCGGTGAGGTCGAGACGATCGGGCACGGTGGTTCAGGGCTCCTCGCGGTGCGGCGCGTCCTCGGGGTGCGGCGCGCAGGGCGCGGCCCGCCGCGCCGGTGCGGCGCGGCGGACGGCGACAGGGACGGCGGGTACGGCGTCAGTCGGTGGCGGCGTCCATCTGGGCGATCAGGCTCTTGGGCCGCATGTCCGTCCAGACGGTCTCGACGTACTCCAGGCAGGCCGCCCGGGAGTCCTCGCCGAAGACGACCCGCCAGCCGGCCGGCACCTCGGCGAAGGTGGGCCACAGCGAGTGCTGGCCCTCGTCGTTCACGAGCACGAGGTAGCGGCCGTCCTCGTCGTCGAACGGGTTGGTGGTCATCGGGCCTCCTCCAGCACGGCGGTCGGTTCCATCCAGGACAGTCCGTCGGGCGCCGGTACCAGGCCGCCGTCCAGCAGCGGCAGTTCGCGGGCCTGTTCGCCCTGCACGCCGCGGACCTGGATGTTGTTCATCTCCTGCATCACCTCGCGGACCACGGGGGTGCCGAAGAGGTGGTGCATGCGTTCCCCGGACGGGGTCTGCATGCTGCCGGTGCGCTCGACCGCGTCGGCGAGCGCGCCGGACGACTCGCGGAACTCGCCGATCAGGGCGTCGGCGCTGGTGAGGGCGGCCTCGCCGGAGTGCACGCCGCCGACCAGGCTGACGAACGCCTCCAGGTTGGTGGCCGCCACGTTGGTGACCTTGCGCGCCCGCCAGAAGTACGACTCCTCGCTGCCCTGCATGTCGTAGAAGGCGGACAGGAACTCGTAGAAGACCCGGTACTCGCGGCGGTAGCGACCCTCGAACTCGTCGAAGGCGCGCTCTTCGGTGACGTCGCCGGCGAGCACGCTGTTTATCGACCGGGCGGCCAGCAGCCCGGCGTAGGTGGCCAGGTGCACGCCGGTGGAGAAGACCGGGTCGATGAAGCAGGCGGCGTCGCCGACCAGCACCATGCCGGGGCGGTGGAAGGTGCTGTTGGTGTACGAGTAGTCCTTGCGGGTGCGGATCTGCCCGTAGGTGCCCTCGGTGACCCGGGTGGCGTCGGCGAGGAAGTCCTTCACGATGGCGCACCGGTCGACGAAGCCGAGCAGGGCCTCTTCCTGGTCGCCCTGCAACCGCGCCGCGTGTTCCCGGGAGATGACCGCGCCGACGCTGGTGAGGGTGTCCGAGAGCGGGATGTACCAGAGCCAGCCCTCGTCGAAGGCGGCGCAGAGGATGTTGCCGCTGTCCGGGGCGGGCAGCCGCCTGCCGCCGGTGAAGTAGCCGAACAGCGCGATGTTGCGGAAGAACTCGGAGTAGATCCGCTCGCCGCGCACGTGCTGGTGCACCCGGCTGCGGTTGCCGGAGGCGTCCACCACGAAGCTCGCGTGGATCTCCCGCTCGACGCCGTCCGGGTCGGTGTAGCGCACCCCGCGGACCCGCTCGTCGTCGCCGAGCACGTCGGCCACCGGGCTGTTCTCCCGCACGTCGACGCCGTGCCGGGCGGCGTTGCGCAGCAGGATCTCGTCGAACTTCATCCGCTCGACCTGGTAGGCGTACGAGGTGGGGCCGGACAGTTCGGGCGCGACGGCGAACAGGAAGTTCCACGGCACGGGGTTGGTGCCCCAGCGGAAGCTGCCGCCCCGCTTGACCATGAAGGACGCCTTCTCCAGTTCCTCGGTGACGCCGAGCATCCGGCCGATGCCGTGCACCGTGGAGGGCAGCAGCGACTCGCCGATCTGGTAGCGCGGGAAGGTCTCCTTCTCCAGCAGGACCACGCGGTGCCCGCGCCGGGCCAGCAGGGTGGCCACGGTGGAGCCGCCGGGTCCGCCGCCGATCACCACGACGTCGGCGCGCTCGACCACCGGGCTCACCGCGTACCGCCCAGCAGGTTCCGCCAGGCCGCGAGGGTTGGCTCCTGGGCCAGGTCGAGGTAGCCCGCCTCGAAGCCGTCCTCTCGCCAGCGGGTCGCGAGGCTCATCAGCCGGATCGAGTCCAGACCCCGGTCGATCAGGTTGTCGTCGTCGGTGAGGCTGCCGGGCTCCTCGGCCAGCACCTCGGCGACGTCGCGGCGCAGCCGGTCGGGGGTCAGCGGTGCGGTCATGCGGGACATCCTTCGGTCGTCAATCTGAGGTAAGGCTTACCTTACTTTGTCATCCGGTCCGGTGGACGCAGCCGCCGGGTGCCCGTTCGTGCGCGTACAGCGCGGCGTGCTTGTGGCCGATGTCGTACACGCCCAGCGGCCGGAAGCCGGCCGCCGCGAACATCCGGCGGGCCACCACGTGCCGCTCGTCCGGGTCGGCCAGCACCCGCCGGCAGCGCGGATCCGCGGCGAACAGCCCCGCCACGAGGGCGCGGACCAGCCGCCGCCCCACCCCGCGCCCGGTGTTGTCCCGGTCGCCGATCGCCAGGTGCACCCCCAGGTCGTACGGGTCGGCGTCGTAGTGCCGCCCGACCACGTCCCGGGGGGTGCGGTAGATCTCCACATAGGCCAGCGGCGTCCCGTCCCGGGCCACCAGGCAGGGCCGGGAGTGCTCGCCGGCCAACTGCTCGGCCAGCGCCCCGGCCCAGCGCCCGGGCGGCCACTCCTGCCCCCAGAAGGGGGCCACGTGCGGTTCGTTCATCCACCGGCTGACCAGCTCCGGATCGCCGCCACCGGCGGTCAGTGCGCGAACCGTCCAGGGTGGCGCCAGGACCGGGGCCGGCGGCGGCCCCGCCGCGACCACCGTCGCGGCGAGGCCGGCCGTCACCTCACGGGCCGGCACCTCAGGCGGCCGCCTTGGCCGCGGTGGAGACCACCGGCAGGACGTTGTCGATGACGTACTGCACCGACAGCGGGGTCGGGGTACGCAGCGCCGAGAACTGCGCGGCGGTGAGCGCCACGTACGAGCCGCGCTTGACCGAGGCGATGTTCTTGAACAGGCTGTTGCCCTCCAGCGAGGGCTTGAGGCCGTCCTCGGCGTAGTAGATCAGCGTGACGTCGGCATCCAGCGCCGCGACCTTCTCCAGGCTGAGCTGGACGGCGAACTCGTCGCCCTTGAGTTCGGTGACGCCCGGGGCCAGCTTCATGCCGAAGTCGTTGAGCATCTTCACGCCGGCGTCCGAGGCGCTGCGCAGCACGCCGATCGAGCCGGCCTCCCACATCTGGCTGAGCGTGAACTCCTTGCCGGCCAGCTCCGGGTTGGCCGTCCTGGCCGCTGTGATCTTGCCCTCGACCTCGCCGATGACCTGCTCGGCCTTGTCCGTCCGGCCGACCGCCTTGCCGACCTGGCGCAGCGTGGTCTGCCAGGAGTCCTCGAAGGCGCCGGTGGTCTCGTATCCGGTGGTGGGCGCCAGCTTGCTGAGGTTCGCGTACTCGTCGTCGATGTAGTAGTCGCCGCCGGCGAGGATCAGGTCCGGGGCGAGCTGGGCGATCTTCTCGACGTCGTACCCGTTGTCGCCCGCGCTCAGCACGGTCGGCCTGCCCTCCAGCAGCGGCTTCGCCCACTCGGTCACGCCGTCCTCACCGGAGGATTCGGCGATGCCGACGGGCTGGATCCCGAGCAGCAGCAGCGCGTCCAGGTCGGCGTCGGAGAGCGTGACGATGCGCTGGGGCGCGGCCTTGATCTCGGCGGTGCCGAGCTTGTGGGTCAGGGTGACCGGGTAGTTCGCCGCGGCGGCCGGCGAGGTGGCGGCGGCGGCCGGATCGCCGGAATCGTCGCCACAGCCGCTCAGCAGGGCCAGCCCCGCGACGAGCGCGGCGCCGGCCGCCAGGGCGCGGTGGGCGGAACGCAGGGAGAAGGACATCGGGACCTCACACTCGAAGTTAGGTGAGGCTAAGCTAAGCGACGCCGCCCGTCCGGGGCAAGGCGGGGTCGGCGTTTTGGTAAGGCTAACCTTCGTCACACCGCCACGGGAACACCTGGGATCGAACAAGGGAGATGAATGACGGCCCCGATCCGGGCCACCGGAACGCCGGATCGCACCGGCGTCCCGGCACCGGCCCGCCCGCACCGCGGTGCCGCGCTGGTCGCGTTGGCCGGGGCGGTCGCCCTGGCCGTCGTGCTCAGCCTCGCCGTCGGCGCACAGGCGCTGAACCCGGTGGCCGTGTGGCACGCCGTGCTCGATCCCGACCCCGCGGCGCCGGCCACCGCCATCGTCCGGGAACTGCGCCTCCCCCGGACGATCCTCGGGCTGCTCACCGGCCTCGCACTCGGCGCGGCCGGCGCGCTCATGCAGGGGCACACCCGCAACCCGATCGCCGATCCCGGGCTGCTGGGCATCTCGGCCGGGGCGTCGCTGGCGGTGGTCGTCGGCATCCAACTCGGCGTCGGCTCGCTCACCGGGTACATCTGGTTCGCCTTCGCCGGCGCCCTGCTCACCAGCGTCGCCGTCTTCGCCATCGCCTCGGCCCGGGGCGGACCGACCCCGGTCACGCTCGCCCTGGCCGGGCTCGCCATCAGCGCGCTGTTCGCCTCGTTCACCCAGTCGCTGCTGATCGCCGACGCCGCCAGCCTCAACATGTTCCGCTTCTGGGTGGTCGGCTCGCTGTCCGGCCGGGACGGGCAGGTGGCCGCGCAGGTCGCGCCGTTCATCGCGGCCGGGCTGCTGCTCGCCCTGGTCAACGCGCCGGCACTGAACGCCCTCGGGCTGGGCGAGGACGTCGCCCGCGCGCTCGGCCAGCGGGTGCTGGCGGCCCGGGTGCTCGGGGTCACCGCGGTCGTGCTGCTGGCCGGGGCGGCCACCGCGGCGTGCGGACCGATCGGCTTCCTCGGCCTGGTCGTGCCGCACCTGGCCCGGCGGCTCACCGGGCCGGACCACCGCTGGCTGATCCCCTGCTCGGCGCTGGCCGGCGCCGCGCTGCTGCTGGTCGCCGACGTGCTCGGTCGGGTGGTGGTGAGTCCGGGCGAGTTGCAGACCGGCATCGTGCTGGCCGTCTTCGGCGCCCCGTTCTTCATCATGCTGGTCCGTCGCCGTCGCGGGGTGGTGCAGCTGTGACCGCGCTGACCACCCACCGGGTCGTCCGGTTCGGACGCTTCTGCGGCACCGTCTCCGGCCGCTCCCTCGCCGTCGGCACCGTCGGCCTGCTCGGCACGGCCGCCGTGACGGTGCTCAGCATCAGCCGGGGCAGCTTCACCATCGCCCCCGCCGACGTGCTGCGCACCCTGCTCGGCCACGGCACCGCGGCGCAGGATCTGGTCGTACTCGACCTGCGGCTGCCCCGGATCCTCGCGGCGCTGCTGGTCGGCGCGGCCCTGGCGGTCTCCGGGGCGCTCACCCAGACCTTCGCCCGCAACCCGCTGGCCACCCCCGACGTGCTCGGGGTGACAAACGGGGCATCGCTCGGCGCGGTCGCCGTGATCGTGCTCGCCGGCCCGGCCGTCCGCACCGTACCGCTGGCGGCGCTGGCCGGCGGGCTCAGCGCCGCCGCCCTGGTCTACCTGCTGGCCTGGCGGCGCGGCGTGGACGGCTTCCGCCTGGTGCTGGTCGGCATCGGCGTGGGCGAGGTCCTCACCGCCGGCGTCTCCTGGCTGCTGGTGCGCGCCGAGATCGTGGACGCGGCCCGGGCGACGATCTGGCTCAACGGCTCGGTCGCGAGCGCCGGATGGGAGCAGATCCGGCCGCTGGCGCTGGCCCTCGCGGCGCTGCTGCCGCTCGCGGTGGCCACCAGCTTCACGCTGCGGGCGATGCAGTTCGACGACGACGTGGTGCGTTCGCTGGGCGTCCGCCTGCAGGCCGCCCGGCTCGCGGTGGTGCTCACCGCCGTCGCGCTGGCCGCCGCGGCGGTCGCCGCCGCCGGCCCGATCGAGTTCGTCGCGTTCGTGGTCCCGCAGATCGCGCTGCGCCTGTGCGGCGGCTCCCGGCCGCCGCTGGTCGTCTCGGCGATCCTCGGCGCGCTGCTGGTCACCGCCGCCGACCTGGCGGCCCGGGTGGCGCTGCCGCAGCGCGAACTGCCGGTCGGCCTGATCACCGCCATGATCGGCACCCCGTACCTGCTGTGGTTGCTGGTCCGCGCGAACCGGAGGACGTCCGCATGATCATGGACAATGCCCACACCGGCGCCGACACCGATGCCCCGCCGGCCACCGGCCCGTCCCGGCTGTGCGCCCGCGGCCTGCGGCTCGGGTACGGCGAGCAGACCGTGGTGCACGACCTCGACCTCGCGGTGCCCGACGGCCGGGTGACCGCGATCGTCGGGCCGAACGGCTGCGGCAAGTCCACCCTGCTGCGCGCCCTGGGCCGGCTGCTGCGCCCGCGCGCCGGGGAGGTGCTGCTGGACGGCGTCCGGATCGACCGGATGCCGACCCGGGAGGTGGCCCGGATCCTCGGCCTGCTTCCGCAGAGCCCGGTGGCCCCGGACGGGCTGACCGTGGCGGACCTGGTGATGCGCGGGCGGCACCCGCACCAGAACTGGTTCCGCCAGTGGTCCCCCACCGACCAGCGGATCGTGACCGAGGCGCTGGCCTGGACCGACATCGGCGAGTTGGCCGGCCGGACGGTCGACACGCTCTCCGGCGGCCAGCGCCAGCGGGCCTGGATCTCGATGGCCCTGGCCCAGGGCACCGACATCCTGCTGCTCGACGAGCCCACCACGTACCTGGATCTCAGCCACCAGATCGACGTGCTCGACCTGGTGGCCCGGCTGAACGCCGAGCGTGGGCGCACCGTCGTGATGGTGCTGCACGACCTGAACCTGGCGGCCCGGTACGCCGACCACGTGGTCGCGATGCGCGACGGGCGGATCGTCGCCCAGGGGCCGCCCGCGCAGGTGCTCACGGTGGATCTGCTGGCCGCGGTGTTCAACCTGGACGCGCTGGTGGTGCCCGACCCGGCGACAGGGACGCCGCTGGTGGTCCCGCTGCCCCGGGACCCGCGCCGGTCCGTCCCGACCGGCCACGAGAGGTGACTCACCGGGTGCATCGCGTCGACAGTCCGATTTGTGTCTAGACAACTAGCAGGTGGACGGCAATAGTCAGCACCATGGCGCGGGTGCCGATCTACCGGATGATTGCCGACGACCTCGTGGCTCAGATCAAGAGCGGCGAGCTGCCGGTGTCGAGCCAGTTGCCCAGCGAGGCGGAGCTGGCGCAGCGGTACGGGGTGAGCCGGATGACCGTCCGGCAGGCGATGGACCAGTTGGAGAACGCCAAGCTGGTGGTCCGGCACCGCGGCAGCGGCAGCTACGTGCGCGACGTCCCGGGCCGCCTGCGCGGCATGAACGGGCTGCGGTCGTTCATCGCCGAGATCAGCGCCGACGGTTCCGCGGTGACCAACCGGATCGTGGCCCAGGAGAGTCAGTCCACGGTTCCGCCGGAGGTCGCCGCCGAGCTGTCGACCGCGCGGTCGACCCGGTTCACCCGGCTCGCCCGGGTCCGGCTCGTCGACGGCACGCCGGCGGCGTACCAGGAGGCGTGGATCCCGTTCGCCGTCGCCCCCGGGCTGGCCCGCGACGAGCTGGTCGAGGGGTCGCTCTACCGCACCCTCGCGCAGCGGTACGGCGTGGAGCTGGGCTGGGCCAACCAGGTCATCTCGTCGGTGCTCGTCGACGACGACCTGGCCACGCTGCTCGACGAGAAGGTCGGCAACCCGCTGCTGGCCATCCGGCGCACCACCTTCTCGACCCGGAACGTGCCGATCGAGTTCGTCCGGAGCTGGAGCCGGGCCGGCTACCCGCTCGCGCAGCGGCTCGACGCGGTATGACGCCGCCGCCCGTCCGGTCGCCGCGGCGCCACGCGTACAGCATCTGGAGGCTGCCATCCCGCTGAACCTTCGGGCGTCCGTCCGCGCGATCGTCCTCGACGAGGAGGACCACGTCCTGCTCTGCCGATTCGCCTTCCCCCACCCGGCGGTCCCGGACGAGGCACTGACCGTCTGGGCCGCCCCCGGCGGTGGCGTGGAACCCGGCGAGGACCGGCTCTGCGCGCTGCGCCGGGAGCTTCGGGAGGAAACCGGCCTGGTCACCGCCGACGATCCGCCGCACGTCTGGCACCAGGTGGTCGTTGCCGCGGATCACGCGCCCGGCTTCGACGGCATCGTCAACGACTACTATCTCGTCCGCACCACCCGCTTCGAGCCTGCGGGCGAGTTCACCGACGACCAACTCGCCGCCGAGAACATCGCCGGCTTCCGGTGGTGGCAACTCGCCGAGATCGCCGGTTACGCCGGACCCGACCTGTTCTCGCCCCGCGACCTCGCCACACCACTGACCGAGTTGCTCACCCGCGGGACACCCGCCGACCCGGTCGCACTCGGCCTGTGAGGACCGGTGAACCGCCGGGGCGGTGAGGAGGCTCGGCGAGGCCACCGTGCGTGACGGCCGGGCGACGGCGCTCAGTCCCACTGGACGCTGAGGTACTGCGTCTCCTGGTAGGCGCGCAGCCCCTCCCGGCCGCCCTCGCGGCCCAGCCCGCTCTGCTTCATCCCGCCGAACGGGAAGGCGGCGTCGGAGACCACGCCGCGGTTGATCCCGACCATCCCGGCCTCGGTCGACTCGGCCAGCCGCAGCGCCCAGCGCAGGTCGCCCGAGTAGACGTACCCGGCCAGGCCGAACTCGGTGCCGTTGAGCATGGCCAGCAGTTCGTCCTCGTCCCGCCAGGCGACGACCGGGGCGACCGGGCCGAAGATCTCGGTCGTCACGACCTGCGCGTCCGCGGGCACGTCGCGCAGCACGGTCGGCGGGTAGAAGCAGCCGGTACGCGGTGCCTCGGCGCGGTGGCTGATCCGGGCGCCCCGCGCGAGCGCGTCCCGGACCAGCCGGTCCACCTCGGTGACGGCCCGCTCGTTGATCAGCGGACCGATCTGGGTCGCCGGGTCGGCGGCCGGCCCCACGGTGAGCGCGGCGGTGGCCGCCCCGAACCGCCGGACGAACTCCTCCAGCACGTCGACGTGCAGGTAGAACCGGTTGGCCGCGGTGCACGCCTGGCCGCCGTTGCGGAACTTGGCGATCATCGCCCCGGCCACCGCGGCGGGCAGGTCGGCGTCCGGCGCCACCACGAACGGGGCGTTGCCGCCCAGTTCCATGGAGGTGTTGACGATCCGGTCGGCGGCCTGGGCCAGCAGCCGCCGGCCGACCGCCGTGGAGCCGGTGAACGACAGCTTGCGGACCCGGTCGTCGGCCAGCCAGGCGCCGACGACCGCGCCCGCGTCGAGGGTGGGCGTCACGACGAGGGCGGCCGGCGGCAGGCCGGCATCGCGCAGCACGCGGGCCAGCGCGAGCGCGGTCAGCGGGGTCTCGGAGGCCGGCTTGAGCACCGCCGTGCAGCCGGCGGCGAGCGCCGGACCCACCTTGCGGGTGATCATGGCGGCCGGAAAGTTCCAGGGGGTGACCAGCGCGGCCACCCCGATCGGGCGGTGCGTGACGATCGCGCGGGTGCCGCCGGCCGGGGCGGGGGTGAAGTCGCCGTCGGAGCGCACCGCCTCCTCGGCCGACCAGCGGAGGAAGTCGGCCGCGTAGGCCACCTCGGCGAGCGCGTCCGGCCGGGACTTGCCGTTCTCCAGGCTGATCAGCGTGGCCAGCTCGCCGCCGCGCTCGGTCATCAGCGCGTACGCGCGGTGCAGGATGTCGGCCCGCTGCCGGGACGGGGTGGCCGCCCAGGAGCGCAGCGCGCCGGCCGCGGTGTCCACCGCCGCGCCGGCGTCGGCCGCGGTGGCCGCGGCCAGCGAGGTGAGCACCTCCCCGGTGGCCGGGTCGAGCACGTCGAGGGGGCCACCGCTGCCGGTGGCGGCGTCCGGCAGCAGCCGGTCGCGAAGTTCGGCGAAGGACGTGTGGACGGTGGTCGGGTTCATGCCGCTCCCTGCGAGGCGTGCCACTGGTGGTACAGGTCGTCGTACCGGCGTGTCCGGTCCGGGTCGGGCGGGCAGCGCCGCAGCGGACCGCGCAGCACCCGGGCCTGTTCGTCCAGCGGCGTGCCGCCGGTGCCGACCAGCGCGAGCAGCGCGGCGCCCTTGAGGCTGACGTCGGGTTCGGTGCAGACGGCGACCTCCCGGCCGAGGATGTCGGCGCGCAACTGGGCCAGCCGGGCCGAGCGCGCCGTGCCGCCGGCGAGCACGATGGACACCTCCGGCTCGTCGGCGGCGAGGGTGTCGACACCCTCGCGGACCGAGTAGGCGACGGACTCCAGCACCGCCAGCAGCACGTGCGCCGGTCCGTGCCCGGCCTCCAGCCCGCGCAGGTACCCCCGGTCGGCCGGCTGCCAGCGGGGAAACCGGCTGCCGGACAGGCTCGGCCCGGCGGCCACCCCGGCGGCGCCGGGACCGATGCGCGCGAGCTGCGGCCAGAGCCGTTCGATGGCCTCGGCCGGGTCCGGGTGGCCGAGCAGCCGCGCCCACCACGCGACGGCGCCGCCGGTGAGGCCGGTGGCGCCGCCGACCGTCCACAGGTCGCCGGCCAGGTACGGGTTGAGCACCGCACCGGCCGGCGCCGGGCCGGCTCGTTCGACGACCCGGACCAGTACGTCGGTGGTGCCGGCGACGTCCGCGATGGCGTCGGTACGCGAGCCGAGCACCAGGGCGGCGCCGACGGTGCCGTCCGGGCCGCCGGCGACCACCGGTACCGGCTCGGGCAGCCCGAGTTGCCGGGTCACGGCGTCGGTGGTGGTGCCGACCGGGTCGGTGGCGCGCCGCTGCGGCGGGAACAGGTCGGGCCGCAGTCCCGCCGCGGCGATGACCTCGCCGGCCCAGTCGCGCCGGTGCACGGCGCTGGCCCCGGTGTAGGCCGCGCTGGTGTGGTCGGTGCCGACCGCCCCGGTCAGCCGGGCCACCAGGTAGTCCTTGGGTTGCAGGGCGTACCCGACCCGGTCGTAGTCGGCCGGTTCGGCGGTCCTGAGCCGGGTCAGCGCGGCCAGCGCCCCGCCGGTGAGGCTCGGCCGCCCGGTGTCCCGCAGCAGTTCCGCGACGCGGCCGGGGCCGAGCAGGGCGCGCAGCTCCGGCACGCCCTCCCGGTCCGCCCAGCCCCGTCCCGGCCGTACCGGTGCCAGCGACCGGTCGACCAGCACGGTGCCGATGTGTCCGGCGATGCCGATGCCGCGCACGCCCCTGCCGTGGCCGCCGGCGGCCGCGGCGGCGGTGGCCAGCACCTGCCGCCACAGCACGTCGGCGTCGAAGCCGAGACCGGCCTCCCCGTCCCGGCGGGGCGCGCGGTGCTCGGTGAGCACCGCGCCGGCCTCGTCGACCACGGCGGCCCGGATGGCCGAGGTCCCGACGTCGATCGCCAGCACCCGGGGGGTGTTCACCCCTGTGCCTGGTACGGCGCGAACGCCGGGTAGGTCCACGCGTCGACGTCCCGGTCGATCGGCACGTCCAGGACGGCCGGCGTGCCGCCCTCCAGGACCTTGCGGACGCGCTGGCCGAGCTGGTCGAGGTTGGTGACCACCTCGCCGTCCACGCCCATCCCCCGGGCCACCGCCCCGAAGTCGACGTGCCCGAAGTCGACGCCGATGGTGCGCCCGGCGAAGTGCAGCACCTGTTCCTGCCGGATGTTGCCGTAGCTGGCGTCGTTGAGCACCACCACACACACCTTGCCACCCACCCGGGCCAGCGTCTCCAGCTCGCCCAGGCTCATCCCGAGCGAGCCGTCGCCGATGAGCGCCAGCACCGGGCGGGCGGGGTCCAGCAGCGCCGCGGTGATGGCCGACGGCAGCGCGAAGCCCATGTTGCCGAAGCCGACCGGCTTGATGTACGAGTTCGGCCGGGTGACCTCCCAGAGGAAGGACCAGACCCCGGGGTTGCCGGCGTCGGCGATCAGCAGGGTGTCGTCCGGGCTGGCCGAGCGCAGCGCGCGCACGACGTCCGCGGGCGAGAGCACCCCGTCCGGCGAGTCGTCCCGGACCTGGGTGCCGGCCCACCAGTCGCGCTCGGCCGACTGCAGTTCGGCGATCCAGCCGGCCCGGCCGTCCCGTCCGGCCGCGGCCCGGTCGCCGAGCGCGGCGCGCACGTCCCGGGCGAACGCGCCGAGGTCGCCGACGATCCCGGTGGTCACCTCGGCGTAGTACCGGCCGAGCATGGCCGGGTCGATGTCCACCTGGATCACCTCGGGCAGTTCCCGGCGCCACCGGGTCGTGGAGACGGCGTTGAGGCTGTTGCCGAGGGCCAGCACCAGGTCCGCGTCGCCGAGCACCCGGGTGGACAGGTTGGTGCCCATCCGGCTGACCGCGCCGAACACCAGCGGGTGACTGGTCGGCACCGATCCGATGCCGTTGAAGGTGGTGACCACGGGGATGTTCAGGGCCTCGGCGAGGGCCAGCACGTCGGCGCCGGCGCCGGAACGGTTGCCGCCGTTGCCCAGCCAGATGACCGGTCGCCGGGCGGCCGCGAGCCGCCGCGCCGCGTCGGCCACGGCCGCCGGGTTCGGGCTCGGCCTGGTCACCGTCCAGGAGCGGGCGGGGTGGACGGCCGGCACCGCCGGCGGGTTGTCGACCAGGCCCTCGATGGCGTCCCGGGCGAAGTCCAGGTGGACCGGGCCGGGGTTGCCGGTGACGGCGTTGATGTACGCCTCCTCCATCGCCTGCTTGATCCCGGAGGCGTGCGCGACGAGCCGGCTGAACTTGGTCAGCGGCTTGAGCAGCTCGACGTGGTCGGCGTTCTGCGCGTCGTCCTTGTGGATGTTCTCGCCGTTGTTGTTGCAGGTGAGGACGAAGGCCGGGCTGGAGTCGCGCAACGCGCCGCCGACGCCGGTGAGCAGGTTGGTCGCGCCGGGTCCGGTGGTGGCGATGCAGGCGGCGGGCCGGCCGGTGAGCCGCCCGTACGCGTCGGCCATCACCGCGGCGGCGCCCTCGTGGCGGGTGTGCACGAACTCGATGCCGTCGGTGTCGATGATCGCGTCCGTGATCGCCAGGGTCTGGCCACCCACGACGCCGAAGACGTACTCGACCCCGAGCGAGCGCAGCATCTCCACCACCAGGCGACCACCGGTCTTGTTGCTGTTCACGTCGGCTCTCTTCCTCTTCAGGGGTGCGTACCGAATTCAGGGGTGCGTACCGGAACGAGCGGGGCTGGACAGCCTGCGGCTCGGGCACTGTTCGGGAAGCTCAGCGGGGCCGGTCAACAGCGCTGCGGGGAAGTCGTGCTGCCGGTGAGCGGGTCCAGCTTAACGCCTATCACCTAGTTGTCTAGAGCAGTGGGCCCACGGACCGGTTACCCAGCCGCAACAGGCCCGGAAGATGTTTCGAAACAACTTCTTGACACGGGGTTCACCCCGGGCTAGCTTTCCTGGACAAGTCATCTAGATAACTAGAGTATAGGTTGCGATGTATGACTGACGTTGGGCTCCCCAGCTATCAACGGATCCGTCATGCACTGCGCCAGGAGTTGGAGCGCGGGGCTCTGGCTCCGGGGGACCGGATGCCCACCGAGCGGCAACTTGTCCAGCGGTTCGGGGTGGCGCACATGACCGTGCGGCACGCCATCGACGGGCTGGTCCGCGAGGGGCTGGTGGTCCGCCGACGTGGGTCGGGCACGTTCGTCGTCCGGACGCGGCCGATATCCCGTTCCGTACAACGGTTGCAGAGCTTCAGCCAGGAGCTGAGCGGAGCGGCCGTACGCGGACGGGTGGTCAGGCAGCGCGAGATCCGACCGGCTCCCGATGTGGCCGAGGCACTGGCCATGTCGTGGAACGGCACGGTGGTCGAGCTGCTGCGCGTACGCACGGTGGATGGCGCACCCGCGTCCCTGCAACAGGCGTTCATTCCCCTTCGACTCGCTCCCGGGCTCGCCCGGGACGACCTGACCGACCAATCCCTCTACCAGTACCTGGCGAACGCCGGCGTGACGCTCGAACGCGCGGAGCAGCGGATGTTCGCCGTCGCCGCCGAGGCATGGCACGCCGAACTGCTCGACGTCGCGGTGGCGACGCCCCTGCTGGCAACCGAGCGGCTGTCGCGCGACAGCGCGAACCATCCGGTCGAGTTCGCCCGTACCTGGTCCCAGCCCGAGATGTCGGTCTGGGTCGAGATCCATCGATAGCCGCAAAAAAGAGTCCTATCACCTTTTACCCATCCCCCCGCGGGCGTGGGCAGTCGAAAGGCTCGACCATGACTCAGCGCAAACTCTTCCGCGGAGCCGCCCTCGCGGCCTCGCTCACCATTGCCCTACCGCTGGCCGCCTGCTCCACCTCGGGCGCCGGCGACGACGACGAGAGCACCACCATCAAGGTCCTCGTCAGCTCCGGACACCAGCAGTTCAAGCCGGTCTGGGACAAGCTGTCGGAGTTCACCGCGCAGACCGGCATCACCGTCCAACTCGACCAGGTCGGCACCACCGACATCGAGGGCGCGTTCCAGCGCGACGTCTCGGTGGGCGCGTGCACGTACGACAACGTGGAACTGCTGGACGGGGCGCTGGCCGGCGCCGCGCCGAAGATGGCGGACCTGACCCCGTACCTGGAGAAGTCCGGCTCCAGCGCCGAGAAGCTGTTCTCCTCCCAGGTCGGCTGGACCGAGGGCGCCATGCAGTTCGACGGCAAGGTGGCCTACTACCCCTTCTACTCGGGCGCCAAGGGCATCGCCTACCGCGAGGACCTGTTCAACGACGCCACCAACAAGAAGGACTTCAAGGCAAAGTACGGCTACGACATCCCGACCCCGCCGACCACGCCGCAGCAGCTCGTGGACCTGGCGGAGTTCTTCACCGGCCGGGGCACCCAGTACGGCATCGTCTTCTCCGGCCAGGGCGACTCCGGCGAGACCACGCTGGCCGACGTCATCTTCCGGCACGGCGTGAACGGCTACCAGGCCGAGGACAACAACGCGCTGTGGGGACCGGCGAACACCGGCAACCAGGCGGCCGTCGTCGACTCGGCGCGCTGGCTGACCGACCTGGTCAAGAACGGGTACGCCCCCAAGGACGTCACCTCGATGGCCACCGGTGAGGCCACCTCGTTCTACACGGCCGGCAACGCCGCCATGATCTACGACCACATCTACCTGCCGTGGGCGCAGTTCTCCGCCCCGGAGGTGGTGTCGAAGATCGGCAAGAGCGGGTCGTTCGAGCCGCCGAACTTCACCTCCGGCGCCGGTGGCATCACGTTCTACTGGGGCCGCGGCATCCCCGAGTGCAGCAAGCACAAGGACGCGTCCTGGACGTTCCTGCAGTGGGTCATGTCGGAGGAGAACCAGAAGCTGGCGCTGAGCGAGGGCCAGGGCGTGTACGTGCCCACCGACAAGAACCTGCTCGCCTGGTCGGTGGAGCAGGGCACGGTGCCGCAGGGCGTGGCCGACGCGGTGGAGCACAGCAAGCCGTACAAGGTCACGACCGCGACCGGCCGGGTGCGGCAGAAGGTCAACCTCCCGCTGGTCGACAAGCTCTTCCAGGGCAACCTCACGCCCGAGGAGTACGCGAAGCAGAGCGGCGAGGCGATGCAGGAGGAGATCAAGGCCTCGGGCCTGGTCGACTGACCGTCCCCGGTGACGCCGGCGGGTCGCCTCCGACCCGCCGGCGTCGCGAAAAGCGCCCGCACCCGCACCCGCACCCGCACCACCCCACCCGACAAAGGAGGTGCCCGCCATGGCCGGTCGAAGCACGACCGTCGACGCCGGGGCGCCCGTGCGCGGGTCCGCACCCGCCACCGAGAAGCCGCCCGTCGACGCCCGGCGCAAGGCCCGGACGCGCGACCGCAGGTTCTACTGGTTCCTACTTCCGGCGGCCGTCACGATCCTGCTGCTCATCGTCGTACCGCTGGGCTACACCTTCTATCTCAGCCTGCGGCACTACGACCTGGCCCGCGGCCTGGACGAGTTCATCGGCCTGGCCAACTACGTCGACATCCTCCGCGGCGGCGACCCGGAGTTCGTCAGGTCACTGGTCCGCACGCTGGTCTACGTGGCCGTCGTGATCGCCTTCGACTTCCTCGTCGGGATGACCCAGGCGCTGCTGCTGTTCGAGATGCGCCCGCGCGCCGCGCGGGTCTTCCGGATGGTCTTCATGCTGCCGATCCTCATCATCCCGACCGCCAGCGCCGTCTTCTGGCGCACCACCATGTGGGCGCCGCCCAACCAGCAGTTCCTGCGCGCCCTGCACCTGGACGGGCTCATCGACCCGCCGCTGGGCAACCCGGACCTGGCCCTGTGGGCGATCATCGTGACCGTCATCTGGGCCTGGTCGCCCTGGGTCTTCCTGCTGCTCAGCGGCGGGCTGGACTACCTCGACCGGTCGGCGCTGGAGGCGTCCATGGTGGACGGCGCCAGCTACTTCCAGCGGCTGCGGCACATCATCCTGCCGCTGATGCGCCCGATCATCTTCGTGACGCTCAGCTTCAAGGCGGTCGACTCGTTCCTGTCCTTCCCGTTCGTCTGGGTGATGACCCAGGGCGGGCCGCAGGGCAGCACGCACCTGATGAGCACCTACATCTACGAGCAGGCGTTCAAGTTCCTCAACTACGGCTTCGGCTCCGCCCTGGCCATCGTGATGCTGCTGATCAGCTCGCTGCTGTCGGTCGGCGCCGTCCTCTACTGGCAGCGCACCCAGAAGGAAGGGGCCCTGTCATGAGCCGCCTGCGGGCCAGCCGCGCGAACAGAATCATCCGCGGCGTCATCCTGGCCGTCATCCTCGCCTGGGTGCTGATGCCGCTGTACTTCCTCTTCGCCATCGCGCTGACCCCGGCCGGGGTCACCGTGGACGGCTTCCACCTGCCCAGCAGCGTGACGTTCGCGCACTTCGAGTCCGTGCTGAACGGGGTCAACGTCATCTGGCCGGCGCTGGTGAACAGCGTGGTGGTCACGGTCGCCTCCACCGCGCTCGCGCTGGTGTTCGCGGTGCCGGCCGCGTACGCCCTGTCCCACCTGCGGCACCGGCGGCTGGGCCGTGGGCTCTACCTGGCCTCGTTCGTGCTGCGCGGCGTGCCGCCGGTGGCCCTGGTGCTGCCGTACTACATCATCTTCAGCCGCACCGGCCTGCTCAACACCCTGATCGGCGTGATCCTCGCGCTGGTGCCGCTGGCCCTGCCGTACTCGATCTGGACCATGCGGGTCTTCTTCGACGCCGTACCGATCCAGGTCGAGGAGGCCGCCGGGGTCGACGGCGCCGGCATGATGCGCACCTTCGGCTCGGTGGTGCTGCCCATCGTGCGGCCCGGCATCGCCGCCACCGGCATCCTCGCCGCGCTGCTGGTCTTCGTGGACTACATCGTGGTGGCGACGCTGGCCGGACCGGCGACCATGACGTTCCCGGTCTACGTGACGACCTTCCAGCAGGACTACCTGTCGCTGGTCGGCCCGCTGGCTGCGGCCTCCATCGTGGGCGCCCTGCCGATGATCCTGATGTTCGGCTTCTCCCAGCGCTACATGCTGCGACTGGCCACCGCGGGGGTGCACTGATGACGACCCACCGGCACCCCGCACCCGCCGTCCCACCCGCCGTCGCGGTACGCGGCATCGACCACGTCGGCCTCGTCGTGCGCTCGCTGGACGAGGCGGCCCGGTTCTACGTCGAGGAACTCGGCATGGAACTGGACGGCGAACCGATCGACCTGGCCGGCCGGGACACCGCGGTGCAGTTCCTCACGGCCGGCACCGGCCGGGTCGAACTGCTCGCACCCACCGGCGACACCGGCCCGCTGCCCCGGTTCCTGGCCCGCCGCGGCGAGGGGCTGCACCACGTCTGCTACCAGGTCGCCGACATCCACGGCGCCGTCGAACGCCTCGTGTCGCGGGACGTCCGGATGGTCGACGCGCAACCCTGGCGCAGCCCGCACGGCTGGGCCGCCTACCTGCACCCGGCGGCCGCACACGGCTGCGCAATCGAGTTGAGGGAGCACTACCGATGAGCACCGAGCAGCTGCGCTGGGGCATCCTGGGCGCCGCCAAGATCGTCGAGGCCGAGATGGGTCCGGCGATGCTGCGCTCGCCACGCAACCGGGTCCAGGCGGTCGCCAGCCGGCGACTGCCGGCCGCCGAGAAACTGGCCGGCGCGCTGGACGCGCCGAGGGCCTACGACTCGTACGAGCGGCTGCTGGCCGACCCGGACGTGGAGGCCGTCTACGTCGCGGTGCCCAACGCGCTGCACGCGCAGTGGACCATCGCCGCGCTGGCCGCCGGCAAGCACGTGCTGTGCGAGAAGCCGATGGCGATGAGCGGGGCGGACGTGCGGCGGATGAACGAGGCGGCGGCCGAGGCCGACCGGGTGCTGATGGAGGCGTTCATGTGGCGCTTCCACCCCCGGGTGGACCGGGTCCTCGGGCTGATCGCCGCCGGCGGGATCGGCGAGGTCCGGCTGGTCCGCGCGACGTACACCTTCGACCTGGCCGCGGCCGGCGACGTACGCAGCGGCTCGGTGGACGACGACCTGCGGCTGGACCCCCGCCTGGGCGGCGGGGTGGTCAGCGACCTGGGCTCGTACTGCGTGAGCGGGATGCGCACCTACGCCGGCGGCCGGCCGGAGCGGGTCCGCAGCTGGTGCCGGTCCGCACCGGGGCGGGCCGTGGAGACCACGGTCTCCGGCCAGGTGGACTTCGACAACGGGGTGACCGGGCAGTTCTACGCCGCGCTGGACGTGCCCGGCGGCGGGCACGTGGAGATCCTCGGCACCGGCGGGCGGATCCGGATGGCCAACGCCTTCCGGATCCGCGCCGCGCAGGCGCCGTTCGACATCGAGCGGCAACTGCCCGACGGCTCGTGGACCACCGGGTCCACCCCGTTCGCCGACCAGTACGAGCTGGAGATCGACCACTTCGCCGCGGTCGTCCGGGACGGCGTCGCCCCCCGGATCACCCCGGCGGACGCGCTGGAGAACGCGCTGACGCTGGACGCGGTCCGGCGGTCCTGGACGCAGGGAGATGTCGAGGTGAGCCGGCGATGAGCGCGACGAACACGGTGCCGCGGCAGCGACCCGCCCTGCCCGGCAAGGTGGTGATCGTGGCCGGGGCCGCCGGAGCCCAGGGCCGGGTCGCCGCCCAGCTCTTCGCCGCCTCGGGCGCCCGGGTGGTGCTTGCCGACCTGTCCGCCGAGGCGGTCACGGCGGTCGCCGCCGAGATCGGAAGGGACGACGAGGTCACCCGGGCCGGCGGCGCGGCCGTACCGGTCGGCGCCGACGTCGGCGACGAGGACTCGTGGGGCACCGTGGTGGAGACCGCCGTGCGGGAGTTCGGCCGGCTCGACGGGCTGGCCAACTACGCGGCGGTGCTCAGCCGTACCGGAGTCGAGAACACCGAACCGGAGGTCTGGGAGCGGACCCTGCGGATCAACCTCACCGGCGCCTGGCTCGGGGTGCGGGCCGCGGTACCGGCGCTGCGCGCCGCCGGCGGCGGGTCGATCGTCAACGTCGGCTCGGTGGACGCGCTGGTCGGCCGGGGCGGCGGCACCGCGTACCAGGCGTCCAAGGGCGGCATGCGGCTGCTGAGCAAGTCGGCCGCCACCGAGTTCGCCGCCGAGGGCATCCGGGTCAACAGCGTCCATCCCGGTCCGATGAGCAACCGGATGGTCCAGGTGGTCGGGCCGAAGGCCGACGCCAGCGGCATCGCCGCGCTGGAGGCCCGGCTGGTCGCCCAGGTGCCGGCCGGGCGGCTCGGCCGGGCCGAGGACATCGCGTACGCGGTGCGCTTCCTGCTCTCCGACGAGTCCAGCTTCATCACCGGCGTCGACCTGCCCGTCGACGGCGGGCTGACCGCACAGTGACCGGCCACCTGCTGACCGGCGTTCGAGGAAGGTGACGATGACTGCACGCAGCAAGCTGTGCGACCTGGCGGCCGCCGCACGGCTGGTCCCACCGGGCGCGACGCTGAGCTTCAGCGGGTTCGGCCACGCGGGGCACCCGCTGGCCTTCGTCCGCGAGCTGATCCGCCAGGGCACCGGGGACCTCACCCTGCACGCGGTGGCCGAGTGCTGGCCGGCCGAGTTCCTGGTCGCCGCGCAGCGGGTGTCCCGGATCAACCTGTCCAACCTGATGTTCGAGGGGCTGGGCCGGTGCCGCGCGATCAGCCGGGCGGTGGAGCAGGGCAGCGTGGCCGTGGACGACCACAGCCACCTGGCGCTGTCGCTGCGGCTGCTGGCCGGCGCCTGGGACGTGCCGTTCCTGCCGGTGCGCTCGATGGCCGGCACCGACCTGACGGCCGTGCAGACCGGCCCGGCGCCCAAGTACGCGCGCGTCCGCTCGCCGTTCGGCGACGAGGAGACCGGCGCGGTCGCGGCGCTGCGCCCGGACGTCGCCGTCATCCACGTGAACAAGGCCGACGAGCAGGGCAACGGCATCGTGTACGGCGCCATCTCGGTGATCGACGCGCAGGTCCGCTCGGCCCGCACGGTGGTGGTCACCGCCGAACGGATCGTCCCGGCCGAGGAGATCACCGCCGAGAACCAGGTGGTGACCGTGCCCGGGATCTTCGTGGACGCCGTCGTGCACACCCCGTACGGCGCGCACCCGGGCGGCATGTACGGCGAGTACGACGAGGATCCGGCCGCCATGGCGGAGTACTACACCGCCTCGCGGGACCCGGACACGGTGGCCGACTACCTCGCCGCGCACGTGCTCGCCCACCCCGACCACGCCGCGTACCTGGCCACGCTGGGCAGCCAGCGCCTGTTCGGCCTGCGGGTCGATCCCACGCTCAAGATCGCCAGGGGGACGGCATGAGCGACCGCATCTCCGCCGGTTTCACCGCCGACGAGATCATGACGGTGGTCACCGCGCGGCACATCGCCGACGGGGACACCGTGTTCATCGGCACCGGGCTGCCCATGGTGGCCGCGTACCTGGCCAAGGCCACCCACGCCCCCGGCGTCGCGCTGATGTTCGAGTCCGGGGTGCTGGACCCCCGGCCGCGCAGCATCGCCAAGGCGGTCGGCGACCCGCGGCTGATCTCCACCGCCCGGCGCACCAGCGGCATGCTGGACAGCCTGCTCATGCTGCACGGCGGCCGGGTCGACCTGGGGGTGCTGGGCTGCGCCCAGATCGACAGGTTCGGCAACGTCAACACCACGGCGATCGGCTCCTACCAGCGGCCGTCCACCCGGCTGCCGGGCAGCGGCGGCGCCAACGACATCGCCAGCTGCGCCCGGCGGCACCTGATCGTCGCCCGGCACAGCCGGCGCACCTTCGTGGAGCGGGTCGACTACCTGACCACCCCCGGCCACCTCACCGGCCCCGGCGCCCGGGAGCGGGCCGGCCTGCCCGGCGGCGGCCCGGTGGGCGTCGTCACCGACCTGTGCGAGTTCGGCTTCGACCCCGCCACCCGGGAGATGGTGATCGCCACGGTGCACCCGGGGGTCACCGTCGACGACGTGTACGCCGCCACCGGCTTCGACGTGGGCACCGCGCCGGACCTGCACGAAACCCCGCCGCCCAGCGCCGCCGAACTGGACATCCTGCGGACCCGGATCGACCCGGACGGCGTCTACCTCAAGCCCAACCGAAACCGATAGGAGGACCCGTGCCCGGATCCCGCATCCCGGAGCGCCTCGTCACCGCGTCCGAGGCCGTCTCCGTCATTCCCGACGGCGCGACCGTGGCCATCGGCGGTCACACCCTGCGCCGGCACCCGATGGCCCTGGTCCGCGAGATCATCCGGCAGCGCAAACGCGACCTGCACCTGCTGGGCTGGAACAACGGCATCGACATGGACATGCTCGTGGGCGCCGGCTGCGCCCGCGCGGTGGAGACCTCGTACGTCGGCATGGGGCCGCTCGGACTGGCCCGCAACCTGCGCCGGCACGTCGAGTCCGGCCGGGTGCGGACCGTCGACCACTCCGAGACCACCGCGATCGACATGTTCCGGGCCACCGCGCTCGGCGTGGACTTCCTGCCCAACCGCACGCCGCTGGGCACCGACCTGATGACGTACAACGACGGGCTCGTGGAGATCACCTCGCCGTTCACCGGGCAGACCTACGCCGCGGTGCGCGGCGTCGAGCCGGACTTCGTGATCCTGCACGCGCACTGCGCCGACGTGCACGGCAACGTGCAACTGGACGAGGCGAACTGGGGCGACAACACGGTCGACCCGTTCATCGGCCGGGCCGGCAAGCACGTCATCGTCTCGGTGGAGGAGGTGGTCAGCACCGACCACATCCGGGCCAACCCGCGCCGCACCTTCCTGCCCCGCGAGTACGTCACCGCGGTCGTGCACGCCCCGTTCGGCGCGCACCCCTGCTGCTGCGACGCCCGGTACGGCTACGACCAGGCCGAACTGCGCCGCTACCAGGAGGCGGCCGGGACCGCCGAGGGCTTCGAGGACTACCTGGCCGACCGGGTCACGTCCGTGGCCGACCACTGGGCCTACCTGGACCGGGTGGGCGTGGCCGGGCTGCTGACCGCCGCCACCGCACCGTCGACGATCCAGGGGGCTGACGCCGCATGAACCACACCATCGAGGAACTGCTCGCCGTGCAGGTCTCGGCCGAGTTGGAGGACGGCGGCCTGGGCTTCATCGGGCTGGGCACCGGCGGGCGCTCGTTCGCGTTCGCGGTGGGCATCCCGAGCGTCGCGGTCGCGCTCGCGCACCGCCGCGGGATCGACTTCATCGCCCAGTACGGGGTGGCCCTGGAGCCGGACATCGAGAACGCTCCCCGCTGCTTCGAGGACCGCAACCTGCTGACCTGGCCGGCCTCGGCGAACCTGCCGGTGGAGACCTGCCTGGACGGGTTCAAGCGCGGCAAGATGAGCGTGGGCTTCATCTCCGGCGCCCAGATCGACAGGTACGGCAACCTCAACAGCGTGGCCATCGGCGACTACCACCAGCCGAAGGTGCGCCTGGTGGGCGGCATCGCCCAGCCCGACCACGCGGCCAACGCCAAGCGGACGATCATCATCCTGCCGCACGCCCGGCGCACCTTCGTCGAGAAGGTGGACTACCGGTCCGCGTTCGGCTACGGCGACGGGCCGGGGCACCGCGAGCGGCTCGGCCTGATCGGCGGCGGCCCGGCGAAGGTCTTCACCGACCTGGCGGTGCTCGACTTCCACCCGGAGTCCCGGCGGATGCGGGTGGTGTCGCTGCACCCGGGGTGACCCGGGAACGGCTGACCGAGGAGACCGGCTTCGAGCTGCTCTGGCCGCCGGACGTACCGGTCACCCCGGTGCCCACCGGGGACGAGCTGGCCACGATCCGCCGGATCGACCCGGACGGCGCCTTCCTGTGCGGCAGGATCTTCTGATGACCACCCCCGCCGTACCCGCGGCGGCCGGTCCGGCCGCGGCCGGTCCGCACGCCGACCGGGTGTACGTGGTCACCGGCGGCACCCGCGGCATCGGCGCGGCGATCACCCGGGGACTGCTGGAGGCCGGCGCCCGGGTCTGCGTCGTGGCCCGCGACCCGGACGGGGTGGCCCGGTTCAACGACGGCACCGGCCGCACCATGGGCGTCGCGATCGACCTGGCGGACCCGGCCGCGGTGCCCGACGCGTTCGCCGCGGTGCTCGACAGGTGGGGCCGGTTCGACGGCGTGGTCAACAACGCCGGCATCACGAAGGTCGGCGACTCGCTGGAGTTCCCGCTCGACGACTTCGCCCGGATCCTCGACGTCAACGTCACAGGCGTGTTCGCCTGCGCCCAGGCCGCCGCGCGGATCATGGCCGAGCGCGGCGGCGGCAGCATCGTCTCGATCGCCTCGATGACCTCGTTCACCGGCCAGCCGCAGCGCGCCGCGTACATCGCCGCCAAGTCCGCGGTGCTCGGGCTCACCCGGGCGCTGGCGACCGAGTGGGGGCCGCTGGGCATCCGGGTCAACGCCATCGCCCCCGGCTACATCCGCACCGACCTCACCGAGGACCTGATCGAGCGCGGGGTGCTGCGGCTGGACGTCATCGAGGGACGGACCCCGCTGCGCCGCTTCGGCAGCACCGCCGACGTGGTCGGCGCCGCGCTGTTCCTGCTCGGCGGGCAGTCCTCGTTCACCACCGGGCAGGCGCTGGTGGTGGACGGCGGGTGGACCGTGAACGGGTACTGGCGATGACCGTGCACGTGTGCCTGGCGGACCTGCCCGGCCTGGTGGACCGCCCGCTGGGACCCACCGCCCCGGTCCGGATCGACCAGCGCCGGATCGACGGGTTCGCCCGGTGCACCCTGGACGAGCAGTGGATCCACGTCGACCCGCGGCGGGCCGCCGGCGGCCCGTTCGGCACCACCATCGGGCACGGCTTCCTCACCCTGTCCCTGCTGTCGCACTTCTTCGGCGAGCTGCTGGCCGTGGACGACGCCGCCATGGCGATCAACTACGGCCTGGACCGGGTCCGGTTCCCCGCCCCCGTGCGCAGCGGGTCGCTGGTGCGGGCGCGGGCGCAGGTCCGCTCGGTCCGCCCGGCGGCCGGCCACAGCACCGTGCAGACCCGGGTGACGATCCGGGCCGACGGCCTGGACAAGCCGTGCTGCGTGGCCGACTGCGTGACCCGGTTCGTCGCCCCGACCACGGAGGCCGCGGCATGATCACCTTCCCCGGCACCGTGGCCGCGCTGGCCGCCTCGGCCCGTACCGCGCGGCGTCCCGCGCTGCTGGGCAACGACCCGGTGTCCTTCCGCGAGCTGCACGAACGCGGCACCGGCCGGATCGCCGAACTGGCCGACGCGGGGGTGGCCAGCGGCGGCATCGTGGCGATCGTCTGCTTCAACGAGACAGTCGTCTTCGAGTACCTGATCGCCGCCGGCTACCTGGGCGCGGCGCTCATGCCGCTCAGCCCGGCGCTCACCGACGGTGAACTGTTCGCGCTGGTCGACAAGGCCGACGCGGCGGCCTGCGTGGTCACCCCCGGGGTCGGGGCGGCCCGCGCCGAGCGCCTGGGCGCGCGGGGCGGGCGCCGGTTCCGGGTCGCGCCGCCGCCGGCAGACCGGGTCGACGGACCCGACCCGGGCGTGCCGCGCGCCGACTCGACCTGCTGGGTCTCCACCACCGGGGGCAGCACCGGCACGCCGCGGCTGTTCGCCGTCTCGCACGAGCGGCTGCTGACCAACTCGCTGCTCAACGCGTACGAGTGGGGCTGGTCGGCGTACCCGGTGCACGTGTCGCTCTCCCCCGTGGCGCACGGGATCGGCTTCAGCCACGCCGTCGGCCAGCTCGCCTCCGGCGGCACGGTGGCCCTCGTCGAACGCTACGACCCGGCCGCCGCGGCGGACTGGCTCACCGGGGACCGGCCCGCCGGCTGGTCGGCGATGGTGCCCACGATGGTGCACGACCTGTACCGGCACGCCGAACGCACCGGCCGGCCGCTGACCGCCCTCGGCCTGCTGGTCTGCGCCGGCGCGGCGCTGAACGTCAGCCTGCGCGACCGGGTGCTGGCCACCGGGACCGGCCGGCTGATCGAGTACTACGGCTCCACCGAGCTGGGCTGGGTGAGCTGGCTGGAACACCGCACCGGCGACCACCGGGAGGGGCTGGTCGGGATGCCCACGCTGGGCACCGCGGTCCGGATCGTCGGCCCGGACGGCCGGCCGGTGCCGGACGGGCGGATCGGCCAGGTGCAGAAGCGCGGCCGGCCGTACGCGGTCCCGCTCGGCGGCGGCACGGCCGCCTACCAGGCCAACGCCACCGCCTGGGAGTCCTCCGGCGACCTGGGCCGGATCGACCCGGACGGCTCCCTGGTGCTGGCCGGGCGGGCCGACGACATGGTGGTGGTCGGCGGCCAGAACGTCTACCCGGTCGAGGTCGAGCTGGTGCTGCGGGAGCACCCGGCGGTGCGCGAGGTGGTCGTGCGCGGCACCCGCAGCGAACGCCTCGGCCAGCGCCTCGTCGCGTACGTGGAGGCGGCGGCGACCGACTGGCTCGAAGAGGAACTGCGCCAGCTGTGCGCCCGCCGGCTCGCCGGGTACAAGCGTCCGGCCCGGTTCGTCATCGTGGACGCCCTGCCCCGCAACTCCGCCGGCAAGCTGTCCCGCTCGTTCCGGCTGGGCGCCGCGGGAGAGCCCCGATGACCGCCGTACGCGACGCGGTCGCGCTGGTCACCGGCTCCACCTCGGGGATCGGGCAGGGCATCGCGCAACGGCTGGCCGAGGCGGGCTGCCGGGTCGCGCTCAACTCGCGTACCCGCCCCGCCGAGCCGGTCCGGCTGGCCGGCCGGGCCGTACCGCATCTGGTCGGCGACGTGGCCGACGAGTCGGCGGTGGCCGACGTGGTCGCCGGGGTGCTGGACCGGTACGGCCGCCTGGACATCGTGGTGAACTGCGCCGGCGCGACCAAGAACGTGCCGCACCACGACCTCGACGGGATCAGCGTGGCCGACTGGAACCGCATCCTCGGGGTCAACGTGGTGGGCGCCTGGAACGTCGTCAAGGCCGCGGCGCCGCACCTGCGGGCCTCGCCGATCGGCGCGGTGGTGAACATCTCCTCGATGGCCGGCATCCGGGTCACCGGCAGTTCCCTGCCCTACTCGGTCTCCAAGGCGGCGCTCAACCAGCTCACCCGGGCGCTGGCCAAGGCGCTCGGCCCGGACATCCGGGTCAACGCGGTCGCACCCGGGCTGATCGACACCCCGTGGACCCGCGGCTGGGGCGACCGGCAGCAGGAGGTGCTCGCGCTGGCGCCGCTGGGGCGGATCGGCTCCCCCGCCGACGTCGCGGGCATGGTGCTGGCGCTGGTCGAGGCCGACTACGTGACCGGCGAGATCGTCACCGTCGACGGCGGCCTGTCCCTCGCCAACTGATGCGACACCGCCCGCGACGACGCGGGCGCATGCGAGACCGCCCGCGACGACGCGGGCGCGTACACACCGCCCGCGACGACGCGGGTGTGGGGCGGGAGCGCCCGCTTCCGCGAGTAGGACCGCGACCAGGAGTGGAGCAGCCAGATGAGCATCCCGCCCGACCCGGTTACCGCGCCCGCCCTCAACTGGGGCGTCCTCGGCGCGGGTTTCATCGCCGGCAAGTTCGTCAACGCCGTCTCCCGGCACACCCGCTCGACCGTGGTGGCGGTGGGTTCCCGGGCCGCGGACAAGGCCGCGGCCTTCGCCACCGAACACGGCATCGACACCGCGCACGGCAGCTACCGGTCGCTCGTCGAAGACCCGAACGTGCAGGCCGTGTACGTCGCCACCCCGCACGTGTTCCACCTCGAACACGCGCTGCTCGCGATCGGCGCCGGCAAGCCCGTACTGGTCGAGAAGCCGCTGGCGGTCAACGCCGGACAGGGACGCGCCCTCGCCCGCGCCGCCGCGGCGGCCGGCGTCTTCGCGATGGAGGCGATGTGGACCCGCTTCCTGCCGCACATGGCGCGGCTGCGCGACCTCGTGGCCGCCGGTGACCTCGGCGACCTGCTGCACGTGCACGCCGAGCACGCGCAACGCTTCGCGTACGACCCGCGGCACCGGCTCTACGACCCGGCGCTGGCCGGCGGCGCCCTGCTGGACCTCGGGGTGTACCCGCTGGCGCTGGTGCAGGACCTGCTCGGGCGGCCCGGGCGGGTCGAGGTGGTGGGCTCGCTCACCCGGACCGGGGTCGACGGTCAGGTCACCCTCGCGATGCACCACGGTGGACGGCGGCAGGCCAGCGTCAACACCTGCCTGTGGGCGCTGTCCGGCATCGGCGCCAGCGTGCTCGGCACGCAGGGCCGGGTCACCTTCGACGGGCCGTTCCTGCGCCCCACCACGCTGCGCCTGCACACCGCCGACGGCACGGTCCACGAGTACGACGGCGTGGTGCGCAACGGCTTCCAGTACGAGATCGCCGAGGTCGCGCGCTGTGTGGCGCAGGGGCGGACGGAGAGCCCGACCCTGCCGCTGGCGGACAGCATCGCCGTCCTTGAGGTGATCGACGGCGCCCGGCGTACCCTCGGCGTCCGCTATCCGGCCGAGACGGCCTGACCCCCTTGCGTCCTATATGGATAGGATGCCGGCCGGGTCCGGCAACCCGCCGGGCCGAGGACCCGTGGGGAGTGTTCGTGCCAGTTACCGCCAACCTCGTCAAGCTGCTCGACAAGGACTACCAGGACAAGCCCCTGGCCGAACTCGTCGACGCCCCGGTCGCCGCCCTCGCGGGGGTCAGCGACCGTGCCGCGGCGCACATCAAGGAGGCGCTGGGGATCAAGACGATCGGCGAGCTCGGTCGCAGCCAGTACTTCCGTACCGCCAAGGCGATCGCCGACCTGGCCGAATTCGACAAGTAGTTCCCGCGCGGGGCCGGCCGCCACCGGTGGCGGCCGGCCCCGCCGCCCCAGCACACCGCCCCGGCGCCGTCCCAGCACCGCCCCGGCGCCGGACCGGCGCGGGTTGGGCTACCCTCGGCGGCGGTGCCCGCGCCGCGCGGCCATCCCGGACGAGGACGTGTCGTACCCGGCCCGCCAAGACGACCGTGTGGAGAGGTACGTCGTGGCCTGGGTGATTCTGATCGTTTCCGGCCTGCTGGAGTCGGTGTGGGCGGTCGCGCTCGGCCGTTCCGGCGGGCTGACCCGCCCGCTGCCCACCGTGATCTTCGGGATGGGCCTGCTGGCCAGCATGGCCGGGCTCGGGTACGCGCTGCGCAGCATCCCGGTCGGCACCGGCTACGCGGTCTGGGTCGGGATCGGCGTGGCCGCCACCGCGCTGGCCGGCATGATCCTCTTCGACGAGGCGGTGAGCCTGCCGCGCGTCCTCTCGCTGCTGCTCATCCTCGCCGGTGTGGTCGGCCTCAAACTCTTCTCCTGATCGGCACGCGGCCCCTCGGCGCACCTCGCCGGGCGGGCCGGGCGGCGCCCGCGTGAAAGACGCGTCAAGAATCGCCCGCCGGCCGTCATGGTCGCGTTATGGCACCTGTCCGTCCGCCGGCCGGCGCGTTGTGATTGCCGGGCACGGCCGGCCGGCCGTGCGCGGAAGACGTCCGGTCAGAGGAGGTCGGCGCGTGTCCGACGTGGTGTTCGTGCTGTTGACGGTGGGCCTGTTCGCGGTGCTCACCCTCGTGGTGCGGGGGTGGAGAGGCTGTGACCGGCACGGTGAACATCGTCGGGCTGGTGCTGGCGCTCGGCCTGGCGGTCCTGCTCGTGGCCGCCCTGATCTTCCCGGAGCGGTTCTGATGACCACGACGGGCGCCGGCGTCATCTTCGTCCTGTCCCTGGCGGTGGCGCTGGCCGCCGTCTTCCGGCCGTTCGGCGACCACATGTACCGGGCGGTCACCGGCCGCCGGCACCTTCGGGCCGAGCGGGTGATCTACCGCCTGGTCGGGGTGAACCCGGCCGCCGAGCAGACCTGGGGCGTGTACGCGCGCAGCCTGCTGGCCTTCTCCGCGGTGTCGATCCTGTTCCTGTACGCGTTCCTGCGCCTGCAGGACCGCCTGTGGCTGTCGCTGGGCATGGACCCGGTGGTGGCGCACGGGGCGTGGAACACGGCGGTGTCGTTCGTGACGAACACGAACTGGCAGTGGTACTCGGGCGAGTCGACCATGGGCCATCTGGTGCAGATGGCCGGCCTGGCGGTGCAGAACTTCGCGTCCGCGGCGGTCGGCATCGCCGTCGCGGTCGCCCTGGTCCGCGGCTTCGCCCGCGGCCGCACCGGGCACCTGGGCAACTTCTGGGTGGACCTGACCCGGATCAGCGTACGGATCCTGCTGCCGATCTGCGTGTTGGCCACGATCGTGCTCATGATCGGCGGGGCGGTGCAGAACCTGTCCGCCGGCACCGACGCGACCACGCTGGGCGGGGCCACCCAGCACATCCCCGGCGGCCCGGTCGCCAGCCAGGAGGCCATCAAGGACCTCGGCACCAACGGCGGCGGCTTCTACAACGTCAACAGCGCCCACCCGTTCGAGAACCCGACGGGCTGGACGAACTGGGTCGAGATCTTCCTGCTGCTGGTGATCCCGGTCAGCCTGCCCCGGGTGTTCGGTCGGATGGTCGGGCAGAACCGGCAGGGCCACGCGATCGTCGCCGTGATGGCGATCCTGGCGCTGGGCGGCATCGCCCTGACCAACGGCTTCGAGCTGGCGCACCAGGGCACGGTCCCGCAGGCGGTGGGCGCGGCGCTCGAGGGCAGGGAGACGCGGTTCGACGTGTCGAACTCGGCGACCTTCGCCGCGGCCACCACGCTCACCTCCACCGGCTCGGTCGACTCGTTCCACGACTCGTACACCGCGCTGGGCGGCGGGGTGCTGATCGTCGACATGATGCTCGGCGAGGTCGCGCCCGGCGGGGTCGGGGCGGGCCTGTACGGCCTGCTGATCCTCGCGGTGATCACCGTGTTCGTCGCCGGCCTGATGGTCGGGCGCACGCCGGAGTACGTCGGCAAGAAGATCGGCGCCCGGGAGATCAAGCTCGCGTCGCTGTACTTCCTGACCACCCCGGCGCTGGTGCTGACCGGCACCGCCGCCGCCTTCGCCACCGGCAACAGCTCCACGGCGCTCAACGCCGGCCCGCACGGCCTCGCCGAGGTGCTGTACGCCTTCACCTCGGCGAGCAACAACAACGGCTCCGCGTTCGCCGGGCTGACGGTGAGCACCCCGTGGTGGAACACCGCGCTGGGCCTGGCCATGCTGCTCGGCCGGTTCCTGCCGATCGTCCTGGTGCTCGCGCTGGCCGGTTCGCTGGCCCGCCAGCAACCCGTTCCCGCCTCCGCAGGCACCCTGCCGACCCACCGGCCGCTCTTCGTCGGAATGGTCGTCGGCGTCACGGTGATCCTCGTCGCGCTGACCTTCCTGCCCGCGCTCGCACTCGGCCCCTCGCTGAGGGACTGTGACCATGAAAGAGAACGAGATGACCCTCGCCCGCGCCCTGCCCGACGCGGTCCGCAAACTCGACCCGCGCACGCTCTGGCGCAACCCGGTGATGCTGATCGTGGAGATCGGCGCGCTGTTCACCACCGTTCTCGCCGCGGTCGACCCGTCGGTGTTCGCCCTGGCGATCGCGGCCTGGCTCTGGCTCACGGTGATCTTCGCGAACCTGGCCGAGGCGGTCGCCGAGGGCCGGGGCAAGGCCCAGGCCGCCGCGCTGCGGAAGGCCAGGACCGACACCGTCGCCACCCGCCTGCTGGACTGGACCCCCGGGGCCGCACCCGGCGGCTACCGCACCGTGTCGGTGCCCGCCCCCCAACTGCGGCAGGGCGACGTGGTCGTGGTGACGGCCGGCGAGGTCGTCCCCGGTGACGGGGACGTGGTCGAGGGCATCGCCAGCGTGGACGAGTCGGCGATCACCGGCGAGTCCGCGCCGGTGATCCGCGAGTCCGGCGGCGACCGCAGCGCGGTGACCGGCGGCACGAAGGTGCTGTCCGACCGGATCGTCGTACGGATCACGCAGCGGCCGGGCGACAGTTTCATCGACCGGATGATCCGCCTGGTGGAGGGGGCGAACCGGCAGAAGACCCCGAACGAGATCGCGCTGAACATCCTGCTCGCCGCGCTCACGATCATTTTCCTGCTGGCCGTGGTGACCCTGCAGCCGCTTGCGATCTTCGCCAGGGGCTTCCAGGCGGCCGCCGCCGACACGGGCGCGGTCACCGACGCCGGTGTCAACGGTGTGGTGCTGGTGTCGCTGCTGGTCTGCCTGATCCCGACCACCATCGGGGCGCTGCTGTCGGCGATCGGCATCGCCGGGATGGACCGCCTGGTGCAGCGCAATGTGCTGGCCATGAGCGGCCGGGCGGTCGAGGCGGCCGGTGACGTGAACACCCTGCTGCTGGACAAGACCGGCACCATCACCCTGGGAAACCGGCAGGCGGACGAGTTCGTGCCGGTCGACGGGGTGGCGGTGGCCGTGGTCGCCGACGCGGCGCAGTTGTCCAGCCTCGCCGACGAGACCCCGAGGGCCGCTCGATCGTGGTCCTCGCGAAGAACCGCTTCGGGCTGCGGGAACGCGAGCCGGGCCTCATCCCGCACGCCACCTTCGTACCGTTCACCGCCCAGACCCGGATGAGCGGCGTCGACCTGGCCCCGGACGGCCCCGGCGCCGGCCCGGCCCGGCAGGTCCGCAAGGGCGCGGCGTCCGCGGTGATGAAGTGGGTCCGGGACAACGGCGGCCACCCCACCGAGCAGGTGGGACAGATCGTCGACGGGATCAGTGGCATCGGCGGCACCCCGCTGGTGGTCGCCGAGCACGTCGCGGGCCGGCCGGCGCGGGCGCTCGGGGTGATCCACCTGAAGGACATCGTCAAGTCGGGCATGCGGGAGCGGTTCGACGAGATGCGCCGGATGGGCATCCGGACCGTGATGATCACCGGTGACAACCCGCGTACCGCGAAGGCCATCGCCGAGGAGGCCGGGGTGGACGACTTCCTGGCGGAGGCCACCCCGCAGGACAAGCTCGCCCTGATCAAGCGGGACCAGGAGGGCGGCCGGCTGGTCGCGATGACCGGCGACGGCACCAACGACGCCCCGGCGCTCGCCCAGGCCGATGTCGGGGTGGCGATGAACACCGGTACGTCGGCCGCGAAGGAGGCCGGCAACATGGTCGACCTCGACTCCGACCCGACCAAGCTGATCGAGATCGTGGAGATCGGCAAGCAGTTGCTGATCACCCGTGGCGCGCTGACCACGTTCAGCATCTCCAACGACATCGCCAAGTACTTCGCGATCGTCCCGGCCATGTTCGCCGGCATCTACCCGAGCCTGGACCGGCTCAACGTGATGCGGCTGGCCAGCCCGGAGTCGGCGATCCTGTCGGCGGTCGTCTTCAACGCGGTCATCATCGTCGCGCTGATTCCGCTGGCCCTGCACGGCGTGCGCTACCGGCCGGACAGCGCGTCGCGGCTGCTGCGGCGCAACCTGCTGGTGTACGGCCTGGGCGGCATCATCGTGCCGTTCGCCGGCATCAAGATCATTGACCTGATCGTCCAGTTCATCCCGGGGATCTCGTGATGCGTCCACCGTCCTGGCTCGCCCAACACCTCGCCGCCGGGCGCGCGCTGCTCGTCTGCACCGTGCTGCTCGGCCTGGCCTACCCGCTGGCCATGGTCGGCATCGGCCGGCTACCCGGCCTGGCCGCCCGCGCGGACGGATCGCCGGTGACGGTCGCGGACCGCACCGTCGGCAGCCGGCTCATCGGCCAGTCGTTCACCGACCCCGACGGCAGCCCCATCCCGCGCTACTTCCAGTCCCGGCCGTCGGCCGCCGGCGACGGCTACGACCCGACCTCCACCTCGGCGAGCAACCTCGGCCCGGAGGACGTCGTCGACACCATCGCCGGCGGCCCCGCGGAGTCCACCCGGAGCCTGCTGACCCGGGTCTGCGCGCGCAGCAAGGCCGTCGGCGAGTTCGACGACGTGGACGGGCGGCGGCCGTACTGCACCCCGGACGGCGTCGGCGCGGTGCTGGCGGTGTTCCGCCGCGACGGGCTCACCGGCCCCGCCACCCGGGTGGTCAGCGTCAACCAGGCCGCACCCGGCACGCCGTTCCTCGCCAGCTACGAGGGGGTGCCGGTCGAGCTGGCGACGCCCGGCCACGACTACCGCGCCGAGGGCGGGGTCATCACCCCGGTCCGGGGCGACGCACCCGCCCGCCCGGCGGTACCGGCCGACGCGGTCACCGCCAGCGGCAGCGGCCTCGACCCGGACATCAGCCCCGGGTACGCCGACATCCAGGTCGAGCGGGTGGCCCGGGAACGCGGTGCGGACCCGGCGGCACTCCGGCGGCTGGTACGGGAGCACACCACCGGCCGGGCGCTCGGCTTCATCGGCGCGCCCGCGGTCAACGTGCTGGAACTCAACCTCGCGCTCGATCGGGAGTTCCCCGTGCGCACCCCCGACGATCAGGCAGGATAACGCCGTGCCCCGGGCAGAACTGCGCATCTACCTCGGTGCCGCCCCGGGTGTCGGCAAGACGTACGCGATGCTCCAGGAGGCGCACCGGCGGGCCGAGCGGAACACCGACGTGGTGATCGGCCTGGTCGAGACGCACGGCCGGCCGCACACGGCGGCGATGCTCGGCGACCTTGAGGTGGTCCCCCGGCGTACCGTCCGCTACCGGGGCACCGGGTTCACCGAGATGGACCTCGACGGCGTGCTGGCCCGCCGGCCCGAGGTCGCCGTGGTCGACGAACTGGCGCACACCAACGTGCCCGGCGGCCGGCACGAGAAGCGCTGGCAGGACGTGCGGGAGCTGCTGAACGCCGGGATCAGCGTGCTCACCACCGTGAACATCCAGCACCTGGAGTCGCTGAACGACGTCGTCGCGCAGATCACCGGCACCACCCAGCGGGAAACCGTGCCCGACCGGGTGGTCCGGGCCGCCGAACAGGTCGAGCTGGTCGACATGACCCCGGAGGCGCTGCGCCGCCGGATGGCGCACGGCAACATCTACCGCCCCGACAGGATCGACGCCGCGCTGGGCAACTACTTCCGGGTCGGCAACCTGACCGCGCTGCGGGAACTCGCCCTGCTCTGGCTCGCCGACAAGGTCGACGAGCAGCTCGACGCGTACCGGAACCAGCACGGCATCTCCGACACCTGGGAGGCCCGGGAGCGGGTGGTGGTGGCGCTGACCGGCGGCCCGGAGGGCGGGACGCTGATCCGGCGGGCGGCCCGGATCGCCGCCCGCGGCAGGGGCGCCGACCTGCTGGCCGTGCACGTGGCCCGCAGCGACGGCCTGGCCGGGGCCGACCCGGCCCAGCTCGCCCGCCAGCGGGTGCTCGTGGAAAGCCTCGGCGGCACCTACCACCAGGTGCTCGGCACCAACATCCCGGCGGCGCTGCTGGACTTCGCCCGCGGCGTCAACGCCACCCAACTCGTGCTCGGGGCCAGCCGCCGCGGCCGGGTCGCCCAGCTCTTCTCCCGCGGCGTCGGGGTCACCACCACGGCGCTGTCCGGGCCGATCGACGTCCACCTGGTCACCCACCCCGAGGTCGGGCGGGGACGGCGGCGCTCCGGAACGCCGGCCGTGCTGTCCCGCCGGCGGCGGCTGCTCGGGTTCGCGCTCGCCGTCCTCGGCATGCCGGGGCTCACCGCGCTGCTGCAGACGCTGCCCGGTCTCACCCTGACCAGCGACATCCTGCTGTTCCTGGCCACCGTCGTCGGGGTCGCCCTGGTCGGCGGCATGTGGCCGGCGCTGGTCGCCGCGCTCGGCGGATCCCTGCTGCTCAACTGGTACTTCACCCCGCCGTACCACACCCTCACCATCGCCGCGGCGGACAACCTGCTCGCGATCGGCGTCTTCGTGGGCGTCGCGGTCTCGGTGAGCGCGGTGGTCGACGTGGCGGCGAAGCGTACCCGGGAGGCGGCGCGGGCCTCCGCCGACGCGCAGACCCTGGCCACCGTGGCGGGCAGCGTGCTGCGCGGGGAACGTCCGCTGCCCGCGCTGCTGGACCGGCTGCGGGAGACGTTCGGGCTGCGCGCGGTCAGCGTGCTGGAGCGGACCGCCGGCCCGGGCACCGCCGGCGACGGCCCGGCCGACCCGGGTCCGGTCGGTCCGGGTCCGGTCGCCTCGGGTCCGGTCGGTCCGGGTCCGGGTCCGGTCGGTCCGGGTCCGGGTCCGGGTCCGGTCGGTCCGGGTCCGGTCGCCTCGGGTCCGGCCGGCCCGGGGACGGCCGGGACCGACGCGCCGTGGCGCGTGGTGGCCGGCGTCGGCGACCGGCCGCCGGGCACCCCGCAGGCCGGGGAGACCGCCGTACCGGTGGACGACCGGCTCACCGTGGTGCTCGCCGGCCGCCCGCTGGAGGCCGCCGACCGGCGGGTCGTCGAGGCGTTCGCCGCCCAGGCGGCCGTCGCGCTGCGCCAGGAACGCCTCGCCGAGGAGGCCGCCACCGCCCGGCCGCTCGCCGAGGCCGACCGGATGCGCACCGCCCTGCTCGCCGCGGTCAGCCACGACCTGCGTACCCCGCTGGCCTCGGCCAAGGCGGCCGTGAGCAGCCTGCGCAGCCACGACGTCGAGTTCGACGACGAGGATCGGGCGGAGCTGCTGGCCACCGCCGACGAGTCCCTGGACCGGCTCGGCGCGCTGGTGGCCAACCTGCTCGACATGGGCCGCCTCCAGGCCGGCGCCCTCGGCGTCACAGCCACCGCCATCGGGCTGGAGGACGCCGTACCCCGGGCGCTGGACGAACTCGGGCCGGTCGCCACCGGCGTGGTCACCGACATTCCCGCCGACCTGCCGGCCGCCGCGGCCGACCCCGGCCTGCTGGAACGGGTACTGGTGAACATCGTGGCCAACGCCCTGCGGCACAGCCCACCCTGGCAGCCGCCCAGGATCACCGCCAGCGCGCACGCCGGCCAGGTCGAACTGCGGGTCATCGACACCGGTCCCGGCATCCCGCAGGACCAGTGGGAGCACGTCTTCCTGCCGTTCCAGCGCCTCGGCGACCGCGACAACCAGACCGGGGTGGGCCTGGGGCTGGCGCTGTCCCGCGGGCTCGCCGAGGCGATGGGCGGCAGCATCACCCCCGAAACCACCCCGGGCGGCGGCCTGACCATGGTGTTGCGGCTGCCCGCGGCCGAAGGTGCCACGGGATGACCCGCATCCTGGTGGTCGACGACGAACCGCAGATCCTGCGCGCCCTGCGGATCAACCTGCGGGCACGCGGCTACGACGTCCAGGTGGCGCCGGACGGCACCAGCGCGCTGCGCGCCGCCGCCAGCCAACCGCCGGACCTGGTGGTGCTCGACCTCGGCCTGCCCGACCTGGACGGCGTCGAGGTGATCCGCGGGCTGCGCGGCTGGACCACCGTACCGATCATCGTGCTGTCCGGGCGGGCCGGCAGCGAGGACAAGGTCTCCGCGCTCGACGCCGGCGCCGACGACTACGTCACCAAGCCGTTCGGGGTGGACGAACTGCTCGCCCGCATCCGGGCCGTCACCCGCCGGCTCGGCCCGGCCGGCCCGACCGGCCCGGCGCTGCGGATCGGCCGGCACACCGTCGACCTGGCCGACCGGACCGTCACCCGCGACGACGGCACGGAGGTACGGCTCACCCCGACCCAGTGGGCGATGCTGGAGAAGCTGCTGCGCAATCCCGGCAAGCTGGTCAGCCAGCGGCAGCTCCTGCACGACGTGTGGGGTCCGGAGTACCAGCACGAGACGAACTACCTGCGGCAGTACATGGCCCAGTTGCGGCGCAAACTGGAGGACGACCCGGCCCGGCCCCGGCACCTGATCACCGAGCCGGGGATGGGCTACCGCTACCGCCCCTGACCGCCTGGCGATGAAGGGCCGAGTCGAGGCAGTGCCCATCCACCGTTACCGATTAGCCACACACGCGAAACAAAACTCGCATCGCCGCCCGATTTCCGGATCATGCGAAAGGCAAGTTGGCATTGAATCGCATCGTTCGGTATTGCCGCGGCCACGGAGCGCTGCTAACCTGATTCCTGGGCCAGACAGGCAGTAGGCACAAATTCGTGACATCTCGCAGAGCTTTCGACTCGATCACTGCAGCCCGACAATAGAAGGTTGGCTGTGCGTACGCTTTTACTCTTCGACGGCCTGGGCAGCAATCACGAGGGCCTCATTCCGGAGCTTCGCAGAATGTACGCGAGCCCGGAGAATGCGGCGTTCTTTCAGGTTGTCCTCCAAACCATGGACGAGGTGACCGACTACCTGGATTCGACCTCGGCTCGTCGATTCAGTTTCCGCTCGATACTGGAGCGGCGCTCGTTTGAGCCGGACGAAGCACCGATCGATTCGTTCGTCGCCGGGCTGTGCGTGTACACCTATCAGGCATGTTGTCTGCAACCGGCCAGACGGCAGGAGGACGGCTGCGTCGCGGCGTTGGGCCACAGCATCGGCCTGCTCGCGGCAATCGTCGCGGGCCTGCGACTGCGACGGATGGACGACTTCCTCGACACCGTCGCCGCCTTTCTGCGGCTGGTCGCGGTCAGCCTCGCTCGCGGCCAGCAGCTCGCCACCGCGGCAGACCCGGACCGGAGCGCGGTGGGCCGTTACCGGGCAAGGGTTCGTCGGGGCGCTGGTCCCGGCCCCATGGCCTCGCTTGCCGGCCTGCCCCGTCACGAGCTCGTCGATGCCGTCGCCGGGTTCAACCGCGACGGCGGCTCCCTCTCGGTGAGCCTGGCGAACTCGCCGAGCTCTCACGTCCTGAGTGGACCGACCATCGAGCTCCTGGAGTTCTACTTCACCCACGCGGCGGCGTTCGAGCGGGCCGGCGCCACCTGGCTGTTCCTCAACAACACCGTTCCCTTCCACAGCCGGCACATGGCGCCGGCCGCGGACCGGATCGACCAGGACCGTCGATTCATCGGCCGATTACCCGACGGTGCGCAGCTCGGGCTGCCGGTGTACGCCACCGACGCCCCGCGCAACCTGCAGAGCTCGCCGGACTTCATCGACGAGTTCCTCCAGCAGGTGCTCCTGCGGCCGATCGAATGGGAACTGGTGGCGTCGCACGCGATCGCCGACGCCTCGATCGACCGCATCGTGGACTACGGTCCCGGAGCGGCCGCCCGACGATTCACCAGGGAATGTCTGGGCACCGCTGCCCGACGCGTGCGATTCACACCGTTCCAGCCATCCGTCGCGTCACGGGCACCAGGAGGCCATAATGCGATGTCTAATCTTCCCCGGCCAGGGTGTCCAACGCAGAGGAATGGGAGCTGACCTTTTCGCCCGGTTCCCGGACATCACCACCCTGGCGGACGACATTCTTGGTTACTCGATCGAACAGTTGTGTACGAGGGACCCGGACCGAAGACTACGGGACACCCGTTACGGCCAGCCGGCCGTGTTCGTCGTCAACGCCATGATGGGCATGCGGCAAATCGCCGACGGCGCCGGCGACTACCAGTTCTTCGCCGGCCACAGCCTTGGCGAATACAATGCACTCGTCGCCGCGGGTGTGCTCGACTTCCCGACGGCGCTACGGATCGTCGAGCAGCGCGGCGCACTGATGGCCGGCATCACCGGCGGCGGAATGTCGGCGGTCCAGGGCGTACCGGCGGCATTCGTCCGACGTGCCCTCCAGGAGGCCGGCCTCACCCAGGTGCACATCGCCAACTACAACGCCGACACGCAGACGACGATAGCCGGCGACCGGACCGAGGTGGCCGTGGCCGCGAAGGCGATCGGCGCGCTTCCCGGCGCACGTGTCGTCCCGATCAACGTCAGCGGACCGTTCCACACCCCGCTGATGGCCCCGGTGGAGCCGGCGTTGCGAGCGGTCCTGGCGAACTGCACCTTCGGCACCGCGACCGGCTCGGTCGTTTCCAGCGTCAACGGCGAAATCTTCGACCCGGAATCGGGTGCCGACCTGCTGGCCGGCCAGGTCTGCGCACCCGTGCAGTGGGTACGAGCGGTCACCACCCTGCGGGCCTCGGGAGTCACCCACTTCGACGAAGTCAACGGCGGCACCCTCAGCGCGCTGGTGAGCAGAATCCACTGAAGGGACGATCGGATGAGCATCGCCATTGTTGGCGCCTCGGTGAGGCTACCCGGGGTCGAGGGTCTGGACGATCTCTGGCGCGTCGTCAGCACCGGCGCGAGCCTCACCAGGCCCTTTCCGCAGCACCGCCGGGAGACCCTGAGCGAGTACATCCACTACCTGCGGGCGACGACCGTCGAACCGGTCGACGACGACGGTCTGGACTTCCACAACGGCTGCTATCTCGACTCGGTCGACACGTTCGACTACGCGGCGTTCGGCATGACGCCCCGGCAGGCCGCCCTGACCGACCCGCACCACCGCATGGTCCTCCGCGCCATGTTCCTCGCCCTGGAGGACGCCGGGTACTCGGCGGACCGGCTGCGCGGCAGCCGTACCGGAGTCTTCGTCGGCTTCGCCACGAACCCGGGTTCGACCTACATGGACTACATCTCCCGGGTGGAGCCCTCCCTGAGCCAGCAGGCGATCACCGGCAACATCCCGGCGATGCTCGCCAACCGGCTGTCACACCTGCTCGATCTGCGCGGTCCCAGCCTCGTCGTCGACACCGCCTGCTCGGCGACGCTGGTCGCGGTGCACCAGGCGAAGAACGCCCTGATGGCCGGCGACTGCGACATGGCGGTGGTCGGTGGCGCACGGATCGTCTTCGCCCCGGTCAAGCACCCGCACTCGGCGATCGGCATCGAATCCTCCGACGGTGTGACGCGCACCTTCGACGAGGCGGCCGACGGCACCGGCTTCGGCGAGGGATCCGGGGCGGTCGTGCTCAAGCGGACCGACCGGGCGCTGGCCGACGGTGACGAGATCTACGCCGTCATCAGGGGCAGCGCGGTCAACCACGACGGCCACACCGACGGCATCACCAGCCCGAGCGCCCGGTCACAGGCCGATCTGCTGCTGGCCGCCTGGGAGAACGCCGGAATCGACCCGCGTACGCTCGGTTACTTCGAGGCGCACGGCACCGCCACCCGGGTGGGCGACCCGATCGAGCACGAAGGCATGAAGTTGGCCTTCGCCGAACACACGACGGACCGGAGCTTCTGCGCCGTCGGCACGGTCAAAGCCAACGTCGGGCACCTGTTCGAGGGCTCCGGAGTGATCGGCCTGCTCAAGGCGGTGGCGGTGCTTCGGCACCGCCAACTCCCGCCGCAGGCCAACTTCGTCAGCCCCAACCCGCAGCTCGACTTCACATCCGGGCCGTTGTTCGTCCCGACCAGCCTGCGGCCGTGGGAGACCGACGGCGGACCGCGCCGCTGTGGCGTCAGCGCATTCGGCCTCGGCGGCACCAACGCCCACGTGGTCGTCGAGGAACACATCGCACCGGCCCCGGCAACCGACCCGGCGGGCGACCATCCGAGCGGCGAACACCTGTTCACCCTCAGCGGGGCCACCATCCGCTCGCTGTCCGGGCTGTTGCGCGGCTACCTGCGGTTCATCGACGAGGGCGGGCTCGCCGGCATCGACATCGCCGACGTCTGCCACACGACGCAACTGTCGCGCTCGGCACACCGGTACCGGATCGCGCTGGCCGTCACCGGCATCGACGACCTCCGTGCCGGCATCGAACGGATCCTCGCCGACGACGGACCGCAGGTCACCGGTGCGCTCGCCGAGACCGCACAGGCGTACCTGCGGGGTGAGCCGGTCGACTGGCGGAGGCTGGCAGCGGGCCGGAAGCACCGCATCGTCCGGCTGCCCCACTACGTCTTCGACGAGACGACCGCCTGGCTGGACTTCCCGCAGGACTGGCGCCAGACGATGTCCCTGGAACGGACCACCGCACAACATCCGGTCACCCACGATGTCCGGCTGCGACCGGTGCCGGCGCCAGAGCCGACCCCGACCGGCACCGGCACCGGCACCGGCACCGGCACGATGCTTGCCCTGATCGACCCGTCGACCGACGCCGAGGCGGTGCTGGCCCCCGCGCTGACCGACGGCAGCCGGATCATCCGGCTCGGGGAACCGCTCGGCCCGGACGGTCCGACGTTCAGCGCCGACAGCCCCGCCGCGTACGAGCACCTCGTCCGGCTGGCCGACGAACACCAGGTCACGCACCTCGTGTACGCGCTGGCGTTCGAGTCGGCGCCGGCGGCCGACATCGAAGAGATCGAAAGCCGGTCGGCGAAGAACCTGCACGGGCTCTTCCACCTGTCGAAGGCGTTGATGGCGGCCGGAGCCAAACTCGACCTGATCGTGCTCACCCGGACGGCGATCAGCGCGGACGAGGGTGACGCCGCGACGGTCACGGACAACGCCGCGCTTGTCGGCTTCGGCAAGGTGCTCGTCCGTGAGTACCCGTACGTCCAGGTCAAACACGTCGACGTCGACATGTCCGTGCCGGCGGCCGCGGTACGCGCCGAGATCCTGGGCGACGCGTACGGGCTGTCGGTGCTGCGCGGCGAGCAGCGCATGCGCGAGGTCTTCGTCGAGGTCCCCGACATCGAGCTGACCACCGGGGATCCCGGTCCGCGGCCGTACCTCAGATCCGGTGGCACGTACCTGATCACCGGCGGCACCGGTGCCCTCGGCCTCGCCGTCGCCCGCGACTTCGCCACCGCGCAGCCGGACATCACGGTCGTGTTGCTCAGCCGGTCCGGGCTACCGCCCCGCGAGCGGTGGGACGAACTGCCGGCATCGGCGTCCGAGAGCGCCGTGACGACCCGGATCCAGACCGTGCGCGACATCGAGGCGCTGGGTGCCCGCGTGCTCGCGATGGCGGTCGACGCCGGGGACAGCAAGGCGCTCGCCGAGGCGGTGGCCCAGTTGCGCGCCGACCACGGCCGGATCGACGGCATCGTGCACGCGGCCGGGCTGCCCGGCGGAAGCACTGTCATGTTCCGCCAGCTCGACGAGTTCGACGCCGTCGTACGGGCGAAACTGCACTCCGCCTTCGTACTGAAGGAGTCGACCCGGACCGATCCGCCGGACTTCATCGCCCACTTCTCCTCGGTCGCCTCGGTGTTTCCCGCGCCGGGGCAGGCCGACTACGCGGCGGCCAACTACTACCTCGACAACCTCGCCCGGTCCCAGTCGGGCGGCCGGTGCCACATGCTCGCGGTGGACTGGGTGGCCTGGAAGGAGATCGGCATGGCGGTGGACTACGGCACCAACGGTGACACGATGTTCAAGGCGCTGCCGACGGCCGTCGGCCTGGCCGTACTCGACGCGGGTCTGCGCTCGGGCCGGTCGCGACTGTTCGCCGGCGAGCTCAACTACGGTGGCGAGCTCATCCACCTGTTGCGCTCGTACGACGTCGCGCTCTCCGACGACATCGAGGCGACCGTGCAACAGCAGATGCACGCGTTGGAGGAACGGCTCGCGAAGGCCACCGACAAGATCCGTACGACGATCGAGGCGGTGACGGTGCACCTCGACGGCCGCCCGGACGAGCAGTACTCCGACGTCGAGCTGTCCGTGGCGAGGTGCCTGGCGCTCGCGTTCGGCTACGACCGGCTCGACGTCGAGGCCGACTTCTTCGACCTGGGCGGCGACTCGCTGATGGCCACCACGGTGGCCAACCACATCGCGGTCTACCACGGCGTCTCCTACGACGTCGCGGACCTGCTCGCGGACCGGACCACAGCCGAGATCGCCTATCACATCGAGGATCTGCGGGACTTCGCGGCGAGTTCCCTGTGATCCGCGACCAGGATCAGAGGACGTCATGACCGACATGACCCGCGGGCCGGCCGTACGGCAGATAGTCGGTTTCGCCCTTCCGCTGACCGCGGCGAGCCTGTTCATGCAGGCCTATCTGCTTGTCGACGGCATCGTCGTCGGGCGCTACGTCGGCGTCGAGGGGCTTGCCGCGGTCGGGGCGAGCGGCCCGTTGTTCTACCTGCTGAACGCCATGTTCATCGGTCTCGGCACCGCGTTCACCATCCGGCTGGCGCACCTGCGCGGCGGCCAGCGGGACGAGCAACGACGCGACGTGGTGGTGGCGCTGGCCACGGTGACCGTCGGCTGGACCCTCGGGTCCATCGTGCTGGTCACCGTGCTCGCGAAGCCGGTCCTGGCGCTGATGGGAATCACCGGCACGCTGGCCGGGCAGTGCGCCCACTTCATCGGGATACTCTCCATCGGTTTTCCTGGCATGTTCGGGTCCGCGGCCGTCAGCGCCTACCTGCGGGGTCTCGGCAACTCCCGGGCGGCGATGTGGGTACAGGCCACCGGCAACGTGATCAACATCGGGTTGGCCTGGCTGTTCGTCGGCGGGCTGGGGCTCGGTGTCGGCGGCGGCGCGCTGGCCACGGCGGTGTCCGCCACCGTCGCGGCGGTGGTCGGGGTCCTCGCCTCGGGCCGGCTCTACCCGCTGCCGGCGGGCCGGCCCGCCACGCCCGCCGTACGAGGTGAACTGGCCGACGCCATCCGGCTCGGCCTCCCCCTGGCGACGCAGCACATCATCCTGGCTCTCGGCATCATGGTGCTGGTCTGGATCATCGAACGGTACGGCGAGACGGTGATGGCCGGCTTCACCATCGTCTCGCGGATCGAAGCGTTCACCGCGATCCTGTTCCTGTCCTTCTCCGGCGCCATGACCACCTTCGCGGCACAGAATCTCGGCGCGGGAGACATCGAGCGGGCACGGCGGGCACTGGTACAGACCCTCGGGCTCACCGTCGGTCTGACCGTGGTGTTCTCCGCCGTGGTCCTCGCCGCGCACCGGCCGATCGTCGCCGTGTTCACCGACGACCCGGCCGCCCGCGAGGTCGCCGGGCGGTACCTGTTGATCATCTACCCGTTCTTCGCGCTCTACACCGTCATGGTGGTGCTGCACGGCTACCTCAACGGCGCCCGCCGGACCACGGTGCCGCTCATCTGCACGATTCTCGCCTTCGGTCTGGTCCAGTTGCCCTTCGCCTACCTGCTCAGTCGACCGTTCGGAATCCAGGCGGTGATGTGGGCCGTGGTCGCGAGTTGGACCACCGGGCTGACGTACTCGATCTTCTGCCTGCGGCATGTCCTGCTGCCCCGCCGCACCCCGGCCGGCGGCCCCATACCCACCCCGGTGGAGGTGCGAGGCTCCTCATGATCACTGCGTACACGACCGACGTCGAGTTCCACGGCGGGCGCGCCCGGACGGCGCCGCTGACCTGGGGTCAGGAGATGATCTGGGACCTCATCGGCAATCTCGACGACGCCCGCAACTACGCCGTGCTCACCCGGTGGATGCCGATTCCGCTGCTGTTGAGCGTGGGTGACGCGCTGGAGAGCCTCGGCGAACTCGCCCGCCGCAACGAAGCGCTGCGGACGATGTACCACCGGACGGCCAGCGGCGACGCCAGGCAGGAGATCCTCAGCGCGGGAACGATGCCGGTGGAGATTGTCGACCGGCCCGCCGACGAC